>CAWAZN010000001.1:0-369023 GCA_963786485.1 uncultured Acidobacteriota bacterium
CCGCCGACGGCACGCGCGCTCCTAGCCGATCCCAACGCCGCACCTGCCGCTAAGCCCGGCAAATCCGACGAAAAAACCTGGCGCGACAAATTCCGAGGCCAGCGTGATCAAATCGCTCGCCTCGAAAAAGAATTAGACGTCCTGCAGCGCGAACAAGACAAAGCCCAGGTCCAATACTATCCCGACCCGCAAAAAGCCCTTTCCGAAGGCTACAGCCGTAAAGATATCAACGAAAAAGACACCAAGATCGCCGCCAAGAAAGACGAAATCGACAAGGCCAAGCAGGCCCTCTCCGATCTGGAAGACGACCTCCGCGAGAGCGGTGGCGACCCCGGCTGGTCCCGCGAATAATACAAGCCGCTAACGTCGGGTCGTTTGGTTGGACGCCTTTGTAGGTGCCGGACTTTAGTTTACCCAGAGGGACGAAGGGTCCGGCCTCCCGTCCCGACTCGCACCACGTAATCCTTATCCGCATTTGTAGCGGCCGCCTTCTGAGGCGGTCGCCTTTTGCAACATCACCCGGACTCTTCATCTACTTCGATACCGCTCCGCGCGGCCCGGTGGTTCTTGGTTGCTCCCCGTCGTGCACACGCAATCCTGGCTGTGCGTCTTGTTGCCATCCAATCACTCACGTTCCCACCACCGCACACGGCCCCAACCCCATCCCCAACCCACCCCTCATTCCATGCTAAAAACAAAAGGTGGACCCCCTCCTCCTAGTCGAAGACAAAAACGAGCTGCGCGCCATGTTGCGTAAAGCTCTCGAGCGCGCCGGCTACCTCGTCGACGAAGCCCCCGACGGCACCTCCGCTATCCAGAAAGTCCGCGCCCGCCGCTATCTCGTAGTAGTGACCGATCTAAAAATGCCCGGCGCCTCCGGCCTCGACGTCCTGAGAGAAACCAAACAAGCCGACGCTACAATTCCGGTAATCCTGCTAACCGCCTTCGGCTCCGTGGAAGAAGCTGTCACCGCCATGAAGGAAGGCGCGTTCGACTTCCTGCAAAAACCTGTGGATCTCGATCATCTGAAATTATTAGTCCAGCGCGCGGCGCGCCAGCAGGAATTGTTGCGTGAAAACCTGTGCCTGCGCGAGGAGTTCGCCACCCGATACGGCTTCCCCAGAATCGTCGGCGAACATCCAACTATCCGCGAAGTAAGCCAGCAAATCCAACGCGTCGCTGCCACAGATTCCACTGCGCTGCTCCTCGGTGAAAGCGGCACCGGTAAGGAACTCTTCGCTCGCGCCATCCACCAGCTTTCACCTCGCCGCGATCAGGCCTTCGTTGCCCTCAATTGCGCCGCCATCCCAGAAACGCTGGTAGAAAACGAACTCTTCGGCCACGAGCGCGGGGCTTTCACGGGAGCTGCAACGCGCAAAGTCGGCAAAATGGATCTGGCGCATCGCGGCACCTTATTTTTGGATGAAATGGGAGATTTGCCGCTGGCGATTCAAGCGAAACTGTTGCGCGTTCTCGAAGAACGCCGTTTCGAGCGCGTAGGCGGCACGCAATCGATCGAAGTCGACGTCCGCATCGTGGTAGCCACGAATCGCGATCTACAAAAACTAGTAGAGCAAAAACTTTTCCGCGAAGATCTATATTTTCGCATCTCCGCCGTGCCTATGACCATTCCGCCATTAAGAGAACGCGGCGAAGACGTCTTGCTACTAGCGAATCATTTCCTGGAAAAGTTCAGCCGCGAATTTGGCAAACCAGGGTTGGAACTGGCCGGCGACGCTAAAGACCGCCTGCTGCACTATCGCTGGCCCGGTAACGTCCGCGAACTGCAGAACACGCTGGAGCGGGCCGTAATCCTCGCCGATGGCCTAAGCATCCACGCCGACGGCCTGCAGCTCCCCGCAAGCAAACCGGACGCCGCACAAATCCCGGTCGGCTTACTACCCGAAAATTTCAGTTGGGAAGGCTCACTCGACGCGGTAACCCAACGCGCCATCGCCCACGTAGAACGCGCCCTGCTCGAATCCACTCTCCGCGACTGTAAATGGAACAAAACCCGCGCCGCCGAAGTTTTGGATGTCTCCCCGAAGACTCTTTTAGCCAAACTACGCGCCGCCAACCTCGACGAATAATCTTCTGGGAGCGCCTACTCTTTTCCATCCCGCAATTTTCGCGGGATGAATCTCCCGATTGGCGGTTTTGTTTTTTTGGTCTTTGCCTTTCTACTTTTGCTTTTCTCTGCGGCCCTCTGCGTACTCAGCGCCCTCTGCGTTAAGTCTTTTATCCCTTGGCCTTCCCCCCAAGTGCAAACACACCGTGCAAAACGTATACGTCGTAAACTCCACCCTCGTATACCCCACCGCTGACATCAACTCCATCAAGGGCTTCGGACGCATGAATAACGAAACCGACTTCGGCAAATACTTATAAGCCTCGGCATCTCCCGAAAGCATCCGCCCAATCCGCGGCAACACGTTGCAAAAATACCAGCGATATGCGCGCCCCAGCAGATGGTCCGGCGGCTCCGTAAATTCCAGAATCGCGATCGTGCCCCCAGGTTTCAACACCCGATAAATCTCGCGTAGGCCATTCTCATAATTCGCCAGATTGCGAAACCCAAACGCCGTGCTCACTAGATCGAACGAATTATCCGCAAACGGAAGCCCCAGCGCGTCCGCTTCCAGAAATGGTATGAGCCGTCCACCGCCTCCCTGTGTCTGCTGTGCGCTTTTTTCTATCGCTCGGACCAACATCGGATGAGCAAAATCCGCACCGATCACTCGCGCCTTCCCCGAGCGCACGAAAGACAGCGCCAAATCGCCAGTGCCGCAACAAAGATCCAACACCACGGCCTCTTCGCGATTCAAAATCGGCGCCAACCGACGCGTCACTCGCGCCCGCCACCACCGGTCCAGTTGCATCGATAGCAAATGATTCAGCAGGTCGTAGCGCGGGGCGATGTGTGCAAACATCTCGCGCACGCGGTTGGAAGCATCCGCTTCGCTCACCGCGCCTTCCGGCACAGTGCCAGTAACGCTTGCAGGTTCTGTTCGCAGATCGACGTCAGACATTGCCATAATTTATTCGCGCGATCGGCCCCTACGGAGCAACCTTCGTCACACAGACTAAAGTCTGTGCTACAAACCCGCATCGCCTCTAGTGGCACAGACTTCAGTCTGTGCGCTGCGTAGCCCAAACCGAGCAGTGATCTAGATCCTCAAGAAGGCTTCCCTAAGGTTCTCAACAAACCTGGGCCAAACCGCAATACTCCATCCAGCAATTTCGAAGAAACATCTTCATAGGATTTCGCCAACCCAATCCTCGGCGCCAACACAAACCGTATCTTCCCGCCCCGCGTCTTCTTATCCGCTCGCATAGCGGAGACCAATCTCGATGCGCCTGCATTAGGCCACGTCGGAAGCGCTCCCATCCGCCGCACCAATGAAATAATCCGCGTCGCATCTTTTTCCGGAGTAATCCCCGCAACATACCCCAGCAGCGCCGCAGCCATCATTCCCCAAGCCACCGCTTCGCCGTGCTGAAACACGCGATACTTCGTAACGCTTTCCAGCGCATGACCAAACGTATGCCCAAAATTCAGAATTTCGCGCAAGCCAGACTCGTGTTCATCGCTGCTGACCACCCGTGCCTTAATCTCCGCACAGCGCGGAATAATGTACGCCAATGCCGCTGGATCACGCCGCAAAACCCGTTCCATATTCGCTTCAAGAAAACCAAACAACTTCGCGTCGGAAATCACGCCGTATTTAATTACTTCCGCAACCCCTCCGCGAAACTCGCGATTCGGCAAGCTGCGAAGCGTCTGCGGATCGCTCAGCACCAACCGGGGCGAATAAAACGCCCCAACCAAATTCTTACCTTCCGGCAGATTCACGCCCGTCTTGCCACCAATGGCACTGTCTACCTGCGCCAACAAGGTTGTCGGCACATGCACGAGCGCTATCCCACGGAGATATGAGGCCGCCGCAAATCCCGCCACGTCACCGACCATGCCTCCGCCGACTGCTATGAGCAACGCCTGGCGATCCGCTCCAGCGCGACTCAGCGACCGCGAAATCGTCTCTACACTCTCCAACGTCTTCGCCTGCTCGGCATCATGAAAGAGATGTATCGTTCGCGCTCCAAACGAATCAAAACGTGCGGGCAGTAATTTGCCGACCGCCCGCCAGACTTTCGGTGAAGAAACGATATTCACGCTGGAGAATTTGCCCAGCCGCGAAATCTCGCTCGCTGTGCTGCGCAGCACGCCGGGGCCGCACACGATCGCGTATTTTCCAGCAGCCGAGGTGACAGAAATGCGTTTGGTTTTCTTCACGGGAACATTTTGAATGTAGCACAGCCCTCTCGCCACTGCATGCGCGGCACCGGGGAACCTTCCGCACCGTCACCGGGAATCAGTTTTCTTCGTGCTACCATGTGTGCTACAGCCGACTGAGCGTTCATGACTCTCTCCCAGAAAACTTATTGCGCGGATTACGTCGTAGTGGGTTCCGGCGTCGCCGGGTTGCGCGCTGCGATTGGACTTAGCGCGCAAGGCAACGTGTTGGTGCTGGCAAAGTCCAACCTAAGCGATTCCGCAACTTCCTGGGCGCAAGGCGGCATCGCAGTGGCGCTCAGCGACGAAGATGAAATTGGCCTGCACGAGCAAGACACCATCAACGCCGGCGACGGATTATGCCGGCACGATGCGGTGGCACTGCTGGTGGAAGAAGGTCCGAAATACATAACGGAATTGATCGAGTGGGGCACGGAATTCGATCGCGCGGGCACCAAACTGGCGTTTACACGCGAAGCGGCGCACAGCCGTTCGCGCATCCTGCACGCGAATGGCGATTCTACCGGACGCGAAATCAGCCGCGCGCTGCTGGCCCGCGCGCACAAAATTCCTAATTTGCATTTGCGCGCACACGCATTCACCACCGAATTGATTGTTGAATCCGGACGCGCCGTGGGCCTGCGCTTCATTGACGAGACGGACGGCTCGCTGCACGAAGTGCGCGCGGGCGCTGTACTCCTCGCCACCGGCGGGTTGGGACAGATTTATCGCGAGACCACCAATCCTGACGTAGCTACCGGCGACGGCATGGCCATCGCCTACGAAGCCGGAGCGGTGCTTTCGGATATGGAGTTTGTGCAATTTCACCCCACCGCTTTGGCGGTGAAAGGCGCGCCGCGTTTCTTGCTGTCTGAAGCTCTGCGTGGTGAAGGCGGAATCCTGCGCAACATTGGTTTAGAGCGCTTCATGAAGCGCTACAACGAAGCGCAGGAACTGGCGCCCCGCGATATCGTAGCGCGAGCGATCGTCAGCGAAATGCACCGCACGCAAAGCGATTACGTTTTTCTGGACATGACCAAAAAAGATGCAGAGTTTCTGAAGCATCGCTTTCCGCTGATCTACGCCACGTGTGCAAGTTACGGACTTGATCTGGCGTCGGACATGGCGCCCGTCTGCCCGGCAGCGCACTACATGATGGGCGGCGTAAAGACCGACCTGTCGGGACGGACTTCAGTTCCAGGGTTGTATTGCGCGGGTGAAACCGCGGATACCGGAGTACATGGCGCGAATCGCCTTGCTAGTAATTCCCTTTTAGAGGGCTTGGTTTTTGGCGCGCGATCCGGCGACGCCATGATGAAGGACGCGCCAGTCAGCAAGCGGACGAAGATGAGCTTGCCAGGGAGTCCGGCCCCGAAGCCGGGTGAGACGGCGAATCTGGTGCCGGTGGTGCCGAAGCCGCAGAAGATGACGCCTGCCGCCGCGGCACTGAAAACGATCCGCGACATCATGTGGAACAAGGTTGGGATTCTGCGCGGCGGGAAAGAGTTGGCGGAGGCGCTACGGCTTTTTGGGACGTTGGAGTTGCCACACAGTGCACATCCCGGGCGCACGGAACATGAGTTGCGCAACCTGCACGTTCTGGCAACAGTGATTGCGCGATCGGGGCTGGCTCGAGAAGAAAGTCGCGGGAGTCATTACCGCTCGGATTTTCCCTATCGCGACGATGAAAAGTTCCAGAAACATTCGGTGGTTTCCAAGAATGCTGACGTGCGGTTTGTTGATTAGAAATAACTTACGGCAGCGGGGTACCCCCGGTATTTTTTGTAAGTGCGCATTCTAAAGGGGTTATTTTCCAATTTTGCGTAAGTGTGCATTCTAAACGACTTAGGTTTACAGTGCCGGACGGAGTGCGTTTCCGCGCGCCAAAAAATTAACGCCCCACCTCGCAAGGCGAGCGTGGGGCGTTTTTTGCGATCGGAAGGATTCAGTGGTGGTTGGCGGCTTCGGCTGCTTCCTTTATCTGCTGGCTCGCTTGTGACAGAAGTTCTTTGGCTCGGCCTGCGTGGCCGCCCAAATTGTAGTTGTTGTCTTTCTGTGCTTCGTCCACTTTCTGCCAGGCTTGTTGGATAAGTTCCTGGGCTGCGCGCATATTTCCGTGGCGTTCGCCGACGTCCACGCGTGGCTGCTGCGCGAAGACGACTGCGCCAAGCGTGAAGGCTGCGCAAACTGCAAGGCTGATTAACAAGATCCGCTTCATGGTCGATTGGTTCATTGAATGCTCCCAGTTAGATTTTTCTAACGGCTTACCCGGCGGGAATACTACTCGGTTTTGTTTGTGGGGACGAGGGAAAAGCGGGAATCCGGCGAATTGGTGTGCGCCGTGTGCACCTAGGGCTCGGGGAGTTGATAGCTGCAGATTTCAACAGCGGCCGCCTCCCTGTGCGAAGGCAACAGAAGGCGGCCGCTACAAAGTTAAACGCTACAAGGTCAAGTGCGTCGCGTGGGAAGTTATCGACAAAAGCGCACAGCCAGGATTGGCTGTGCCACCACCTCGGCATCACCAGCTATTTGGATTGGAAAGATTTTATGGTGGCTAGGAAGACGTGGCCGGTAATGGCAAGGGACTTGGCGGAGATTTTGTCTGTGGTGTCGTTGATAGTGTGCCAGTAGGGGACGTCGGTCTGGATATCCAGGTCGATTACATCGACGGAAGGGACGTGGCGTTTGGTGAAGGGGAAATGGTCGTCGCCACCGATGGTTGTCGAGTCGTTTATGAAAATGTCGGAGTAACCCAGATCGGCGGCGATTTTCCAGACTTGGTCGACCAACGCCGGGGTGGAGCTGGAATCTTTTTTGAAGTGGGCGTTTTTGCCGCCAACCAAATCCGCCAACAGAAACGCCTTTACCTTGGGCAGGTCGCCGGAGTTGGCGAGGCGCGCGGTCATCTCACGACTGCCATAGACGCTGTCAGCGTCGGACCATTCGAACTTGGTGGCTTCTTCCCCGTCGAAGAACGCGATCCAGACGGCGTAGCGCCTGGGTGGTTGCGGGCAGAGGTTGCGAGCGATTTCGAGCATTACGGCGGTGCTGGACGCGCCATCGTCCGCGCCGACGAAACCTTCGAGAATTTTTGTATCGTAGTGCGTGCCCAGCAGAATGATTCCGGGTTTCTCTCCGGGAATTTTCACCAGAATATTTTCCATGGGCTTGTTGCCGGCGGGGGTGTCCACGTTGAAATCATCCACGTCAAACTTGCAGCCGTAGCTGGCGAGTTCGGATTTCAGATAGGACTGGAGTTGTTTCAGGGCTGGCGAGCCGGCTGGGCGAGGACCAAAGGAGACCTGCTTTTTGACTTGTTCGAGAGCGCGATGGCCGTCGAAACCCATGGTGGTATCGGGTGAGGGTGCGTTGTCGTCGGGTTGCGGGCCGATCGGTTGCGGCGCGGCCGCGGGCGTCGGGGCATTGGCAGAGGTGCTTTCGGGTTGCGATTTGCAGCCGCTGGCAAGGGTCAGGACTAGGAGGGCTGCGGCGAGTAGCGGGGTTAGCTTACGCATGGGGCTTCCCTTCGCGGCGGTTTTGCTTGCGGTGGGTAAGATGCGCGTTCGCGGCATCGCGGGCGTCGGAGGACGTGCCAACAATCGCAAATACGCGGGTCTGCCCTTCGAAGCTCAGGATAAAAAGACCCGCCACTACAACAGCGGATACAACGGCCGGGACCGCTTCGTTTGTGGTGCTCATGCGGGTGTGGCTTGCTCGGCGGCCATGCGTTTCTTGCGGCGCCGCACAACTGCGGCCGAGACGCCAATGCTGACCAGATACAACACGACCATGGGCGCCATGAAGATGAGCATGGTGGTGGCGTCGGGGCTCGGAGTGATCACAGCGGCCACGATGGAGATTATCGCTATCGCGTAGCGAATATTGCCCCACAAAAATTGAGGAGTCACGATACCGAAAAGCGAGAGGAAGAAAACGAGAATGGGCAATTCAAAAACAATACCGAAACCCATCAGCACCATCAACACCAAGTCGAAATAGTCGTTGGTGGTGATCATGGGCTCGATGGGGCCGACGGTGCCCTGAAAACTGACCAGGAACTTGAGCATGTACGGAAGGGCGACCATATAACCGAAGGCGATGCCGCCGAGAAACAGAAAGAAAGTGGTGGCGACGAATCCGGAGATGGCGCTGCGTTCGTGCTTATACAGAGCGGGGGCGACGAACAACCAAATCTGATACAGGACGTACGGCGCCGCCAACACGATGCCTAGATATACGCCAAGCGTGAGGTAGAGATTCAGATATCCCGCAGGATGCGTATAAAAGAGATGAGGATTTTGTCCGGCGTCTTTTAACGCTTTCACGACTGGCCGCGTAACCCAGTCGATTAAATACTTTGAAAGGTAGACGCCGATGAAGGCACCGATCACCAGCGCTATCAGAGAGTTGATGATCCGCTTGCGGAGTTCGGTGAGGTGTTCAAAAAAAGTCATGGCGCCGCCGGACTCTTCGGGTTCGACGATAGGCGCGGGAGCCGGCGTGATGGCTTGCGGTTCCGTAGAGACAGGAACTACTTCGATGGCGTCGTCAGGAGGGTTGCTGGGGGTCATCACCGGGGTCAGTCTTGCGCGTCATGGGTAAGACTGTGGTCGGGGGTTCGCACAGGAGTTGATTCAGCGCTCTGGCTGCCGTTGGAATTTGAATCGGCGGCATCGACCGCAGTGTACGCGGCGGTCTCTCTGGCGATAGCCTCCGGGACCGGAGTAACTACCAATTCCGGTGTGGGACCGTCTGACACTTGAGCCTCCGTGGCGCGGGTATCTTCCACTTGGCCTGCTACAGCGGTTTCCGTCCCTGCGGGAGTGGCCTGGGTGGTAGGTTGCGCGGGCACAGCGGCTGCGGCGGCCGCAGCGGCATCCGCGGCCTTCTTACGCTCTGCCACGACGGCTTGGCGTTCAATTTCCCGCATTTCCTGTTCGAAGGCGCTCTTGAAATCGCCGCTGGCTTTGCGGAATTCCGCCATGAGTTTGCCAAAGCCACGGGCCAATTCGGGCAATTTGTTCGGGCCGAATACGACAAGAACAACGATAAAGACCACGATCATGTGTGGAATGCTAAGCATGGCTTGGCGTAGACGTTTTATGTGCTTTAGGCATCATAGGAAGCATGTCGAGCGCTGTCAAACTAGAGATTATGGCGTGGTACAATAGGTTGCTAAATCGTTTGGCGAGGTGTGCATGAAACCGGAACGCCGCGGGCTGATCCTCGTAGTGGCAGTGCTCCTTCTGTCGGCTGTACTTGGGGGCTTGTATGGACCCAACGTCGCGGCCACATCTAACAACGCTGATGACTATCAGACCTCCGTGCGCGACTTTACGCGGGCCCTGGACGTGGTGCAGGCAAACTACGCGGAGCCGGTGGATGTGGATAAGTCCGTCTACGCCGGAGCGATTCCAGGCATGCTGCGGGTGCTCGATCCGCACTCTAATTTCTTTGACGCGAAGCAGTTTGCGTTGCTGCGCGAAGATCAGCGCGGGCGGTATTACGGCGTGGGTATGACGGTGGCGCCGCGCGACAACCGCACGATGGTTATGGCACCGTACGTGGGAGCGCCGGCGTTTACGGCGGGCATCCGGCCGGGCGACATCATCATGAAGGTGGACGAAAAATCTACCGAGGGATTGAGTACCAGCGAAGTTGCCGATTTGCTGAAGGGGCCCAAAGGGACAGTGGTGAAAATCACCACGTCTCGAGAAGGCTATTCTGAGCCACTGGTGTTCACCGTGACGCGCGACGAGATTCCGCGGCGCTCGGTGGAACTGGCGTTCCGCATCAAGCCGGGAATTGGCTACATCCGCTTCCCTGGACCGTTCAACGAAACGACTGACAGAGAAATATCCGATGCCATGCGCGAGTTGGATGCGCCGTCACTGGACGGGCTGATTCTGGATATGCGCGGGAACCCCGGCGGACTATTGAATGAAGCGGTGGCCGTCAGCGACATGTTCCTGGATAAAGGGCAGCTGATCGTTTCGCATCATGGGCGGAACTCGCAAGATCATCCCTACCATGCGATTCGCGGAAATCGCGGAGACACTGTGCCCCTGGTGATTCTGGTGAACAACAATTCGGCATCGGCCACGGAAATTGTTTCCGGCGCAGTGCAGGATCACGATCGCGGATTGATTGTGGGAGAGACCACGTTCGGCAAGGGATTGGTGCAGACGGTTACGCCTTTAAGCGAAAACACGGGACTAGCGCTGACCACCGCGCGTTATTACACGCCTAGTGGCCGGCTGATTCAGCGTGATTACAAATCGGTCTCGCTGTACGAGTATCACTACGAGCGCAAAGTTCCTGAGCATCCGACGGAGCTGAAATTGACGGACAGCGGCCGGCAAGTGACCGGCGGGGGCGGGATTACTCCGGATATCATCGTGGCTGCTCCCAAACTAAACAAGTTCCAGACGGATCTGTTCCGCAACGATATTTTGTTTGGCGCGGAAACGGGCATCGGCGGATTCACGCGGCACTTCCTGGGCAGCAAACCGACGATCACCAAGGATTTTGAAGTAGACGACGCCATGATGAAGTCTTTCCGGGAGTTCATGACGTCGAAGAACATGCGTTATACCGAACCGGAGATCGCCGAGAATTCGGACTGGATCAAGCGCAAGATTAAGCAGGAAGTATTTATGTCCACGTTCGGGCAGCAGGAAGGTTTCAAAGTGCTGCTGAGCGCCGACCCTCAGGTGCAAAAAGCGGCGGAGTCTGTGCCCCAGGCGCGGGCGTTGTATCAGAACGTGCGGAAGATTGTGGCGCAGCGGACGGGTAGCGGCGCTACGCTCGAACAGCCGTAGAGAGCGGCTATTCCGCTGCTGGCTGGGAATCAAGCATACACTTAGAAATCGCCGACTCGATCAAGGCGGCGGCGTGGGCGGAAAAGCTGACGGCGGAGTCCGGCTGGAAGGATTCAACAGCACGGATGAGGCCGACATTGCCCGATTCGATTAGGTCAAGAAGTGAGCGTCCGCTCGAAACGAATCGTTCGGCAATTTCAACCACAAGATAGAGGCTTGCCTCTACCAGAGTTCTCATTGCAAGCTCGGCGTGTTGATGGCGGTTCCAGATTTGACGGAAAAGTTCAATCGTTTGGCTACTGCTTAGTGGCTGAATCTTAGCAATCTCACGCAAATAGAGCTCTAATGGATCATCGTCTCGTGGATTTTCGACTTGCATGTACGAATGTCCAATGCCTCCTTGGTCCGCCACCTCAGGCTGCGGTTGCGCCTATTCTGATGCTACCTGACGACGCCACCGCCTGTGTGTCAGGTGTATTTTTTGGATTTGGCGTGGCGGCGTTTCGCGTGGGCGCCCTGCTTGGACTTCGCGTGTTTCTTGGCTGCAGGCGGAGCGGGTGCCGGCACGGGCACGTCCGAATTAAAAATGTCTGCCACAGTCTTCCATTTGCCGTCGGCTTGTTTCTTCCAAACTTCCACGAACTTTCCGGTCTCATTAACGGGCTGAGCTTTGGGATCTTTAGCAGTGGTCTGATAGGTGCCGGTGAGGTAGGCGAGGTCTCCGGAACGGGCGACTTCCACCTTATCCGTTTGCCACGAGATAGTACTGGCAGAGGCGATCATATCCGCCCAAACGGCGTGGATGGCCTGCTTTCCGGAGGCCAGAGGAGCATTCGGCGGAAAAACCGAAGCGTCATCGCTGTAATAGGAGACGGTGCCCTCGAGGTCTTTGGCGCCAGCGGTCTTGGACCACTGATCGTTTAGAGAACGCAAGGTGGTCTCTTCCGCGGCGCGCGTATCCGGCGGGGTTTGTTGGCCGCAGCCTGCGAAGAACAGCGGTAGCGCCAAACCAAACCAAAATATTTTGCGGGGCAGGTGCGTTTCGCGACGAATTGCCATGGCGAATCCTCCGAAAAAACAGTTGGTGAGCGTTCATCTTAGGTTGCGTGGCCTGCAGAGTCAACGCAACTGCGTTCGGGGTAGGTTTGGAAAGGGTTTAAGTGTCTGGTAATATTGTTGGGCTGCATGTGGGCGTGTAGCTCAGCTGGGAGAGCGCGTCGTTCGCAACGACGAGGCCGCCGGTTCGATCCCGGCCACGTCCACCAAGTTTTCGTGGTTCGTTAAATTCCCTCCAAAACAATTTGGTTGTGCAAGCGCTACCCTATCCGCGGATAGGCGCGGGCCGATTGTGCTCCCTTTTGCTGGTCAGGACGCCGCTAGCAGGCTTTTGGCGCGGGAAATGGCCGCCTGAGTAGAACTGGGGTCGGTGAGTTTGCCTCGGGCGGAATTTCTCTGGCCGCCGCCTTTGCCTGGATATTCGCTGAAGAGCTGCTTCAATGCCGCCGCTAGGTCTGCTTTGCTGTCGGGACTTTGTGCGAAGAAAAGCTGGCCGGTTTCGCCGGCAGCGAGCAAAGCGATCACGTTTTCGTGTTTACACAGGGCGGCGGCGAAGAGACCCGGGTAGTCCGCATGCGCGCCGGAGAAAATCTTTTCGAAAACGCGGACGCCGGCGCTAGGCGGCGGGGCTGAAGAAAGAGCTAGCTTCGCCTCGGCGGTCGCGAGCTGTTCGAGGGCGTCGTGCAACTGCGCGAAATTTTTGTCGCGCTCGGCGGCGACGCGCGTGACGGCGGCGGCCAGCTCGTGCGGGGCGCACTGCAATTCCCTGCTAGCGTTGCGGAGTTCGTGGAAGTCGGCGTTGGCGGCGCGAGCGGCGCGAGCACCGCAGACGAATTCCACGCGCCAGTCTTGACGAACTTTACTGTGCTTGCGAATGAGGATAAGACCGATCTGCCCGGTGCTGGAGACGTGGGTGCCGCCGCAGGGTTGCAGGTCCGTGCCATCGATTTCGATGACGCGCAAGGTGCCCTGGCGGTCCACCTTTTTTCGGACACCGATTTCTTCGAGCTGTTCGGGCGTGGCGTAGCGAGTGCGAATCGGGCGATCCTCGAAGATGATACGGTTGGCGACACGGCCCACGCCGGCGAGGACGTCTTCCGTCGGCTCGGGGCCTTGCAGATCGATGGTGCAAATTTCCTCACCGAGATGAAACGAAACGGTGGACAGTCCCGCGCGTTCCTGAAAAATCGCGCTGAGCAAATGCTGGCCGGTGTGCTGCTGCATGTGGTCGAAGCGGCGGGGGCTGTCCACGCAACCCGTGACGGTGGTTCCTTCGTCCAATTCACCGTCGACAATGTGGGTGATTTCTTCGCCGTCGTCGCGCACTTCCAGGACGTTGGTATCGTTCAGTTTACCGCGATCGTGCGGTTGCCCGCCGGAAGTGGGATATAGCGCGGTACGGTCGAGAATTACGGCGTAGGTCTGGTGCACGCGTCCAGCTTGCAGATCGGGCGGCAGGGCCTCGCAGGAAAGGACTTTGGCGGTGAAGTCGCGTTGGTAGGCGTCATCGTAGTAGAGGCGCTGAGTGGTCATCTGGGAAAATCTTAGCATACGAAATATTTGGATTCAGGAACGCGGCGATCGGGTATGTGCGGTGCAGGTCGCTTGTTGTGGCGGTGGCAGTGGCGGCACAGTGTGATGTGTGAGCGCGGCAATCAAGGTAAAATGTGCGTATGCCAGTGCGGCTGATTGCTTTGGATATCGATGGAACGTTGCTGAACAGCCGGTGGGAAGTGCCGGAGGCGAATCGCGTGGCGATTGCCGAGGCTGCGCGGCGCGGGATCGAGGTGGCGCTGGTGACCGGGCGGCGGTATGACTTCGCGATGCCGGTGGCGCAGCAACTGGGCGTTCCCGTGACGATGATTGTGAACAACGGGGCGGTGGTGCGCTCTGCGGATGGCGCGACGCACCTGCGCTACCTGCTGGCGGCGGATACGGCGCGACGCGTGCTGGAATCGACGCGGGAGTGGCGTGATGGTGCAGCGCTGATTTTTGACCGGTTGACGGAAAAACAGGTGATGCTGGAAGTGCTGGATCCGAGCGACACGCTGCGCTACGGGTATTACGCACGAAATATCGCGTTTATTGGGTTGTCGCGTCCTCTGGAAGCGGCGCTGACGGAGGATCCGATCCAGGTGATGTTTTCGGGCTCGATTGCGGAAATGGCGGCGGCGGAAGAATTGCTGCAGGCGGCGCCGTTCGCCGGGGAGTTTGCGCTGGCGGTGACGCGTTACGAGAAGCAAGGATTTTGCGATGATCGATGTGCTGAGCCCGATCGTGACGAAGGGTGTGGCGCTGGCGGAGTGGGCGAGGCTGCGCGGCATCGTTCGCGAAGAAATTATGGCGGTGGGCGATAACCACAACGATCTGGAGATGCTGACCTTCGCGGGAATTCCGGTGGTGATGGGAAATTGTGTGTCGGCATTGACCTGCTTTGGCTGGCATCAGACCGGTTCGAATGACGAGGGTGGCGTGGCGGCGGCGATTGAACGGTTTGCGCTCAGCGAGGCGGCGTCTTGCGCGTAATGCGGGCACATGCGTGGCTACTGCGGACTTCCCGGCTCACATTGCGGCTTGCGGGTGGGTTGTTAGCCCTGGGTTGCACGACGATTGGGGCGCGGGCGGACAATGTCGTTTTGAAGAATGGGCAGACGCTGAATGTTACCGGCTATCAATTGGTGGGAGACAAGTACCGATTGCAGATGACCGGAGGGGTCGTGGAAGTGGCGTTCGACGAGGTGGAGCGCATCGAGCCGGAGGACAAGTTTGCGGTACGCGTACCGCCCTCCGTGCCGAAGATCGACAAGAGCCACTACCGCGATTTGGTGGAGACGGCGGCGTCACGCTGGAACGTCGATGCAGACCTGATCAGCAGCGTGATCGCTACGGAGTCTAATTTTAATGCGCGCGCGGTTTCGCGCAAGAATGCGCGAGGATTGATGCAGCTGATGCCTTCTACCGCCGCGCGGCTGGGTGTGCACGACGTTTTCGATCCCCAGCAGAACATCGACGCCGGCACGCGCTATCTGGGAGATTTGCTGCAAAGATTCCGCAACGATATGGGGCTGGCGCTGGCCGCTTACAACGCCGGACCGGAACGCGTGCAGCAGTACGGGCGGATTCCGCCTTACGCCGAGACCACTTCCTACGTGCGCCGTGTACAGAAAAATTATTTGACCGCCAAAACGCCTGCGAAATCGCAGGCTGGTAAATCGGAAATGAACCAATCTGACGACGAAAACAAACTTAACGTCGAGGAACTGTTTCCCGGGCTGAAAGCTGCGCCTGCAGCGAGCGCTGCGCCGGATGTAAATCCCTCAACCAAACCTTAATGTTGGCTGGCTTTGCTTGGAACGGACACGGTATGCCGTGCCCATACAAGAATTCCTGCGGGCGGCTTTATTGCGGCTGCGGGTTTGGCGGCGGCGTGGGCGGTATCGCGCCTTCTGGGGCTGACGCCGGCGGTTGCCCGAAGGGAGGTTGCTGCGTGCCGGGCTGAGTTCCCGGTTGCGAGCCGGCAGGGCGTGCCGATTCCGCCAGTGCCGGGCGCGTTCAACTGCTGAATTGCTGCCGCCGCATCTTTCGCGGGATTGTAGACAAACTCGAACAGCAGATAATTTTTTGCCTTCTCGTACACTTTTATCGAGTGCTGATTGATTTTGCTCCCCACGCCGATAATATTTCCACCAACAACTTCGGGCTGCTCTTGCAACGCCGCGCCGGTGGGATTCAGCATGGGGTCGTTGTTCGGATCGACGGGTTGCCCGTTGGCGTCCAAACCGTTTGAAGGCGCACTGCTATTGGAGCTGCCGAACGAACTCGACGAGCCAAATGAGCTTGACGAGCCGAATGAACTCGAACTCGACGAACCAAATGAGGACGATCCGAAGGAACTGGAATTCGAAAATCCGCTGCTACCAGGGAGCCCACCACCATTGCTACCCGTGGCTAAGGCTGCCGCAGAAGTTCCGGGTGCACCCGCGCCAGGGAGATTCTCCGGTGGTTTCAAGCTGCCAATCAACTGGCCGGCCGCACCTACGTAGATCAGCCGCCACGCTCCATCGGCCTTGTTCATGGGATCTTTGTACGGCGCGCGCATGAAGCGGATGCTGCCGGTTTTCGGCTTGGTCAAATCATCTAACGCCGTGGGATAGTGGCCGAGTTTGCGATTGTAAAGTTTGATGCCGCGCATGTACTGCTTGCCGCGCCAGATCATTTCCTCTTCACGCTGGCGGCGGCCCTCGGTAAGCACGTTGGACACTATAGCCATAGTGCTGACGGCCAGCATAGCTACCAGGAACATGATCAACAATAATGCATAGCCTCGTTCGCCGAAGGCCACGCGCGACGAATTCCTTGGACGAAACGGATTTGCGGAGCTGTGCAAGGAGTCAGATACGCTCGTATTTGCGCTATGGGGGAATTGCCGGCTCATGCGGAGGGCGGTGCGGCGCCCTTATCGTCCAGCGCTTTGGTGTTGCGAAGGCCGGTATTGATGTCCTGAAATTCCAGCGAACCATTGTTGACTTGCAGAATACGGTAATGGCCCAGAAGCGTGTCTCCGGCACCCACCACCTGCACTTCTCCATCGACCGTCAGGAATGCGAGCCGCGCCGTGCCATTAGGAACTGTTCCGTAGCCAAAAAAACTGACGTTGCCGGGCCAGGTGGGCGGCACGGGCGGCGGCTCTTTGAGCGGACCCACCTTAGCAAAATGGTTCTCCGCGATTTTCGCCGTTTGATCGACTGGAGGTGGCGCAGCTTGCATACTGAACGGATTGCGGCCGCTCGGCTTGTATTCCGTGTTCTGCGTGTGCGCCAGGGTATCCCAATGCAGCGCCGGATTTTCCACCGGCAACGGCTGGTAATTTGGCGAGACGGCCTGTGCGCTGAGCGCTCCCGGAGCTGGCTTGGCGCCTTCGGCGTACCACACTAGTCCCGCGACGACCATCAGGGCTGCGAGCACCGCGAGTTGTTTCTGTTGTTTCGTCATACCGTCCGGAAATACGTTCGCATATGTACGATGACGCGCACGGGCCCGTTGCCGCCACTTTTTTCGGCATCGGAAGCCAGGGAAAGCCCCTCAACTTCATAGACGTTTTCAGAGCGTTGCAGGCCATTCAAGAACTTCACGACGCTCGCGTAGCCGCCAATCACCGTGGCGTCAATGTCTACCGATTCCAGATTTCGCGCGGGCACCGCCTTTTGCTTAAAGCCGATGCCATCCATCTGCAACGCAGCCTTGCCGGCGATGACCCCAATTTCCGTTGCAACGCCAGAGTAGCCAGAATTTGCCGAACGCAGCGATTGTTCAAACCTGTCGCAGTCCCGCTGGGTCGCCGGCATCTTTTCTTTTATCTCTTCAGCGCGGCGAATGTCCGCGCGCAACACTTCCAGTTTGCGTTGTTCCCCGCTGAGCTGATCCTTGGGCGTCTGCGGGATCGACGATAGCCGCCAACTGTACGCCGCCAGGGCGAAATCCGCGGTGATCAGTAGCGCCAGCGCGCCGATGATCAGCTGTTTCTGAATTTTGAAACTGTTTTGCATCAAATCCTCGAGTACACCACGGTAAGTTCCAGCGTTTCGCGGTCCACGGTTTCGCCGTTTTGCGCACTCCTCACGCTGACCAGCTGCACGCCGGAAAACTCCTTGGAGCTTTCCAACGCACGGATGAATTTAAGCTTGGATTCTTCGTTGCTGGAGCCGATCTTCAAATGTACTTGTATGCGGCCCTTCACCTGCGCCGGTTCAATGCTGATCACCCGCACGCCGCCGGGCAGCACTCGTTCCAGATCCATGAACATCAGCGTCCAGTTAAAGCTGCGCGCATCGATGATGGAGTTGAGAAAAGCGGCGCGGTCATGCAGTTTCGCGTTTTCCGGGGCGTTGAAAAATTGTTCTAGCTGGTTACGCTCCGTAAAGGCAGCTTCGAGTTTCTGGCTGATTTCCTGCGTCTGCGCGCGAAACTCGGAATCGGCCTTGCGGACGGAGTACACATGCCAGCCCAGCAGCAGGAAAATCAGGCCGCCAACAAAAGCCATCAACCCCGCTCCAACCAACAGGCGGCGGTGAGACTGCAAGGCATTCGTGGCCAGGTTAAGCTGTATTCTCATTCGCTAACTGCTCCAAAAAACCAGTCCGCAAAGCACTGCGGATAATTTTAATTACGGTGAAGCATCCATCCGACCAGACCTTCCAGCTCGCGATCCGCCAGCGGCTGGGCGTCGGGTGAAAACCGTCCGTTGGCGGCCGCCGTACGCATCAGCGATTGCACCTGGCAATGAAATTCTTCTTCGAGCGGACGCATAAACTCCGGCAGGCGCGCGCCCAACCCGGTGACGCGCACGGCTTGAATGCCTTCCTGCCAGGTGTCCTGGTAGTAGGCCGCCACGGGATAAATCTCCTCGAGAAGCATGTCCGGAGTTAAACCAGCGCCACGCGCGGGCAATTCCGTGCAGCGGTAGCCGCGCAGGACGCCTTCGCGAACGATAGCGGTAGTCAAGGAGGAACCTGAAACGCGCGCCAGCAGCGTGGGCACATCTTCCTCGAGCAACGCAACCGCGGCCAGCGAAGAGTTCAACACCACGCCGGGAGACAGTCCCGCGCCCTCCGCCAGCGATTCATATTCGCGAATGATGCGCAGGCGAGCCAAGGCGGTGACCACGTCTACGCCTTCTTCCAGGGGCGCCTGTCGCATGTACGAAATCAGTGTCTCGTCGGCTTCAAAGGGGACGCTTTTCTTCAGCTTCCAGCGCAGCATCGGATACGCTTCCTGCGGAGACCGCGGAAAGGACTCAAAGTGTTGCAGGAAAACACGAATGACAGGGTCCGGCAAGATTAACGCGATCGTTTCGTCCTTGGCGCGCAAACGGTCGAAAACGGTTTGCACCGCTTTTTTCATCGCCGCTAGATTTGCAATGTTGGCTTCTACGGCGGAAGGCACCAGCGTACCTTCCGGCAGTTCTTCGATCGCAAAACCGTCCAGCGAGCCGGTCCGCGTGAAGCGCGCTGCGGCGACGCGGTTGGGAGCAATTTCTAAGGCGAGAGGCGGATGCGGACTGGCGTTCAGCCAACGCGTGACTTTGCGCACGAATTCGCTTTTGTAAATTCCCTGTCGAAACGCGCTGGAGGTGGACTGTGGCATAACGATTCGTCTATTTTTCCGTCCGTTACTCGACGAAAGTAACCTTGTTGATTTCTTTCACGCTGGTGGAGCCCTCGCGAATCTTGTTCAAGCCGCTTTCGCGCAGCGTGACCATGCCTTCTTCGCGCGCCACGCGCTTAATTTCCGATGTTGGCCGGCGGTCTACAATCATTTCACGGATGCGGTCAGTCAGGTCCAGGAGTTCGCAGATGGCGGTGCGCCCATGGTAACCGGTGCCGGAGCACTCCAGGCATCCCGCACCTTCAGCGAAGACTACCGATCCCCATACTGCCGGGTCCAGGCCAAATTCCTTCAACTCCGTAGTCGTGTATTTCTTCGGTTTCTTGCAATTGGTGCAAACCACGCGCACCAGGCGCTGGGCCATGATGCAATTCAACGCGGAAACGAAATTGTACGGCTCGACGCCCATGTTGATGAACCGCCCGATCACGTCCGTGACGTTGTTAGCGTGTACCGTGGTGAACACCAGGTGACCAGTCAGAGCGGATTGAATGGCGATCTGCGCGGTTTCCTGGTCACGGATTTCGCCGACCATGATCTTGTCCGGGTCATGCCGCAAAATGGAGCGCAATCCTCGCGCGAAGGTTAAGCCTTTTTTCTCGTTCACCGGAATCTGCGTGATGCCGCGCAACTGATATTCCACGGGATCTTCGATGGTGATGATCTTGTCTTCGTCCGATTTGATTTCGTTGATCGCCGCGTACAGCGTGGTGGTTTTACCGGAACCCGTTGGCCCGGTGACCAGCACCATGCCGTATGGCTCACGAATGTAACGGCGGAAATTCTTCATCTCGTCCGCGGAAAAGCCCACGACATCGAGACTGAGATTCTGAAATTTCTCGGAAAGCGTCTCTTTATCCAAAACGCGCAACACCGCGTCTTCGCCGTGGCTGGCGGGCATGATGGAAACGCGCAGGTCGATAAAGCGGCCCTTGTATTTAACGCGGAAGCGGCCGTCTTGCGGCACGCGGCGTTCGGCGATATCCAGATCGCTCAGCACTTTGATACGAGAAATTAAGTTGGAGTGCCACTCCTTGGACATGTTCTGCATGGCGTACTGCAGCACGCCGTCAATGCGGTATTTCACGGCCACTTCGCCGTCGCGCGCTTCGATGTGGATATCGCTCGCTCTGCGTTCCAGCGCGGTGAAGATAATCGTTTCCACCAGGCGAACGACGGGATTTTGCGCGGTATCGCGGGTCAGGCGATCACCGGAAATGGTTTCGTCGCTCTCGACCTCATCCTGCGAGACTTGCAGGGTAAAAGCTTCCGTAGCCTGTTCAAGAACGCGCTGCGATTGCTCGGTGCGTTTGAGCAAGTCGCTGATCTGCCGCGCGGTCGCCACCTTGATGGAAAGCTTCTTGCCCAGCAGCAGCGGCAGTTCATCGCTCAGCAACACCATGCTGGGATCCGCCACCGCAATGGATAACGCATTGCCCTGCTGCTCTAATGGCACAAAGTTGTAACGGAACATCAAGTCCGCGGCGACGGTGCGAAACAGTTCCGGATCGATGCGCTGCTCGGTCAAATCTACGAACGGACAACGGTATCGTTGCGCCAACTTGCGGGCAATCTCTCGCTCGTTAATGGGCGGCTCAGAGCCGATTGGCGGAAGATTCTGTTCAGAAGTGGCCATGAAATCCTTATCTTGCTCCCGCTGCTGAGAACGAGAAAATTGGAAGATAGAGTGCGATCAAAATAAAAGCGACAAGCAGACCCATAAACACAAGAATTATTGGCTCAATCAGAGCGACCATGGCGGAGAGCCGCAGGTTTACTTCGTCCTCGTAAAATTCCGCCACGCTGGTAAGCATGGGCGCCAGCGCACCGCTGGATTCACCAACTTCGACCATGTCCAGCGCCAAATCCGGCATCACGCCAGAGGTCGCCAACGCGGAGTGCAGCGACTCTCCTTCACGCACCATCTGGGTAGTCTGCGTGACGGTGTTACGGATGAGCTTGCTGGTGATGGCGTCCGATGCAGTGCTGAGAGCTGCAACGAGTGGGGTGCCGCCCGTCAATAAGAGTGGACAGCGTGCGAGAGAACTGGGCCACTTGAAATTTTAGCATGGTGTCGCCTACCACTGGCAAACGGAACTTCAGGCGATCGAACGCCGCACCGCCTTCCTCCGAGCGGGACCATAAAAAGATGAGAAATATCGCAACCACAATGGACGCGACCACGCCAAGCACCACGTACCGGTAGTCCACCGTGAGCGCCACCAGGAATTGCGTCGGTCCTGGCAGGTCACTTCCGAGGTCCTTGTACAACAACGCGAATTTCGGAACGACCACGGTGACCAGGTAGGTCACAATAATCACCGCCACGGTGACCAACAAAACCGGGTAAACCAGGCTAGCCACGATTTTTTTGCGGACGCCGGTGCTTACCTTTTGATACGCAATGTAATATTCCAGCACTCCGGAAAGATTGCCGCTCTTTTCCCCCGCAAGAATGGCTGTGGAATAAACCTTTGAGAAAACGCCGGCTTCGTCAATGGCTTCGGAAAGAGACTTCCCTTCCCGTACACGGTCGCGAATCTGCGCGACTACTGGCCGCAGTTTTGGCGAAGTGGCGCGGGTGGACAGCAGGTCCAGCGCTCGCAGAATCGGCAAACCAGCTTTGATGAGCGTATTGAACTGTTGATTTAGAATCAGGAAATCGGAGCCGCTGACTTGGCGGGCACGGGAACGGTTGGTAAAACCGCTGACCAGGCTGTTGCGTGCTTCCACGGAATAGACGTAGAGACCCCGCGCCGTCATCTTCTGGCGCGCTTCGTCCATGGTTCCAGCGGCTTCCACTTGCGAAAATACTCGCCCGTTGGCGTCCGCGACGCGACACACAAACTCGCCCATGCCCTCAGTTTACCTCAAGTAGGTTGTATGCGGCGGAGATGCGGATGGTTGGCCGTTACTGTTCGGAAACGTTTTTTGGCACCGTTTTCGGGCCCTGTACCACACTGGAACAGCGATAGTTAACGTGTCGGCACAGCCTCTCCGTGATGCGCCCAACTATTGCGCGAAATCTTTTTGCATCGGCAACTCACCATTCACAATGGCCACCCCATCCGGCGGATGGAACTCAAATTGTGCCGCTGCCACCAGCGGGTCAAACCGCCAGTTCTCGAAGCGGAATTCGAGGCTGATGCCGCCGGGGTCGCGAACTTGTATGCGGGTTAACTCTCCTGAGTCGCGAGCGACTTCCAGGAGGACCGTGGTGTCGCGATTCTCTGCTTGGTCATTCGCCGACTGCGGCTTGCGGGTTTGGCCGCTGGTTCACCGCGCAGTTGACAGTTCAGCACTACATTCTTCGGATCGAGGGGCTGCTCGTTGTTTGCCAACTGCACGCGGGAGCAAACGCGGGAGAGTTTCATGTCCCCGGCGAGGAGAGCCAATGGGGTGCGCCAATCGGAACTGCGTTTGGCAGGGACTCGCGTAACGGTGTGGTCGGAGGGGACGTAGAACCAGGCGGTCTTGCCGTCCACCAGGAAGAGATTTTTTTCCGGCGCGGCATATTCCCAGCGCATTTTGCCGGGACGGCGAAAATACGCAGTGCCCGCCTCGGCACGGAGTAAGCGGCCACTCTCGGTGTATCGCTCCAGAAAGGTCGCTTCGCTGGTGGTAACCCCCCGATAACGCGCCTCCAGCAACGCCACCCAGTGGCCGGCATTCGCCGTGCGAGCCCTTTGAGCGCCAAGAATGTCCGCGCAACTGTTAGCCGCGAGGCACAATACCACCATCCCCACAATCGCGCGTAACCGTGCTCCCGATCCACTCTGAGCCATATCATTTGCCCGAGTATAGCAGCCGGCCATGGGCCACGACCTTACGCGCACCTCTATTAAGCAAACAAGCACCCGACGTTAACTCTGGTGCACCGCACGCCGGCAAATGCATAAACTAGAAACAATGTCCAACGTGACGATGCCGGACAACACGCCGGGGACTGCCGTCCCGACGATGCGCGCCAATAAAGGCGACGCGGCGAAATCCACCCGTTGGTCGGATGCGCCATGCTGGTCGCCGTGCTCCTCCTGGTAACGCTTGGTTTGTTACGCAAATATTCTGGTCAATTCCTTCGTGTATGACGACTCGCCAACAAATTCTACGCAATCCGTACGTAAAGAGCTGGCATTTCGTGCCGCAGATTTTCGGCACCACGGTATGGTCCTTCGTCGGTCAAGCGGGCACCACCAATTACTACCGTCCGCTTATGACCTTCACCTTCCTGGTCCTCTGGAAGATATTTCGGGCCTATACCCTTCGCATTCCACCTGTTCAGCCTGCTCATGCAATTTGCGGTGGTAGTCATGCTCTTTTACGCCGGCAGCGATTGTTCGGCGACGTACGCGTTGCGTGGCTGGCCGCGCTTACTCTTCGCCGTGCACCCCGTGCACACGGAAGCCGTCGCCTGGATCGCGGCCGTGCCGGATCTGCAGGCCACTTTCTTACTACTGGTTGCGATGTGGCTGCTGTCTGGCGAAACGAAGCGTACCTGGAGCGCGAGTCTTGGTATTGCAGCCTGTTTCTGTGTGGCGTTGCTATGCAAAGAGCCGGCGTTGATGTTCGCGCCACTTGCCGTCATTTTCGAGCATATGTGCGCGAACGACCGGCAGCAAACCACGTTTTTCCAAAAATTCCTTCGCTACGCTCCATTGTGCATGCTAGGCGTTGCGTATCTGCTCCTGCGCGTGGCGCTGTTCGGAAAATTGGCTCCCGTTTTGCAGCGCCCGCAACTGACCTGGCCGCAAACCATTTATTCAGCCTTGGCGTTGGTGTCGCAGTACACTCGCCTCCTCTTCTGGCCTTCCCGCTTATCAGCGTTCCATGTGTTTCACCCGAGCACTTCACTGTTCGACGCCAAAGTCTTGGCTGGAGCCGTAGTCTGCGCCGCATGCCTTGCCGCGATTTTTATGCTGCGCAAGCGTTACCCCATGGTGGCGTTTGCAATTCTCTGGCTTGGCGTCACCCTTGGCCCAGTGCTAAACGCACGCTGGATGGTCGCCAATACCATGACCGAACGCTATCTATACCTGCCCTCGGTGGGATTCTGCTGGCTCGCCGGTTGGGCTCTGGTATCCGCCTGGGATGCGCTGTCCGCCTCTCGCCGAGGGCGCGCTGTACGTGTAAGCATCGCGGTAGGCCTCACCGCCTTGCTAACAGCGGGAATCGTCGCTACTGTGCTTCGCAATCGCATCTGGCAAAGCGATCAGGGTTTGTACACTCGCACGCTCGAAACCGATCCGGACGCCCACGTCATCCGCACCAACCTGGGCACTGTTTACTACGCCTACGGGGATTTCGCGCGTGCGGAGTCAGAACTTACGCAATCCCTGGCCGGGAAGCCCGACAGCGTGAACACCATGAACGCTTTGGGGATGGTCTACTTTTCGCAGGGCCGCTACGCGCAATCCGAGGAGATGCTCCGACGCGCCATCGCCACAAAACCCCTGTGGGGCGAACCCCGCTTCAATTTGGGCAGGAACCTTGCCAAGCAGGGACGGCTGCCCGAAGCGCTCGTCAATTTTGCGCAGGGCGTCGAACTAGCGCCGCTCAATCCGGTGGCGCACTACTGGTATGGCGACGCGTTACTCAAAGCGCGGCATTACGATCAATCTGAGGTTGAACTGCAGCAAGCTATGACCTTGGCACCGGAAGGCTCTTTCGGCGCACAATCGGATCTGGCCCTGGTGTATTTAGAAACGGGACAAAACCAGCGGGCGCTCCAGTTGCTGCTGGGCATGACCCGGCAATTTCCGTACTTCAGCACCGCGCACTTCCAGCTAGGCAAACTCTTGGAAGCCGAGGGCCACAAGGATGAAGCGCTCAAAGAATTTCGCGCCGGATTGGCACTGGAGCCTGGAAATAAAGAAGCCATTTCCGCTCTTCAGCAATTGGCAGACTCTGCGGCACAGCCGCTCGGCGCAACCAAGCCCCATTAGTGAATTCCGTTCAGAGCGTCCGCACGAACAAACTTAGCCTCACGCTGTAATCAGAAGATCGGTCTCGACAGTGGTGGTGTAACGGTTCGAACGGAAATAAATTGTGTCTCGTATTCCACCACACGGCCGGCTTTATTGCAGTGCGGAACTGGTGTTCGTCGCTGGCGCGCCCAACGCGTATCGCAGAATTCCCGACTCATCTGAATAAAAACCCCGCGTACCGGTGATGCCGAGACTGGTCGGGTCAGCGTGGATGGTGTACTGAATGTTGGTTCCTCCCGCGATAATCGGAAGGTACGTAAACGTGTAGCCTGCCTTTGTTGGGGCCGCGACTCCCAGCACTTTGTCGACGATGTTCGCGCCGCCGGTGCATTGCCCCGCGCCAGGTCCCAGATCCGCAAGCGTTGCAGGGTATCCAATGTTGGGACACAGGGAATTGTACGTAATGTTTGCGGTGGTGTAAGACCGAAGAGAGTTAACGCCGGATGCTTCATTGGCCGCCATCTTGGAGCGCAGGAAATTCGGAATGGCGACGGCGGCGATGATCAAAATGATGGCGACTACTACGAGAAGCTCGATTAAGGAAAAACCAGCCTGAGCTTTTGCGCCTCCGTTTGCGCGCTGCTGTTGTTTTCCTTGGCGAAACATCGCTCTTCTCCTCTCCTTAAAATGACGAGGGGAAGTCTCTCGACTTCCCCCGGTCTAACTACGAGTGAACCGTGGCCTAAGCCTGCAATTTACTGCAGAGCCGAAGCCGCTGCTCCCGGATTGCTGCCGTCCAAGGTATAGCGGATCACACCAGACTGGTCAGAACCGAAACCGCGTTGACCGGTGGAGCCGACGCCCTGAGGCCTCGCCGTAGAAGCGAAGGTGTTCAGGATGACCGGCGAGTTCACCGCAGCGCCGACGGCCGTGAAGTTGTAGCCGCTCTTCGCGCCAGAAGCGAGTACGTAGTCGATTAAGCAAGCCGCTGCCGTGGTGCCTTGCACACCGGCGCCGCATGCACCCTGCGCTCCACCGAGCGATAGCAGGTTCAACGCGTACCCCGTGTCAGGGAACGTGGAGTTGTACGTCACTTCTGCGGTGTTGATGCTGCGCATAGAACCAACGGCAGACGCTTCGTTGGCGGCCATACGCGAACGCAACAGGTTGGGGATCGCAATAGCGGCAATGATCAAAATGATCGCCACGACGATCAGCAACTCGATAAGAGAGAAACCCTTTTGCTTCTTCATGTTATTCCAGTCTCCTTGAGGATTGGTTGAGTGCCAGAGCACGCATAACCTATCGCAAGGCACATGCCAATCGGCAGGTTCAGACGTTTCGAATCGCTTAGCAACAATAAGTATGTTATTTACATAGATTTACAGCAAGATTGGGGTGTTCTTAGGCGATCAGCACATGGTCAAACCCGCCAAAAGCCCCTCGGATTGACCTTTTTTGTCTGTCTGCAGCGCCCTAAACGGGCAGTGGGAATCACAGCAACCGTGGCCGGCCTGTCTGCGCGCATTCTGCAAAAACCTCAGTTCCCTGTCAACAGAAGATTGGATCCGGAGCAGGCTCATTTAAAGGAAGTTATTCAAACAGTTGCAGTCCCACAATGGAATTCCGCTGCCAACACCCGCGGATTCGGCGGCGCATGAGTGCGGTTGGATCCGCGTTGAGGGTGTACTGAGTGCGGTACTGGGGCACAGCGAACTGCAATAATGTTTGCGGTGGTGTATGTGACCGATTCGAATTTAGACGTTTGGAATGGCGACGGCGGCGATGATCAAAATGATGGCGACTACTACGAGAAGCTCGCTTAAGGAAAAACCAGCCTGAGCTTGCGGCCCTTAAAAATGACGAGGGGAAGTCTCTCGACTTCCCCCGGTCTTAACTACGAGTGAACCGTGGCCTAAGCCTGCAATTTACTGCAGAGCCGAAGCCGCTGCTCCCGGATTGCTGCCGTCCAAGGTATAGCGGATCACACCAGACTGGTCAGAACCGAAACCGCGTTGACCGGTGGAGCCGACGCCCTGAGGCTGCGCCGTAGAAGCGAAGGTGTTCAGGATGACCGGCGAGTTCACCGCAGCGCCGACGGCCGTGAAGTTGTAGCCGCTCTTCGCGCCAGAAGCGAGTACGTAGTCGATTAAGCAAGCCGCTGCCGTGGTGCCTTGCACACCGGCGCCGCATGCACCCTGCGCTCCACCGAGCGATAGCAGGTTCAACGCGTACCCCGTGTCAGGGAACGTGGAGTTGTACGTCACTTCCGCAGTGTTGATGCTGCGCATAGAACCAACGGCAGACGCTTCGTTAGCGGCCATACGCGAACGCAACAGGTTGGGGATCGCGATAGCGGCGATGATCAAAATGATCGCCACGACGATCAGCAACTCGATAAGAGAGAAACCCTTTTGCTTCTTCATGTTATTCCAGTCTCCTTGGGGATTCGTGACACAACACGCGCATAACTTACCGCAAGGCGCGTGCCAATCGGCAAGTTCTGGCTTCCGAAATGCCAAATGCACAGTAAACTTATTATTCACATTAACTTACAAAGAGATTGGGTTTCTTCTTGCCCACTCAACTACACGGTCAAGCCCGCTTTAAACCCCTCGGATTGACCTTTTTTGTCTGCCTGCAGCGCCCTAAACGGGCAGTGGAATCACAGCAGCGGTCGTGAGCGGTTTTTTAGTTCCTGACGATCCCGCCGTAACCTCTACAACCCATGTTTTTTCGCATAGTGCCGGAACGACCGGTAACTGATCTTCAGCAAATCCGCCGCATGGGTTCGCACTCCGTCGGATTTTTCCAGCGCCATTTGCAGATATTGTTTTTCGGTGCGCGCGATTTCGCTCTCGAAATCCACTCCAGCTTCTGGGAATTCCTGAGCACCCTCGCCGGTCGAACTTAGCAACGCGATCGGCGACGCATTGCCCGCCACGCGATCCGGCAAGACTCGCAGCGATATGTGCGTGCCGGTTTCCAGCGCCACGGCGCGCTCCATGGTGTTTTCCAGTTCGCGCACATTTCCCGGCCAATCATAGGATTCCAATTTACTCATCGCTTCCGGAGAAATCCCTTCGATGGGCTTCTCCATCGTCTTGCGGAAACGCTCCAGAAAATGCCGCGCCAGCAGCGGAATGTCTTCGCGACGTCTCGTGCAGCGAAGGCAAGCTGGATGGGAATGACGCTCAGCCGGTAGTACAGGTCCTCGCGGAAAGCGTCCTTCCGCAATTTCTTTTTCGAAATCCTTGTTCGTGGCCGCGATGATGCGTACGTCCACGTCCGTTTCTTCGGTGCTGCCGATCAGGCCGAACCTTGCCTTCCTGCAGAACGCGGTACAAGCCGCACCTGCATGGTCAGACTCATGTTGCCGATTTCGTCCATGAACAGCGTTCCGCCATCCGCCGCCTGAAACAGACCGCGCCGGTTCTCATTCGCTCCGGTAAACGCGCCCTTCATGTATCCGAACAGTTCCGATTCCAGCAGGGACTCCGGAAACGCGCCACAGTTGATGGTGATGAAGGGTGCTTGCGCTCGCTGGCTATTTTCGTGAATGGCCCGCGCCACAAGTTCTTTACCCGTGCCGCTTTCCCCAGTAATCAGCACGCGGCTGGTCTGCGGAGCGACGGTTTGAATCAGATCGAAGATGGCGCGCATCTTCGGACTTTGGCCGACAATATTGTCGAGACCTGTCAGACGCCGCAGTTCGCGCCGCAGGTAGCCGGCTTCCTTTTTCCACTTCAGACTCTCAAAGACCTCTCGCACCGCGCGGCGCAATTGGTCGACCAGTTCGTGATCCTTGATGACGTAGCGGTCCGCACCGGAGTTAATCGCCGCAATGGCCGTTTCCACGGTGGGAACCCCGGTGACCAACAGGAAAAACGTGCTGGGGGCAATTTCCTTGGTGAATTTCAGCAAATCCACGCCACCTTCGCCGGGCATGCGCACGTCGGAAATGATAATGTCGAAGATTCCAGACTCCAGCTTGCGCTTGGCCGCCTCCACGCTGTGCGCCACTTCCACGCGGTGACCTTCCTTGCGAAAGGTAATTTCCAGCAGCTCGCAGATGGACCGTTCGTCGTCCACCACCAGGATGTGCGCCATTTCTTTGACGGTTTCTTTTGCCGCTGTTTTAGTTGCCAGCATCACGCCTCACGCGACCCGGGGGAGCTCAACAATAAATTCTGCTCCGCGATCTTTTTCTGAAAACACTACAATCCTGCCGCTATGCGCCTGCACGATCTGATACACGATGGATAGTCCCAAGCCGGTGCCGCCCGGAAATCCCGATTGCAACGGCTCGAATATTTTTGCTTTTTGCTTGGCGTCCAGACCCACGCCGGTGTCTTGAAACGCGATGCGCAGCCAGAACGGCCGGTCTTCCAGCTTCACCGTCAACGTGCCGCCATCCGGCATGGCACGCAGCGCGTTGTCGCACAAATTCCAGAACACCTGTTTAATCTTATTGGGATCCACTCGCGCTTTGATCTCGTGACCGTTAAACGATCGCAGAATTTGATACTTTGACCCAATCTCCGGTTTCCTCTCGATCAATGTCAGCGTTTCGTCCAAAAGCCAACGAACATCCGCTTCTTCAAACTCATAGGTCTTTTCCCGTGAGTAATTCAGAAAATCCGTGATGATGTGATTGAGCCGTTGCGATTCCCGGCTGACAATTCCCACCAGACGCTTCTCATCTTCTTCGAGCGGCACCAGGCGCGCCAGCTCTGTCACCGCCCCGGCCATAGCCGTAAGCGGCTGTCGAATTTCGTGCGCAATAGCTGCGGAAAGCCGCCCCAGCGCCGCCATTCGCTCTTTGGTAGCCACCTCTTGCTCCAGGCGACGCAAATCCGTCAAATCCTGAAAATTGAAAACGTAGCCGCTGGGACCTGGATCTCGGGAACGTAACGGCGAAACGCTGATGCCGATGTACCGTTGATTTCCCGAAGGAGTACGAAAATCAATCTCCTTACGAGCCGATGGCTGCTCTTTCGTGGTATTGGCGGCCGGCAACCAAAAATCCACATTGATTTCTCGCAGCGCTTTGCCGCGAATGTCTGCGAAGCGATGTCCCAGAATTTCCTCGCCCGTACGATTCAACAACAGAATGCGGCCGTCGAGATCGGTGGTCAGCAATCCTCCACGCATAGAGTGAATGATGTCTTCCGTGAAGTCCTGCAAATCGAGCAACTCTTCATGCTTCTCTTCCAGCTCTTGGCCCTTACGGCGCAAAGAATCAGAGAGCAGGCTCGCCAAATAGGTCACTGCCAGAAATCCGAACAGGTTACTCAGAAATCCGATGCGCAGATTCTCCGCCGTAGGCAAGGCTGCGGACGTACGCGGAATCTTCCCGGTGTACGTCAGCGCGGTCATGCCCCCCAACAACGAAAGGCACACCGCCACGGTAATAAACGCCCACACGCGCGAAAACAGCACGCTGGCCACGATAATCACTAACAGGTACAGCGATATGAAGTAGCTCTCTTGCAGCCCGGTGGCATACACCAGCGCCGAAATCATCAAAACATCGCAGGCCACCTGCATGGGCCCATGCCAGGAAAATTTCGGAAAAGACCGCAACAGAATCAGTTGCAGTATCCCTATGGTCAGCCAGAACACGATCAGCGGAAGAAAATAGCGACCGGAACCAGATACCAACACCGACTGCGGCCACACCACGCCCACTGCCAAAATCAGCGTGATCATCAGCAAACGCACACGCGTTAGCCAATCAAGCCACTCAGTCATTGTAAAGTTTTGATCCATGGTGCGTTCTTCCCGTTGCCCCACGGCGCCCCAGTTTCCCCACTACGGACTCAGACGAAAAAAGGGAGGAAGGCTTTGGGCTTCCTCCCTTTTCGAAAATATATTCTAAGCGAACCCGCGACGCTTTAGTGCGCGTCGCTGAGCTTGCCGATGAGAGTGAACAGCGGCAGATACATCGAAATAACCACGCCGCCGACAACCACGCCAAGAAACACGATCATGATCGGCTCCAAAGCAGTGAGCAAGTCTTTGACGGCCGCATCCACTTCCTCTTCATAGAAGTCTGCAATTTTCGAAAGCATGGCATCCATTGCGCCGGTCTGTTCGCCGACCGCGATCATCTGCGTGACCATGCCAGGGAATACCCCGGAATCCTTCAACGGTTCGGTGAGTGTTTTACCTTCCTCCAGCGACTTGCGCACGGCGAGGAGAGCTCTCTCCACCACTGCATTGCCAGCTGTTTTGGCGGTAATGTCCAGTCCTTCCAGAATAGGCACACCGCTCGAGATCAGCGTTCCCAAAGTCCGCGTGAAACGCGCCACTGCAATTTTCCGCATTAAGATTCCCAGAACTGGCAGCTTTAGAATGATCGAATCGATGATATAGCGTCCCTGCGGGGTGCCATACCACAACTTCAATCCGAAAATCCCCATGCCGATGAGTACCAAACCCATCAGGCCGAAGTAGCTGCCCACAAGGTTGCTCATTTGGATGACGACTCGGGTGGGCAGTGGCAACGTTGCGCCTAACCCGGCAAACAACGTTGCGAAAATTGGCACCACCTTCCACAACAAGAGAACGATGACGCCGCCGGCGATGGTCAAAACGCCGACAGGATAGACCATGGCGGATTTGACGGCGCGTTGCAGTTTCACGTTCTTTTCGATGTAGCCGGAAAGCCGTTGCAGAATGGTGTCCAGAATACCGCCCGTTTCCCCAGCTTCCACCATGTTGACGTACAAGCCATCGAACACTTTCGGCGCGCTGCGCATGGACGCCGAAAGCGTGGCACCGCCTTCCACCTGACTGCGCGTGGCGGTCAGCACCTTTTGAAACGTCTTGTTTTCCTGCTGGCCGGCTAAAATCTCCAGACACTGCACCAGCGGCAAACCAGCATCGATCATTACCGAGAACTGCCTCGTGAACACGGCTAACTCTTTGGCTTTTACGCCGCCGCCGAACGTGGGGATGTTGAACTCTTTCCCCTTCTCGCTCACGCGCGTCGGCGTGAGCTGCTGGCGCTTCAGAAGATTCTTCAAGTCTTCTTTGCTGGTGGCGTTCATGACCCCGCTGACGCTATTGCCGCCGCGGTTGGTCGCTTGGTATTTATAGTCCGGCATGTGATGCCCTCCTCGGTGCTGCTGCAATCCCAAAATGCGAGCCGTTGCCGGCTCGTGAATTCTTTACCGTTTGCCCGCCGGTGACTTGATAGTCCCCGGGGTGGCGGCTCCGCGATTGATCATGTCCTGCAATTCGTCCGCGTTTGACGAACGCGACAGCGCCATATCCAGCGTAATTTCTTTCTTCAGATAGGCGTTAGCCAAACCCTGGTTGAACGTCTGCATACCCGTTGTGCCCGTACCCGTCTGCATCGCCGAATAAATCTGGTGAATTTTATCTTCGCGGATGAGGTTGCGAATCGCCGCCGTGGGCACCAGCACTTCCATGATCATCGAGCGGCCGCGTCCATCGGTGCGCGGAAGCAGCGCTTGGCAAAGGATGCCTTCAATCACCATGCTCAGCTGAGCGCGAATCTGCGGCTGCTGGTGTGATGGAAAAACGTCGATAATACGGTTGATGGTCGAAGCCGCGGAGTTGGTGTGCAGCGTGGCAAAGGTCAAGTGACCGGTTTCCGCGATACGCAGTGCTGATTCGATGGTTTCCAAGTCGCGCATTTCTCCGATGAGCACCACGTCGGGATCTTCGCGCAACGCCGCGCGCAGTGAATTCGAAAACGAATGCGTGTCCGCGTGCACTTCGCGCTGGTTCACCAGGCACTTTTTGTGGTTATGCAGAAATTCGATCGGGTCCTCGATCGTAATCATGTGCTCTTCGCGTTCGCTGTTGATCTTGTCCAGCATCGCGGCCAGCGTTGTCGATTTACCCGAACCCGTCGGCCCTGTCACCAGCACCAGACCACGCGGCTTATCGCACATGCCCCTCACGACTGCCGGCAAACCCAGCGCGTCGAAGCCTTTAATTTCCCAGGGAATGGTACGAAACACTGCGCCCACCGCGCCTCGTTGATTGAAGCAGTTACCGCGGAAGCGCGCCAGATTCTTCAATCCAAAAGAAAAGTCCAGTTCCAGGTTTTCCTCGAAGCGGTGCTTCTGCGCATCCGTCAGGACGCTGTACGCCAGCGACTTCGTATCCGCTGCCGTCAACGGCGGCATATCCAGCGGTCGCAATTTCCCGTGCACGCGTACCCGTGGTGAGCTGTTCGTCGTGATGTGCAAGTCGCTGCCGCCCATCTCGATCATCTTTTTCAGCAATTCGCTCAGCGTAATCCCAGCCATCATTCACCTTCCATCTATAAAACCTATAAAACAGTCTCGCGAAGCACTTCTTCCATGGTCGTCTGGCCCGCTGCAATCTTGGTCAGCCCGCTGCGCCGCAAGGTGATCATCCCGAGCTCCACCGCTTTTTTCTTCAACTCCAGCGCCGAAGCTCCCACCAGAATCAATTCGCGCAACTCGTCCGTAACTTCCATCACCTCGTACAAGCCGGTGCGCCCTTTGTATCCGCCCTTGTTGCAAGTAGTGCAGCCTTTACCGTGATAGATTTTCACCGTCTTCGTTTCTTCCGGCGTGTATCCCGCATCCAGCAACGTCTGTTCCGGCACTTCCAACTCTTCTTTGCAATTCGAACAAATGCGCCGCACCAACCGCTGCGCGCAAATCAGGTTCACCGAAGTGGCCACGAGAAACGGCTCGATTCCCATGTTCATCAACCGGCTCACCGTGGAAGGCGCATCGTTCGTGTGCAACGTGGAAAGCACCAAGTGCCCCGTCAACGCCGCTTTCACGCCAATTTCCGCCGTTTCAAAGTCGCGAATCTCGCCGACCAGAATAATGTTGGGATCCTGCCGCAAAAACGCGCGCAACGCCGCCGCGAAGTTCAGCCCGATCTGTTCCTTCATCTGCACCTGGTTGACGCCCGCCAGCTGAAACTCGACGGGGTCTTCCGCGGTCATAATGTTGGTATCGATTTTATTCAGTGTGGAAACCGAAGAATACAGCGTGTTCGTTTTGCCCGAACCGGTCGGCCCGGTTACCAGCACCATGCCGTACGGCTTCAAAATGTTGCGCTCAAATTTATCTAGCGACGCCTGCTCAAAGCCCAGCTTGGTCATATCCAAGCGTAAATTCTCTTTGTCCAGCAACCGCATGACGATCTTTTCGCCATACAGCGTCGGCACTGTCGACACACGAAAATCCAGTTCCTTCTTTTTGCCGTCGGCCTTGTACTTGATCATGATGCGGCCGTCTTGCGGCAAGCGCTTTTCCGCAATGTCCAGCTTGGCCATGATCTTCAAGCGGCTGGTGATCGCATCCTTCAACCGCATCGGCGGAGACATCACCTTTTGCAACTGCCCGTCCACGCGGAACCGCACGCGCATTTCCGTTTCGTACGGCTCGATGTGAATATCGCTCGCGCCCCGCTTCACCGAATCCGTCAAAATCAAATTCACCAGTTTAATGATCGGAGCTTCTTCCGCAGCCTTCTCCAAAGACGCCGCGTCCAGCTCCGCTTCTTCCGCTGCCAGTTCCAGTTCCTGGTCATCTTCGACCAGGTCCTTCATCAAGTTGCTGATCTCTTCCTGGTTGGTTCCACCGCTGCCCGCGCCATAAAACCGCGAGATCGCGTCGCCAATCGCCGACTCCGACGCCACCACCGGCTCCACGTTGAAGCCCGTCATGAACTTGATATCGTCCATGGCGAACACGTTGGTCGGGTCCGTCATCGCAATCGTCAGCACCGAGCCCACGCGCGACAATGGAATCACTTGGTACCGCTGCGCCGTATCCTGCGGAATCAGTTTGATAATGATCGGATCGATTTCATAAAAACGCAGGTTGATCGAAGGAACCCCGTACTGCCGCGAGAGCACACCGGTAATATCATCGTCCGTGATATATCCCATCTTGGTCAGGCAGCTTCCCAGCTTGCCGCCGTTGGCGCGCTGAAAATCGAGCGCCTTCTGCAGTTGGTCCTGCGTGATGAGACTTTCTTTAACTAATATTTCGCCCAAACGGACGGACATCCGCGACACTCCCTGCCGGTTTGTACCCAGCGCTCACCTTAGCAAATGGCGTTCACCGTGGTACGCCGATTTTTGTCTACCGTTCTGAAATGGCTAATACCTGTACCGCCGAGCAGGCTCGCGACAACTCGTACAGGTGCATTTCTTGACTTGCCTCGCGACGCTGGCTATCGTGCCAATGAGATGCTCTCCCGCCTCACATTTCGTGCGATTCTGCCAGACGCCTTCGCGGGTGCTGAACCAACCGTCCAGAGAAGTTGCGCCCGCTCCGCCCGCGGTGTTCGCCCATGAGCCCGCTCGAATCCAAGCACCGCTTCCGATTAATTTTAGCCGGCATCTTTCTAACGATGCTGTTGGCTGCCGTCTTCACCTTCGGCTCATTGGACGTCCCCTTCGAGCCCAAGAATTGGCGCGACGCGCTCACCCTCTACGCGGTTTCCAGCCTCATCACCGCCGCTCTTCTCACCTTTACGCTCATTCTCACTCGCACGATGCTGCGTCTGTGGGCCGAACGCAGCAAAGACCAACTCGGCGCACGTTTTAAATCGAAGATGGTTGTCGGCGCCATGGCCATTTCCCTTCTCCCCATCCTCTTCATGTTTTTCGTCAGCTATTCACTGCTGAATCGCACTCTCGGCCGCTGGTTTCCGCGCCCCCTGGAAATCGCTTCAGAGAATACTCAGTTGCTCTTGAACGATCTCGGCCAGTCGCAGATTCCCCGTCTGCACGCGTTGGCGCGTCAAGCCCTGCCGTTCGCCACTGGACCCACGGACCAACTGTTGCAGCAGGCTTTTTCCGATGGCGCCGACGCTGCATGGGTCGTCGATGCCAACGGCAAAGTATTGCGAGGGGGCGTCATCTGCGACAATCCCCCGGAGGATCGCAATCCTCCGCTCTGCACCAATCCCGGCATAGTCGGCGTCCAGGCCCGCGTACTGCAAAGTGGAATTGAGCTTTGGCAGGCCGGCGGCAAAGCCTATCTGGCATCGCGCGTTCCACTGCCCACTGGAAGCGTCCCTCCCGGCGCACTCGTCGCAGGCTTCCGTACCAGTCCGGATTTCTACAAACGCATCTCAGAAATTCAATCGCAAACCAAAGAGTATTACGCCCAGAAACAGAATTTGCGCGCCCTGAAGCGCCAGATGCTGCTGATCCTTCTATTCTTCACCATGCTCCTCCTTTTTTCCGTCACCTGGCTGGCCCTCTTTCTCGCCAAGCAAGTTACCGTGCCCATTCAAGCCCTCGCCGAAGGCACCCGCGAAGTTTCCGCCGGCAATTTCGAATATCAAGTCCCTGAGCAGGCCCAGGATGAACTGGGCTTACTGGTGCGCTCGTTCAACAAAATGACCGGCCAGTTGCGCGACGGACAAACCCAAATAAACCAATTCACGCGCAATCTGCAGCAAGCCGTGCAGGAACTCGAGCACCGCCGTCAACTGATGGAAACCGTGCTGGAAAATATCCCCACCAGCGTGGTCTCGCTCGATTCCACCGGCCAGATTCTTCGCGCCAACTCCGCGGTTTCCCGCATGTTTGGCGCTCCCCCCGGCGATGTTTCTTCGTTTGAAAGCCTGCTGGGCAACGACGCCACGCGCATCGTGGGTCAACTCCTGCGTCGTTCCCTGCGCATGGGTGTGGTCTCGCGCGAAATTGAGACGGTCGTCGGTGGCCGCGTGCTGCACCTCGCCGTCACCGTCAGTTCGCTCGGCCCGCGCCGTGCCAACAACGGCTTTGTCGTAGTCTTCGATGACCTCTCCGAACTGCTGCGCGCGCAAAAACTGGCCGCCTGGCAGGAAGTCGCTCGTCGCATCGCGCACGAAATCCGCAATCCGCTTACCCCCATCCAGCTTTCCGCGCAAAGGCTCTCGCGTTTTCTCGAACGCCGAGAAGAGGCGGCCGCCAGCACTGGTGCTTCCTCTAGGTCCGATATCGAACTAACGCAACTCGTGCAGGAATGCTCCCGATTGATCGAACGCGAAGTCACCACGCTCGCCGACTTGGTCGAACAATTCTCCCAATTCGTGCGTTTCCCCAGCGCCAAGCTCATTTCCACCGACGCCAGCGCGCTGGTTCATGAAGCCCTGGAAGTTTTCTCTGGACGCCTCGATGGCATCACCGTGAAAACCTCCCTTGCCGAAAATCTTCCGGCGGTGCGGGCCGATAGCGCCCTGTTGCGGAGTGTGCTGGTGAATCTCATAGACAATGCCGCGGAAGCCTTGGAAAATTCGCGCCACCGCGAAATTCAAATTTCCACTCGCGCCTACATCGAGTCTGATGTCGTGGAAATTTGCGTAGCGGACACCGGCCATGGAATTTCGCCCGGAGGATAAAGACAAACTATTTCTTGCCGCATTTTTCCACCAAAGACCGCGGCACCGGGCTCGGACTGGCCATCGCTGCGCGCATCGTCGCGGAACACGGCGGCACCCTGCACGTGGAAGATAACGATCCCGTCGGCTCGCGTTTTCTCGTCTTGCTGCCCGCCGCCGATTTTGCCGCTGCAGTCGCCGGCGATGCCAGTGGGTTGGAAGCCTCGTGAGTATCACCAAGCCCCGCGTACTAATCGTCGACGACGAGAGCGGCATTCGCGAGTCGCTCTCTGCCATTCTGTCTGACGAAGGCTATCAAGTTGACGCCGTGGGCTCGGCAGAAGAAGCGCTTGAGCGCGCCGGCGCCGCAGAACTGGAAGTGATGCTGCTGGACGTCTGGCTTCCCGGTATCGATGGACTGGAAGCCTTGAGCCGCCTGCAATCCTTTCCCCGGCCTCCCGCCGTCATCATGATCTCCGGCCACGGCACCATCGAAACCGCCGTGCGCGCCACCAAACTCGGCGCCTTCGATTTCATCGAGAAACCTCTCTCGCTAAACAAAATCATTGTCCTGGTGCGCAACGCTGTCCAGCAACGCCGCCTGCTCGATGAAAATAATTTATTACGCGGCGAACTGCGCCATCGCTACCAGGTCATCGGCGACAGCGTCCCCATGAAAGCACTACGCCAACAGATCGCTGTCACCGCACCAACCAACGGGCGCGTGTTGATTTATGGTGAGAGCGGCGTTGGCAAAGAGCTGGTAGCCCGCGCGCTACACGCCGCCAGCCTGCGCAGCCAAGGCCCCTTCGTCGAAGTGAATTGCGCGGCCATACCCGAAGACCTGATCGAATCGGAACTCTTCGGCCACTTAAAAGGCAGCTTCAGCGGAGCCGCTGAAGACAAGATCGGAAAGTTTGAAAAAGCCAACGGCGGCACGCTGTTCCTCGATGAAATCGGCGACATGAGCCTGCGCACGCAATCTAAAGTATTGCGCGTTCTCGAAGAGCAGCGCTTTGAGCCCGTCGGCTCCAGCCAGTCCATGACCGTGGACGTCCGCGTTCTCGCCGCCACCAACAAAAATCTGGAATCAGAAATTTCTCGCGGCGCCTTCCGCCAGGATCTTTTCTACCGACTGAATGTGATTCCCTTCCTCGTGCCCCCGCTACGCGAACGCCTGCGCGACATTCCCACGCTGGCTACTTATTTTCTGAATGAATTCAGCGTGGCCTACGGCAAGAAAATCCGTGAACTCAGCGACGCGTCGGTGGACGTCCTGCTGCGCTACCCATGGCCGGGCAACGTGCGCGAGCTCCGCAATCTGGTAGAGCGCCTGGTGATCGTTTGTCCGCAAGCGCGCATCGAGCCGCACCATCTCCCACCCGAAATTTTCCGCGGCGCCACCGAAAGTCCGCAACAATCCTACGCCACGCTGCACGAAGCCCGCAGCGCCTATGAGCGCGAATTCATCCTCCGCAAGCTCCAGGAACACACTTGGAACATGACCCAAACCGCCGCCGCCCTCGGCCTCGAGCGCAGCCACCTCTACCGCAAAATGAAATCCCTAGGCATCGCCGCCCCCGAGTAAAGGAAAATGTAGGTGCCGGACTTTAGCTTGCCCTGAGGCACGAAGGGTCCGGCCTACTTATCGCAATAATCCACACTCCTCAATCTCTCCGCGACTTGTTTGTCATCCTCACAACCGCGGATCGACCGCCTCCGTCTCCATCGCTAACACACCAAACACGCACTCGTGCACCCTTCGCAACGGCTCCCCGCGTACAAATCTCTCCACCGCCTCCACTCCCAACGCAAACTCCCGCATCGCCAGCGATCTCTTCCTCCCCACTCCCCGCGACCGCAATCTCTCCAAATTTTCCGGCAACGTGTACTCCGGCCCGTAAATAATCCGCAAATACTCACGCCCGCGACACTTCACTCCCGGCTGCACAAACCCGCGCCGCCCACGTTGCACAAATCCCAGCGGCTTTACCACCATCCCCTCGCCGCCATTTCCGGTGTGCTCCGTCCACCACGCAATAGCCGCATCTTGACTAGCAGCGTCGACCAAATCCACCGTCTGAGTCTTTGTCGATTTCAGCAACCGCGGTTCCGCATCGCAAAGCGTCGCAAGGGTTTCCATGTGCCACCGATGATCTCGATCAAAAAACGCGTGCCCCTCCGCCGCAATCAAATGAAACGGCGCCAGTTTCAAATCATCAAGCGAACTCACCGTCCAGCAATAGCGTCGATATGCCTCGACAAAGCCCGAAGCCAGGTCCGCCCGTTCCGCCAATCGATCTCGCAACTTGGCGATCTCCGCGTCCTGCCCAGCCGCTGCATTCAAGCCCGCAAGTGCCTCACGAAATGCCCCACGCGCCGCCGCTCCCACTGGTGCGTATTGCCTTCGCAAGAGTTCCTGCGCCTTCGCTGACCACGGCATCAACTCTGCATCCAGGCAAATCCAATCTGTCTTCAGCGAATCCCACAAACCGCACCGATTCGCAGCCTCGCGAATCCGCAACAAAAACGCCGACTCCAGTTCCGGCTTATCAAAAAATCGCCGTCCCGTCCGCGTGTAGCAAACTCCGATCTCCTCACCCACCACGCCAAATCTCTTCCGTGCCACGTCCGCATCTCGGCACAAAATAACCACCGCGCGCGATCCCATGTGCTTCTCTTCACAAATCACGGTGGGCACACCCTCGCTGCGAAAGTAAGAAAAAGCTTCCGCCGGATGCTCCAGCAAGCCCGGTTGCTCAGTCGTCTCCGTTGGTGCCATCGTCGGAGGCAAATAAATTAGCCACTTCGGATTCACTGCAAACCGGCTCATCACTTCCAGCGCCGCCATCGCATTCTCCTGCGGAATCGCGATGTTGGCCTGCAGCCGTGTGTTGATGAATCGCTTGCCGGTGACGTCCGCCAGATCCAGTAAATCGTCGTGCGCTTGTTGTGCGGAGAGCGGCGCCATCGCCTCCGGTTCCAGAAATGGCCGCGCCGGTTCGTAATACGTCCGCGCCGCCGGCACCGACACGATTTCCTTCTCCGGATAACGCAACGCGCTTAGCTTGCCGCCAAACACGCAGCCGGTATCAATATTGATCGTTCGGTTCAGCCATTCCGCTTCCGGCACCGGCGTGTGTCCATACACCACCATTGCTGCGCCGCGATAATCCGCCGCCCAGTTGTAGCGAACCTGCAATCCAAAATCGTCTACTTCGCCCGTCGTCTCGCCAAATAGGGCAAAATCCCGTACTTTTCCGGACCCACGCCCCTGCATCTCTTCCTTCATCCCCGCGTGCGCCACCACCAGTTTGCCTTCGTCAAAAACATAGTGGCTGATCAAGCCATCCAGAAATTTTTGCACTGCCGCCGAAAATTCGGCTGGCTCTTTTCCAAGTTGTTCCAGCGTTTCCGCAATTCCGTGCGTCAGCTGCACGTCTTTGCCCCGCAATTTTCGCATCAACTTGATGTCGTGATTTCCCGGCACGCAGTAAGCGCTACCTTCTTGCACCATCTGCATCACCAGTCGCAGCACTGCCGGCGAATCCGGCCCGCGATCCACCAAATCTCCTAGGAAGGCCGCCTTGCGCCCCGCCGGCGGTGTTACGCGCACCGTCTTTCCGTCTTCGCCGGCAGTCATCGCATAACCCAGCCGCTCCAGCAGCAGCCAGAGCTCTGGATAACATCCGTGTACGTCTCCAATGATGTCGAAGGGACCATGCTCCGATTTTTTGTTGTTGTATAGCGGCTCTCGCTGTAGAGCTATCGCATCCGCCTCTTCTGGCGAACTCAGAATCAGAACATGCCGAAATCCTTCGCGTTCCAAACCTCGTAGCGATCTCCGCAAATTCTGCAATTGCCGGTGCGCTACATGATTCGGCAAACGGCGATCGGTTCGCACCTGATTGCGGTCCTGACAAACCCGCTCCGACACATTCAAAACAATCGCTACCGGCAGGCAGTGATACTGTCGCGCCAGTTCCACCAGCGGTTTGCGGTCTTCCGGCTTCACATTCGTCGCATCGACGACCGTTAGACGACCTGCCGCCAACCGCTTTCCTGCGATAAAATGCAGCACATCAAACGCATCATTCGTGGCGGCCAGATCGTTTTCGTCATCGGAAACCAAGGCCCGGCAGTAATCCGACGAAATTACCTCAGTCGGAAGAAAATGCTTTCGCGCGAATGTGCTCTTACCCGAGCCCGAAGCCCCAACCAGCACCACCAGTGACAATTCCGGAAATGTAAATTTCTCGCGCACGTTACGCCCGAGCCCCTCTACGGAAGATCGCCATTTGTGTTGGCGCTCCCAGTACCGCGTCCTCGGCGCCAATCGGCAGAAACGAAACCTCATACTGGTTTGCCGACGCTACTCCCTCCGCCCACGCCTGAAATTCTGCACGCGTCCATTCAAACCGGTGATCCTGATGCCGAAATTTTCCCGCCGGCAAGGTTTCGAACTTCACGTTGTACTCGCGGTTCGGTGTGGTCAGCACTACGCCTGCGGGGCGTGCCTGCTCGAATAGCACCCGCTCGAATGCCGCCAGCCGTGCCGCATCCAGGTGCTCCACCACTTCCACTACTGCGGCCGCGTCAAAATCCGCTAGTCGTTCATCGCGATACATCAGCGAGCCTTGCAGCAGCTCAATCCGCTCCCGTTTTCGCGGCGGCATGGTATCGAAATGCAGTCGCTCCGCAGCCTTCTCCAAGACTCGCGGCGAAACGTCCATTCCAACAATCTTCGTGAACGCTGTATCCGCAAGTAACATCGCCAGCAACCTGCCCTCGCCGCATCCCAAATCTAAAACGCGTTTCGCGTTCAATCCGCGCAGGGCCGCCAATACGGACCCCAATCGCTGCTGATTCAAACTGATTCGTTCCTCAATTGCCCCTTCCTGCGCCGCTTGCGTTTCCGCAACTTCGTCCGGGTCGTCGCCTTCGTCCACCAGACGCGCCAACGCTTCCCGCATTAAATATTTTTGGTGCTTCAAATACCTTCGCGTAATTTCCTCGCGCTCCGAATGTCCCGCCAGCCATCCGCCACCGCGCGTCAGCAATTTCTCAACTTCGTCCTTCCCCACCCAATAGTGTTTGTCGTCATCCATCACCGGCAACAGCACGTACAAATGTTCCAGAACCTCCGCCAGCCGCTTCTCCGCCGTCAGCGCAACCTTCCAATAACGCCCTTCACCCCACTCCGGAAATTTCTCGTCTAGCTCCAGCCGCGCGGCTTCTACCGCATACCCCAGCGGCTCAAACAAACTTCGCAAGAAAGATTCCCCGCCTCGGCAAGGAATCACCGCAATCTCGATCCGCAGAGGCATCGCCGTATCCGCCAGTTCCTGCCGGTCCTTGCTCCGTCCGCCCATCGCCGAAGCGAACGCCCGCGCCAACGCTACGCTGGTAAATGACGACGACACATAGGGCCGGTCATTCACATACTGGTCCAGCAATCCGCCTTCACCGGAACCCGATGGCCCACGCGACTTCCGCACCAGATCCACCGGGTCAATCTCCACCAGCAACGCCGCCGTACACTTCTCCTCCGACGCCTCCGGGTAAAACACCAGCGCCCGCCCAAACGTCAGCTCCACCTCATGCAATTTCCCCGGCCGCTTATGCAGCAAATACCCCAAGTCGGTCGCCGGTCTGTGTGTCGTAGTAATCGTCAAATACATAGCCGCCAATTGTACTGGGCGATCCCGTCGTCGCCAAATCTCCGCTCGTGACTGCCCACCTTCATCCCTCAAAGGACTCGCCACTCACCACTAATCACTCGCCACTTCTTCAAACCAAACGCGTCCGGCTCGGTGTAAGAGTGGGGACCATGCAAATTCCCAAAACGGTGCTTGACAATTTAGATAACTCTGTAGTACTATGTATGGTGTAGGTATCCGAGCTTAGGCCGTCGCCGAGTATAGTTAGCAGAAAGTAACGGGAAGGCCACTGTAAGTCGCGCAGAATTAACACTTGCGAATCGTTATCAAAACAAAGGACTTTAAGTTCCCTGTTTTGATAACGATTCAAAAAATGGTACTGGGGTACCCGCTTCAGTTCTCGTCCGAAGGTTCCCGTTGCAGCTCGCTCAACGCCTCCAGCTGCCCGTGCCAATCGAACTCCCTGACTCGCGAAGGGTTCTCACGCCAGTCCGGCATCACCTTCACGAAAAGTCCCAGATAGATCTTGGTGTCGAACATTTTTTCCAGTTCTTTGCGGGCCTCCGTGCCGATTTTCTTCAGCATCTCGCCCTTATGCCCAATCAGAATCTTCTTTTGCGAATCCCGTTCCACGCTCAGGGTCACCTCAATGCGCAACAGCCTGGGCTTCTCCTCATACTTGTCGACCATCACCCCCAGCGCATACGGAATTTCGTGGAAGGTCAATTGAATGGCTTTTTCGCGGATCACTTCCGCAGCGAGAAAACGTTCTGGTTGGTCGGTCACCTGATCTTCCGGAAAATGCGGCGGACCTTCGGGCAGCATCCGCAAAATCTCTTTCTGCAATTCTTCCAGCCCATTGGCTTTCAAAGCAGAAATCGGCACGATCGCGGCAAACTCAAACGCTTTAGAAAATTCCTCGATCAGCGGAAGTAGTTCTTCTTTCTTCACCCGGTCGACTTTGTTCAGCACCAAAATCGTTTTCCCGCGAAACCGCTGGGCTTTGGACAGCAGCAGCTCATCCATGTGCGTCTGTGGATGGCTGGCATCCACCATCAACAGCAACACATCGATATCTTCCAGCGCCGCGGCAACTTCATGCATCATCTGCCGCCCCAGCGCCGAATCCGCATCATACAACCCCGGCGTATCGATAAAAACGATTTGCCCTTCAGCACGTGTGACGATGCCCTGAATGCGATTCCGCGTCGTCTGCGGCTTGGACGTAACGATAGCGATCTTCTGGCCAACGAGTTGGTTGATCAGGGTGGATTTGCCGGCGTTGGGGCGGCCAACAATGGCCACAAAACCGGAACGGCCAGTTGGTGTTTCAGGCGTCATGGACTCTTTCATGCGAAGTTTTCGCGGCTCGCAAACGCCCGCGAGTAGTTAGAGAGTAACATTTCGGCACGCTAAGGAGTGAACGGCAAGCATCCGCTCGAGACAATATTAGGCAGAAATGGATTGAGGGTTACAGAAGTCGCCCGCTTAATAGCGGGTGAGCACGCAGAAGGCGACCCGTTAGAACGTTACGCCCAGCTAAGGGCCATGCAGAACATGCCAGGCATACGTTTCGTGGAATTCTGGGACGACGACGGATCATGGTTAGGCCGGTTGAGGAATGTGCCGCCGCTGGAAAGTTCGTCCAAGGCTCGGGTCAAATCGCGCACGGCGTCGGACTTCAGTACGTAACCGCGGATGCCCATCCTGACCAAATCCTCGATCTTGTAGTGCAGTTCGTGCATGGAAAGGACGAGTACTTTGGAGGGCAAGTTGTGTTTAGCGATTTCGCGGGCTGCTTCCAGGCCACTCATCACCGGCATGGTGATGTCCATCACAATAAGGTCAGGCTGCAACTCGCGCGCCATGTCCACGGCCATTTTGCCGTTGGTGGCTTCACCGCAGACTTCCCACTCGGGACGCGTCGCAAGAATGGTACGAACACCGGCCCGTACAACATCGTGGTCATCGACCACCAGGATTCGATTTCCCATCAAGAAGTGCCCCTCTTCTTATGAATGCAAAATATGAATGCGCTATATCGTTATATTACTGCGAAAAATGTTATACCGCGAGTGTTTCTGCGCCCGTTGTTCCTAAATTTCTCTGACTGCCGCCTGGTGCGGCAGCTTGTGAATCCTGAGGCGCAACACTTTGCGCTGGTTGGCTTCGAGGACCTCGAAACAGTACCCTTCGATAGCCACTCTATCTCCGGCCGCAGGAACCTTTCCGGAGACGTGACTGAGCAATCCGGCGATGGTCGTCACTGTCTCGTGCGATTCGCCGCCAAATCGTATGCCTAGTAACTCTTCCACTTCGGTGATGTCCAAACTGCCGCGGACGACCAAGCCGCCATCCGGCTCGCGGACCACATCCGGGGCTGGGGGCTTACCATCGTTGCCACTTTCGCCGACGATTTCTTCGACCAAATCCTCGACCGTGGCGAGGCCGGCGACGGAACCGTGCTCATCAATAATGATGGCCATGGGCTGCCCCTTTTGCCGCATTTCGCGCAACAGATCGGAGCCGGCTTTGGTTTCCGGCACGAAGAGAGCTGGTCGCGCTAGTTCCCTGACGCGCCTGCGAGGCAGGTCGGCGTCAGCGATATGCAACAGTTCCTGGGCATTCACGACGCCGTAAATTTCGTCGAGAGTTTTTTCGTACACCGGCATTTTGGAGAATTTGGTGTCAACAAATTTGGCGTGCAGTTCTTCCAAAGTAGAGTCCGCGGAGATAGCAACGATGTCGGGGCGCGGAGTCATAACTTCTCTGACGCGTTTATCGCTGAACTCCACGACTTGCTCGATCAAGTCGGCCTGTTCCGGCTCGATGATGCCTTCTTCTTCCGCAGCCTCGACGAGGGCTTCGATGCCCTCTTCGGTGCGTTGCTCTTCCGTTTTTTCCGGTTCGTGTTCAGAGATTCTGGCTAGGGATTCCGCGCCTTCGAGAAAGACGCGCGCGGGCCACACTAGCCACATTCCAGCGCGAACAATCGGAAGCAGCGGAAGCAGCCAGCGGCCATCCGTGCGGTACAGCAAAGTATCCGGGATGAAATGCATGGCGATGACAACTTCGAGAGTGAGGAAGACGCAAAACTCCAGGAAAGACTCCCAACGGCCGGGGACAAAATAAACCACTCCGCGCGTGGTCTCCAAGACCAGGAACGCGAGCATGAAGTGGCCGAGGATGCGGAAGGTACGGCCGCCACTGCGGCGATTGATGCGCAGTTTCGGTTCTATCTCTGCTTCAAAAATTTCCAGATGTTGACGGATGCGACCGGTGGTCATGCGGCCAAGCTCGCGGTAGATGAGCGTCAAATATGAAAAAATCGGTAGCAGAATCGCCAGAAGGAGGACGCGGAAGGCGAATGCCCAGTTCACGAATCTCATGCCAGGCCAAACCGCCGGCGCAATTTGTTTTCCAGCCGGGTCATTTGACCGTGATCCGTTTCGTGATCGTAGCCAAGAAGGTGCAGGACTCCGTGCAGCATCAAGATACGCAACTCCGCGGGCAAAGTACGTCCGTATTTTGCCGCATTTCGCCGCGCAGTAGCGGGCGAGATGGCGATGTCGCCAAGATAGACTGATGTTTGCTCAGGCGACATTTTGCCATGTCTTGCGGCTTCGCTGGCGATGCGCAGGGAAAGAAAGCACGTCTGTTGGTCCGCGTTTGTGGCGAAAATTCTCGTTCAGGCGGGCAATCTCCGCGTCGGTCACGAAACACACGGTAACTTCCGCAGGCGGCAATTGCAAACCTTGGCAGACCCTTTTGAGGAACGAACGAAGTGGAGCGAGAGTGATCCTTACCGTTCGCTGTCGATTGATGACCGCTTCCTGGGCGCGGCCCTTCATGCGCTTCAACCTTGCGGCGTTTCGTGAGATGGCTCGTGGGCTGGTTCCCCCGGCACCGGATTGAGTGCGGGCTTGGCGGCAACCTCAGTCTTCGCGGCAACCTCAGTCGCGACCGCAGCTTCGGGCTTTACAGCCTGGCGCGGTGGAAACAAATTGCCGCTGCGCTGCGGATGCGCCAAATCGTAGACCTCGTAGGCGCGAATAATCTGCTGCACCAGATTGTGGCGGACCACATCCTTTTCGCCGAACTGCACCACGCCGATGCCTTCGATATTCCCGCAGACTTCCAGCGCTTCGATCAGGCCGGATTTTTTGCCGATCGGCAAATCGATCTGGGTAACGTCTCCAGTGATCACTGCTTTGGAATGAAAGCCGAGGCGGGTTAAAAACATTTTCATTTGTTCGCTGGTGGTGTTTTGCGCTTCGTCGAGAATCACGAAGGAATCGTTCAAGGTGCGGCCGCGCATGAAAGCCAGCGGAGCGACTTCAATCGTTCCCTTCTCGAGGAACGCGCCGAGTTTGTCCGCATCGAGCATGTCATACAACGCGTCATACAGCGGACGCATGTACGGATCGATTTTCTGCTGCAAGGTACCGGGAAGAAATCCTAGCCGCTCGCCGGCTTCCACCGCGGGGCGCGCGAGAATGATGCGGTTCACTTGCTTGGTGAGCAAAGCACTGACGGCCATGGCCACGGCGATGTAGGTTTTGCCGGTGCCGCCGGGACCGATGCCGAACATCATGTCGTGCTTTTCAATTTCTTCCATGTAGCGGCGCTGGCTGGCGTTTTTCGGCGTAACGGTCTTCTTGCCGAAGGAGCGCGTGCGGCCGGAGTCAAACATGCCGCGCAGAGGTTCGCCCGGATTATCGGTGGCTGTCTTAATCAGCGTTTTTACTTCGTCAGACGAAAGCGCGCGCCCGCGCTGCGAAGCGTGGTTGTACTCTTCGACGATACGAACGGCCTGCTCGACAGAATCGTGTGGGCCGTCGATGGTCAATTTCGTGTCGTGCAATTGCGTTTCTACGTGGAGCAAATCTTCGAGGAGGCGCACGTTTTCATCGAGCGTGCCAAAGAGCGGTTCAATTTTTCCGGAAATGTGTACGCTACGTCTCATCCAGTTGGTGGGTTTGGTGCCTGCGACAGGAATGGGGTGCCCGATGGGAATTCCTCCTGGCATTACAAATGACCGCGATTTAGTTCCACGAGCTGCAGCCACTTCACGGGAGAAACTACGTTCACACTATCGCAGGCAGTTGTTACGGTCAAGCGAACAGCAGGTTACAGGGGCGGCGAAAAATCGATGCAACAAATTCGCGCGGCATTGGGCACGCAAATTCCCTGCCGCACCGTATAATGCAGGCGATGAGTGGAGCTCCAAACAGCGGAATGGGTGGCGCACTGCGCAGCGACCGGCAGAATCCTTTTCTGCGGCTACAGTCCGTCACTATTTTTGTGCGGGATCTGGAGCGGAGCCTTGCTTTTTATGTGGAGCAGTTGGGCTTTTCGTTGATCTTCGATGCGCGGGTGCAACCAGGGCGGCGGTGGTTGACCGTGGCGACGCCGGATGGCAGCGCGAACCTGACGCTGGCGGCACCGGACAAGACCTCGGACGACTACAAACTGATCGGGCGGCCGACGCATGTGACGTTCGTTACCGAAGATGTGATGGCGAAATATCGAGAATGGCGAGAGCGTGGAGTGGTGTTCCTTTCGACGCCCCGATTGAAACGGCTGAAGAACGCGGCGCGTGCGGCCGCGCCCGGCGAGGAAATGGGTTCGGAGCCATCCGGTCAGAACCCCGTGGAACCGAGCCGTGAACCGATTTGGGGCGGCGTGTTTACACGCTTTCGAGACCTCGATGGCAATTCGTTTTCGCTGGTGAGTTTTGACGAAGTGACGCACGCGGTGGAAGCGCAACGCCGCGCAGTGGCGGAAAAACTGGAACTGGAGCGACGCGCGGCCCAGGAATTGGAAATCGCCAAGCAAGTGCAAGCGCACCTTTTCCCGCAGACGCTGCCGACACTGAAATCGCTGCAATATGCGGGCTTGTGCCACCAGGCGCGGCAAGTGGGCGGCGACTATTACGACTTTCTGGATTTGGGCGGTTCGCGCGTCGGTCTGGTGATCGGCGATATTTCCGGCAAAGGAATCGCGGCGGCGCTGTTGATGGCCAATCTGCAGGCTAACTTGCGAAGCCAATGCGCGATTGCTCTGGACCAACCACAGCGATTACTACAATCCGTGAACCGGCTTTTCTGTGAGAGCACCGCGGACAGCGCGTTCGCGACGCTGTTTTTCGCGGAATACGATGATGGCGCGCGGCGACTGCGCTATGTGAATTGCGGACATTTGCCGGCGCTGATTCTGCGCGCGGACGACAGCGTGGAGCGGCTGCATTCCACAGCCACGATTCTGGGGATATTCAAGATCTGGGATTGCGAAGTTGGCGAGGCCACGATGTTTCCCGGCGATGCGTTGGCGCTGTACACCGATGGGATTACCGAAAGCTTTAATCACGACGACGAACAGTTTGGGGAAGAACGACTGATTGCGGCGCTGGGGCGGCATCGCGGGCTGTGTTGCGAGGAGATGATCCACGCGGTGGTGGCGGAAGTGCGGCAGTTTACGCCGCATGAACAGCATGACGACATCACGATGATTATTGCGAAGTGTGCGAGTGCGTGAGGAACGTCGCGCAGACCAGAAGGTATCGGTGTGGCATCAAAGGCGTCCGCCCCCCCGTCAGGGCAAGCGGAAGGCGGCCTCTACAAAAGCGACACCTCGTTCGGCGAGCGGCCACGTTGGGGCGGTTATCGACTAAAATGAAATGCGAACGAATGTTAAGGGTGCTATGCCAGGCAAAAAGTTGACGACTGCGAAAGTGCTGTCCAGCAAGACGATCTATAAAGGCTCGGTATTCGGCATTCGGCGCGATGAAGTCATCGAGCCCAGTGGAGTGCGGACGACGCGAGAAGTGATTACGCATCCCGGGTCGGTGGTGGTGCTCCCAGTGCTGCCCGATAAACGGATTGTGATGATTCGGCAGTACCGGCATGCAACGAAACAGTATTTGTGGGAACTGGTGGCAGGACGGATCGATGAAGGCGAGGCTCCGCGCAAGGCGGCGGCGCGCGAATTGATGGAAGAGACGGGCTATCGCGCGAAGAAGTTTACAATTTTTCTGGATGTGTTCCCGACTCCGGGGTTTCTTGAGGAACGCATGTACCTATTGTTAGCCGAGGGGTTGACAGAAGGCGAAGCGCACCCCGAAGAAGATGAAAAAATTATCAATAAGGCTTACCGGCGCAAAGAATTGGAAGAGATGATTCGCACCGGAAAACTTCGAGACGCAAAGTCCATCGCCGGACTGTTGTATTACTTCAAGTTCATGGCGTAGTTTCTCTCCGAAAAATCACCGCAATTACGCGCTGGCAAGCATCTCCGTTCACGCTGTAGATGATTTGCGGCCTGTATTAAAACGGTTCATATGATTCCCACTTACTTAAATACCTAAAGGTTTACGCTTTGGCGTCCTATTGACTAGCGGTTTCATTCTGGTACACTCCGCGCGATTTACTTTACTGCGCGGAGTCGTTTTTGTTTTGCCGCGCAAGTTGCACATCTGAGTCCGCAAGTAGGAGGAGGTCCCCGTAAGTGCAAGGAACGGTAAAGTGGTTCAATAACTCAAAAGGATACGGATTCATTGGGCGCGATGACGGTCCGGATGTATTTGTGCATTACTCGGCGATTACCGGAGACGGTTACCGGACGTTGCAGGAAGGAGACCCGGTAGAGTTTGAGATTGTGCAGGGACCGAAAGGGCCCCAGGCAGCGAATGTAGCGAAAGCCGGCGCGTAGGCGCAGGCAAATCGATTCACCCTTAGCAATTATTCCTAATACAGGCTGGCAGAGCGCCCTCTGCCGGCCTTTTCTTATTTGGAGAGTATCCAGTGCGCGGCAAGTGGGAGGAAGATCGATCACTCTTCGTGACTCACGGCAACCTCGCGCGACAGTGGGTAGGCCAGGCTCGCGCTTCAGCTAAATTTTGAAGGGCGGGTTTATACTGAGGCGCTATGGACAACAAAACAGTGGCGCGGATTTTGCGAGAGACTGCGGAACTTTTGCAGATTGATGGGGCGATGATCGGGCGATATCGCAGTTATGAAAAAACTGCCGAGATGATCGCCGGGATGCATGAGTCCATCGAACAGATTGCACAAGATCCCGCCAAGCTGACGGAACTGCCGGGCATTGGCGACCGGATGGCGGAACATATTCAGGAAATTCTAGATAGCGGCGATTACAGCCTGCGACAGAAGCTGTTGAAGAAATTCCCGGCGACCCTTTTGGAAGTAATGTCGCTGCAATCCTTGGGGCCGAAAAAAGTGGCGTTCCTGTGGTCGAACTTTAAGGCGGCTACGGTTGACGATGTGGAAAAGCTGGCGCGGGACGGCAAGCTGCGCGATGTGCCCGGATTTGGAGAAAAGACCGAAGAAAATATTCTGAAAGCGGTGGAGACATTCAAGCGGTCGACCGGACGATTCCGGGTGGATAAGGTTCGCGCGGCCGCAGCCGAGTTGATTGCGCACATCGAAAAGTTTGGGTCGGGTATCGCTTCGATTACGCCGGCGGGATCGTTGCGGAGAGGCCGCGACACGGTGGGCGATCTGGATTTATTGCTCACCCTGGCGGACGGACAAACCGGACAGAAGAAAATCGATGCCATCGCCGAGCACATCCTGAAATATCCCCGTATCGAGCAGACGCTAGCGCACGGCGGCAACAAAGTGAGCTTTACGCTGGATAGCGGCTTGCAAGTGGATGTGCGGCTGCTGGAGAAGGAGAATTTCGGCGCGGCGTTACTTTATTTCACGGGCTCGAAAGAGCACAACGTAAAACTGCGGGGACGCGCGAATGAACTGGGATACACGTTGAATGAATATTGCCTGGCCACACTCAAGGCGGAGCGGCGGGTGGCGGGAACCACCGAAGAGGAAATCTACGCGAAGTTGAAAATGGATTTTGTGCCGCCGGAGATGCGAGAGAACTCCGGCGAGATTGAGGCTGCGGAAAACCATACCCTGCCGAAACTGATCACGCTGAAGGACATCAAGGGCGACTTGCAGATGCACACGCCGGCCAGCGACGGGAAAAATTCGATCGAGGAGATGGCACTGGCGGCCAAAGCGCTGGGGCACGAATACATCGCGATTACCGACCACTCCAAGTCCGTGACCATCGCAAATGGACTCAGCGAGGAAAGGATGCTGCAGCATATTCACGCTTTGCATGCGGCAAATGAAAAGAAGCTGGGGATTCGCGTTTTGGCCGGGTCGGAAGTGGATATTTTGAAAGACGGGGACCTGGATTATTCCGAGGAAGTGCTGGCGCAACTGGACGTGGTGGTGTGCAGCATTCACTCGTACTTCAGCCTGGATCGCGCGTCCATGACGGCACGCATGCTGGCTTGTATCGAAAATCCCTACACGCAAATTATTGGACATCCGACCGGGCGATTGCTGCTGCGCCGCGACGAACTCGACTACGACATGGAGAAAATCTTGAATGCGTGCGCGAAGCACGGCGTGGCGATGGAGTGCAACGCGTACCCGGACCGGCTGGATTTGAAGGACGTGTACCTGCGGATGTGCAAGGAGCGGGGCGTGAAGGTGGTTATTTCCACGGACTCGCATGATGCGCGGGCGTTGGCGAATATTCATTACGGTGTGACCATGGCGCGGCGGGCGTGGCTGACTGCGAAGGATGTGATCAATACGCTTCCGGTGGAACAATTCCTGGCGGCGTTGCGGCCAAAACCTTCGAACGCGAGCACGCGAAAGGCGGCTTCGCCGGTGCCGACGTCTGCGTCAACAGCATCCTCCGCCACGGCGGCTAGCGACGAAAAAGTTTCGAGCGCGTCCAAAAAGCCCAGGGCGAAAAAAGCCAGTCGTTAACTGCACGGCTGCAGGACACGGCTTACGTGCTAGCCCCCGGGGAGAAGATTCATGAGTATTTCGCAAAGTGAAAAAGCTAAACAATTTCGAGCGCTACACGATTGGCCCGCAGGATTTGTGATTCCCAATCCGTGGGACGCTGGGTCAGCGCGCATGCTTGAATCGCTGGGGTTCGAAGCACTGGCAACCACCAGCGCTGGACTGGCGTTTTCTCTGGGACGGCGAGATGGTGAAGGGCTGGTTTCGCGAGAAGAAGTCTTGAGCCACATCCGATCGATTGTCGGAGCTAGTGATCTGCCGGTGGCCGGCGATCTGGAAAATGGTTTTGGCGACGATACTAAAACTGTGGCGGAAACCATTCGGCTGGTGGCGGAGGCCGGATTGGTGGGCGGATCGATTGAGGATGCTACTGGCAACGTCGACAAACCGATTTATGAGTTCAACCACGCCGTCGAAAGAGTGGCGGCGGCGGTGGAAGCGGCGAATGCGTTGCCCTTCCCTTTTACGTTGACGGGCCGGGCGGAAAATTTTCTGCACGATCGACCGGATCTCGACGACACGATTCGACGCTTGCAGGCGTTCGCGAAAGTTGGCGCGCACGTGGTGTACGCGCCGGGATTGCGCAACCTGGATGAAATCAAAACGGTTTGCGCGGCAGTGGCTCCCACTCCGGTGAATGCGCTAGTCAGCGCGGGTGGGCCAACGGCTGCGGAGTTCGCCGCCGCTGGGGTTCGCCGAGTCAGCCTGGGATCGGGTTTGGCGCGGATGGCCTATAGCGCGTTTTATTCGGCGGCGAAAGAAATCAAGGAGCATGGCACTTTCAACTTTGCAAAAGGCGGCTTGAGCTTTTCGGAGCTGAATGCCTTTATGCGCGGCCGCTAGCTGGATACTGGGACATGCCGCGCTATATCCCACGTTCACCACATGCGCATCGAAGCAATTCATCGGGCGTTTATTTTGAGAATGTCAGACTATAAATTTGCGAAGCTCGCGCATTATGTAGTGCGTGAGTTTTAGAGCTGGCTTAAGGCCCGATGAAGCTTTTTCCAAGGTATTTTGCGGCGTGTTTCTTAATATTTGGCGGACTGTTTCTGCATCCGATTGCGGGCGCAGGCGCAGACCGACGAAATTCAGGTATATGACGCAAACATCGCGGAGCCGGGAATCTTCAACCTTACCTGGCATAACAATTTTATCGCTGACGGTTTGAGTACTCCGGCGTTCCCTGGTGGGTTGACTCCCGACAAGTCTTTCAATGGCGTAACGGAGTGGGCTTACGGCGTCACCAATTGGTTCGAAGCCGGGCTGTACCTTCCGCTGTACAGCATTTCTCAGGGGCGTGGAGCCTCGATTAACGGCGGGAAGCTCCGCATGTTGTTCGTCAGACCGCATGCGGCGGAGCGGACGTTTTTTTACGGTGTGAATTTTGAGTTCAGCTACAACGCTTTGCATTGGGAGCCGACGCACTTCACGTCAGAGATTCGGCCGATCATCGGGTGGCATTTGCATCCGGTAGACATTATCGTGAATCCGATTCTGGACAATTCGTTCAGGGGCGGATTCAAGAGCTTGGATTTCGCGCCGGCAGTACGGCTAGCGTATCGCCAGGGATCGAAATGGGCGGTGGCCGCCGAGGAATATGCGGACTATGGTCCGCTGCGCAACTTTTTGTCTGCGGGAAAGCAATCGCAGCAATTGTACGGAGTGTTCGATTGGTACGGGAAGGCGCTGAATGTCGAGGCAGGCGTCGGCTTTGGGCTGACGAGCGCTTCGGACAAGGTGACCTTAAAACTTATTTTGTCGCGCGATCTGAATTCGCACGGACGCACGAATTGACTTGATTGCCTCGTTGGAGGAACTCTTGCATGGCAGACGCCGCAAAACGGCGAGGCGATATTTTTTAATTTTCGACTAGCATGCGACGCCGCGTAAGACCGGGACGCCTTGCCCCATTCCGGTTCGTACGCGAGATCGCTCGGGCGCGCGTCACACCTTCAGCCCTCATGCTATAAAGACGAATGCACCTGGGCGATTACGCACCGCGACCTGCGCACATTAAATGGCTACTGGATTCTGACCCATCCATCCGTTGGCAGGTGATGAGAGATCTCACGGGTGAAGCCCCCGAGGCGATTGCCGCTGAGCGGTCGCGCGTGGCTACGCACGGCTGGGGAGCAAAACTTCTCGCCCGGCAATCTCCTAACGGCAGCTGGCCCGGCGGTCAATGGGACCTGGTTACGCTCTGGAGTCTCGTCGTCCTGAAGGATCTCGGTCTCGACCCGACCAGCGGGCAGGCTCGCCGCATGATCGACCGCATCGATAAAGCGGTTGGTGTATAAGCCGCTCAACAACCGACCGTTTTTGCATGGAGAGACGGAGCCGTGCATCAACGGCAGAATCCTGGGCATCGGAGCGTATTTCAAGGAGCCGAACGACGCACTGGCGCAGCAACTCTTGGACGAGCAGCTGGAGGATGGCGGCTGGAACTGCGAAGCACCCAAGAGCCGTCGCTCTTCGTTTCATACAACTATCTGTGTGCTCGAAGGACTGCTCGAATACGAACGTGCGGGAGGCAAATCGGCGGCGGTCACTAAGGCGCGCAAGAGAGCTGAAGACTATCTGCTGGAGCGCCGCATGTTCCGCTCGCTGCGGACTGGCGAAGTCATCGAGAAACGCTGGCTCCGCTTTGCGTCCCCGACGTTTTGGCACTACGACGTCTTGCGGGGACTTGATTATCTGAGGGATGCAGGAAGCAAACCTGACAGCCGCGTCAACGAAGCCATTGAAATCGTAGTGAAGCGCCGGCACCAGAACGGCCGGTGGCCGCTCAACGTGCTGCATCCAGAGCGTATTCCTCTGAAGATGGAGACCAATGTCGGCAGTGCGAGCCGCTGGAACACAATACGCGCGCTTCGCGTCCTGCGTTGGTATCACAATTCGAAGTAGTGGAAGATCAACAGACTGCCGTTCACGTTACGGCTTAGCCGGGGTCAGTTGCTGTTGGTTGCATTGGTGCAGCAGCAAAACTCCCGGCCCCGATTTGCCCGAAGAAAAATACGTTCCCTTCAACAGGGTCCCATCGGGCGCGTGCAGATCCAGTATTCGCGGCGACGGTTTCTGCGCCATTGCGCCGACTGCGGTAATCAGCAATAAGAAAATCAAGATGGGGATACTCCGAAGCGTAGACACGGCCCACCTCCCCTCAAACGTAAGTTCTCGACTTACTAGAAGGCGTACATAACTATTCTTCGCGATTCAAGACCTTGCTTCGGGCGTAGATTACCGCTCGACCATCTTCACTGTCGAGTGCGACGCGAAAGCAGTCCACCAAGCTTTCTCGCGGTACTTCGCGGCAGATTCGCCTGATTTTTTCTAAAGTCTGGTGGGATCGGATTGCGGCACGCGATCCTCCGACCACCGAGCAATATTACAAGCGCCAATACACCAGAAATGAGACAGTTCTGACTTCGGAAACCCAGACAACTCGAATTCCAAGAGAGTACTCCTGATCCTCTCTAAATTGCGCGTCTGCGTGGAGGACTAAGTGCAGAACCGATGGAAGCTTACGTGGGTACTTGTGGCGGCGGCGCAGGTGGCAAGTGCGGCCGTCGCGCAGCAAGTCCGCACGGAGTCCGGCACCATATCCGGATTCACGCGGATGGATTAAGTGTCTACAAAGGAATCCCATTCGCGGCTCCGCCGGTGGGCGACTTGCGTTGGCGCCCTCCGGTACATGCCGCACCTTGGACTGGCACGCGCAAAACAGATGCGTTTGCTCCGGCATGCATGCAAGTTGGAGTCTCCATGCCGGGCGAGACGCCCCCGGCGGTGAGCGAAGACTGCCTGTACCTTAACGTCTGGACCCCGGCGAAAAGCGCAAGCGAGCACCTGCCGGTGATCGTTTGGATTTACGGCGGCGGGTACATCAACGGGTCGGCTTCGATGCCCTTGTACCGGGGCGACCGGCTCGCGCAAAAAGGCGTCATCGTGGTCACCATAGGTTACCGCCTAGGCCCGCTTGGTTTTCTGGCGCTTCCCGAACTCACGCGTGAGTCCCCGCACCACTCGTCCGGAAACTACGGTCTGCTCGATCAGATCGCGGCGCTCGAATGGATCCAGAGGAACATTGCCGCCTTTGGAGGCGACCCGAAATGTGTGACTATCGCCGGTCAATCTTCGGGAGCGATATCGGTCAGCATCCTGATGGCCTCGCCGCTTGTGAAAGGCTTGTTTCAACGCGCGATCGGGAGATGTTCCAGTTCGACGATTTCGTTGGCCAACGCGGAACGGAAACTTGGGAGCGCCGGGAAAATCATTCCGAGCGAAGCGCTTGTATAACATCGACGCGGGCGGCGCGGGCCGCCGGGAGCATCGAAGCGACTACCGCCGCGCCTAACAGCACAAACGCAGAAACGATCACGGGCAATGCGCCGGGCATTTTTAGGTCGCCGAAATAGCTGCCTGCGACACGCGAAACGACGAGCCCAAACGCCGCGCCCGCCAGTACGCCAACGACGGCCATTACGACGCCTTCCGCTACAACACCTTTGAGTAGATTTTCCGGCTGTGACCCAAGCGCCAAACGGATGCCGAATTCGCGTGTCCGCGCGCTGACAGAAAACGCCAGAACGCCCGCCACGCCAACGACGGCAATCAGCAATGCCACCCCGGCGAACACGCCAAAGACCAGGGAGTTCAAGCGGTCTGGGGCAAGCACTTTGGCACGGATGTCTTCGAGAGTGGCGGCGTGCTCAACGGGTTCATCGGCGGACATCTGCCGGATAATTTGCGTTACCGGCGTCACCAGCGAATAAGGATTTGCGGTGGTGTGGATGAAGAGGTGACCGCCGTACATTCCGCCGTCTGCGAAGGAGCTATAAATGGTGGAGGTGGGCACAGGAACGATATGTGCGTCGTCCACATCGGCGGCGACTCCAATAATGCGGTGTGGCGACGTAAATCGCGCCTTTTCGCTCGCCGTGCCGTCCATGAACTCGAGCACGGGATCGGTCCAGTAGACGTGCCGACCGATCGGATCCTGACCGGGAAACATGCTCTGTGCCAGAGTCGCGCTGACGATCCGCACCGGCTCTCGATCCTGGTCGTCGAGCGCGTTGAAATCGCGGCCCGCAATGATGGGAACGCCAAGCGCGTTGAAAAAGCCGGGAGAGATGGTACGCCACAGCGCGCGAGGATCGTCTTTGCCATGGACGTGGCCATCACCAGAGAATTGCAAACCTACTCCGAAGTCGTTCGCATCACGCCACGGAGCGATCATGCCGACAGCCGTCTCGCTGACGCCGGGTAGCGCATCGATTTGACGTATCGCTTCCTTGTAAAAGTCGAGGACTTGCTGCGGTGTTCTTCCGTAGGACGGCGGTGGAACGTCGATCGCGAGGACGTGACGCGTATCAACACCCGTCTGGATCGTTTGCAACGCGATCAGCGTAGTGATCAACATGCATGCGCCCGCGAGCAGCACGAAAGATGCGGCGATTTGCGTGACGGCGAAGATGCGCTGGCGGCGGCTGGTGCTGCTGGTGATGCGGACGCTGCCGCTCGCCAAGTTCATGCCATTCGACGCGTTAGCCGAGGGCAGGCGCGGCACAAATGCCAAAATCGCCGCGGCGACCACCGCCAGCACGACTCCCACCCAGAGCAGGCTGGAATCAACCGTCAAATCTAGTGCGCGAACGGAGAAGCGCGAGGCGTAGCGAGCCAGGATGGTGACCAATGGCTGCGCGATCATTACGGCGATTGCCGCGCCCGCGCCGCAGAGCAGAAGGCTTTCGGCTAACAACATGCGGCGAAGCGCGCCCGTGCTTGCGCCCAGCGCGGCGCGAATGGAGAGTTCGCCCTCGCGGCGAACCGTGCGCGCGAGAATCAGGTTGGCAACGTTCGAGCAGGCGATGATGAAGACGAGGCCCGAGGCAGCGAGAAGGACAAGGAGAACGGTACGCGCGCCAGAAGTAATCTGGTCCCGGAGCATCCTGGCATCAATGCGGTAGCCGTCGCGATCGGGATACGCTTCGGGGTGGTCCTTCTGCATGGAAGCATAAGCGGTGAGCAACTCGGTGCGAGCCTGGTCGAGGGTAACGCCGGGAGCAAGCTTACCGAAGAGTTCCGTCATGCGATGGACGCGGCCGGTGACCATGGTTGCGGAAAGATGATGCGGGCTGGTGACCAGGTTGCTGATAATCTCTGTCTCCGCGGGATACGGCACACAGGGTTCAAGGACGCCGATGACCGTGGCGGAACGATCGCCAATGCTGCTGAGGCGAACGGTCTTGCCGATCACGCCAGGATCTTTTTTGTAAACGGTAGACCAGAAGCGATAGGTGAGTACGATGACGCCCGCGGCGTCTGGACCGCCGTCTCGAGGTCCGATGAGGCGGCCGAGAACAGGACGCAGACCCATGACCTCAAAATAGTTGCCGCCGGCGACGCCACCCTGAACTACGCGAGGTTCACCGAGTCCGACCATCGTAAAACTCATCGTCGAGAAATCACCAAACTCGCTCACGGAGTGGACGCTGGCTTCGATGTCCTTGATTTCGGGCACGGAGAACGTTGTATTGTCCTCTCCCATGCTGGAGGCGCTCTGGCGGATGTACATGAGCCGGTTCTCGTCGCGGTTGACGAGCGGCTTGAGCAGCACTCCCCGCACAAGCGTGAAGATGGCCGCGTTGGCACCGATGCCAAGGGCCAGCGTGAGGATCACGATGGTTGCAAGCCCTTTGCTGCGCATCAGCGAGTGGAATGCAATTCTCAGATCGCGGAAAAATGACATGTTTCTTGTCCTCTCCGGCGTTTATAGCACCATGCGTGCCAGAGCAAAACCCACATTGTAAATCACTTACGGTTGGCTGCATCGCCAGGGATGGTCGTTTTTGGCAGCGAATGTCCCAAATTCGGACACCGACTCGGTTGTGGAATCCCGCGACACATGGCCCGCGTCGGGTTACGGGACAAGTTCGCGGTCGCCCATTTATCCGGTGATGATGTTTATCGCTACGAACCTTCCAAGGTTCTCCACCGTGTGATGCGCGATTACCAACCCATTTGGCGCATGCGCTCTTGGATGAGTCCGCTGTAGCGAATCATATGATCGGGGCGTCGCTTCAGGGGTAACGGCAGAATCGCGGCGAGTTGTGCCGCTCGTTGCCGGTCGATGCTCCGGGCAGAGACTCGGTAATAGTAACGGCAGGCCGACTCCGCTCCGTAAACACCCGGTCCCCATTCGACTACGTTGAGGTACAGCTCGAGAATGCGCCGCTTGCCCAGGAACAGTTCGGCCACCGGGACCAGCGTGAACTCGGCACCCTTGCGAAGGATGGAGCGCCCGGTTCCGAAGAACAAATTTTTGACCAGCTGCTGCGTAAGAGTGGAACCGCCCCGAATACGGCCGCCCTCCATATCGTCTTCAGCAGCGATTTGCATAGCGTGCCAGTCGAATCCGTAATGCTGGTAGAAGCGCGCGTCTTCCGCGGCGATGACGGCATGCTGGAATTCGGGCGAGATTTGGCTCAGAGGAACAAATTCGTATCGTTCGTGATACGCCGTGCCGTGAATCCATGCTTGCAGGCGGCGCTCCATGTGCACCGCGGTGGTCGGTGGATCGATCCACCGGGCAAACACAAGGATTAGCACGGCCAGCGACCAAAGAGCCGCCACCCCTATGAGCAACCATCGAACGATGGATCGGAGAGTGACCTTAGGCTGCGTGCTCTTCGGAGGTATTTCTAGATTTTCGGACACGCTTCAGAATAATCGCTTGCGCTGGATTGACATAGCTCCTGACAAAGTCGCGTTACCGGACGATCGTTCTTCGCCTAAGTCCATTTGTCCTGTAAACGCGTTAACCAAGACTAGGTGCTTCCCGTACCCAAACTTTGCTTCCGGCATCGAACTGGTTGCAGCACGATATCGTCAAAACAGGCAAGGAGTGATACGCATGAATTCCAGTCAAGTGGTTCTCATCACCGGCTCCAGCACTGGCTTCGGCAGACTGTTCACGGAAACCTTGGCGCGTAAAGGGCATACTGTTTTCGCCACGATGCGTGATCCCGGAGGGCGGAATGCCAAAAATGCCGCCGAAATACGCACGCTTACGCAAAAGGAGTCACTGCCAATCCACGTACTTGAACTAGACGTGACCGATGATGATTCGGTGGGGCGGGCCGTGGATGCCGCCGTCGCCAAAGCAGGACGCATCGATGTGGCTATCAACAATGCTGGATATTACCTGGGAGGGCTGGCCGAAGCAGTCACCACCGAACAAGCGCAGCGCCTGATGGACACGAATTTTCTTGGCCCGGTGCGCGTAAATCGCGCGGTGCTTCCGCACATGCGGCGCCAACGCAGCGGCCTGCTCATGCACATCAGCAGCGGCGCCGGCCGAGTGGTTCTTCCTGCCGCGGGTTTCTATTGCGCCAGTAAATTTGCACTCGAGGCGCTGGCCGAGTCGTACAGCTACGAACTTGCCGCGCAGGGAATTGAATCGGTGATTGTCGAACCCGGAGCTTATGAGACTGCGGTCTTCGGCAACAGCGTAACGGCTGCCGATGTGGCTCGCACCGATACGTATGGCGCCGCCAAGGAGTTTCCGACGAAGTTAAACGGGGCGCTTTTGTCCTCGGTCGGCAACGCTCAAGAAGTCGCGGACGCCGTTCTGCGGATTCTTGAAACCCCCGCGGGAGAGAAGCAGCTCAGATATCGGATCAGCGCCGCAAGTTTCGGCGTTGACGAGATCAACGCCCTGTCAAGACAAGTGCAAGCCAGCTTGCTGGAAGCCTTCGGTATCGCTGCCGACACCAAATTCCTCAAAGGTAAGGCCGTCGGCTCCGTCTAGCTCTCTTGCACGAACAGCTTCCTGAAGGGAAAAGGATTCCGGGCCAGAAGTCCCGTTCGCGGAAGTGAGCTCGTGCTAAATGATATTCGCCCTCCGATTTCCTCGAACCCCGTTTCAGGGTAGTGCGCGGAGGCTATGACCCCATCGAGAATGGACGGCGGGCGCTGCTACAGCTTCGAAGCCGCCAATCCGGCCGCCAGGTTCGGCTCCGCTTGGGGTACGGGCGCTGTAACGCACAGAAGCCATCCCGCCAAGGCACCGAAGACCAAGTTGAATCCCAACGTCTCCCAAAAATGACTGCGCGCAACGCTGGGAGGCATCAACGGATTGGGCAACAGCAACATGGTCGTCCAGCAAGACAAAAAGAGCGCCGCAGCCAGGGCCGACTCGCGCCGGGATGTGTACAGCATGCGAACCAGCGGGTAGAGACACGCGATGTGGAGAAGCGCGCGGAACACGGCCAGAGCGTAAATCCATCGGGAGCTTGCCCAGTTGTGCTGCCATGCTGCCCAGAAGGTCGCCAGTTCCGGCCCTCCGTAGAAACGCTGCAGTTCGGGGTTTTTCCAGGCGACGTAATAGCCGAAGAACATGTACAGAAAGACGAAAGCCACCACGAGGATTGCAACTCGCACCAGGATCGAAGCGAACTTCCACGGAACAACAGTCGGGCTCGGTGAGAGAAGCGGATCAACGTGCCACTTGCCTAGCGTCAAGACGGCCAGAGGCGCAAACAACGCCGCGGCAATCGCACCTTGCACGAAAATCGCCCGAATCATTCCTGGAGGCAGTTTGTCTGAGAGGAAGGCGACAGTTTCGACCTGACTGGCGACGGTCGAGATGCCATACATGCTCACGAAAATAGCGCCCGCGAGCGTCCAGCCATGCCATCGCGATCTGAGGATGAGATAGGAAAGCGTGCCCCCAGCAGCGAAACAAAAAAGCAGAAAGCTGCCCAGGAAATTATCTGGCATCTGGGGAGCCTGCTTGGCAAGCGGATCGGACTGCGGCGTAATCGATTGCTGCGCGACCTTGTCGATTCCGGAAAGCGCGCCGCCGACCGCAAAGCAGACTGCAAGCAGAAGACACACTGCCAAGACTCTCAGCCCCGTGAAGAAACTTGTGCGGGCGGCCATGGTGTCTCTCCCTGAAGCGCGAGCGAGCGTCGCGCCAACATGAATTACGCGAGCTTTTATACCATGTGACGTGCGGCGATTGGAGCAGTTAGCTGTTCACGGTCTACTTTAGAACGCGCCGCGCCGTCGTCGAACCAGGCGGGCCGATGATAAGCTTTCGCGGGAGTGCTGGCTCATCTCGGTGACGACTCGGGTCGATTAGGACGAGACTTTATAAAGGCTACCGGCCCGAAGCCCTCACAGGACGTTGCGGCGTGCCAACTCCTGCGTAATCGGTTACCGTATATCTGCTTTTGGCCCAAATCCATTTCCTCGGTAAGCGTGTCAAATCAGGCGTTACTGAGCTTAGCCTCAACCGTTGCAAATCCACGAATTGTGAGCAACTGGAGTAACCAGGCTTATGGCATCGGACAATGCCCAATTAGCGAGCACTACGCAGGAACTGCAGCGGCAGGTCAATGAACGGTTTGGCGTGCTTCCGAACTTTTTCCGGCTCTCTCCCGAGACTCCCGAGATCACCGAAAAACTGTGGGGATTTGCTCAAGCAGCCTACCTCGATAACCCTTTACCCTCGGTTTTTAAGGAGCGACTTTTCGTTCTTCTTTCTCGCTTTTGCGCGGTCCGCTACTGCATCGCCCGCCACACCGGTTTCTTGCTTGGGCTTGGTCGTCCGTCAGGCGATAAGGACGCTCGCGCTGAAAACGTCGCGGATGTAGTCAAATTACTGCGGCGACCTCTTCCACGGGGCCCTGAGCTAGAGTCACGCCTGTCGTTTTGCGCGAATTGTCCGGCTCCTCTTGTTGAACTGCCGATGGCCGACACGCTGATGGAGGACGGGCTTTTTTCTCTCGCCTGCCACGTGTTCTTGCAGACTCCGGACGCTCCGGCGTGCCTCGCTGCCCTGGAACGATTGCTTGGCACCATTCGACTTCAGTACCTTCTGCTTTTCTTGACGTTTGTTCGGGCGGCGCACTACTGGACCAAGGTCCATCCTGAAATCGAGTTTGAGGATGACATCAAGCAGCTTCTGGCGACACATCAAGCGCTGGCGAGTTGCATCCTTGAAGACCCCGAAGCCAGCCCAGACAAGATCGAGCAATCGATTCTGGACGAACTTCCCGCGTTACGTCTGAAGGCCGACAAGGCCGTCGGCTTGCTTGCCGCAATCGTAGATTCTTCGGATGATGCGATCGTCAGCAAAACTTTAGAGGGCGTGATCACCACTTGGAACGCAGGCGCCGAGCGACTCTTTGGTTACACGGCCAAGGAGGCCATTGGCCAGCATATTTCGATGATCATTCCGCGCGACCGTCGCGACGAAGAAACCAGCATCCTGGCGCGACTCAGTCGAGGCGAGCGGATCGATCATTTCGATACCATTCGCCTGCGGAAGGATGGTTCCAAGCTGGAAATATCGCTGACCATCTCGCCAGTCCTGGACGCCTCAGGAAAAATCATCGGAGCTTCGAAAATCGCGCGTGATATCTCCGGACGCAAACGGGTCGAGCGTGAATTGCATGAGAGTGAACAGCGTTTTCGCGCACTCGCTGATGCGCTCGATACTCAAGTGCAGTTTCGGACGCAGGAACTGCAGCGCCGGAACGCGGAGATCCTTCAACAGTCGGATCGCCTTCGAGATCTTTCAGCAAGATTGATGCGCATCCAAGATGAGGAACGTCGGCGCATCGCGCTTGAACTGCACGACAGCGCTGGCCAGAATCTGGCTGCACTGGCAATGACCCTGGGGCGACTTGAGGACGACGCCAAACGCGATCCGACTCGATTCTCCGAGGGCATCAAAGATGCCAGGGAATTGATCCAGAGTCTCACGCAAGAGATACGCACCACTTCTTATCTTTTGCACCCGCCAATGCTGGATGAATGGGGATTGTCGACCGCACTTCGGTGGTATGTGGAAGGCTTGGCGCAGCGCAGCGACCTTAGTATCGAAGTTCATATTGCCGAGGACCTCGGAAGGCTCGTCCCGGATGTCGAGTTGGCCATATTTCGTCTCGTGCAAGAGAGCCTGACCAACATCCATCGCCACTCAGGAAGCAAGACTGCACTCATCCGCATTGCGCGAGAAGGCGACAAAATTTATGCAGAGGTACAGGATCGCGGCAAGGGAATGTCGAAAGAAAGATTTGCAGAGGTTCAGTCGCAAACGGTCGGCGTCGGACTTCGGGGAATGAAAGAGCGCGTGCGCCAGTCCAATGGCGAATTGATTATCGATTCCAATGCTCTGGGTACAAAGATTACCGCTATTTTCCCGGTCAGCACGTCCGTGCTGAAGGAACAGGCACGACCTCACGGCACGGCGTGACGGGACGTCTCGCACAATATTCAATTCATGAAGCGCTAGGTTCTTGCGCGCGTTAGGAGTAACTCATCTATGCGTGGTGCACTGAACTTGAGGCGGGGAACAGTCGTGTCGATCGGCATGTTGCTGGCGGCGAGCAGCGCCGCGGCCCAAAACGTGGTGGTGGATGCCACGCCCGCACACGTGGTGAACACGTTTAGCCCTCCGCATGCTCTGGGAGGCGCAATTGATCGTTTACGCGCGGGTACAGGCGCTCCGGGAGTCGAAAATCAGCGAGTCACCAAAGAAGAGGTCGATCAGAATACCGATGCCCTGCTGCGGGACCCGGTGCTCAAGGAAATCCTCGGTGCGGGATGGCAGACGGTAACCTACCGCCAGAATACCGAACTCATGGTGGAGGCGTGGCATTGGAATGCCGTGGGCACTTGGAGCAACGCCGAAAAGCAGGAAGGGTATTTTATTGGCAGCGCAGTGCCGGGAGAAGTGATCCGTCATTCGTACGCGTATCCCCTTCCGCATCGCGGCTTCAGTCGCGGAGACGGCAACGGGTGGTCGCGGCTGACGGATGGAGACGAGAGTTCCTATTGGAAGAGCAATCCGTACTTGACGAAGACGTTCACGGGAGAAGACGACGCACTTCACCCACAGTGGGTGATGATCGATCTGGGAGCACGGGTGGACATAAATGCCATTCGCATCGCCTGGGCCAATCCCTACGCGCGGCGATATGCAGTGCAGTTCTGGACGGGCGTGCTGGAACCGTTCTACGACGGAACACAAGCCGGTACGTGGCAGACTTTCCCAAAGGGATATGTCGCCGCCGGACAGGGCGGTACCGAGACGTTGAAATTGGTCACGGGAACGATCACCGCGCGCTTCCTCCGAATCTGGATGACCGAATCCTCCAACACTTGCGACACGCATGGAGCGCAGGACAAACGCAACTGCGTGGGATATGCGATCAACGAGCTCTACGTGGGAACGCTTTCGGCGGCGGGCAGCTTCAATGACGTGGTGCAGCATTCGACGAGCCGACGGCAGACGGTGACGTGGCCGTCGTCCGTCGACCCGTGGCATGCGGCGTCGGACCTCGAGTATTCGCGCGGCGATCAAATTGGCTTTGATCTATTTTTCACCAGCGGCATCACGCGCGGGCTGCCGACCATGGTGCCGATCGCCATGCTGTACGAAACGCCAGAGAACGCGGCGGCGGAGATCGCTTATTTGTACAAGCGCCATTACCCCATTTCACGGATCGAGATGGGAGAGGAAGCCGATGGGCAGCACATGCTGCCCGAAGACTACGGCGCGCTGTACATCCAGTTTGCGGCAGCGATTCACAAACTGGTCCCCGAAGCAAAGCTTGGCGGTCCCGCGTTTGAAGGAACTTTCGGCGACGTAGAAGTGTGGCCTGACAGTCTGGGAAGAGTTTCCTGGCTGGCGCGATTTCTGGACTATCTGAAGGCACACGGAAAATTGAACGAGTTCACGTTTTTTTCGTTCGAGCACTATCCGTTCCAGGAGAAAGAGAATACGGCTTCGTGGAACGATCTGTATCTGGAGCCGAGTTTAGTGAGCCATGTGGTGCAGGCGTGGAAGGACAATGGCTTGCCGCCCAATCTTCCGTTTTTCATGACGGAAGGAAACATGGGCGGCGGAGGCGGTCCGACAGACATGAAGAGCGGCCTCTGGTTGGCCGACTATGTCGGCGCCATGATGAGCGAAGGCGCCAGCGGAACATTTTATTTTCATTACATGCCGACACCCGCCGGACACGGGCAGTTCCTGGGACTGGATAAAGACTATCGGGTGACCAACTATCCGCCGCAGTACCTGGCTGCTCAGGTGATTACCAAAGAGTGGGTGCAACCGATCGATGCGCCGCATCATTTGTTCAAGGCGGCCAGCGATTTAGTTGATGAATCGGCCAACGTGCTGGTGAGCGCCTATGCGGTGAAACGCCCTGACGGGCAATGGTCGTTAATGCTGATCAACAAAGATCGCGACAATGACCATGCAGTGAAAGTGGTGTTCGCGGATGAAGTCACGAAATCCGCCCGGTACTTCACCGGACAGGTGCGAGCGCATCACGTTAGGTCCCGCCGAATATAAATGGGTGGGAGGACCAAACGGCGGCCACGGCGATCCGGACGGCCCGGCAACAAAAACCACCGTAACCGGCGGCCCGGACGCGATGTACACCCTGCCGAAGGCCTCGATTGTCGTCTTGCGCGGGAAGATTGGGGATTAGGCGAGAGTTCTGCTATCTCCATTCTCGGCAGCCAAGAGCCTCTTGGTCACGGCTTTAGCATAACGCTACTGGAATTCCCCTATGGTGGATATCTCAGGGAAATCTTAACGTCGGTCTGCACTCGAATGTTATTTGCCGCATTTCAAGCGCGTGGGGACTGGCACTGTGACGACCACCGACCGGCTAAGGCGAAGAGATTTTTTGACTGGCATTGCGGCCGCATCCGTCGTGCCGATCATTGTGTCGGCAGCGAACCTCGAGAGTCCCAGTGCGCAGAAAAGGTCTGACGCCATGAATTCTGAAATGCCATATCGAACTCTGGGAAAGACCGGCGTGAAGGTCTCATGCATAGGCCTTGGCGGATTTCACCTGGGACAATCGGATCTGCAAGAGGCGGACATGATTAAGCTGTTTCATGCCGCCATCGACCGCGGAATAAATTTCTCCGATAACTCCTGGGACTACAACCAGGGAGAGAGTGAACGGCGCGTGGGCAAGGCGTTAAAAGGTTACCGAGAGAAAGTCTTTGTGATGAGCAAGTTTGACGGGCGCACAAAAGGCTCGGCCATGAAACAACTTGAGGATTCCTTGCAGCGCCTGGACATCGATCACCTGGATTTGTGGCAGTTTCACGAGAACATTCGCCTCGAAGATCCCGACCGATTTTTTGCCGAGGGGGGCGCTGCAGAAGCAATGCTGCAGGCCAAACAACAAGGAAAGATCAGATTCATGGGATTTACAGGCCATAAGGATCCCAGCGTGCATCTGCGAATGTTGGAGATGGCGGATAAACACAAATTCACTTTTGACACCGCGCAGATGCCGATCAACGTGATGGACGCACACTTCCGCAGTTTCGAAAAAGAAGTGGTACCGGTGCTGGTGGAAAAGCAGATTGCCTTGCTGGGTATGAAGTCGATGGGCGATAGGAATATTTTGACGAGTAAGACGGTGACGCCGCTGGAATGCCTGCAGTATGCGTTGTCGCGCCCAACGTCCGTAGTCATCACCGGCATCGACAGCATGCCGATTTTGGATCAGGCCTTCGAAGCGGCGCGAACGTACGCTTCCTTGAGCAAAGCGGACATCGCAAAGATTCTGGAGAAGACTGCGAAAGTGGCTATGACTGGCAAGTTCGAACCGTTCAAGACCACGCCGAGATTTGACTCGACCGCGATGCATCCAGAGTGGCTGGGTTACAATGCCGGCGCTTGAGCTGCGATTTAGCTCGATTCGTCGCCAGCCCGTCCTGAACAAACGGACTTTTCGATTAAGCGTTCGTGCCGCCGTCGACGGTCAAATTCGCGCCGGTGATGTACGAGGCTTCGGGACTCGCTACGAACGACACCAGCGCCGCAACTTCGTCCACAGTTCCAAAACGGCCGAGCGCCGTCGCAGCCTTCTGCGGCACAGCCCAATCGCCCGCCGCAGGATTCAGATCCGTGTCAATCGGACCCGGCTGCACATTATTGACGGTAATGCCGCGACCACCCACTTCTCGTGACAATCCCTGCGTAAACATTTTCACCGCGCCCTTCGTCGCCGAATACGGCACCAAGCCAGGCGTCATCATCCGTTCCCCCACGCACGAGCCGATGGTGATGATGCGGCCGCCGCTCTTCATATGCTTCAACGCGGCCTGCGTCGCAATAAAGACGCCACGGAGATTGATGTCAATCACGCGGTCCAATTCTTCCAGCGTGGTGTCCTCGAAGCTCTTGGGAATGGCGGTGCCGGCGTTGTTCACCAGCACGTCCAGGCCGCCAAAGGTGCTGACAGTTTTCGCGACGGCACCTTGCACGGCTGCAGCATCGCTGGCGTTAGCCTGAATCGCGATGGCTTTTCCTCCAGCCGCTTCGATGGCTTTGACAACGGACGAGGCGGCGTCGGCATCCTTCGCGTAGGTTATGGTCACGCTGGCACCATCCTCAGCCAAACGCTTTGCGATTGCGGCGCCAATTCCCCGCGAGCCGCCGGTTACGAATGCCACTTTTTTGTTTAGGTTAGCCATGGATTTTTCCTCGATTGGTGCTCTTGCGTGATCATGCCAACCGCTGCTGACCACCCCATTTCGAATCGACTCAGCGCTGGATGGAACGGACGGCCATCCGAGTAGCGGTTTTGATGCCGTCGGCCCAGAAACCGCTACAGTTTATTTGGCCAGACTATGAACTTTAATTATTTCCGGTACTGTTGGTCACTAACTTGTTCCATCCAGTCGACGACTTTCCCGTCGAGCTTTTCCTGCACGGCGACGTGCGTCATGCCCGTTGTGGCCGTAGCGCCATGCCAGTGCTTTTCGCCTGGCGCAAACCAAACCACATCCCCTGGATGAATCTCTTCGACAGGCCCTCCTTCGCGCTGCGCCCAGCCACAACCGGCGGTGACGATGAGCGTTTGACCGAGCGGATGGGTGTGCCAAGCCGTACGTGCGCCGGGCTCGAATGTTACGCTGGCGCCTTGGACGCGAGCAGGATCCGGCGCCTGGAACAGTGGATCGATCCGAACCGCACCAGTGAACCATTCGGCCGGACCTTTCCCCGAAGCCTGCGTGCCAACTCTTTTGATCTCCATATTCAGCAATCCCCTGTCGCGGCGGTACTTCTATTTGCTTGCGCTTATTTACTTGCACTGCAGAAATGCAAACGTAGTCTACCAAGGCGGTCGTGTTACGCACACCTCTGGGGATGGAATCAGATGACTTCAATTTCTTGATTTGGGTCTACAATGCAGCGGCAGTCTGAGGAGATTGATCTAATGAAGAAAACAGCGGCCCTGCTGGCATTTTTGGTTTCACTGATTTGCGGTGGTATGGCTCAGGCTCAAGACGCACAGACGCCTTCCACGATTCCCCAAGTTCTGAATCACAACATCGCCGGCGTCGAGAGCGAGTTCGTTCCGGCGGCGGAGGCCATGCCCGAAGAGAAATATGCATTTGTTCCAACCAGGCGGCGAATTCAAAGGCGTACGCACATTCGCCGAACAGGTGAAGCACGTTGCAGCGGTCAACTACATGGTCGCCGCCGCGATTCTCGAAGAAAAACCGCCTGTCGAACTGGGCGGAGAGAACGGTCCGGATTCCATCAAGAGCAAGGCGGATATCGTGAAATTTCTGAAAGACTCGTTCGCGTACGTCCACAAAGCGCTGACCAGCGTTAACGCGAGCAATTTGCTAAACCCCATCAAGAGTCCATTCGGCAACGACAAGACGAATCGACTGGCAATGGGTTCACTCATCACTGCACATTGCTTCGATCACTACGGGCAGATGGTGGTGTATCTGCGGATGAACAGCATTATTCCTCCCGCGAGCCGCTAGCTCGCACGAAAGCAAATGTCTTTTGGTCGATGAATCGTCGGAACTTTTCGTGATCTGACTCAGGTTTGCGGCGGAACGGAACGTTTCACGGGGATCAATCTTCCAGGCATAGGCTCGGCTTCGTTGAAGAGCCAAAACTCCACGATAGCTGGATCAGTGTTTTGGTCTGCCCACTGGCTGGCGCGGATTTTTGCGGATTCGACGTTGTCCAGCCCCAGCGAGATTTGCAAGACCAGGTTCTTATTGAGTGCTTGATGCTCGCTGTAGGGCTTGCTGAGCCCGTACACGATCCAAGTATTTTGCATTCCTTCGCTCCCCGCCGCACCCGACTTCCACTGAGCATACCCGCTCCACGTCCAAATGCGTCATAATTCGTGACAGTCGCAGGTTTTTAATGATTCGCGGCACAAGACGCGGGTAACCCGTTCCGAGGCACCCCGACTGGGCCTAGGGGAAGGCCTACAAGCCAAAACCGGGAGTCATCAAGTAAACTTGGGAATAGTTCAAGGGAACATTTCCCAGCATACTGCGTACCATATGCAGCACGACGCAGCTGAGCCAACTTTAAGGAGTGGCCATGAAGCCCACCTCTACCCTCATCGCCCGAACGGGTATTCTCACCATTGCCGCAACCCTATTGGGAGCAGTCCTGTTGACGCCTCAAGCCAGCGCCGAAGAAGTAGTCAAGACCTTCACGGTTTCAGGCCGTGCCCAAGTTCACGTAGACACCAATGACGGCAGCGTCAAGCTGGTCACCGGCGATTCCAAGCAGGTTGAGTTTCACGTGCAATACCAGGGCTACGAACTGGACAAAGACCTTCGCGTAGACGCCAAACAGAACGGCGACACTGTGGAACTAACCGCCCGCTTGGGCAATCACTGGGGCATCAGTTGGGGCCACAGTTCGCGCTCGCTGCACATTGAGGTACGCATGCCACGCAACGCTGACGCGCAGATCAACACCGGCGACGGCTCGGTGGAATCTTCCGCACTCGAAGGCAATCTGAAAATCCACACCGGCGACGGTTCCGTGCGCACCGCGCAAGTCTCCGGCAGCCTCGATATCGACACCGGCGACGGCAGCATCACCGTGGATGGCGCGAAAGGCTCTATTCGCCTCCGAACCGGCGATGGACACATTGAAGCGCGCGGCCTCGACGGCACGTTGGAAGCAACCTCTGGCGACGGCCATATCACCATCGCTGGCCGCTTTGATGGCCTCTCCATAAAGACCGGAGACGGCAGCATCAACGCCCAGGCCAATCCTGGTTCTAAGCTAGCGTCCTCTTGGAGCGTGCACACCGGCGACGGCAGCGTGGATTTCGCGCTTCCCGGCGATCTGCAAGCGGACATCGACGCCAGCACGCGCGACGGACACATCAGCATGGGTATCCCCGTGACGGTCGACGGCACATTCAGCAAGTCGCAAATCCACGGCAAGATGAATGGCGGCGGCCAAGCGCTGTCGATTTCCACAGGTGACGGGTCGATCCGCCTCAGCAAGACCTAGGAGCCGGCGAACGGCCCTCGCGCCTGTCGCACTGCAGTCAGAATTAGACGGTTCTTAGGACGCCACGCTCTTCGCGTGGCGTTTTTAATTTGTGTGCAAATGCTGGCCGTTCCACATGACGAACTGTCGGCTGATTACCGCACCACCGACTTCCTCTGGGCCGTAAGTCATTGAAAACACTCAGGGCGCATTTGGTGCCAAGCGTGCCTGTACCTAAGGGCAGGAGCAAACCTTGATCATCTTCGGCCTCTTGGCGTTACTGACGCTATTGATCGTCGTCTCAGCGGTGAGCGCCATCGCCCCCGGTGAACGCCCGCGTCGCAACTCCTGATCTTGTTACAGAGTTGGTAGCGTTTCCCTCCGCTCGTTGTTACTCTCCGGTGATGTCGAATATCCTCCGTCGCAACTTCACTCGACGCATTGTCACTCGTCTGCATTGTTTCTTCCCTCTTCATGGTCACCTCGGCGACGCAAGCGCAACAACGCGCGAGAGCTGACTGCCACTGTCTCTAACTCTGCAGCCACCTACACCCTCAAACCCACCCCGAAGACCGTGGCGTGGGGCTACTACGACGCCAAAGCTGCGCCCGTGCTGCGCATCAAGTCTGGCGACACCGTGGAAATTCAAACGTTGATCACCAATAGTCCGAAGCGCCTCGAAGACGCCGGGCTACCCGCCGATCAGGTCGAGCAATCCCTGCGCGACATCACCGACCAAGTCAAAGACAAAGGCCCCGGCGGACACATTCTCACGGGTCCAATTTTCGTCGAAGGCGCTGAAGTTGGCGATGTGCTGGAAGTAAGGATCCAGAACATAAAACTCGCGATTCCCTACGCCTACAACGCCTTCGGTCCCGGCCGCGGTTATCTTCCCGACGATTATCCTTATCCGAAAATCAAGATTATTCCGCTCGACGCCCAGCGCATGGTCGCGCATTTCGCTCCCGGCATCGACATTCCACTGCATCCCTTTTTCGGCAGCATGGGTGACGCTCCGCCCGAAAGCGCCGGCCGCTTCAACAGTGCTCCGCCGTGGATTATGGCCGGCAATCTCGACAACAAAGATCTCGTGGCCGGCACCACGCTGTACATTCCGGTGCATGCGCCGGGCGCGCTCTTTGAAGTTGGCGACGGTCACGCCGGACAAGGCGACGGCGAAGTGGATATCACGGCGCTAGAAACTTCGCTGATCGGCACGTTTCAGTTCGTCGTGCGCAAAGATTTACATTTGAAATGGCCGCGCGCCGAAACTCCCACGCACTACATCACCATGGGCCTCAACGACGATTTGAACGCCTGCGCCACCCTCGCCGTCCGCGAGATGATCGATTTCCTGGTCACCGAAAAACATCTCTCGCGCGACGACGCCTACATGCTGGCCAGCGTCGCCGCCGACCTGCACATCACCGAACTCGTCGATGGAAACAAAGGCGTCCACATGATGCTGCCCAAATCGATCTTCGCCGTGGTCAGCAAATAGAATTCACCTACCGCAAAACCAGCTCGTCATACTCTGATGTCGCCGATCCAGAACCGGTGAGCGAGCGCCAGGCCCGAAGCTCAGCGCACTCGCGCGGACCACAGCGTCTTCGCAAAATTTGCAAATCCCCCGCGCATCCCTCATCATTACTGGTTTGTTCAACCATATTGCAGGCAATCGTTGTCTGCGGGATTGAAATTCAGCTGTATCACTGAGGGAGTTGCATGGAAAAGCCATCAAAGATCGCGCCTGCCAAGGGAAAATTGGGAATTTTGCTGCCCGGAATGGGCGCTGTGGCCACCACGTTCATGGCTGGTGTGGAACTTGTGCGCAAGGGTAAATCGCAGCCAGTCGGCTCGGTTACGCAACTAGGCACCATTCGTCTCGGTAAGCGCACGGACGGCCGTACTCCGAAAGTGAAAGACTTCGTGCCTCTCGCCGGCCTGAACGACATTGTCTTCGGCGGCTGGGATATTTTCACCGACAACGCCTACCAATCCGCCGCCAACGCTGGAGTCTTGAATCTGCAGGATCTCGCCAAGGTAAAAACGTATCTTTCCAAGATCAAGCCCATGAAAGCCGCCTTCGATCAGAAATTCGTGAAGCTGATCAGCGGCCCCAACATTAAAAAAGGAAAAAATAAATACGAGTGGGCTCTGGAACTAAAAGAAGACATCAAGAAATTCCGCAAGAGCAGCGGCGCTACGCGTTTAGTGGCTTGCTGGTGCGGCTCCACAGAATCCTATTTGGCGCCCGGTGACGTACACTCCACCCCGGAAAAATTTGTCGCAGCCATGAAAGCCAATCATCCGGCCATCGCTCCCTCAATGCTCTATGCCTGGGCCTGCGTCACCAGCGGCGTGCCCTACGCCAACGGTGCGCCCAACCTCAGCGTAGACATTCCCGCCATTCAAAAACTCGCGCTGGAACACAACGTGGCCATCGCCGGCAAGGATTTCAAGACTGGTCAGACCTTAATGAAGACCGTCCTCGCCCCCGCATTCAAAGCGCGCATGCTTGGCCTCGAAGGTTGGTTCTCCACCAACATTCTCGGCAACCGCGACGGCGAAGTGCTCGAAGATCCCGGCTCGTTCAAAAGCAAGGAAAAGTCCAAGCTCGGCGCACTCGAATATATTTTGCAACCGGAATTGTATCCGCAGCTCTACGGCAAAATGTTCCACAAAGTCCGCATCAACTACTATCCTCCGCGCGGCGATAACAAAGAGGGCTGGGACAATATCGACATCTTCGGCTGGCTCGGCTACCCCATGCAGATTAAGGTCGACTTCCTCTGCCGCGACTCTATTCTCGCTGCGCCAATCGTCCTCGACCTGGTTCTCTTCCTCGACCTCGCGCAACGCGCCGGCATGCGCGGCATCCAGGAGTGGCTCAGCTTCTATTTCAAATCGCCCATGACCGCGCCGGAACTTTATCCGGAACACGACCTCTTCATTCAATCCATGAAGCTCAAGAACACGCTGCGCTGGATGATGGGCGAAGACCTAATCACTCACCTCGGCCAGGAATACTACGACTAGCCAAGAGTTTCGGCTAAAGCATCTCAACTGGGGAATCGGGCAACGCGCAAACGGCCGTTTTCTTAAGATTTTTGTCCGATTCCAGCATCACCTACGTCCCCAAAACTTTAATCCGATGCATCGCTTTTTCGATTTGACCACCATCCGAGCCACGCGATACCCTATCGCTCGAATGTACAGTTGGTATTCGCCCCGCAAATTCCTGCTTGCCGCAAACTCACTTCCTCTTGAGGAGAAATATGTCGACCGAATTGCGTAATTTTCTGGCGCTCTCTTACGACGAGCTCGAAGAGATGAACCTAAAAGCGAAAGAACAGCGCCTGAAGCGCGTGGCCTCGCACAAGATTCAGGAAGAACGCCTTAAATACCTCACTGACGAAAAACGCATCAAGGCCGTCACCGTTCTGTTCAGCGACCTCGAAGGCCGCCTGCACATGCTGGACTACGACAAAAAATTCCTGGTAAAAAGCTGGGACAATCTAACGTTTGACGGTTCCTCCATTCGCGGATTCACCGCCCAACGCGAAAGCGATTTACGGCTGGCCATGGACTGGAGCGCATTTTACTGGGGACCTTCGGACGTTTTCGGCTCCGGAAAAGTTTTGGTCTTCGGAGAAGTCATCGACAAAGATGGTTCGCCCTACAGCGCGGATATCCGCGGCGTTCTTAAGGCCTATGCCGAGCAGCAACATAAGGATGAGGGCTACACGCTGAACGCCGCCAACGAAATTGAAGGTTTCCTGTTTCACGGCGCGGACGCCGAGCAGCGCTATCACGAAACGCAGAAATTCGAATATGTAAACACCGGCGGCTACTACCATTCCCTTCCCGGCGATCCCCTGCGCACTTTCATCGACACGACCGCCGAAGTGCAGCGCTCCATGGGCTTCCAGAACGAAAAGGATCACCCGGAGGTCGCGCCGTCGCAGTTCGAAATCAACTACAGCTACGGTGAAGTGGTTGCCGCCGCCGATCAGATCCAGCTCTACAAATTAATCTGTCGCCAAGTCGCCACCAAGATGGGGCTGACCGCCAGTTTCCTCCCGAAGCCGGTCGTCGGTGTAAACGGCAATGGCATGCACACCAACGTCAGCATCAACAAAGGCGGCAAGAATCTTTTCTGGGATGCCAAAGGCGACGAAAAACTCAGCAAGATGGCCTGGGGTTTCGTAGACCGCATTCTCACCCATGCCAATGACATTTGCTTGATGCTTAATGCCAGCGTGAACGCCTACCGCCGCCTCGACCCGCACTTCGAAGCGCCGAACCAGATCAAAGCTTCCGCGGTCGATCGCGGCTCGATGGTACGCATCCCCATCGGCAACGAAAAGAGCTCGCGCGTGGAAGTTCGCTCCGTCGCTCCAGACGCTAATCCATACATGGTCATGTACAGCATTTTCAGATCGGGCCTCGACGGCGACACTGCGAAAATTAAAAATCTTCGCCAAGCCGAACGCTATTTGCCGGACAACATCTATACCGCCATCGATCACTTCACGAAAGCGCCCTGGACCACCAAGATCCTCGGCGCCGACGTCAAACAACGTTACGCCGACCTGAAACAAGTGGCTGCAGATCGCTGCTCTCGCTCATTGGGTACCTTCGTGAAAGCGCCGGAAGTCGTGCATCATCACGAAGTCTATAATCAGTACCTCTGGAACCAATTCTAATCGCACAAATATCCGTTGCGATTTCGACGCCCGCCTTCCTATGAGGGCGGGCTTTTTCATGCCGCGCTGAGGCAAAATCTCGCGAACGTATCGTTCCCAAATTCGGGAGTTCGCGCCCAATGTGATATGTTTTTAAGTTGCGTCACTGACACTGCGACGAGCGTCGCACGGAGGAATTGGTTTCATGAAGACGTCGTACAACGGATTGCAAGTGCCCGCAAATGGCCAGCCCATCGGGTATGCCAACAATGAATTAAAGGTTCCAGACCAGCCAGTAATTCCCTTCATCGAAGGCGACGGGACCGGTCGCGATATCTGGAAGGCTTCGCGAAAAGTATTCGACGCTGCGGTGGCCCAGGCCTATGGCGGCAAACGTCAGGTAGCGTGGTTCGAAGTATTCGCTGGCGAAAAAGCTTTCAATCAATTTAGGGAATGGCTGCCAAACGACACAGTGGACGCCATTCGCGACTTCCGCATCGCGATCAAGGGGCCGCTGACCACTCCCGTCGGCGGCGGCATTCGCTCACTGAACGTCGCTCTGCGCCAACTCTTGGACCTCTACTCCTGCGAACGGCCCGTGCGTTATTTTGACGGCGTCCCGTCCCCCGTAAAACATCCCGAAAAAATGGATCTGGTCATTTTTCGTGAGAACACCGAAGACGTGTACATCGGCATCGAGTGGAAATCGGGTTCAGCCCGAAGCCAAGAAGCTCTTGGAATTTCTCAACAACGACATGTTGAAGGACGGCAAGAAGCAGATCCGCTGGGACAGCGGCGTAGGCATTAAGCCAATTTCGCCCACCGGAACCAAGCGCCTGGTTCGTCGCGCCATCAAATTTGCGTTGGCCAACAAGCGCCCCAGCGTCACCCTGGTTCACAAAGGAAATATCCAGAAATTTACCGAAGGCGGATTCCGCGATTGGGGCTACGACCTCGCTCGCGAAGAATTCCGCGCGGACACCGTGACCGAACGCGAAAGCTGGATCCTGGACAATCTCGACAAGAATCCCTCGCTCACCGCCGAACAAAACGCCGCGATGATCGAACCAGGCCTCGAACAAGCTCCCGAAGCTTTCCGCAAGTCAGTACAAGACGAAGTGAAATCTGTCATAAGCGCCATCGGTAGCACGCACGGAAAAGGTCAGTGGAAGAAAAAGCTGTTGATCAACGATCGGATCGCTGATTCCGTCTTTCAGCAAGTGCTTCTGCGCGCGGACGAATACAGCGTGCTCGCTACTTCCAACTTGAACGGTGACTACCTCTCCGATGCCTGCGCGGCGCAAGTCGGCGGCCTGGGCATGGCTCCCGGCTCCAACATCGGCGATGGCTTCGGCGTTTTCGAAGCCACCCACGGCACCGCGCCGAAATATGCCGACAAAGACGTGATCAACCCCAGTTCCGTGATGCTCTCTGGCGCCATGATGTTCGCGTTCCTCGGCTGGAACGAAGCGGCGCAACTAATCGAAAACGGCATCGCCAAAACCATCCAGCAGAAAAAAGTCACCTATGACTTGGAACGCTTGATGCAGGGCGCAACCAAAGTCGGCACAGCCGCTTTCGCCGATGCCATCATTCAAAACATGAAGGGCGCAGCCGCGGCCCGATAAGAGCACTTCACCGCCGCACATCAATTTTCCTCGCGGCACTCGCACGGAAGTTTGCGATACGCGACCGAGCAGCACTAAATAGCTTCACAAATTTCACGACAGCACTCAGGAGAACTCGTAATGCGCAAGAAAGTAACGGTAGTAGGCAGCGGATTCGTAGGCTCAACCACGGCACAACGCATCGCCGACATGGAATTAGCCGACGTAGTCATCGCAGACATCCTCGATGGTCCTCCGGCGGGCAAAGCGCTCGACATGATGGAAACCGCGCCCATCACGCGCACCGACTCCAGCATCACGGGTATCTCCACCGCCGCAGGCGACTATTCCGCCACCGCCAACAGCGACGTGGTGGTCATCACCGCCGGATTCCCACGCAAGCCCGGCATGAGCCGCGACGATCTTTTAAAAGCGAACTACGATGTTGTAAAAGCCGTCGTCGAACAGATTGTCAAACACTCGCCCAACTGCATCATCATCGTCGTCACCAACCCGCTCGACGCTATGGCCCAGGTCGCACTGAAAGTCAGCGGCTTCCCCAAACATCGCGTTCTCGGAATGGCCGGTGTTCTCGACTCCGCGCGCATGAGTGCCTTCGTGGCCATGGAACTAAAGGTGAGCATCGAGAACGTGCACTCGTTCGTCCTCGGAGGTCATGGCGACGACATGGTTCCCCTACCGCGCTACTCGACAGTCGCAGGAATTCCCTTGCCCGACTTGTTGCCGAAGGAACGCATCGACGCCATCGTGGAACGCACCCGCAAAGGCGGCATCGAAATCGTCAACCTGCTCAAGACCGGCTCCGCCTATTACGCGCCTTCCGCCGCCGCCGTGGAAATGACCGAAGCGATTCTGAAAGACAAAAAGAAAATTCTGCCCTGTGCCGTCTACCTCGAAGGCGAATATGGAATCAAAGGATTGTTCGTGGGCGTACCAGTCAAACTAGGCGCGAAGGGCGTCGAAGAAATCATTCAGATCAAGCTGACGCCGGAAGAAAACGCAGCACTGCAAAAATCTTCCGGTTCCGTCAAAGAGCTGATCACCGTTCTAGGGATTTAGTCCGGTCTGAATCCCGGAATTTGTCGGGCGACACAATCGTTCTTGAAGCGATCATGACGTTACGCTACTCGCCGCACCGCGAGCAGCGTCAAATCGTCCGTCTGCTTCAAGCCATCTCCGAAACTCGCCAAGTCATCAAGGCATTTCGAGATAAGCTCCCCAGCGTCGATGCACCTGTGTTGACCCGCCAAGGCGTGAATGCGGCGGAGACCATACTCCGCGCCAGCGCCATTGCGAGATTCCGTCAACCCATCCGTGTAGAGCAATAGCGTGTCCCGCTCTGCCAGCGTCAAGCGATGCACCGGAAATCGCGTGCCGCAAAACATTCCCAGCGGCACTCCCGTGGCCTCTTTAGGCGTAGCTCCGTCGCAATGCAAGTGCAGCACCGGAAGATGCCCGGCACTGACAAACTCCACCGCCCCATCGCGGGCCGCCCGGCCGACAACGAGAGTCGCGAATTGCCCCGCGAGTGTACTCTCGCAGAAAATACGGTTAGCGTCCTCGACCATGCGATCCAACGGCAGACAAGCTTCGGCAAGGCTGCGAAACGTGGCGCGCAAATGACTCATCAGCATCGATGCCGCAACACCTTTGCCGGAAACATCCCCAAGCATAAACAGCAGCCCAGCGTCAGTTTCAAAAAGATCGCAGTAATCCCCACTCACCATGCCGGCGGGTTGATAGTGGTATCGCACGTCCCAGCCGACGGGTGCGAAATCCGCCTTCGGCAAAAGTGCTCGCTGAATTCGCGCGGCCAGAGAAAGATCGCTCTCCAGCGCGCGCTGCTCGGCGCTCGACAGATGGTCCAGGCAGAAGCGCACCAATGGATCAGACAGCAGCCGCTCTGTTTCAATGGTGTCGTGGCAGGTCTCGCACAGGCCGAAGGTACCCTGATCGATGCGGCTAAGAGCGGTGTCCACCGCATTCAATAATTGCGAGAGAGAAGCATCGGCGGCGGGCGAATGTAACGCCTCGTGAAGGCGCTCACGGCGTTGTTGCAGTTCGGAGCGCAGATAGACTTGTTCGGCAGTGGCCATACTACCTCCTGCCATAGTTTGCTGTTTTGCTGCGGAGCTTTCCATCCGATTTCCTCCTTTGAATCGAGGAACGTCGATGTTAGAGCAACGGCCCAGGAATCACCGAAAGCTTGCGATTCGCCGTTGCAGCGCTAACAGCAAGCGATCTTCCGGGCCTTGCCTGTTGCGCATTGGATGCTGCAGGCACCCGAGGCGTCGCATGGGACGCCAAATAGCTTTCAATCACCCGGCGGCAGCCGCCCGCTGCATCGCCGCCATCGAATCCCTCGCGAATCTCCTTTGCAGCGCTCGCGCCAACGGATAGCCCATCCTGGCCATCACTCCCGGCCGTGAGAAAGCATACAAGTCGTACCAGACGCTGGAGTCCTGCGAATCGAATTCCACGCTAAATCTTTCTTCTCCGATCTCCGCGTGCCCCGGCAAAGTTCCGTACGCAAATCCGAATTTCTCAACTCGTCCGCGTTCCTCGAGCACATACGCAATCCGGCAGGGATTCAGCGACCAAAACCCGTAATGTCCAACCAACACTCCCACGGTCGATCCCACTTCGATCGCCGCATCGGTCCAGCACAGTTCCAGCCAGTCCATCTCAAACATTTTCCAAGCCCGAATCGCCTGCTTGGCCCGCGCGAATACGTCCGCTCCACGCCCCAGCACCACGCGGTTATGATCCACCGTGTATCCCCGCGGCGCACCAGAGATCCGCGTCGCACCAACTTCGGTATACGGGAATCGCAGCCCGCGCTCCGCTTGTAGCAAAGCCTGGATCGACTCCCGCTTCGGACGAGACACGCAAATCATCGTTCCTCAACCTCGCAGCTGTTTCTGCCGACCCAATGCTGCCCTAGTGGGGCTTTGGCTTTGGATGAGCCCTAGATTCGCTTGTTCAGAATTGCCGCAATAATCCGAGGATTTCGTCGTCCATCAAGCACAGCCAGCACCAAGAGCGGTTGGACATCGGGCGCATACGCTACTAAATATTCACGAACCGTCAAAAACCTCAGGGGCCCTAGCGGTCAAATCAGGTCGTAAGTGACCCTGATTGGGAAACGGCGCAAGTTTGCGGATGCTTTCGAGAAGGTTCTCTCGCACTCGCTTGGCTGCGGAGGGATTTTCCGCTGCAATAAATTCCCATATGTCGGTGATGTCTCTCGCTGGCCCAGGGTGGAGTTCAAAAGTGGGCTTAGCGACCATTTACTGGGAAATATCGAAATCAATCCTCGCGCTGACGCAACTCTTCAAAAAACTTCTCGCCATCAATCGGTTTCACGCGCCCCGCTTTGACTTCATCGTAGCGGCCGTCCAACATACCCCGCACTCCAGCTACTTCATCGAGGTAGCCAGCCAAAGCGTCTTCCACCAGCTCGTCGGTGGCTCGCCCCGTCTTCGACGCAAATTCATTCAACCGCAATTCCGTCTCGGGCTTAAAATGCACTTCCATAAGAGTCAGTCTATGCACGACCACTGCGACCGTCAATCACAGGCGCGATTTTTTTCAATCTCGCACCGAGATTCGCGCCGTCGACACTCCATTCGAATTAGTTACCTAGTAATAACTGTATTGACAACGCATCAGAACTTTGCTAGACTCCGTTATGTCGCTGCAATCTTCAGCCAAAACTCCCGCTCCAAAGCGCACCCTGCACGGCACAAACCTCCAAAATACACTTAACCCATATATTTTCAGCTACATCTGGACAACCCCACAAACTCTCAAAACCGCCTATTCTAAAGCGTTTAGAATCTTAACCTTCCAAATTGACCGCGGCGCAAACCCTTTAGAATCTCAACCATCCGCAAATGTACGTATACCCCTACCAGGGGTGATTTTTTGCCTCAATAAATCTGCGGGTGGGTTCGCGGTTACCAGCCGAAGACGCGTTGCGCACCGACAACCAGAGCCAGGGTGAAGACGCGCAATCGCGACTTCGCCGATGGCGCCGACCGCAAAAGGTTTAAGCCCTTGCTTGCGCATCTCACGGAAATTCGTGCGGAGGCCAACTCCGGCGAACGTCAGCAAGAACGCCCAGCGGGAAAGATTGGCAATCGCGCCGATCTGTTCTTTGTTGAAGAAGCTGTAGGTGGCCAAAATCGAAACCAACAAAAATCCCAACACAAACTTCGGGAATTTTTGCCAGAGGAAGGCCGCTTTGTTCGTAACGTTCTTGGCTTGCCCTTGGCTCGCCCAGTAAATCGCATAGCCGAGCACCACGAAACCGATCATGGCGTTACGCGTGGTCTTCACCAGCACTGCCAACTTTCCGGCAGCGTCAGAGTAGAGCGCCCCGGCTGCGGAGGCTTCTGCGGTATTGTCGACCGCCAGACCCGCCCACAATCCGTAGGCGTGATCGCTCAGATGCAGGAAATGTCCGATCAGCGGAAACGTGAACAGCGACAGCGCACCCAAAGCCAGAATTGCGGCAATCGCGAAACGACGAATCCTCTTCGTCCGCTTCGATAGCCCCCTGCGTAGCAATGATCGCGCTCACACCGCACACCGCGGAGCCAACAGCCAACAAGGTGGTGAGTTTCGGACGCAGGTTGAAAGCCTTGCCAAGGAACGTCATGAAGGCAATGGCCCCAAGAATTTCCACGGCGACCAAAGCCAAGCTAGCGCCACCCAGCTTCAACACGTCACCAAGAAGAAATCGTGCACCCAGCAGGACAATGCCAACCTTCAGCCAAAACTCGTACGTCGCCACCCCCGCACGGAAAATCGCCGGGACGCCCACGGTGTTGGAAATCAGCAAGCCCAACACGATGGCCCACAACACATACTCAATATTCGGAAACGTCCAGTGGTGGGCCTTCGCATAAGCCCCCACGTTTTTCTCGAGCAATTTTCCAGCGTAGCCAATCGCCGCCAGCAACAGCACTCCGGGAACCAACCGGAAGAAATTCAGCCCAGGATTCGTAGCCCTCGCTTGCGGAAGTACCAGTGTCTCAGCCATTTTCCAGCGCTCTCCGTTTTCCAGTCTTTAAGTAGCACAGACTTCAGCTTGCCCCCGTCAGGGGGTCTGTGTTCTTTTCTGCTGCAACTTTCAAATCTCTCGGATCCGCCGCAACACCGTCACCAGGGCACATGCTTCAGCACGCCAAACTTGATCAACAGCGCCGCCACCAGAGAAAAAACCACCGCCCAAGTATCCAATGAGATTCGCGGCCGTTTCCCATCGCCAACTTTTCTCGTCACCGTTTCTTTCACAGCCATGCGCTCACTCCTCCTCAAAAAATTTTTAGCTAACGCGAACCGTCGCGCCCGTCGTTTCCACACTCTGCAAAACATTCCAGGCATTCTCGGAAATTTCACCAAGTTGCTGCGAAGCCACGCGACCCACAATCAGCAAAGCCGGCGCCGGCAACTTCGGTTCGTTAGCCAGAGCCGAGATATTCGACCAACGCACCGCCTGCTGACCGCCGCGACTTGCCGAAGAAACCACCGCGCACGGCAAGTCGCTCGGCAGTCCGCCATCGAGCAATCTCGCGGAAACCGCCGCGTAATCCGGCCCCGGCATGTACAAAACCATGGTGGTCGTACTGGTCACCGCTCCCCAATCCATCACCGACCCATCGGTCCCACGGGAAAAGGTCGTGAGCAAAACCTGCGAAGCCACGCGCCGGTCCGTCAAAGAGATTCCCGCAGCGGCAGCCGCGGCAGTTGCCGCCGTAATTCCCGGCACAATTTCAAATTGCACGCCGGCCCGCCGCAGTGCGTCGATCTCTTCCCCACCGCGCCCAAACACTCCAGGATCGCCGCCCTTGAGCCGCACAATCACCTGATGATCCTGCGCATACGAAACCAGCAGCGAGTTGATCTCCTCTTGCGTCAACAACTTCTGGCCGGCTCGCTTGCCCACATCGATCACCTGCGCAACCGAAGAAATCTCCGCCAATACTTCCCTGCTGACCAGCGAATCGTGCAAAACGATTTGCGCCGTCTGCAGCAACCGCAACGCCCGCCGCGTCAACAATTCCGGATCGCCAGGACCCGCCCCGACCAGAAAAACAGTGCCCGCCACCTTACCCGCGAACTCGCGATCGCCATGTGTCAAAATCGTGGCTGTAATCTCTTGATTTCGCTCGTGCAGGTCAGGCGTGCGCGTTTCACGCTCACTCGGAAGTCGATCAGGGTGATCCCGCCGCGACTTCACCCGCACGAACCGCTCAAACATTTCTCCACTAGCCAGCCGATGCAGCATCGCTGTTATGCCCGCGAATCCCTTGGCCCTGGCACGCAACACGTCCCGCGCCGCGCCGAGGCGATCCAGCCACGCACCGTACGCTTCGCCGTAACTCACTTCCAACTCTTTGCGAATCCGCTGCGCCAACGCCGGACTCTTTCCATTCGTAGAAATCGCAATCTGCAAGTCTCCGCGCTGCACCACCGCTCCATAATAAAAATGGCAATTCTCAATATCGTCGACGGCGTTGCAAAAAATACCTCGCGCTTCGGCTTCTTGAAAAACAGATTGGTTCACGCCCGCAGCCGCCGTCGCAGCAATCGCCAAACTGGCTCCGTCGAGATCGGCCGCGGAAAACACTCGCGGCAACCATGCGAGTTTTCCCTCACGCGCCCAGGCCACGATTTGCGGCGTCGCCTGAGGCGCGATCACACGCACTTTTGCCCCTGCCGCGAACAACCCAGGAATTTTCCCCTCAGCCACCACGCCGGCGCCAACCACCACCACGGTGCGCCCTTGCAGCTTCACGAACATGGGAAAGAGGCTCATCAACTAGCTCTCCACACTGTGCGGCACCGCTCCGGGAGACAAATCGCGCTCCACCGGAATCACCGCGGCGCCATCAAAGGTTCCCGCCAGGATTCCGCGCAACGCATCACTCGAGTGCCGCGCAAAAAATTGCCGCAAATTCTCCCCGGCCTCGCGCTCGTTTTGGAACGCCACCATCAAGCGTTCAATCGCGTCGGGAACGTCCGTCGCCGCGCAGCGATATCCCACCGGCCGCGCAACCGACGCAAACTGCCCCAGTGCCCCGCCAACGCAAAAGTAATAGGCATCCACCAGTTTTCCGTCGACCTTGATTTTCTTGCCCTCGATACCGATGTCGGCAATCCAATGTTGCCCGCAACTGTTCGGGCATCCGGTGATATGCAATTTCAGCTGTTGATCAAATCCCGGCAGCCGCTCGTCGAGTTCGGTGGTCAGCCACCGCGCGAACCCTTTCGTCTCTGTCAACGCCAATTTGCAATATTCCGAACCCGTGCACGCCACGGTCGCCCGCGCAAACGTCGAGGCCTGCACCGGCAATCCCGAAAGGCTCAATTGGTCTGCAACTGCTTGGGCATCCAGCGTAGGAATATTCGCGATCAAAATGTTTTGCATCATCGTGGTGCGCACGCTGCCATCACCGTAGCGATCGGCCAAATTTGCGGCCAGGCGCAGCTGCTGCGGAGTGATGCGCCCGCGCAGTACAGAAGCTCCCACGTAAGAAAGCCCTTTCTGTTTTTGCGCATGAATGCCGGTGTGGTCGCGATGTACGTCCGCAGGAAGCTCCTCCGGCTCGGCCGGATCGAGCGCAAATCCGATCACTCCTTCCAGTTCGCTCTGGAAATGCTCCGCGGTCCAGCCATGCTGCAGAAACAAAAACTTGAGCCGCGCTTTGTCGCGGCTCTGCCGCAGAACCTCGCTGCGCCGGAAAATCTCCGCAACCCCGCGCACCACGGCAATCACCTGTTCGCTCTTGATGAACGCATTCAGCCGCACACCCAGATGCGGCTCGGTAGACAGCCCTCCCGCCACGCGCAGCGAAAATCCCGCCTCGCTCACGCCATCGCGCACCCGCTTCACCGCGGTCAAGCCGATATCGTTTATCTCCGGATACGTGCACCAATCCCGGCAACCCGTAATCGAAATCTTGAATTTCCGCGGCAAATTGTAAAATTCGGAATTGCCGCCCAGCTGCCGATCAATTTCCAGCGCCAGCGGAGAAGCATCGATTACCTCATCCGCATCGAGCCCCGCCACCGGGCACCCGGTAATATTGCGTGCCACGTCTCCGCAAGCGCCGGTGGTGCTCAATCCCACGCTCCACAGCGTCTCCAGAACTTCCGGCAAAGACTCGATGGTCACCCAGTGAAACTGCACGTTCTGCCGCACGGTAATATCCGCTACGCCGCGCGCATGCTTTTCCGCCAAACCCGCGATGGTTCGCACCTGGTCGCTGCGCAATTGTCCGTTGGGAATGCGAATCCGCAGCATAAAAAACGGCGTAGCTTTTCCTTCGCCATTTTTCCCACCGGTCACGCCCGCGCCGTCGCCCTGCGAATACACGCCCCAGGTCCGGAAATAGGTGCTGAACCACTCCGCCGGAATCGTTTCGTAGCCGCTTTTCGCGAACGCGCGAATTTCATCCAGCGCTTCCCACGCATTTTTGGTCCGCTTCAAGCGCTCGATTCGCTGCGCTTTGGTTTCTTTGATTTCCGCCGTCTCGACAGCCATCGGGTCCCTTCCCCTAAAAACATCCACCAAAAACAAAAAGCCCACGTAACCAAAAACACTGGCGACGTGGGTTTCGGAACTCTTACGCTAAAAAGAAATTAAGTCCGGGTACACCCCTGGCCAGTGATGTCGCAGCAGCAACACGCAGCGTTAGTTGCACCCGCACAACGAATCATCTGGCAGATAAGGTTCATACGCGTTCAGGATACGAGCATCGCTACCGACAAGTCAACGACCTTAGGATGCAAACAATAACTTCGTTCCATCGAATTATTGGATGTGCGGCAAAGCAATCGGTTAGCTGCCTATTGCAAATATTTAAACCGCGGCCACATCGCGCCAGCGGCTCCTTGGGCTTCCGACATATATATACGTGAAGATTGGTTTCTTCCGGCATCGCGTGCAGCGGCGAGACGGTGGAAGCCAGCTGCACATCGTCGAACGATTGCTCCAGAAAATCCTGCGTAAAGCCAATGCTCACTACAACATCGCCGGAATACCCGCGCGGCCCCCAGTAACCATATTGGTTGTGCCCACTGATCGCGGAAGGCAACCCCAGGGACGGGCCAAAGTAGTCGATAGCTGCCGCCTCACCGTAGTTATAAGCCAAGATCGCCGCCTGCGCCCGGTCGGCCGCCGGCAATGACTGATACACCTCTGCCACGGCTGCCGCCTGCTCCGGCCAGCCAAACATGTCGCCGAAGAGCTGCGGCAGGTCTCCCAAAGGAATATTCTCCACGTGGACCGATTGCACGTCCCAGAAGCGGCAATACTTCACGGCAGCATCTACGGGCAGAACGGGCATGGCCAACGGCAAGGCGACCGCCGCCGCAATAATCAACGGAGTGGCGATGACGGGAACCAAAAAGCGTCCGGTCCGCGGGATCAGACGGAGTTCGATCCACACTGCGCCTGCGGCCAAGAGCATTATGTAGGCGGGCGCCAAGATAATAAATCTTGCCGTGCAGCAGGATCATTTCTGCCAGAACCGTCAGGTACGCCCAGCCTAGCACGGAATATTTTCGTCCCACCTTGTCGAACAGTAAAAACCACAGTCCGCCAAGCCAGATGGGAGCGGCCAGTGGATCCGTGAGCAAAGCTTGTTGCAGAAAATATTCCAGTGGAGTAACGGTGGAATATTTGGTGCCGACTACGGCGTGGAGCAAAGCGATGGTCGGCCAACCATTGTGAATTTCCCACAGAAGGTTTGGCAGAAAAATCAGGAAAGCGGTGGCGGAGCCCAGCCAGATCCAGATGCGTGCAAATTCGCGGCGAGCAGGCGTCAGCAACAGTCCAATCGCCAGTCCCGATCCAAAGAAGAGCATGGAATGTTTATTTTGCAGTCCCAGCCCGGCAACCACGCCGAAGAGCAGCCACAAGCGCCGGTCTCCCCCGTTCACAATGCGCAGAACGATCGCCGCACTGGCCATCCAGAAAACCGGTTCGAATGCGTTCATGGAGAAAAAATTATCGAACGTGAGGTAGATCGGGGTTAGTAGCACGGCAAGCGCGGCGAGGAATTGCGCGGCTTTGCGGCCACCCATTTCGCGCGCCATCCAGCCCGCGAGCAAAACTTTCAGTCCAGAGCTTACGGCCGGAAGAAACCGCAACGCGCGAATCGAGTCGCCCATCGCCCATCGACTGAGCCGTGCAAGAAATGGCGCCAGCGGGGCGTGATCGACGTAGCCCCAGGCCAGGCGCTGACCGTTCGCCGCATAGTAAATTTCGTCGCGGAAAAAACCGTAGCCGCCGTTGAATGCAAAATGCAGCACAACGGCGAATCCAGCCAGCGCGTAAACGGCCAGGCTAAGCGAGACTGCGGAAGAATGCGCCGGGCTGCGCGAATCGGCCAGCAACGGCAAATCGTGCGTTGCACCGAGCGGAAGTGGCGGCTGCTGAACGGTTACCGACAACCAGACCTCTGGCGGCAAGACTAAAATCTCGGCGGCCGCATCGCTTCGTTCTTACCGGCTGAGTGCTGGTACCTTTTGTTCGTCCCGTTGGTCGTCAGCAGACTACTACTTCTGAGAGGCCGGCGCTGCTGGCTTGGCGGCGGCTTTTGCAGCTGGCTTGGCTACCGGCTTTTTCGCGGGCGCTGGGGCGCCGACGATAACTGCCGTCTTGATGGAATCGAGTTTCGGCCAGCCTTTGTCCAAGTATGGCTTGCCTTGTTTTCCGATCTGCTCTTGATCCGGGCCCTTACCGTCCGGCGCGCCCTCACCATATTCTGAGTTCAGCGCGTCAACTACGTCCATGCCTTCCGTCACTTGCCCAAACGGCGCAAAACGCGAAGCGTCGAGCCGCTTGTTGTCTACCAGATTGATGAATACCTGCGTGGTGCGCGTGTTCGGCTCGCTGGCCGCGGCGAAAGTTATGTATCCCTTAAGATTGGATTGCACGACCGGGTCGTCTTTAATTTCCGCCTTTTCCCATACAGCGGACACCGGTGGATACGCGCTGACTCCGAACTGCGCCATGAAACCGCCAATCACGCGAAAAAAACTGGCGTTGTCATAGAAATGGTGGCGAACCAGATTATAGAAGCGGTCCGCACCGATGGGAGCCCACGCGCGGGTAACGGTTACGATGAATTCGCCTTTCGTGGTCGTGAATTTCACCTGATAGGTATCCGGGGCCTGAGCCTTCAGCAATGCGGGCTTGAGCAGCGCACGATCATACGTTGCGGTCGCCGCGGCCCTTTTATGCGCCGGCGTCTTCGTCGCGCTTTGCGCCAAACTTTGCTGCGTCGTCGCCAGCGAGGCGAAGATTAGCACTGCCGCACAAACATAAACTTTCATCATTTTTCCGTCATCTCCAAGGGCTTGTGAAGTTCGTGGAAATTACTGCTTTTGCATTGCCGGGTGCGCAGCGGCTGATATGCGCGCTACGTCGGCCATGAGTCGTAAGGTATTTTCACCCAAAATCTTCCGTACGTCACCTTCCGAATATCCATTGACGAGCAACGCTTCGGTTATCTTGGGCAGCTGCGCGGCGTCTTCCATGCCGTAAGGCATGTTAGCACCATCAAAATCGGAACCGAGACCGACATGGTCGACGCCAACCAATTTCACCGCGTGATTGATGTGCTCAATAATTTCGCTCCAGTCCACGCGGGGCAGTTCGCCTTTTTCCACATATTGGCGCGTCAGGCGATCGCCTTCGAGCAGCTCGCATGCTTCGTCGCCATGGCAGATGTTGGCCACTTCCTGTTCGATCGCTTTATTGATTTGTGGATTTCGCCGTTCCGCGTTACGAAATTTCTGGCTCAGGAAGGCCACGTGAAAATTAATCTGGATGACCCCACCCTTCGCGGCAAGGGCTTTGATCATGTCGTCGGTCATATTCCGTGGTGCATCGCAAAGCGCGCGGCAGGAAGAATGCGATGCGATCAGTGGAGCCTGGCTTACCGCCAGCACGTCATAAAAGGTCTTGGTCGCTCACGTGGGAGACGTCCACCATCATGCCCAGGCGATTCATTTCACGCACGACTTCTTTGCCGAACGGCGCCAGTCCGTTGTGTTTTGCAACGTCTCCTGAAGAATCCGCCCACTCGACGTTACCGCTGTGCGTGAGGGTCATGTAGCGCACGCCGAGATCCGCGAATTTCTGCAGAGTGTGCAGATCGTTGTTGATCATTTGCCCGCCCTCGATGCCGAGCAGAATGGCAATTTTACCGGCCTGGCGCGCGGCGAGAATTTCTTCCGCGGTGGTGGCTAACGTCAAATCCTTGGGATGTTTCTCAATTTGGCTGCGCACTGCCGCAATCTGCTGTGTGGCGCGATGCACCGCCGTCGGACCGGTAACTCTGCTGGGGACCCACGTGGCAAAGAAGATCGCGCTGACGCCTCCTTCGCGCAGACGTGGGATGTCTACGCTGCCACGAGCGATCGCGCACCGCCAGGTTGAATTTCGGGTCGAGTAAGCGCTGCGTGGTATCGACGTGCGTATCCACTACAATGGAGGAAAAATGCAGTGCGCTAGCTCGCGCAGCGAGAGCCGCCGGTTCTGTGCCGCCCAGGCTCACAGCCAGAGCAATTCCGAGAATAAAACTGGCTGCGACTCGATAGATGATGGTATGAAGTTCACGCCGCATTATTCCCCGAGCAAGATACTTACTGTTGCGATTGCAATTCCCTGCTGACCTGTTCGGCGCGCTCCATCACGCGCAAGGTGTTGCCACCCAGAATCTTGCGGATGTCGTCGTCGGAATATCCCCGTCGCATCAGCGCTTCGGTGATTTTCGGCAGGCCAGCGGCGCTCTCCATGCCTTCGGGCATGTCGGCGCCATCGAAGTCCGAGCCCAGCCCCACGTGGTCCGCGCCCACCAGTTTCACAAAGTGATCGATGTGATCGACGATTTTCTCCCAACTGACGTGGGGCAGCTTGCCCTCATCAACCAGTTGCTGGACAAATTGCTCCTGTTTCTTGAACGCGCAATCCTCGTCTCCGTTGCATTCCTTTTTGTACTTCTCTTCGAGCCGGCTGATATCTCCCGCCGACGCCTTAAACTTATCGTTGTATTCCTGGCTTAAATAGCTGCGTTCGTAGTTGACCTGCACCACGCCGCCCTTGACCGCCAACGCTTTCACCATTTCATCCGTCATATTGCGCGGATGATTGTCGAGCGCGCGACTGGAGGAGTGCGATGCCAATAGCGGCGCTTTGCTGACTTCCAGCGCATCGTAGAAGGTCTTATCCGCAACGTGGGAAATATCCACCAGCATTCCCAGGCGGTTCATTTCTCGCACTACATCTTTGCCGAAATCTGTTAGACCGTTGTGTGCGGGAGTATCGGTGGAAGAATCGGCCCAATCATTGTTAAAGAAATGCGAGAGGGTCATATACCGCACGCCCAGCGCGGAATACATGCGCAACACGGCCAGATCGTTGTCAATCATGTGGCCGCCCTCCATGCCCATCAGAATCGCGATTTTCCCTTGCGCGTGGGCACGGCGGACGTCTTCCGCGGTCACGGCCAGCACCAAATCCTTCGGGTGAGTGCGAGCCATTGTGCGCACCGCGTCAATTTGATCCAGTGATTTTTTCACCGCGATGGGACCGACGGTTTTGCCGGACATCCATATCGAGAAAAACTGCGCGTTTAAGCCGCCTTCACGCATTCGCGGAATGTCGATGTGCCCGTCCGCGTGGCGATCCGCGATTTCGAATTTCCCGTCCAGTAATCGCTGTGTGGTATCCGCGTGCGTATCCAGAACGATGGAAGAAAAATGCAGCTTGCGGGCGCGCTCCGCGACATCATCGGCGGCAGTATGTTGTGTGAAAAGCATTGCCGCGCAGAAAGCAAGCGCGGAGATTGCAGCCCGGGCTGAACGCATCGAGATCTCCCTCAACGTTGGAAGTGGAGAGAGTTTACCCTACGAGCCAGCCAAACAGTGCCTGTTTCCACGCCTCGCGATTTATTTCCGCCAACGACTCGGTAAGTGGAATGCCTTTTGGGCAGGCCTTCACGCAATTCTGCGCGTTCGCGCAATCTTCGATGCCGCCGTGTCCCATGCTGGCCTTTAAACGCTCCGCGGCGTGCATCTTGCCGGTCGGGTGCATATTGAACAGGCGCACCTGGCTGAAAATCGCCGCGCCCATGAATTCATTGTGCTCATTCACCTGCGGACAAACTTCCAGGCAACTTCCACATGTGATGCAATTCGAAAGCGGATAACCTTTTTGCTGCACCTCGGGAGACATCCGCGGCCCTTCGCCAAGGTCATACGTGCCGTCGATGGGAATCCACGCCTTGACGCGCTTTAGACTTTCAAACATGAACTGGCGATCCACGGAAAGGTCGCGCACCAGCGGGAATTTGGTCAGCGGCTCGATGGTGATCGGTTGCTGCAACGTATCTACCAGCGCCGAACACGCCATGCGCGCCTTGCCATTGATCAGCATCGCGCAAGAACCGCAAATTTCTTCGAGGCAGTTCGAATCGTAGGTAATCGGCGTGGTCGGCTTCCCGTCGCTGGTCACCGGGCTTTCCGCAATGTCCCGCAGGCAAATAATAATATTCATGGAAGGTCGCCAGTTCAGAGCGAACTCTTCCCAACGCGCCGGTTCCTTCGGCGTTTGCTGCCGCTTCACTTTGACGATTACTTTTTTTTCCGCCGTTTCTGCCATATGGCCCTCGGTACCATCTCGTACGGGCACTAAACTGTTCAATCCAACAGCGCTTCCCTACTTCGCCGCGTCGTATCTTCTCGCGCGCGGCGGAATCTGCGAGGTATCCACCGCTTCGTAACCGAGCTGAATATCGCCGTTCACCCACTTCGCGCGCGTGGTCTTCAAGAAATTGTAGTCATCGCGCTCAGGAAATTCCGGCTTGTAGTGCGCGCCGCGCGACTCGTTGCGCTGATATGCACCCATGGTGATCACTCGCGCCAGCACCAGCATATTTCCAAGCTCACGCGCAAAATTCAGTGTCTGGTTCGACCATTTGCTGCGATCGCTCAAATTAATATTTTTATATCTCTGCGTTAGTTCGCCAATTTTCCCGTACGCCAGTTCCAGATTCTTGTTTACGCGGGTCACCGTTACATGCTCGGTCATAATTTCACCAAGTTCTTTCCAGATCGTGATGGGATTTTCGCCGCCGTTGCCGGAAAGCAGCGCTTGATTCATTTCTTCCTGACGTTTGCGTTCGCGTTCGAACACCGTGGAAGGCGCCGCCGCGGCGGTAGTCAAATTCTTCGCATATTTCACCGCCGCCGGCCCCGCCAACCCGCCTCCAAAAATACAAGATACCAGCGAGTTCGCACCCAGACGGTTTGCGCCGTGGTATTGGTACTCGCATTCGCCCGCCGCATAAATCCCTGGCACGTTGGTTCCCTGATCTTCGGGATTCACCCACATTCCGCCCATGGTGTAATGCATCGCCGGAAAAACTTTCATCGGTTCTTTGCGCGGGTCCACTCCAATAAATTTCTCGTAAATTTCTAAAATTCCTTCCAGCTTGTGGTTCAGCGTCTCGACGGGAATATGCGTCACGTCCAAATACACCGCCGCTTGCCCATCGACTCCCAGCTTTTCCTGATACACGATGCGGTGAATCGCACGCGTAGCAATATCCCGCGGCACCAGATTTCCGTATTTCGGATACCACTCTTCCAGAGAAATAAAAACGCTCGTTATCTGGAATGCTGCGCGCCGCCCGCTTGTCTCCCGGAGCGCGCGGTACCCACACGCGACCGCCTTCCCCGCGCGCTGACTCGCTCATCAAGCGCAGTTTGTCTTCGCCGGGAATCGCCGTGGGATGTACTTGAATAAATTCGCCGTTGGCGTAATCCACGCCCTGCTGAAAAAGTGCGGCCTGCGCAGAGCCGGTGCACACCACCGAATTCGTGGATCGCCCGAAAATCGCCCCAATTCCACCGGTGCAGAAAATCACCGCATCGGCCGCGAACGTCTGCACCTCCATGGTGTGCAAATTCATCGCGCAAATTCCGCGGCAGACTCCGCCGTCGTCAATCACTGCCGAAAGAAACGTCCACGCTTCGAATTTTTTAACGCGGCCTTCCGATTCATGCCGTCGAACCTGCTCATCCAACGCGTACAGCAACTGCTGACCCGTCGTCGCCCCTGCAAACGCTGTGCGGTGATAAAGCGTTCCGCCGAATCTCCGGTAATCCAGCAATCCTTCCGGGGTGCGGTTAAACATCACGCCCATGCGATCCAGCAAATCGATAATCCCGGGCGCCGCTTCGCACATGCGGCCCACCAAAGTTTGGTTCGCCAGAAAATCGCCGCCAAAAATCGTGTCGTCGAAATGTTTGGCGATGGAATCCCCTTCGCCTTTCTGATTCTTCGCCGCGTTGATTCCACCCTGCGCGCACACCGAATGCGACCGCTTCACCGGCACAATCGAAAACAAATCCACAGGTACGCCAGATTCCGCCACGCGAATCGTAGCCATGAGCCCGGCCAGACCTCCACCCACAACGATAATTTTTGGTTGGCTCATTTATTTATATACGAAGCGAAAGGATGCCAGTCGTATCGAAAACTGATCAAAATCAGAATTCCGATCAGGCTGAAACTAAGTCCTACCAAAACGCCAAATTGCCCAGCGGCACGTTGCGCGCGCACTGTTGCCGCCAGGCCCCATTTGCACAGAAAATTCCAGATTCCTACGCCCAGATGAAACGAAGACGCCAGAATTCCCACCGCAAAAAACGCAAGGTACCATGGATTTTGCAAATCGCTAGCCACGTCGGCGTATGTCGATTTCCCATGCGTCAGCCAGCGCTCGGTGTACAAGTGCCAGCCGATATACGCAAACGCGATCAGACCGGTCCAGCGTTGCGCGGTGTACAACCAGTTTTTCACCCACGGATATTGCGAAACGTTCGACTTTCCCGCGCAGCCAGATCCATACACCATATCCGCCATGAAACAAGATCGGCAGAAAAATAAAAGCCCATTCGACGAACAAGCGAAATGGAATCGTCTGCAACTCTGCTGAAACTTGATTGTATTTATCGGCGCTGACCAGCGCGGAGCTGTTGGACCAGAAATGCTCTGCCAGAAATGCGCCTACGGGGATGATGCCAGTCAGGGAATGAAGTTTGCGAAGAAGATAACTGGAATCTGGCTGACTTACCGTCTCGGACATGCCCTCTCCGCCGCAGGCTCTCTAGCTGATCTTGGGCGGGGCTGGAGCGACTTTCCACGCTGCGAAAAAGTGTTCCATACCGGACTCAAGTACGTCGAAAGCTGTGCGACATATTTAGTATAAGTTTCCGAAAGAAGCGTTGCAAGTTAGGCCGTACTTTCCATAAGCACAAACAATTTGAAATATTCTTGCGCACGCGCGTTTGCCCGGTACAATCTAAGTGTGTTTGCTGCCGCCAGGGCCCACCTCTCTCCCAGGCTAACCTTCGAAACCGGATTATCGTATTGATGTCGACCACCTACAATCTTGTCTCCGAACTGGAAAAGCTCGCTAGCGCGCTGGATGAGACGCGCGACGGCGCGCCAACGGATATTCCGCTCGGCTCTGTGGCTGAGCGGATCGCCAAAGATCTAAATGTTCGCAAAGATGAGGTGGCGATCATGGCACTTTCCACGCGCTGGAAGCATTTGCACTTTTTGGCTCCCGCAGAATTGAAAGACGTGGGCTATATTCCACTTTCTAGTAATTCGGCGCTGGCCGCGCGCACGGCACGCGAAAGTCGGCCGGAAATTGTGAACAATTTTGCCGCCGTGCGACACGCCAGCGTCTTCGAAGGTGTGAAAATTGGAACACAAAGCGCGGAAGCCATTCAAAAAATTATCAGTGCGCCGATTTTGGCCGACGGCCGCGTCGTCGGCATCATCCAAGTCAGCCGCAAAGGTCCCAACGCCACGAATGCCGGTCCGGATTTCACCGCCAACGAGCTTGGAAAGGTTTTGGCGCTCTGCAAACCACTCGGCAAACTGCTTTTGCATCTCGCGACAGAACAGGATAATTAATCCGCCGTCATTCACACGGCGTTCACACTCATTCGCGCTCATCAGCGCGCCTCCGCACCTTGAAACACATTGACACTGCAATACCTTCTTGTTACTTTTCCTTTGCAGAATTTTTTTGGAAAGATTACTCACGGAGGCACGAAAAACCAGCCCATGGCGTTCGTCGCGAAGAAAATATTTCTCACCAAAGGCGTCGGAAAACACCGTGAGCGGCTTTCCAGTTTCGAGCTTGCGTTGCGTAATGCGGGAATCGCGGCGTGCAACATCGTGCGCGTCTCTTCGATTTTTCCGCCGAACTGTAAATTAATCTCGCGCAGTGAGGGTTTGAAACACATCAAGCCTGGCCAGGTCGCTTTCACGGTGATCAGCGAAAATTCCACCAAAGAAGCGCATCGTTTGATCGCCGCCAGCATCGGGTTGGCGCTCCCCAGCGACAAAACCATGTACGGATATCTCTCCGAGCATCACTCTTTCGGTGAAACGGAAGAAGTTGCCGGCGAATACGCGGAAGAACTCGCCGCGGAAATGCTCGCGACCACGCTGAACGTGGAATTTGATCCGGATTTATCGTTCGACGAGAAAAAAGAAGTCTACCGCATCTCCAACAAAATCGTCCGCACCATGCAGGTCACCCAATCCGCGGTCGGCGACAAACGCGGCCTGTGGACGACCGTCCTGGGCGCGGCCATCCTAATCGGCGAAGACGACTAATCTTGTAGTGCGGTTTACCCTGAGCGCTTTGCGCGAAAGGCGGCGCTTTTTTTGGAGTGCGGCGGCTTGACGCCGCTTTCGCAACCTGGACCGACAAAGAAGTCCCGCCGAATGGCGGGACTTCTACTTTGGCAGATTTCGTCGCGGCCGGCTTTCGTACACAGCCAATCCTGGCTGTGCGCTTTTTTCGACCGCCAGAAGTTGACTCATTTTTTCTTGTAATACCCTATCCTCTGCAACACCGCCCCCACCACCAACGGCAGCGCCACCGTGGCATCATCAAAAACTTCCGCAAACTTTCCGCCTTCATTTAACGGCACAAACTTCCCCCAAGAAACTGCTTCCGTGTACGTACTCCCGCTCAAGCCACCCCAGTGCACCGGCTCCGGACAAATCCGCAATCCATAGTTGTAGCGCTTCAGCGGTAATTTTTTATACCCACGCCGCGCCAACAACTCCGCATACACACCAAATTGTTGCGACCAGTTCCGCGGCACGCCACCGCCCACTGTAAAAATGCCCATGCGTTTCGTCGCCAGCATGGTGTCCGCAAATTTCTCGAAATCTTCAAACGGGTCGTAGCGCAGCAATTGTCGCTTCTGCATCGTCCGTGCAATCTTGTGGAGCGCAAAATCGATGCCCAATTCGGAATCCGTGAACGCCGGAACGAAAACCGGCACGTTGTGCTCGTAAGCCGACTTCAAAATTCCGCGGCCCTTGGTATTTTTCACCAGATATTCGCCGATGCGCCTGTGGATCTTCCAGCTGCACGCAATTTCCGTGGGATCCCATTTGTCCAAAATCAAATCCATCACTTCTTCCACGTGATCGAGGTTGATTTCCGGCTCCAGCGAATCGTACACGCGGTTGTATCCCGCCTCGAAAAGGTCCACATCGCTCACTTTTTCGTCATAGCGAAAATGCGAAAGTCCCGTGGCCTCCACCAACCCATGCGCCATCAGCGCGCCAGTCGAGACAATCGCCTTGATCACGCCCGACTCGATCAAATCGCAAAAAATCAGACCCATTTTTCCCACGGTCAGTGCGCCAGAAAGCGTCATCACGTTGAATCAGTCCTTGTCGCGCGCCATCGCTTCCAAAACGTCCGCTCCGTCCCCAATCTGTCGCCCAGTGAACGCCGTATCACCCATGGCGCGCACCAATTCGTCGATGGTTTGGCACTTTGCAAGATCAATCGGAAAAATCGGCCGCAATTTGTCTTTCACGGGATCGTGCAATACCCGGCCGGTAACCGTTTTCTTCGGCGTTTTCGCCATCTGTGCTCCTCGTGTGGCCGCCATCGCATTGATGGCCGGCAAAATTCTTGAATCTACCGCGTTGTTAGCGAATCTTATAGCGTGTTGGATGAATGCCGCGTTACTTTCTGCGATGAGTTTTAGTACAAACCGGCAACAAAGGAAAGGCTAATCGTACTCGGCAACAAATTTTCACACGCGTGATAACATAAAAATATGCCGGACAAATTTACCATCGGCCTGGTGCAAATGAAATGCACCACGAACGCCGAAGACAATCTGACCCGCGCTATCGCGCACATTCGCGAAGCCGCCAAACGCGGCGCGCAAATTATTTCTCTCCACGAATTGTTTCATGGCGAGTATTTTTGCCGCACGGAAGAAGCAGCGCGCTTTGATCTGGCGGAAGCCATCCCCGGCCCCACCACGCACCGCTTGTCGCAAGTCGCTAAAGAGCTCAACGTCGCGCTGGTCGCTTCCCTTTTTGAGCGTCGCGCCGCCGGCGTGTACCACAACACCGTGGTAGTGCTCGATGCAGACGGATCGCTGCTCGGCAAATACCGCAAAATGCACATCCCCGACGACCCGCTATATTACGAGAAATTTTATTTTACGCCCGGCGATCTGGGCTTCCCGAATTTCAACACAAAATTCGCGCGCATCGGCGTACAGATCTGCTGGGATCAGTGGTACCCGGAGGGTTCGCGCATCACCGCGCTCAGCGGCGCGCAAGTGATTTTCTATCCCACCAGCATCGGCTGGCACCCGCACGAAAAGGCCGAATTCGGCGCTGCTCAACTCGATGCCTGGCGCACCATGCACCGTTCTCACGCTATCGCCAACGGAATTTACGCCGCAGCGGTAAATCGTGTGGGCTTTGAAGGCCAGCCGGACAAAGGCGATCCCGGAATTCAATTCTGGGGCCACTCCTTCGTCACTGCACCCGACGGCCAGGTAATTTCCGAAGCGGGCGACAGCAAAGAAGAAATCTTAGTGGTCGAATGCGACCCCGCAAAAAGCGAAGACCAACGCCGCAACTGGCCGTTCCTGCGCGACCGCCGCATCGACGCTTACCAACCCATCCTGCAACGCTGGCTCTCCGACTAGTTTTGGAGTGCGGCGGCTTGACGCCGCTTTTTGCAACTCAACGAATCGCAAGTTGTTCAGGAAACTCGCAAACTCTGTGCCCTCTGCGTACTCTGTGTTAAATTCCCCACTCCCATGAATCCCAAGCCTTCAACTAAAACGCCATACTCCGAAAATTTCCGCATGCCCGCCGAATGGGAACCGCACGAAGCCACCTGGCTAGGCTGGCCCCACGAGCTAACCGACTGGCCCGGCAAATTCGCTCCTATCCCCTGGGCCTTCGCCGAAATCGTCCGCCACCTCTCCGAGGTAGAACGCGTCTATCTCTTAGTCGAAAATCCCGCCGCAGAAAAACGCGTTCGCACCATTCTGCAGAAATCCGGCGCACGACTCTCCAACGTAGATTTATTCCGCGTTCCCACCGATCGCGGGTGGATGCGCGACTCCGGTCCCATTTGCGTGAAAAATGCAGCGGGAGAGGTAGCCTTCAATCATTTCGTTTTCAACGGCTGGGCCAAGTACCCAAACCACAAACGCGACGCCGCCGCCGTCACTAAAGTAAATCAAAAACTAAAACACCGCCTCTGGCACCCAGTGGCCTCTTCCTCACCCCGCCGTGTGGTGCTCGAAGGCGGCAGCATCGACGTCAACGGCAAAGGCACGCTGCTGACCACCGAAGAATGCCTGCTCAGCAAGGTGCAGGAACGCAATCCCGGCTTCACGCGCGAAGATTACGAAACTGTCTTCCGCGACTACCTCGGCATCACCAATGTCATCTGGCTCAAAAACGGCATCGCCGGCGACGACACACACGGCCACGTGGACGATCTTTCGCGCTTTGTGGATGCAAAAACGGTGGTCACCATCGTCGAAGAAGATCGCGACGATGCCAACTACGCGGCGCTACAGGAAAATCTAGCCATCCTAAAATCCAGCAAAGATCAGGACGGCAAACCATTGCGGGTGGTGACTCTGCCGATGCCCGCTCCGGTTTATTTTGACGACCAGCGTTTGCCCGCCAGTTACGCAAATTTTTACATCGCCAACAAATTGGTGATCGTCCCAGTCTTTACCGACCCGAACGATCGCGTGGCCCTGAATACCTTGGCGGAACTATTTCCAGATCGCAGCGTTGTGGGCATCCCCTGCCGAGATTTGGTGTTAGGCCTCGGCACCCTCCACTGCATGACCCAGCAGCAACCAGCCCCGGGTTAAATCGGCACTTTGCCTGATACGGATTTCGCCGCTCTTGCGTTAGAATCGCAGGCTCAATTGCGCACTTGGTCCCCGTTCGCCCAGGAGGCACGATGCTTGCCAGCTTTTTTTTGCAGACGGTTTATCACGACCGCGTCATCGTCGCAGACGAACGCGGATTGATCGGTTGGATCATCATCGGATTGATCGCGGGTTGGCTGGCGGGAAAAATCGCCCGTGGCGAAGGTTACGGCTGCATCACGGACATTATTTTAGGTTTGGTCGGCTCTCTGCTCGGCGGTTGGATCTTCGTCAAACTAGGAATATTTGGCGGCGGATTTCTCTACTCGTTAGCTGCGGCCACCCTCGGCGCAGTTATCTTAGTCTCCATCGTCCACTTATTTGCCGGCTCTCGCCGTCCCTAGCGGCTGGGTTGGGGTCGACACCGCGTAAGCGCTGTGCTAGCGCGAGAGCGCTGGCGTCGGCGGAGAAACTCCACGCATTTAACTTGACAAGTACGTACCGCATGCTGTACTCTTTGGGTGTACGGAAACACGCCCGCAGCAGGTCTTCCCTTCCAAGAATCGAGCTGCTTGACAAGTGGACGAGCGGTTGCGTCTCAGCGATGCCATTCCGTAAGTCGTCTAGAATCTGCTTTCAACAAGTTGAACTGGCTAACTCTTTTAGAATGCGCACTTGCGAAAAAGGCGATTTAACTCCTTTAGAATGCGCACTTACAAAAAAACCGGGGGCGGGATAGCGGAGCCACTTGCATCGGTCGATATTGATAGGCGGCGACTTCCGTCAGTGCTCGCCCCGCCGTTTTCGGACGGCGTCGTATGGTAGGATTCTTGTTTACTGTTTCCTTCGCAAAATGAGTTGTACATAGTTTGTTGTTCGCGTCTCGGAGATGACGCTTCATTTGAGTAAGAATCGGCAATCACTTTTTGTAATACCCCTCGGCGGTCTCGGCGAATTCGGAATGAACATGATGGCTCTGCGGAGCGGTGACGACATTATCGTCATCGACGCAGGAATGATGTTTCCAGAGTCCGAACTGCTCGGCGTGGACCTGGTAATCCCGGACATTTCGTACCTGAAGCAGAATCGCGCCATGGTGCGCGGCATTGTGCTAACGCACGGCCACGAAGACCACGTCGGCGCTCTGCAATACATTTTGAAAGATTTAAATGTGCCAATCTACGGCACGCGCTTTACGTTGGCGCTCGTCAAAAAACGCATCGAAGAAGCCGGGCTACTTGCCACCACCACGATGCGCGAAGTGGTTCCGGGCCGCCTCGTAGAACTCGGGCCTTTCGAGATCGAATTTATTCCCGTAACGCACAGCACCATCGACTGTGTAGCGTTGGCGGTGCGCACTCCAGCCGGCGTAATTATGCACACCGGCGATTTCAAGATTGATCAAACTCCGGTCGGCGGCGCGCCTTTTGATTTGCACGCGTTCGCGCGATACGGATCGGAAGGGGTTCTGGCGCTGTTCAGCGATTCCACGAACGTGGAGCGCCCGGGATTCACTCCTTCAGAGCGCGCCATCGTTCCGCGTATTGAAGATTTGTGCCGTTCGGCTCCGCGGCGCGTGATCATTTCCTGCTTTGCTTCCTCTGTGCATCGCATTCAGCAAATCATCGATATCGCCACGCGCGTGAACCGCAAAGTGGCTTTCGTCGGCCGCAGCATGGTTGACAACGTGGAAATCGCCCACTCGCTGGATTATTTGCGAATTCCGGACGGCATGGTGGTGCGTCCGCAGGATATCCGCAGCTTCGATCCCAAACGCATCATCATCATGGCCAGCGGCAGCCAGGCCGAGCCGATGTCTTCCCTTTCGCGCATCGCCGTGGATAACCACCGCTTCGTCAGCGTCGACGAAAACGATTCGGTAATTTTGTCCGCGCGCATTATTCCGGGAAACGAAAAAGCGATTTTCCGCATGCTGGACCATATGTTCCGCCGCCGCGCACTGGTCTATTACGACAATTCCGCGGGAACCATTCACGTTTCCGGACACGCCAGCCAGGAAGAACAAAAATTAATTCTGCAGCTGGTGAAACCCAAGTATTTTATTCCCGTACACGGCGAATACCGCCACTTGTTCCGTCACGCGGCGTTAGCGGCGCAGTTAGGCTGCGTCTCCGGCCAGATTTTGTTGATGGAAGATGGGCATGTGCTGGAGTTAAGCGAAGACGGAGCCTTCCGTCGCGATCCGGTGGCCGCTGGCCGTGTGCTGGTGGATTCGGGATCACTCGAAGAAATTGAAGAAGTGGTGGTTCGTGACCGCAAGCATCTTTCGGAAGACGGCGTGGTGGTCACCATCATCGCCATCGATAAGCACACCGGAAAGATGGAAGGCCAGCCGGAAATCGTTACGCGCGGACTGATGAGCGATAACGGACAGGAACTGGTGGGCGGTGCGCGGAACGTGGTGCTTAAGACCGTCGCCGAATCCAATGCCGAGGAAAAATCGGATTGGAGCGTGATCAAGGAAAAGATTCGCGTGGACTTGAAGCGCTATATCAATAAACATACGTCGAAGCGCCCGCTCATTCTTCCAGTAATTCTGGAAGTTTAAGCAAGTCGCGGCACCGGTTTTCCTGGGAACGCCATTCTCCCGAATGGCGTTTTTGGTTTTTGCCTGCGGTGATCTGTGACCGATCAAACCTCGGCGTAAAGTTACGCGGCGCGTCAATCAGCAACCAATTCAACTGCAAACCCGCCATTCGGGAGAATGGCGTTCCCAAGGGAACCTGTAGCCGTCCTCGCAGTTCCCCTCTACAATCAACAATTCACAGGAGCAGATTTTCGTGTCTCAAGACGCGCCCATATCCCCAGCCGCTGGTATGCGCGCGGCGTTTATCTTTATCTTTGTCACGGTGCTGCTGGATTTCCTGGCTTTTGGCATCATCGCGCCGGTATTGCCCAACCTGATTATTCAATTTGAGGCCGGTAATATTTCCCGCGCAGCGTCCATGACCGGGATTTTCGGCTTCGCCTGGGCCACCATGCAATTTATTTTCTCCCCGTTGCTCGGCGCGCTTTCCGACCGTTTCGGTCGCCGTCCGATCATTCTGCTTTCTTGCGCGGGGCTGGGGCTCGATTACATTTTTATGGCCCTGGCTCCTTCACTGCGCTGGCTGTTCGTGGGACGGCTGATTTCGGGAATCACCGCGTCAAATATTTCCACGGCGTTTGCGTATGTGACCGACGTGACCACCGCCGAAAAGCGCGCGAAACAGTTCGGATTGCTCACCGCGGCCTTCGGTTTGGGCTTCATCATTGGCCCTGCGGTGGGCGGTTTACTTGGGAGCATCAGCTTGCGTCTACCCTTTTGGGTCGCCGCAGGACTGAGCCTGACAAACGCGGTGTATGGATTTTTTATTTTGCCGGAATCGCTGCCGCGCGAAAAACGCTCCACCAAGGGCCTGCACATGGCCAACCCACTGGCTTCGCTCACGCTGCTGCGCTCGCATCCGGAGCTTGCCGGTCTCGCGGTGGTGATGACGCTGTACTACCTGGCCCATCAAGTATTGCCATCCATATTCGTGCTGTTTGCGGTGTACCGTTTTAACTGGAACGAAAAGATGGTCGGGTGGTCGCTGGCCGCGGTTGGCATAGCGGTAAGTATCGTTTCTGGAGGGCTGGTTGGCCCAATAGTTAAGAGGGTCGGCGAGCGCAGCAGTGTGCTGCTGGGACTGACCTTTGGCGTAATGTCGTTCCTAGGATTCGCGCTGGCCTACCGGGGCTGGATGGTTTTCGCGGCGATTCCCTTTCTCGGTTTGTGGGGGATTGCCGCGCCGTCGGTGCAGTCGATTATGTCGCGGCACGTGGATCCCACCTCGCAAGGAAAACTGCAAGGCGCGATCAACTCGCTGCGTTCGATTAGCGGGATGTTTGGGCCGCTGCTTTTTTCACAAGTATTTGCGCTGGCCACCGCACCCCAAAATAACCATCCGCGTCCGGGTGCACCTTGGGCGCTCGCAGCGGGCCTGCTGGCGACGAGCTTGGTCGTGGCTTACTTTGTGACCCGCGGGGCGTCGCCGGGACGGCCCGGCGACGTTCTGGCCCAGCCGACGGACATGACGCTGACGGAAGCCGCGGGAGTTGCGCCGGAATGACGACAATAATTCCCCCGTGTGCAACGGCAGGATGCTAGGAAATAACAAAAAAAAGCCACTCTCACGAGTGGCTTTTTCCTTGGATCGGCTGGGAAAGATTTAGCTGCGAAACTTCAGCAACGCGAAGCCGAGGAGACCGGCACCAAGAAGAGCGAGCGAACCGGGTTCCGGCGTGGTCACTCGGTGGTCGGTGTCGGTGGTGATGGCGCCGGCATAGTCGAGTCCGAAGGAGCTGCCCGCCTTTTGGTAAACGGTGAAGTCGAGGGTGTTCACGCCGTTGCTGATCAGATACGGCAGCAACTGCGCAGTGTTAAACACACCTTCGGTGGAGGTTAGGCAGCCGATTTCAATCGAGGAGCAAGTTGGATAGCTGCCGTTGAGGTTGGGTGCGTAGAGAGTGTTGCCGTTGATCACCACGGAAGTGGTGTCGTCCGCGAGAACGTCCAGGAATGCGCTGGTGATGGTTCCATTGAGCGAAAATTTCTGCTCGAAGGTCACGGCGGTGCCATTCGGCACGGTGTAAAAATTAGAGTTGCCGGTGTTTCCCGTGGTGGTGAAGGAGATCCAGCTGGAACCCGCCAGAGGTGCGGCCCAAGCAGCATTGCCTACGATGGCTTGGGTAGCCCCAGCGTTAGTCAGGCCCAGGGCGACGGAGTTATTGGTAGTCGCTACGGAGCTGTCGAGCGTCTGGGTATCAGCCTTGGCGACCAAGGTAAGGGCGCCACTGAGGGCTAACAACACAGCTAGTTTCTTAAACATATTTGAGGGTCCTCGTTGATATGGGCAGGGGTCAAAACGGGACAGAATTTGTCGGCTGCGTCGTGTGTACACGCTGTTCAAGAGAGCACGGCCAGTACCATCATAACCACTGAAAACATGGGACTTACGAAAGGGCCGCGGAGGATGTGGAAGGAGTTGGGCATTCTTGGGGTAAGGCTTTTCGTGGCAAAAGGCTAACGCAGTTCCCTGTGGCGGCGGGCCTTGAGGATTCCGTTAGGGCGGTCATTTAGCCAATGAGGAGCTGGAAATCCACGGAAAAGCGCATAGCCGGGATTGGCTGGGCCAACCATTCGGGGCCGAGAAAAATTTGCCTAAGTGTGATATTGTCACACTTGCGACATTGAATTGCCTGATTTCCGACGGTTGCTACGCGACCCTCCCTGTATTTGACTTCAGCCGATTCGAAGCCGCGTGATTTGCGGCTGGGGTGTATTTTCTCTGGTCAGCGGCGCATTAAAAATCCGGGAGAAGCAAACGTGAAAAGTCTTTTTGTTGGGAATATGAATTTCCAGACGACGGAGAGCGATCTGCGGGCGTTGTTCGAGCCGTTTGGGCAGGTGTCGCGCGTGCACATGGCCATGGATCGTGAAACGGGCCGGGCGCGCGGTTTTGCGTTCGTGGAAATGCCGAATGACGCTGAAGCAGCCCAGGCGATCGCTGGACTCGACGGCAAAGAGGCGGGCGGGCGCAATTTGAAAGTGAACGAAGCGCGGCCGAAGGGTGAAGGTGGGCCTCCGCGTGGAGCGCGTCCGGGTGGCAGTGGATTTTCTGGGCAGCGACCTGGCGGTGGCGGACGTCCAGGCGGCGGGGGGCGCGATGGTGGCGGCGGTCGCGACGGCGGACGTGGCGGTAAAGGTGGCGGCGGGCGGGATCGCTTTTCAAACGAGGATTATCGCGAATCCGCACGGCAGCCGCGCGAACCGCGCTGGTAATACTCTCTCTCGCGGTAGATTCAGCATCATCCCGTTAGTGCTGCGAAGTCGTGTGTTGGTTGAGTTGTAGTGTGCGACTTAACGGTGCCGTAGTTCTTGGGCCCGTAAATTCCTACGAGGAGCAACTTTGACAACTACCTTTCTGAAACGCCAAAAAGAGATGAAGCGCGTGGAAAAAAGCAAGATGAAGGAACAACAGCGCGCGCAGCGGAAACTGGACAAGAAGGAAAAGAAGGATTCGGGGCAGTCTGGACCGGAAATTGACATGAATCCGCCGGAGCTGGATATCTTCAACGACGTGAATTTCGATTCGCCGCGATAACGCGCGAATTTAATCAGCCCAAATTTAGCGACGAAAGCCCGTTTCGTATCAGGCGAGACGGGCTTTTTTATTGCGGTGGTGAGAGGGTGGAGGGCCGAGACGGAAGCCCGGCGGTTACATTTTGCTACAACTTCGTTGGGCGGCCAGTGAATAGCTGCAGGAGAAGAAAGATCAAGGCCAGGAGCAATAGGCCGTGGATCAGCCAACCGGCTACGTGAAAAATTACGAAGCTGACGACCCAGACGAACGCTAAGAGTACGGCTAGTCCTAGAAGAGATGCAGCTCTCACATGGCCCTCGGTTGTTTTTGTGTGTTGCGGCGGTGCGGAGTTCAATATAGCACTGAATTTTGGGGCGCGCGGCGTAGGGCCGCAGCTGGGCCTTGCTCCGGGTTGGCCTTGGGTATACGCTTTCCTTCTGCATACAGCTACCTACCTTGGAGGTAATGGAAATGGCTACAGCTCCTGCAGTTTTTGAACCAACAGTAAAAATCTCAGCGAACAAATTATTGATCAACGGCAAGTGGGTGGATGCCATCTCTGGCAAAACCTTTGCGACGATCAATCCGTCCACCGGCGAAGCAATTACCCAGGTGGCGGAGGCGGATGCCGCGGACGTGGATAAGGCCGTAGCGGCGGCGCGCTTCGCATTTGAAAAGAGCGCCTGGCGCAAAATGTCTGCAGCGCAACGCGGCGTGCTGATGTACAAGCTGGCGGATTTGGTAGAGAAGCACGCAGACGAACTGGCTGAACTGGAAGCCTTAGACAACGGCAAGCCGTACTCGGTGGCACGCGCGGCGGATTTGCCGCTGACGATTGCCTGCTATCGCTACTACGCGGGATGGGCGGACAAGATTCAGGGCAAAACCATTCCGGTCGCCGGACGGTATTTTTGCTACACGAAACACGAACCGGTCGGCGTGGTGGCACAAATTATTCCGTGGAATTTTCCGTTGTTGATGCAAGCGTGGAAACTGGGGCCGGCGCTGGCCGCGGGTTGCACCGTGGTGATGAAGCCGGCAGAACAGACCCCGCTGAGCGCACTGCGCGTGGGCGAACTGGCACTCGAAGCGGGCTTCCCCGAAGGCGTTATCAATTTGCTCCCGGGCTATGGTCCCACGGCAGGAGCGGCCTTGGCGCGCCATATGGATGTGGACAAGGTGGCGTTCACCGGTTCGACTGAGGTTGGCCATTTGATTATGAAGGCGGCCGCCGAGACGAACTTGAAGCGCGTGACGCTTGAACTTGGCGGGAAGAGTCCCAACATTGTTTTCAATGATGCGGACATGGACGAAGCGGTGGAAGGCTCGCACTTCGCCTTGTTCTTTAATCAAGGGCAATGCTGCTGCGCCGGTTCGCGCACCTTCGTCGAGGAGAAAGCTTACGACGAATTTGTGGAACGCAGCGTGGCGCGCGCAAAGAAGCGCACCGTGGGCAATCCCTTTGACAAGGCCACCGAGCAGGGCCCGCAAGTGGATCAGGACCAGTTCGACAAAATCATGGGCTACATCGAGTCCGGTAAAAAAGATAAGGCAAAGCTGGTGGCGGGCGGAAACCGCGTCGGCACCAAGGGATACTTTATCGAGCCAACCGTATTTGCGGACGTGCAGGACAATATGAAGATCGCCCAGGAAGAAATTTTTGGGCCGGTCATGTCCATTCTGAAATTCAAAAGCGTGGATGAAGTGGTCGACCGGGCTAACAAGAATATGTACGGGCTCGCGGCCGCAGTCTGGACCAAGGACATTACCAAGGCGCATGCCATTGCGGATGGCGTGCGAGCCGGTACCGTGTGGGTGAATTGCTATGACGTATTTGACGCAGCGGCGCCGTTTGGCGGATTTAAGCAATCCGGCATTGGGCGTGAACTGGGCGAATACGGCTTGGCAAACTACACCGAAGTGAAAACAGTCACAATTAAGCTGTAAACCTTTGTTTTATTGAGTTAATTCATGCGGGGCGGGCCTCTGGTCCGCCCTTTGTGTATTCTGGGACGTCTTTCGGGAGACCGAACATTCCATGAGGACTACCAAGCCTGCGATAGGGATCCTAGTCTTGTGTTTGATTGGCTGGCCGATGACCGTTCTGGCGCAGGGCGATGCTGGGGTGGCGCAACGGCGGTCGACGCACTTACGCCACGGAATTAACTTGAGCGAGTGGTTTGCGCAAGTGTGGGATTCGCGCGGATACACCAAGGAGCATTTTGAGAGCTGGAACACCTCAGCCGACATCGTGTTGATCAAACAGATTGGTTTCGATCACGTACGGCTCAGCGTAAACCCCGCACCGATGTTTCGCCACAACCAAGCAGATCAGATCCCACCGGAGTACCTGGCGCAACTGGATGCGGCAGTGCAAATGATTCTCGCGCAAAACTTGGCTGTGATTCTCGACGTGCATCCGGAAGAAGCGTTCAAGGAAAAACTGGAAAAGGATTCCGGGTTCGCCGACGAGTTCGCAGATTTCTGGAGAGCGCTGTCCGCACACTACGCGGCGACAAATCCGGAGCTGGTGTTTTTTGAGATTTTGAACGAGCCGGAACTGCGCGACGGCTTTCGCTGGTACGGGATTCAAGCCAAACTGGCAACCGCGATCCGCGAGGGTGCACCGGCGCACACGATCATCGCCGAAGGAGCGCGCTGGGCGGACGACGACGATTTGCTGGGCATGACGCCGTTGCGTGATCCTAACGTTATCTACAATTTTCACTTTTACGAGCCCCACGTTTTTACGCATCAGGGCGCCACGTGGGGCGCAAACTATTGGCACTCGGTGAAGGATCTTCCTTATCCTTCGTCGCCAGAAAGTTCAGAGCGCGTGGCCGCCGGAGTGCCGGATGCGCGCGATCGTTTGGCGGTAGTTCGCTACGGATTGGATCACTGGGATTTCGCGCGGATGGACGCGGAGTTTGCTCAAGTACGAACCTGGGCAAAGCGTTGGAACGTGGCGGTCACCTGCGACGAGTTCGGCGTCTATCGGAAAGCAAATCCGGAAGCCCGCGCGGCGTGGATAAGGGATGTGCGCACAGCGCTGGAGAAAAACGGAATCGGCTGGACGATGTGGGATTACAGCGGCGGTTTCGGAGTCGTCACCAAGACGAACGGGCAGCCGGCCGTGGCTGACGAATCGACTGTGAAAGCGCTGGGGCTTTCCATGCCTCCTGCAGCGCACTGAACGTTATGGCACTGCGCTTACGGGCGTACGAAGCGAAGGATTTCGAGCAGCTGTACGCGCTCGATCATCTTTGTTTTCCGCCTGGAATCGCGTACTCCAAATGGATGTTGCGCCATTTCTTGAAGATCCCTTCAGCGAACTGCATCGTAGCCACGGACGGCGAGGAAATTCCGGGATTTATCATCACTGAGGAAGCTGCGCCGCTGGGTCATATTTTGACGCTGGATATTACCGAGTCCTACCGGCGACGCGGCCTGGGCACAAAGCTGCTGCAGCACGGCGAAGCGGAACTGTGGGAACGCGGCGTGACCGAAATGGTGCTTGAAACCGCGGTCGAGAATACCGCCGGCGTTGCCTTCTGGCAGCGCCACGGCTATCGTACTGTAGGGACGTTGAAAAAATATTATTTGAGGCGGCTCGATGCGTTTGAGATGCGCAAGAAATTGATTGAGCCGTAACGAAACGAAAACGCGAGAAGCGTTGACTCACATCTATCCCGGGAGATTTTCTTGAACGACTACCTGTTATCGATCCTATTGGGAATCATCGAAGGGCTTACGGAATTTTTACCGGTTAGCTCCACCGCGCATTTGCGGATAGCGGAAGCGCTGTTGCACGTGGATTTGGCCAGCGGATATTGGAAGATGTACACGATCGTGATTCAGCTGGGAGCGATTCTGTGTTTGCCGGTGTATTTTCGCGAACGCATCCTAAAATTGCTTTCGACTTTTCCCAAGGGTGAACGCGGCGACCGCAACGTCTTGACGCATCCGCTGGGACTGACGGCGGTGGCATTTGTGGTTACCGCGGTGCCGGCGTTTTTGTTGACGAAGCTTATCGGGAAACACTTGGAAGACCTGGTCATCATGGGCTCTGCTTTGTTGATCGGCGGAATCGTGATGTGGGCCGTGGACGCACTGAATGCAAAATCGGAAGCCGCAGGTCCCTCGGGGTCAGGCGGCAGGATTCACACCTGGAGCGTGGAAGCGATGTCGCTCGGGCAAGCGGTCTGGATCGGCGCGTGCCAAATTCTCTCAGCGGTATTCCCGGGTACTTCGCGCTCGATGTCCACAATAGCGGCCGGGCAGCTCGCCGGAATGTCTCGTGCGTCGGCCCTGGAATTTTCGTTTTTCTTGTCGATTCCCACGATGGTGGCGGCCACCTGCTACGACTTGCTGAAGTCGCTGCGCGGCAAGGGAGACAATCCCATTGGCGTGGCACAGATCGATGGACACGGCTGGATCGTTTTGGCCATCGGATTTGTAGTGTCGTTCATCGTGGCTTACGGGGCGGTGGCGTGGTTCATGGCGTGGGTGCGCAAACGCGGGTTCGCGCCATTCGCGGTTTACCGGATTATTGTGGGCGCGGCGGTTTTGTTCTGGGCGTACAGCATGCAGTAGCGGAAAGGCCGATCGATAAAACTGCTCGAGCTTCTACGGCTTGCGTCCTTCAACGCAGACTCCGCCGCCATTCAAGATGCGTGACTTGTCTTCCACTTGCGTAATATTTGGGATGGCGCTTTCACCGAACGTCTTCCGCGCCACATCCAGAAAACCTACCGAGCGGAGCAGGCCCGAAAGCGACTGTTCGTCGTACATCCATTTGTGCGAGTGAAAATCCAGCATGGCGTCGTACACGCGCATGACCACGTTGCGCTTTTGCGGAGACGGCCACCGCATCAAGAATCGCTCGTTCAGCAAATCGCCCGGCGTCAGCTGCTTAGCGCCGTCGGACAATCCGCCGAACGGCCGTTCGCCCAGATATTCCCGAACGATGGCCTGCAAATCCGGCACTACAATGCGGACAATACCGCCGGGCGCCAGGACGCGAAACGATTCCTGCATCAACTGTTGCCCTTCCTCGCGATACAGATGTTCCAGAAAATGCGAGGCGTACACGGCATCCGCGGAGCCGGTAGCAAAAGGCAGCGGCTTGCGCATATCGTGCACGAAGATATCGCGGCTCCAAGGCACACCGGCTTTGTCTGAAGGCAAAACGCCTAGCGCGGCAAACAGTTTGCGAAGCAAAGGGCGCTTGGCAAGCCGAGCGTTCCAGGATCCGTCGACATTGACCCAACTCGGATGGGTTTGCAGACCGCAACCTAGGTTCAGGCGCAGATGCGATTTGGCGATGGGCATTGGCGAACCATGATAGCAGGCTCGCGCCGCATGTGAATTGCTTGGGCAAACACCTGGAAACTAATCGTTTGTGGGCTCACCACGGTTTGATATCATCCCTGTGTTCCTCCAAGCGGTGCGTGATGGCGCCTAAGCCCCGTTTGTAGCACTCAGCCTTCCCCAAAACGCTGAGGAGAAACTCTTGCGCTTCCTAACACCCACGGAAAACAAACGGCTCAACGAGCTGGTCGGATTTTTGTGCCTGACGTTCGCCATCCTGATGGGATTGGCGCTGCTCTCGTATAACCCGCACGATACCGCCTTCAATGTGAGCGCTGCGGCGCAGGACGGCCAACACGTTACGCGAAATTGGATCGGTCCAGCGGGCTCGTACACGGCGGATTTGCTGTTCCAGATATTTGGCTACGCGGCGTTTTTGCTTCCCGCCGCGATGCTAGGGCTCGGCTGGCGTTGGTTGCGCAGCCGAACCATCGATTCGCAAGTCGCCACGCTGCTCGGGTACGGACTGCTACTCCTTTCCCTGCCCTCGCTGTTGACGCTGATGCCCTTTCCCCCGGTGCGCACGGCTATTCCGGCTGGCGGCTTACTGGGCACACTGATCGCTGGAAGTCTCCGCACTGGCTTTAATTTGACTGGCGCCTACGTAGTAGCCTTCGCAGTGTTCATCACCTCTGTATTCATGACCACCAGCTTTTCTTTTGCCGGAACCCATGCGTGGGCAAAGAGTCCAACCGGTCCCTTGGGTGCCGTCGACAAACTCGGCCTACTGCAGAAGGCGCAAGCGCGCTGGCAAGCTTGGCGTGAAGACCGCGAGCAGCGGCAGCGCCGGCGACGCGTAGAAGAAAATCGCGTATCAGGGCGCAAGCCGGCGGCTCCGCAATCTGTAGGTAAAGCCGAAATCTTGAATGAAGCGCCGAAGTCCATCCGCTTGGCAGACGAGAGCGATGTTTTCTCTGAGCGCGACGAAGACGAGAAGGACGATAAGTCCGACAATCATAAAGCACCGATCTTCGTGGTAAACCGCGATATTCCTGAAAAGCCCGCTAAGAAAGCCGCAGGTAAGCCAGAGGCGACCATCGCCACGAACTACAAGCTGCCCTCCCCTTCCTTGCTGCGCGAAGGCGAAGCCAGCCACAAGCTTGACGAAGAAGAACTAAAGATGCGCGCGCGGGCCATTGAAGAAAAATGCCTGGAGTTCGATATCGCGGGACGCGTCACGCAGATCAACTCCGGGTCCGGTGGTCACCACCTTTGAATTCAAACCGGAAGCCGGTATCAAATACAGCCGCATCATCGGCCTGACGGAAGACCTGTGTTTGGCGCTGCAAGCCGAGTCCATCCTGATTGAGCGCATTCCCGGCAAGTCCACCATCGGCATCGAAGTGCCGAATATCAATCGCCAGACCATTGCGCTGCGCGAAATTATCGAAGCACCGGAATTTATCGGCTCGCCCAGCAAACTCACTTTGGCGATGGGCCGCGACCTGCACGGCCGCATTCGCATCACCGACTTGGCGGCCATGCCCCACTTACTGATCGCCGGCTCTACCGGCACCGGCAAGAGCGTGTTCATCAATTCGCTGATGATGTCCATTTTGTACAAAGCCAGCCCGGACGACGTGAAAATGGTGCTGGTCGATCCCAAACGCCTCGAGCTGAATTTGTACGAAGGAATCCCGCACCTGATCGCACCGGTGGTCACTGATCCCAAGATTGCGTCCAACGTGCTGCGCAACGCCACGCGCGAAATGGAAAACCGCCTGAAGCTGCTGGCGCAAAAAGGCGTGCGCAACATCGATCAGTACAATCGACTGTTCCAGAAGCCGCAATCGCTTTCGCTCTTCGACAAAGTGGAAGAGAGCGAGCACAAGCCACTTCCCTACCTCGTGATTATCATCGACGAGTTAGCCGACTTGATGATGGTGGACACCAACAACGTGGAAGAATCCATCACGCGCTTGGCGCAGATGGCTCGCGCGGTGGGCATTCACTTAATTTTGGCCACGCAGCGCCCATCCGTCGACGTAATTACCGGCTTGATCAAAGCCAACTTCCCTGCCCGCATTTCCTTCCGCGTGGCCAGCAAAGTGGACTCGCGCACCATTCTGGACGCCAACGGCTCCGAGTCCCTGCTCGGCCGCGGAGACATGCTGTATTTGCCGGCGGGTTCTTCGCGATTGCATCGCGTGCACGGCCCACTGGTCAGCGAAGACGAAATTGTGCGCGTGTGCGATTTCTGGCGTGCGCAAGCGCAAGCTAAATATAACGAGAAGTTGTTGGAGGCTCCTAAAGATGAAAACGGCAATCCCGAAGGCGCTTCGGGCAGCGAAGGTAGCGCAGACGGCGGCGAGGACGTGGACGATGATCTCTACCAGGATGCGGTGCGCGTCGTTTGCGAAGCGGGCAGAGCGTCCACTTCAACGCTGCAGCGGCGACTGCGCGTAGGCTACGGCCGCGCAGCCCGCCTGATCGACTTAATGGAAAAGGACGGCATTGTCGGTCCACCAGACGGCACCAAACCCCGCGAACTGCTCAAAGCTCGCGCCTGGATGAAAGAGTTCGACGACTCACAACAATAATCGAAAAAATGCTGGCCAGATTCTCCGCAAAAACTGCGGGAATTATTGACACAACTTGCCAGCGCCTCTACACTTTATGGACCACTTGCCGGAGTAGCTCAGTGGTAGAGCGCCGCCCTGAAAAGGCGGGCGTAGCCAGTTCGATTCTGGCCTCCGGCACCATCCGTTCCCGCCACGATATATCCTCCTAACAAATCTCCGCGTCCTGACTCAGCATAATTTCGTGTATTTGCATCCTCCTCCCCAACAAGGAAATGGAGCTTGACTTGCACATGGAGCTCTAGACACTTACTGAGAGAAGATGCCTCAAGGTAGCTGGAAGACACTAGTGGATTTCGTGCGGGAATATGGCGCGCGTAGCGGCGAAATCGCCGTCCGACAGCGGCGCGGCTACCGCATGGAAACCTGGAGCTACGCCCGTATTGTGGCGGAGGCGAACCGCGTGGCGCGCGAATTGGAATCGCGCGGTCTGAACAGGGGCGACGCCGTTTTGCTGTGGGGCGAAAATTCGGCCGAATGGATTATTGCGTTTTTTGGGTGTCTGTTGCGCGGCGCGGTGGTTGTACCACTCGACGCAGGATCGCCGCTGGAGTTTGCGCGCCGGGTGTCTGGCGACGTGGGCGCGAAGCTGGTGTTTCACGGAGCGGCGCAGAAAGACTGCACCTGGATACCCTCGATTGCACTCGATACGCTGACTGAAACCGCGTCGCGCCATGACTCCACGGATTATCCTTCGCCGGAGGGATCACGGCAGGACACGCTGGAAATTATTTTCACGTCGGGCGCGACGGGGGATCCGCGAGGCGTGGTGATCTCGCACGGAAATGTTCTCGCCAATATCGAGCCCCTGAGGCATGAGATCCAGAAATATTTGCGGTACGAAAAGCTGGTGCACCCCATCCGCTTCCTCAACCTGCTGCCGCTCAGCCACGTCTTCGGCCAAATGTTGGGCGTTTTCATTCCGCCGCTGCTCGGCGGCACGGTGGTGTTCATGGATGCGCTGCGGCCCGCGGAGTTCACGGAGACGATCCGACGCGAGCGGATATCGGTGGTGGTGACGGTGCCGCGGTTCATGGAATCATTGCGACGCGAAGTGGAGCGCAGCGAAGAGCGCGACGGCAGACTGGAACAATTTCGCAGGAACTTCGCGACCAGCGAGAAAGAACATTTTCTCCGCCGCTGGTGGCGGTTCCGACGAATCCATTCGCGGCTAGGATGGAAGTTTTGGGCGTTCATCTCCGGGGGCGCTGCGCTGCCGCCCGACCTTGAAACGTTCTGGAACCGGCTTGGCTACGCGGTGATTCAAGGCTACGGGATGACCGAGACGACTTCGCTAATCAGCCTGAATCACCCGTTTCGCTCGTCGCGCGGATCGATCGGCAGAGTGTTTCCCGGAATGGAAGTGCGCGTCGACAAGGACGGCGAAATTCTGGTGCGGGGAGAGAATGTCGCGACGGCGTACCGGCAAGGCGGAGCGGATCACTCGCTGGTCGAAACGGATGGCTGGTTCCGCACGGGCGACGTCGCCGAGAAAGATGCGGAAGGTCGGCTGTATTTTCGCGGACGAAAAAAGAATGTGATCGTCACCTCCGCGGGAATGAATATCTATCCTGAGGACATTGAGAAGGCGCTGCGCGCGCAGGCTGCCGTGCGGGACTGCGTGGTGCTTGGCGTTCAACGCGTGCAAGGTGATGAACCTTACGCAGTACTGCTCATGGAGGCCAATGACGAGCGATGCGTCTAATGCCCAGTGCGCTTCGGGCCGTGGATGCGGCGAATCGCGACCTAGCGGAATTTCAGAGAGTCCGGCAGTGGATGATCTGGCCGGAACCGGATTTTCCGCGCACGCCGACGCAAAAGCCGATCGTGCCAGAGATTCGCAAGGCAGTAATGCACGCGCAGAGCTCGGACGGCGGCAACGCGGCGGGTGGCGACAGCCTGTCACAACTGATCACTCAGATTACCGGACGGAATGTTGCCGCGAATTCGCCGGATGCGAACTTCGAAAAGGATCTGGGACTGAGTTCGCTCGATCGCGTGGAATTGATCAGCGCGCTCGAAGAACGCCACCAAGTGGACCTGAACGGAGCGCAGTTTCAGGATGTGAACACCGTCAAGCAATTGCAGAACCTGTTGGCGACGGGAGCTCCGGAAAAGATTCGGTATCCGTACCCAACGTGGCCACAGAACGGCCTCGTCACCGCGTTTCGGCTCTTCATTTATTACCTGCTAGTGTGGCCGGCAACTTATTTGCTGGCAGCGCCGCGGATTCGTGGACAAGAGAATCTGCGCGATGTGAAGGGTCCGGTGTTAGTGGTCGCCAATCATGTGACGTACCTCGATATTGCGTGGGTGTTGCCGGCGTTGCCTGTGCGGCTCCGCCATCGCTTGGCCACCGCGATGCGCGGCGAGCTGTTGGCCGAAATGCGGCGGCCTCCGGCAAGCATGAACCTCTTTTCGCGAATGTTAGAGCGGCTGAACTATTTCCTGGTGTGCAGCCTATTCAACGTTTTTCCGCTGCCGAAGCAAGCGGGATTTCTGCAGAGCTTTCACTTTGCCGGAGACCTCGTGGATCGTCGCTGGAGCATCCTGGTGTTTCCGGAAGGCGTGACATCCGAAGATGGAAAGATGGCAACCTTTCGCGGCGGCATCGGACTTCTGACGCGGCAGCTAAATATTCCGGTGGTGCCGATCTACTTGGACGGACTGTTTGCGCTCAAACGAGAGAATCGTCTCCTGGCTCGACCGGGGCAGGTGTGCGTCACCATCGGAAAGCCCATGAAATTTTCCCCGGAACAAGATCCCGCCGACATCACGCGGATACTCGAACAGCGCGTGCGGGAACTTCAGTCCACCTGAGACGGCGCAATGCTGCCAAACGCGGACATGCGGCGCACAACAAAGAAAATCACAATCAGGGCTGCAGCAATGGCAACGGAGACCCATTTCTGTGCCAAGAGGAATTGCTTGGCGGCCATGCCATAGCGATCACCGAGGAACGCTTCGACAAAAAAAGCGAACCACGACCGCGAGCGAAGAACAGTACGATGCCGCTCATGACGATGCGCTCTCGCTTAGAGGCGAAACGTACATCACTTGCTGTTTGTAGTTTGCCCGCCGGCACCGGCGTCGTGGTGGTAGTGTTTGCGAATATCGGGCCAAAATTCCTTGAGCATGTAGGTACCCACGTCGAACCCGATCTGGGTTCCCGCAGTCTTGCTCACGTTGCCGAAGCCGCGGTCACTATGCGGGTGATAGGTGTAGTTGGAGATCGCTGCGGCAACCAATGCACCGCCGACTTCGGAGTAGTTGAACTGTTGCCCTCCAGCATCGGTACGCGTGACAAAAACGCGGCTGACGGCATGTCCGGTACGGCGCCAGAAACCTCCGTGACCGGATTGAAAATAGCGAGGATCTTGGTGAAGGATTGAGGGCAAGATGGCGCCGACCATGAAGTTCTCGATAGCAGTATCGCCGTAGGCAGTTCCGTAGCGTTTTGCGTAACCTTGAAAGCCCTGGCCGTAGCTCGGATTGCTATCGCTGGCTTGGCCGATGCCCGCCACGACGCCAACCAATAGGAATTCAGAAGGATCAAACACGCCCTGCGCCACAACTTTGAACTTTTGCCCGGTGGTGAGCGGCGGGACTTTGTCCGCGTCTTCGAGCGTCAGGAAGTTGGGGAGCGCCCAGAAGATACGGTCCTTGGAGGTGCCGTTCTTGCCGTCGTCCGGCTTCTTGGCTTGCGGCGCGTCCGGAGGCGGCGACTGTTGCGATGTCGTGTTTGACTGCGATGTAGTGTTTGGCTTTTGGCTCGTATTAGATTGTGGTGTCGAATTTGGTGGGGATGTCGTGTTCGGTTGCTGCTGGTCAGGAGGCGGCGATTGCACTTGGGCCACCGCGGAATCCTGAGCCAGGGCCGCGAACCCAGGACTCTGTGCCGAAGCGGTTCCAGAGATTAGTCCGGTGATTAGAAAGAAACAGACCAGCGTTACGTAAGGCAAGCGCAAACAGGACGAAGCACTTCGCAAAAGATTCGTGGATGCTTTCAGAAACAGACCTTTCCGCCCAAATGCGACATTCCCCACCGGTTAGGACACGCAACGTGAGACGCCGCATTCTCGGCGGGCGTTGCCCTTACCTATGTTGACACGGGATGTGCAGGCAAAGAAAGCGGGATTGTCCTTGAGCGGCTCGACGAGGGCCTGTTTAATCGGCTAGTTATTCCGATGTCGAAAGCGTTTTCAGTGATTTCGTCTAATAGTCCTGATGCAGACAAGCGGCGGTCGCCAAGACGAATTTCGCTTTGGCAGTCTTCACGAAGCCATTTGGAATTTCTTGCGCCCGACCGCAAAAAGCGTCATGCCGGAAGCAAGCAACAACAGCGTCGCTGGCTCCGGAGTAGTCGTGTTGCCGGGAATGGTGACCACCGGAGCCGGAAGCCCCTGCGCGCTCGCTCCGTTCAGACTGAAACTGGCTGGCGACAATGTCGCGCCTGTCAGACCGAGCCCGAGCAGGTTGCCGGCCACCGTGTCGTCCGAGTAGCAATTGAAACTGAGGTCGCAGACAAACATCGAAAATTCGTCTGGCGTGACTCCCGCGAAATTGTTGCTCGTCGAAAGCTGAAACGAGAGCAATGCGCCAGCATTGAATTCCTGGTCGAATATAGCGAATCCACCGCTGTCGTTCATCGCGATCCCGCTAGTCAGATCGCCGCTGACCCCGGTGGTCCCGGCGTAGTCCGCCGCCCCCACCGCGGCACCAGTGCCGAAACTGAAATCGCTCAGCGCCACGGAGTTGTTTACGGCGCTGTCGCCATCAATAAACTCAAACAACAAGATCTGCGGCCCTAATCCTGTTAACGACGATGTGTTGAGCGACACATCAAAGGAATCCGCGTGTGCCGGAGTTGCCGTCCAGGCCACCAGCAGCGCAGTGAAACCAACCATTTGCATGATGCGATTCATGAGTTTCTCCTTTTTCCCTCGAATATCTAGCGCAAACCGGCGCCGGCGAGGACGCGCGTGTTATACGTGATCGCGCCCCTCGTTGGATCCGTAAACTGCATTTGAATTCCGACGCTTTGCCCTGGCGCCAAAGTCACCACGGCGTTGATATACGGGCTGCCCGCCGGCAACTCCAGCGTGTCGGTGGTTCCCGTCGCGTTGAACAACGTAGCGTCGGCGCTCAGGCTATCGAGCACCAGCGAGATCGGGCCGGTAATGGTATTGGCGGAGTTGTTGGTCAGCATGTCCGTTTGCACAAATCGTCCGGTTCCCGGATTCAGTACATAGCCGCCGCGCGTCACCGTGATGATGCCGCTCACATCCGCCGCGCATCCGCAAAGCAGAAAATTTGCCGTGACGGTTTGCGGCTGGTTCATGATCACGGTCGTCGAGGAATTGGTGGTGCTGGCAACGTTCCCGGTCCAGTTCGTAAATAGGTAGCCTGGATTCGGAATCGCGCTAAGCACCACAACCCAGTTTTGCCCTTCAAACACTGTGCCGGGTCCGGGTACGGTAGTTCCGCCTGCCGCAGGTGAGGCGATCATAGTCAAGGGTTCAGTCTGCTCTACGCCAACGACGTTGCAGCTCTCATCTCGAACGACATCGCAATATTCGAACGCGCCGATATCAAATCCCCCCTCTTTTGGTCGGGCCGTAGTGCGTTGATCGGTGGAAAGCGATGTGCCGGGATCGGCGGTGTTGAATGCCGCAGACGCCGGATTGATGGCCATGGTCGGCGTGAAACCGCGATTGAGCTGTAGAGGTCCCAGATGCGGATCTCCAGTTGTGACTACACCTGTGCAATTGTCGTTGTTCTGAATCAGGTTTCCAGCGCCGCTGAGAACCACGTTTGCGCCGATAACTGAGCATTCTTTGGTCGTTCCAATAGGGTCGCCGCTGGAATCCGTTCCGCCGTTGTTGTAGATGATCGTATTGTCGAGCGTGAAAGACGTTGGACGGCCGGACGAGGTTTGATCTACCACGATCGCCGCGCCATCGAAGGTAGTTTGATTACCGCTGAAAGTAGAGTTGAGTATCCTGAGTTGCCCATTCAAAACGAATATCGCACCCCCCGCGTCTCCCCCATTGCCAGCGGCACCATCCAGACCGGTCCCACCCCCGCTTCCGCGTTTCGCAATGTTGTCGAAAAACGTGCTGTTGCTAACCGTGACGCTGCCTCCATCGCTGAAGATTGCACCGCCAAGGCCACCGCCACCTCCACCGTAAAAGGTGCCTCCATCTCCTCCATACGCCCCGCCGAACCCCACCAGGCTCGCCTGATTCGTCGCCAGTCCCGGAGACGCCGCCCCACCTCCGCCGCCAAATCCACCGTCGCCGCCGCTGACAATAACCACTGCGTCGGACCAGCCCGCGCCGCCACCCCCTCCGAAGCCTCCGTTTCCTCCATTGCCGCCGCCTTCCGCACCGCCTCCACCACCACCGCCATAGCTTCCGTTTCCGCCGTTAAAACTTCCGGTAGGTGGGAATGGATCGCCTGGGTTCACCCTCCCGCCGCCTCCGCCACCACCGCCGGGGCAGGTGGCGTCAAATCCTACCCCGCCGGCATAGGGACGCCCCCCGCCCCCGCCGCACTGATACCCACCGACAAAGTCCTCCGCGTCACCGATAGTTCCACCGCCCCCGCCGCCAAAACCGAACTGTCCATGGCCATTTGCATCCAACGTAGAGGATTCTCCAAGCGTTCCCGCCCCGACGGAACCTCCCCCTCCGGCACCGGCGAATAGATTTGTGGCTTCGCCTCTCCCGGCGCCTGAGACTCCTCCCGGTCCGGACATGCCACCGCCACCACCGCCTCCTGTGATGGTGACGACTCCGTTCACCGGTCCTTTGTCTCCCCCTGCTCCCCCAATCGCAGAGTTTCCATCGAATGTGCAACTGTCTACGATGAGTGAACCTTGCACGTAAATGGCTCCGCCGGCACCCATGCCCCCAGCGCCGCCGCCGGTTCCTCCCTGGCCACCTTGCGCAAGAAAGCCCTTAATATGAAGATTTCGCAGAGTCAGGTGCCCAGAGGAATCCACTGTAAACAAGCGTCCGAAATCCGCCCTGGGAGAGAAGCTTGGCGGGGTACATGGATTGGCCGAGGGCTTGAAGGGGACTACACAGAGTGGGGCCCACGTAATGGTCGCGCCATTTCCCTCCACGGTAATATTCGTCGTTATCCGCGGCAGGGCCACTAATCCAGCTGCGTTGCCGGGATCGTTCGACGCGTTGGACACCAGCAACAATCCCGAGGTTGGCAGAACGATCGTGTCGTTGCCACTTCCCGGCACGCATCCGGTAGCGTAGGTCGGGTTTCCGCTGAGATTTACCAGTCCAGTTCGATAGTAGTCGGGCGAAACGGCGAGGCTCGCTCGGAACTGCGACGCATAGATCGCTTCCGTCAAGGAGCACGTCCCCGCCAAGGAGATTGTGGTGTCGCTAGGATCCGAGAGTCGCGTAACGTAGATCTCATTGCCACGACCTTGCCTGGCGCACGCCATCAGCGCCATCAGCGCGACCAAGAAATACAGAAGCGCGTGGTACTTATTCGCCGCATTCCTATTCGTATCTTTTTTCATAATCATTTTTCTTAGCGTGCTCCCGGGCCAGCCAGCAGCTGCGTCGCTAGCCGCGGAGCTTCCTGCGCCCGAGACCGATCAGGCCAAGCAGACCGGACGCCAGCAAGGCCACACTTGAGGGCTCGGGCACCGTATTCCCGCCACCGCCGCCGCCGACCACGATGACTTCTGTAGTTTTGAATTGTTCGTAGCGGAAGGTCACGTCGCTCGTAAGCATGTCCGAGTCGGTGAATTGGAAGGTTTGGACGACGTCGTGGGCGAATTCGATCATAGTTTCGGTGGTTGTCCCGTCAACGGTAGCGAATTCATCCAGGGTGAGCAGGTCAATCTTGGTCCCCAGCATTACATCCGTTTTGTACTGCAGAGCGTCCGTCGTGGCCATCTGAACGGAAAACGTCTTTGCGCCCACATCAAACGAAACAGCTTCAACCGGGGCACCATCGAGAGTGAGCGTATCGGCGTGGGTGGCCACCGGCGAACAGCCGAGCGCCAGTAGAATCAGTACCGGAACGGGCGATCGAGAAATATCGCGAGACATTTGAAAACAGTTTTCGCTTTTGCATGATGCTCTCCTTATCGTGCTCCGGGCCCCGCAAGAACGCGGATGGCATAGGTGATCCCGGCCTTGCTCGGATTCGCGAATTGCAGAGTGACGGAAACGCTCTGTCCTGGCGCCAGGCTTGCAGCCGTCGTGTTGATATACGGCAAGCCCACCGGCGGGAAGAAAGAGTCTGTGGCGCCTGTCAGGTTGAAGAGCGTAGCGTTGCTGCTCAGGCCTTCGATCACCAGTGAAATGGGTCCGGTGATCGTACTCGCCGAGTTGTTGGTCAGCGTCAGCGTCTGCGCAAATCGCTGTGTCCCCGGATTGAAGATATAGCCACCACGCGTGACGGAGATCGAACCGGTAACATCCGCCGCGCATCCGCACGCAACGAACATCGCGGTTATGGTTTGTGCCTGATTCATGATCACTGTGGTTGCGAAGATGTCGGGGGCGGTGACGTTCCCCAGCCAAGTGGAGAACTGAAAGCCCGGTGCTGGTGTGGCGATCACCGGGGTCACGCTATTCTGAGGCTCAAACGTAGTCCCAGATCCCGGCGTCGTCGTTCCGCCTGTCGGCGGCGACACAATGATCGTCAACGGTTCAGTTTGTGCTACGCCAACGACGTTACAGCTTGGATCCCGCACCACATCGCAGAATTCGTAGGCACCGATGTCGAACCCGCCTTCCTCTGGACGCGGAGTATCGCGCTGGTCGGAGGAGAGCGAAGTCGCCGGGTCGGCCATGTTGAATGCTGCAGAGCTACGGCCGATCGCCATCGTCGGCGTGAATCCACGATTGAGTTGTAAGGAGCCCAAGAGCGGATTGCCGGTGGTCGCCACTCCAGGACAGTTGTCGTTGTTCTCAATCAGATTTCCCGCGAACGTGCCCGCGATAGAGAAGCCGGCAATCGAACACTCTTTTTCTGTACCGATCGAGCTGCCGTTGCCGTCTACTGCCGTTCCCGTAGATGATCGTGTTTTCGAGAATGAAAGATGTGGGCTGATCGGCAGCGGATTGGACGACAGTGATTCCCGCTTGGCTCCCAGAACTAAGATTGCCGCTGATGGTCGCGTTTTGGACGGTCAGGTGGCAGTTCAAACAGAAAATCGCACCACCTGCGTCGGCGCCGTTGTCAGCAGGATTACCTTCGCCGCCGCCGGCGTTTCCCCGAAAGACGGAATTTCCTGAGAACGTGCTGTTTTGCACGACCAGCGTTCCCCCGGTTACAAATATGGCTCCGCCCAGCGCGCCGCCACCGCCTCCATGACCGTTAGCGGAAAAACCGTCACGATCGCTTCCATTTCCTCCAAAGGTGCCGCCCTTGCCGGGACCTCCTGAGAGCAGATTGTGAGCACCTCCACCGCCTCCGCCTCCAAAACCGCCGTTGCCTCCGGACGCCCCGATACCGAACGCTGCGAGCGCAGGGGGCTGAGATCCCCCGCCGCCACCGCCGAAACCGCCGTTGCCTCCATTCCCTTGGTCACCGCCGCCACCGCCGCCGCCACCGCCGTAATTCCCGTTGCCGCCACTATCAAGCTCTAGCAAGCCTCCGTTGCCACCGCCGGGTCCTCCTCCCCCAGGACACGGGGCAGTGTCACCGTTCGTGTCGAAAGTGCTGCCGTTTCCAGACAATCCACCGCAATTCAAACCGGCATTCAAGAGAGTTGCGGAGGTTAGCGTGCCGCCTCCATTTCCGCTGAGGTATCCGTTCCCACGTGAACCGCCACCACCACCGCCGGGGGGATCGAAAAAGGTATCGAAGTCGTCGCCGCCTACACCTCCGTTGCCACCCAGTCCGCCACCACCGCCGCTGCCAACATGATTTTCAGCGCCGCCGTTCCCGCCGACTGCCGCGTTGTCCGTGAACGTAGATTTTTCGATGACCGCCGAGCCGCCCTCCGCAATATAGATGGCTCCTCCGGCGCCGAGTCCGCCACCACCACCGCCGAAACCGCCATTACCGCCCTTTGTGGAAAAACCGGAGATCGTAGCGTTCCGAATCGTAAGTTTGCCGCCGTTAGTGACGAAAAAGGCTCGAGCATGAGCAGAAGAATTCCAATGCAGCGTGGCACCATTGGCTTCGATAGTAACGATGGTGGCGATCCTGGGCGTCGCCGTGGGACCCACAAAGTTGTGCACGTCGTCTGTGATTGTGGAAAGATCGAGAGTCGTGTTGTTCGGCAGGATGATTAGGTCGTCTCCCGAACCGGGCGCGCAGCTGGTTGGCACAAAATTCGGAAGCAGCGTCGTGTTATCGCTGTTGGCGGTGTAGGCGGCAATTGCCTGACTGCTGTGTAACGTGGACGCGTAAATTGCCTCTTTCAGCGAACATCCCCCGCCGCCACCAATCTTGTCCGCAACGCTCGTAACGAAAATTGTGTTTGCCAGAGTCGGCTGCGGCAAAGCCACGAACAGTAGCGGCAAGAGAGCTACTGCCGCCAGATACCTACCAATTCCGAACCTGAGTTTGCGATTTCTCAATTCCCTCTCCCTGCTTGTTTTTTCAGCCACTACGGATGGCGAGATTTGCATTACTTAAAGTTGTGCTTTGAAATCGCAGAATTGAAGGTTTAAGGCAATAGTTGCGGTGTAAGGTCTGGATAAATTTCAGATAAAGGCCTAACTCGCTGATTACACGAATTCTAACTTGCCAAAAATAGAGCGGGTAGTGCACCATAACGCCACGCTCGTTGGCCCGCGATGCAACCACCCAGCCCCATTTTCCGTTTTGGACCCTACGAATCGCGTCCCCGAACTCGAGAACTGCTCAAACACGGCTCGAGACTCAAGATTCGCCCTCAGCCTCTGCAAATCTTAAACTTGCTCCTCAGTCGCGCGGGGACGTGGTAACTCGCGAAGAGTTCCGCCAGGAGCTTTGGACCTCAGATACCTTCGTTGACTTTGAGCGCGGCCTCAACAGTTCGGTAATGGAGCTGCGAGCCGTGCTGGGGGATTCCGCGGCAGAAGGTCGCTACATCGAAACCCTCATCAGGATCGGTTACCGCTTTGTATCCCCGGTGGAAGTCATCGAGGGGTCTCTCGGCACTGTTCCTCGGCAGCCAGAATTGGCGGTCGCCGTATCACCGGAACAGGATATTGGGGCGCCGCACATTCCCGCGCTGCGCACCAAACCTCACAAGCATTTCTGGCTTGGGGGGATCGTTCTCGTATCCACGATTGCTCTCGCGACGGTTCTAGCGTATGTCCAGTCTTCGCGAGAGCGGCACAAACTCGCGCCGGGCAGGATTACGTTGGCAGTTCTGCCGTTTGAGAACCTTACCGGCGATGCGGGCCAGGACTATTTCAGCGATGGCCTTACGGAAGAGATGATCGCGCAGCTGGGTCGCCTCGACCCAAACCGGATCGACGTGATCGCGCGCACGTCGATAATGCACTACAAAAACACGGCGGTACAATTGCCTCAAATTGCCCAGGATCTGCACGTGCAGTACGTGCTCGAGGGCAGCGTTCGGCGTGACTCGGACAGAGTGCGAATCAACGCTGAGCTCATTCAAGTGAAAGACCAGGTTCCGCTCTGGTCGCGACAGTATGATCGCGAGCTTAGCAATCTCTTAGCGCTGCAAAGTGAGATCGCTCACGAAGTCGGCGGGGAGATTCAGTTGGCTCTCGGCGATGGTCGCAACGCAGAGAACGGACGCGCCCTGATTACCCCTCCTACGACCTCTTACGAAGCGTACGACCTCTACCTGAAAGGACGATATTTCTGGAACAAGCGGAACGCGCAAAGTTTTCGCCAGGCTGCAGAATATTTTCAGCTAGCTATCGACAAAGACCCCAACTACGCCCCTGCCTACGCTGGTCTGGCGGACACCTTCGCTTTGATGAGCAGCTACGGTTACGCTCCGCCGGCAGAGTTTGTGCCGAAAGCGCGCGCTGCGGCGTCGAAGGCGCTGCAAATCGACGAATCACTCGCGGGAGCGCACGCCTCACTTGCGGTGATCGCCCAGAACTACGATTGGGATTGGCCCACAGCTGAGCGGGAGTACCGGCGAGCCATCGAACTGGATCCGGGCTACGCTACCGCGCACCAATGGTATGCCGAATGCCTCGGTTTTGAGGGGCGCTTCGATGAGGCGTTTGCCGAGAGCGATCGCGCCCGCAAGCTCGATCCCTTATCCCTGATTATCTCCGCAGATTACGCGGCACTGCTTTACTTCTCACGGCAATACGATCGCTCCATTGGGGAATTTCGCCGGGTGTTGGAAATGGAGCCGAACTTCCCGCGCGCTTACATCGTGATTTTCCCGCTCGTGGAAAAGGGTTTATTCACCGAGGCGCTGGCCGACGTGGACAAATGGAAACGGGTCGTCGATTCCCCTTGGCCCTTGGCCGTGCAAGTTTACGTATACGCGCGCTCCGGACAAATGGCTCAAGCCCGGCTCATTCTGCAAAAACTGCAACACATGGACCAGCGACAGTTCCTCGATCCAGCGGCGATATTGATGGCTCACGTTGGTATGGACAACAGGGACGAGACATTCACCTGGCTGCAAAAATGCTACGACGCACGCTCTCCTCTCACTACCCTTAAGGTCGACCCGATGTACGATCCACTGCGCTCCGATCCGCGCTTTCAGAAGTTTCTGCACGGCGTCCGCCTAGCACAATAGAATTTGCATTTGCGGCAGGCAGGCTAACTGTTGGCGCGAGGGGACTTAGCCAGCTAATCCTTCCATGACTGGGCCGGTTAGAGTCAGCGAGCGGCAGCGATCAGCGACAAAGTAATGGCGTTTGCCAAATTCGCAATCACGTAACTATGATAGACCGAACGTGACCTTCAACGTACCAGCGCGCGCGCAACAGATAAACAGCTTCCTGCAAGAGAACCATTTGCGCGCTTGGCTAGCCTGGCGCCCCGATGAATTGCTCATGCTCTCTGCATATTTCCCCGCCTGGGGCGCGTCGTTGCTGATTTATTTTTTGGATTCCGAACCCGTTCTATTTGTTCCCGTCCTGGAACCTCGCGACCACATCCCCGCAGGCCTTCGTGTCGTGCAATACCCTTGGGGCGACCTCAAGTGCTCCGATCCTTATGCGGTTTTAGTTTCTGAAGTCCGCGGCGAACTGGCCAAAGCGAAAGCCGCACCGGAGCAGGTGGGATTGCTTCGCAGCGCGTCGCGCAGTTCCCTCCCGATTAACGCCGCGGAACAAATTCCGTTCCCCGAAGATTTTGCGTCGCATTACTCCTCGTTGGCTACGGGCGTAAACGCTCAAACGAATGCCGGTTTCGCGAAACTGTATTCCCGAAAAACTCCGCCGGAAATTGACGCCATTCGTTTGACCAACCGCGTAGCCAATGTCGGCCTGCGCGCTTTCTCAGACAATTTGCGCCCCGGGGTTTCAGAAATAGAGATTGCCGCGGCCGTAGAATCCGCAATCTGCACGCAAATTGGCAAAGATACGATTTTTCATTCACGCGGCTGGGCTATGGTGCAGTCCGGCCCCAACAGCGCCGAGGCTGGGCAATTCAATCGCTCTAGTGCGCGACGCCTGGAAAACGGAGATTTGGTTTCCATTGAGCTGGCCACCTGCGTAAACGGATTCTGGAGTGACTTAACGCGCTGCGAAGCAGTAGGCACGCCCAAACCCGAAGCGGCAGAAATCCTTGCGCTGGCGCACGAGGCGCAGAAAGCCGCCATCGACGAGATCGCTCCCGGCGCAGTCGCCGGTGAAATCGACGCTCTCGCACGCAACAAGATCGCCGCTCGCGGATTCGGCAAATACTTCACGCACCACACCGGCCATCACGTGGGCTTCCGCTATCACGATCCCGGCTTCATGCTCTTTCCCGGAGAAGCGGCCAAGCTCGAATCGGGCATGGTGCTCACCGTCGAACCCGGCATCTACGTCGCGGAACGCCGCTGCGGCGCCCGCATCGAAGACAACGTGCTGGTCACCGAATCCGGCCACGAAGTTCTTTCCAGAATTGCCAGCAACGCCCAGCCATGATCGGTATGTTTCGACGAGCCAAGAGATATCAAAGGTGGTGTCGCGACCGCCCGCACGCCCTTCGCATTGATCAATCTCCAAGAGAATCCGCCCCAAATCGACGTTCGCGTACTCGCACAAAGCACGCTAAGCTATCTCACAATATGCGCGTCACCATTTCGCACAATCGTCCCAAGCAGGAAATCATCGCCAAGGTCGATCGCTCCTTCGACGAACTCTTTCAGGGCGCTTCCGATCTCCCCGTCAAAGTGGTCGTCAATCAGCGCAGTTGGCAGGGCGACGTGCTCACCTTCGCTTTGACAGCCAAGGTAGCCCTGATAAGCACGCCAATAAAAGGCACAGTGGAAGTCACCGACAAAGACCTCACCATCGACGCCGACCTGGGCATGCTGAATAATTTTGTTTCGGATAAAGCCGCTACAGAAATGATCGGTACTCGCCTGAAGGGCTTACTGAACAAATAGAAAAAGCCGCAAGCACGCAAAAACTATCGGGCGTGCCGCTCGTACCAATCGCCCACGATCTTAGCGGCATACTCGCAAAGCCTGCGATCTTCCTCGCCAAACGCCGCTGGCACGTGGCTGTCGATATCCAACTCGCCGATCACTCGTCCACCGGCAAAAATCGGCACCACAATTTCAGACTTTGTCTCGATCGAACACGAAAGGTACCGCGGGTCGGCATTCACATCGTCAACAACCAGCGTTTCCCCGCTGGCTGCGGCCGCGCCACAAATCCCCTGATTCAGCGGAATGCGCGTATGCGGCGTAGGCGCGCCGCGAAACGGACCGAGCACCAGCATGTTTTCTGCGGGATTTGTCTCCAGCAGATAAAATCCCACCCAGTTGTAGTTGGCAAGTCGCTCGTGAAACAACGCTACGATGGAGTCCAACAATTCTGTGGGCGTATTGCATTTCTGCGCAATCGCTTCCAATTCCGTGCGCAGATCGGCGGACAAAACTCTAGCGGGGCTCACTTATTTATTGAATCACAGGGAGGAATTTCTTGCACGTGGACGTTCGCCTCAACGCAGTCCGACCGCCGCCGCCCGGTGGGTCGCCGGCACTGGAACAGTCGCTTGCAACCGCTGATCGAACACCACGAAGCGCCCGGTCATCTTTCTGGATAAATCGTCAATCCGCGTAGCGGCGACATCCAGGCTGTTCACTGCTTCCAACCAAATGTATTCCCCCGTGGCATCTTCCCGCAATATATCGAATCGCACTTCCATATCGCACCCCTTCAGACGTCTCAAGCTATCGAAAGCCGGCACAAACGTGCCGGGACCGCTTAGCAGGCGCGTTACAGCCTTGTACGTTACACCTTGTTTTTGTCAATAAAATCAACTTTACGTAGGGTACCCTACACTGCTCCGGAAGCCTTGCTGGCCGCTTCCGGCTTTCGCTCATGGTGAGTTAGCGCTCCCGAGGGTGCCTCCAGCACGTCCGTGGCCGCCACACCGGTGATCAATCGCGCTCCCCGGCTGAATGTGATGTATTGAATCCCCCACTGTATGAAAACCATAACTCGGCTTTGAAACTCTACGATGTAGATTAAGTGAATAAATAGCCAAATAAACCAAGCCACGAAGCCCGAAACATGCCATCCGAAAATATTTGCCACTGCGGCGTTGCGCCCAATCACCGCCATATCGCCCTTGTTAAAATAACTGAATGGAGGGATTTCCCGCTTCCCTTCAAGTCGCGCGCGTATCGCTTTAGCCGCGTACGTTCCCCCCTGGATCGCCACTTGCGCAACCCCCGGCAGCGCTTGTCCATTTTCTTCCGTGAAGTGCGCCAAGTCCCCGGTGATGTAAATGTCCGGATAATTCGGCACCGTCAAGTCCGGATTCACCGTGATGCGCCCCAGCTTGTCGGTTTCCGATTTGGTTCGCTCCGCTAGGCGCCTGGCAAACGCCGTGGCAATGATCCCGCCGGCCCACAACACCGTTTTCGCCGGAAGCTTCCCCACTTGATCGCCGCGCTTGTATGAAACTCCTTCGCCGTCGATGTCGGTCACCATCACGCCAAGTTGTATTTCCACACCCAGCTTCTCCACCAGCTTTTCCGCCTTGGCGGAGAGATCTGGCGGATACGAGGTCAATATCCGCTCGGCGCCGTCAACCAGCAATATCCGCGCCGAGCGTGAGTCGATGTGCCGGAAATCGTGCCTCAGCGTCTCGTTGGCAATTTCCGCCAACGCTCCAGCCAATTCGATCCCCGTCGCCCCGGCCCCCACAATCACGAAGGTCAGCCAGGCTTTCACCTCTTCTGGAGTCCTCGCGCGCTCCGCTTCTTCGAACGCGTACAGAATTTTGTGCCGGATGTCCGTCGCCTCTTCTAGGGACTTAAGGCTCGGCGCCCATTCTTTCCACTGATCATTGCCGTAATAGGAGGTCTGCGAACCGGTCGCCACAATCAGCGAGTCGTAGTCGAAGTATCCGCCGTCGCGCAGTGTCACGCGCTTGAGATCCGGATCGACTTCCACCGCTTCGCCCAGCAGCACTCGCACATTTTTTAGCTTGGAAAGCACCCCGCGCAAGGGCGCCGCAATTTCCCCCGGCGAGAGCGAACCCGTGGCTACCTGATACATCAGCGGTTGAAACAAGTGGAAGTTGCGGCGGTCAATCAAAGTTACGTCTACCGGTGCGCCCTTGAAATGCTGCGCCGCCGCCAGGCCGGCGAACCCACCGCCTAAAATGATCACTCGATGCCGGGGTGCCATCTCTGCGCTCCTGTTATTGTGACCCTGTTTGTCGTAACCATGGTTCTGGAAGGATAATCAAAGCTACTGTGCGTTCTTATCCTAAGATGCCGTAAGCCTTTGCTTCGACTCGGATTATTCGGCTATTCCGGTGCGCGTTTGCGTCGATACTCTCTAGCGATATCGCTGTGTTCCGTTGCTGCCCTGGCTACCAGCATGAGCAGTGCCGCGCCCGCTCGCAATGAAGGCTCCACCGACGAAACCCCGCAAGCTATTGTGATCGGCTTCATGGGCGGCAACGTGGCACCCGATGACGCCACGCGCAACGAGCTGATTATCTCCAATCGCCTGCATGCTTCCTACCCTCATGGAGTCTATTTCCAGGTACTCGAAAATCGCCGTGTGGAAGACGCACACCAGAAAGTTCTCAAGCTCCTGCGTGATCACAGTTCAAAAACTCACGCGCGCATCATTCTCTACGGGCACAGCTGGGGAGCTTCCGCCGTGGTCACTTTGGCGGACGAACTAAAAGAAGACGGCATACCCGTGCTGCTCACCATCCAGGTAGACAGCGTGCAGAAAAGAGGCCAGAACGATCGCCTGATTCCAGACAATGTCGTACGCGCCATCAATTTCTACCAGCCAGACGGCATGCTCCGCGGACGCCCCGCCATCGCCGCCGCCAATCCAGCGCGCACGCAAATCCTCGGCAACTTCCGTTACGCTTACAAAGAAGCGCCGCCCAGCTGCAGCACCTACCCGTGGTACGAACGCATGTTCATCAAGACCCACATCGCCATTGAGTGCGACCCCGTCCTCTGGACCCGCATTGAAAACCTGATCAGGGACTCCCTCGGCCAGCCCGACCAAATTGCACCGCATGCTACGCCGGATAACGCTTCCCGCGCCACGCAATCCGAGAACTGAACTACTCGCACAATTCATGACCGCGCTAAATCCTCATCGAGACGTAAGCCGTGAAAACGCGCAGTGGCAGTTCTTGTCCGCACTCTGCGATGCGAACCTGCCCGTGCAACTGCGTACCGAGTTCTGCCAAAAGACTCAGCCACGCGCCTTCGATGACGTCGCCTGCCGCACCGTCTTTGAGGAAATTCTCGCCATGACAAATCTCGAGAAACAGCAATCGCAGCAAGCTCTGCGAGACGACCTTCCCGCACGCGTAACTCGCCGCGGCTTTCCAGACCTGGATTTCGATTTGTTATTTTCCAGCGTGAAGGACTCTAGGAAGCGCGAGCGCGATGGAGACGCCTGAGAGGCGTGTCGCACGCACGTATGAAGCTCTGCTCGCCAGCGCCGCGAACGAAAAGAAGATCTAGGCGATTCCGTTACCGCGACGTTGCGCCTTACGCCGCTCCGCAGCCCAATCCGCAAACCGCTGCATGCCCACGCGATGCTTCCACGCCAGTTCGAAGAACCTCCCCGGCGTCATCTCTCCCACCTGCGTACCCAGATACGTTTCAAACCGCCAGCGTAGATAGGGGCTCTTCCACGGCCTCAGCCGGTAGCCCCGGGCGGAAATCCAGTAGTAGCGCAACGAGTTCAGCATTGCATCAATGAAATCAGTTTACACCGCGCAGCAAAAACCCGCTCGAAATCAAACACTTGCCCTAACTCGCCACCATCGCGCGGAATGCTCGCTTTCGGCGCTCTCCCTTCCAGCAAGCGTCCACCGTCTCCCAACCGCCGTTCGCCGGTGAATTCCGGGCACCCGCCGAATGCCGCGTGAGCCGCGCCTCCCTGCCCTTTACTCTGGCCTTGCAACGAAGCAATGCACCAAGCGCCAAGCAATACGCAACAAGCGAGTACAACATGAAAACGCAACTAGCAAAGAGGCTCACCATGAACAACATTCTCGGCACCGCCTGCCTGCTCTTCGGGTCCGTACTCTCCTATCTGCGCATCGAGTCCGCCACACAGCACATGGCCAGCACGCTGCAGGCGTACGGCTCGGAAGCATTTGGATTGCTTCCCGCCGTGGGCCTGGCCGGGGCCCGCCTGCTGCAGGACCTGGCACTCAGCCACAACTCCCCGTTGGCGATGCTTCTCAGCTTCTTGGTATCATGCTGGCCAGTTGCCATCAGCCTGGTAGGAGTCGCCCTATTGCGCGATAGCCTGTTCGCCTCACAACCCGTGTACGCCACCCGCGCTTACGATTCTTCCGTTTCGGGAGACCGCTAATGAACCGCCGGGGCCGCGAGGTCGAGGGAGGCATGATCGGCGGAGTAGTCGTCGCCATCGTCGGCATCGTCTTCCTGATGAACAATACCGGCGTGCTTTCGGCGGCACATATTTTTCGATTTTGGCCCTTGATCCTGGTGGTAGCCGGCATAGCCGCATTAGGCAATTTACAAGGCCGCGTCAAGGGCGCGGTACTTATCATTCTTGGTATTTTGTTTCAGTTGGACGCTCTCGGCATTCTCCAGTTCCGCTGGAGCTCCCTGTGGCCACTGGCCCTGATCGGCGCGGGGATGGTTTTGGTCTGGTCCAGCTTTGAAACGCGCCGCGTCGGTTCTGCTATTGGTGACTCACGAAACAGTTTGAACGAGTTTGCCTTCTTCGGCGGTGTTGAACGGCGCATCACCAGCCAGGACTTCAGGGGCGGAGTAGCCACCGCAATTTTCGGCGGTGTCGAAATCGATTTGCGCAGCGCTGCCATCGCCGGCGATCGAGCCGAAGTCAACCTCAACGCCATCTTTGGTGGATGTGAAATTCGTGTTCCCGAACATTGGGAGGTAGTGGCCCACGGCCAGGGAATTTTTGGCGGATACGTGGACAGCACCAAGGGTTACAACGGCGTATCCGACCCAGCCCTCAGTATTCCGCGCAAGGAGTTGTATATCCGTGGTGTGGCCGTCTTCGGCGGCGTGGAAATCAAAAACTAGCTAACCCATGCATCCGCTACTCGCACGCACCAACCGCCTAGGCATTTACGTTCTGTCTTGGGTGCCCATCAGCATTCTGATCGCTTACTTGGTGCGCTCCAGCGGCCAGCTCACCTGGCTGACTGCCCTAGCACTGACTGTTCCGCTCTGCGTTGTGTACGAATTCATGTGCCTCTCGGCCTGGTATTCCTGCAAGGCCGCGCCGCTGGAACAGACCGATCCATTTCGGCTGGCGCTAACGCACCTCACCGCCGCCGCGCTCATCAGTTTCCTGTGGATGGAGTTGGCCCGCCTGCTCGCTGCCGGCCTAGCGCGATTTTCTGCCTTCAGCGATCTCTCGACGCGTTATCCCTCGGTTCAGCCCGTGTTACTGGCTTCCGGATTTCTGATTTATCTCCTTGCCGTCGCTTACTACTACGTTTTGCTCTCTCTCGAAGCTTCGCGCGAAGCGCAAACCAGAGTCATGCAGACCACCCTCCTGGCTCGCGATGCGGAACTGAAAGCGCTCAAGGCCCAGGTCAATCCACATTTTCTATACAACAGCCTCAACTCCATCAGCGCGCTCACCAGCATCGATCCCGCCAAAGCGCAGGAAATGTGCATTCTGCTGGCCGATTTCTTGCGCATGACTTTGGGCCTCGGCGAAAAAGCCAGCATCACGCTCGGCGAAGAAGTGCAATTGCTCGATCATTTCTTGGCCATCGAGAAAATTCGTTTCGGCGATCGTTTACAAATGCGCGAGGATATTCAGGAAGAAAGCCGGGCCGCGCAAATTCCTCCCCTCCTCCTGCAGCCGCTGGTAGAAAACGCCGTCGGCCACGGTATCGCCAACCTGCTCGAAGGTGGCAGCGTCAGCGTCACCACGCGCTGCGTGGACAATCGGCTCAGCGTGCTCGTGGAAAATAGCTGCGACATCGACGCCGGCAGCTCGCGTCGCGGTGGCCGCGGCCTCGCCAACGTGCGCCGTCGCCTCGAAGCGCGCTACGGCAAAGATGCCGACATGCGCGTCAGCGCCGACGAAGGAATTTTCAAAGTGTATCTTGCACTGCCATTGGAGCTTGCTCCTGTTTCCGCCCCCGAACCAGTCACTGAACACCACACTGTCGACCCGCAGCTCACCATGTCCCAACCCAGCGAGGAGCACCCCGCGCGATGAGCACAACCATGCCAATCGGCGCGATCATCGTCGACGACGAGCAACTTGCACGGCAGGTGATCCGACAGCTGCTCGCGAATCATCCCGAAGTTACTATCGCTGCAGAATGCGCCAACGGCATCGAAGCGGTGAAAGCCGTGGCGGAACACAGCCCATCGCTCATTTTTCTCGATGTGCAAATGCCCAAGCTCACCGGCTTCGACGTCCTCGAACTAATCAACACGGACGCTGCAGTAATTTTTACGACGGCCTTCGATCAATACGCCATGCGCGCCTTCGAAGTCCACGCCGTCGACTATTTGTTAAAGCCGATCGGCCGCGAACGCTTTGAGACGGCTTTGGCCCACGCGAAAACCCGCCTCGAAAACAAAACGCCGAATCCACGTCCCGAAGAACTGAGCAACTCCGCCCGCGCGCCACAGCAATTCCTCGAACGCCTCGTGGTGAAAGACGGCACCAGGGTAACCATCATTCCCACCGCAAAACTGGACTACGTCGAAGCCCAAGACGACTACGTAGCCATCGCCACAGCCGGAAAGAAGCACCTGAAACAGCAAACCATCGGCAGCCTGGAAGCCTGCCTCGACCCCAAATTCTTCGTCCGCATCCACCGCTCCTACATCGTCAACCTCGAACGCGTAACCCGCATCGAGCCCTATGGCAAAGACAGCAAGATCGCCATCCTAGCCGACGGCTCCCGCCTCCCCGTCAGCCGCTCCGGCTACGCCCGCCTCCAAGAACTCCTAGACCAGCGCCCGTAATAACCCGAGCCTCCGCCGAGGCCTGCTCCGCAACCGGCCCTCGTAGGGGCACGATACATCGCGCCCGCCTTTACGCAGCACAGACTTCTGTCTGTGTTCCTTTGACTTCTGCGGATTACTCCAGACTTGAGCTTTCCTTGTCCCCCACGCACTAAAACACCCGCCACCACCGCGAGCTTAACTCCCCCAGAATCAACACTTAACTGTTCAACGACCTCTAACTCCTTTGTAATGCTCACTTACGCAAAATGCCGAAATAACCCTATTAGAATGCGCACTTACAAAAATACCCCGGGGGGTGGGATGACCACTATGTGATCAAAGAATTTGCGATGAGTCCCGCTTTGGAACGCTGCCCGGATTCAGTTGGGTGGGGAGAGACGGCGAACCCAGATCCGGCTCGTGGCGGGTTTACCGAGATGCATAAGCTTTCCGGCGGCGCGCAGGGTCATGGTCTCGTCGTATTCGCGATTCAGGATCTCAACTGTCGTCGCGGGACGAAGCTTTAAGCCTTCCAGGAATTCCAGAAACTGCGCGTCTTTTTCGTAGACGCACAGGATTTCGGCCTTCTCGTCGGCACGCAAATCGGCCAGCAGAACGGCGCCGCTCCGCCGGAGCTTGGCGATGCCGCCGCGCATAGGCACACCGTGCGGACAAGTCTTCTGATTGCCAAATCTTTTCAGGAGTAGCGCTTCAACTTCCGGCGAGATGGCGTGTTCGAGGCGCTCCGCTTCGTCGTGCGCTTTCGCCCAGGAAAGGCCAATCACTTCGGTAAGCAGCATCTCCGCCAACTGGTGACGCAGCGCCAGACGTTCCGCGACTCCGCGGCCTTTAGCGGTCAGAGAAATATGTCCCTCGCGGCCTACGCGAACGTGGCCATCGCGCGTCATGCGTTTCAGAGCCGCGGTCACGGCAGGAGGAGTGACGTGCAGCTCTTCGGCCAAACGCGCGCTGATCGGCGTCTGGTCTTCTTCCAGCATCTCCCAGATGGCTTTCAGATAATCTTCCTGCGATACGCTGGTTTTTTGACGCTTCAAGCCAACCTCTTCCACGATCGATTCCGGCTGCTAGCCAGACAAGAATACTAGATGCAGACGCCGAGCTACGCGGCAATCATTTTCAGGAAGTGTTCGTGGACGGTGGAATCGGTGGTTAGCTCAGGATGAAACGTGGCGGCCAACACTTTGCCTTTTTGCACCAAGGCTGGCTTGCCTTCAAATTCGGCTAACGTTTTTATGCCCGAGCCCACGCGCTCGATGATGGGAGCGCGGATAAAAACCATTTCCAGCGGCGTCTCGCTCAGTTTGGAGTCTCCGAAGAAAATGTCGCTGGCCAATTGGCGGCCGTACGCGTTGCGCGTGACGGTCATGTCCAAAATGCCCAGGGAGTCCTGCGCTGGGTTCTGGACGTCTTTCGCCATCAGGATCGCTCCCGCGCAGGTGCCAAAGATGCCGGCGCCCTTTTTTGCGAATTGCTTGATGGAATCGAAAAGGCCTTCTTCTTTCAGGAATTGGAGTTGCGTGCTGCTTTCGCCGCCGGGAAGAATCAGGGCGTCGCAACCGGTTAGATCGTCGGCGGTGCGGACTTCCACGGAGTCGACGCCCAGGCGTTTTAGCATGGCGGCGTGGGCGGCGAAATCGCCTTGGACGGAGAGGATGCCGATTTTCGGCGTTGAGCTTGCCGGCAAGATTGGTTACCAGCCGCGGGTGGAGAGTAGGTCTTTTTCTTCCATTTGGCGGACGTCCAGGCCGGGCATGGCTTCGCCCAGTTCCTCGCAGGCTTCGAGGACGGCGGCGGCGTCCGCGAAGTGAGTGGTGGCTTTCACCACGGCTTTGGCGCGAGCTTCCGGGTCGCTGGATTTGAAAATGCCGGAGCCGACGAAGACGGCTTCGGCGCCGAGCGAGCGGACCAGAGCGGCGTCCGCGGGAGTGGCGATTCCCCCGGCGGAGAAATTCGGGACCGGTAATTTTCCAGTCTTGGCGACTTCGCGAATCAATTCCATCGGCGCGCCCAGTTCTTTGGCTTCGCGCATTAATTCGTCATCGCGCATGGTGGTGAGCTTTTTCATTTGCGCCACGATGGTGCGCATGTGGCGGACGGCTTCGACGACGTTGCCGGAACCGGCTTCGCCCTTGGTACGAATCATTGCGGCGCCTTCACCAACACGGCGCAACGCTTCGCCAAGATTGCGCGCGCCGCAAACGAACGGAACGCGATAGTCATGCTTCCAGATGTGATTTTCTTCGTCGGCGGGAGTGAGCACTTCGCTCTCGTCGATGAAGTCCACTTCGAGGGCTTGCAGGACTTCTGCTTCAGAAAAGTGGCCGATGCGCACTTTGGCCATCACCGGAATGGTGACCGTCTTCATAATTTCGCGAATCACTTTGATGGAGGCCATGCGGGCCACGCCACCCTCTTTGCGAATATCGGAGGGAACGCGCTCGAGAGCCATCACGGCGCAAGCGCCGGCTTTCTCGGCGATTTCGGCTTGCGCGGCGTTGGTGACGTCCATAATGACACCGCCCTTGAGCATTTCTGCGAGGCCGACTTTTACGCGCCACTCATTCGAGCCTTTGGCGCCATTTTTGGCGCTTCCGTTTTTTCCTGCGTGACCATTCGTTTTCTTGGCGTCCATACTTTCTCTCCTCGAACTTTTCGGCTCGCATCCTGCTGCGAGCGTTTGCTTAAACTTTTTCTTCCTTGGTTCCTAACACGACGAATCTGGCGCGACCGCGAGCCAATACTTTTTTCTCGGCAGTCGCGAATTTCGCACATCTGAAACAGAGTTTCTGCCAACCTGCGCCGTTTCGTACGCTTCGACAAAGATTTCCTGGTCGACCCGGATAGGGCGCAAATAGTCGATGGTCATGTCCGCAGTGACCGCCAAAGCGTTGCGGAAGCGGCAAGACTTACCCATGGCTTCGTCCATCAACATGGCGATAATGCCACCGTGAAGCATGCCTCCACCGCCCTGATAACGCGGACCCATGACAAATTTCCCGACAATCTTGCGCTGCACATTGTCTTGCTCGAAAGTGAGAAACATCCCGGCGTCGGCGGAGCCGCCGCAGCCAAAACATTTATTTTCCGGGTTCGGCGCCAAAACAATCGTGTCGCTCAACAAGGCTCCCAATAGTTTGATTCCCTGCTACCTCGCACAGCTACTGCCCTGCTCATTGATTGAAATGCTCAGACTAACGCGACGCGACTGCGCTCCGCGCGGCGCACACCGCGTTCACGCTTCTTCATTTCGACGCGCAATAGATCCGCCAAAATTATAACGCCACGCGAAATCTCTTTTTCGCTCATGGCCGCGAAGCTCAGCCGCAAAGTGTTGGGCAACGGCGACTGCACGTAGAAATAACGGCCTGGAGCGAAGAGTACACCGCGCTCTTTCGCGTGAATCAGCAGTTCGCTGGCGTCGAAGCCGGCAGGCAATTCGAGCCACAGGCACATGCCGCCTTCCGGCTTGGTCCAGCGGGTCTCTGCCGGCATGTGTTTGCGCAGCGCTTCGTCCAACGCATCCAAACGCGAACTGTACACCTTGCGCATTTTGGCGACGTGCTTAGTGAACAGGCCGCGCCGCAAAAATTCCGCGAGAGAGGCCTGCGCTAATTGATCGGTGTGAATGTCCGTGTTTTGTTTGACGACGCGCAGACGCTCAATGGCTGCGGCGGGCGCGACAATCCAGCCAACGCGCAGTCCGGGAAAGGCCGATTTGGCGAAGCTGTCGATGTGAATGACTAGATTATTCCGATCCATTTGCTTTAAGGACGGAACACGCTCCGGGCGGCCGTAGAGGCGACCGTAGATGTGATCCTCGACGATGGGCACGGAGTGGCGCGCAGCCAAATCCAAAAGCCTGCGGCGCGATTCGAGTGGTAGAGACATTCCGGTGGGATTGTGAAAATCCGGAGTGACGACGATAAGCTTGACGCGGTTGGCGGCCAGCGTGGCTTCCAACACATCCATGTCCATCCCCAGCGAAGTGCCGGGCTCGGCTTTGGTGCGCACCGGGACAGCCAAACAGCGTGCGCGCGACGCGTTGAATATGGCGAAGGCTCCGGGGTACGCGGGATTTTCGAGGATGACAGAATCGCCGGGCCGGACAAACGCTTTGCAAATCAGATCGAGCGATTGTTGGCAGCCATCGGTGACCATCAGATTTTCGTCTTTGGCGGTGATGTTTTCTTTGCGCAGCAGGTCCAGCAAAGCTTCTTTCAGTGGCCCGTAGCCGTCGGAAGGACCCAAATTCAGCACATCTACCGCTTCGCGTCGCAGAACGGTGTTGATGCAGGTTTGCAGTTCTTCGATGGGAAAGTGTTCCTCCGCGGGGCGCGCCATCACGAAAGATAGCGCGTCTTCCGGCGCGGCGGCGGTGAGGCGGCTGAGAACTTCTTCACCGCGTTCGTCGGCGAAAAGCAATTCCCAGCGAATGCCGTGCGCGCCATCGAGAACGGGTGGGGCGGGCGGAGTGATTTTCAAGCCGTTGCCGTTGGCGCGGATGAAGGTGCCGCGTCCCACGTGGCCTTGGATTAAGCCTTCGGATTCGAGTTCGGCGTAAGCGTTGGCCACCGTGGTGCGGTGGACGCCCAAGGCTGTAGCTAGTTCACGGCTGGCGGGTATGCGGTCGCCGGGGCGGAGGTCACCGGCGTGAACCAGGGCGCGGAGTTGGTCGCGCAGCTGGACGTAGAGTGGGACGTGACTTTCGGGCTGGAGGTGTACGGGAAGCATTGTCTCTCACCTTGAGGGTATTTTAGCAGAAATTGGACGGGTGCAAGAGCCAATATGTCTCGGGGAGAGACGGAGAATTGGGGCGAGAGGACCGAAGAGAGGCAAGAAGAGAAAGGATAACGCAGAGACGCTGAGGGCGCGGAGGTGCGCAGAGGTAAGTCAAGAACCGCACCCACAGAACCAGTGAGTGTGGCACCCCCGTGTGATGAGTTTGGACGAACTGAAGAAAACGTTACTGCGGCGGTTTGGCGGTGTCGCCAGGTTTGAGAGTGCGGATGCAGAGCTTGGTGCGATCGGTCGCGGAACATTCGTAGAGTTGGACTAGCGGTAGGTCTTCGGGTTGGAAGACGTAGTGAGAGGAGACCATTTTTTCTACTTGGGAGTAGGGGGCGGCTACGAATTTGTTGCCGGGAGTGGCGCGAACGCGGAATTGTGTGGAGGAGGGTTCGTAGTCTCAGGTAGGAGAAGCAGCGGTGGATGCAGGCGCGGTCGGCGAGATGGCCGACGAATTCAATGCGCGAGTCTTCAGGAGCGGAGAGGGTGGGGATGACGCGGGTGCCGTAAGGCAGTTGGGAGAGGGCCGATTTGGCGTTGGCTTCGATCTGATTTAGATAGGCGGAGTCATCACGGAGAAATACGAAGAATGCGACAGCTAGCGCGGCGAATCCTAGGGCGTGCCATTTTCTGGGCTTGAGGCAGGCCAGGACGGCGAGGCCAAAGATTGCGGAGACGGTAGTGAGGCGCGAAACGAGGAGGCCAATCCAGGCGATGTCGGGCGAGGTGCGTATATTTTCTGGTAGAAGGATGAGGATTGCGAAACTGACGCCGTAGAGTTCCGCGGGCAAGGCAAATGCTTGCCACGATGGACGATGGCGGCACGTTCTTTGCGGCGCATGATGGCGTCTACTACCGCGCAGATCACTCCGAAGAAGACTGCCAACTGCGCTAGCGAGGCGTATTGATCGCCGTAGAGGACCAATTGGTCCGAGCCGTTGAAGACGTAGAAGGGGCCGGTCTTCGTCCAATCGATGTCGTAGTCGGTGTGCGTGGATAGGAGCCAACGTACGAAGGCAAATGCGGCGATGGCGGCAACCGGGAGGATGAGTTTCGAATAACCGGGCAGGATTTTGCGCAGAGTGAGGTACAGCATGGCGCTTACGGCGAACAAGAAACCGATGGGGTGGGCTAGATAAATGAGCGGGAGGATGGCTGCAGACAGCAGGCGATCATTGCGGCTGGCACCGAGGAAGATCGCGACGCTCCAACAAGCGAGGCCGATGGATAAATAATAATTCAGGAAGCCCATGTTGAAGGAATAGCCGTAGGCCAGCATGGCGATGCAGGGCGTGAGGAACCAGGGCGAGTTCTGCGCCAACGCTGAGATGAAAACGAAGACTCCCCAGAAGAAAATCAAGACGGCGAAGGACACAACGATTTTCTCGGCGGCGACGAATCCCACGAAGTTGGCGGTGTGCAGCAGCAATAAATCGAAAAGTACGTTGTGCCGCAAATGCGCCAGGTACAAGCCGGGGGCTTGGCCGCGGCCGATCAATTGGGCGAGCCAGGCGTTGTAGACGTGACTGCCTAAGTCTCCGGCTTCTATATGGCGCTGCCAAACGCACGGGATCAGGATCGCCACGGAGATCAGAGTTATGCGCAGATAGAAAGCGCGGAGCCAATGCAAGCCCGCGAGAAATCGCAGAGGGCTGACTCATGCGGACAGAGGGCTAGTCGGAAGTATCACGACGAGGAATTGTACTATCCGGCGAGGGTTATTTTGTTGGAGGAGTTGTTGAAACGCCAGATTTTTTCGGCGCTGGAAATTACTTGGACGGTTGCGATTCGCCAAGGCGTTTCAAGCGGTCTCGCAGGCGGCGCTGCAGCGGCGTGGGAGTATTGGGATTGAAGGCCACCAAATACCACAAGGGCTGGCTGCGATCCTTGCTGAGCCAGGTGAGCGTAGGCGCGTCGGCGTTGGGATGACGCGCGACGTTTTCGCGGATGGCACCGTAGGGATGCTTGGCCAGTTTATTTAACGTTTTGGAATTGGCACGCGGATGTTCGCTGATCAAGCGCAAGAGATAAAAATCTTCTTCGGGAGCTTGCTTCACAAGCTTTCTCGAGCATTTCCGGTTTGGCTTCGGCGGAAAGGACCAGGCCAATTTTTTCGTCCCACGCGGTGTTGATGTGATTCAGTTCGCGAGTGCGCGTGTGGATTAATTCTTCCAAAGAACGGCGCTCCGTCTGCATGCGGGCGATGGGCGGCTTGGTGCCCTCCAGCGAATCGAGAACGCGCAGGAGATGCTGGCGCTCGCCAAAGACGATCTGCGAGGTACGAGTGATGACGTTTTTTTCTTTTTCTTTGTGCTGCACCAGGTCCGAACGTCGCATGATCTTTTTGCTCCAGCCGGTCCCTCCCCAAGGTTCCCGGGGACCAGGCAACTTTTTGCGGCAAAATTCGCAGAACTTATAAGGTCAATTCATGTCTGCTGGCTTGCAGAAATTATGTTCTTCACTGGGCATGCGGTAAAGTTTGCTGGAGGAAGTCTGTGCCTCAAAAGCCACGTCTATGGGGCGAGCGCCCGAAGACAGCGTTTAAAAGCAGGCCAAACGCGGAAAGACCGGAGAACAAAAAGGTAAAACGAATGTCGGCTTTCACGGATCACAAAGAGGAATTGGAACATTACGAGCAGATGTTTGGGACGGAGCGCGGCAGGTTGGCAGTGGCGCTGGATCGCATGACGAATGCGCTGGTGCTGGCGGGACAGCATGGGGTGTATTGCACGAGTCAGAGGAATCCTACGTTGCCTGCGATGGATCTTAGAATGATCAATCAGGAGTTGGTGCATGCGAAGGAATTAGTGCAGTCGGTGATGGAGGAGATTAAGAGGAAGAAGGTGGATGGGTAGGCGGGATAGCGGGGAAAATTTGGGCGAACGGACAAGGCGGCCGACCCTTCGTGCCTCAGGGCAAGCTAAAGTTCGGCACCTACATTAAATGCTGGAGGCGTTAGCGGTGGCGGAGGAAGGGGTTGGTTTCGCGTTCTTGCAAGATGGTGGTGAAGACGCCGTGGCCGGGGAAAACTTTGGTGTCGTCGGGGAGTTCCATTAATTTCGTTCTGAGAGAGTCCAGGATTTGTTCCATTGAGCCGCCCCAGAGGTCGGTGCGGCCGATACTGCCGGCGAAGAGCGTGTCTCCGGCGAAAAGGTGAGGCACCGTCAGCGTGCCGTTAGGAATGCCGGCGATGGGCAGTTCGTTTTTGTTATCTGGCTTCAAGCCTCCAAGAGTTCCTGCGAAGCTTGAGGATTTCGCCGAAGGAATGTTTTTGGGAAGGTACAAGCAAACGCTGCCAGGCGTGTGCCCTGGGGTGTGTACGATCGAGGCTTGATAGCTGCCCCACTGCAGAGTGTCGCCTTCTTTCAGAAGCTGGTCGATGCTTACCAATTCTGGCGGCGCGATTCCCAGGAAGCTGGCTTGCTCGTCCATGGCGTGATAGAGCGGCAAATCATCGCGATGCATCAGGACGGGCGCGCCAGTGTACTGGCGAAGTTTGGCGAGGCCGCCGACGTGGTCGATGTGCGCGTGGGTGCTGATGATGGCTTTGACGGTGAGCTTGTGGCGGCCGAGAAGTTCAAGGATGCGGGTGACTTCGTCGCCGGGGTCGACGACCAGGGCTTCGCGGGTGATGGGGTCCGCGATAATGGTGCAATTGCACTGCAGCATGCCCACTGGAATGGTGATCTGAATCAGTTCGGTACCAGTGGCGTCTAACGTTCTGGAGGATTGGTTCATTCCTTCGATTGTAACATTCTCTGGAATTGTGTCGGCAAGCCGGCTGGGAAGCGTCGGATGCCCGACGCTGCAGTTTGCTAGACTAAGAACGTCCCGCGAAAGTTGCGCTTATGGAAAGTTCCAACACACCTACTGCCGCCGGCAAGGCACCCGCGCCCGCTGCGCCGGAGAACGCTACGGCGCCGACACCGCTGGCGGAGGTATATCGCTCGGCAGGCGCGCATATGGGCGAATGGTTTGGCTGCGAGCTGCCGAGCGATTTTGGAAGTCCTCGCGACGAACAGCGCTTTGCGCACGAAAGCGTGGCGCTGATCGATAAGAATTATGGCGCGTATTTCACTTTTACCGGCCCGGATCGCGTGCGGTACCTGAATGCGGTACTGACGAATGACATCAAAACTTGGGCGTGGGACACTGCAACATTTCGCTGCTGCTGAATCCGCAGGGACGCATTCTGGCGGAGATTGAAACTTACGCTCTGCCGGACCGGTTGTTTTGCATTTCGTACGCGATGATTCGCGCGCGGCTGGCGGAAGCGCTTGAAAAGTACATCATCATGGATGACGTGACGCTGACGGATGACACGGAGCAGTTCGGCACGCTGGCATTAGAAGGGCCACGGGCCGCGGAGCTGGTGCGGGAACTTACAGCGAACGATTTCGCTGCGATGGCGGATGGCAGTTCGATGGATACCGCAATGCGAACGTACGGAGAGCGGACGCGCCGCGATTCCCTGCCGGCTGGTTCGCCGTGGCGCCATGAACGCGGAGTTTATTGTGAGTCGAAACGATTTAGGTGCGCTCTGGAAAATTCTGGAAGCGGCGGCTAAGCGGGTTGGCGGTGGGCCAATGGGATATTCTGCGCTTAGCGCATTGCGGTTGACCCAAGGCGTGGCGTGGTTTGGCTACGACTTTGGCGAGAAGCAGATTCCACACGAGGCCGGATTGCAGGACAGCCATATCAGCTATTCGAAAGGTTGTTATACGGGGCAAGAGATCGTGGAGCGGGTGCGCTCGCGCGGGCAGGTGAACAGGCAGCGCGTTGGTTTGCGATTTGCGGATACGGCGGCGAATGTGCCGGCAGCGGGCGCGGCGATGACATTAAACGGAACTGAAGTCGGCTACATTACGCGCGCGGCGCAATCATTCTATCCACCGGCGATTTTGGCGATGGCTTACGTTCGCAAAGAAGGAGCCACCGTGGGCGCAGTGCTGGATTGCGGCGACTTGCGAGCCACGGTCGTGAAACTGCCTTTACCTGCCTGAGCGGTAGTTTCTTACAACGATTTCACGTTACTGTTGTTCCGCTGTTGCCGGCGGCGAAGTCTTATCTTCAGGTTCGTCTTCAACGCGCTGCCACGTGGGATCAGGGTCGTAGGTAGTCATCGCGGCGGCTAGTTTTTCAGTATTCTCGCCGAGATTTTTTTGGTAAACACGGCCCTGGCCGCTGATGATGAAGGTCATCACACCGGTGTTGCCGTAATTGCTGGGATAGGCGACGACCGCGTAGCCGGCGATCATGTTGCCGTTAATGATGTAGCTGTATTTGCCGCCGGGGGCGTGCGGCCCTTGCGCGGTCAGAATTCTGAAATAGTAGCCGTGATACGGCGCGCGGGGAATGGCAGGAGCTTCGGAATCTGAGCCACCTTTACCGGCGGTGCCGGGAGTGATGGGTTTCGGACCGTAGCCTGCGGCTTGCGCTTGGGCGACGAGCTGGCCCAAAGGACTGGGCGTTTCGCCTTCATTCGTTTCCCAGTACAAACCATCGTGCTTGCCGGGTGTGCTGATGAAGCGCTGCGCATACTCGGCTACTCCGTCGTGATCCCAGTCAGCCTGAGTGTAGTAGTCCCACTGCGCGAGCGCGTAGGCGCGGCACGTTTCGATAGCGGAGAGTTCGTTTTCACCGATGCGGCGGTCGAGCACTTGCTGGAGGCCCGCATCGGTGTCGAAAAACCACTTGCCATCTTTCATGCTCAGCGGAATGGGCGTGGGCCACGCGTCCTTGCCCACCGTTACGGTGTAAGTGTTGTCATCGACCTGGACCAGATCCGTGGATTCCTGTGCGGCGGCGGCGAAATCGTCCAAATCCTTTTTGTCTTCTACAGGATCACCAGAGAGCAGCTTGTTGTAGTCCGCGCCGAAGAGTTTTTCTAGAGTGGCACGGTCCTCATCTTTAGCTGCTGCCGCCAGCGCTTTGGTGGCGGCTTCCGGAGTATCAAACGTGGACTGCCCTGCGGACTGCGCGGAAGCGACGCGCGGGAGAGTTGCGCCAGCGAGAACCAGCGCCGCAGCGAAAAAAACTATCGAACCACGGCTGACATTTACGGACGATATCGGCGTGGCGGAGCGCATAAGTTTCTCCCTCAATGAAACAGAAACTAGCGGCGGCGCGTCACAACGCGCCGCCGCTTTTGGAGCGTGAGACTGCCTGAGGCGGCATGGAATCATGGCTTCCTCCCACCGCCGCCATGCGGCGCACCGCCACCGCGCGATCCACCACCGCCGCTGCGCGGAGCGGAGCGTTGCGGTGCTGAGCGCTGCTCCGGCCGGGCCTGCTGGCGACTTTGTTGACCGCGTTGTTGCGACTGGCGCGCGTTAAAGTTGCCCTCCGAGCGACCGAAGGCGTGCGGAGTACTCTGTTGCGGCCGCGCTTGTTGCTGCGGGCGCTCAAAGGCAGGGCGTGCGGTGCCGTTGGCTTGGCGTCCGCGGAAATCGTTAGCGCGGTTGGCGTTGTTTATGTTGCGATCCAGCATCTTGTTGTTGTTCTGAGGGCGATCCGTGCGTCCGGGGATATTTCCCGGACGAGTGTTTTGGCCGGGACGATTTCCGCCGTTGGCTGGCAACGTGGAGGGACGTCCGTTGTTTTGTCCAGGTCGGTTGCCATTATTCTGGCCCGGACGGAAGCCGGCATTATTGTCTCCGGGGCGACCATTGTTTCCTGGGCGATTGTTGTCTCCAGGCCGACCGTTGTTACCGGGTCGATTATTGTCGCCAGGACGAAAATTGCCGTTACCGGGACGACCGTTGTTGTTGCCAGGGCGTCCACCGGCCTGAAATTGGCCGCGATTGGGGCGCGAATTGTTGCGAGCAATATTGTTGTAGTTCACGTTTTTGTGAACATAGTTGTAGCGATTGATGTTGTTCACGTTCACGCGCCGGTTGATGACCGTGCGATTGATGTTGATGTTCGAGTAGCGGTTGTTGATGTACACGTTGTTTCGGTAGTTGACGTATCCGCGGCTACGACCGATCCAACCGCAATTCCAGCAGCCACGGCCCCATCCGTAGGGATTCCATCCGGTGTAATAGACGCCACCAAAACCCGCCGCCCCAGAAGCCCCAGCGGAAGCCCAGGTTCAGCCAGCCACCGATGGGATAGCCAATGCCAAAGCTGATGGCCGGTCCGAAATACGGCCGGCGATAGTAAATGATCGCGGGGTCGTAAGTAGGCACGTAGATGTATTGCGGCTGCACAGGGTTGATGGCGATGTAATCGTCATTCTCGAGAACTTCCTGTTGCTGGTTGGTCTGCAGGTTGCCGACGTTCTTGGCCAGGTGGCGCAAGCGCTGCACGGAAGTAGCTACGTCGGTAGATTGATTCACATAGGCCTGACCGAGCGAGGTGGTCCAATCGATCTTGTCTGCCATCATTTCGATCACCGTCGGATAGTGGGCCACGGCGCGCACGCTGACGTCCCAGTCCTGGTCATCAACGCCCTGCGTGCCACCACCGCGAACATATTGCGCGGCGGCTTCGACCTGATCGGGAAACGTGGCAGCGACAAAGACCTGTGCCAGCAGCGGATCGGGGTATAGCGCAATGGGAGACAGCAGATTATCCAGCTGTTCGGGCGTGAAATTCTGATAGCCAGCAGTGTCAGCATTTTGTGAATTGTCCTGCGGGGCGTTGTTCTGCTGATTGGGATCGTACTGTTGCTGGGAATTGTCTGGCTGCTGTGGAGAGTTGTCTTGCGGCGTGTATTGGGGCTGCTGTGAATTGTCCGGCTGTTGCATGGCGCGGGATGCCGGCATGGCGGCCGTGTCGAACATCGGCGTGAGGGCCATGGCTAAGACCAGAGAACTTGCTAGAAAGGTACGCATGAGAGGAATGCCTCCTTTGAGGCGGAGCAAGTCGACGCTGCAGAATTCGATGAATTGCGCCGACCTATTGTTGCGGATAAAGGCGACTGATGTCACGCCATATGTCATTCAACACTTGTGGGGGTGGACAGTTGCGGTGAAGCGAGAGTCGAAGCTGGATTCGGCAGAAGTCAAAGGAACACAGGCTGAAGCCTGTGCTACCAAGACTAGTCGAATTCGCGGCGGGGCTTGGGTTGGTCGGAGGTGACTTGGCCGCAGCGAATGTCGGCTTTGTGGTAGTTTTCGGATTTCATGGGTTGGCCGGAGATACGACGGAGCATGGCTAGTTGGCCGATGTGGGTAAGCGCGTCGGCGATGGGGCCTTGGAACAGCTTTTCGGGAGTTTCGTGAAGCGGCTGATCCGAGGCCAGGTAGTCGTCGAAAGCCTTGATAGTGATGAAGAAGCGTTCCACTTCGGCGTGCCAGGATTGCGGCTCGGCATCCTTCCAAACTTGTTTGCCCGCCGCGATGGAGAGCGCCCAGTCAAAAAGATCGCCGATGTGAGCGAGAATTTTTAATGGCGTGCGCGGGGAGTTGGGAATGGCGAAATTGGCGAAGTCTGGCGGCGCGTCCCGCAATGGCTTGGCGCCGCGATACGCGAGGGTCGCGAGGGTGTGGCGGAGAAAAGCACGGTCGGCTTCGTTGGTATGGGACACGACAGACTCTCCAAAATCAATTTAGTCAGCGAAAGAGTGGATGGTGCATCAACTTTCGCGCTGATGTCAAAACAATTCACTGATGTAACATAGACCGGCGTCTTGGCAAGTGCGGGCTATTTCTTTTGAATGGAGTCGTCCGCGTTGCGGCTATAGACGCGGACGTAATCAACCAGCATTTGTTGCGGGAAAACGGTGTTGGCGTCCGGCGGGCCGGGCCAGTCGCCGCCAACGGCCAGATTCAAAATCACGAAAAATTTGTGGTCGAAGGGCCATGGAGCGTTCTGCGGCCATTCGGCCTTGGTGAAGGTAGCGTAGTTTTCTTTATCGATGAAGAACCGTACGGTGGTGGGTTCCCATTCGACCGCGTAAACATGGAAGTCGTCCGAAAGGTTCGGATTGTTGGGTAGGGAGAATATTCGCGTCAGGTCCGCGGTGGCTTTTTTGTTGACTGGACTCGCTGCCGGGTGCCGCCGCGCCGTGCAGCGACGCGTGAACGGTGGCGGTTCTTTGCCGATATTTTCCATGATGTCGATTTCGCCGCAGCGCGGCCAGCCGACGGTGGCGATGTCTTCGCCGAGCATCCAGAACGCCGGCCACATCCCCTCCCCTTTGGGAATTTTTATGCGGGATTCGAAACGGCCGTAGGCTTGTGCGAAAAGACTTTGCGTTTTAATGCGGGCAGAAGTGTAATCGCGCGTGCCGTCTTTGTCCGTGGCTGCATTCTTTTTGCGCGGTGATCACCAGGTTTCCGGATTTGATTTGCGCGTTTTGCGGGTGGTTGGTGTAGAACTCCAGTTCGTGGTTGCCCCAGCCGTTCCCGCCGAGGTCGTAATTCCATTTCTTGGGATCAGGCTTAGTGCCATCAGGGCCGCTAAATTCGTCAGCCCAAATCAGCGCGTAGCCAGTAGGCGCAACGGCGGCAGGCTGCGGCTGCTGCTGCGCAGTTTGCGCGTTTGCGTTGCAAGCAAAGGCTACCAACTGCGCGAGTAATAAGGTAAGCAACGGTTTGAGTGTTCGCATGGGCCCTCGAGCGTGTGCCTTCGACGAAAACAGGATAGGCGCATCGCACCGCAAAGAAAAGCGGTACGCGGTGTTGCCCGTTCACGATGCATACCCGCGCGGCTTATTCGAAACTAAAGTTGCGTGCCTGGCATCTGTCAGTGTGGAGGAGATGAAATGTCTAAAGAAGCGGCAGCGGCGATTCTGGTTCAGACATTATTTACGGCGGATAAATCCCTGCAAAACCTGGTGATGAGCCACGCGAAAATTGGAGACGCGAAACCGAAAGACGTAGTGGCAATTTATTGTGCCGTACTATCGGGAAATGCTGAAAGCGATGGACAGCAACGGAAGGCGAAGCGAAAAACGCGGAAAGTGGCGATGGCACCCAAAATTGGCGCGATCAGGGTGATTCGGAGAAAGAGGATACAGAAAAATAAAGGCGAACGCGGGTCAGTAAAGAAAGCCGGCGTTTAAAACTAGCGCCCCTGGCTCGGCTCGGCCACGGATTTAGGTTGGCCGATATTCAGAGCGCGCTTGAAGGAACCCTTTTCGTTGTCGATTTTCTTTTGCAGCTGCAGAATCGAATACAGCAAAGCTTCCGGACGCGGAGGACAGCCAGGCACATAAACATCGACGGGAATAACCTGGTTGCAACCCTGAACGATGGCGTAATTGTTGAAGACCCCACCGCTGGTGGCGCACGCGCCCATAGAGATCACCCACTTCGGTTCGGGCATTTGATCGTAAAGCTGGCGAACGATGGGGGCCATTTTCTGCGAAAGGCGGCCGGCGACGATCATCAGGTCCGCTTGGCGCGGGCTGGGACGGAAAACTTCAGCGCCGAAACGCGCGACGTCAAAACGGGCGGCAGCCATCGACATCATTTCGATGGCGCAACACGCCAAGCCGAAGCCCAGCGGCCAAATAGAACTGCGGCGGGCCCAGTTCACGGCTTTGTCCAACGTGGTAAAAATGATGCCTTCGTCTTCGAGAAGGCTGCCAAAGTCGTCAGGCTTGGTGAGTGTGACGTGTTTGCCTAGAGAAGTGCTCATGGTTCCTCGTCACAAACAGTTTCGCACAGGGTGGCTGCGGAGACAAATGCGGGTGTTCGAGACGCCGACCAGCCACTCTTCCAACCTGTGCCTTGGTGGTTGGCACGCCAGAAATTTGCGATGGGCGAAGTTTGTGGCTCCCGAAAATGCCTGCAAACATGCGTGCTTGACTCACACTCGTACAATTGTTTTGACTGATCGCAAACACAAACGTTAGCGAAAAATCGCGAACGTGCAGCAACAAAATAAATACAAATCCTGCGTTTACCTGCATCTTCCTAAATAGTCTGTCGTCTATATCGATTTCTTATTCCAGAATCTGTATTAATCACCGCCACAGAAATGAAGTTACGAGTTTACGCAGATTGAGGACGAGGCGGTTCCGCGTGATTTTGAGTGCAGTTACTTCGCATTCGGACGGCTGTTTGGGCATACGCAGATTCATATCTCCGTTCTTTCTTGCGCCCGGCAACCTATTGGAAACAAAGGATTTTGTTGTGGCGCTGCACTTGCAATTCCTCCTGACGTAGCTGCGCTATAAAAAGCGGACAGGTTTCGCGGGGTTATTTTTCCCAGCCCACTTTTGTTCGACTTTATGCGCGCCAAGATTCGAAAAATTCAGGAGCAAAACAAAATGAAGCGTGAAACGCAAAAATTTATAACGGTCATCGCGGCCTTCTTGCTGGCTTATGGCGCTTTGGGCTGCGATGCCGCTCCATGCGCAAGTCATCAGCGGTGACTTGGTCGGAACAGTGCTCGACAAGACTGGCGCCACGGTACCCAATGCATCGGTCGAAGCCACCATGGTCAACACCGGCGTGAAGTATGAAACCAAAGCCAACGAAACCGGCGAATATCGCCTGAACAATTTGCCCATAGGCGTTTACAGCATTTCCGCTTCGGCGGCAGGCTTCGCGTCCACCACGGTGCAAGGCGTTACTTTGGAATTAAATAAAACCAGCACCCTGCAGATAACTCTCGAAGTAAAAGGCGCCGTCACTTCCATCGAAGTTTCCGGAAGCGCCGTCGCACTGGACACCACCACATCACAACTGCAGTCCACCTTCGAAGAAAAACAACTTTCGGATCTTCCTTCCGCCAGTAGCGGAAGCGGAGTCTTGAACTTGTCGTTGTTGAGCGCTGGCGTGGCAACCAGCGGCGGCGTAGGCGTGGGCACAGGCCCTTCCGTCGGCGGCCAGCGTCCGCGGAATAATGATTTCACCATCGAAGGCGTCGACAACAACCGCAAAGACATCACCGGCGCTAACGTCGCCGTTCCCAACGATGCTGTTGCGGAATTCAGCCTTCTGCAGAATCAGTTCTCGCCGGAATTCGGACACTCCTCCGGCGGCCAGTTCAACACCGTGGTCAAGAGCGGCACCAACTCGTTCCATGGCGAAGCGTACATCTACAATCAGAATCGCGATTACTTCGCGCTGGATACGCTGCAGAGAGCCGAAGGTTTCACTTCGCAGCCGCGCTTCGACCAAAATCGCATCGGCGGCAACGTTGGCGGCCCAGTGCTCAAGAATAAATTGTTCTTCTTCGTGAACTACGAATATGAACCGCTGGGACAAACCGGAGGGACACCCACTTGCGCTCCCACAGCGGCCTCTTTCGCCGTCATTAATTCTTATCCGGGGCTTTCGGCCACCAACGTGGCGGAGCTCGAACAATTTTTGCCACCGGGCACCCTGCCCAGCAGCTGTGCCCCGCTGAGTTTTCCCAATCCCGCGAATCCCACCAGCTCCGCGGCGAATCTGATCCTTCCCACCGCGCAACCCGCAGTGGTCTCTCCCGCGTTCACCAACAGTCATTTTGTGGTGGCCAGCTTGGATTACAACATCTCTAACAGCGACCAAATCCGCGGGCGTTACATCTACAACAGCATCGTGGGAGTCGACAATACCGCGTCCCTCCCGGTATTTTTTACCAACGAGCCGGTGAAAGCGCACACCGTGGCCATCAACGAATACCACACGTTTTCGCCGACCCTGACCAACGAAATTCGCCTAGGCTACAACCGCTTCTCGCTGCAACTGCCCGATGGCAATTTTACGTATCCGGGAACTGGCGACTTCCCAAACCTGACGTTCGCAGACCTGGGAAATTTGCAGTTGGGGCCGGATCCCAACTCTCCGCAGTCTTCCCTGTTCAACACTTACCAGCTCTCCGAAGCGATAACCTGGACGAAGAACACCCACACCCTCAAGTTCGGCGTCGAAGGCCGCAAGCTGATCGCTCCTGAGGCGTTCACGCAGCGCGTTCGCGGAGACTACGAGTACGCCAACCTCCTCACCTTCTTACAGGATGGCGTGCCTGAAAACTTCGCCGAGCGCAGCAACGGAAACCTCAATTACTACGGCGACCAGTCCTCTCTGTACTGGTTCGTGAACGATAACTGGCGCATACGCCCCAATCTAACGCTTAACTTGGGCTTGCGTTATGAATACACCACCATTCCCGCGACGCAAAAATTGCAGGAACTCAACTCACTCTCCAGCGTTCCTGGCTTGATCAATTTCGCGGAACCTCGCGCCGCCAAAAATAATTGGGGTCCGCGCGTCGGCTTTGCCTATTCGCCGGGCTCCAGTGGACGCACTTCCATCCGCGCCGGTGCCGGCATTGCCTATGACGTCCTATTCGACAACCTGGGAATTTTGTCGGCTCCTCCGCAGTTGAGCTCCACCAGCGATTGCGCCCAGACGGGCGGCAGCTTTGCTTGCGCCGCGCCCTTCCTGGCCAGCGGCGGAATCCTGCCCACCGGCGGCGGCATCACCGTGTTTCCAGACGCCGCGAGCGCTCGCGCGGCCACCGCCGCATTCGTTCCCGTAAATCAGAAGGATCCGAAGTCCATCGACTGGACGTTGGGAATCCAACACACCTTCCTCAGCGATTACACCGTGGAAGTTCGCTATGTCGGAACCCGCGGCATCCATCTGCCAGCACAAATTCAACAGAACCTTCAGCCGATCGTGACTCCCACTCAATTCTTGCCCACGTTCACCACGGCCCCGACCCAGGCGGCTCTGAATGCGTTGCCGTTGGATTTGGCGGCTCTCGTTGCACAAAATAACGAGGTCCCTGCCTACGCTAACGCGGGATTCGCCAACATCATCACTGCTTTCCAACCGTGGGCCACGTCGACGTATCACGGCCTGGCCACGCAGGTGACCAAGCGCTTCAGCCATGGCTTTCAAATGGTTGGCGCCTACACCTTCAGCCACAATATTGACGACGCCACCGCCGAAGTGAACAGCACCGTGCTCTCTCCCCGGCGCGCGCAAGATTCGCAGGATCTTGCGGCCGACCGCGCGAATTCGATTCTCGATCACCGCCATCGCCTGACGTTGTCCGTTATCTATGACATGCCCTACTTCAAGAATCGCAGCTGGTTCATAAAGAACGGCATCGGCAACTGGGAGTTCGCTCCGATCTACACCTTCCAGTCCGGTCAATGGGCGACTGCACAGTCTGGCATCGACTCGAACCTGAACGGTGACTCCGCTCCGGACCGGACTATTTTCAATCCATCGGGCGTTCACGGCACCGGTACCGGCGTTATTCCACTCTGCAACGGCAGCGTCGCTTCCTGCCCAGCCACCGTGACTGATGCCCTCAACAGTCCCAACGGCGTGGTTGGCTATCTTGCCGTAAACCCCAACGCGCAATACATCACCGCGGGCTTTGGCGCGCTGGCCAACGTCGGCCGGAATACGCTGCAGTTGGGGCCCATCAATGACGTCGACATCACGGCGCTGAAGCGCTTCACGGTTACCGAGCGCTTCAAAGTCGAATTCCAGGCGCAGGCCTTCAACCTCTTCAACCATCCGCAATATGTTGGCGGATTGCTGAATGACGTTGCTCCGTTCGGCGCCACCGGTGCCGTCCGCAACACGTTGATTCCTGGGAATGCGGATGGCACGCCCAGTTCCTTCTTCAATAACTACTCTACAGAGCTCGCCAGCAACGCGCGGACTCTGCAGCTAACCCTGAAGCTGTTCTTCTAGACCAGGTCGTAACAAAACGAAAAGGGCGCTCCGAAGTTCGGAGCGCCCTTTTCGTTTTTCACGTTGGTCGAAGTTTGCTTTCGCTAACGCACTCGGCTGCAACCGCAACCGAGAGGCGCTAACTCCCTGCTTCTGCTACGAATCTCCGCCGCGCCAAGTACGTGCCGCGATTTCTTGTCCTGCACAAACGCCACGATACGCAGATTTTCGCGCTTCCACGATGATTCAAACTTTACTTTGGCTTCGCCAGAAAAAGTATTGCCCTTCGCGCGGATCGCACCGATTTTGTCCATTCGGCGCAATACGGCTGCATGTTGCAGCGCTTTGCCGGCCTTTTCTCGCCGCCGTTACAGAGGAATGCAGCCCGGTCTCAGTGACTGCCATAAGCACGTCCGCATCCGCGGGTAACGCGTTGTTTCTTTCATCATACTTCCGGCCAAACAACCACAGCGTTTGCTAATCCGTTGCGAAGGTGTCCGCCCCAAACCAGAAACGCGCGATGGCCTTCAAATTATTTTTGTAAGTTCGCGAAACGGTGAACTCTTTTCCGCCGCGCGTGCGCAAGATATATTCGCCGGTCACCCAGGGCTGAATCTCTTCAATAAAGCTGGTATTCACCAGCATCGAGCGGTGAATCCGAATGAATCCGTACGGCCTTAGCTTTTCGGCCACGACGGAAATTGATTCGCGCAGCAAGTAAGAGCCGGAAGCCCGCTGCAGCAGCACATAGTTCCCCTGCGCCTCCACCGAAGCCACATCTCCGGGATCGACAAAAAGAATTCGCCCTTTGGTCTTAATCGCAATGCGCGCCGGATTTGCCGTTATTCCACCCAGCTGCGGCAGTAGTTCCGTAAATCTGGCCAGCCTCTCGGACTCGGAACGGCGGATAGCCGTGGTCAGCGCGTCGTGCATCCGTTCGTTTGAGAATGGCTTCAGCACATAATCCACCGCATGCCGTTCAAACGCCGCCACCGCGTGCTGATTGTGCGCAGTCACAAACACAATCGAAGGCGGCGGTAAGTTACGCTTCTTCAGCGCATCCGCCAACTCCATCCCGGAGAGCTCCGGCATATGAATATCCAGCAACAACACGTCGAACGGCGCCGCCTGCAATTTCTCCAGCGCTTCCATGGCATTCGCCGCGCACTCATACTTCTCCACGTCGCTGCGTTCCTCCAGCACATTCGCCAGAGCGTTGCGTGCCAAAGGTTCGTCATCCACAATCAGTACCCGCATAAGGAACTCCTCTAGGATGCGCGCGCCCGAGCCGCCAGCGTGTCTGCAGGTTCATGCTCTTGCGCCGCAAACGCCGGAAAATGCAAACTTGCCGTGGCCACTCCATCCACTCCCAACACGAAGTTAAAGCTGCAGTCCTCGGCGTACAGATAACTCAAGCGCGCCCGTGTATTCGGCAGTCCCACACCCAGGCCGGCTCGACTGTGCCCTGCCACGCTGTTCTGTATTGTTAGACGCAAATAATCGCCGATTGCCTCCGCGCGAATCCGCAGCCAGCCCCCCGCACGCGACGAAGCAATCCCATGCACAATCGCGTTTTCCACCAGGGGCTGCAAAATCAGCTGGGGCACCAGCATTTGCTTGGCATGCGGTTCTATCTCCCATTCCACGCGCAGCCGCTCTTCCAGCCGCATCTTTTCCAGCTCCAGGTAGGACTGCAAAAAACGCAGCTCATCGTCCAGAGAGATCAGATCGGCGTTTCCGTGCTGCAGCGCGGTGCGCAGTAAACTCGAAAGCGTCACAATCATCGATTTGGCGCGTGTGCGATTGGTGTCCACCAGCGTGGAAATTCCGTGCAGCGTATTGAATAAGAAGTGCGGATGCAGCTGGCTTTTCAGCGCTTGCAATTCACTGGCGGCCAGCGCTTGCTGCAGTTCGGCCTTCTCCATCTCTTGCTGCCGCGATCGCAGGAAATATTCAAACGCGTGCGCGGTAACCACGATCATCAGGTAGCTCCAGACCTGATCCGCGAAAATATAAAAGATGCCGACAAAACTGTGTACCGAACGCGCGCCAAAATCTTGCGCCGTCGCATCCCACGGAGGCATCAACACCCAGCGCACACACGCGAATATCAGCATGAACGGCGCAACGCCCAGCAGATAGGCCGCTACCCGCTTCCATTGCGTGGGCCGCATGATGGGATAGCGCTTCACAAGATAAAAAATTGGCGGCGTCAGAATGGCAAACGTCAGGCACCAAACACCGTTGACCATCAACAATTTATGGTACGCCGTATAAATATGCCGCTGGCTGAGCCGCACTTTATCTTCCGCAGCCATCAGCACGGCCAAGCTGACCCACACCCCGAGCGAAGCCAGGTAACCCGTTACAATATCCCTCAATTTTCCATCGGCAGGAAACTGCATGTCCGGGATTGTAGACTTTTTCATCCGCGCGTCCGATTTGAGTGACCAGCCACAGGTCTCCTCATACCAATAGACGGATATCAGGGACGAACGGTGTCCCAGGTCATCACTGATCGCACGAGTTTTGCAGGAATTTTAGGGCAGAAACGATGCGAGAAAACTCTGTAGGCGCCGGACTTTAGTTTTACCCAGAGGGACGAAGGGACCGGCTAGCTGATGCTATGTAGCAACTCGCCCACTCTAGCGCCGGAGGCGCGCCGCAATTTAATCCGGCCCGACAGGGCTAGGTGCCTCCAGCGCTAAAGCCCGAGCGCCGGAGGCGCGGCACAGGTTCGCTCTACACCCCCGCCGCATTTTTCCAAGACCTAACTCAGACCGGCCCACCGAAGGATCCGCTGTCATCCGCCGTGTCAATACGCCGTCTTATTCGGCGCCGCCGCCCATGCTCGAAACACTCGCTTGCCATCTTCGCGGAGCAGCGTACTCATCACCACTTTCCGCTGATCATACGGCTCGGCGATTTCGCGATAGATAAACGCATCATCAAATCCCGCTCCCGCCGCCTCTTCCGCCGTACCGGCAAAATATACGCGTGAGAGGCGTGCCCAATAAATTGCCCCCAAGCACATCGGGCAAGGCTCGCAACTGGCGTAGATTTCGCACCCTTTCAATTCAAAGGAACCGAGCGCTGCGCACGCCGCGCGGATAGCCACCACTTCCGCATGCGCGGTCGGATCGTTATTCACCGTGACGCGATTGACGCCCTCTGCCACCACGTTCCCATCTTTGACCACCACCGCGCCAAACGGTCCGCCACCGTCGCGGATATTCTCCAGTGCCAGAGCAATCGCTCTTCGCATGAACTCAGCCGACATACAACACATCCTATTCCCGAAGCCAGGTTATACCGCGCCAGATTTTCAGCGACACACCCACGTTATCGTCGCACAAAAAAAGCGCGGCGCACTCTGTTAGCCGCGCCGCGCACCAAATCCCACCTATTGTTAGAACAAGCTACGCAGCGCCGACCGCTTTCTTGGCCTCCGCCGAATCATAACTCTCGCCATAGATCGCCGGCACTTTGCCACCCATAGGCCGCAAATAAACCGACAGTTGCCCGCGGTGGTGGATGGAATGGCTGTTCGACACCGTTAGGAACATGACCGCAGCTATCTTGAATATTCCGCGAAAATCTATCTCTCGCGCCAGATCGTCACCAGACATCGCGGCAAGGCGCGCAATATTCTTGTTGAACGATTCGTCGAACCATTTCGCCATATCCGCGGAGTTGTGCACAGTGTCCGGCCGGTGATTCGGCGTGAAGTCAAAAACCCCATCGGCGACACCGCCGAGGAAACGATGCTCCGCAGCAACCACGTGCCACGCCAGCTCCATTGCCGATTTCGCATTCGGATCGGGACGGTAGTCTCCGCCCGTTAATGGAATCGATTCGATCACCCGCTTGGTCAACGCATGTTCATTCTTCAACATCGGAAGTGCAACAGCGTGCAGCACAAAAGTAGCTTGATCCGGCGTCATAGTCGGCATTTCAATTCCTCCAATAACCGTCTCAGATTCTCTCGCAAATGTTCTTGTCCGTACAGCAGACCTATCTGTGAAACGTTAGACTCCAGTTCCACTTTTCCGTTACACAGTACCCGCAGATTTCCGCCGCTTCCGAACGCATGTCACGTCGAGGATCGCGAATTTCGCATTGGGGAGGCGGCGGCGAATACAACTTGTTCCGCGGACTGCTTCGGTCTGCCCCGTTCGCGACCAATCACCCACCTCACTTCCTGCTATCCTATTTAAGTCGTCATGAATCGCATCTACCTCGACTACAACGCCACCACCCCGGTGGACCCCGCCGTCCTCGACGCCATGCTCCCCTATTTCACCGCGAATTTCGCCAACGCCTCCAGCATCCACACACCCGGCCAGCGGGCCCGCAATGCCGTAGAAACCGCCAGAGAACAAGTCGCATCCCTGATCGGCGCAAATCCGAAGGAACTAGTGTTCACCAGTGGCGGCACCGAGTCCGACAACCACGCCATCTTCGGCATCCTGAACCCCGCCCTTTCGAAGGGTTTGGTAGGGGCACGGCATGCCGTGCCCGCAGCGTCGCCCGCTCCCCGCCCCCACATCATCACTACATCCATCGAACACGACGCCGTCCTGAACGCCTGCCAACAAGCAGAAAAACTCGGTGCCCAAGTCACCTACCTCCCCGTCGACAAAAACGGCCAAATCGATCCGCAACAACTGCGATCCGCCATCCGCCCCGAAACCATCCTCATCACCGTAATGCACGCCAACAACGAACTGGGAACCATCCAGCCCCTCGAAGAAATCGGAAAAATCGCCAAGGAAGCCGACATCTATTTCCACACTGACGCCGTCCAGTCGATCGGAAAAATTCCCGTGGACGTAACCTCCTTAGCCGTGGACCTCCTGTCCCTCTCGGGCCACAAAATCTACGCCCCCAAAGGCATCGGCGCGCTGTACATCAAAGGCGGCACGCACCTGCAGCAGCTCTTATACGGCGGCCACCACCAGCGCGGAGCCCGCCCCGGCACGGAAAATGTTGCCGGCATCGTTGGCCTGGGCGCAGCCGCGGCCATCGCCAAAAAAGCGCAAGCCGAAGAAGCCCAACGGCTCAGCCAACTCCGCGACCACTTGGAGCAGGAACTAGTAAAAATAGTCCCCGACGCCAGAATAAACGCCGCTAACGCCGCACGGCTTCCCAACACCAGCAACATCACTTTCCCGGGATGCGAAGGTGAAGCCCTACTGATCGCTCTAGACCTGAAGGGTCTAGCCATCAGCACCGGAGCCGCCTGCAGCAGCGGCGCCGTCGAACCCAGCCACGTCCTAACCGCCATCGGCCTAAGCCCCGAAGACGCCCGCGCCAGCCTGCGCTTCAGCCTGGGCCGCCAAACCACGCGCGAAGAAATCGACCAAGCCCTAACCATAATTCCCGCCGCCGTCTCCCAACTCCGCCAACTCTCCCCCACCAATCAGTAGCGACAGTCTTCAGACCCATGGCTCTGATTCGCGTCTTTTTCCATCGCCCACAAATCCAGCAACCCCGGGTGCCGCACCCACTGGCTTTGTGGGTGCGGGTTTAGATTCAAACCAATCCTCAATCGCATGCGCCCATCGATCTAAACGCAAATCCTGCAGCCTCCAAAAAAACACGCTACAATTGAAGATTGAAATGACTACCGCAACACAACTAGACGCACTTCCCGTCGCCGCAACCACCGAAGCCAACACGGTGGCGGTAGCCATGTCCGGAGGCGTCGACAGCTCCGCGGTTGCAGCATTGCTCCACCAGCAAAACCGCAACGTCCTCGGCCTCACCATGCAGCTCTGGAATCAGCGCCGTCTGCCCGAACTGCAAGGCACCGGCCCCGCACAGCATCGCTGTTGTTCGCTCGACGACGTCTACGACGCCAAACGCGTGGCCCAGCACCTGAATTTTCCGCACTACGTGGTCAACTTCGAAGATCACTTCGAAGAAAAGGTCGTACGCCCATTTGTGGATCAGTATTTGTCCGGCCGCACACCCATCGCCTGCACCAATTGCAACACGGACGTGAAATTCGAACCGTTGTTGCGCATGGCCCGGCAAATCGGGGCAGCCAAGCTAGCCACCGGCCATTACGCACGCATTCACCGAAAACGAAGATACCGGCCGCTGGGAACTGCTGCGCGCTCGCGACGACAGCAAAGACCAAAGTTATTTTCTGTGGGGACTCACACAAGAACAACTTTCTCGCAGCGAATTTCCTCTCGGCGAACTCACCAAAGAAGAAGTGCGCGACTTAGCGCGCGCAGCAAATCTGCCGGTCGCCGAAAAACCGGAAAGCATGGAGCTGTGCTTTGTTCCGAGCGGAAATTACGTGCAATTCATTCAAGCGTATTCGACGGAACGCGGAATTTCGCTAAGTCGCTCTGAAGGCGAAATCGTCAACGAAGCAGGCGAAGTGATCGGCCACCACCATGGCGTTCACAATTTCACAATCGGCCAGCGAAAGGGTTTAGGCTTTGCCGCCGGAAAACCGCTGTACGTTTCCAGCATCGACCCGGTTGCGAACCGCGTGGTCGTGGGCGACGACAGCGCGCTACGCACCACCGTCTGCGAAATCGAAAATGTAAATTGGGTTTCCATCGCGCAGACGACGGGACCGATTCGAGCACACGTAAAAATTCGCCACAAACACGAAGCCGCGTCAGCCATTGCGGAATTGCTCTATCGCGAATCGACGGATGGCACTGCTGGTGAATCGTATTTGCGAGTGACCTTCGACGCGCCGCAACGCGCGATCACTCGTGGGCAGGGCGCTGTTCTTTACGATGGGGATCGGGTTTTGGCTGGCGGCTGGATTCGCTGACGATCAATCCTGAAGCTAGAAGCTAGCGCTCAACTCGGAACTGCGAAATTTCTAAACTTAAACACCCTAAACAACGCTAAATAAAAAGTTCTTCTTCCTGCTGTTCCTGCGGCTCGTCTGGCGGAACTGTTCCTGCGGCGGCGCGGCGGTTGCGCAACATATCCAATCCAACTTTTAATCCGGTCAGAAGCGCCGAGGCTTGCTTTACCGGCCCCAAAACACTGCGACGCATTTGAATGCCGGCATCTTCCACCGCTTCGAGCGCTCCGGTGAGGATGCGATCCGCATGCACTAACTGCCCGCGCAGCCGATCAGAAGCATCCGTAACCAGGCGATCCACCTTTTGCGCCTGCCCTCGCGCCAGATACACCACATGCGAAGCATCGTTCACCATGCTGGTGATTTTCGGTTGGGTGTCGTCGAGGAGAAGCTGCATCCGCGTAACCATGGGACTGACTCGCGTATTGATGTCGTCGGTCACTTTGTTGACCTTTACCATGGTGCGCTTCACTTCAAAAAACAAAGCGGCCAGGATGGAGACCTGCACGACTAGAGCGATGGCGGAAACAATACTAAAAAACTCGAGCCAAAATTGCATGCGCGCCTCGTCCGACCTTTTTGGAAACCGATCCCTACTGCCCTGCTGAGCCCGTTACCGCCGTTCACATCCGAGTGTTTACGCGAAAATAGCGAAACCGAATGGCGCGAGCAATTCGGTTTCGCTGAAATTCCTCTACAAAAAACACCGCCCCAAATTTACGAGCGTTCCGGACGTGTCGAAGCCTCGCGAAGATACGCTTCGCGGCCGGCGTCCACAGCTGCGGAGATCGATTCCTTTTTGCGAGCAGCCACATCTTTGCCGCGCTCGATCAAATCGTCGGCGCGTTCGCGGAGCTCGCGAGCTTTGCGAGTGGCGTATTCCTTGCCTTCGTTAGCGCGTTCATTCAGAAAATCGCGGCCTTCCCCGGCCCTTTGCGTGATCAAATCGCGCGTCTCTTCACCGGAGCGAGGGGCGAACAACACGCCGATGGCGGCGCCGATGCCGAGTCCCACCAGGAAGAAACTAATCTTGGAGCTCACGTTGTCAGCCATTTATCTATCCTCCGCGAAAACCGTAACATAGCAAAAATCATGCTGCAATACAGCCTAACCGGTATTCATTGGTCAATCTGGTTAATTCACCGGCGCGGTTACTGCTCACGAACGAGTCGACTCTGGCATGGCTTCATCCTGTGAACAGCTGTGGCGAAGCAGGTGGCGAGGTATCTTTGGGTCCCGCGATCGTGGGGCTTGCGGGCAGGTTCGCTAGTCGTCCCTGAAGCCGAGCGGCCATTTTGGTCCCCACCACCTTGGTGAGGGACGCAAGGTCGGCTCGACGCAAATTGGCGACGCTGCCGAAGGCGCGCAACAGTTTGCGAGCCGTCAGGGGCCCGACTCCCGGAATGTCGTTCAGCGCCGAGCGGGTTTGCCGCTTCCCCCGACGCAGGCGATGGAAAGTAACCGCGAAACGGTGGGTCTCGTCGCGAATCTGCTGAATCAGGTGCAGCACCGGCGAGTGCCGGTCCAGAATGCAGGGTTCGTCCTCGCGCCCATAGATGTACAGAATTTCCTCTTTCTTGGCGATGCTGGCCAGCGGCTGATTGATGATCTGCAAGGCCTCCAGTGCCTCGGCGGCCGCGTGGAGTTGCCCGATCCCCCCGTCGATCAGGATGAGACTGGGCATGGGCTTCTGTTCTTCCTGGAGCCGACGATAGCGACTCGTGACCGCTTCGCGCATGCTCGCGAAGTCGTCGTTCTGACCCGGAGGAATGGGACGCAGCTTTTGCAGTATCGGGAGAATTTCCACTTTTTCTTGCGGGATGAGTTCAGCTGGAACTGGCGACAACGTGATCGGTTCAACTGACTCCGACGGGGCGTGGCGTCCCTCGACTGGTTGGGTTGTGGTGGCATTGAGCCCCTCTACGTTAGTCGTTGCGCTGAGCGTTTCGCCTCGAATGATAAATTTGCGGTAATCCGATTTCTTCATCCGCCCCGCTTCCCACACCACCATGCTGGCAACAGTGTCCGTCCCCTGCATGTGCGAAATATCAAAGCTTTCGATACGGCGCGGTTCATCGGGAAGGTCCAGCGCGTTTTGCACCGCCTCGGCGATGGCTTTTGAGTTAGGCGTCAGGACTCGGAAGCGCTGCTCGAAAGAATGTTTGGCGTTGTTTTCCACCAGATCAAGAAACGCGCGCTTGGTTCCGCGTTGCGGCGTGACAATTTCCACGCGATGTCCAGACTTTTCGGCGAACGTCTCTTCCAGCAGTTGCCGATCCTCGAAATCTTCCGGAACGTGGATCATTCGTGGCAAGTAATCTGATTCCAAGTACAGCTGGCGCAGCAGCGAAGTGACAAATTCCTGCGACTCGAAATCCTCCAAGTCTTCCCAGTAGAATTCGCGACGGTCGACCACCCGTCCGCCACGCAAGTGAAATAAGTTCGCAGCCACCAGCGGCGGCTCCGCATAAAAAGCCAGCACGTCGGTGTCGTCGCCTTGCGCCGCGGCGATGCGTTGCCGCTCTTCGATATCTTCCAGCGTGCGGATTAAATCGCGATACGAAGCCGCCTGTTCGTACTGTTCTTTTTCCGCTGCGGCGTTCATACGCTCTTCGAGGCTCTTCGTCAGGTCGTGACGCCGCCCTTCCAGAAACAATCTGGAATCCCGCGTGGCCTGTGCATATTCCTCATCCGTGGTTAACCCAGCCACACACGGCCCCAAGCACCGCTTTATATAAAACTGCAAACAAGGACGCGGATGCGCCTTGGTTAGATCGACTCCGCAGCTGGGAACCAAAAATCGTTTGTGTATGAAATGCAAAATGCGCCGCGCCAGGCTGGCCGGAAAAAACGGTCCAAAGTACAGTGCACCATCCTTTTTCACTCGACGCGTGAAATACACACGAGGATATTTTTCCGCCGCTGTCAATTTGATATACGGATAGGTCTTGTCGTCGCGCAACAAAACGTTGAATTTCGGACGGTAACGTTTGATCAGGCTGTGTTCAAGCGCCAGCGCTTCCCGGGGATTGTCGACCACCATCGTGTCCAGGTCGGCAATTTCGCGGGCCAGCGAACCTGTCTTAGCGTCCGTCCAGCGCGATTCAAGAAAATAGGAACGCGCGCGGCTACGCAGACTGGTGGCTTTGCCCACGTAGATTACCGTCCCACCGGCGTCTTTGAAGATGTACACGCCGGGCGAATCAGGCAGCAGCGCGGCTTTTTCGCGTGGTTCCATGGATGGTCGTTATCGACGCTACAAAATCCCAGGCTCCTCCATCATACTAAATGGCGGCAACCGGGGAGTTGTTGCAGGCGGCAGAAGCCGCTGCAACGTCCCCACGAAGCGCACGCGTGACGATAGGCGGATTTCGCGAGCGGGAGATTGGCATTGCGGCGTACTCATTTAGATGAACGGTTGAAGCGTTCCGCTGCACGAACGGCTGGTTTGGCTGCGTTGTGCATTTTCGGAGTGACCGCAGGATTTGCGCAGAATCCCCCGCCGCCGCCGCCGCCGCCGGGAGACGAACCTGCGGGCGCGGCACCTGCGCCAGAACCTGCTGCGCCGTCGGGGAAAAGGCCAAGCGAGAAAAATAAAGACACGGCGACATCCAACGCCCCAGACCAACCAGTCTGGGATCCCGCCCGCGCAGAAAAAGATATAAAAGTCGGACACTTCTACATGGATAAGGGTGACGTCGACGCCGCCATCGATCGCTTCGAAGACGCCACAATAGCCAAGCCCGGCTATGCCCTGCCCTTTCTTGTATCTGGGCGAAGCCCACGAAAAAAAGGGCCAAAAACGCCTGGCCGCCAAAGCCTACCGCCGTTACTTGGATTTAAGCCCTCACGCTGAAGACGCATCAAAGGTCCAGAAAAAAATCGATAAACTTTACAAAGAACTAGAAAAGGACAAAGAAAAAGACAAATAAATTCTCGCATCAATGGAACAAGGGTGCCGCACCCACTGGTTCTGTGGGTGCGGTCTTTGAAGTTGTCTTTTTCTCAACTCACCTCAGTATCGTCAGACCCACAAAAAAACCTCGCACCCACCCCTCCCAAACCTCCCACACCGCCGTCTACTTTCTCCACAACAAAAAATGCCTCACCCATTCGATCCTCAAAAACTCCTCTCCGCCGCCCTCTCCGAAGCCCGCATCGGCCTCTCCGAAAACGGCATCCCCATCGGCGCCGCCATCTTCGACTCTTCCGGCACTCTCCTCGGCTCCGGCCACAACCGCCGCGTCCAACACAACGACCCCAGCGCCCACGGCGAAACCGACGCCTTCCGCAACGCCGGACGCCAGCGCACCTACCGCGACAAAATCATGGTCACCACACTCGCCCCCTGCTGGTACTGCAGCGGCCTGATCCGTCAATTCAATTTCCAAACGGTAATCGTAGGAGAAAGCAGAAATTTCCAAGGCGGCCTAGCCTGGCTAAAAGACCTAGGCATCACCGTAATCGACCTCAACAACGAAGAATGTTTCCAGCTCCTATCCACCTACATAAAAAACAATCCGACAATCTGGAACGAAGACATCGGCGAGCCGCCTTTGTAGACCGTTGTATTCGGCTGTTGAGGCGCCGAACTTTAGCTTGCCTTGAGGAACGAAGGGTTCAGCCTCCGTATCGCTGAGCCATTCCGCTCTTCCCCCTAAAGCTCACCCTGTCATCCTGAGCGAAGCGAAGGATCCGCTTTCTTCACCAACGCCACCAACCCTCACCGTCCCGCATCACCCAACCCCGCCGCAAACCCCACCAACCTCGCATCCTCCCCACTAGCCCCCACCAACTGCACCCCCGCCCCATCCCTAGCCGCCATCGCCACCACCGGCAAACCCGGCAAACTAAACGGCGTCGTATACCGCAAAATTGCCTTCCTCGCCCTGCTATGATCCGCCCCCGCCAGCAATCGACTCACCGGCGCACACGGTACCAACAAAAAATCGCACTCCGCAAAAATCCCTTTCATCTTCAAACAAAACTCCGCCAACTTGCCGCGCCACTCAGCAATCTCACTCTCCGTAATCGTCAGTCCCCAAGTCATCCGTTCCGCGCTAGCCGCATGAAAACGCGAAAAATCATTCCCCGTCCGCGCCCCGTGATATCGCGCCGCTTCATACGCCTGAATCGGCACGTAAATATCCAAGGCTTCATCCCAAAATCGCGAGTCCACCTCCACAATCTTCGCACCGCGCTCCGCCAATCGCTTCTGCCACGCACCAAATCCTTGCCGCACATTCAACTCGCCATCCGTCATAAACTCCGGAGCCGCGCACCCAATCCGCACGTGCGAATCCACTTCGCGCACACTCTCCAACCCAAACAACGCGCGCGCCAGCAGCGGCGCATCCCGCAAATCCCGAAACAGCCATCCCAGCGTGTCGAACGATTCCGCCAGCGGCACGCTGCCTCGCCACAATCCCAGCCCCCGCGCCAGCTCGATCGACGCGCGATACCCGTTCAATCCGCAAAGGACCGCCGGCACCCGAATCGACCCACCCGTATCCGTCCCAATCGCTGACAGCGCCGACCCTTCCATCAAACTAGCCGCCGCCCCGCTGGACGATCCGCCCGTCAACCACTCCGCATGCCCCGGCTGCACGCAATCACCATAGTCCGCATTCTCCCCAGTAATTCCATACGCCAGTTGGTGCAGACCAGTCTTTCCGATAATCACCGCGCCCATCTCGCGCAACCGCGCCACCACCGCCGAATCGCGCCCAGCCACGCCACCATGCTCCCCGAAAAAATGCTCCGCATAAAATCGCGATCCGCTAGTCGTAGACACTCCCTCCAAATCAAAAAGGTCTTTCACCGACACCGGCAACCCATAAAGCAAGGGCTTCGCACCAGGAAACCGCCTTACTAAATCCTCCGCCTCCCGCAACACCCGCGCCGCATCGAGCCCAATGTAAACATTCTTCCCCGCATTACTATTCGCCCGCGCCAGCGCCCGCTCCGCCATCTCTCGCGGAGACACCTCGCCGCTCGCCAATTGCCCAAGCGCCTTCTGCAGCGCACTCTCTTCTCGTATGTTTTTCGTCATCGTCTTAGCAGGCTATTCCAGTTGACCAAACTAATCGTACAGTTTTAGTCGCCCAATCCTAGCAGCGTTCAGCCAAACAAAAACCTGTCATCCCGAGGACATCGAGGGATCTGCTTTCGTTCGACTGTCCTCATGCCCCACCTGCAAATTCCCGGCAATCGTTACTGGATCAGTTTCGGTAAGCGCGTTTACCGGGGGTTGCACTACTTACCAGGTGGAGGAAACACTACCGAGACGGTGGTATCCACTTCGACAGACGCTCCATTCATCAACGTCGGCTCGTATCGCCATTGCAGTACTGCCTTGACTGCATACAACCCGCAGGTTTCCGGGCCGGAAACATATTTGGCCCTCTTGACAGCGCCGTTCGTGCCAATGAGTACGTGAAGAACGACTGTTCCATCCACACGCTTTCCAGTAAAAGGCGGGTACATAGGTGAGACCGAGTGAATCAGCTTCGCCTTTTCGACATCCTCTTTCACGTGGATCCTGTGCGGGGTGTTGCTTGCGCGGCGGATGCTGTCCGTGATGTCTTGCTCGCTTCCAGGCTGGATGGGTCTTGCTTGGCCGCGAGGCCGGGGATACAGACGACCGACAGGCAAAACGCAACGCCTTTGAGCCTCAAGAGTGCACCAACCTGTAGAATCGACACCGACCGGGAACAGAAAGTGCCCGGGCCTGTTGCCAGGTCCGGATTAGTCGCGTTAATGAGGACTTAAAGATTACGTCCGGGTTTGGCAGTGAAACACTCAGAACTCGTGAACCCCATAGGCCAACCCCCAATTGTTTGGCCTTTCATCATCAGGCGCAACCGGCATAGCATAATACGGAAGAACTGGAATCAGCAGATAAGCATTGTCTGTCGGAATCGGAGACGTCAATGGCCAGCGTACAAATCGAACAAAACACCTATGAGATGCCCCCGCTACAGGGCATCAGCATCGCGTATTTTCTCACCGTCGCCGACGTCGAGCGCTCCGCTCGCTTCTACGAAAAGGTCTTCGGCGCTCGCATTCTTACCATGGGTGACGGCAACGCGCCTCCCTACCTTCAGCTGGCAAATATCTGGATGATTCTGAACGTTGGCGGCGGCCCCACCCCAGATAAGCCGACGGTAACCCTCAGCGTCCCCGACCCGAATCACATCAACAGTTTTATGAATTTCCGCGTTGCGGATATTCAAGCGTGCTACGAACTATGGAAAAGTCGCGGCGCCGACTTCCTAACGCCACCCATTCCCAAGTACGGCGAGATTCGCTGCTACATCCGCGACCCAGACGGCTACATCATCGAAGTCGGACAAAGCACCGATCTCAAGTACGGTTGACGCTAACGAGCGGTGCGTTGCGCGACCAACTAATCCATCACGCTCCACGCAAGATACGGCTGCGAAATTGACTCGATAATGTCGTCCGGTTCTTCTTGCAAGACGTTTCCTTCATTGCTTGCTGCTTTGAACCGGACATTCACTTTTATATACGGGCATCCGGAATAGACGTAGGTACGCTGGAACCGAGTGGACAAGCCCCCTTCGGTTGTGAAGATCTTCAACAGGTCCTGCCTTTTCATGCCGGGTTCAATCTTTGTAATTTGTCGAATGATTTTGGCAATCCACTTTGTGCGCTCTTGGTCATGTTCGACGCCCGTTGGGACAGATTCGTCTTCAACCTGGCCTGGGCCTTTTGCCCATTCCGGGAGTGAACTCTCATCATCTGGCTCTGGAAATTCCTCGACGATACGTGCGCTCGCTGAATCGTATAGCGCATATCTTCCCTTGCGATCCGGGGACGACCAATGGACCGCTACCTGCCGGCCGTCGCGCCAAAAATGCCATTCCACCATGGGAGTTTTGCTTTCGATAATTCTCTTCTGTCCATTCTTCAAATAAATTTCCAACCGCAATGACTGCATGGCCTCCTCTGGTTCTGTGCCACGCGCAACGCTGCACCCCACGGTCTGTTGGTCCAATGCAGACCTCGCCTCAATACAATGCCCCGCGTCTGCCATCCTGATGAGCTTGCCCTCATCGGAAGTCACGTAAATATTGCCTGCCGCATCGAATTTCGCCTGCTTGTTGTAATCAAACTTCTGGTCTTGCCGTAACGAACTACCAGGAAATGCTAGTGCAACGCTAACTAGAAAATTGATGACCATGTATTCCTCTCGTTTGTCCATTTCAACGCGGATTCGAGCTTAGTGTGAAATGACGTTCGACTTATAGGGGACAAGTAATGGGAATAGGAAGTTTATGTGTGTGGTTCATTGGACTGGCAGGCTGGCCCACGCTGCCAGCGGTGCGCAGGGCTTGTTTGGGCGCTAATATAGTTGGCTAACTAACTCCACCGGCATAAACTTCCTGCTGGGCAAAACTAAAATGATTCCGCGTGCTGCGTGGTACTTGGTCATGAAAGCCGAACGGGCAAAGATTCACCTCGATGCGTTCAACGAGCATGTGGCCGCTTACATGGAAGAACCATACACCATCATCCGCAAGTACGACTCTAAGAATCGAAGGCATATCAAGCGGATTCAGGACAAGGCGTTCGAGCCCGTTTTGGGCATGGAACTCGGCGAGTTCTTATACTGCCTGCGCTCCGGCCTCGACCAGATGGCTTGGCAAATGGCCACATCCGATGCCAGAACCAATTCTCCTAAAGATATTTATTTCCCGATTTTCGAGAATCTTGTCGGCGACCGGAAGAAAAGCTATACGAACGCTCTCAGATTGTTCCCTCAAGGCGTTGCGACGGAGATCGATGCTCTTCAACCACACAAAGGACCTAACCCGGCGCAAGGTCATCCCCTTTGGCAACTGAATAAACTTTGCAATCTCGATAAGCACATCACCATTCCCATCCACTCCACAGCGGTCAATATTTTCTACCCCGCTGTTCCCGGAGTTAGAGTTGACCATTTCGACTATGAAGACGCATTCGAGATTAGCGTCCCCGAAGAGTATGAAAGTGAGCTTGACCTCAAGCCAACAGCTCCCGATGCTATAGAGATTGGCGAATGGAACTCCGACTGGAGACTTCCCGTCAATCGACTCAGTGATATATACAATTTTATCACTAACGAAATCATTGACAGATTTAAACCGTTCAATTTGGCAGATGTACCCTCTGATTCTTTTCGGTTGGGCAAAACCACGCCAGTTTATTCCTGATTGATTTTTAGCTGGCGGGTGGCACACCCAGCAAATCAAAAAAGTTCTGGGGGCCTACCCTTGGCGTTTTCTTTTGCAAAAGGGTGGTCACGCTTCCTCGCGAGCCGCGCACCTTCTCGAACACGCTTCTCTTACGTTGCCCTTTCCACGCTTTGTGCCAGAATCCCGCCCATGCAAACCCTCGGTTTGGCCGATTCAATGCCGCGAACGGAGGGCCGTCTAAAAAGTCTTTTCTGGCCTTCTATTCAGAGCTCAAATGACGTGGATTACTTAGGGGCGCAGGGTTACTGGGTTTGCGCTCTTGTCGCGGTCTTGTCTCTCGCCGTTTTCGCGTTCACAGGAAACACAATCATCGGTGTGCTCGTATTCCTTTTCTACTATCTGGGCGGCGTAGGGGTGCGCGAACGTAGTCGGTATGCAGCGGCGGCGGTCCTAGTCTTGTATGTTGCAGACACGGTGGCCACCGGCCCGAGCATAGTCAGAATAGTGTTAATGGGGCTGCTCCTTTCTAACTTACGAGCGACCTGGATCGCCGCGGGTTGGAAACCTGATTCCAATGAAGCCAACCCAGCACCACGGTTCGATGACACGTGGAGCGACAAATTTGCCGACAAGCTACCAACGTGGCTCTGGCCCAAAGTGCGCATTTTGTTTTACATATTATCGGTGTTTCTGTTTGCCCTTACCGGAATCGGTCTGACGATGATGGCGCTACATCGCCGCTGAAAGTTTTCTTTTGCAAAGGGTGGGTCACTCTTCGTCGCGAGCCGCGTGCCCATTCTCGAATTTTGTAGGTCGGTTCTCATCGGCCCTCCGCTAACAATCTGTTGCCTCGTGGCGGGAGGAATCCCGCCGCGAGGCAACAACAACCAGGATCCAGTGTTTGGTGGGGTGCCGGTTCGAGCAAGTCTGGCCCTTAGGTCAGCTATGAATGCGTCGATCTACCCACCACAATCAGGGGCGGCAATAATTGAGCAACGGACTTAGCTATGAAGAGTCGTTATATCTCATTCGCCTTGTCGGCTACATGTTTTCTTCTAATCGGAGCCTGCAACAAGCCCGCCGACTTTACGGGCTTCTGGAAAGCGAATTGTACGGACGCGTTCGGAGTTCAAATCAAAAAACAGCCCGGAAACTTGTTCTCGGTGTCTTTCTGCGGGCCGGGCGGCTGCACTGCTCCGGGAGAGTGGGCGCCGAACACCGCCATTATCAGAGACCTTACATACCGCGTGGTCAATTCGGCGACAATAGAGATTAAACGCGGAGAACGTTCGGACCGATATACCAGGTGTACAACGGACACCAATCCGCCATTGGACTATGCAACCATGCGCAGTGCCGATCACGATTCCAACGGCGGTGTAGTGCCCCATTCTGAGCCGATGCCGGAAACCGCTAGCGTGCAATTTCAGGAAGACCCTCACCGGCCCGCTTGCACGAAAGAATCCTGCAAACAAATCGAGGCTTTCGTAAGAAAGCACTATTGCGGCGGGTCACCAGCCGGAAACGGCCCCGACGACGGATGCGACCTTCGGATTGTTGCCCGGAAACCCGGCGCTAACGTTAATGCTTTGGCGGATTTTGAGTGCGACTGGAATGAAAAGAAGGAAGAATTTGAATGTCATCAAAAGGGTCAGCCGCCTTCCACCGTTCGCGACATTTTAATGCGCGAACTGCGACGGCTCGGATTACCCGCCAGCGTAACCGGAACAACTACCTTTAATGTTTGGAAATCCACCCTAGGTGGCCCGTTAATCGCGGCAGCAGACTACGAGCGGGTTATCGGGTCTGACATAGAACTCTGCCAAGTAATCGTGGCGATCGAAGGAGATTCACGTGTCACCGTGCTACGCAAGGTGCCATTCCAAAAAACTGACGCAGATGTGCCTACTGTAACGCAATGGTCTCTGGTGGACCTTGCTGATGTGGACGGAGACGGCAACATCGAAATCATCTTGGAAGGCGATGCTTACGAGGATCACTGGCTTGAAGTGGTTTCCGTGCGTGACGGGACTGTTACGACGAAATTTTCTGGCCTCGGTTATTACCTCTGATTTTTTACGCATGTCAACACTACGCCGAGCAACCTACCATTTAAACGCGTCGTCTCCATCTCGTACTGGCTTCTGACTAACTTTGGAGTGCGGCGGCTTGACGCCGCTTTAAACCCGTCGCCCATTCATGGCCGCTTAACCACCTGTAATTGCTATGATTTCCGCAAAACCCGTTCGAAAGTACTACGTTTTTATTTCCAATAGTAGTACGCATCAAATAACTATTTACATGGTAATAGTATCATGCTATCTTGTATCGTGAGCCGCCAGCGCCCTTTCGTCCCCTTCCCAAATCCTTTTTCACAAACCTGCATTCCCCAAAAATCGGCCAGCGTAACTCCCGTCGGCTCACCGACTTGCAAAATGCTCCCCGTGCAAACCCTTTGCTTTGATAACCATCCGCAAACACCCGTATACCCCACTCAAAAATCCAAAAAAAGCGAGCACCCTCATGACCCAGCCAGCAAACACCTCAGTCAACACCAGCACCTCGCGTTGCCAGTTCCGCTTCTCCAATCGCAAACGTTGCAGAATGTCCACCCACAACTACGCTAGCTTCTGCCCTCCTCACGCCAAAGCGCACCAGATCGAGGCCACCGCCACCGAACTGACCGCCAACCTCGACAAATTCAAATCCGTCGCCGAACTCCACGACTTTCTCTCCCGTCTTTTATTGTTGCTAGCCCAGAATAAAATCTCACCGCGGCGCGCCGCCGTTCTCGCCTACATCACCAACCAGCTCCTGCGCACCATCAACGACATGCAGAGCCAAGCCGACGCCACCCTAAAAAAGCAGCCCGTCCAAATCATCATCGACGTAGACCGCCCCGGCAAACCCGCCTACTACGCGCACGACGACCAACACCCCGCACCAACCGGGTTCTGACCAACTCTGGAGTGCGGTTTACCCTGAGCGCTTTGCGCGAAAGGCGTGACGCCGCTCCGAGCAAACTTTGGAGTGCGGCGGCTTGACGCCGCTTTGACTGCCTCGTGCGACGAGGACCGCTGACCATATTCGAGTCAGGCGTAACAAGTCGCGGATACAGCGGCAGCGAAAAGGAGATCACCCGCGCAGTAGAAGGCGCAACTGAGGCACATCTATGAAAGGCGGTCGCGAGCTACACTTCAAATTGGCAAAGCGGCGTCAAGCCGCCGCGCTCCAAGAACTAAGACTTAATAGTTTTGGTAGCGTCGTCCCAGTACACGGGCTTTTTGCGGAAGTAGGACTCGTTGGCCATGTGACAAGCAACGGCGGCGTGGTTACCAAAAACTTCGTCCTCAATCACATGCTTCCGCGATTTCACGGCTTGGAAAAAATTCCAGAGGTGCGGCTTCATGTCGTCCCAGTCCCAGCCTTTGTAGACAGTGTCGGTGAGGTAGGGTTCTTTCCCGACGGGAGCGTCGTGCTCAGCGTGCCACTGTTTTTCGTAGGCTTGGCGCATGGCTCTGGGATAGCTGCCAGTGTAATAGCTGGGGCCGGTGTCAATTCCGCGCTGTGGGGAAACGCGGATCTCGTTGTATGTGGTGTCCAGGATGCCTTTCGGACCCATGTAGCGCGCCAGCTCCGGAGTGTCCGTACCAAGGCCAAGCCGCACGTAAACGGGAATGCCGTGATAGTCGAAAAGAACCACGTGAAGATCCGGCATGTTGCGGCCGTCGGGCCAGCGGAAAATTCCGCCAAGCGCTTGCGCGCTGCGCGGAATTTCATTCCACCCCAAAGTGTTCTGCATGCCACTCAGGAGGTGCACCATTAAATCGCCGCCAACTCCCGTACCGAATTCCTTCCAGCACCTCCAACGGGCGAAATGCAACGGATTAAACGGCTCCTTCGGCGCGTCGTTGAGCCACGTATCCCAATCGAGATTTTCCGGCGAAAGATCGGGAGGCGGAGGATATTCCCACGCGCCAGTAGGGTCGTTGCGGCCCAGGCTGAGCTCTACCATCGAGACGTCGCCGATGACGCCTTCTTTGTAAAGGTCATGCGCTTTGTAGCCGAGTACGGAGCTGACGCGCTGGCTGCCGATTTGTACGATGCGATTATTTTTCTGCGCGGCGGCGACCATTTCAAAACCCTGCGCGATGGTGTGAGACATGGGCTTTTCGCAGTAGATGTCTTTGCCGGCGTTGCAGGCGTCGACCACCACGCGCTTGTGCCAATGGTCGGGAACGGCGGCGACGATGCAGTCGATATCTTTGCGATCGAGGAGCTCCTGATAGTGGCGCGTGACCGGAAGACTGGGATTGTTGGTTATTTCGCGGGCGAGGAGGTGACGGCCGTCGTAGAGGTCGGCGGCGCCGACGCACTCCACACCAGGGAGAACGATGGCGTCCGGCAGGAGGCCCGAACCCTGCATGCCGATGCCGATCATACCGAAGCGGACGCGGTCGCTAGGCGCGGTGCTTTGCGGCGCAGAAGTGTAAGGATGAGGATCGAGGGGGATTACGTTGTTGGCTTTGAGATTGGAGGCAGCCAAGAGAGTGCCGGCAGCAGCGGCTCCGGTTTGCAGAAATTGACGGCGGGAGAAGTCTTGGCGTTTTTTCATCGCTACCTCGTTTGCAGATTTGGAAGCTCGTTCGGTCGGAACTTGTTGTCCGATTTGTTTCGGAGATTCTATGTAGGGGCCGTCCTTCAGGGCGGCCCGGTTTAACTCGACCGGTGCCTAACCGCTCTACTTCGCTGGCGATTTCTTCAGCGGCGCGATGGAGACCTCTTTGAAAAAAACCACATCGTTGTCGCTGTGATTTTGCAGGCCGATGTAACCGAAGTCGGGGCGAGGTCCACGTTGCGGCTCGAAATCGAATTTGCGGTCGGGCACGGGGTCACCATCTTTGTAGTCGGTGATTTTTATGCCGTTCAGAACGACGATCGTGCGCGGGCCGTCGAGAGTGATGTCCATGGTGTTCCATTCGGGACCGGGCTTCCAGGCCTTGGCCAGCGGTTTGGTGAGTGAATAGAGCATGCCAGTGGAGTGATATTCGTCCTCTTTGGAAGTTTCCGGATGATTGTCGATCTGCACTTCGAATCCGTAATGGACGGGCATCCATTCTTCGCGCGGCTCCAGCGGGATGCGAATGAAGACGCCGGAATTATCGTTTTCATCGCGCATGCGGAAGACCACGTGAATGTGGCAGTCGCCGACTTTACCCCCGGTCCAGTAGAGCAGGCCCATTCCGCCGTGAGTGTGGATGAGGCCGTCTGGCTCTACCGTCATGTTGCCGGGACCGACGTGCTTCCAACCGGTAAGATCTTTGCCGTTGAAAAGCTGGCGGGGATGATCGGGATCGCCGGTGCAAGCGTTTTGCACGCCGGGGGATGCAGTGGCGGCAACGGCGAAACAAGCGAGCAAGCAGAGGCTTACAACGAAACGCGTTTTCATGCGCACCTCGCGCAGAACGTGAATGTCGAACTTGGGTCGGGCATTGTCCAAACGCATACCCGTGCGTAAGGACGATGGGAAGTTTCTCGCTGGTGAGCTTGGGAAGCAACAAGTTTTTGCGTTGGCGTCAAAAAAAAATAAAACCGGACGAAGTGGTGAGCTTCGTCCGGTGAACAACTCTGTACGTTGTGAGGGGAAAATTAAGCTTTCGCGGAACGCGCTTTCTTCATGGGGGTTACGCGACTGTCGCTCTCTTCTTCCTCTTCTTCGCTGGAAGTTGATCCTTCGACGGTAAATTCGTCGATGATGCCGACGAGCTTCTCGTCGGTTTCGGTTTCTTCTTCGAGGGTTTGCTCGAGAAGTTTCACAGCTTCATCCTCGCCAAGCATTTCGGCGAACTTGATGACCGTGCTGTAAGCGGCCATTTCGTAGTGTTCGACGCGGCGTGCGGCTCCGATAAGAGCAGCGTCCGCCACTTCACCTTCGAAGTCTTCGTCCATGACTTCGCTGCCTTCAGCGATCAAGCCTTCCATTGCTTTGCACTTCTTGCCTGAGGCTTTTTCGCCGAGGGTCTCGAAGACTTGCTCCAAACGCTGGGCGTGGCCTTTGGTTTGTTCGAGGTGGGCCTCAAACCCGCTGCTGAGTTCTTCCGAATTGGCGGCTTTGGCCATTTTCGGAAGAGCCTTGATGAGCTGATTTTCGGCGTTATACAAATCTCGTAGTTCGTCAACAAAAAGTTCTTTAAGAGCTTGGGATTCCATCGATACCTCCGGAGTTTGAACGACTTAACGACTTACTGACGTTAGAGAGCCCGCGGAAGGGCGCACATCCCTCGCTGACGGTAAGTTGCAGGGGCGAAACCTGTATCGAACCCTAGATGAAGCCAGTTCATAAAAAAAGCTTCAACCGGCTGCCGAAACCCGATTTAGTGCACGCGTTTTACTTGCTGAGGCTAACAAAATCTTTAGGTGGCACTGACCTCTTCCTAAGACTCTAAGAATTAGACTTACGGCCTGAATTGCAGGAGACGAATTGTGCGCGACCTGGTGTTTATGGCGGCGACGCTAGCCTTTTTTGCTGTCGCGATTCTGTATGTGCGCGTGTGCGAGCGGCTGAAGTGACGGGAGTAGAACAATGACCGGGAACGTGTTGCTGATGGTGGTTTGCGTGTTGCTGTTCGGATATTTGATGTTCGCGCTGCTGAAGCCGGAGAAATTTTAGTATGACTGCGAATGGGTGGTTCCAGATCGGGTTGTTCGTGGCGGTGCTTTTCTTGATCACCAAGCCACTGGGTATTTTTCTGGTCAGAGTATTTGAACGACAGAAAACCTGGCTGGATTTTTTGTTGCGCCCGGTCGAGAAGCTCATCTACCGGCTGACAGCCGTCGATGAGACGCGAGAGATGCGCTGGACAGAATATGCCGTGGCCATGCTGGCGTTCAGCGGCGTTTCGATGGTGCTGCTGTACTTGATGGAACGCGTGCAAAGTTGGAAGTGGCTGCCGTTCAACCCGCAGAACTTCGCCAGTGTGGCGCCGGACCTGGCTTGGAACACGGCGGCATCGTTCACGACGAATACCAACTGGCAAGCGTACGTGCCCGAAACAACGATGAGCTACCTGACGCAAATGGCCGGGCTGGCGTATCACAACTTTGCTTCGGCGGCAGTGGGCATCGCCCTGGCGATTGCGTTGATTCGCGGAATTTCGCGGCGAGAATCGAAGACGATAGGAAATTTCTGGGTGGATTTGACGCGTTGCTTTTTGTGGGTGTTGCTGCCGATTTGTCTGGTGGTGGCGCTGGTGTTCGTCTCGCAAGGCGTGGTGCAGAATCTGCGGCCGTACGCAGTGGCACAAGTGGTACAGCCGCAAACAATTTCCGGAACGGACGCGAGCGGTAAGGCCACCAGCAAGGTGGTGACGCAGCAGATTATCGCTACCGGTCCGGTGGCATCGCAGGAAGCGATAAAAATGTTCTGGCACGAATGGCGGAGGATTTTTCAACGCAAACAGCTCGCATCCCTTTGAAAATCCGACACCGTTAACGAATTTCCTGCAAATAATTTTGATTTTCGCGATCCCGTCGGCGCTGACGTATGCCTTGGGGCGCATGACTGGCTCGCCGCGACACGGCTGGGCGGTGTGGGGCGCGATGCTGGCGCTATTTCTGGTGGGCGTTACGACGGCATATTGGGCGGAAGCGCGAGGGAATCCCCTACTAGTGGGAATAAATCAACAAGCCAGCGCAACGAATCCGGGCGGAAATATGGAAGGCAAGGAAGTCCGATTCGGAATCGCGGATTCGGCGTTATTTGCCACGGTGACTACAGACGCGAGTTGCGGGGCGATCAACAGCTGGCACGATTCGTTCACTCCGTTGGGCGGACTGGTTCCGCTGGTAAATATTTTGCTGGGAGAAGTGGTTTTTGGCGGAGTCGGATCCGGGCTTTACGGGATGGTGGTGTTCGTGATTATGGCGGTGTTTCTGGCGGGACTGATGGTGGGCCGTACGCCGGAATATCTGGGGAAGAAAATCGAAGCGTACGACGTAAAGATGGCGGCGCTGGCGGTCTTAATTTTTCCATTGACGGTGCTGCTGTTGTCTGCGGTGTCGTCGGCTTCAGGATTTGGGACTTCGAGCATCACCAATCCTGGCCCGCATGGCTTGTCGCAGATGTTGTATGCATATACGTCTGCCGCAGGAAACAACGGCTCGGCATTCGCCGGGCTGAATGCGAACACGCTTTGGTACAACTCGTCCACGGGCATCGCGACGCTACTTGGGCGATTTTTCGCGGTGATTCCGATTCTGGCGATTGCCGGAAACCTGGCGCGCAAGAAGCACGTGCCGCAGTCCGCTGGCACGTTTCCGGTGACCACACCGCTCTTTACCTGCTTGCTGGTTTCCACGGTGGTGATCGTGGGAGCGCTTACGTTTTTCCCGGCGCTGAGCCTGGGACCGATTCTTGAGCATTTGTTGATGCTGGCAGGGAGATCTTTCTAATCACCATGAGCCCAACAGGAAATTCACGCACTTCTTCTTTTACGGACACGGCGCTGCTGACCCGAGCGGTGTGGGACTCGGTGCTGAAGCTCGATCCGCGGAAGATGTGGAAGAACCCGGTGATGTTTGTGGTGGAAGTTGGCGCGGTGGCGGCCAGCATCGATCTGACGTACGGCGTGATGCATCATGCAGACGGTTTTGCGTTCAGCCTGCAGATTACGATTTGGCTGTGGTTTACGCTGCTGTTCGCGAACTTTGCGGAGGCGATGGCCGAAGGGCGCGGCAAAGCGCAAGCGGACACGTTGCGAAAATCTCGCGCAGAGACGGTTGCTCATCGCTTTAAAGAGAATGGGGAGATGGAAGAAGTCTCCGGCGCGAAATTGCGCTCGGGAGATGTCGTACTGGTGGTCGCCGGCGAATTGATTCCCGGCGATGGCGAAGTGATTGAAGGAATCGCGTCGGTGGATGAGTCGGCGATTACCGGAGAGTCTGCCCCGGTGATTCGCGAATCGGGCGGCGACCGCTCGGCGGTGACGGGCGGGACGCGGGTACTGTCTGACCAGATTCGCGTGAAGATTACTTCGAATCCGGGAGAGACATTCATCGACCGGATGATCAAACTGGTGGAAGGGGCGGAACGGCAAAAAACGCCGAACGAGATTGCCCTGAACATTTTATTGGCAGGTTTGACGATTTTGTTTTTGCTGGCGGTGGTGACGCTGCAGCCCTTCGCGGTTTATTCGGGAGCGCCGCAGAGCCTTTTCGTGCTGGTGGCACTGTTGGTTTGCCTGATTCCGACGACGATCGGCGGATTGCTGTCTGCGATTGGTATCGCTGGAATGGACCGGCTGGTGCGGCGAAACGTGCTGGCGATGTCTGGACGCGCGGTGGAGGCGGCGGGAGATGTGGATACGCTGCTGCTGGACAAGACCGGGACGATTACTTTGGGAAATCGCGCGGCAACCACATTTGTGACGGCGTCCGGAGTTGATGAAAAGGATCTGGCAAGTGCGGCACAGACTGGCGTCTTTGGCGGATGAAACTCCGGAAGGGCGCTCGATTGTGGTTCTGGCGAAGGACAAATACGGACTGCGAGGGCGCGATCTTTCGAGTCGCGAAACGACGTTTGTGCCGTTCACGGCGCAAACGCGCATGTCTGGCGTGAACGTCGATGGCGTAGAAATACGCAAGGGCGCTAAAGAGGCGATCGCCAAATATGTGGCGGAACGCGGGTATAGCGTTCCGGCGGAAATCGAGCAGGCGGTGGCGGACATTTCCAATGGCGGAGGAACACCGCTGCTGGTGACGGAAAATTGGCGCGTGCTGGGCGTGATTGCGCTTACAGATATCGTCAAAGGCGGAATGCGGGAACGCTTCGATCACCTGCGGGCCATGGGCATCCGCACGATGATGATCACCGGAGATAATCCGCTGACCGCGGCGGCGATCGCGCGACAAGCGGGCGTGGATGATTTTCTGGCGGAAGCCAAACCGGAAGACAAGATGGCGTTGATCAAGCGCGAGCAGGCCAAGGGCAAGCTGGTGGCCATGACCGGGGACGGGACCAACGATGCACCGGCGCTGGCGCAGGCGGACGTCGGCGTGGCCATGAATACGGGAACGCAGGCGGCGAAGGAAGCCGGGAATATGGTGGACCTGGATTCCAACCCAACCAAATTGATTGAGATTGTAGAGATCGGAAAGCAACTTCTAATTACACGGGGCGCGTTGACCACTTTTTCGGTGGCAAACGACGTGGCCAAATATTTCGCAATTATTCCGGCCATGTTCGCGGCGGCATTCCCGCAGCTGAACGTCTTGAACGTGATGCATCTGGCCACGCCGCAATCCGCGATTCTTTCGGCGGTAATTTTCAACGCGCTGATTATTATTGCGCTGATTCCGCTGGCGTTGCGCGGCGTGCGTTATCGTCCGCTGGGCGCGGCGGCACTGCTACGGCGCAACGTGTTGATTTATGGAGTGGGCGGCGTGATCGCACCATTCATCGGGATCAAATTGATCGACGTGCTGATTCGCTACATGCACATGGTGTGAGGGCGCTATGAAACAGACTCTAAAGACTGCTTTGCTGATGACGATCGTGACCACGGTATTGTTCGGACTGTTTTATCCACTGGCGGTTACCGGATTGGCGCAACTACTGTTCCCTTCCAAGGCGAATGGCAGCTTGATCTACAGCGGCAATACGATAATTGGGTCGCGAATATTGGGACAGGGCTTTTCCGGGGCGGGATATTTTCACTCGCGGCCTTCTTTTGCGGGCGACGGTTACGATGCGGCTAATTCTGGGGGTTCGAATCTGGGGCCGACCAATCACGCTTTGCTGGATCGCGTGAAAGCGGATGTTGAAAAAGCGCGTTTGGAGAATCCTGGCCAGCCAATTCCTTCGGATCTGGTAACCGGTTCGGCTTCGGGGCTGGATTCCGACTTGTCTCCGGCTTCGGCGGAATTTCAGGTTGCGCGAGTGGCGAAGGAACGAGGTATCTCTGAAGGGGATGTGCGATCGCTTGTTGCGAAGCACACTTTGCCGAGACAGTTCGGGATTCTTGGTGAGCCGCGTGTGAATGTGCTGGAGCTGAATTTGGATTTGGATGGAAAAGGGCGGTAGGTCTGGGTGCGCCGCTGGCGGCTAGGGTGGCGCAGCAGAAGACGTCCGCCTCCCTTCCTCCGTCAGGGCAAGCAGAAGGCGGCCGCTACAACTTCTTCGTCTTGGGCGATTGGAAGCGATAGCCGATCCATGGTTCGGTCAAAATGAAGCGCGGATGGGCGGAGTCTGTTTCAATCTTTTTTCGCAGCTGATTGATCACTACACGAAGATTTTCGGTTTCTTCCCCATAGTCTGGGCCCCAAACAGCTTGCAGCAGGCGGCGATGGGTCAACGGCTTGCCTTGATTGGCCACCAGAAGCTTCATGACTTCAAATTCTTTGGGCGTCAAATGCACTTGTTGGCCGCGAACTTCCACGCGGCGGCTTTCGAAGTCGATGGCTAGTCCGGCTGCGGCGAAGGGTGGCAGCGTTTCCCCGGTGGAATAACGACGCAAGGATGCGCGAATGCGGGCGAGCAGTTCTTCGATGCCGAAGGGTTTCACGACGTAATCGTCGGCACCAGCGTCCAGAGCTTGCACTTTGTCGCGTTCCGCATTGCGAACGGTGAGCATGATGATAGGAGCAGCGGAAAAGCCGCGGATTTCGCGGCAAGCGGCGATTCCGCCCATGCCAGGCATGTTTACGTCCATGAGGATGAGGTCGGGCTTGTCTTTGCGGGCGATGTCCACGCCTTCTTCGCCGGTCTTGGCGTCGGTCAGTACGTAGCCTTGGGAGGTTAGCGTGGAGCGTAAGACGCGGCGGATTTGCGGTTCATCGTCGACGACGAGGATGTTGGCGGAGTTCATCGAACGCTCATCGGGCGGCCTCGGCGCGCGCGACCGGTAGGCTGAAAGAAAATACCGAACCATTGCCCAACTGGCTCGTGACGGAGATATTTCCGCGGTGCGCGGCGACAATCGCTTTGGCAATCGGCAGGCCCATGCCGGTGCCACGCACCAGATAGCGCTGATCTTTGCCGCGATAAAACTTGTCGAAGATCATGCCCTGCTCGAAGTCGTCGAGGCCGGGGCCACGGTCGGCGACGCTGGTGGTGACGGAATCGCCCAGTTGTTCCGCGGAGATGGTGATGGGGCGGCCTTTGGGGGAGTAGAGATTGGCGTTGTCGACCAGCTTCATCAGTACGTCGCGGGCACGATCAAAATCCGCCGCCACTGGAGAAAGATTCGGATTCACGCGAATTTCCACGGGGCGGGCCGCCAACGAAACTTTCAGTTCGGCAAGGGCTGAATCGATGATTTCGGTAATGGGGTGCGGAGCGATGTGCAGCTCAACTTCGCCGGCTTCGAGGCGGGCCATTTCGGCGGCTTCTTCGACCAGGTGATTCAGGCGGTCGCACTCTTCGTTGATGATGGTGAGAAGTTCGTGAGATTCGGGCGGACCGGAGGTTGGCGAGGCGAGCAGGCTGGTGACGGCGGCTTTCATGGAAGTGAGCGGGCGTGCGAAAGTCATGCGTGATGGAATCGAGCAGAGCGGATTTGAGGCGTTCGCCCTGGCGGTCGGCTTCGGCCTGGCCTAATTGCTCGACGGCGCGGGCGCGCTCAATGGCGATGGCGACCAGGCTGCTCACGGCGTCGAGCGTTTGGCGCGAGAGCAGCGCACCGGAAATTCCCAGGCTGGCAATGGGACGAATGCCAAGGCGCACGGGAATAAAATAGAGAGATTGCTGGGGCTGAATGTTCGCTTCATCGCGGACGAAAGCGGTTTTCATGTTTTCTTCGCTTAGATGCGAGGCGCCGAACCCGGAGCGATAAAATTTATCTTTTAGGGGCAGAAAAAGTTCGGCAGCGCCGGCTTCGAAACTTTCTACGATGTAATCGGGGATGGCGTTCATCAGCTGGAGGACGTTGCCTTCGCCGAGGAGTTTTTGGCTGAATTTGTAGAGGCGCTCGGTTTCGCGGCGGCGGTTGATGGCCTCGTCGGCTTCCTTGCGGATGCGCGCGGAGAGCTGACTGCCCATGATGGAGGTGAACAAAAATGCGCCGAGAGCGACCCAGTTTTGCGGGTCGGCGATGGTGAAAGTGCGCGTTGGCGGCAGGAAGTAATAGTTGAAAGTGAGCACCGCGGCGAGCGACATCAGCACCGAGACGGCCATTCCCCACACGGCCGAAACTGCTAGAATCGCCAAAAGCAAGGACAAGGCGACGGTAGTCTGGTTGACGTGCAACGCGTGGGTGTAGGCGATGGAGATCGCCGCGAGCAGGACGCCAGCAGCGGCTAGGCCAAAGATGCGGCCGGCTAGGAACCTTTGCATTTTAGTATTGTATCGCACGCGACAGAACACACGGTAAGAAGTGCGGGACTCTGAAAATAGAGGCGGGGAAAGAAGAGCGAAATCGGTGAAAAAGCCTGAAGAGTGGCTGGAAGTAGCGTCTCCGCCGCAGAAAGCGCGCGGAATATTTAAATTATTTCTGGGCTACGCGCCGGGCGTGGGCAAGACGTACAACATGCTGAGCGAGGCGATTCGTCGACACCGGCGCGGCGAAGACGTGGTGATCGGAATTGTCGAAACGCACGGACGCAAAGGGATTGAGGAATTAGTCAGGCAGATCGAAAGCGTTCCGCGGCTGGAGATTGAGTACAAGGGCACGATTTTTGCGGAGATGGATTTGGAAGGGATTTTGCGGCGGCGGCCGCAAGTGGTGCTGGTGGATGAATTGGCGCACACCAATATTCCCGGGAGTACGCACCGCAAGCGTTACGAGGATGTGCAGGAACTGCTGGCGGCGAATATCGACGTAGTGTCCACGCTGAACATTCAACACATTGAAAGCATCGCGCCGATTGTGCGATCGATTACGGGAATTTCTGTACGCGAGACGGTGCCGGATTGGGTGCCGCTGACGGCCACGGAAACGGTGATGGTGGACTTGACACCGGAAGCGTTGCACGCGCGCATGAAACGCGGCGACGTGTACAGCTCGGATAAAGTGGAACGTTCGCTGACGAATTTTTTTCGGCGCGGGAATTTGATTGCGCTGCGCGAGCTGGCATTGCGTCAAGTGGCGGAGCAGGTGGATCGCAGCCTCGAGACGTATATGGAGGATAAGGATATTCGCAAGACGTGGGCGGTGCGCGAACGTCTGGCGGTGTGTATCTCGGCGAATCCTTCGGGGCAATATCTGGTGGCGCGGGCGGCGCGGATGGCGCGTCGCATGGATGCGGAGCTGTATGTGGTGCACGTGGAGCGCGAGCTGGGTGCCAAGGAGCTCAATCAGAATGCGTTGATGGCGAATTTTCGGTTTGCGGACAGTCTAGGCGCGCAAGTGGTGCGGTTGAAGGGGCGCAGCGTGGCGGATGCTATTTCGGATTTCGTGTGCAGCAAGCACATTACGCAGGTGATTTTTGGTCGAGCGCCTTTGCATGATTGGCGCAAATATTTGTATTTGTCGGTGGTGCATAGGTTCTTGCGGGAGTCTCCGGCGGTGGATGTGCATATCGTGACGCATGAGCCGGAAGACTGAGTAGGTGCGTGGTCGGACTACTTATTTGCTAACGCCGGCGGAAGGTTGCGATGGTGCGGGAGTGGGTGGAACGGTGGTTGCTGGAGCTTTCACCAGAATCGGCCAACGGGGAAATGCAAAGCTGCCGGCGACATCGTCGATCACGTTGACCTGGCAGGTGTAGAAACCGGCCTTCAGCGCTTGTAAAGGCAGATCGATTTGGAAGATGACTGCTTTGCGATCTGGCGCGGTGACTTCGCTGGCGACCAGCGCTTTCGATTCGTACACTTTTATTCCGTTTTGCAAAAACTCAATGCTGGAGAGAACTCGGACACCACCCTTTACGGGCTTGGGCGCAGGCTGCTGGCTGCTTGTTCGTTGAATCCTGAGTTGGCGTGGCGCGTGGCGTTCCTTTGTCTTTTGCGGCGTCGTACACCTCGTACTGTAAGTAGAGATGTTGGTCTTGAGTGAAGACGTGCGTGATGTTGGGAATCAGTTCGCTTTGATTCTGGACTAATAGTTTCGAGGCGTTCTTTTTTGCGGTGACTGGAGCGCGCTGGCTGGCTAACACCACCGAACTCATTTTTAGGGGAACTTTGCGCAGGTCCGGCACCTGGACGTCGGTTTCGAACGTACCCATCCGGCCGTTTTGATTTTCGCGCACCACGAATTTCAGGTGATAGCTGCCGGGCGCGAGCAGGAACGTGGTGTTGTACTGCACGTTTTTGTTGCGGACTTGCTGGTTGGTATCCAGAGCGAGTTTGACGGTGTCGCGGAGCTGGCCGACACGGACTTTGCCGTCGACGCGCACCTCGCCAATGATATCGATGGTGGCGTTGTCGCGATCTTTCTGTTGTACGAACGGAATTTGCGAACCGGGGACGACCAGGGAAACCAGTAACTGGTAGTGCGAATCGTCCTGTCGGAAATACGCGGCTCCGGCGTAGACGGCCACGTCGGTCTCTGGCAGCTCGGAGGCCATTTCATCTTCGAGTTGCTGCTCGCGGTCGGCACGATTCGAATGCACAAAGTCACGTCCGGCGTAGTAACCCGAGCGATATTCAAGTTTGATGTCTGGCCGGTTCAGCTGCACTTTCAAGCGGCGGAATTTTCCGTCGCGCGCCGGATTCGTGCTGGTGAAGCCCAGGACGTAATACGCGGAACTGTCTTTTTGTACTTGCGAGAACACACCGGTGAAGTCGTTCGAATCGAAGAAGGCTTTGCCACCGGTGTCGGAGGCCAGCGTGGCCAGGGTGTCTTGCGAAGCGGCGTTGCTGCTCAGATCGTTGAGCACGGACTGCCCGTTATAAGCCGAGGTGCCGTGCAGACTGGCGGACTGCGCTTCCCCGCCGCCGGGCAGCGCCTGCAATCCGCGAATATCCATGGGATAGATGCTGACGTTGGCTTTCACTGCGGCCGCTGTGGTGGCGCGCAGGGCGGACTGATTGTCTACTCCGTTCTGCGTGATGCCGTTACTGAAATACACGATGGATTTCTTCTGCGGGATTTTCCCCAGCGTCATCATCAAGGACTGCAGCGCCAGAAGTTTTCGATCGGCGCTGAAGGTGTTGTAATCGGTATCGTCCGCGGTGAACGCGCCGCCTGTTTCGGCCGCGCCTTCGGACGTGCCGGTCGTTCCGTTGTCGAAGCCCTGCCCTTCGCCGGAAGAGTACGCGCTCAGGACGGTCTGCAGCTTGGCGCGGTCGTCCGTGAAATCAAGGTCGATGCGCAAGTTACTGGACAAAGAGACCACGGCGACCAAGTCGGCGGGCTGCATCTTGGTTTGCACAAATTTTTTGGCGGCGTCGACAGAGCGATCAATCTGTTCCGGGTCCATGGCACTGAAATCGAAAAACAGCAGCATCAGACGCCGGTCGCGTGCTTGAAATTCGGGTTGGTCAGAGGAATGCAGCAGTGAGCCTTGCGCGCCAACGCCGGTGACCGTGGCTTCGGCGTTCCCGGCGGTTTGCAAGGCATCCACATTTTCGAAATCAAAACTGGAGATGTCTTGTTTCTTGTTGTCTTCGAAGACGGTGAAGTCTTCTTTTTTCAGATCGCGAATCAGATTGCCCTTCTTATCGCGCGCCACTACGTTGACCAACACTAAATCGGTGTTTACATGAATCCGCGCAGGAGCTTGTTGCGATTGCCCCGAAGCAGCAGAACCCGCGGCGGGCGATTGCGCCGCCGAGTAGGGTGCGCACTGTAACGATCAGGACGCAGCTCGCAAACGCCGCGAACGACATCCGCAGCGCATCCCGAACCGACCGGATTCTATTTTGCTTACGCATCGTCAAAACCGGAACCGCGCATACATCGTTACCCGCCGCATATTTCCAGCACTGGTCACTTCTCCAAAGCTCGAGGAATTCACGACCGAACCGATGGACACATAGTCCACGGTGTTGAAAACGTTGTTGGCGGTGATGCGAAACTCCAGCGCGCGAAATTCCTTGATGGTAAATGTCTTACTGATGGTCATGTTCATGGTGAACTGCCCGGGGCCCTCGATAATGTCGCGCCCGGCGTCGCCGAAAGCGGAGTCCGCCGCATTCACACAGGTGGGAGTTGTCCCCGCCGCGAGGCTGGCAGTGGTTTGCGGCACGCAGAAGGCATTCACATTGAACCATTCCGCCGCACTCGGATTGGCTACACCGATCGACTGACCTGCCACAGAGTTCGCACGCAGCGAACCGCTTACGCCACGATTAATGTCCAACGTGTTGCCCAGCACGTGCGGCGTGAACGGCAGGCCGGAGCCTAAGGTCACACTGCCGCTCCATTGCCACTGGCCCAGAAGATGCGCGGCAAGTCCAGTAGCTGCAAAACGATGGTTCTCGCCGAAGGGCAACTCATAAATCCAATTTCCGGTGAATTTGTGGCGCTGATCGAAAATGGAGAGTCCGCGGTCGGCAGAAATATCGAAGGCGTCCTGCGCGACGACCACGGAGCCGCCGCCGATCGACGATGCATTATCGATCGACCTGGAATAAACATAAGTGCCCCCGAAACCAAATCCTTTGGCCTGGCGTTTGCGAACGGAAATGGTTCCCGCGTGCAAAATCGAATTCCCTTCCGACGATTCATAGATAAACGGCTGCAACCCGGAAATCTGCAATGCGCGCTCGAGATCCAGATGTGTCCCTTTCGCGCCGTTATAACCGACGTTGAAAACCACACCGTGCGAAATTTCTTTCTGCACGTTGACGTTCCAGACCTGCACGTAGCCGAGGCGGTAGTTGGGGTCCACGGCATAATTGTTGGTGACGATGTTTGGATTGATCGCTGGAAATCCGCTGGCCAATGTTAGATCTCCGGGTGCGATGCTGGAATTCGTGGCGGTTTGCGCAAACGGCGGCTGAAACGCGAAATTCTGCACAATGGTTCCGTACTGCGCGAGGTTGTAATTGATTCCGTAACCGAGCCGCACCACCGTCTTCGACGAAAGCGTAGCCGGCGGCTTCCAGGCAATACCGAGCCTCGGCGCGTAATTGTTGCGGTCGGGCCGTACCAGTGAATTCGGATAAGCGCCATAAAAGGGTCCCGGTGCCTCCGGGCAGTACGCGCGACGCAGTTGCAAAATTCGGATTTACGTCCAGATTCGCGATGCGGTTGTCCGTCTCGCTGTACGGGCTGTTGTATTCGTAGCGCAGTCCAAAATTGATGGTGAGGTTTGGTTTTACGCGCCAGTCATCTTGAAAGAAGAAGTCGTAGGAGTTCGAGCGAAAATTAAACGCGTCCGTCCCGGAGGCAACGGCCTGGATACTGGTTTGCTGCGGCAGCCCCAGCAGAAAATCGGCAAAGTCTGATCCCGTGCCGGGATTGGCAACCGGGTCGCCGCCAAGCGCGGTGGCAAATCCGGTGAAGATAAAACTGCCTTCGGCGTTTTTGGCGGAACGAAAATCCTGCAAGATGCGCCGGTAGTCGCCGCCGATGCGCAGGTTATGCAGTCCGTGGTGCCAGGTCACAGTGTCAGAGAGCGTGTAGGTCTGGTCCAGTTCGCGGCGCGGGGTGGGATCGCTGAGGCCGCTGAACGAACTGAAACTGATTCCTGGAATTCCCCAGTCGAACGGATCGGTGGAAACACCGCCGATTCCCGCGTTGCCTGCAACGTTCAGAATTCCGGAAAAAAGATTTGTGGTGGCCACATGGTTGTGGTTATAGGTCACGCGCAGGTTGTTGGTGAGCTTGCCGATTCCGTAAGTCCATCCCGCGCTGGCATTCAAGCCTTGCGTTGAAGTACCGCCTGCGAGTGAGGGAAAAGGATTCACCAAATTGGTGGAAGTGCGCGCATAGTTCAGACCAAAATTTAGATTGTTTTGCGGTCCGCGGCGTCCGCCTCCGCCTCGTCCACCACCGCCGCCGAGTCCCGGGCCGCCACCCGCCGCGAAGTTATGAATCAAGCGCACACTGATGGCGTCCGTACTTGAATCCGCGGAAGTCACGAAGTGGAAATTCTGCGAAGCGCCCGTACCGTTCGGATCTGGAATGAATTGCAATAGGGACTGCGCGGAGGGGCTAAGCGCCGACGAAATTTGATTGTTCGGAAAAGGGTTACTGCAAGTTTGCCCGTTCACTACACGCACGGTTGACGGATTGAAAATTTGTCCCGTCAAGACAGGGGCGCCCGTGCACTGATTGATCACTGTGTTCCCGGAATTGTCCACTACAGGAGCGCCTAGCAGCGAACTAAAGTCTCCGCCGCGCTCCGCTAGCGTTGGGACTGTGGAGAACGAATCGTAGGGAGTTCCGCCGCGTGAACCGTTCCATCCAAAAAAGAAGAATGTCTTGTTACCGCCATTAAAGATCTTTGGGATATTTAGCGGCCCACCGATATTGGCGCCATAGTGTGCCTGGTTGTAATCGGCTTTTAAGCTCTGCCGACCCAGCAGCGCGTAGGGCGCAGCATCGAGGGAGGCATTGTCGTCTGAAAAATACAAGAAACCGTGTGGCTCGTTGACATTCAGGCCGCGCGGCAACCTTCCCATGGTGAAGATACCGCCGGCACCGCCAATTCCACCCGCGCCTCCGCCACCAGCCCCACCCTGACCACCTGCATTCCCGCCAAATAGTCCTTCGCGTTGTGCGCGCTCTCGAAATTCTTGAATGCGCTGCTGCAATTCGTCTTCATTGCCGCCGCCAAAATCCTGCGTTCTTCCTTGTGCGCCGCTGATACTCACAGATTCCGTGGGAGCATCGGCACCGACTCCGTTTAGCGGCAGCGACCCAGTGTCTCCAGTGCCTGCCGCGCCGCCGCCGGCATTGATCGCGCCTCCCGCCAACGAAGAGAGTGCGTTATCCAAGGCCAAGCTTTGGAAACCCTTGCCCGCCGCGGTCAATAGCGCGGTAGCCACGTCGGTCTGCTCTTGCTGGCGTGAAGCCAGCAACATCTCGACGTCCACCTTGCCCGCTACATTTTCCGGGTTCAATACCACTTCTTGCGTCGCAGTGGCGAAGCCCATAAATTCCACCCGCACCACATAGCGTCCGCGCGGAACGCCCACAAGCACAAATGCCCCATCGGGACTCGTCACTGTTGAATATTTTTTTCCGGTGAGGGTGTTTGCGGCGGTCACGGTTACGCCGGGAAGCGGAGTCTTACTCGAACGCACAGTGCCGGAGATTTGATAGGTCGCACGGGCGGCGGGCGGCGGGTTCGTCGCTGGCGGATTGTTTTCCTGCGACGGCGTCTGAGGCGGAGCAGGCTTGCGGTGCAGCAGCCGGCGAGGAATCCGTCGTGGGGCTGACTGGTTCAGTAACGGGTGACTGCGCCATCGCAGAGTCGCAAACGCACGCCGCCGCCAAAAGCAAAATTCCCGCGGCGTGAAGCAATCTCAATTCTGCGGCCCCGCTGGCTTACCGTTCGGAGGTGGAACATTCTGAGTGGCGCGACCCGCTGCTGGGGTGGTGAGCCCGGCATCCTGCATGCGCTTCCAGGCCTCAGGGCTGATGATCGTGACGGACTTTGGCACGAATTGATCCTGCTGCATCGCACCGCGCGCAAAAATGTGATCGCCCACCTGAATGTCCGCCATGGTGATGCTGTCGCGGCCTTTGCGCAGAGACGTATCCTCATTCAACTCGAACGATTGCGTGACGTTGTCTGTGCGCGTCACCGTCAGGCCCGGCGCGTCAATGGCCTTAACCTGACCGACAACAAAATCTTTGCCGAGAGTGCCGACTGGATTCTGGCGATTGGGGCCGCCGCCAGGTCCACCGTTGCCGTTTCTGCCCGCGACCATTTGAGCGGTTACGCTGAAGTCTGGATTTTCTACTCCACGAATCAAAACGCCATCGCCAACCTTGAAGTCCTTCACAGCTGCCGGTTCGCGATCTTTGCGAAACTCGGTCTTATCCGTGAATTTTATGGTCGTTTCCGATCCGTCGGGCCGAGTGATTTTCATCGAGCCCTTTTCGATGGAGGCAATTCGTCCGAATACCGGCCGAGGACCATCTTCGTCGCTGCCACGGTGTCGCCCACGCGCGGGAGCCGCAGGCGGCGTAGCGGCCCCATTGTCCGGCGCAGCATTCGGGGGAGGCGGCGCGTCCGAAGGATTTTGCGCCCACACTGAAATGGAGCAGACAAAAAGAAGCGTAGCGAGTCCGCCAATCAGATTTCGCAATAACTTTCGCATCGCGTTCATCGTACACCTGCAATCATCCTGGAGTTTCTCATGTTGAATAAGCAGTAGCCGTCGAGTTATCTGCGTCGAACAACAGGTGGCTTAAGATTTCCCGCTAGTGATACAGACGCTGCTTTGCGGCCGGAAGTTACCCAGGCCAATTCTGGAAATTGGTCAATCGTTACTCGCGCCGGCGCGCAGTCGTCCATCTATACTTCCGCAAGTACGACGCTAAAGTTCCTGGGCCCGCGCCTAAAAATACGCCATGAACTGCTATAAGCCAGTCTTATTTAATCGAGCAAAAGTATTAATTGGACTGATTGACGGTTTTTGCGCATGCTCGTATTCGAGCGGTGAACGCCGCCTTCGTAGAGGCGCGACATGCCGTGTGGGTCGCCCAGGCACTAAAAACGCAATTCGGAGCTACAGAAAGTGTCAGACGCCAAACTTAAGCCCCGCAGTCACACACTGACCGATGGAGCCAGCCGGGCCGGCGCTCGTGCGATGCTCCGCGCCTCCGGCTTGCAAGACGCTGACTTCAAAAAGCCGTTGATCGGCGTGGCCAACACCTGGATCGAAATCGGTCCTTGCAACTATCACTTGCGCGAATTGGCCGTTCACGTGAAGGATGGCATCCGCGCCGCCGGTGGCACACCGCTGGAATTCAACACCGTCTCGATCTCTGATGGCATCACGATGGGCACGGAAGGCATGCGCGCGTCGCTAATCAGTCGCGAAGTCATCACCGATTCCATTGAACTGGTCACGCGCGGCAATCTCTTTGACGCGCTTGTTGTGCTGGTGGGCTGCGACAAGACCATTCCCGCGGGAATCATGGCGTTAGCGCGTTTGAATATCCCCGGGTTGATTCTGTATGGCGGTTCGATCGCTCCCGGGCAATTTGAAGGGCATACCGTAACCATTCAGGACGTGTACGAAGGTATCGGCAAGCATTCCGCCGGCGGAATGACCGACGCGCAACTGCACTCGCTCGAAGTTGCGGCCTGCCCCGGTGCCGGAGCCTGCGGCGGGCAATTCACCGCCAACACGATGGCGTTGGTTTGCGAATTTTTGGGCATCGCTCCGATGGGGCTTTCCAGCGTGCCCGCCACGCATTCCGCGAAAGCCGAAGCCGGAAAACGCGCCGGAGAAATGGTGCTGGAACTTCTGCGTAAAGACGTTACGCCGTCGAAAATCATTACCAACGCGGCCATCGAAAACGCGATCACCGGCGTGGCGGCCACGGGCGGATCGACCAATGCCGTGTTGCACCTTTTGGCTATCGCCAACGAAGCTAACCTTTCGCTGAACATCGACGATTTCGATCGCCTGAGCAAGAAAACACCGATTCTGGCAGACTTGAAACCTGCAGGACGATTTGTCGCAACCGAGTTGTTCGCGGCGGGTGGCACCGCGCTGGTCGCCAAGCGGCTGGTGGAGGCGGGACTGCTGCGCGGCGAAGCTCTGACTGTTACTGGCCGGACTCTCGGCGAAGAAGCTGCGGCCGCCAAAGAAACGCCCGGGCAGGAAGTGGTTCGCAAACTGAGCGAGCCGCTCAAGCCTACTGGGGGTTTGGTGATTTTGAAAGGCAACCTTGCGCCCGAGGGATGCGTGATTAAGGTTGCGGGCCACGACTACAAAGGCTTTAAGGGACCGGCGCGCGTTTTCGATACCGAAGAAGCTGCGTTTGCCGCCGTCGACGGCCGCAAAATCAAACCGGGAGACGTAATCGTCATTCGCTACGAAGGTCCCAAGGGCGGACCTGGGATGCGCGAGATGCTAGCGGTTACTGCGGCTTTAGTCGGCGCGGGACTTGGCGATTCTGTTGCGTTGCTTACGGACGGTCGTTTCTCTGGCGCCACGCACGGATTGATGGCCGGACACGTTGCGCCGGAAGCCGCCAACGGCGGACCCATCGCCGCGGTGCAAGACGGCGACACGATTGTTTTCGATTTGGACGGCCGCAAATTGAATGTGGAACTGACCGACGCGCAGATCCAGCAACGCCTTTCCACATGGAAACCACCCGCGCCTCGATTCACCAACGGCGTTTTTGCCAAGTACGCTCTGCTCGTTTCTTCGTCGTCGCTCGGGGCGATTACTGAGGTGCCGAAATCGTTTTCGCGGCCGGGACAAACCGCCGGCGCTGCGCAACTTGGAAGGACCCTATGAAGCTGACCGGTGCCGAAATTCTTTGTGAGTCGCTTACAAGGCTCGGCGTGAAAGATTTGTTTGGATACCCCGGCGGCGCGATTCTGCCGGTGTACGACGCTTTGGGCAAATCGAAACTCCATCACGTGCTGGTGCGGCATGAGCAGGGCGCCACGCATATGGCCGATGGCTTCGCGCGCGCCAGCGGCGGCGTTGGCGTGGCAATGGCTACCAGCGGACCTGGCGCCACCAATATGGTTACCGGAATTGCTACCGCGATGCTCGATTCATCTCCGGTGGTATGCATCACTGGGCAGGTTTCCAGCAAACTGCTTGGCTCTGACGCGTTTCAGGAAATCGACATCACTGGCATCACCATGCCGATCACCAAACACAACGTGATCGTTAGCCGCGCGGAAGATATCGCTCGCTCGGTGCGCGAGGCTTTTGTGATCGCCAACACGGGACGACCTGGGCCGGTGCTGGTGGACATCACCAAAGATGCGCAGCAAGCCACGGCTGAATTTGATTGGGAAGGTGCTGCACCAAGGCTTCCCGTAAAGCGTGCGCAAAAAAATCTCGACCAAGCTGAATTCGAGCGCGCAGTGGAACTGCTAAACGCCGCCAAGCGTCCGCTCATTCTCGCTGGGCATGGCATCATGCAAAGCGGCGCAACCAAAAAGTTCGCCGAGTTCGTCAAAGCGGCGGACATTCCGGTGGCCATGACGCTGCTCGGTATCGGCTGCTTCCCTGCTAACGAAAAATTAAACCTCGGCATGATGGGCATGCATGGCGAAGCCTGGGTCAATCACGCCATTCAGGAAGCTGACCTGCTCATCGCCGTGGGCATGCGCTTCGATGACCGCGTGACCGGAGACTTGCGCACGTACGCGCGCACGGCCCGTAAGATTCATATCGAGATCGACCGCAGCGAAATCAACAAGAATGTTACCGTCGACGCCGCGCTGGTCGGCGACGCGCGCGAAATTCTCGAACTGCTCGAGCCTCATATCGTCAGACGCGCGATCATGGTGACTGGCTCGCGTATATCGCCGGCCTCAAGGGCGATGTAGCCGTGCGCGATATTCAGACGCTGCCGGATAACGGCCACCTTTACGCTGCCCATGTCATCAATGACATCTGGAAAGAGACGAACGGTGAAGCGATCGTGGTCACCGACGTTGGGCAGCACCAAATGTGGGAAGCGCAGTACTACCACCACAATCAACCGCGCAGCCTGATCACCAGCGGCGGGCTGGGTACCATGGGCTTTGCGCTGCCCGCAGCCATCGGCGCGAAATTCGCCAAGCCTAACTCGGAAGTCTGGGTCGTTGTCGGCGACGGCGGTTTCCAGATGACCATGTGCGAACTGGCCACCATCGTCCAGGAAAAAATAAACATCAAGATCGCCATCGTGAACAACGGTTTCCTGGGTATGGTCCGCCAGTGGCAGGAATTCTTCTACGACAAGCGTTACGTAGCCACGCCATTGGTCGCACCCGATTTCGCGGCGTTAGCCAATGCCTTCGGCATTCGCGGCGAACGCGTAAGCAATCGCACCGATTCCATCAACACTATCAAGTCGGCCCGCGAATCCGACCGAAACCGTCCTGATCGACTTCCGCGTAGAGCAGGAAGACAGCGTCTACCCAATGGTGCCAGCAGGAAAGGGTTTGCACGAAATGATCCGCCGCCCGAATAGCCCGTTGGTAGAAACCGCGACGGAGCCGTAGCTCTTAGAAGCACAGGCTTCAGTCAGTGTTCTTTTGACTTTTGCCGACGCAAGTAGCACGCAACCGTGGTGATTGCCATTGTAGCGGCCGCCTTCCGAGGCGGACGCCTTTCGTAACCGGGCCAAGAATTTATCCGTCGCAAGAAATTTTGCACCGAGGTAATCATGCAAACGCTCGTAGCCTACGTAGAAAACAAACCCGGCGTCCTAAATCGCGTTTCCAGCCTGGCCCGGCGCCTGGCCATCAACATCGATTCCCTAACCGTCGGCCCCACCGACAACGACCAAATCGCCCGCATGACCATCGTCGCCCACACCGACGCGAAGGGCGGCCACCGTCTGGAAGCCAGCCTCGAAAAACTGGTGGACGTCCTATTAGCCGAAAACATCAGCGACCGCAGCCTGTTGGAACGCGACTTGGCTCTGATCAAAGTAAAGGCCGACCTAAACAATCGCCCGCACTTGATGGAGCTAATCAAAGTTTTCCGCGGTCGCGTGGTAGACGTGGCCCCAGACTCGCTGATCATCGAAGTAAGCGGCACCGTAGACAAAATTGACGGCCTGATCGAAGTCCTTCGCCCTTTCGGTGTTTTGGAAATGGCGAGAAGCGGGCGCATCAGCATGACCCGGGGCGACGACCTGCTCCAGCCGCCGGCGCAAAATGCCGCGTAGGAATTTCGAACGCGCTTTTGTAGGCACCGGACTTTAGTCCGGCACCCGTCTACCGTTCGCCACAATTTCTAAGACTTAGATTCACCCCGATTCTCGATAACCTCGAAAGGAACCACGAAACGAAAATGGCAAATCTCTACTACGAAAACGCCGCCGACCTCGCCCTGATCCAATCCAAAAAGGTCGCCATCATCGGTTACGGATCCCAGGGCCACGCGCATGCCCTGAACCTGCGCGACAGCGGCGTAGAAGTCCACATCGGCCTGCAGCCAAACAGCGCCAGCAAAACCAAAGCCGAAAAAGACGGTTCATAGTCACCAGCGTCGACGAAGCCGCCAAATGGGCCGACGTCATCATGATTCTCGCACCGGATACCAAACAAAAAAGCATTTACGACCAATCCATCGCGCCGAATCTGAAAGCCGGCAAAACTCTTATGTTCGCTCATGGCTTCAACATCCGCTTCGGCACCATTAAGCCGCCTAAAGATATCGATGTCTCCATGATCGCCCCGAAGGCGCCCGGCCATCGGGTGCGCGAAGTTTTCACCGAGGGCGGCGGCACCCCCGCGCTGATCGCCATCGAACAAGACGCCAGCGGCAAAGCCAAGGCGTTGGCTCTTAGCTACGCAAAGGCTTGGGCTGCACGCGAGCAGGCGTCCTTGAAACCACTTTTACTGAAGAAACCGAAACCGACCTTTTCGGGGAGCAAGCCGTCCTGTGCGGAGGCGTAAGCGCCCTAATCAAAGCAGGCTTCGAAACCCTAACGAATGCCGGCTACCAACCCGAAGTCGCCTACTTCGAGTGCATGCACGAACTAAAATTAATCGTGGACCTCATCTATCGCGGCGGCCTCAGCTATATGCGCTACTCGATCAGCGACACCGCCGAGCATGGTGACTACATCGCCGGCAACCGCCTGATCACTCAGCAGACCAAGGATGAAATGAAAAAGCTCCTGGCCGAAATCAAAGATGGCTCCTTCGCGAAAAAATGGATCGAAGAGAACGAAAAGGGCTGCCCCAATTTTCTGGCGACTCGCAAGCAGGAACAAAGTCACCCGATCGAACAGCTCGGCCCCCGACTACGCGCCATGATGCCCTTCTTGCAACCCGTCGTTGCACCGGGATTGGTGGCCCCAGGATTGGCAGCCTCCGTGACAGATGCGAAAACCGCGGCCACCAAAAGCTGAAACCTGCCGACCAGGTTCGGCGTCTGAATAACGAGTGGATCTCCCACCGCTCAATCAAGAGTAGCCAGCCCCATATGACGCCAAAAAAACCGCAAGCGCCGCGCCCGGCGCTGCATGTTAACGAGCGCCTCGCGAAGTTGAGCCGACGACGTCAAGAAATTATTCGTCCGATTCTCGAGCATCCGCGTGAATACGTCTTGCTTAGCGTTCGCGCGCTGGCTACGCGTCTCAGCACGGATCCTGCAACCATTGTGCGCACCGTACGCGGCTTGGGATTCCCAAGCTACCGCGAATTTCAACATCACCTCCACGAACTCTCGCTAGCCTTCGCCACTTCGCTGGACACCATGCAATTCGCGCCCAGCGAAGAAGGAATGCCCGGCCACGTCCGCTTGTCCCTCGAGCAAGACCTGAAGAACATGCAGGGTCTGAAAAACAGCCTGGAACCGCAGCGCATTGTGGACTTGGTCAAACGAATCTACAAAGCACGCAAAATCCTGGTTCTGGCCGGCGATTGCGCGGAGGCGTTGGCCTACTATTTCGAATATCAACTAGCCGTAATTGGGCTGCCCATCGCCGCGGCGGTATCCGCCGGCCGCATCGCGCACCTGACCCGCGACGTCAATAAGGACGATCTCGTCTTCGCCATCTCCTTCCGTCGCGGGCTACGACAGACCGTCGAAGGTATGCAACGCGCCACCGAGCACGGTGCCCATTGCATCGCCATCACCGACACGTATCTTTCTCCGCTGGCCTTAGGTTGCAAAGAGGTGTTTCTGGCCAGCATCGAATCTCCGTCTTACATCGCGTCGTATACCGCGCCCATCGCGTTGCTTAACGCCATCTTGGCTACCTGCGGGGAATACCGCCGCGCCGAAACTCTGCACGTGGCAGAAGAGATCGCCGAAGAACAACGCGCCGGTTCCCGCTGGTACGGCTCCTCTTCGTAAAGGGGTGCTGACGCACTTTCCCTCGTAGCGCATTTTGTAACTGCGTTTGTAGGTGCATTTGTAGCGCGGGTCTTTTAGACCCGCATTTTTCGCTCTTAATTCTTAGCTGCAATCTTCAGCCAATAACCACTCCGCACAATCCTGCCATTTCCACTTTGCCCTGACTCGGCCCCAACGTTATCCTCGCCAATCGGAGAACCCATGCCCATTCGCCCTAGCCTCATCCAGACTGCGATCACCTTGTCGCTCACGACGCTTCTATTGGCTGCCTCGGCGAAATCCCAATCCCCAGACACTCTTTCCACTCGCATCGATCAAATCACCTCTCGTCCCGTCTTCCGGCACGCCAACTTCGGCATCGAGATATATTCCCTCGATCAAAACAAAATCCTCTTCTCGCAAAATGCGGACAAGCTGTTCGTTCCCGCCTCCACAACCAAACTCCTCACCGAAGGCACGCTCCTCGCAAAACTCGGGGCCGACTACCGCTTCCACACACGGGTATACAAAACCGGAAGGATCGACAAGAAAGGTCAATTGAAAGGTGATTTGATTCTCGTAGCGAGCGGCGACCCCAATCTGTCCAATCGCCTCCAACCAGACGGTACCCTAGCGTTCCGGGACGAAGACCATTCCTACCAAGGCCCGGCAGTTTCCGGAGATCCCCTCACCGCCATCAGGGAAATCGCAAAACAGGTAGCCGCCAAAGGAATCCGCAAAATCACCGGCCACATCTATATCGACTCCTCGCTGTTCCCTGAGGGAGATCGCGAAGGCGGCACCGGCGTGGTGATGTCCGCCATCATCGTCAACGACAACGTGATCGACCTCCTCGGCAAGCCCGGCAAGAAGGTGGGAGATCCTATCGAAGTGCAAACCTCGCCGCGAACTTCGTACATCAGTTTTGTAAATCAGCTGTTGACCTTGCCGGCCAGCAGCAAACCCACGCTGGAAACTCCAGCGGTGACCACTAATCCCGACGGCACCGTCAAAGTGGTCCTCAGCGGAGGGATTCCGGTTGGCGCGGAGTCGCAAACCGGCGCCTTTTCCGTCCTGGCGCCAACGCAGTTTGCACAAACCGTTTTTCGCGAAGCTCTGCAGGACGCAGGGATTACCGTAGAGAAAAAGAATTTTGTGGCCTACGACGGCGGCTCCAACCGTTCCTACACGCCGGAAAATCTCGTGGCCGAACACATTTCCGCGCCGCTATCCGAAGAAATAAAGGTAACTCTGAAGGTGAGCCAAAACCTTCACGCCTCAATGGGCATCCAGTATCTCGGCGCGTTCACCACAAATAATTCGAGCGATGCCTTGCAAGATGGATTCAAAGCGGAGCGAGCGTTTCTTACTTTGGCAGGTCTCGATTTGTCAGGAGCTTCGCAGGGCGACGGTGCCGGGGGAGACTGGGCCGATCTGTTTTCTCCAGACTTCATGATCCACTACCTCACGTACTGGACCACGCGCCCCGACTACCAGATATTTCTTCACGCCCTGCCGATCCTCGGCAAAGACGGCACCCTGGCGAAGATTCAGACGAACTCACCGGCCGCGGGCCACGTCTTCGCCAAAACCGGCACCTTCAACTCCGAAGACCGCCTCAGCGGCGCACAAATGCTGAACGCCAAAGGCTTGGCCGGCTACATCACCACAAAAAAAGGCGAACACTTGGTGTTCGCCACCTACGTAAACCACGCTTCCCTGCCCGCCGACCCGGACTCCGCCCAACAAATCGCCGGCCAAGCCCTGGGCGAAATAGCCGCAGCCGCCTACGACTCCAATTAATAGAGGCGCTTTTTGTGGGTGGCGGAGTTTCGCGGGATGCGGGGCCAAATGCGAACTTCACAGCTCTTCGTCGAAGTCAAAGTCTACGCCGCCTGGATCTGCTTCGCGAATGATAGAGATTCGCGCGATGACAGGTGGCTGCCCGACTGGAGTATCTGAATTGCCCGCGCTCAATTCAGCCACGCCTTCGCTACCTTCTAATTCTTCGAGCATCACGAAATGTAGTCGCACTTCCATGTGAGTCTCATCCCAACGAAGTCTTGCCGAGATCGGCCACCCGCCGCTCGTAGATCATCTCTACCAATCCGTTCTTGCCGAAATAGCGCAGAGAAATCTTATGTCCCGGTTCGATCTTGGCGCGCGTCTTTTGCAGAGTATCGGAAAGTTCCACCCACTCCCCATTCACGAGATAGCTGCCTTCCCAGCCACGCAGCTCAAAGTGCCCATCGTTCTTCAGGATCAAGGGCGCCGCGCTGCACGCTTCCACTTTTTGGTGCGTCTTTACTTGGACGCACTGGTACCGGCCCGAAAGGTCTGCAGTCTGGGCGTGGCTGGCGGGCAAAAATAGCAAAGCGGCAACGACGGCGAACAACAGCTTAAGAGGTGAGGTCGCGAGGGAAAGAAACGACGACTTGATGGAGGACTGGTCCATCTGGCACTCCGACTCCGGGTTGCGTAGCTGCGGGCCGCGTGCCCCGGTCCTGCGTACAGGTGCACCTGAACTGCCAATTCACAATTCTTAAGCAACTCAAATCATTACACTTACTTGGTCCCCAAACGGTCCTAAGTGCCGAGTTTCGGCGCTTTACGGAAGCAAACTGTCCTTTGGTACAGTTTTTGGCCCTTTTCGATGCCGCGCAGCTAAATTCAGGATCTACCCGATTCCGTTAATTGGCCGGTAGTTCTGGGATCGCTTCCCCGTCCTTGCGTGGGTCCGAGGCGCCATAGTTCGTGCCCGTCGCGAAGTCGCGCAGCACTGCTTGGCCGCCGCCCATATTGCTGGAGAAGCTGCCCCTCACGGTGATCTTGTGACCCTTGGCGCTCAGTTCATCGCGCACTTTTTGTGAAAACCGATTTTCCATTTCCACATCGCAGCCCGAAAATGTTTTCTTGGTAAAACGCGGAGCTTCAAGAGCCGCCTGAATATTCATTTTGAAATCGGCAATGTCGGACATGAATTGCGCGTGCGCCTGCGATTGGTTCCAGCCACCCATAATTCCGAAGGCCACGCGCGTATCGCCCTTTTGCGCGAAGCCGGGGATGATGGTGTGCAACGGCCGCTTGCGACCCGCGAGCAAATTGGGCGAAGCGGGGTCCAGCGTGAAAAGCCCGCCGCGATCGTGTAGCACGAATCCGGTGCCCGGAGCGACGATGCCGGAACCAAATGCCTCATAGTTACTCTGGATCAGCGAAACCATGTTGCCGTCGCGATCCACCACGCTGAGGTACGTGGTGTCCGTGCCACCGCCGACAATTCCGGCGGAGGCCTCGCAGTTGGCGTGATCCTCGTCGATCAGCTTGGCCCGTTGGGCCGCCCAATCCTTGGAGAGCAGGGTCGCCACGGGCAGCTTCTGATTGCGTGGATCGCCGATATATTTCGCCAGATCCGCATACGCCAGTTTCTTGGCTTCGATCATGGCTTGCAAAGTTTTCACAGAACCGAAGCCGGTATCTTTCTGGCCGAGCGGCTGCGTTTCCAGAATATTCAGCATCTCCAGTGCTGCGAGGCCCTGGCCGTTGGGCGGCATCTCGTAGACGGTCCAATCGCGATACGTTGTGGAAATTGGTTCCACCCATTCGCTGGAATATTCCGCGAGGTCTTGCGCGGTCATCACTCCGCCGTGGCGCTTGGAGGCGTCCAGAATTTTCGCGGCGATGGCGCCTTTGTAATACGCATCGCGGCCGCCAGCAGCTACTTCGCGCAAGGATTCGGCGAGTTCCGGATTGCGAAAAATGTCACCCGTCTTGGGTGGTCGATCTTGCGGCAGATACAGCTTGGTGGCGGCGTCATCGGAACGCAGCAGATCAACACTCAGAGCCCATACCGCGGAAGTCAGCTCCGGAACCGGAAAGCCGTCTTGCGCTAGACGAATCGCTGGCGCCAAATCGTCCGACAATTTTCGCCGGCCAAAACGTTCGGACAATTTCTGCCAGCCATCCACGACGCCCGGCACGGTAACGCTATTAATGCCGGCCTGAGGCATGTCGCGTAGACCTTGTTTGTGCAGATATTCCGGAGTCAATCCCTTGGGAGCCCAGCCGCTGGCGTTCAATCCGTAGAGTTTGCCGGCTTTGGCGTCATAGACGATCACAAACAAATCGCCGCCCATTCCGTTCATCATCGGTGCGACTACACCCATGGCGGCATTCGTGGCGATGGCGGCGTCCACCGCATTTCCGCCATGCTCCAGGATTTGGACACCGGCTTGCGCCGCCAGCGGAGATTCTGCGGCGACGATGCCGTTCTTCGAAATGACCATGGAGCGCGCTTGTCCGCGGTCCTGCGCGAGCGTTGCAAACGCAGCGAGTGCAGCGATGGCCGTAAAAGCAATTCCCGCATGCAAATAGCTCGCAGTTTTACCGGAGTTTTTTGCCAGCGACTTCGTTGGACGGTTCATCGCAGTGCGCTACCTCCCTGCCAGCACGAAACGAAACATGAACTTTTGATCCGGAAGTTACGAACATTTCGCAGAAAAGCAGATCAAAGTGAAGAAGCACTGTAACATTTCGCAGAAAAATACATCAGAGTGAAGAAGCACTGTAACTTGTCAAGAAGTGCTCCGCAAGCGCTAGAGCATTCGATGCGAAATTTAAACCATTTTCTTCTTTCTGGCATCGAACGCCTGGAAGCTAAGAACCGAACTTTCAATACCAGAAGGTGCGGCACCCCGCGGCGGTAAAATGCAGCCGTGCTGCAAGAAGCAAAAATCGCAACATTGAGGAGATGCTATGGTGAAGGTTGGACTGTTTGTACGCCTGGAAGCGAAGCCCGGGAAAGAAGGAGACGTCGCGGCATTCTTAAAAGGCGGATTGGCGCTGGCTGAAGCGGAACCAGAGACGGTGGTTTGGTACGCATTGCAAATTGGAAAATCGACCTTTGGCGTCTTCGATGCGTTTGAAGGCGAGTCTGGCCGTACCGCACACTTAAATGGACAGATTGCGGCGGCACTCATGGCCAAGGCTTCGGAGCTTTTCTCGCAACCGCCGTCAATTGAGAAGGTGGACATACTGGCGGTTAAGCCGGCGAAATAGCCGTCGCCCGGATCTGCGTGGGTTCTGGCCAGTTTACGGGTTCAATCGCTCCGATGAAGTAAAACCAGGTCACGGCGCCCAAAACGGAGAAGCAGGCCATTACGAGGAAGGCCGCGCTGAAGTGTCCAGTGCGGTCGACCAAAAATCCGGTGAGGGCGGGAGCGACGATACCGGAAAGATTGCCAACAAAGAGTTGCAAACCGCACCACCTTCCCACGGCCCGTACGCCAGCGAAGCGCTGGGTAACGGCCCAAAGGTTAGAGCTGCCACCACCAATGGCCACAGCGGCAAGCAGCAAGAACGCGATGCTCTGCGTCCGGGGAGCGTAAACGGCCGCGAGGATAAATGTTGCGAAGACTAGGCCTGCCACACCCAAAACCGTCTTGCGGGCCAGCGTCGGCGAAGCCCCGGAGATAATCCAAAGGTCGGAAAGTTTGCCGGTGACCGCGCCAGAGGCCGCTGCAGTTAGGAATACCGCGCCACCGATGAGGGACATTTCGCGCAGCGAGAAATGGCGTTCGCGAACCAGATAGAACGGTAGCCAGGTAACCAAAAAATAGAGACAGTAGTTGCTGCAGAACAGTCCGAGACACGTGCCGACGGCGGGGCGCTGGCGCAGAATCGTGAGAAAGCTTAGTTGTTGGCGAGCCGCGGTTTGTGGCGCACGGGACGGCATCCACACCGTCCAAGGAACGAGCCACAGCAAGCTGCCGAAACCCAAGAACATAAAGAACGGTCGCCAACCGAGTTGCGCGATCAGCGGTCCACCGGCAATGAGGCCGATGGCAGGGCCGGTATATAAGCCAGCGGCAATCATGGCGTTGGCGAAGCCGCGGCGTGCCTCCGGGAAATGGCCGGCGATAATTTTTGAGTACGACGGATACGCGACAGCCTCGCCGGCCCCCAGCAGAACGCGTACGACGAGCAACGCACCGAAACTGTGGAGAAGCCCGGTGACGGCCGTGGCCAAGGACCACAGAAAAAAACCGGCAGCGAATACCCATTTCACATCGAAGCGATCCACCAGCCATCCCGAAGTGAGCTGGCAGCCGGCGTAAGTCCAGAAGAATGCGGACAGCAGAACGCCCAGCTGCGAAGCGGAAAGATGCAGTTCATCTTTCAGGAGCGGGGCAGCGATGGAGAGATTGCTGCGGTCAATATAGTTGAGAAAGACAGAGAGACTGAGCAAGAGCAGAATGCGGTTCAGGCCAACGGTGGAGGAAGGCGAGTGGACTTCGACGGTGGCGGTGGCCATCAGGGCGCCTGATTGTCATGGGGCAATGCGAAAATAGCAAGGGAAGATGGCCGCCAGCGGCCTGATGGGTCATACCGATTGCATATTGCCGCAGCCAGACCATAGAATCCCCTTGAGGCCGCGCACCCGTTTCCCACGCGGATGAGCGCGAGATCGCACGCTAGACAGAGGAATACATTGGCCGAAGAAACGGTTCGATCAGTTCCGCCGTCATCCCCGCAGTCGCAGGCAGACAACGCCGAGCAAGCGTTAAAGCGCAGTATCGACGCGCTGGTACTGGGAAAAAATTCGGAGCCTTTTTCGTTGCTGGGTCCGCACCCGATTTCCGGCGGGTGGGCTATTCGCTTTTTCCTGCCGTGGGCGGACGAAGCCAGTATTTCGTTGAACAGCCCGGGAGGCGAGCGGCCTCCGATGGTCACCGCGAAAATGGTGGACGCCGCGAAGTTGCGTCCTGAAGGGTTCTTCGAAGCCACTTTCCTGTCGGCGCAGACAACGGCTCCCGCGCCGAACAGCTACAAAATTCACTACCGCACCCACCACGGCGAAGAACACGAAGTTTACGATACCTACGCATTCCCTTACTCCATCAGCGAATTCGATTTGTATCTGATGGGCGAAGGACGCCACTACGACACGTATGAAAAGCTGGGCGCGCATGTAGTTACGCAAGAAGGCGTTGCCGGCGTGCATTTCGCGGTGTGGGCGCCCAGTGCGCAGCGCGTCAGCGTGGTGGGTGATTTCAACCGGTGGGATGGTCGCGTCGACGTGATGCGCCCCCGCGGTTCTTCCGGCATCTGGGAACTGTTCGTTCCGGAACTGAAAGAAGGCGCGGTCTACAAGTACGAAATCATCGGGCCTTACGGCAATATGCTGCCGCTGAAGGCCGATCCGTATGGATTTCGCTCCGAAGTGCGGCCGAATACGGGCTCGGTGGTGGCGCGCCTCGACGCCCACTCTTGGCAAGACGCGGATTGGATCGAGCGGCGCGAAAGCAAAAAATGGCTGGACGCGCCGATTTCCATTTACGAGGTACATCTGGGTTCGTGGCGCAAGGTGCCAGAAGCGGGCAACCGCTGGCTCAGCTATCGCGAACTGGCCGACCAACTGATTCCTTACGTAAAAGAACTGGGCTACACGCACATCGAGTTGCTGCCCATCATGGAGCATCCCTTCGATGGCTCGTGGGGCTATCAGACCATCGGATATTTCGCGGCCACCAGCCGTTATGGATCGCCTGCGGACTTCATGGAATTCATTGACCGCTGCCATCAGGCGGACATTGGCGTGCTTCTCGATTGGACACCGGCGCACTTTCCGCGCGACACGCACGGGCTTTCACAATTCGACGGCACGCATCTTTATGAACATTCCGATCCGCGACAAGGTTCGCATCCGGATTGGGGCACGCTGGTTTACAACTACGGCCGCAACGAAGTACGGAACTACCTAATTTCCAACGCACTTTTCTGGCTGGACAAATACCACATCGACGGACTGCGCGTGGATGCCGTGGCTTCCATGCTGTATCTGGATTACTCGCGGAAAGCCGGCGAATGGGTTCCCAACAAATTTGGCGGGCGCGAAAATCTGGAAGCGATCGATTTCCTAAAGCGCCTGAACGAAGTCACGCATGGAAAATTTCCCGGCGTGCTGACAATTGCCGAGGAATCTACGGCTTGGCCAAGCGTCTCGCGTCCAACCTATCTGGGTGGACTGGGCTTCAGCCTGAAATGGAACATGGGCTGGATGAACGACACGCTGAAGTATTTTTCCGCCGACCCCATTTACCGGAAGTACGAACACAACAAACTGACGTTCTCGCTGATTTACGCCTTCACGGAAAACTTTCTGCTGCCCTTTTCGCATGACGAGGTGGTTCACGGCAAGAATTCCCTGCTACATAAAATGCCGGGAGACTTGTGGCAGCAGTTCGCCAATTTGCGGCTGCTGTACAGCTACCAGTACGCACACCCCGGCAAGAAGCTCTTATTCATGGGACAAGAATTCGCGCAGCGACACGAATGGACCGAGGCGGGCAGCCTGGACTGGCATTTGCTCCAGCATGAATCGCATCGCGGAATACAACGACTCGTCGCAGACCTGAATCGTTTTTATGCCGCAGAACCGGCTATGCACGAAGTCGATTTTGAGTGGACGGGATTCGAGTGGATCGACGCCAACGATGGCGACAATAGCGTGCTGACCTTCCTGCGGCGCGGCAAAACTCCCGGCGATTTTGTGGTGGCGATTTTGAACGCAACACCTGTGCCGCGCTCGGGTTATCGCATTGGAGTTCCAGAGGCGGGCGCCTACCGCGAAGTCTTTAATAGCGATGCCGAGCGGTATGGCGGTTCCAATACGGGGAATATGGGCGAAGTGCGGGCAGAGCCGATCCGGCACATGGGCCGACCCCATTCCATAAAACTAACCTTGCCGCCGTTGGCTGCTATCTATTTGAAGTGGTCGAAACCGTGAAACTGGGAAGGGCCAAGACATGAAGCGCGGGAAAAGAAAAAAGAGTCCACAAAAGGCCTCTGGACGCACCTGCAATGGCGTAGCGCTTCAAAATGAGATCCTCCGTGCCATTCCGGACAAAGAGTGGCAACTCATCTCCCGTAAACTTCGTGCTCTGGAGATGCCCAGCCACTTCGTGATGCACGAGCCGCACCAAGCTTCGAAGTTCTTGTATTTTCCTCAAAGTGGCCTGATTTCCCTGGTCGTATTCATGCAAGATGGCCGAACCGTGGAAGCCGGCATCGTTGGAAATGAGGGCATTGTGGGAATGCCGGCGATGATGGGCTATTCGCGGCACCCGTTGCAGGAAGTGGTGCAGATTTCGGGCGCCGCTCTGCGCATTCCTGTCACGCACTTCCGGAAGTTAGCGCCGCGCCTGCCGCAGTTGCTCGCCTCCGCGAATCGCTACATGGCGTCGTTGGGCCTGCAGGTGGCACAGACTGCTGCGTGCAATCGAGTGCACGATCTGGAGCAGCGCCTGGCGCGTTGGCTGCTGATGGCGCATGACCGGGTCGGCAGCAACACACTGGCGATCACGCAAGATTTTCTGGCGACCATGCTGGGCACCGACCGCCCCAGCGTGACCTTGGCGGAGGCTGTACTTGCGACGGCTGGCGCCATCGAGCATGCCCGGGGAGTGGTGAAACTGCTGGACCGGCAGCGGCTGGAGTCTTGCTCATGCGAATGCTACAGCGTGATATTCCGGCATGGTTTGGGCGCAGGCGTGACCGGGAGCCACAGCGCGGGGGCGGTCACGCTAAGTAAACAACATCGGCCGGGGACCACGATTCACGGGGCGGGCATGCAACCGGTCTCAAGCAAGCCGGCCGGTGGTACCACGTCGCCTGCCACGACTTTACCGGGACAAGCGGCAAAGTAGACGTCCTTCTGGAATAGCTGCCCGTTAATTCAACCGAACCACACCTTCCTGAAGATTCCCTGGAACTTTCCCATACACCTCTGCGTACTTCTATCAAACGCCGACAGACCGTCGGCGCCATGGCTCCCAGTTGACTTACGGTCCTCGACGGCCAGCCATGGGAGAAGGAGATCCGCCAATGATTCGACCCTCCATAAGTTCAATAAGGAATGCCGCCTTGGTTGCGGTTGGCACCGCGCTGCTTTTTGGCGCGATAGCACAAGCCAGCCCTGCGACCACGAATGATCGCTGGCTCCACGTTCGTGTGGTCAGCTCGGACAACAATGGCGAGACGGTGTCCGTGAACATACCTCTAGAAGTGGCGGAAAAGATTTTGCCGACGATCAACAAGAATCAGCTGCACGGCGGAAAAGTGACCATCGACAAGTTGGACGCGGATGGCGTCGATGTGCGCGCGCTGCTGGAAGCGGTGCGCACGTCTAAAGACGGCGAATTTGTGACGGTGAACTCCAAAGACGGCGACGTGCGGGTGGCCAAGCAGAACGGATACATGCTGGTGCATGTGACCGACACCAGCGGCAAACACCACGTGCGAATGCATCATCACGGTGGCGGTGACGCGGACGCGAAAGTGAAGGATACCGCGGATAGCAAGGATGCAAAAGAAACACATGTGGAAGTGAAGATACCGCTGTCCGTAGTGGATGCGCTCTTCTCTGCCGGCAAAGATGAGCTGGACCTGGTGGCAGGACTGAAGATGCTATCGGCGCAGGGTGACCAGGAACTCGTCTCTGTGAAGGACGAAGACAATACCGTGCGCGTGTGGATCGACTCGAAGAACACGAATGGGTCTGAGGGAGGTTCGCGATGATTTTTCTGGCCAAGCTGGGATTGGGAGTGGTGGGAACAATCGCCGTGGCGGGCGTGTACACCTTTCGCGATGGCGTGATGCGCGTGGATGTTGACGAAGCGCGCGCAAATGGCTCGCACGTCCACCTGTGGCTGCCAGCCGCGGCGATTCCGGAGGTGATGCGGCTGATACCTGAACGAGAGCTACACCGCGCGTCGCACGAGGCTCGGGAATGGATGCCGCTGGCGAGCACGGTGGCGCATGAACTGGGCAGGCTTCCGGACTCCACGCTGGTCGAAGTACAGGACGCCAAAGAGCACGTGATGATTTCCACGCACAATGGCGCGCTGAAGATTGACGTTACGGATGCGGACGAAGACGTGCACATCGTGTGTCCGCTGGCAACAATCGAGGATATTACGCAACAAATTGGCGAGGCGGGGCCCGGAGCTTAACCCGGCAGCCGTCTGCTCGAAGCCGAAGCGGCTGACGCCTAGCGCGTCAGGATTCTTCGTGTTCCTTCGCCGGCTGAAAATAAACCTCTTCGAAGAGCGCGTCTTTCTTCCAACCGGCGCGTTGCAAAATACCGCGGCCGTTTTCCACCATGCTGGGGTGGCCACACAAGTAGCCGGTGGTTTCGCTCGGCTGCAAATTCCAAACGTCGGTATATTTTCGGATCAGATCGTCGACGCGGCCGGTTTCGCCGGTCCAGGTCGTGTCCTCCCACGGACGGCTCACGGTGGTGGCGAATTTCAGCCACGGAACCTGCGAAGCGACTTTTTCTATTTCATCGCGATAGCCAAATTCCCAGGAACGGCTACCACCCTGTAAGCAATAGAGCTTGTGGTCGCCGGGCATGGGACTGTTGCCCTCTTTCCAGTCATGGTAAAGCGTGCGCACGTAGCTGACAAAAGGTGCGATGCCGGTGACAGTGGAAAGCAGCAGGTGATGTTTGCGGCCGCTGCGCAGGTCCAACGTGAAACGGCCTTTGGAGATTTTGCGGCAGAGCAGTTTGTCGCCGACTTGTAGTTTGTATAGATGCGGGGTCAGCAATCCTTCGGGAACCAATTCCACAAAAAATTCCAGGGTCTCTTCGTAGGGAGACGAAACGATAGAGTAGGCGCGCTCGAGGCGTTTGCCTTCGTGTTCGACGCCGAGGGTGGCGTACTGCCCCGCGAGGTACTTGAACGGGCCACCCGGATCGACGCGGATGAGCCACAAATCGTGCGCCAGATCGCGTCGCTCGATAATGGTGGCCTCGAAATGTTTGTCCATCGGCAGTTGCATGTGGGCGGCTCCCCGGAAAATGTGGCGGCCATTGGACCACAAAAAGCGGCCGGAGGGAGCAAATTCTTCCGGCTACTCTTGGCGGCTCAAGGATTGGATGCAGCGAAGAGCGGGGAAACTAAACGCTGCGGGCTGAGTGCTAGTGCCGTGGTCTGCGCGCTAGTTCGGTTGTTGCTGTTTACGCTGGCGCATCATCTCTTGCGGATCAAATACCTTCACCGGACCGGTGATTTGATCCTGAGCATCGGTGACAAGTTTCAGCAAAACTCTCGTCTCGTTTTTGGTCACCTGCTTGACCATGCCAAAAGGTGTCACCTTGTCGCTGACCCAGATTTTGTCGCCCGCGTCGTTCTTCCAGAATTGACAGGCGAAGGTGCCGGCGGGAACAGTGATGGTCTCGTTGCCGGCCTGCGCCCACTTGCTGAGATCTTCCTGGACGGCTTTGCTGTCCGCGGCATCGAGGTCGAATTTCATCTCCATAGCCTGCTGCCCAGCTCGCTGAAAAATCATGCGATGCGTCTTGAAGTCCGCCTTACTGATCAGAACCTTTCCGATCATTCCCTTCCCGCCTTTGCCCTGGTCAGCGAATTCCATCCAATATGCGTCAGAGCCATTGACAACCTCTTTGCCGACGATACTGAGCTGTTGCTGTTTGGGCGGATCGTTGGGTGAGTCCGTCGGTGTTACCTGATACAGGGCGCCGCTGCCGACCACTGGATGGAAAATATTGGCGATGGAAGGCTTCTGAAAAATGTTCATGCCCATCTGCGCGCGGACGGTGAAATTGATGAGCAAAATGGCGGCAGCACACAAAAGCAGCGGTGAGATTCGGCGCAAGGAGAGCTCCTTTGTCAGTTGACCGCCAGAGTCTGGAGGTGGGACATGCTCACAGTGGCAGTCGTTGCAGGAATTATCGACCGATTTCTGAAGCCGTGCAATGGAAGATGCTGCGGTGTAGGTGAATAGTTAGCGGTTCACTCGTACGCAAGGGCGACGACAGGATCGTAGCTTGCCGCGCGAAGCGCCGGGTACAGCGCACCAGCGGCTGCGCCCGCTAGGGCCAACATGCCGGAAGAGAAAATCCAACCGGGAGAGATCAACACCGTCAGACCTGGACTGGTCTCTTTGAGAATAGCCTGCGTGAGGAATGTTAAGACGATACCTAACGCCGCCCCGAGGATAGCCAACAGCAACGTTTCGCCGAGCAGCATGCGTACCACAGCGAAACGCGTGAAGCCCAGGGCCTTGAGGATTCCGACCTCACGCGTACGCTCCATCACCATGGTGTGCATGTTGAGCAGCACCACCAGGAAACTGATGACGATGCCGAGCCACACCATGGTGCGGGTAAAGGGCTTTAGTTGCGGCAAGTTGGAGGAAGTCATCATCGAAACATACTCGGACAGCGACACCACGCTGCTGTCGGGCATTAGCTTCAAGATCTGCGCACGGGAGCCGAGCGTGTCGCCTTTGCTGCGGACGTAGAACATGGAGACGCGGTGCTCGGCGCCGGCGATTTCCTGCGCGGTGTGAATAGGGATGAAAAATCTGGCGCCTTTTCCATGCGCCACGATGCCGCTGACGGTGAAGACGTGATTCAGAAACGTAATCTGGCTTCCGACCTTGAGATGCTTCTGCTGAGCGAGAATATCGTCCGCGATGCCCTCATCTGGTCCGGCGAACGGCTTGCCGGCTCGGTATAAGAAGCCTCGACTCAACGCGTTGAAGCGTTGGTAGTCGATTCCATAGATCATCATGAGATTTTTGGGCTCGGTGAGGATGACCGTCGGCGCTACCTCGTCGACGCCTGGTAGAGCGGCAATCTGATCGCCCAGGTTTTCCTGCATCACCGCGCTGGAAAAACCCAAAAACATGGAAGAGTTCGGGGGTCTCACCAAAAGATCGGCGCCGACGCCTTCCACGCGCTTTCCCCATTCGGAAAGGACGCCGGAGGTAAGACCCACAATCATCAGAACCAAAATAACTTGGATCGCGATGGCTAAGACACTGAGCAGACTGCGCAGCGGGCGAGCAATAATGCTGCCGACGAACATCTGTACCAGAGAAAACGGCCCTTCAAACGTTTCGTTCATAGAGGCGTTTCATTCATAAAGAATATTCACTTGCGACTCTACCATTTCGAGAAAGCCACGGCAAAAACTGTTCCACTTGCACGGTGCGTGCCGAATTCTCCACCAAATATTTCTGCCCGATTAAGTTTTCAACACAGATGTTGAAAACTGTGTGCAAAACTCCCGTTAATCGCCCGTAACTTCTCACGCTTCAACAAAGTTCACCGCTTTGCACTGTTTCGGTGCAATCGAAGAGTTGCTCGGCAAAAATTTTACAGTTCGCGCACTCTTTACAGTTTTTTCCTGTTCGATGATGCGCACGGCGTGATTCATTTACTTTTGGAACGAGAAATAATTCTTTTCGAAATATGGAACAAAGTGCGCAAATTAGTACCACTTCGGCGGGCGCTCGAGATGTATTTTGAATTCCTGATTCAGATCCGTGATGTCGTACCATCGGCCAAAGGTTTTCCAGCCGTCCGCGATCACCTGAATCAATACGCGGCCGGTGGGCGCCGCAGGCACGTGCGCAACGCCTGAGGCGTTGGTCTTGACGTTCAACTCCAGTTTTTTATCCTTGGTGATGGCGTGTTCTTCGACGTACTTGACGTACACGCTGGCATTCTCAACGGCAACGTTCTTGTCGCCGCCGGTGACTTCGACGGTGAGTCGCGTGATGGGCTGAGCTGCCGGCTTTGCCGGTGCATCCTTTGCTGGCGGAGGATTTTGCGCCGCAACCGGCAAAGCGACCACCAAAATCAGGGAAAGTGACACCGCCAGCGACCATTGGCGCGGCCATAGAAACGGCAAATGCGATTGTCTTGGACGAATCTTCATCGGTTGCGCTAGCCTCTATCCTGTATGCGATGGCGTTCGGCGGTCAAGTGAGCGGCTTGTATGTTTTGATGCGGCTCTCACAGCGTTTGCTGCTTACGCGGTGGCGCCTTTTACCGCTAGACGGACGAGGAGTCGCGGGGAATTGCAGGCGCAACGCCCTCGGCCATATGACGCGGCCAAAATGGCAGATCATTTGACGGCCCGCGCATGCTCCTGTAGCGTTTGAGAAACTTCTCACACACTCAGAACTGGCAGGCATCGTAACTGTAGGAATAAAGTCTGTTTGCTTGCGTCCTGGTTTCGGGCGCGTGGTACTTCAAGGAGCGCAACATGGGTTTTGCCACGAACGCGATTCACGTTGGTCAGGAGCCGGATCCGGCAACCGGGGCTATCGTCGCGCCGATTTATCAGACGTCCACCTACATCTACGATGAGCTGGGAAAGAATAAAGGCTACGACTACGCGCGGACGAACCATCCCAATCGCAAAGCGCTGGAACGCACCATGGCCAAACTGGAAGGCGGCCATAGCGCGTACGTCTTCACGTCCGGTATGGCGGGGATCGACGCGGTATTTCGCACGCTCCGGCCGGGCGACCACGTGGTGTTGTCCGAAGCGGTTTACGGCGGCGTATTTCGGCTCTCCACCCAACTGCTGGTTCATTTCGGGCTTGAGTTTAGCTTTGTGGATACCTCTGTGCCCGATCTGGTGCACGCCTCGATCCGGCCCAACACCAAAATGCTGTACATCGAGACGCCCACCAATCCCACCATGCGCGTTACGGACATCGCCGCAGTGGCCAAGCTGGCGAGCGGACGAAATATCACCGTGGTCGTCGACAATACATTCCTCAGCCCGTATCTGCAGCGCCCCATCGAACTAGGTGCCCACATCGTGGTCCATTCCATGACGAAGTATTTGAATGGCCACAGCGACGCCACGGGTGGCGCAGTGGTTCTCACCCGCCCGGAAGATGCGGAGAAAATTTATTTTATTCAGCGTTCAGCCGGAAGCGGCTTGGCACCCATGGATTGCTTTTTGGTGTCGCGGGGAATCAAAACGTTGGCAGTGCGCATGCTGCAACACAACGCCAATGGCATCGCCGTGGCCCGGCATCTTGACGCGCATCCAAAAGTTCGAAAAGTGCATTACCCAGGATTGCCCTCCCACCCACAGCACGATATCGCTCGGCGTCAGCAGCGCGGGCCCGGTGCGATGATTTCGTTTGACTTAGGCTCGCTGGATGCCGCGCGACGGTTCCTCAATCAGGTGAAACTCTGCGCACTGGCGGAGAGCCTGGGCGGAGTGGAGACCCTAATCTCACTTCCAGCGCAAATGACGCATGCTTCCATGCCGCCCGAAGTGCGTGAGCGCGTGGGCATTACGGACGGGCTGGTTCGCCTGTCTGTTGGTATTGAGGATGTGGAAGATATTAACGCCGACCTCGACCAGGCACTGCTTTACGTGTAGTCGAGGACGCCCCACGGAAACTGAGCGCTGTTCTCTGCTCCAGCTCTAACTAACGGAGGCTCGCAACCACGTCAGGTAGTCGGGCAGCCCCGCGGATATCGGCAGCGCCACAATTTCCGGAACGTCGTAGCTGTGCAGTTTCACGATTTCCTTTTCAAGTTCTGGGTAACATCGGTCCGTCGTTTTTATAATCAAATAATATTCGTGGGTAACTTCCACTTTTTCTTTCCACCGGTAGATGGAATTTACCGGGGAAAGCAGGATGTTGACGCACGCCGCCAATCTTTTCTTAACAACGGTGCGCGCCAGTCGGCGTCCTTCACTGAGTGATCGAACCGTGACCAAAACAATCCTGCCGTCTAGGTCCGTTTCCTCTTTGCCGCGTGACGCTGCCCTCTTGGTAAGCGTCTTTGTGCTAACCATTTCTGACCACCTCCTCAGTGGCTTGGTGCAGCCATGACCCCCTCTTCTCTCCCTACATGGACACTCGTATTCTTAAACTGGTCGACTCGAGCTAGAATACGTGCCCATGACAGCATCTCCGATCAAATTTGGAACTTCCGGTTGGCGCGGCTTGATCGCCGACGATTTCACGTTTGCAAACGTGCGCCTTGCGGTGAACGCGATAGCTGAGCACGTGAAAAGTAAAACGGCCACACCCACCATCCTGGTCGGATACGACACGCGCTTTTATTCCGAAGAGTTTTCGCAACTGGCCGTAGACATCCTCGAGGCGCACGGGATCCGCACGTTGCTTTCTGAGACGTTCAGTCCCACGCCGGCGGTTGCCTACGAAATTATGCGCAGCAAGCTGGACGGCGCGGTCAACTTCACCGCCAGCCACAACCCCGCGCAGTATCACGGCCTGAAGTTTTCCTCCGCGGACGCCGGCCCCGCTTTGCCGGAAGTGACGAAAGACATCGAAGCACGGGTAGTAAAAAATCTGGAGAACGGCGGTTCGTTTGCCAAACCGCTGCCCCACACATCCAAAAAATCAGACAAGACCGAGAAGATCAACCTGCAGGGGCCCTACCTAAAGCGTCTGGACGAACTGGTGCGGTTCGACGTACTGGAAAAATCAAAAACCAAGTTCGTGGTGGACGCGCTGCATGGATGCGGTGCCGGCTATCTCAATAAGATACTGGCGGACCACGGCGTGGCGGTGCAGAGCATGCGCACCGAACGTGACACCTTGTTCGACGGGACGGGTCCGGATGTCTCCGAAGAGAATCTGGCTCCTTTGCGCAAAGCCGTTCTCGATTCACAATCCTCGGCAGGTTTGGCCACCGACGGCGACGCCGACCGCTTCGGCATCATCGACCGCGACGGAACTTGGGTGCAGCCCAACCACTTGCTTGCGCTTGTTTACGACTACATGGTGGAAAGCCGCGGCTGGAACATGCCCGCAGCGCGCAGCGTGGCCACCACGCAAATGATCGACGCCGCGGCCAAATCCCACGGGCAGACCACGCATCAGACTCCAGTGGGTTTCAAATATATCGGCCAGCTCATCCGCGAAGACAAGATCGCGCTAGGCGGCGAGGAAAGCGCCGGTCTCACCATCCGTCAGCACATTCCGGAGAAGGACGGCATTCTCGCCTGCCTGCTGGTGGCCGAGATGACCGCTGCGCGCGGAGCATCGCTCAAGGAACAGATTCAGCAGATGTTCAAAAAGTTGGGACGCGAATTCTGGCCCATTCGCGAAAACCTGCACCTCAGTGACGAACAAAAAGCAAACGCAGTGAAGAAGGTCGCGGTGGACAATTCGACACTTCTGGGCCGCAAAGTTGTATCCACCGATCGCACCGACGGTGCAAAATTTGTTTTCGACGATGGTTCCTGGATCCTCGCGCGTTTAAGCGGCACGGAGCCTTTGTTGCGGCTGTACATTGAGGCAGACAGCGCCGCGGCTTCCGCTAAACTGGCGCGTGAAGCCACGGAATGGATTCTGAAAGCATAAGCGAACCACTTTGAAGATATCGACGACCCGACAACGCTCTGCAAAATCGCAAGAATCCGACGATAAGCTTTCTCTACTTTGGCAGCACTATGGCCGTGGAGTGATGGGCCTGCTTATTCTTTTCTTGATCGTTCACGATGTTTTCGGAACGCACGGTTTCCTGGCGATGCGGCGCACGCAGGCGGAAATCGGCACGGTGAACAGCAACCTTTTGAAACTCAATGCAGAGAATGCGCGTCTCGCGGAATATGTTCACAACTTGAAAACAAATCCGGCGACCATCGAACAGCTCGCCCGTGTGGGCCTGCCGCTAGCAAAGCCCGGCGAGGTAATCATCAAAGTGCCGGAACCCAAGTGGTCCGATCCCGATCAAACCGGCAAACCGTAAGCCCAGGCAACTTCAGCGGCCATTGAGCAACAATCTAGCTAAACTGCTTCGCTTACGTTCTGAATCGCCACGGACTTTTCTAGCCGCGGAGCCGCACTCTTTCGCTTCCAGTTGGTCCTCAAAATTGAAAGCAACATCATGGAGGCAAAAATCACCAGCAATCCCGCAGTCGCTTTTCCGATGCTGCATTGCCTCTTTGGCAGAATCGACAAACGCCCGTATACAAATTCGATGTGCACCCAGTACACCAGCAAGGAAGTCTTTCCCAGCTGAATGGCCGGGACTGTACCCGTTGCGCGCCCATCCCCACTGGCACCATGCGTAAGCGACGGCCATGATGATCAACAGAACCCCGCACCTCAACAAGAAGAACTGCGGACTGGTGTGCCAGTAGTCGTACACCTCATACAGTTGCAGCGGCGCGCGATCAAACAATTGCGCGGCCACGACGCCTACCAGACCTGCAAAACCCAGCACAGCGAAAGCTCTGTTTTCTGCGCGCCTCGCGAAATCCGTAAACAAGAAAAAACCTGCTGCCAGCCCAGCGAACGCGAATGCGATCCACGGAAATATTGGAAAGAGCCACGGCTGCGGGACGTTAAAGGTATGCACTCCATCGAAGTACGATTCGATCGGCCAGGGCAAGAATTGCAGCCGGTGCGTGTAAAGCACCGGCGTGATTATGGCGACGACCGCAGTCAGAACTAGAGCGCTCCAGATCGTCGTTCGACGGGAAACGGCCAGGCGCTGCGAGGTCGCCAACCAACACAGCACGCCCATAAGCATCATGGCGATACCTAGAATATTCAGCACATCGACGCGCAGTAAATCCGTCCACGGCGCTTTGGGATAGCCCAGCGCGAATTCCTGTACGCGGAACAAAAATCCCAGGGCATAGATCTCGGCGCCGCGCCAAATGGTCTGACGCGCAATGCTGTCGCGCTCGCGGCCCTTTTCCCACAAACGTTCGGTGACCAGCGCGAACGACACTCCGCACAAAAATAAAAATATCGGCGCCGGCAGTGTGCCCAGCAATTGCGAGTAGCGGTACAACGAACCACTACGCGCGGCCGGGGTAAGCCAAGAGTCGTAACAGTGCGTCTGGAACATCAGCAGGCAAGCCAGGCCGCGCATCCAGTCGATATACGCCAGCCGGCGTTGTGCCGTAGCGACCGCGGCTCCTGCGTACTGCGTTTCTTCGGTCATACGTACGTTACAATTCCCTTCGCAAAATCTTGCCTGCCAACCGCCAACTCGGTCCCGTCGCTGCCACCTGCGCGTGGGCGATCATTTCCGCAGCAGCCGGGCTCTATGGCACGTGGCTCGGCCTCGGTGGACGCCCACTCTTCGCCACGCTCGCGTCTCTCGCGATATTTCTTCTGGTGATGCTGCTATGCGCCGCGCGCGGCGTCACAGAAGAAATTTTAGCCCGATTTGGCAGCGCCGCAGCGATTCTTCTCGCCGCCGCGTTGTTCCTGTCATACCTCATGTACACCTTGGGCACGGGCACTTTCTCTGCGCTGCGCATCGCTGCAGCCTGCGCGCTTATTTTCTTGCCGCTAGCGCTGGCTGCCTCGGCCGAGCGCCGGCCTCCCGGGGTGTGGCAGGATTTCGTCATCATCGCGGCGACCTGGGCCGCTGTCAAATTCCTGCCGGTGCGATGGTTGTGGCCGTACCCAGGTGAAAAGCTTTCTCACGTCTTCACCGTTCTGCTCATGGTCGATGTCGGCGTCGCCGTTTTTCTGATGATGCGCCGCATCGACGGTGTAGGTTATTCGATTGGCTGGGGACCGAAATGGAGTCTCGTGATTGGCGGCAGCTTCCTCGCGTTCGCCGTGATCGCAATCCCGCTAGGGCTAACAGAGCGCTTCGTACAGTTCGCTCCGCGATGGTCATCGGCCACCTCGCTACCCTTCACCGCCTTAGGAATTTTGCTTCTCACCGCATGGCCCGAGGAATTCTTGTTCCGCGGCCTTCTCCAGAATATTTTGTCGCGCCGAACCGGCAGCGATCTCACGGGTTGGTGTACCGCCTCGGTGCTGTTCGGCCTGGCGCACATCACCAACAATTATTTTCCGAACTGGCGCTACGTCTTGTTAGCAACCATCGCAGGATTTTTCTATGGGTGGACATGGAAAAAGACCGGATCGATCTTCGCATCCGCGTTACTCCATGCCACGGTAGACACGCTGTGGCATTTCCTGTTCAAAACTCTTTAAGCAACGTTGGCTGAGGCAATGTTTACAACACAAGAAACGATAGCTCCAAGGACCTGTCTGAGCTATCCTCGCCGTCTGCAATGCTGACCACCGACAATCCGCACTCCAAGCCCGTCGCCACCATGAACGACCAGTTGAGTTTTGCGTGGCGGAATTTTGAGGATCAGCAAGCCATCATTCGCGCCGCAGACCTAAAAGCCGGCTACCTGGTGACGTTCTTGCTTTTTTTCGGTGCCAGCACCATTCCGCTGGGCAAAGAAGTTTTCCCGAAAGTTCATCCAGCGCCCACCATGCAAGGCATCGTCGGCACTCTGTACCTGGGCACTTACGTCGGCTTAGCTATCGGCTTTGCGTGGTCGCTGTACCTGATCTCTCACGTCCTGATGCCGCGCATAGCGCGCCATCACAAAGCCCCGGTTCGCGGCTCAGAACTCCTTTACTACGAACACGTCAGCCGCCACAAAGACAGCGACGAGTATTTCACCGCCGTGTCCAATTCCACTCCCGATCAGCTTTTACGCAACGTAACCGATCAAGTGTACGAACTGTCGCAAATCTGCAAATCCAAAATTGACAACCTCCGCTATTTCTCCACGTCCTTCAAATGGACACTCTTGGCGTGGTTCATCAGCACCGCCCTTAGGCTTCTGGATTATGAGTTGGAAATAGACCAGGGATTTCTGACGTCGGGTGCCGCACCCATTGGTTTTATGGGTGCGGGTTTTGACTTCGTTGAAGATGTAGCCAACTGTTTCACCGTTAGTCTCTAACGCACCACGCCAACCATCGGACTCGACGCCGACGCATACATCCTCTTCGGCATCCTCCCGGCAAGAAAACTTTTCCTCCCCGCAATCGTCGCGTCCCGCATCGCCTCGGCCATCAACACCGCATCCTGCGCCTCCGCGATCGCCGTGTTCATCAAAATTCCGTCCGCGCCCAGCTCCATGGCAATCGCCGCATCGGACGCCGTCCCCACGCCCGCATCCACAATCATCGGCACTTCCGTGATTCTCTCCCGCAAAATCCGCAAATTCGTCGCGTTCTGAATTCCCAGCCCCGACCCAATCGGCGCCGCCAGCGGCATCACCGCGGCCGCCCCCGCATCAATCAACTTCCGCGCCGCGATCAAATCGTCGTTGGTGTACGGCAACACCACAAATCCTTCTTTCGCCAGCACCCGCGTTGCCTCAATCAGCTGCTCGGTATCCGGAAACAGCGTCTGCTGATCTCCAATCACTTCCAGCTTCACCCAGTTCGATAGACCTACTTCCCGTCCCAGTCTCGCCGTGCGAATCGCTTCATCCGCCGTATAACAAGCCGCAGTGTTCGGCAAAATAAACATCTTCTCGCGATCGATGAAATCCAGAAGCGATTCCTTGCTCTTGTCCGTCAAATTCACGCGGCGCACCGCCACGGTCACCATATCTGCGCCAGAAGCCGCGTGCGCCCTCGCCATTTCTGGAAAGCTACGATATTTCCCGGTGCCTACGATCAAGCGGGACTTAAACGCGCGCCCAGCGATAACCAGCTCGTCTGCCATGAAATGCTCCTCCCTGATAGTAGACCTTTGCCGAACCGCACAACAAATGTGGCCTGGGGAACAAAGGCGGCCTCAGTTTCGTTTTCAATACATCGTTCCATGTGACCGGGCCAGGGTGTAAACTCGAAAAGTTTGTCATGAGACATTGGAGGCAGCTTGATGCACGTTCGTCTTCGTTTTCTAGCTCTCGGATTGCTCGCAGCAGCTACGGTGCTGGCCGTCGGCGCCACTGCGCAGACCACCGCTCCAGAAACAAAATCCGATGCCAAATCTGTCGTCGATATTCCCTACACCAAGTTTGTGCTCGATAACGGACTGACGCTGATCGTCCATGAAGATCATAAGGCGCCTATCGTCGCCGTAAACATGTGGTATCACGTCGGCTCCGCCAACGAAAAGCCTGGCAAGACCGGCTTCGCGCACCTATTCGAGCATCTGATGTTCGGCGGCAGCGAACACGCCAAAGGTAGTTACATCGACGCCATGGAAAAAATTGGCGCCACCGATCTGAACGGCACAACCAACAGCGACCGCACCAACTATTTCGAAGACGTTCCCAACTCCGACCTCGACTACACGCTGTTCCTCGAATCCGACCGCATGGGCAGCTTGCTCGGCTCGCTCGACCAGAAAACTCTGGACCTGCAGCGCGGCGTGGTGCAAAACGAAAAGCGTCAGGGAGAGAACCAGCCTTACGGCGTGACGCGTCAACTGATCACCAAGAATACCTATCCCGCCGGCCACCCCTATTCATGGACCACCATCGGAGATATGGCCGACCTCGACGCCGCCTCCATGGCCGACGTGAAAGATTGGTTCAAGACCTATTACGGCCCTTCCAACGTAGTCATCGTCGTCGCCGGCGATGTCGACACCAAAGTAGCCAAAGCCAAAGTTGAAAAATATTTCGGCGATATTCCCGCCGGGCCACCTGTCGCACATCAACAAGTCTGGATCGCCAAACGCACCGGCACGCATCGCCAAGTGGTTCAGGATCGCGTCCCGCAAGCGCGCATCTACAAAGTCTGGAACATTCCTGAGTTCGGCAGCGCCGATGGCGATTATCTGGACATGACGGCCGACCTTCTGGCCAAGGGCAAAACTTCCCGCCTCTACAAACGCCTCGTCTATGACGACCAAATCGCCACCAACGTCACCGCTTTTGCCGACACCAACGCCATTGCCGGCCAGTTCTACATTCAAGTCACCGCCCGCCCGGGCCTCGGTCTTGAAAAAGTAGAAAAAGAGATTGACGAAGAGTTGGCACGTTTCCTGAAAGAGGGTCCCACCGCCGAAGAACTGCAGCGCGTCAAAGTCCAAAATCAAGCCGCCTTCATTCGCGGCACAGAGCGTATCGGCGGTTTCGGCGGCAAATCGGACATTCTCGCCGTCAACGAAGTATTTCTGGGCGACGCCGGCGCCTACAAAATCACCCAGGCCCGCGTTCAAGCCGCCACCGCCGAAGATCTGCGCGAAGCTGCCCACCGCTGGCTTAGCCGACGGCGTATACATTCTCGAAGTGCTGCCCTTCCCGGATTACAAGACCGCCGCTACCGGCGTGGATCGCTCTAAATTTCCCGAACCCGGCGCCGCACCGGAACTCAAGCTTCCGAAGCTGCAGCACGCCGCGCTTTCCAACGGCCTGAAAATCGTTCTTGCCGAGCGCCACGATGTACCCATTGTCGACTTCTCGCTCATCGCCGACGCCGGCTACGCCGCGGACCAACTCACGTCACCCGGCACCGCCAGCATGACCACTTCTCTTCTAACTGGCGGCACCAAAACGCTCGACGCTCTACAAATCAGCGATCACCTGGAACTCCTCGGCGCAGAGCTGACCGCCGGCTCGAACCTGGATTCCACCATCGTCAGTATTTCCGCGCTCAAATCGAAGCTCGATCCCACGCTCGACCTTTTCGCCGATATCGTCCTCCACCCATCTTTCCCGGAGGCGGACTTTAAGCGCCAACAGAAATTGCAACTCGCCGCCATCCAGCGCGAAGAAAACACGCCAACCACCATGCCTCTGCGGGTGCTGCCCGCACTGTTGTACGGCGCAGGCCACCCCTACGGCAATTCGCTCACCGGCTCCGGCACCACCGAAAGCGTCGAAAAACTCACCCGCGAAGACCTCGTGAAATTTCATGACGTGTGGTTCCGCCCGAACAATTCCACCATGGTCATTGTTGGCGACACCACGCTCGCCGAAATCAAACCCAAGCTCGAAAAACTTTTTGCGGAGTGGAAATCCGCCAAGGTTCCCACGAAAAATATTGCCCCGGTTCAACTCGCCGGCAAATCAGCGATCTACATCATCGATAAGCCCGGCGCGCAACAATCCGTAATCTACGGCGGCATCATCGCCCCGCCCACCGCCAACCCACAGGAAGTGGCCATCATCGCCATGAACGACGAACTCGGCGGCACCTTCGGCTCGCGCCTCAACATGAATCTGCGCGAAGACAAGCACTGGAGCTACGGCGTCGGCACGCGCATCACCAAAGCCCGCGGCCAGCGCCCCTTCCGCATCGTCGCCCCGGTGCAAACCGACAAGACCAAAGAATCCTTCGTGGAGCTCAACAACGAACTGCGCGGCATCTTGGCCGATAAGCCAGTCGCCGCCGCTGAACTCGCCAAAACGCAAGCCTCGGAAACCCTCAAACTCCCTGGCTCCCGCGAAACTCTCGACGACCTCGAAACCTCCATCGACGATCAAGTGCAATACAACTTGCCCGACGACTACTACGAAACGTACGGCGGCAAAGTCCGGGCCTTGACTATCCCGGACGTGCAGGCCGCTGCCAAAACCGTCGTTCATCCCGACAACGTAATCTGGGTCATCGTAGGCGATCGCGCCAAAATCGAACCCGGCATCCGCGAACTAAACCTGGGCGAGGTAAAAATCCTCTCCCCTCAAGGCAAAATCCTGCAGTAATCGCTCCGCCCAAATCCTGTTGCGCAGGGCGATTGGTTTTGAGCCCTGCGGGTTTAGACAAAAACGGCGGCTCACATAAGAATGCGTGCCGCCGTTTTTTTTTTGCACACGTCCAAATTATCGCGCTCCATCCGAAACCGGGTGCCGCATCCACTGATTTTGTGGGTGCGGTTCTTGAATTCTCTCTCCGACGACGCAATTCGATTCGCCACAGAAAACAAACACAGCAATCTGCCGCTCCTATTTGTGCCGCACAACACCGCTCGGAGCCACCGCAACCGTGGACGCCGCCCCAGCCTCCCCACCCCGCACCGGCACAATCGTCACGCTAGTCAAAACCTCCTGCAACCTCTCAAACACCTCATCCGCATCCACATGCGTTCGACACCTTTTTCTCCCCACCCGCCCCCGTCGTAACATTCATCGCAAATTCATAGCAGGCACCATTTTCGTAAGCATGAAAAAACTTCTCCCGCGTAGTCGCGCTATCTTCCAAGTCCCCATCGACCACCGCTTCCGCCGTCGCAAAATCCGTACTCCCCACCGTCACCTGCGCAGCCGGAAAATCCTGCGGCGTCTCTTCCCCTTCATCCAATATTCGAAATGTTCCGCACGCCTCCTCACTCACCTTCTTATTCACACGCGCCGTCAACGACGCCTTCACAAAATCCGTCCCAGGATAAAGCCGCGCCGGAATGATCACCGACGCCAAGGCCACGCCGCCATCGCCCCCAGCAATTGCCGTGGCCGCCGCGTAATGTCCATCCAAATCCAATCCAGCATTCGCGCCCTTGCGCAGCACAAAGTTCCGCGGATACCGCCAAGCCACGCCATACTTCCGGCTCGCGTAAACCGCCGGCTCCAGCGCCTTCTCATCCGCCAACCGCGCAGCCGAACTCTTCACGGCCGCAGCATCTCCAACAGCCCCAGCGCTGCCAGACACCTTTCCAATCGCCGCCACCTTCGCCGCCCCGCGCATGAACTCCGCTTCCCGCGCCCGCGACGGCCTGCCAAACTGACTCACCAAAATCGCGCAAGTAAACAACCCCAGCCACACGGCAATCGTCCGCGCCCGCCCAGGCGGCACATCGGCGGAGGACTCCACGTTGCCGAACAATCCCTGTTCTCCGTTTCTATTAGCTTTGCTAACTTTCTCCACCCGACTCTTCGCGTCCATGGCCATCTCCTTGAAACACACCACGGATCATGCAACCGCGCGGCCTATCCGAACTCACTGATTTTGGGCTATTTAGCTACGGATCGCAGACATCACTGCGCGTCCAACCACACACACCGTGCGCTTCAGAACGCACTTGAATTCATTCACCTTGAGGCTAGGCCTGAACATGCGGCCGCGGCTCAGCCGCATCCGCATACAATCCTTCAATCACATCCTGATACTTCGCTTCAACCACCCGCCGCTTCAATTTCAACGTAAACGTCAAACTCCCATCGTCAAACGTAAAATCCCTCGGCAGCAGCGCAAATCTCTTGATCGACTCATACTGTGCCAAATGCGCGGTAACCCGCTTCACCTCAGCATCGATCAACCGCCGCACAAACGCCTCTTGCACCACCTCGCCATCTTCCGCCGGCAAGCTCACCCCATCCGCCGCAGCCTTTGCCCGAATCGTATTCACATTCGGCACGATCAACGCCACCACAAACTTCCGCTTATCCCCAATCACCATCGCATTCAAAACGTACGGGCTGGTCTTCAACGCATTCTCAATCGGCTGCGGCGCCACGAATTTTCCACCTGCCGTCTTCAACAAATCTTTTTTTCGATCGGTGATGAACAGATAGTTGTCTTTATCCAGGTAGCCGATATCCCCAGTGTGAAACCAGCCTTCTTCATCCAGCGCTTCGCGGGTTGCTCCCGGATTCTGGTAATAGCCCTGCATCACGCAAGGGCCCTTGGCCAAAATCTCCCCATCTTCCGCGATGCGCAGTTCCACGCCGCGAATCGGCCGCCCGGAACTTCCCACGCGATTTTTCGGATAGTTCGTCGTCAACACTGGTGACGTTTCCGTCAAACCGTATCCCTGATAAATCGGCACGCCAATCGCCCAGAAAAATTCCGTCAGCTCCTTCGCCAGTGGCGCTCCGCCGGAAAGCACCACACGCAACTTGCCGCCCGTCCCAGCGCGAATCTTGGAATACACCAGCCGGTCCGCAACCGCCCATTTCAATTTCAGCAGCGGACTGATATTTGCCTCGCCGGCCCGCCACATCGCCGTTTTCCCCGCCAGCCGCATGGACCAGTCGAAATATCTTCTTCTTGGTGCCGGTGTTCTTGCTTCCCTGCTCCATCACCCGCACATAAATCTTTTCAAAGACCCGTGGCACTGCCGCCATCACCGTCGGATGCAACTCCAGCAGCGCTTGCGAAACCTGTTCCACCACGGGCACATACGCGATCGTAACGCCGCTGAACAAATGCACGTAGTCCACCATGCGCCCGTAGACATGCGCCAGCGGCAAAAACGAAATCGCCAGATCGGACTCCGGCTGCAGCGCCAGTTCCGCCACGCTGTCCGTCACGTTCGAACAGAAATTCGTGTGCGTCAGCATCACGCCTTTCGGCTCGCCAGTCGTCCCGGAAGTATAAATAATGGAAGAAAGCTGCCCCGGCAGAACCTGCGCGGCCCGCAGACGATACGCCGCCACGTCCTTATCGCCGGCCCCACCCACCAGCGTCTCGTACCGCAGCGCTTCCGAAGGGAGAGCGCTATCGCCCGAGTCCGCCGCCACGATATGTTCCAGCGCCGGCAACTGCGCGCGAATGGCCAGCAGCGCTTGCAACTGCTCGGCTCCCGCCACGAACGCCACCTTCGCGCCGCAATGGTTCACGATGTAGGCCATGCGCTCGCCGGACTCATGAAAATAAACCGGCACCGTCGCCGCTCCGCACCCGGTAATCGCAAAATCCGCCACATGCCATTCCGGCCGGTTCGCCGCGAACACCACCACGCGGTCCCCGGGCTTCACGCCTAGTTCATTGAACGCAGCAGAAAGCCCCGCCACATTCCGCAGCATCTCGCGCGAGGAAATCGCCTTCCATCCCGACGCTCCGCGCACCATCTGCGCGCGCGGATTCGGATGCGCATCCATGGCCGCCAGCAATCGTGAGGGAAGGGTCCCGTAGCTCATCAGATTTTCCGACTCTACGCCGAACCAGCATCAAGCGCAAACACTCGCTCTTCGGCCGTCGAAAAAGGAAAATCTGCAATTAGAAGAAATCATTTGCAACGTTTCGGCGCCCCAACGCACTACCCGAGGCAGGCAATCGCTGTTGCACGTTCATCGTTACGTTGAATCTGTTCACAGCGTGCATTAAGGCAGGCCGCGTAGCGCGCAGAATCTGCTTACTCTGCCGCAGTTTCTGCCTCTCAGCCTTGCATCGCGCTCGGAGCCCGTCTATGTCCCGATGGCAACGTCTATCTTCTCTCAACGTGCCCATTTCCGTTCTTACAAGCCTCTTCTTCTCTGTGTTACCTCGCACGTGGATCGACTCCACCTTCGCCGTGGATACTGAGAGCAGCGGCAGCGGCGTCCGAGAACTCATGCACGACTCCGTACCCGTTCCCCTCGCCATCGCGTTCGCAGCCTATCTCTTCAGAAAATCCACACCCACACTGCATCCGAACAAACGTCCGTACCAGTCGACCGCCGCCCTCAACGGGTAGGTCGCATACCATAAGCCGTCCGCCCACACCATTACCGCGACCGGGCGGCGCCGCCCAGTCTTCTACCCTATGCCGTCTCTTCATTACATTTTGGATTCTTGAGTGCGCCGTGTGACGTCAGTGCGCATCCTTAGGTGCAGCTGTTCCGTCTGACCAGTTGGGCACCGGGATCATGTACTCAGTTATTGGCTCCGGAGCGCCTTGAAATTGCGGATTCAACATAACCGGAGAGCCCGGCAGATCCGCGCCCCAAGATTTTGGATCTGTAAGCGGGACGTAGAACATCAGATGAGGAACCCAATGCCCGGCCGAGTCGTTAAGGTACCCTTGTTTCGACATCATGTAGCACATGGCGCCAGGCTCCAGGGCGGGCAGCCCTTTCACATCGAACGCCTTAATGCCGTCGATAATTTGAGGTTTAGAGAGCCCGGCTAATACCAACTCCGTCCTCTTGAAAGTGAGCGGCAGAATGGATCGCACCGCGGCGGGATTGAAACAGATTGGACCTCGCATCTTGGGGTTCCAGAACTGCGAAAAGTCAAACGGAGACATCCACGATCGCTCGACGAGGCACACGAAACCATTCTTGCCTTTCACGGCCGTCTCGTAACCATGCCCTCCGAGGACCTTGACCTCGGCATCCGCTGAGATGGATTCCGGGGCAGCGCTCCGCGCCATCGCTATTTCGGCATTTCGCTCCATCAGGTATTGATCCAGCGGCGCCATGTTTGGGTACGGCGCTTTGACGTCCTGTGCTTGCGCCTGCCCCGCCGCCCCGAGCCCCACAACCAGCGCAAAGCTTGCTGATGCGATCATCCCGAGTATCTTTCGCAGCATTGGTTCCCCCCTGAGACGCGACTCTTGTCACACCACCGGATGGCCCGTCCTACTCTTTCCTTAGCCCTGAGGTCTCCCAAACTCTAATCAATCGTCAAAGTCAGCGTCCCCGACGCTTTCACCGAAGCCGTAACACTATCCATCCCCGTAACCGTCAGCGTATAGGTTCCCTTGGCCGCATTCACCGAGCCATTCGCCGAAGTCGAAGACGCCGAGCCACCGCCTCCACATCCCGAAATCCCCGCCACCAGAGCCACAAGAACAAGCGCCGCCCAAATCAAACCCCAGCGCCGCGATCGCAACCCGAACAATCCAACAAGGAAAACGCATGACAGCGCCAACCCAGAAACCGCCACCAAATTCAGCCGGCCAGAATCGCCAACCCACCAGCCGAAAACATTTGCCCACCGTCCGTCGCGACTGTGATCCGTCCCTAGCGCACCAATCATCGCACCAGTCCCGCAAAGTGCCGACGACGTCTTCACCGTCATCATCGCGGTCACCGCCGTAGCCCCGGATACGGTAACATTAGGCACCGAAAAGCAAGCATTCGCCACCGCCGGGCTGCTCGTCACCGTAAACGCGATCGTGCCGGTATATCCATTCTGCGGCGTCACCGTGATCGTGGACGTGCCCGAGCCTCCTGCCGCCACCGTAGCGTTACTCGCCATCAAACTAAAACTCTTCGCGGACGCTCCGCCCACCGTCACCGAAAGCGTCCCGGTGGAGCTCGCATACGTCCCATCGCCCGAATACGTAGCGGAGATGGTATGCGCGCCCGTGGTTGCAGAAGTAAACGTAAACGCAGCCGCTCCGTTCGCCAACGCCAGCGTTGACGTCTGCGTCGTCCCATCCACTGCCACCGTCAGCGTCCCCGTCGGTGTCACCGTACTCGCGCTCGAGGCCGACGCCACCATAATCGTAATCACGTCACTCGCGCCAGACGCCGGCGTCAACGTAGCCGCCGACAAAGTCGTAGTGCTCGCCACCGACGTCGCAGTCGAACCCGGCCACGCGCTCAACAAATTAGAAAAAGTCGATCGAACCCAATCCGCTGGCCTCGTCGTATCCCGTCGTCGCCGAAAAGGATCCCGCCCCCGCCGCCGAACAAAGGGCCGTCCCCGCCGTGCATTTGTTGTTTCCAGCAGTAATGTCGTGAAACGCCGACGCATACGTCGCCGCATTGCTCGCTAACATATACAGCGTGGGATTCACCACTCCTTGTCCGCTGGAATTTGTCTTCTGGTTGATGATCGCCACCATGCCCGCAAAGATCGGGGCATCAAAACTCGTTCCTCCCGCCACTGTCAGATTTGTGTTGCTCGAATCGCGAAACCCATTCGCAGGGGTGCAACTTCCCGTAATCTTCGTATCCGTGGTGTCGCTCGAGCAATATAGAAACCCAGCATTGTTCGGAGACGCTGTCAAAGAAATATCCGGCACGAATCGAAAATTTCCGCTGGGAATTCCCGGCACTCCTGTTTGCCAACTTGGCCGCGGCGTCAACGTACTCACGCCACCGCCTCCGGAAGACAGCGTCCCTGGAACTGTCGCGGTCGCCGCGATATCGTCATTCCACACCATCTCTGGAATGTACGACTTTGCCGAACTGATCACGTCCGACCCGTTTGCCGCCGTCCAGAACGTCGTGTTCGTCGACACCACGTCCGCCGTCGGAAACTCCGTGCCGCCCATCCCCGTCACCCATTGGCTGCTCGAAGGGAAATCTACCGCCAACGCTTGCTGCTGCGCCGTCGACTGGTTCGTATTGCCAGAGCAATCCTCCGAACCGTTATCGCCATCCGCCGTGATCACCGATTGCCCTTGCGCCGCCGCTCGCGCCAGCGTTCCGTTGAGCGTTGAATACTCTCCGGTTCCCAAATCCGATTCGCAAGTTCCATAGCTGATGGAGATCACTGGCGCCGTCCGGTTTTGGATCGCAAAGGTCAGCGCATCGAATACGCCGAAATTTTTGTTATTCCCCACGAACACGAAAATAATCGTCGCTCCCGGCGCCATTCCACCGGAATATTCCAGGTCCAGATCGGACTCCGATTCGTCGCCCGTACTAATCGCCGCCGTGCCCGAGTTCGGCACTTGCACGATAGTTGGGTCTTTCTTCGGCAGCCCCGCCGCACTTTGAAAATTCTCAATGTCCGTCACCACGATCGAGGATTGCCCCACCACCGCAATCGATTGCCCTGTGCCCGTGAGTCCGGCGCTATACGCCGGCGTCACGTCGTAAATCGTGGCCACATCTTTCGGTGTCAAGAAATGATTCTGCGTTTGGCTGGAAGTGAAATCCGGACGCACTGTCTCCGCCGTGGTCGGATGTTTAATGTGTGCCTTCGGCCGGAACGACGAAAGATTCGTCACTGTTTGCACCATCGGCCCCATCGCGACGGGAACCGATAGATCTGTCGACGGCGCAAAATGCTTCGTTCCGGCCACTTGGTAATAATGCATCTCCGTACCAAACGTGGACTCGACCTGCTGCACCGTTCCCGAAAACTGAATGCGATCGTTACTCCGCGATCTTCCCTGTAACGCGAATCCTTGCTGCTGCAGCCAGAATTCTACTTTCGCAGCGTCGGCATCGGCCACGCCGAAGCGCGCCGCGAATTCATCCGCGGTAAGCCATTTGTGATACTGCGGCGAGTTGGGATCTTGCTGGGCCGCCAGCAGCGTTTGCAGGTCCGCTTCCTGGGCCGCCGAACGTCCCAGAACGATCGTCATTCCTTCTAGCTTGGTGCTTGCCGGGACTCGTCCCAGCTTCGAACTCCGCCCGCGCCAGTGGAGAGTGCGTGCCCGGCACCACCATCCTCTGCGAATTTTCGATATCGCCCTGAATCCGCGGGCTGGGCGCCTTCGTAGTTCCCACCTGCGCATGCGCGCCGTAGCCAATCAGCAAGCTAAATGCCGCCACCGCCGCCGCATCACAAACTCGCCGTACCGCGCCACTCGCTAGATTCCTCATAATCACCCTTGGCTCCGTCGATGGCTGGCTTCGACCGATCACTTCCAATGTCTATTCCTGGAACACTCGCCCCCTGTTGGAGTGCCTCAGCACCCTATTAAGTTGCAAGCCCAAAACCTAAATCTTGCAATCGTGCCGCGTCGGGCTTCAACTGTCCCGCTTCTCTACACCTCTGCTCTTGCTCTCCGCCTCTTCTCCTCTGTGCCCTGTGCGTTCTCTGTGTTGAAAAAAACACGCGCCGTCATTCGAATGAATACTAATAATGCATAGTATTGACAATATAACGCACCCGTGCTATGTTGGGCGGTGTCCAGCCTTCACGATCCGCGAATCGTCGTTCCTGACTCTTCCGACCCGTCAGTCAGGAGCATCTCTCGCGCCAAAACAGCGAGCGCGGCTAACATCTTAAAAACAAAGGAACTAAGATTTGTCGCGCGCTACAACCCTCCCATTTTCAGAACGATCCGCAAATATACGTATGACCCACCCCGCGACTCCAAGAAACTATCTCAAGCCGAAGGCAGCTGTAACTCTCATCAAATCTATCTCTTGCACAGAAGCCCCCTCTATCTCCAATCAAATCTAACTGTTACAAAAACAGAGGAGGGTACCCAGGTACTCATTTCAATTTCCGCCCCGCCAACGATTCAGTTCCCTGCCGCATGCAAAGGCCGCGCAGCTACGCTACTATGGCCTTTCCCATTAACGCCGGAGCGCATCAACCATGAGCACCACCCTTTCAGAAACTTTGCCCGGATCGACCTTGTCGAAGGGCCCTTTTCGGGCCCCACGCGGCACGCAAATCTCTTGCAAAGGCTGGCAGCAGGAAGCCGCCCTGCGCATGCTGCTCAACAATCTCGACCCGGATGTCGCCGAAAAGCCCGAAGAATTGGTCGTCTACGGCGGCACTGGCAAAGCCGCCCGCAACTGGGAAAGCTTTCACGCCATCGTCCGCTCTCTCCGCGAGTTGGCGAACGACGAAACTTTGCTGATCCAATCCGGCAAACCCGTTGGCATTTTTCGCACCCACGAATACGCTCCGCGCGTGCTGCTCGCCAATTCCAATCTCGTCGGCTACGCCAACAACTGGGACAAATTCCGCGAACTCGACCGCGCCGGCCTGATGATGTACGGCCAAATGACCGCCGGCAGCTGGATCTACATCGGCACTCAAGGGATTCTGCAAGGGACCTACGAAACCTTCGCGGCCGCCGCGCGCAAACATTTCGGAGGCGACCTCGCCGGAAAACTAGTAGTCACCGGCGGAATGGGCGGAATGGGCGGAGCGCAGCCTCTCGCCGCCACCATGAACGGCGCCGCGTTTCTCGGAATTGATGTCGACGCCGAACGCATCAAGCGCCGCGTAAAAACCGGCTACTGCGATGTGATGGTCAACGATCTGGATGAAGCGCTGCGCATTCTGAAAAATGCCGTACGCAAAGGCGAAGCCACCAGCGTTGGCCTGGTAGGAAATTGCGCCGACCTGATTCCTGAGCTAGCCAAGCGCGGAGTCGTTCCCGATTTGCTGACGGATCAAACCAGCGCGCACGACCCCATCGGCGGCTACGTTCCCAACGGCATGACTCTCGCCGCCGCCATCGAGCTGCGCAAGACAAATCCCGACGAATACAAAAAACATTCCATGGCTGCCATGGCACAGCACGTTCAAGGAATGTTGGACTTGCAAAAACTCGGCAGCGTCACCTTCGACTACGGCAACAACATCCGCACCTTCGCCTACGAACACGGCGTAAAGAACGCCTACGATTTCCCGGGCTTTGTACCCGCATATATTCGTCCGCTCTTTTGCGAGGGCAAAGGTCCCTTCCGCTGGGCCGCGCTCTCTGGAGAAGCGTCAGACATCGCGCGCACCGATCAACTAGTGCTCGACATGTTTCCAGAAAACGCTCACCTCGCGCGTTGGATCAAGCTGGCGCAAAAGCGCGTCAAGTTTCAGGGATTGCCGTCGCGTATCTGCTGGCTCGGCTACGGCGAACGCGACAAATTTGGTTTGGCGCTGAATGATTTGGTCGCCAAAGGTGAACTGAAAGCGCCCATCGTGATCGGTCGCGATCATCTCGACTGCGGCTCGGTCGCTTCGCCCATTCCGCGAAACGGAAAGCATGCTCGATGGCTCGGACGCTATCGCCGACTGGCCACTCCTCAACGCGCTGCTCAACACCGCCAGCGGAGCCTCCTGGGTCAGCATCCACAACGGCGGCGGCGTTGGCATCGGCTATTCGCAACACGCCGGCCAGGTAACCGTAGCCGACGGCACCAAGGAAATGGCCGCTCGCATCGAACGCGTCCTCACCAACGACCCCGGTATAGGCGTAGTCCGCCACGTGGACGCTGGCTACGACGAAGCCAAAAAATTCGCCGCCGACCACCACGTAAAAATCCCGATGTCCGACGCGAAAGGATCCTGACGATGCGCCGCCTGAAGTGGCACAGCCAATCCGCCTGTGCGCCGTTGCACAAACCGAGCGCAAGGTATCCGCAAGCAGGAACCTGTCAGCAATAAGCACCTTGACTGACACTCTACTCATCACCGGCGCATCCCAGCTCCTGACGCTACGTGGCCGCGGCCCACGCCGCGGCAAGTTCCTGAAAGAACTAGACATCGTCAAAGACGGCGCCCTGCTCATCCGTCGCGGCCTGATCGTCGGCGTAGGAACAAAAAAATATGTCGAATCGCTCGCCGGCGCACGTACAGCAAAAAAACTCGACCTCGGCGGCCGCGTGGTCCTCCCCGGCTTCGTCGACTCGCACACCCACCTGATTCACGCTGCCAGCCGCGCCGAGGAATACGAACTGAAAATCGCCGGCGCCAGCTACGAGGAAATCGCACGCAAAGGTGGCGGCATCCTGAACTCCGTAAAAAAACTTCGCGCCGCCACGTTGCAATCGCTGCAGACGCGTGCACTAGAGGCCTTGAAACAATTCGCCAGCTACGGCACCACCACCATCGAAGCCAAAAGCGGCTACGGCCTCGATTTACCCAGCGAACTGCGCATTCTGGTGCTGCACAAATTGCTGGCGGAACAGCAGCGCATTGAAATCGCTTCCACATTTCTCGGCGCTCACGTAGTTCCCGCCGAATACCGCAAGAAAGCGCACGGCGCTGAAAGCTACATCAAGCTGCTGACGGATGTAATCATCCCTGAAGTGGCCGAGGACGAACTGGCGGAATTCTGCGATGTTTTTTGCGACCGCGGCGCGTTCACGCGCGAACAATCTCAGCAAATTTTGCAAGCAGGTCGCGAGTATGGACTTACGCCGCGGCTTCACGCCGAACAACTAACGCGCACTGGAGCCACGCAACTGGCAGTGAAACTCGGCGCGGCCAGCTGCGATCATCTGGAACAGATCAACACCGCGGACATGCGCGCGCTGGCGAAATCCAACACGGTGGCCACGCTGCTGCCCGGTTGCGACTTTCACTTGGGCCTGAAGAAGTATGCACCTGCGCGGGACTTGATCGACGCCGGCGCCATCGTGGCCCTGGCTACCGACTACAATCCGGGCACCAGTCCCACGGTGAGCATGCCGATGATTCTCTCTCTGGCGTGCACGCAACTGCGTATGACGCCCGCCGAAGCCATCACTGCCGCGACCATCAACGGAGCGCACGCATTGAAACGCGAAGAGAAAATTGGTTCGCTGGACGTCGGGCAAGCAAGCGGACTTCGCGGTGTTCGATGTGGCGGATTATCGCGAAATTCCCTATTATTTTGGAATGAACACCTGTTCGCTGACTTTCAAGCGCGGACGCGTCATTCACGCCACCGAGTAGATTTATAAAAAAACCAAATGCGCCCGACAAGAGCGAACGACGGCGCGTGCGAGAAAACAGAAAATAACTTATGACCAGATTGATCGAATGCGTGCCGAATTTTTCCGAGGGGCGCGACCCGGCCAAAGTGGAAGCCATTGTCTCGGTGATGGCCGCAGTCCCGGGCGTGCACATCCTTGGGCGCGAAATGGACGCCGACCATAATCGCTGTGTGGTCACCATGGTGGGAGAGCCGGAGGCGGTGGCGGAAGCCGCCATTCTCGGCGCGGGCAAAGCGCTGACGCTGATCGACCTCAATTACCATTCCGGTGCCCATCCTCGCGTCGGTGCCACCGACGTGATTCCCTTCATCCCCATCGAAGGTTTGACGCTGGAAGATTGCGTCGCGCTGGCGCGACACGTCGGCGATGAACTTTGGAAGCGCTATCGCATTCCAGTTTTCTTCTACGAAGCGGCGGCGACGCGCCCAGAACGCGTAAATCTGGAAAATGTGCGCAAAGGACAATTTGAAGGGCTGCGCGAGCAGCTAAAAAATAATCACGACCGGCAACCGGATATCGGCGAGCCAAAGCTGCATCCCACGGCGGGAGTCACCGTAGTCGGGGCGCGCAAATTTCTGGTGGCCTACAACGTCAACCTGAATACTGCCGATGTGAGCATTGCCAACAAGATCGCCAAAGCGATTCGCCATTCTTCCGGCGGCTTGCGGTACGTGAAGTCCATGGGCGTTGAACTAAAAGCACGCAACCTCGCGCAGGTTTCCATTAACCTGACCGATTTTGAACAGACGCCGATGCACCGCGTGTACGAAATGGTGAAACGCGAAGCCGCGCGCTACGGTGTAGTCCCTGTGGGCAGCGAGATCGTCGGGTTGGTTCCGAAAAAGGCCATCGAGATGGCCGCGGACTACTTTCTGCAATTTGAAGATTTTTCGCCGGCGCAGATTCTGGAAAATAAGTTGGCTGCTGCTCTTTCCGGTGCCTCGCTGGAGCCAGAGAAGGGTCACCTGGCCAAACTGGCATCTGCCCTTCCTGGATGCCGTTGCTTCGCCGACTCCTACACCGGGCGGTGGAAGCGTCTCCGCGTTCGCCGGCGCCGCGGCCGCAGCGGTGGGCCAAATGGTGGCGGCCCTTTCGCGCAAGAAAAAATCGCAAGCCCTGCATGTCGACGCTCTATCGGCGCAATTGGACATTTTGCGTAAAGCCGGCGACGCCCTGACCGCCGCGATCGACCGTGACGCGTCTTCTTATGATGAGGTGCTAAAAGCCTTCAAGATGCCGCAAGGCAATCCGGCGGAAATCAAGACACGCAACGTGGAAGTGCAGCGCGCCACTCGCGGTGCCACGGAAGTACCGCTGGATGTGGCTGAACGGACAGTTGCGCTTTGTGAACAAATAGGACAACTGCAGCCTATCGCCGCGGCATCCATGCGTTCAGACTTGGAAGTAGCGCAGCTGATGGCTACGGCAGGAGCGCGCGGAGCCATGGCCAACGTGGAAATCAACCTGGACGGCATCAACGACGCGGCCTACGTGCAGTCGATACGTGAAAAATTGGCAGCGCTACGATTGCGGCTGGAGAAAGCGGCGCAGATAACCAAGTCGGCCGTGCCTGCGCCGATTGCCAGTTTGTAAATCTGCAGCGCGCGGAAATCCTGGTTGCGCGACGCGCCTCGACGGCATCTAACGAATTCTGCAAAGGTTACATCGGGCCCCTTGAAAGGAGCACCACATGAAGTCGAGGATTCTGAAAATCGCCACCGCCGCGCTGATTCTCGCGGCCGCGTTCGTCGTGCCCAAGCCCGCGTCTGCCGGCACGCTCGGCGCCGACAAGTTGGCGCTGTTCCCGCGCGAGACGGGCGAACTGGGCTACGCGGACATGAAAAAAGCCCGCACCATGAAATGGTTTCCGCAGCTGCAGGAGCAGATGCTGCCCGCGAACTTTAAACAGTTTGAAAAATTCCTGGCGGCGGCCGGCGTAGACCCCAATTCCCAAGTCGAGGAGCTCGCCTGGGGATTGGTGGCCGAAGGCGTGACGGCCAAGACGGAAAACGCGGGATCAGCCGCAGTGCCAACGGGTGAACAAGTGGTGGGCGTGGCACTGGGAAATTTCACGCCGGATTCCACGAAAGCTTATTTCAAGCAACAGAAGCTGGCGACATTTGAGGTGCGCGGCTATACGCTGTATGCCTTTGGCACCGGCTCTGGCGCGAACGATCTGTTCTTTCTTTATTTCGACTCCAGCACGGCAGCTTTTGGCCATCGCAAGTTACTGGAAAAAATGATCGAAGTGCATTTTGGCCAGGAAGACAGTTTGCTGCGCAATGACAAAATTTATCCGCTGATTGCGGAAGCCAACGGCTCGGGAATCGTCTGGACAGTTTTGAACGCCGCGTATACGCGGCTGGCCATGCAACAACTGGCGCCGGAAGTTCAGCAATTTCCGGATGCGGCGAAGCTGATCACGCGCATGCAGAACATGATTATTTCCGTCACGGCGACCAGCGGCATCGATGGCAAGTTTCAAGCGATTTGCGGTTCGGTGGAAGATGCTAATGCTCTCGGCCAGCTGATACAGGCTGGACTGCTCTATAAGCGGTATCAGGCTACGAAGGACAATCCGGAATTGGCGGCCTTGCTGGACGCGGCGAACGTCACACCAGCAGGAGATCGCGTTACGCTAAGACTGAGTTTGTCTGATGCGCAGATGACGTCGTTGATTCAGCACAATACGTTTGCGTTGAAGATGTAAAGGCGAAGCGAGCTCTGCTAGGAGATTGGAACCAGGATGAGTTCTTCTGTGCGACCCGAAATAGCGAGACTTGGTGACCTAGGGCCGTCTCCTTCATCGGTCGTTGCCGACACCGAAACGGTTCGCACGTTTGCGGATCTACTCTTGTCGATAAAGGAGCCGGTTACCGACGACGAGGCGCGAATCTTGTTACCCTTTTCGGACCCGACGACTTGTTCGGATGGCTTACACGGTCGTCCATTTAGTTGAGACAGCACCGGGGTGGCCTCTGGAGGACTGTTTCAGGATGCTGGAAACCAGTTCGTCGCCACACTGAGATACGGAGAATCGAAAATTCAGAGCGCTATTGTAGACAGAACCCTCCAAGATTCAAACTCGGAGAATGCGTGCGAGTGAAGGGAAAACTCTCTCAAACCGGAACGATCATGACCGAAAGAAATTTGGCGCGCAGGTACAAGGTCAAAGAGGCAGGCGGGACCGAGGTTGTCCTTCGCGAAGACGATCTGGAATTGTGTGATCACCCCATCAAACAATGAAAAATGGCGACAAGGTCGAAGCCGGCACATACGACGGGCGGCGTCTCTACACTGGCGTGGTTACCCCCGCTGCACATTCGGCGTTAGAACATTAGCCAAGACTCACTCCCACGAACAACGCAAAATCGGCACAAAGCGAGTTCACTATTGGGGCTTTCGAGCGATAGCGTTTCATTATAGAAAGCGAAACGGTCGAGAAGTGCGCCCGGAAAGGTGAAGAATAGGATTACCACGGCGACGACTCCGCCTGGCAAAACGCGCTGAACGGTCCGCACGATGCGGATGGCCTCACCCTGACGCCAAGGCGCACCCCAAAAGAAAGCCACGGAGACGGCGGTCGCATTAAAGAGTCCCCAGACTAGGGCTCCACGTGAGGCGCTCAGGCCAATGGCTCCGATGACCAACACCAATACGCAGAAGGTCTTCACACGGCGAAGCGTTTGCGTTCGATTGCGTGGACGTAGAAGAAGTCGTCCGCCTCAGAAGGCGGCCGCAACAAAGTCAAAGACCGCACCCACGGAACCAGTGGATTCGGCACCCTACCTCCGACAAATTTCGCTGCGGTGAAAAACAGGCGCTAGCTTTGCGTGATGAATTTGGTTAGGCGGGTGATGGCGGTGGCGCCTTGGGTTTCGTGCTCTATTTTGTCGACGCCGGCGGGTTTTGTGCCTGGCGTGCTGGCGGCTCCGGGGCGAGCTATCGCCACTTCGATGCGGTCTGGGAATCGCGAAACGTCTACGGAAAGTTGCGCGCCATCTTGTAGCAGGTGGGGAAATTCCGCAACGGTGGCATCCAGCGTGGCGGCTTGCAGTTTGCTCACGACGTCGGCTTCGAGACCCGCAGCGTCTGCAAGGTAGCGGGCGACTCCGGCGGCAGCCGCAGCCAGACGCGGGTCGGCGGTAAACTTGAGGCTGGTGCTGCTCTGTGGCTCAGTTGGCACGGCTATTGGCTACGGAAACATCGCAAGCTTCCCGGCACTCCGGGCAATAGTATAAACCGTCGGAGCAAAGACGCACGTTGTGCTGGCCTTTGCAGATGGTGCAATACTTTTCACAGGCGCAGGCTTCTTCCGTTTTGTTGCACTGGTCACAAGCAATCGGTGCGGGCATGAGAAGTCTCCCAGGAAACTGTACCTGACGACAACCACAGCGGCAAGAATGGCGAGCGCGGCAGTTTTCCGGGCCGCAACGGTTCCTTCGCAGTCGCGCGCCCGCATTTTGCCTTCGCGAGGCGCTACTTTGACCCCTCCTCCGACCGCATGTTAGTATCACTTTCCGCCTGAGAATACAGAATGGATTCAGCCACAACTTCAACTGCCAGCGCACTGCGTAAGACGCCTTTGAACGCGGTGCATCGCCGCCTGGGCGCCAAGATGGTGGATTTTGGCGGCTGGGATATGCCGGTGGAATATCCCCGCACTGGCGGCTTAGTGGCGGAGCACAAAGCGGTGCGCAACGGCGTGGGCGTGTTTGATGTTTCGCACATGGGAGACATCCGCATTCGCACGGATAATAAAGTTGGCGGAGCTTTGGCGGCAGTGCAGCATTTGAGCATGAACGATGCTTCAAAGCTGGCCATTGGACAGGCGCACTATTCGGCGATGCTCTATCCCAACGGCACGTTTGTGGATGACGTGGTGGTGCACCGTTTGGGTGAAGACGATTTCCTGCTGGTGATCAACGCCGGGACGCGGGAAAAAGATATCAACTGGGTGCGGGACAATACGCGGAATTTTGATTGCGTGGTGGATGACCTGAGCGATTCCTACACGCAGCTGGCGATTCAAGGTCCGAAGGCTGCGGACGTTCTGCAAAAACTGACCGACGCAAATCTGGCGCCAATCAAGAATTATTGGTTCACGCATGGGGCCGTCTGCGGCCTGAAAGATACATTAATCGCGCGAACCGGATATACCGGCGAGGACGGATTTGAGATTTATGTGCCATCGAATGTCGCGACGTCGGAACGCGTTTGGGACGCGGTGATGGAAGCGGGCCGGGAGTTTGGGATTTTGGCGTGCGGATTGGGCGCGCGGAACACTTTGCGGCTGGAAGCCAAGATGGCGCTGTATGGCCACGAAATCAGCGACGAAATTAATGTTTGGGAAGCGGGGCTCGATCGCTACACGAAGATGGACAAGCCGGAGTTTATCGGGCGAGAGGCGTTGGCTGCGGCGAAAGCTACGGGCCTAAAGCGAACGCTGGTGGGACTCGAGATGGTGGACCGCGGCATTGGTCGCGATGGGTATTCCTGCTGCGCGGATTCCGGCGCGGCGGTGGGAGTGATCACCAGCGGATCGCCTTCGCCGACTTTGGGGAAAAATATTGCGCTGGCCTATGTGCCGCCGGCTATGGCTGCGGTGGGCACGGAGATTTTTGTGGAGATACGCGGGCAGCGCGTAAAGGCTGTGGTGGTGCCGACGCCGTTTTACAAGCGAGTTCGCAAGTCTGCAGCGCCCGTTGCATAATTGTTCTGAACATTTTCAGCGATGATCGCGAAAGGATTCCGCAATGCCCTATCCTACGCAATATAAGTATACGAAGGAACACGAGTGGGTGGACGCTAAAGGCGACACCGCGACGATTGGAATTACGGATTACGCGCAGACGGAGCTTGGCGATGTGGTGTTTGTGGAATTGCCAAAAGTTGGCGCGGCGGTGACGGCTGGCAAAACGTTTGGCACCGTGGAATCGGTGAAGGCGGTGAGCGAGATTTTTTCGCCAGCGTCCGGCGAGGTGACGGAAGCCAATCCGGAGCTGACGCCGAAGCCGGAAACGATTAACAGCGATCCGCATGGGGCGGGATGGTTGATCAAAATCAAATTAGCGAATCCTGGCGAACTTTCTGGATTGATGGATGCCGCAGCGTATGAGGCGTACGTGACGGAGAAAAGTAAGGAAGCCGCGCACTAATGCGCTATTTGCCGAAGAGTCCCGCGGAGCGGGAGGAGATGCTGGCGGCCATTGGCGTGGCGACCGCCGAAGAACTTTTTTCCAGTATTCCTGAAAAATACCGACTGACGAAACCGTTGAATCTGCCTGGCCCTTTGTCGGAGGCCGAGGTGATTTCGTATTTCAAGGAACGAGCCGCGGAAAATTCCACTGGCTACTCGAGTTTTCTGGGGGCTGGCGTTTACAACCACCTGCGGTCCGTCGTGACCGACGTGATTATTCAGCGCGGCGAGTTTTTGACTTCGTACACGCCATATCAAGCCGAGATTACGCAGGGGACGCTGCAGGCTATTTTTGAGTTTCAGACGCTGATGTGCCAGTTGACGGGGCAGGAAGTGGCGAACGCGTCGATGTATGACGGGTCGACGGCGACGACGGAAGCGGTGCTGATGGCGGAGCGGTTGACGGGGCGGACGCGCGTGCTGGTGGCGCGGTCTTTGCATCCGGAATACCGGCATGTGTTGCGGACGTATGCGAAGAATTGCGGGTTGACGGTCGAAGAGATTGCGTTTGGCACAGATGGCGCGATTGACAGCGCGAAGCTTTCCGCGGCTTTGCGTGATGATGTGGCGGCGGTGGTGGTGCAGTCGCCGAACTTTTTTGGCGTGATTGAGCCACATGGAGAGTTGGCGTCAAAGGTGCACGCGGCGGGCGCGCTGCTGGTGGTAGCGATTGCTGAAGGAGTTTCGTTGGGAGCGCTCAAACCGCCGGCGGATGCGGACATTGTGGCGATGGAGGGCCAGAGTTTTGGGCTGGCGCCGAGTTATGGCGGGCCGTTTGTGGGCGTGATTGCTTCGCGGGACAAATTTGTGCGGCAGTTGCCGGGACGGTTGGCCGGAGAGACTACGGATACCGAGGGGCGGCGGGGATTTGTTTTGACGCTGGCGACGCGCGAGCAACATATCCGACGAGAGAAAGCGACTTCGAACATTTGTACCAACCAGGCGCTTTGCGCGCTGGCAGCGACCGTGCACCTGACGCTGCTCGGCAAAGAAGGATTGCGGGAGATGGCGGAGCAGAATCTGGCGAAGGCTTCGTTTGCGTTGGCGGAGCTGGAGAAAATTCCTGGCGTGCGGCGGGCGTTTTCTGGGGCGTTTTTTAATGAGTTTACGGTGGAGCTGCCGCGGTCGGTGAAATTGGTGAATGCGGAGTTGCTGCAAGAGAAGATTATCGGGCCGTTTGTTTTGGGGAAGGATTATCCGGAACTGACCAAGCACGCGTTGGTTTGCGTTACAGAGACGACTACGCGGAAGCAGATTGAGGAGTTTGCGGGGGCGTTGCGGAGGGTTTTGGGGAAGGCGTTATAACGGCGATATGAATACGAAGATTAGAAAAGCGGGCAGGCATACTTCTCAGAATGAAGGGTTGATTTTTGAGAAATCGTCGCATGGGAAGCGGGCGTTTGAGTTGCCGCCGCTGGATGTGCCGGCGGTGGATGCGGCCGCAGCGCTCGGTGCGCATCATCGTGGATCCGGCGTGGAGAATTTTCCAGAGGTCAGCGAGATTGAGGTATTGCGGCATTTTACGCGGCTGTCCACGTGGAATTACGCGATCGATTTGGGGATGTATCCGTTGGGCTCCTGCACGATGAAATACAATCCGCGCGTGAATGAATTTGTGGCGCGACTGGAAGGCCTGGCCACCGAGCATCCGTATCAGCCGCAGGAATTGTCGCAAGGGTGCTTGAAGATTTTGCAGCTGCTTGAGAAATGCCTGCTGGAAATCACCGGAATGGATTCGATCACTCTGCAGCCGGCGGCTGGGGCGCAGGGGGAGATGACCGGTCTGCTTTTGATCCGCGCGTATTTGGAGAAACAGGGGAATCCGCGGCGCAAAGTATTGATTCCGGATTCGGCGCATGGAACGAACCCAGCGACTGCCGTGATCGCCGGCTATGAAGTCGAAAACATCAAGTCTGAATCGCACGGACAGATCGATGTCGACAAGCTGCGCGAACTAGTCACAGACGACGTGGCCGCGCTGATGATCACGAATCCCTCAACGCTGGGGATTTTTGAGCAGCGCATTCCGGAAATTGCAGAGATTTTGCATGCCAAGGGCGCGCTGCTGTATATGGACGGCGCAAACATGAACGCGTTGACCGGGGTTACGCGACCCGGAGACTTTGGCGTGGACGTAATGCATCTTAACTTGCACAAGACGTTCTCTACCCCGCACGGTGGCGGCGGTCCGGGAACTGGCCCCGTGGCGATGAAGAAAATTTTGGAGCCGTTCCGCCCAGTGCCGGTGTTGGTCGAAAAAGAAGGCGGGCGACTGGCGCTGGATTCCAACCGGCCGGATTCCATCGGTCGCGTGAAGGCATTCGTGGGAAATTTCGGATTGCTGGTGCGGGCGCTGGCGTACATTTTGGCTTATGGACCAGGCGTGCGCGAGGCTACCGAAGATGCGGTGATCAACGCGAACTATATCCGCAAAAACCTGGAAGGCGTTTTCGATTTGCCGTATTCCCTGCCCTCCATGCACGAAGTGGTGTTCAGCGACGCGATACAAAAGAAAAATGGCGTGAACACCATGGATATCGCCAAGCGCTTGATCGACTACGGATTTCATCCATACACCACGGCTTTTCCGCTGATTGTGCCAGGCGCCCTAATGATCGAGCCGACGGAGTCCGAATCCAAAGAAGAGTGCGATCTGTTTATCGATGCCATGCGTTCAATCGCGCAGGAATCTGCGGAAAATCCGACACTGGTGAAATCGGCGCCGCACACCACGCGTGTACGGCGTCTCGACGAAGTTGGCGCAGCGCGCAAACCGATCCTCCGCTGGAAGCCGACGGATAAGCCGGAAGGGCCGCGGCATCACGCGCACAAGACGCCGCACCCGGAAGTTACCCCTACCGTTTAAGCCAAAGTCCAACTTCGCTTTGAACTTGCCACTTTACTTTCTTGTACGACACAGACCGACGTGGCGACGCATCTGCCCTGCGGCGCGAATGTTATTCTCACCTCAGTTCGGCAACGCGATGAACACCCCTTTCAACTTGTCGCGTGACCTGATTCGTCAACGCCCGAGCCAACACGGACACGGCATGCCGTGTCCCACGCAAAACTTATGAAACCTGCACTCGCCGCCTGGCTGCCCAAATCCGTTTTGCTGTTGCGCGATTACGATCGGCACAAATTTGTGTCGGATTTGATCGCGGGCGTAACTGTTGGCCTGGTGGCGCTGCCGTTAGCGATGGCCTTCGCGATTGCATCCGGCCTGTCTCCGCAAGCCGGCTTGTATTGCGCGATCGTTACGGGCTTTCTGATTTCGGCGTTGGGCGGAAGCAAGACGCAGATTGGAGGGCCTACCGGCGCTTTCGTGGTGGTGGTGGCTGGCATCGTGGCGAAGTTTGGCGTGGAGGGCCTCTTCATCTGCACCATGATGGCGGGAGTGATCCTGATTTTGCTCGGCGCAACCGGGATGGGTACGGCCGTGAAGTATTTTCCACGACCGGTGATCATTGGATTTACGAATGGAATCGCCATTCTAATTGCCAGCACGCAGATAAGAGATTTCTTTGGATTGCAGATGGATCGCGTGCCGGGCGATTTTTTTCACCGTATGCAGGCCTATGGGCGGGCGTGGCACACGATCTCGATTCCGGCAATGACCATTTCCCTCTTATCGATCGCCGTGATGGCTTTCTGCCTGCGGTATGCGAAGAGAGTTCCTGGTGCGATCGTGGTCACTTTTGGCGCGACCGCTGCGGTTTACTTGTTGCGGTTGCCAGTGGAAACCATAGGGACGCGCTTTGGCGGCATCCCCAGCGGTCTGCCTTCATTTGGTGTCCCGACCCTCCACTATGACCTGGTCCGCCAGCTTTTTTCTTCAGCGTTCACGGTCGCGATGCTGGGAGCGATCGAATCGCTGATGTCCGCAGTCGTCTCCGACCGCATGAGCCACGACCGACACAATCCGAATGTGGAGTTGATTGGGCAAGGCATCGCAAACATTGTTTCGCCACTTTTTGGGGGCCTTCCCGCGACGGGCGCGATCGCGCGCACGGCGACAAACGTGCGCGCGGGCGCCAAAACGCCGGTCGCTGGAATGATTCACGCGTTGACGCTACTGGCGATCGTGCTATTTGCCGCGCCACTTGTGAAACACGTTCCATTAGCGGCGCTGGCAGCTATTTTGATGGTAGTGGCCTACAACATGGGCGAGTGGCACGAGATTCCGGAGATTCTGAAGCTAAGCAAGGCGGACATTTCTGTGTGGTTGATGACTATGACGCTGACGGTGGTGACGGATCTGACGTTCGCGGTGGAAGTGGGCATGGTGCTGGCGGCGTTGACGTTTATTCGCAAAATTTCGCGAACGACTACGGTAGCGCGGGTCACCAAGGATTACGTGGCCGACAGCCACGTGCACGTCCTGGAGGGCAAGGACATCCCGGAGTACGCCACGGTTTATCGGATCCACGGGCCATTTCTATTCGGCACCACCGATAAGTTCGCGGAAATTGTGCAGGATATTCCCACTCTGCCGCCCATCGTCATCCTGCGGCTACGCAACATGACGGCGATTGATGCGACGGGACTTGGGGCCATACGAGAACTGTCAGACACTTTACATGCCTCCGGACGGACGTTGATTCTGTGCGGAGCGCGCCCGCAGCCGGCGGAGTTAATGAACCAGGCGGAATTCGAGCGTCATGTGGGAGCAGAAAATATCTGCCACAGCGTCACGGACGCCTTGCGGCGCGCGAGTGACCTGCATCGCGCTACGCGCTGACGCGATCCCCAAGATTTTCAGCAAGTCTTCATACTGGCGCAACAAAGTCTTTTCCTTCTCTTAACAATCCAGGCTTAGTGTCTTCCTGTTACCCCACCCTGCTCGGTGACCACCACAAAGGAGAATCACTTGAAACGAAAACTAATCGCTCTAGCTCTGAGCGCAGGCCTGATCGGCACGACGCTGCCGGCTCCGGCGCGCGCCGACGATGAACTTCCGCAAGGCCGTATCAAGCACGTGTTGCTGATCAGCGTGGACGGATTGCACGCATTGGACCTTTCCAACTACGTGACTACGCATGGCGATTCAACGCTCGCCGCACTCAGCAAGACCGGTTTTACTTACACCAACGCCTCCACTTCCTCGCCGTCGGATTCGTTTCCGGGACTCGCCGCGCTGGTGACGGGCGGCTCACCGACCACAACGGGCTTCTGGTATGACGTGACATTCAATCGCGCGACTTCGCCGCAGGCGAAAAGCAACCCGGATATCGGCACTGTTGGCGGAAATTGCCCGGGCACCATTGGTGGGATCGTGGAACTTGATGAGGGCGTGGACACCGACCTGAAGCGACTCGATGGCGGCGGCAAAATCAATCCAGCGTTTCTGCCACGCGATCCAAATAACAACTGCGCACCCATTTTCCCGCACCAATACCTGCGCGTGAACACGATTTTCGAAGTTGTGAAAGCGCACGGCGGTCTCACGGCTTGGACGGACAAGCATCCTTCCTACGAGTGGACCAATGGCCCAAGCGGCAAGGGCGTCGACGATTTCTATGGCCCGGAAATTAATTCGATTCCGGTGGCGCTGCCTTTCCCCGGCTGCACCCCGGTTCCCTTTGCGGACAACGCCCCAGATGATGGCTGGACAAACAGCTTTCAGGATATTCAGTGCTACGACGAGACGCACGTGCAGGCGGTGTTGAACCAGATCGATGGCTTCACCCACGACCGTTCCAAGAAAGTCGGAGTACCGACGATTTTCGGCACCAACTTCCAAGCGATCAGCGTGGGCGAAAAGCTCGCGGTAGACCCGGTCACGGGCGCCAAGGGCGGCTACACCGACGTTTCGGGAACTCCCGGTGTGGGATTGGCGAGCGAACTCGACTTCATCGATCAATCACTCGGAAAGTTCGTGAAGGAACTTAGGAAGGAAGGCATTTACGACTCGACGCTGATCATCGTCAGCGCAAAACACGGACAGTCGCCGATTGACGGTTCGAAGCGGCGTACCATTAGCGGCGGCCAACCGGCGGCCATCATCGGCCCCGCGGAAGCATTCGACATTTCCGACGACGGCTCACTCATCTGGCTCACCGACCCGGAACTGGTGGATGGGGTGGTTGCCAACATCAGCACGCCAGCCAACCAGGAAGCGCTGGGAATTCAGGAGATTTTTGCCGGGCAATCGTTGAAAAATAAATTCAATGATCCGGGCTCCGATCCGCGCACACCGGACATCATCCTTAAGGTAAACACTGGCGTCATCTTTACCGGTGGCAGCAAGCTGTCCGAACACGGCGGCTTCAACGAGGACGATACCCACGTGGCGTTGCTGGTTTCGATTCCGGGACTCAGCGCCCGGCACATCAAGACGCCGGTGTCCAACCAGCAGGTCCCCGCAACGATCGCCCGCGCTTTGGGCATCAATCCGGAAAATCTGGACGCGGTGCGCAAGGAGCAGATCCAAGTGTTGCCGTTCCTGTTCGCCGACGGGGATCGCGACGACAACAAGTAACTCCACTGCAGCGGAAAACCAAAAGGCCCGGGTGCGCGAGCACTCGGGCCTTTTGTTCTCAAGGCACTGGACCGTACGAGGAAACTTGGTTAGCGCGCCATTCTGGGCATTGGTTCGGGCGCGATGGAAGTCGTCGGAGCTTCAACGGATTTGCCGTTGCGGGCTTGCGTGGCGCGCGAGGTGAGCAGCGGCTCGGGCTTGCGCGCGGGCACCGCCAGGTTTTCGCCTTCCCGAACAAAGGTGAGGCGATCCTGCTCGGTATTCCAATCGATGCAAACCAGGTCGCCGAGATGCACTTGCTCGGTGGCCAGCAAATTTGCCAGCGGATAGACGATGTGGCGTTCAATGGCGCGCTTCAGGTGGCGAGCGCCGTAGCGCTGGTCGGTTCCCTCTTGCAGCAGGAAGTCGCGACCCTGGCCGGTGACGCGGAAAAGGAACTGGCCTTTCGCGGTTTCGAGAACACGCTGTTGGACTTGGCCGAGCTCGATTTCCAATACTTCTTCGAGCTGGGTGCGTTGCAAAGGATGGAAGACCACCACTTTGTCCAAGCGATTCATAAACTCGGGAGAGAACTTGCGGCGCGCGGCTTCCACCGCAGTGCGCTCCACCTTGTCGTTCATGGCGTCGACGGGCTTATCTTTCGGCTGAATGAAGCCCATGCCGCCCTGCATCATTTCGGTGATTTCGCCGCCGCCCAAGTTGGAAGTCAGGAAGATCACAGTTTGCGAAAGGTCGACGCGGCGGTTGTCGCCGAGGGTCAAGGTCGCTTTGTCCAGCATGCCGAGCAGGAGTTGCCAGAGAGCGTCGGAAGCCTTTTCAATTTCGTCAAAGAGCAGGAAGCTGAGCTTCAGTTTGTCCGTGTGCGAAGCGGCCAGCGACTCCTGAGTGATCAGCGGATGAGTTTCGCGATGGCCCAAATAGCCCGGAGGCGAACCGATGAGCTTGGCAATTTCGTGAGAGTGCTGGAACTCGGCGCAGTCGACTTTGATGATGGAGCGGGCATCGCCAAACAGAATTTCCGCGGCGGCTTCCACGATGCGCGTTTTGCCGGAACCCGTGGGCCCCAGGAACAGCAAATTTCCAACTGGGCGGCCGGGCGAATTGAGGCCGGCGCAAAATACCTGGTACATGTCCACGAGTGACTGCACGCCTTCCGCTTGCCCGACAACCTTGGCGCGCAAGGAAGCTTCGAAGTCCCGCGTATCAATGCTGCGTATCGTCGGATCGAGTTGCTGTCGAACTGCGGATTTCATTGTGTTGCCCCTCTTGCTCGTCTTGCCCGTCCAGTTTCCCCCCGGACGGTGCGCGTCTCATCAACGCGCTTGAAGCTGAGAATGTGCATGGCAAGTGCCAATCTTTCACAAAACTAGAATCTTCTTACGTTACGCAGTTTCAATGACTTAGCGGGGGCTATTTTCCCGAAAACGTCTCAAAGCCTGAGACGCTGTTTCAATCGCGTCCAAACTGAGAGCGGTGAAACACTTTGTGTCAGTGTGCGAACGACAAAAAGAGGCGCGTTATGATCGCGCCCCTTTTATTTTGAAATTTCAGCGTGGTTTGTGAAGTTTCGCTTTAACTCTTTGCTCGTGTCATTCGTTTGACGGACGCCTGACAGCGTGCGTGACACATTCGTGTCGCAAACGTTAATGCACGACGCTACGAATTTGCACGGTCCTGTTTTTTCCTGGCTTGTGGCGCCGGTGCGGGTGCACCGGCTGGAAGAGCTGCGCGCGATTTGCGGCTTTCGACGACAACTTCTGCCGGCGCGTTGATGGAGCGGCCGTCTTTGGCCTCGACTTCGGCCACCTCAGATGTCTCTTCTGCCGCAGCGGTTTGCACCAGAGCGCCTTCGCCCTCGCGGATGAAGGTCAAGCCGTTGTGTTGTCCGTCCCAATCGATGCGGACAAGGTCGCCGAGATGGACTTGTTCAGTGGCCAGCAGATTGGCCAGCGGGTAGACCACATGTCGTTCAATCGCCCGCTTCAGGTGCCGTGCGCCGTAGCGCTGGTCGGTGCCTTCCTTGAGCAGGAATTCGCGGCCCGGCTCGGTGACGCGGAACAAGAATTGGCCTTTGGCGGTTTCGAGCACGCGCTGCTGGACCATGCCAAGTTCGATGCCCAGCACTTCCTGCAGTTGGTCGCGCTGCAAAGGGTGGAAAACCACCACTTTGTCGAGCCGGTTCATGAACTCCGGGGAGAATTTGCGGCGCGCCGCTTCCAGTGCCGTGCGCTCCACTTTCTCGTCCAGCACATCGGCGGGCTTATCTTTCGGCTGAATGAAGCCCATGCCGCCCTGCATCAGCTCGGTGATTTCTCCGCCGCCCAAGTTGGAGGTGAGAAAAATCACAGTTTGAGACAGATCGACTTTGCGATTGTCGCCGAGTGTCAGCGTAGCTTTGTCCAGCATGCCCAGCAGTAGTTGCCAGAGGGCGTCGGAGGCTTTCTCGATTTCGTCGAAGAGCAAAAAGCTCAGCTTCAGCTTGTCCGTGTGGCACGCGGCGAGAGCTTCCTGCGTGATCAGCGGATGTGTTTCGCGGTGTCCCAAGTAGCCCGGAGGCGAACCGATCAGCTTGGCGATCTCGTGGGAGTGCTGAAATTCGGCGCAGTCCACCTTAATAATGTTCTTGGCGTCGCCGAAGAGGATTTGCGCGGCAGCTTCCACCATGCGCGTTTTGCCGGAGCCGGTCGGTCCGAGAAACAGCAAATTCCCCACCGGACGACCCGGGGAATTCAGGCCAGCGCAGAAAACCTGGTACAGATCGACGAGCGCTTGCACGCCCTCCGCCTGGCCCACGATTTTTGCGCGCAGTGCGGTTTGAAAATCCACCGTCTGCGTGCTGCGTTTACTAGGATCGAGAGAGAGAATGATGTCAGCCATGACCGCCTCCAGACGCCTGAAACTACCTCGCCTCGCGTTTCGCTACGCTATTCCGCGGGACAAACCGGGCGTACTTCCGAACCGTCCGCGTCCACGGTCAAATTGATCGAGCTTGACCTGGATGGTGGACTGCAGCAGCCGCAGCTGCAAAAGCAGCTCCTGCGCCACAGTCGGCGTTTCGGAAATCTTTAGAAGCGGCGGGAAGAGGTCCGCCAGGTCCATATTCAGCGCTCGCAGCGCACCAACGAGGTTCTGGACCGCGGGAGAGTTCCCATCCGCGAGTTCCATTTGTTGGCTGAGCTGCCCGTTCAATTGTTCGCGCAGAGCTTTCCAGTTCAGCTCCACGAAGGGATGCTTCTTCGAAACTTGACGAACCACCTCGTCCGTAATGCGCGCGCGAACACCCAGTCGCGCCAGGTGAATTTGCTGCACTTTTCCGCCGCGGCGCACGTTGTGCACCAAGAAGAACGCTTTTCCTTTGCGGCGAACGAAAGCCATAACTCACCCCTGAACCGTGACTCTTGCTGTAGTGTACTGGCCTTCCACTACAGACACAAGATTAAACACGGCTCGTAACAGATTTGTTGCTATAAAGTAACGATCACGTTGTGCATCCAAGATAGCGAATTCCTCAGGTTTTCTTTCATGCGATTTTTCGCTGCGTTTCATCGAATCCCCTCATGCTCGCTCTTCGTTTCGGCGATTGCTCCGTCAAAGACTTAGATGCTTTTTCTTCCCTGCCGGACATCCCTCTTAAGTGTTAAACACTACGGCCGACATTTGGACTCGGTGCGGCTCTACAGGTAAATACGGATGGCGCAGGGCGGCGGATTAACAGGTATTTAGCGACCTCGGCGAGAAACGGCATCTAAAGTAATAGGTGAACTTCGCGTGTGGCGCTGCACTGTGTAAGCTACCCACTGATGTACTACTGCTGATGTGCCTGAGGATGACGATTTATGGGTTGGGAAGCCGTCTACGCGTTCGTCAAAAAAATCCCGCGCGGCAAAGTGGTAACTTACGGTGGCGTTGCCAAAGCCATTAAATTGAAGGGCGGCGCGCGCACCGCCGGACACGCCATGGCCGCCACTCCGAGAGGCCAAGCGATTCCGTGGCATCGCGTCGTCGGTGCTGGCGGCAAGCTCCTGATTCGCGAGCCATACGCTTCGCTGCAGAAAAAGCTGCTGGCTTCCGAAGGCGCGCAAATCACCGAAACGCGCGTAAACATGAAAACGTCGGCATGGAAGCCGCCTGCGAAGCGCAAACCTCGTAAGAGGCCCGTCCGAAAAACCAAAAAAACGGCGTAACAAATAGTCTCGTCAGGGCGTACAAGGTTGCTGGCGGGAGTTCCTGGTCGCATTACTCGGCGAATCTCTGGGTGCGCGCCTCTGCGTTGTCGTTCGTTTTTTTCCGAGGCTACGGAGGGCAAGAGATAACGCAGAGACACAGAGTTCGCGGAGAGACGCAGAGAAATTCCTTGAGCTGCAAGACTCGCGACGAGAACTTCGCAAAACGCGACCTGCGGTATGCTATACGTTCGCTAGAACATGACTAATTCCATTTTGCAGGTTGAGAACCTCGTCAAGCACTACGGCTCTGTCCAAGCCGTGCGCGGCGTTAGCTTTGACGTGAAAGAGGGCGAAGTCTTCGGCTTGCTCGGGCCGAACGGGGCGGGTAAGACCAGCACGGTGGAAATACTCGAGGGGTTGCGCGCGCCGGATAGCGGGCGCATCTCGGTCTGCGGACTCGATCCACAAAAGGACCCCGGTAAACTGAAACACGAAATTGGCGCGGCGCTGCAGTCCACTTCCCTGCCGGACAAATTGCGCGTTATGGAAGCGCTGAAAGCTTTTTTCCAGCTTCTACAAACGACACCGCGATCCCGAAGAGCTGCTGAAACGATTCGGTTTGGTCGAAAAGCGCAATACCTTTTACAGCCAGCTTTCCGGTGGACAAAAACAGCGCCTCGCGCTGGCCATGGCACTGGTGAACAATCCCAAAGTGCTGTTCTTTGACGAGCCGACCTCTGGCCTTGACCCGCAGGTGCGCCGGGAGATTTACGACATCGTAGAAGAACTCAAGCGCGAGAAGAAAACGATCGTCATGACCACGCACTACATTGAGGAAGCAGAGCGGCTGTGCGATCGCGTGGCGATCATTGACCACGGACAAGTGATTGCGTTGGGATCTCCGCGCGAACTCAAGGAACGCAGCGGCGACCAAACGCGCGTCGAAGTACGGTTGACCAAACCCGAATCGACAGAAGTGTTAAAGGGTCTAGAAGGCGTGGACGACTGCCGCGAGCTCAACGGCTCATACATCCTGCAGGCACGACGTCCACCGCAAGCGATCGTCTCGCTGGTCAAGCACCTGGAAACCGCCGACAACGAATTGCTGGGTCTGGAAATCTCCACGCCCTCGCTCGAAGATGTGTTCATCGAGCTCACCGGAAGGAGGCTACGCGATTGACAAATTTCCTGACGCTCACAAAAATGCGCATTCAGTTGACGCTGCGCAACAAGATGTTCATCTTCTTCAGCGTGATCATGCCTTTCGGCTTTTTCTTTTTGTACGCCGGGGTCTTCGCCAAGAGCAATCCGGTCGGTGTCCGGTATTTGCTCGGACCCGTCATCGCCCTCACCGTCATGGGCAGCTTCTGGGGACTGAGCGCGGCACTAGTGATGTTTCGCGAGCAAGGGATTCTACGGCGCTTTCACGTCACGCCAGTAACGGCTAGCGACATGCTAGCGTCCAGCATCGTGGCCAACTTTGTTCTCACCATGCCGACGATAATCGTCGAAATGCTATTCGCCCGTTTCATTTTCCAGGTCCACCATTTCGGAAATCTGGGCACCGCCTTCATTTTAATTGCCTTGGGGACGATGGCTTTTGCTTCGCTGGGATTGGTCGTGGCCAGCGTCACGAACACCATGCAAGAGACCCAAGTCATTAACCAGTTGATTTGGTTGCCGCTGATTTTTCTTTCCGGCGCAACCATTCCGCTCGTCGATCTCCCACACGTGGTGCAGCGCGTTGGCTTGTTTCTGCCGGCCACCTATCTCGTCACGGAGTTGCAAGATGCGGTTTACTGGTCGGCAAAACCGTGGAACCGCGACGTGCTGATTGCCTTGGGCTCGCTGGCCCTGTGGGCCTGCCTCACGTTCTTTCTGTCTGCACAGCTCTTTCGCTGGGAGCCGGAATCCAAGATCCCGAGACGCGCAAAATTGCTGGTTGCCGCCACCGCACTGCCTTTCGTGCTGCTCGGCATCTGGGAAAACAGCACCAGCCGGACGGTCGCCAAAGCCAAAGCTATGTCTGACTCTCTCATCGCCCCGGCCCGATCCGACTCCGCCCCACGCGCGGAGCATTGAACTGCTCGCCGGCACCCGGCGCTCGCGCAGAGTCCAGCGTGTGCGAGCGCCAAATTGGTTCACCTCTCAAGCATCGCGCTTCGCGCCAATCGTTGACGCTCTTTCTCCGGTACCGTATTCTCAAATTTAGTGCGGCCGTCATGCGATTTAGCAATCGCCGGCGGTGATCCCAGCGATGAACTCAGGAGCGAGCAATGCCCATCCAGAAAACCGAAAAAATCTGGCACAACGGAAAATTTATCAATTGGGATGACGCCACGCTCCATGTGCTTTCCCACGTGGTCGGCTACGGCTCCGCTGTCTTTGAAGGGATTCGCTGCTACGAAACCAAGCAAGGCCCGGCGATCTTTCGCCTGCGCGAACACATGCAGCGCCTGATTAACTCCGCGAAGATCTATCGCATGGAGCTGCCCTTTACGCTGGATGAATTCTGCAACACTGCCACCGAACTGGTGGCCACCAACAAACTGAAATCGTGCTACGTAAAGCCCATCGTGCTGCGCGGTTATGGCGACGCCGGCGTGAATCCACTGAACAATCCGATCGAAGTCTATATGGCCTGCTGGTCTTGGGGCGCCTACCTTGGTCCTGAAGCGGTGAGCAAAGGCGTAGATGTGTGTATCAGCTCCTGGACGCGCATCGCGCCAAATACGCTGCCGGCCATGTCCAAGGCGGCCGCCAACTATATGAATTCTCAGCTGATTCGCATGGAAGCTACGTTCAATGGGTTCGCCGAAGGTATCGCCCTCGATCCCCACGGCTACGTCAGCGAAGGCTCCGGCATGAACGTGTTCCTGGTTCATGAAGGTACGCTGTACACCCCGCCGCTAGGCGCCAGCATTTTGCCGGGCATTACGCGCGACGCAATCGTAACCTTAGCTCGCGACTTGAACATCCCCGTGAAAGAGATGACCATCCCGCGCGAGATGCTCTACATTGTCGACGAGGTCTTCTTTGTGGGCACCGCAGTGGAAGTTACGCCGATTCGTTCGGTCGACCATATCGTTGTCGGCAAAGGGGTTGGCGGCCCAGTGACCAAGCGCCTGCAAGAGGAATTCTTCGCCATCACGAGCGGTAGCAAAGCCGATCGCCACAATTGGCTAACCCCGGTAAATGCACCAGTAGCGGCTGCATCGCGCTAAACAAGCGGCTAAATCGCTGCAACGCACCAAACCCCGCCATCTCATGGTGTCTCCCAGACGAGCAGCGGGGGCGTATTCCACAGATGTTTCCGATGTGATACTCCGGCATTGCCAAACTGGCGACTTTGGCCCCAGGACCAGTTCCAAATTCGTCTCATTTCTGCAAGCATAAGAGTTTGCAGAGTATCGGCTGTTCGGTTGCCGTGCCCCGGTGCGAACCCACTGATGCGAGCTTGATCACCGTTTTTGTCACCACTCGTGCCGCCGCTCCTGCAAACTGTCCATCTCTAAGGAGCATATGTTCCGTTCGCGCTATGCAAAAGACGCCTTGGTCATCGTGGCACTTGCCGCGGCGTACTTCCTTGCTGGCCTGATAGGTCTGCATTTCGCGTCCGCCAACTCTAGCGCCGCGGGTTTGTGGCCCGCCGCGGGAATCGCTTTGGCGGCGTTGCTTATCTACGGCATGCGCGCGTGGCCCGGCGTGTTCATCGGCGCGCTACTGGCGGCCCTTACCATTCCGGACAGCTTCGCAGCGGCGGTTGGGGTTTCCGTGGGAGCCACATTGGAAGCCGTGGTCGGCTATTTGCTCGTCACCCGCTTCGCGAGCGGCAAACACGTCTTCGAACGTGCGCAAGACATCTTCAAATTTGCTTTCATCGCCGGCCTGCTGGCTCCGGCTATCTCTGCCACGATTGGCGTCTCTTCCACTCTGTTCGGCGGCTTGATGCATGACCGTTCTTTCGGTCCGGTTTGGGCCACATGGATGTTTGGCGACGGTGCTGGAGCCATTATCGTTACGCCCTTGCTGGTTTTGTGGATGGAAAATCCGCACATCACGCGACGACGTGCACGGAGCCTTGAGCTCGCTGCTTTATTTGGCGGGCTGATCTTCACCTGCTGGGTACTCTTCGCCGGCGGTTTCCACTCCGTTTTGCAGCACTACCCATTGGAGTATCTGTACACGCCTTTCTTGGTATGGGCCGCGTTTCGTTTCGGCCGCCGCTATGCCGTCACGGCCACGTGCGTACTGGCAGTGATCGCCACATGGGGTACGGCTAACGGATTTGGTCCGTTCACTCGCGACTCCGTGGGCCCTCCATTGCTGCTACTGCAAGCTTTCATCGCCATCATGGCGGTCACCACGTTAGCGCTGGCTGCGGAAGTTAGCGAGCATCGCCGCGCGGATGAACGCGTCCGCCAACTCGCCGTGACCGATCCCATGACTGGCTTGGCGAACTACCGCCGTCTACTGGATGCCTTGGATTTAGAAATCAAGCGCTCGGAACGCACCAGCCGCGCCTTCGCGATTCTCCTGCTCGATCTCGACGGCCTGAAAATTATCAACGACGCCTTCGGCCACGTGGTAGGCAGCCGGGCGATCTGTCGCTTGGCGAACACGCTCATGGTCTATTGCCGCGAAATTGATACGGCCGCCCGTTACGGCGGAGATGAATTCGTCTTGGTCTTGCCGGAAACCGAGTACGAAGCCGCGCAACAAGTGGCTCAACGCATTTCCGAACGCCTCAAGAACGATGGGGACTTCCCCAAACTTTCCGTCAGTGTCGGCACCGCCGTGTTCCCAAGCGACGGCAAAACCCTCGACGAACTTCTAAGCGCCGCTGACCACGCCTTGTACCGGGAAAAAGGCGTCTCCAAAGCGAAGCAAGGCTCGCAAATTTAGGGTGTTGCGCTATAAGTCGGTAAGAAGGCTGGCTTCCGTCCGGTACTTGCAGATAAACTCACCTGCGCGCCACGTTCGCGCGCAATTTTCCGGTGTTCCCCGGGAGGGATTTGGATGTTCCACAGTTCGCAAAAACTGACGGCTGAATTTCTGGGCACCTTCGCGTTGGTTTTTTTCGGAGAAGGCACGGCGTGTGCGATTCAGTATCTGCACGGCGCCCAAGACGTGAACTTGCTGGCTGTGGCTCTGGCGCATGGATTGACCATCGCGGTATTTTTCACGGCGCTTGGGCAAATTTCTGGCGGCCACTTTAATCCCGCGGTGACCATGGGCTTCTGGGCCACCAAGCGCATGAACACCGTCGAAGCTGCCATGTATTGGGCGGCGCAAATTGTTGGCGCGATAGCCGCCGCGTATTTGCTGCGCGCGATGTTGCCGGAAGACGCTTGGCGCAACGTGGCTCTGGGCACTCCTGAACTGGTGCGCGACTTCCCCAAGCTTGCTGGCATGGCCCTCGAAGGCGTGGCCACCTTCTTTGTGGTGTTTATCTTCTTTGCCGCCACCGATGACGATCGGGCCATAACCGGAAGTAGCGCCGGCTTGGCTATCGGAGTCACCTATTTGCTCGGCGTTCTCATGGCCATGCCTTTCACTGGCGGCGCACTGAATCCCGCGCGCGCTTTCGGTCCGTGGCTGGCGGCAGGAGCACACCTTGCCAATCAAGGCGTTTATTGGGTGGGGCCCATTGCGGGAGGGTTCCTGGCTGGTCTGCTCTATGATTCCCTGTATTTGGCCAAGAAGCCCGTGTAACGTCGCTTCAATCCGGCACACTGTCCCAAGGGTCAGGTAATTACGCCGCACGCCCCTCCACCAGCATTCTTGCTCCGCTATTTTTCGGGTGCTAACGTCGTGACTTAGCTGCACCACTGCGGAGTTTCCATCGATATGGCCATAAGCATTGATGACCTTCTTCGACGTGCCGTCGAAAACAAGTCTTCCGACTTGCACCTAAAAGTCGGCAACCATCCATATCTTCGCGTGGACGGGCAACTCGCGCCGGTAACCGATGTTCCGCGCGTCACACCGGAAGAGATGCTGTCGATGGCCTTCAGCATGATGACCAACCGGCAGAAGCAAAAGTTCAAAGAGACCGCCGAATTGGATATGGCGTACGGCGTCGCTGGCCTGGGCCGCTTCCGTGTAAACGTGTTCCAACAGCGCGGCAACGTCGGCATGGTACTCCGCGTTATTCCCACGAAAATTCGCACCGCCGAAGAGTTGAATCTGCCTTCGGTGATTTCGCGCATCTGCGAAGAGCAGCGTGGATTGGTGTTGGTTACGGGCACGACCGGTTCCGGTAAGTCCACCACTCTTGCGGCGATGATCGACCGCATCAACGCCAATCGCGCCGATCACTTGATCACCATCGAAGACCCCATCGAATTTCTGCACCGCGATAAGCGCAGCTTCATCAACCAGCGCGAAGTGGAGGTGGACACGGCCAATTTTTCCACGGCGTTGCGCGCCGCCCTTCGTCAAGACCCGGACGTGATTCTGGTCGGCGAAATGCGCGACCTGGAAACGATTTCTACCGCGCTGCTGGCCGCCGAAACCGGTCACTTGGTTTTTTCGACCTTGCACACTTTGGACGCTACGGAAACCATTCAACGCATCATCGCGGTATTCCCTCCGCCCGAACAGAAACAGATTCGCTTGCAGCTGGCCGCCACGCTCAAAGCTGTGGTTTCTCAGCGCCTGGTGCGCCGCTCAGACAATATCGGTCGCGTGCCTGCTTGCGAAGTGATGATCGCTACGGCCTACATTCGCGATTGCATTATCAATCCCGATAAAACGCGCTTGATTCACGACGCCATCGCCGCCGGCACCAGCCAATACGGCATGCAAACGTTCGATCAATCGCTCTTTGATCTCTACACGCGCCAATTGATCACCCTGGAAGAAGCTCTCTCCCGCGCCTCCAACGCCGACGAATTCAAGCTCCGCATTCAGGGCGTCCGCTCCGCCGCCGATTCCGCGCGCGAAGAGATGGAACGCCAGATGGCCGACTTCGAGCGCTTCGCACGCAAGTAGCGCCCTCTTTCCTGTCTCGATACCGATTGGCTACTGCGGCCGTGGCAGGCCTTCGTCACCTTTCGTATCCACGGATTCCTTCTCTGTCGTAATCCACCTGATATCTTTTTTCGCCCGCCACGTAGAAAATGCTGAAAGGTATCTACGAGGGCACCGATCCATGGCAATAATGAGCACCGAACTGCGTGTTATTGCAGCGTTCACTCTGGCAGCTGTATTTTCCAGCTCATACGCATTGACAGCGTGTGCGGCACAAGAAAAGCCCGCGGGCGCCACACGCGAATGCTAGTCCCACGACGGAGTCCAACAGCTTTCGTGGTTCGCGGGGCTTTGATTTTTGATGGGCAACGCGGGATCGAAGGCGAAGAAGTGTGGGTGGAAGACGGCAAGATTAAGGCTGTCGGCAAACACCTGAAGACGCCTGACGGAATTCATATTGTGGACGGACAGGGCGATACGCTGCTGCCCGGGCTCATCGATTCGCACACGCATGCGTGGTCGGACGCGCTGAAACAGGCGCTGGCTTTCGGCGTCACCACCGAACTGGATATGTTTTCCGACGTGAAGTTTGACGCCGCGGCTCGCAGCATGGAGGCGGGCGGTAAGAATCACGACGCTGCCGATTTGCGGTCCGCCGGTACGCTAGTGACAGTGGACAAAGGGCACGGCACGGAGTACGGATTGAAAATCCCAGTGTTGACCAGCGCTTCCGAGGCGCAGGCGTTTGTGGATGCGCGCATTGCGGAGGGCAGTGACTACATCAAAATCATTTACGACAACGGGAGTGCATACAACCATCCGATTCCAACGCTTACTAAAGAAGAGATGAGTGCCGTAGTTAAGGCCGCGCACAACCGCCACAAGCTTGCCGTGGTTCATATCGGCTCCGAAGCGGGCGCAATTGATGCTATCGAGGCGGGTGCGGACGGCCTGGCGCACACGTTTGAAGATGCTCCGCCAACCTCTGAGTTTGTAAAGCTGGCGAAAAAGCACCATATATTTGTGATTCCCACTCTCACGGTCAATGAATCTGTTGCGGGACAGGCCAGCGGCGCATCACTAGTCGACGATCCGCATCTGGGGCCGTACATCGATTCACAGTCGGCGGCCAATTTGAAAAAGGGATTTTCCAGGCATCAAGGCGACAAACTCGATTTTGCGAATGCTCTGGCCTCGGTGGCTGCGCTGCACAAAGCTGGTGTGCCCATTCTGGCGGGTACGGATGCACCGAATCCCGGCACAGCGCACGGGGTCAGCATCCATCGGGAATTGGAGCTGCTCGTGAAAGCGGGACTGACTCCAAACGAAGCCTTGGCTGCCGCGACATCAGTTCCCGCCAAGACGTTTGGCTTGAACGATCGCGGCCGCATCGCGCCTGGTTTGCGTGCTGATCTTCTGCTGGTAAAGGGCAATGCGCTGCAGAACGTTACGGCGACGCGAAATATTGCTGCCATCTGGAAAACCGGCTTTAAAGAAAATCGCGAACCGTTTCTGCGCGCCGCAGAAAAAGAGAAACAGGAAGAAGCGGCAGCCAAGACTGCGGCGCCGCCTTCTGGCTTAGCGAAAGGATTGATCAGCGATTTTGAAGACGGCACCGCGAAAACGCAGTTTGGCGTGGGCTTCGAGATCTCTACGGACGGAATCGCGGGTGGAAAATCCACTGCCGAGATGAAAGTGATTGAAGGCGGTCCGAGCGGAAGTAAACACGCACTGCAAATCACCGGACAGATTTCCACGGCGCTTGCTTACGCCTGGGCCGGCGCGATGTTTTATCCGGGCACCGCACCGATGACCCCAGCGAATCTTTCGTCGAAGAAATCGCTGCATTTTTGGACGCATGGCGATGGCCGCTCCTACCGGGTGATGGTATTCACCAAGTCCGGCGGGTATATGCCGGCTCAGAAGACCTTTGCCACCACGCCGGACTGGACCGAAGTCGTCATGCCCTTATCCGATTTTGGCGGCACGGACGGTCACGACATTACCGGAATTCTGTTCAGTGCCAGTTCGGACGCCGGCGCGTTCATCTTCGCCATCGATAACGTAAAACTCGAGTAGCCGCGGCTGCGCTGCGTTCGTGGCGGTTGGCTTGCGCGCCGCGCGGCTTACTTCTATGCTTCCTGCATGTTCGGCAAGCCCCGCAGACTGGAAACCGAATCGGAGCTGTACGAAGTGGCGGTGCGTGCGCTGATGCGCCGCGCGCATTCTCTCAGCGAAATGAAAAAGCTGTTGGCGCGCCGCACCGATAACGAGCTGCTGGTGCGTGTGGTGCTGGCCCGTTTGCGCGAAAATGGGCAGATCGACGACGCGCGTTACGCCAAAAACTTCGTTCGCCAACGTACAGAAATCCGCCGTCAGGGGAAATTTCGCATCAAGCGCGATTTGCGTGCGCGGGGCGTTCCCGATGAACAAATCGAGGCCGCCCTGGCGGAAACCGCGGAGACCGTTGACGAGGCTGCGTTGGTGCGCCACCGGATCGAACGCAAACTGAAATTAACGCGCGGCGAAATCGATGAGCGCAAAATCGCTTCCCTGTACGGTAGCCTGATGCGCGCGGGCTTCGCGCCAGACCTTATCCGCCGGGAGCTCAAAACCCTTACCCGCACCGAAGTTCCTGAGGTAGAGCCCTCCGAGTAACGCCTCTCATTTTTTCCTGTCCTTCCGGGCAACCTTAATCAACTGCGCACAGTCCACTCTTGTTGGAAGGGTGCGGGCAGGCTATAACAGAGAGGCAGTGATTTTTATGACTAAGGTCCCCAATGTGGCTTCTGAGGGCAGACGTCCGCAGGTTCTTCTTTTGCGCACGGCGATCCTCTTGCTGCTGGCTTGGACAGCATTCGTAGCTAGCCCTCTTTCTCTGGCACAACAACCGGAAAAACAGACGGCTGGCACTATCTCCGGATCAGTCGTGGACCGCTCTGGCGCGGCAATCTGCGGAGCCAAAGCGCAGATCACGCGGGATGAACATCCTCTGACGTCCGAAGTTTTTACCGATATTGACGGGCAGTTTTCTTTCACGTTGATTTCACCCGGGCCATTTCTGCTGACGATTACTGCGCCGGGATTCGCAACACAGACTTTTTCCGGCACACTGGAAGCAGAACAAAACTTCGCCGTGCCACAAATTCAGATGGTCTTGGCTACGGCGATCACCGAAGTTCGGGTGACTCCGCCCCGCCTGGAAGTCTCGCAAGAGCAGATTCAAGTACAGGAAAAGCAGCGCGTCGTCGGCGTGATTCCTAATTTTTACGTCAGTTATGTTCCTGATGCGGTGCCGTTGACCCCCAAGCAGAAATTCAAACTGGCGGCGAGATTTACGGTGGATCCGTTCGCTTTCGGAATTACCGCGGCGATCGCCGGCGTAGAACAAGCTGATAATGAATTTAGCGGATACGGGCAGGGCGCGCAGGGCTACGCGAAGCGTTTTGGCGCTGCCTATGCGGACTTTGCCATCGGGACGTTTATCGGAAGCGCCATTCTTCCGTCAATTCTGAAACAGGATCCCCGCTACTTTTACAAAGGGACTGGCAGCACGCATTCGCGCGTGATGTACGCGATTGCCAATGCGGTGATGTGTAAGGGTGACAATGGCGAATGGCAACCGAACTATTCGAGCATTCTGGGATATTTGGCGGCGGGTGGGATCTCCAATTTGTATTACCCGGCAAAGAATCGTAATGGTGCGGGGCTGACGTTCGAGAATGCGCTGATCGGCATTGGATCCACCGCGGCCGCGAATCTTCTGCAGGAATTCGTGATTCGCAAACTGACTCCCAACCTTCCGGATTTCGATCCTCCGAAATCCGCCAGCACGATAAGCAAGATCACCACGAAACTGGTCCGCGGCGGGCGATAGTCCGCGCCGAATTGCCTGCGCGGAGCGTTTTTCTAGTAGCCCGCTAGTTAATCCCCCACCCCGTTTTTTGTAAGTGCGCATTCTAAAGGGGTTATTTTGCGATTTTGCGTAAGTGCGCCTTCTAAAGGGGTTAGATGAGGCGTTTTGCGTATGTGTTGATTATAGGAGAGTTAGGTTCACATGCGCGCCCGGACAGTTCCGAATTGGGACTAAAGACGATTGGCCCCGGGGGAATCTGGGTTGGGCAGTTCAGGTTGATGGAAAAACTCAGGACGAGACTAATAAGGCTCAATGACCGGTGGCTTCGCGATAGGGTTGTAGGGTGTCTTACACCGCGCACAGACCCCCTAGCGGGGGCAAGCTGAAGTCTGTGCCACTGGTGGTGCTATTCCACGAGTGCCATTGGAGGGGTCGTCGGAGAGTCTGACGGCGAAGAGTCGGTCTGGCTTCGCCAGAACCACGGCTCGAACTGGTGCGATGCCCAAAAAAAAGGGCGACGCGGTTTTGGCCGTGTCGCCCTAATTTCGATTGTTCGCGAAGTTTCTCGCCCTGCGTCTCAACTCAGGAGAAGACGGTTTCGGTTTTACCCTGGCCGCCGCCTCGTGAATTGATTCGCGAAGTCGTACTTTTTGGTTCCGCTCACACCGGCGATTCGGTTTTACCCTGGTCGCTAGCGTGAACTCTCCACAAAGTTCTGTTCAGCTTTCGTACACGCCCGAGCAGTTTTACCCACTCTGACGCGACTGAGCCGTGAAGCTTGCAGTACCGCTCAACGCAGAGCACTCAAGTTTTACCCCAAGCACTCCGGCCGATCGAACTGCGAAGTTTGCACTTCCCTCTCAACCCTTCACCGACTAGTTCGGTTTTACCCTTGCTGGCCGCCTCAGAATTGATTCGTGAAGTTTTCTTCTCGATCAATCTGAACGCATAGTAGGAGCAGCACAAAATTCACGCAAGCAAAAACTGCGGGAATACGTGTGGAAATCTGTGCATGCCTGTGCAAGAAAATACTGCGCACGATCTGCAGCGATGGAAAAGCGATTCGATTATTGCGGAAGCGATCGAACCACTTTGATGGATTTCAACATGCGAACCCAGCGCGCGGGACGTTTATCGTGCGGCACTACGAGGCGAAGCGGTCCAAGCGGCGCGCTGAGCGGAGCGTCATTCATCGTGTCCGCGATGAGCACGTCGGATTCGGAAAATGCGGAATCCAGTTCCGCCAGGGAAAACACAACGCGATAACCGTCGCTCGCTTCAACGACGACGTACATCGACAAGGCGAGACCGCGAAGTTGATCGCCTTGCATAGCTCCGGCTCGGTGGAGGACGTCTTCCAGCAAGACACCTTCGTACGTTTCCATTTTCTTTTCGTGCGGGTTCATCACTGCGACGGTCTTGCGCGGCATTTTCTTGAGGTCGGCTATGGTGAGAGTGAGTGGCGTGGTGACGTCGCCGGCTACGGTAAGTTGCGCGGTGGTATCCGGAGTTTGCGCGGCCGCCTGGCCACGCGATGGCAGGGGTTGGGAAGCCGCCCCAGCCAGTAACGTCACGATCAGTAGGACGCGGAACAAGAAGGTAGGAGTGCGCACCGTCTGACGCCTGCCGGCGAGGCGAGCTATTTTCTTGCTCACTTTTCCAGCATTACTTCGGTGGACTTGATCACCGCAGAGACCGCGTCGCCCACTTTAAGTTTCATTTCTTCGGCGCTGCGTTTGGTGATTACGCTTTCGATCAGATTTTCTCCGACGCGGAGGACTACGTGAGCCATCACTCCGCCGAATTCGATTTCGGTTACTGTGCCTTGCAGACGATTACGCGCAGAGAGAGTCATAGGAAAAAGGATACGCGCGAGAAAATGCGGAGTCCAGAGGGCTCAGGCAGAGAGAAAAATCAGGCCAACGCTCTGCGCGGCACAACGAAGGGCCTGTAAGACGTCGGGGTTGGTTGGCTGACGATTTCCTGCTCGTGGCCGTAGATCACGATAGATGTGAGAAGTTTGCAGGAGCAGGTGGCGGCGGGTTGATCAAATTTGCGCGCAAACCACTGCTCCGCCTTGCGAATCGCTTCACCCGGATTGAGCGCGTTCAATATGATTTCGGCTTCCCGCCCGTCAACCCTCACTTTGATGGCGTATATGTTGGTCATTACAGGAGTCTTATCCTTACTTAAAATGGCCCGACTTCACGCACAAGGTAGTGCCGGCAGGCTACCAAACGTTTCATGCCATTTCACGTATTCGTAACAAAAGCAGCGGTCGTAACAAAATGAAACTGCCAGACGCCCCCGGCATCCAATGCCACGGGCCTTTAATGCAGCGCGCACCCACGTGAAATAGTACGGAAATCGAGGAGCACCGGATGGACATCGGGATCGACAGCTTTGCGGCGGCTATTTCTGACCCAGTGACTGGAGCCACGTTAAGCCCCGCCGAGCGCCTGCACCATTTGCTGGAAGAGATCACTCTGGCGGATCAGGTGGGGCTGGACGTCTTCGGTATCGGCGAACACCATCGCGCGGAGTTTCTGGATTCGGCGCCACCGATTATTTTGGCGGCAGCAGCTTCCCGAACGAAGAATATCCGTCTGACCAGCGCGGTGACGGTGCTGAGCGCCGCGGATCCTGTCCGCGTATTTCAGGAATTTGCGACGCTGGATTTGATTTCGGGGGGACGTGCGGAGATTGTGGCGGGGCGCGGGTCGTTCATCGAATCGTATCCATTGTTTGGTCTGCGACTAGAGGACTACGATTCGCTCTTTGCGGAAAAGCTGGACTTGCTGCTGAAGATTCGCGACAGCACAAATGTTACCTGGAGCGGCAAACATCGCGCGGCGCTTACTGGACAAGCCATCTATCCGCGGCCGCTGCAGGATCCTTTGCCGATCTGGGTGGGAGTAGGCGGAACGCCGGCGTCCTTTGTTCGCGCGGGGATGCTGGGGCTGCCGCTAATGGTGGCCATTATTGGCGGTGAACCGCATCGCTTCCGTCGCTTGATCGAGCTGTATCGCGAAACGGGTGAACACGCCGGGTTCCCCACTGAGCAGCTTAAGGTGGGATTGCACTCGATAGGGTTTCTGGCAGACACGACGAAACAGGCGGCCGACGATTTTTATCCAGGATACGCTCACACGTTCACGGAAATTGGCAAAGAGCGTGGATGGGCGCCTACGACGCGAGCGCAGTTCGACGCCACGCGTGGCCCGAAAGGCGCGCTGTTGATTGGTGATGCGGAAACCGTCGCGGAGAAAATCTTGTATGTGAACGAGGCTCTGGGAGGAATTTCTCGGCTTACGTTTCAGATGGGCGTCTCTACTTTGCCACACGATAAGATGCTGCGGGCCATCGAGATACTGGGTGCCAAAGTTGCGCCAATAGTACGTAAAGCCCTGGGCTCCTCCCGTTTGGCAGCTGCGCCTGCCGCTGGCTAATTCATTCACCGCTGCTACGACGCTGCATTCTCTTTTCGGACTTTGGCACCCTGTTTACCCAAGGCCGTGCGCGTCTTTTTCGGCAAATGCGCGATGGTGCGCTTTACTCTTCGCGGCAGCTACTGCCTTCTTGATATTTTTCCGTGCTGCTGATTTTTGTTTTTCGCTGGCCATCTGATTCCCCCAAAGATCAAATGAACAAGTTGGTTTTCGCTGCCGGTTGCAGCGAATGGAGTGTAATGGCCGGCGACTCGCGGAGCGTATCCAGCAGAAGCGGTAGGATCTCCCTAAATAACCTTCACTGCGGTTTAGCTCGATGCGACATGCGATTCGAACCACTCTTCGGCCCCGCGGGACGTTTATCCCATCCGCCCAATTGCAACGCAACCGCCAGACAGGCACTGCGCAATTCGTCGGCATGGGCGCGGTCGACGAGCGTGCGCGCGACGACCATGCCGCCGATGCTGAGCGCCGCGATCACCTGGGCATTCATGCGCGAAGCTCGCTTTTTATCCGCGACGCTGCGCTGCAGCACATCGACCATGGCGCGAAATACGGTTTCAAAGGCGCGCCGGGCCACTACGCCGCTGCGCGCCACGTCGGTCGGCAAGGCCACCATGGGGCAGGAATTTTCGACGTCCTCAAAGTGTTGCCGCGAGAGGTAGGCAGCGACTACCTGCGCGCCCACGTCCGACGAAGAAAGGTCCACGTGCACGCCTTCCCAGCAATCCTTCCACTCCGGGTCGGTAAAAAAGCAATTCAGAACTTCGGCATACAAATCGCTCTTGCCTTTGAAATAGGTATAGAAGCCGCCGTGCGTTAGTTCGGCGCCGGCCATGATTTGTGCGATGGAGACATTCTCAAATCCATGGCGATTGAACAAACGACGCGCACTGGAAATGATTTTCTTTTTGGTTTCAAGGCGATGACCGGCGGGATATGGCACAGAATCCTCCAGGGGCGCGTGGGCGGCACGCACCTAGCCTACATCTGACGGGTAAAATATTACCTTGATAATATTTTATGCAAGTGTTCCTATCGCCCCACTGCAAGGATCTCCGCAGAGTTGCGCAACCTTTGAGCCCTGGAGGCAAACATATGAATTGGCGGCACACACTACCCACCGAGACGGGATACGGCAGGCGACGATGGATTGCCGCGACTGCGGTGGCCTTGGGAGGAATCGCAATAAACGCGACAGCGGTCGTCGGGGAGGATACCGATGGCGTCAGTAAAACCGCGGAAGCCATTCATCAGGAACCCGTCTTCAAGGCCAGCGCGAAAAGAATCTATGAGGCGCTGACGGACGCACAGCAATTCCAAAAAGTGACCATGTTGAGCGTTGACGCCAAGGGCACGGATTTCGCGACCAAGCCGGCGGTGATTAGCCGAGAACTGGGCAGCGCTTTCAGCCTTTTCGGGGCATACGTCACCGGGAGGCAAATCGAATTGGTACCCAATGAACGGCTGATTCAAGCGTGGCGAGCGGGCAGTTGGCCGGTCGGTATTTACTCCATCGCGCGATTCGAATTGGTGGCGGAAGGTACGGGCACGAAAATAGTTTTTGACCACACCGGCTTTCCGCAGGGTTTGGCCGAGCATTTGGCGATCGGATGGAAATCCCACTACTGGGAGGGCTTGGAGAAGTTTCTGGCGTAGCTGGACGCGAGTGAAGGGCACGATCTCTACATAGTTCCCGTTATTGACGGGCGGGTCCAATCTGGCAAAAGTGCCTGATGGACAATCGACACTTTTCTTTGCACATCTTGGTAAGAGGAATTTGTCTCAGCGCAGCGCTACTGCTGGCCCTGGCGGGCTGCAAGCAAACGACGGTCACCGTGGAAGATCCTGAGCACCACGACTCGCACCATTGGGACGACCATGAAGCCGGCGCCTATCAGCGTTGGGAAGCCGAGCGGCAAAAGCAGCATCAGGAATATGCCAACCGCAAATCGGAAGAGCAGCGCGATTACTGGAATTGGCGTCACGCCCACCCAGACTGACATCGAATACTCTCGGTAAAACGCGGGGCAGGCGGGACGTGATGAAACCGCGCTCCCGCCCAGCCGTCGTCAGAAAGTAATGCGCAGCCCCAACTCCCCTTCACGATTACTGCTGGGCAATACCGATGTGATTTGTCCGAACTGCGAGTTTGGTTGGAACACCCCGACGCTGTTCACGTTGCCAAAATTCGCGTTGGGCTGACCAAAGTGCGGCGTGTTGGTGATGTTGTAGAACTGCACGCGGAAGGACGCCGTAACGCGCTCGCTGACGTGAAAATTCTTGAAGAGCGCGGCGTCGAGGTTGGAGAAGCCGGGGCCGATGAGGATGTTGCGCGCCGCCGTTCCGGGCCGATCAAATGTAACCGTGCCATCGGGAAAGAGCGTCGCGGGAGGCGCGGCAAACGCCGCTGCGTTGATGTAGTCGGCGATGTTGCCAGGATTCACGCTGGCGTGGCCAACCTGATCTGGCCGCTCTGTTCCGCCCACGTTCAAATCAAACGGCAGGCCCGATTGCAGCGTGTAAATGCCGTTGAGCTGCCACCCGCCTAGAAGCAATTCCACGGGCCGAGACCAATCATGCCCGATCCATTTGCCGCGGCCAATCGGCAGTTCGTACAAAAAGCTGCCGACTAATCGGTAAGGAACGTCAAGGCTGGAAAGGCCGTGCTCCAAGCTTAGATTGCGAAAATCCTGCGGTCCCTGGCAGTCGAACGCTCCGCAGGTATTATCCGTCTCTTTTTCCCAGGTGTAAGAGAGCGTCGCCTGCAGGCCATTGCTAATGCGGCGCTCGAACTGGGCTTGGAACGAATGAAAGTTCGAAGAGCCGAAAGCGTTGTAGGTACTGATGCTCCCCAACTGCGGGAAGAGTCTGGCACCAGGGGCGGTCTGCGCTTCGCCCATTTCGAACTGGTTGGAGTCGTAATAGCCCGGCAAGTGATCGCCGTGATCGCCAACATAGGCCGCGCTCACGGACATGTTGTTTCCAATTTGCCGCTGCAGTTGTAAGTTCCACTCGGCCACTTCCGGGGTGCGATTGCCGGGTAGTTGCGCAATTACGCTGATGTTGGTTGGTGCGTTCAAATCCAGATTTGCAAATGCGGTGGCCCCGGTTGGAACGGGCGCGGTGGCGGTTGTCGAGTCCAGTTGCGCCATGGTGCAATTCGGCGAACAAGGCAGCGCACCGGAAAGCGTGATGCGGAATCCGTCGGTGTACTGAAACGAGGCAGAGCCGCTAAAGGGTGGATTTTGCCCTAGCTGATTGCTGATTCCGCCGCGATCGACAAAGTAGAAGAGGCCTGCGCCGCCGCGTAACACCGTCTTGCCATCACCTGTCAGCTGATACGCAAAGCCCACGCGAGGGCCGAAATTGTTCCAGTCGCGATTCACTAATGCGTCTGTGGCTGCTCCGCTCGTACCGGCAATCAGCAGGGCGCCTGTGGCTATGTCAAAGTTTGCTTGCCGGTTGTCAACTTCCGATGGGGGCGAAAAGACGTCATAACGCAGGCCGAGATTCAGAGTGAGGCGTTTCGTAATGCGCCAGTCGTCCTGCACAAAAAAACCATTCTCCCAGCTACGTGTTCCGATGGTGCCGAAGGGAACGCCGTCCTGATAGTTGCAAACGAAACCGGCCAGCAAGTCAGAAACCTCGTAGCCCGTGGCGCTGTTGCTGCCGCCATTGCCGCACAGATTGAAAAAACCTTTGCCGGCGATGGGGCGGAACAGATTCAGCTGCCTGCGGATCAGGCTGCCGCCAAGTTTGAAGGTGTGATTCCCTTTGGTGAGCGATACGGCGTCATTCCAGACGAAGCTGGTTTGTTCCACAAGGTATGGACCGAAGTCGCCGGTGAAGGTGATTTGTGAACCGTTGCCGCCGATCAATGCGATGCCGCCAAGCTCGGCGCTGTTATTGCAATTGGGGATGCCCAGATTGGTGCAAATGGGGGTGTCTGCAAAAGGCGGCGTGAATCCATAGCTCGTGCGCACATAGCCGAAGTGCATTTCGTTGATGACGTCTGGCGCAAAGACATGCGTCCAGCCTAGGGACGCGCCGTTGGGATGGTTGAAGGTGGTTCCGGTTCCGAAACCGGAGGGAAGCGTGGTTAGAAATGGCGCTTCGACGTTGTCGTCCTTGCCCCAGCTGAAGCGTCCGAAAATTTGGTTCTTGGCGCTGATCAGATAGTCGGCGCGGACGTCAAAATCGTTCCAGTCTTCGTGCAAGTTCGAAGAGTTGACGTAGTTGTTCAGGATCGTTCCGCAGCGCGTATCTACGGCCGGCGAGCAGTTCGACGCCGGGAAGGCATTCAGATAGGCCAAGCCAACGGTGTTCTGACGTGCGGTCGGAATCATGTTGCCGGCAAAGGGTAGGCCGGTGGTCGGGTCTTTGATGACGACCGAGGTACCAAGATCGGTGCTGGCGGGGCAAGGCGCACCAGCTACCGTGGCGCCGCAGAGCAATTCCGAAAAGTTTCCGGTACGCATGAGCGCGGTTGGAACGGTTCCGACGCTGCTGCCCTGCGGCTGATTCAGGCGCAGGCCCTGATAATCGAGGAAGAAAAACAATTTGTCTTTAACGATCGGGCCGCCCAGCGTCCCGCCAAATTGATTGCGGGCAAAAACGGGTTTGTCGCCGCTGTCGAAAAAGAATTTGGAATCCAGGCTTTCGTCGCGGTGAAACCAGAACGCGCTGCCGTGAAAGGCGTTAGTCCCGGACTTCAGAGTCGAGGAGATGACGCCGCCGCCGGCGCGCCCGAACTCCGCCGGAGCCACGTTGGTAATTACGCGAAATTCCTGCAAGGCATCCGGTTGGGTGAAAAAGATGATGGTGTTGACGAGCGTCTCGTTGTTGTCGATACCATCGAAGAGAAAATTGTTGGCTTGTGGCGGCAAACCGTTCACCGAAACGGAACCGCCGCCACTCTCTGAATATCGAAATGTCTCGGTGTTGTTCTGCGTGCCCGTTGCAGCGCCCGTGGGGATGCCGCGCGTGACGCCGGGAACGAGCGTGGTCAGCTGCGTAAAATTTCTGCCATTCAGGGGGAGCTCGGTGACTTGGCGGCCTTCGATGACTTCGCCTAGCGAGGAACTAACCGCGTCGACTACTGGGGATCCTTCAGAAATAGTCACGGTAGAGGCGACCTGACCGACGGTGAGCTGAAAATCCGCCAGCGCCACTTGTGAGACTTGCAGCTCTAGTTGTCGCGTCAAGGTATCGAAGCCGGTCTGCTTGACCTCCACGCTATATTGTCCTGCGGGCAATGCGGAGAGGACGTAATAGCCGCTGTCGTTGGTCTGTGCGTCGGAAGTGCGTCCCGTACTTATGTTTGTGGCTGTAACGGTGGCGCCGACGACCACTGCCCCGCTTGGATCGGTAATCGTCCCTTGCAGGCGCGCCGTTTCGGTCTGCGCGGCACACAATGTGACGAAAAGCAGTTCTAGACACACCAATAGACAAACATAGAATTTTGGATTGAACATCGAGATCCCCTTTTCGTTCTGGCCTCCGGCATTCGCGGGCGATCGAATGACGGTCTGGCTTCCCCTAAATGAACCGCAACCTCATCGCTTCCAGTTTCCGCGTGTCGCGCTGGCTTCCCAGTGCGCCCTATGAACGCACCACATGCGACCTCGACATTTTGCGAGTTAGATGTGCTGCCCGTGAAAATGGTTTCTATCAATTCGGCTCGAGACGCATACGAGTTTCCAAGGCTTTCGGGCGGAACTTTTCGTCTTATGGAAAGGAATTCTCGCTTTACTCCACCGGTGCAAGGTAATCTTGCTGGCGCTCCTGCGAGGCTACCGGCGCAGGGAGGCTACTGCGGTTACCTCTTACGACAGGAAAAGTGCTCATGCCTTTGAAATTGTTCTGCTTCTGCTTGCTCGTCGCCTTGACGGCTCCTTTTCCTCTCCAGATTCCTCCGCAGATTCCTCTGAACATTCTTCTGCGCATTCCTCCACGCCACAGAGCAGCCTGGAGGCTCGCCGCAAATCCCTGAACGACCTTCTCGCCGAACGCTGGGAATACACCATGCGCACCAACCCGATTTACGCGTCGATCCTGGGCGATAAGCGCTGGAACGACAAACTGGATGATGCCTCTCAGGAAGCCATTGACAAGTATTTGGCGGAAACCAAGAAATTTCTGGCGCGCTTCGAAGCGATTGACACCACAGGATTCCCGCAGCAGGAACAACTCAATAAGACACTGATGGTGCGCGACCTGAAAATGGATGTGGAAGGAGCGCGCTTTAAACCTTGGGAGATGCCGGTCTCCCAATTTGGCGGACTGCACATCGAACTACCGGATTTGGTGACTGTTCTTTCGTTCGAAACGGTTAAAGATTATGAGGACTACATTGCGCGCCTGAAGGCGATGCCCTTGCTCTTCGACCAAACCGAAGTGCAGATGCGCAAAGGCATGGCGGAAGGCCTGATGAAGCCGCGGCTGTTGCTGGATCAAGTGGCGAAGCAGGCCGGTGAAGTGGCCACCCAGTCGCCAGAAAACTCGCCATTCGCCAAGCCATTCGCAAAATTTCCGAAAACAATTTCCGAAGCGGATCAGAAGCGCTTGCGCGAGCAAGGCATCGCTGCAATTCGCAATGGAGTATTGCCTGCCTATGTAAAGTTCACTGCTTTTGTGCACGACGAGTATGCGCCGAAGGGCCTTGCGGAATTAGGAATGTGGGCGCTGCCGGACGGAGAAGCGCGCTACCGCTTTGCCATTCGCCACCTGACCACCACGGATTTGACACCCGATGAGATTCACCAACTGGGCCTTAAGCAAATTGATGAAATCGAAAAACAAATGCTGGAGATCGCTCACCAGCAGGGTTTCAAGGATCTCGCCAGCTTTAACGAACACATCAAGAACGATCGCAAGTTCTATGCCACCTCCGGCCAACAAGTTCTCGATCTCTACGCCGGTTATGTTCGAAATATGGAGCCCGAACTTCCCAAATTATTCGGTCGCTTGCCTAAAGCTCGGCTGGAAGCGATACCGATGGAGGCTTCCCGCGCGAAGAATTCGGTTCCGGCTGACTATTCGACCGGCACCCCCGATGGTTCGCGGCCGGGCCACATCAACGTCAACGAATACGATCCGGAGCATCGTCTGACTCTGAACATTGAGGCTATCGCCTACCACGAAGGCATTCCCGGTCATCACCTGCAACTTTCCATCGCGCAGGAATTGCAGGATGTGCCGAACTTTCGCCGCCACGAAGGCTATACGGCGTTTGTGGAGGGCTGGGCGTTGTACTCCGAGCGTTTAGGAAAAGAGGTCGGGCGCTATCAGGATCCCTACAGCAATTATGGACGCCTGGAAAATGAAATGTGGCGCGCGATCCGACTGGTTGTGGACACTGGCGTTCACGAAAAACACTGGACTCGCGACCAAATGGTGGAATATTTCCATCGTTATACCGCCATGGACGAGCCCAATATTCAAAGCGAAGTAGACCGCTACATCGCCTGGCCCGGCCAAGCCTTGGCCTACAAACTCGGACAGCTACAAATCCTGAAGCTTCGTGAACAGGCGCGCCAGCAACTCGGCGACAAGTTTGATATTCGTGCATTCCACGACGCGGTGCTGGCGAATGGCGCGTTGCCGCTGGACGTGTTGAACGAACAAGTCACCGCGTGGATCAACGCGCAACGCAAGCCGTAATTCGTATTCGCGAAACCTCTTCACGCCTAAACTCCTTACGGCGTGCTATATTTTCGTGCGTCATGACTATCAAAAATACTTTTCATTCCATCAAAAACCCTATGAACATCCACAGAATTGCCGCTACCATCGCTCTCGCTGGGACTCTGGCGTTCGCCACGTCTGCCACGTTCGCACAATCCGTTAAACCCTTGGCAGACCGCCTCGCCGCGCAAAACGCGCTTTTTGACGAACAGTACGAATCCGATCTGAAAAACTCTCCGGAACGCGCCACCTCCTTCGGCGACTACCGCTACAACGATCAGCTTGGGCAATACTCTTTGGCCGCCATCGCCCAGCGCGACAAACTGAACGAGGGCTTTCTTGCCAGATTGCAAGCTATCCCCACTACCGGCTTCACTGACCAAGATCAGCTCTCTCACGACCTTTTGGTCCGCGTTCTCGAGCAGCGCATCGCCGATTACAATCTGAAAGAATTCGAAATGCCCGTCAATCAGATGAATGGCATTCACACCGGCCTTGCCGATCTTCCTCTCTCCGTTCCACTGGACACCGTGAAGCACTACGACGACTACATTTCGCGCTTGCACCAGATCCCGCGCGTGTTGGAGCAGACCACCGAAGTGATGCAGCAGGGCATGAAAGACAAACTTATGCCCGTGAAATTTCTGCTTGAGAAACTGCCGGTGCAGTGCCAAGGCATCATTGACGCCGACCCGTTCCTGCGGCCCACCACCAAATACCCCGCGGATTTTTCCGCCGACGATCAGAAGCGCTTGACGCAGCAAATCACTGACGCCATCAATGAGGAAGTGATTCCCGCCTATAAAAAATTTGCGGCTTTCGTTCAAACACAATACGCGCCAGCTGGCCGCACGAATCTGGCCGTCACTTCTCTTCCCGATGGCCAAAAACGCTACGAAAATAATATCTACGGCCGAACCACCACGCACATGACCGCTGACGAAATTCATCAGCTCGGCCTGCGCGAGATCGCCCGCATCGAAGCGGACATGTTGGTGATTGCCAAAAAGGAAGGCTACGCCGATCTCGATTCTTACCGCGCCGCGCTGAAAAAGAATCCCAAATACATTCCCACTTCCGCAGATCAAATACTCGAAGATTTCCGTCGGTACATCGCGCAAATGCAGCCTAAATTGCCGGAGCTTTTCACCCTGTTGCCCAAGTCTCCCGTCACTGTCGAAGCCATTCCTGCGTTCCAGTCCGCTGCCGCGACCCACTACAACAATGGAACGCCAGACGGCAAACGCCCCGGCCGCGTCGTGGTAGCCACTTCGAATTTTGCGGAACGATCGTTGGTCGACGACGAGGCTATCGCTTACCACGAAGGCATTCCCGGCCATCACATGCAAATCTCCGTGGCCCAACAACTCACTGGGCTGCCGAAATTCCGCCTGCATGGCCTTGGATTCAATGCATACACGGAAGGCTGGGCGCTGTACGCCGAGCAGCTGGGCAAAGACGCGGGCTTCTACACCGATCCCAATTCCGACTATGGGCGCTTGTCTTCAGAGCTGTTCCGCGCCGTGCGTTTGGTAGTCGACACCGGGATTCACTCCAAGGGCTGGAGCCGCGATCAAGTTGTTGAATTTTTCCGAAAATCCGGCGCCGTTGATGAACCCACTATTCAATCCGAAACCGACCGTTACATCGCCTGGCCCGCGCAAGCCCTCAGTTATAAATTGGGCCAACTCAAAATCCGCGAATTGCGCGAACGCGCGAAAAAAGAACTAGGCCCCAAATTCGATATCCGCACTTTTCACGATGAAATACTCGATGGCGGAGTCTTGCCGTTGGACTTGCTGGAAGCCCGAACGAACAAGTGGATTGCTGAACAAAAGGCCAAGCAGTAAGGGCCGGAGCAATCACCGCGCGGGAACCGGACTGCCGTACTTCCGCATCATGAACGCGATCGGCGATCCGACGCAGATAATGTGAATGACGATGCCGATGACCGCGAATTTTATATTGAACGGTCTGGGTTTGTGACTGAATAGAGGAATCACCACGCGATCCATAAAAAAATAGACCACTATGCCGTAAAGTGCTCCGCACAGCACCGTTCGCTCCAGCAGAAAACGCATTCTCCTGCTAACCAAATAAAACATCGTGGCTGCGCCAAAAGCGACCACGAAGTGAAAGAAAAGTCCGAGTGCCGCAGTGGCCACGCCTCCGGTGAATGCCCGCGGTCCTATCGCCACGCTGGTAATACCCTGCAGCAATCTTTGTGGCCGGATACCCATCGCGCCATATACCACCAGCGCGGCGGTGATATCCATCACCCCGCACAACAGCCCAGCCATTCCAATCGCTTTAGCGGCACTGTTCCCTTTCGCGTCGCTATGTTGCCTTGCGACGGAACTGCTCAAGCTGGCCATGCTGGTTCTCCTTGACGTAACAATCCTTGGCTTGACAATCCTGGGACTAACAGCAGGTTGGCTTTCGCGGCATCCACCGTGACGGGAGGTTTCGCGAATACTACACTCCTTTGCATCGCGCTGCTTCACTTCCGACACGCGAATTCCGTATGTTGGAACGATTTTTGAGTTTTACCAGCCCGACCCGTCGTTTCGAGCAACGGTTCACCTTGGAAAAGGAGCAAATGTCCGCGAGGGCTTTCTTCAGATCACCGAAAGAAAATACTTGACATATTCCTATATAGGAATGCAATGATACCGTATGGCGAGAGCAGCCACTACTTCTGATGCGTTCAATGCCGTCGCCGAGGTGCGGCGCCGGGACATCCTCAGCTTTTTAGTCCTTGGCGAACGCCCGGTGGGCGACATCGTGGATTCACTGCAGATGGAGCAGCCTACCGTTTCGAAACACCTGCGCGTCTTAAAGGAAGTAGGGCTAGTCAACGTCCGCCGCGACGGTCGCCGGATGCTGTATCGCACCAACGCGGAGGCCATTCGTCCCCTGCACGAATGGACCAGCACGTTTGAAAAATACTGGCGCCATCAGTTGTTGCGCGTCAAAGAACGCGCGGAGCTAAAGGCGAAGACCTCGAAAGATTGAAATTTGTTTGAACAAGAAAAACAAGCCGGACAAACCGTCCGGCACTTGGAGGAAAGATGACGGCAGTGGCCAGCAAAATGGAAGACTTGACGATCGATATTCGCGAAGAAATCTACGTGCGAGCGCCGCTCGACGTTACGTTCGAGTCTCTGCTGGAACAGCTCGGTCCATTGAACGAAGTCGACAACGAACGGCCCATGCCCATGAAGCTGGAAGCTTGGCCCGGCGGCCGCTGGTTCCGCGATCTTGGAGAAGGCAACGGCCATTTCTGGGGCACCGTGCAAGCCATCAAGCGGCCTACGCTATTGGAAATTTGCGGCCCGCTCTTTATGTCCACTCCGGCGACATCGAATCTGCAGTATCGCCTAAAGGAAGAAAAAGGCGGAACGTTGATCACTTTTCACCACTGGTCTTTTGGAATCATTTTGGAAGAGTACCGGAACGCGAAACAGGGCTGGGCGCACACCCACGCGTTGATGGTCAAACGCGCCGAAGCAGGCCGGCCGCATTGACGGTGGCGTGAAGGAGGTTCGCTATGTGTCCATTTTGCTTTGGCAGCGTGCTGTTGGTGGCCGGTTCGGTGGTGTCGGTCGTTTCCAGCGGCGGCTTTGCTGCGGTGGCAGTGAAAAGATTTGCGGAGCGGCTGGAACGCTCGAAATCCACTAAGAGCCGTGGAGAAGGAGACGCAAGGCAAAGAAGCGCGAAGCAAAACAACTAATCACAACGTAGCGTCTCCGGCTACAACAGCTGGCTGACGGGCTGCATCGTGGCCACCAACTCCGGAATATCAATCCGAATAATCGTGCCCTCGTTCGGTCGACTATCGATCTGCAAATTGAAATCTGCACCGTACAAAACCTTCAGGCGTTCCCGAACGTTGCTCAGTCCAATGCCCTCCACATACACGTGCGGCATTTTCTCTTCGCTGATGCCCACGCCGTTGTCTTCAATTTCGATGTGCAGCCGGCCGTTGCGATTGGTGGTGCGCAGCTGAATTTTTCCGCCTTCGAGTTTCGGCGCCAGGCCGTGCTTCAGGCAGTTCTCCACGATCGGTTGCAGCAGCATGCTGGGCACAAACGTCTCCAGCGTATCGTCGTCCAGCTGTTTGATGATGTCCAGGTTGTCCCGCCCGAATCGCGCTACTTCGATATCCAGATAGTTGTCGATGAATTCCAGTTCTTCGCGGAGAGGGACGAAGGTTTCGTGCTTGCGCAGCAACCGCCGCAGGATATTGCTCAGCTTCAAAACCACGCCGCGTGCTGTATCCGGATCGAAACGGATCAGCGCGGAGACCGTGTTCAGCGTATTGAACAAGAAGTGTGGATTGATCTGGCTGGCCAGAGCGTCCATGCGCGCTTTCAGCAGCAATTGCTGATGGCGCTCCAGATTCATCTCGATGCGGGTATTGTTCCAAATCTTCAGCGGCGCGGCCACGGACATTAATGTGGCAATCACCGTCAGAATCAGCCACCAATCCCAGTTCGGGTCAATCGCAAAAAGCCACTTGGGTTTGGTCGCTTCCACCAGAGCCACGCGGCCCAGCTCCAATCCCACGCAAGCCATCAGCGGCGCCATTTCCCAGAAAAGTTCCGCGCGCGTCATCAGCCGCACGACCGCTTTGGGGATATTCAGAAACGTGAATGGACCGAAATTCCACAAGTCTTCTTTATTAGGAATGGCCTGGCGAATCAAGCCACCTAAAAGGCCCGCGGATGCAGCTGCAGGCATAGCCAGCCATTCGTGAAAGATCAGCGCGGGAATAGTAATGATCGCGCCACCGATGGGACCGACCACGCGTCCACCAAGCAGCCCCATCAGAAACGCGCCTTCAAGGGACAGGTCGGCGAAACGATATTGATAGCTCCCAAGCCGCAGAGTCACGCCGACGATGAGCGCGGGCGTCATAAACAACATCAATTTTAATTTTTGGTCAGGGTCGCGTTCTTCGGTAAACAGCACGCGGCGGAAGGTGTTCCACCGCGCCAACAATGCGGCAATAGACGCGGAGACTCCTACCTTTAATAGCAGGGTGAACAGCAGGTCCCGTACGGAGGTGCCAGTTTCCATTTGTGTGCCGCAGTATGCTTCTTAACGCTATGCAAATATTGTCGCCGTGTAAAGAAGCGTTCCGGTACCGCCGCAATTTCGAATTAGCGGTGACGAGTCGGAATTGGGTGAAAATTCGCTGGCTGGGGCGCGGCTGATATACTTGAGATTCCCATGACGCCTAGACCTCGCGGTGTGAAGAGCAGCAGGAACGTCGGACAGCTGAAACATGTAGCGCAGGCCGCGCTCCCTTCGAAATTCGGCAAATTCAGGATTCACGGATTTGCGGGCAAGGGTCCTCTCGAAGAGGCCGTAGCGCTCGTGCACGGAAATATCAAAGGTAAAAGCGCGCCTTTGGTGCGGATTCATTCTCAATGCTTGACGGGCGATGTCTTGGCTTCGCTGCGGTGTGATTGCCGAGCGCAGCTGGAGCTTTCCTTAAAAAAGATTGCCAAAGCTGGCAGCGGAATCCTTTTGTATCTGCCGCAAGAGGGCCGCGGAATTGGATTGATGAATAAGCTACGCGCCTATGAATTGCAGGACGGTGGAATGGATACGGTAGAGGCCAACGAGAAATTGGGATTTGCGGCGGACGCGCGGGATTATGAATTTTCCACGCAGGTTCTAAAGCAGCTGGGAGTCGAAAGAGTGCGGTTGCTCTCAAACAATCCAGAAAAGGTGCGGCAACTCGAAACCGCGGGCATTAAAGTGGTCGAGCGCGTTCCCTGCCAGCCGCGCATTTCCAAAATTTCGCGCGCGTACTTGCAAACGAAAAAAGACAAGATGGGTCACATTTTGGATGGAGTTTGACGGGTCGGGCTATGAGTGAATCGATCGAGATTATCGTAAATGGAGAAACGCGGGCCGCCGCGGCAGGCTCTACCGTGACGGATTTATTGCGCGAACTAGGATTGCAAGGCGGCCGCGTGGCCATCGAACGGAATTTAGGGATTTTGCCGCGGCCGCATTGGCACGACACATTGCTCGAACCAGGCGATCGATTCGAAATTGTGCAATTTGTCGGTGGCGGATAACGTCAGCGGGAATCCAAAAAATCAAAAAATGAAGTGGCGCCTCTCGGCAATCGCCTCTACAGCGTCTTAGGTTTCGAGCGTAGCGAAAATCGCAATTTGCCGTGATTCGTCACCCGATTCATAACGCCGCCTTGCGCTTGCTGCCACGCTTCGATCACTAGCGCCGCGTCCCCGGTAGAAAGCCGTGGCATCGCAAAACTAATTTCTGTTTGCCCCTCGGCATTCGTTTCTGAAGAAAAGTCTTCCGGCGTAGCTGCGCCTTCGATATGCGCCGTCACTTTGGCGCCATGCTGTGGTTGTCCGCTGTGATCCAGTACAGACAATTCCAATTTGGCCTGCTTGCCCGCAAGCCAAGTTCTGGCGTTGCGCAGTTCCAATTTCAGAGGACTAGCCGAATTAGTCGCCGACGCGTTGTTTGTGACGGCCGCCGATGGCTCGGCAGACGCCTGCGACTGCGGCCGACTCGCCACCGCCGGCTGCACCGCCAGATACAGCGCGCCAGAGCGGATCTCTTCAATCGTGGCGCGGTGCTGCTCATTCAGCCGCAGGCGCAGCGCCTCTTGGCGGTCCGGATTCAGCGGGATCAAATCGTGGTAGTTATTCGTCCGCCGATGCATCACGCGACCGGCATGGTAAACCGTCGTGTCGATCAGCGCGGAGGCCACGCCGCGATCCTCCGTTTGCACATGGAACGTGGTTTCCCCAACCTTTACGTTCGAATTGTGGCCGAACAACATGGAGCTTCTTCCCTCGATCGGGCTGATAGTGGCCATCTATTGATTATCGGCCGTGGCCTGCCGCCGTCCAGCAAACACTCGTACCAATTCAGTCACGGTGCCCCACCACGCGGTCCGCGACTATTTTTTCGAGACATTTGACCGACTGCTCTTGAATCGTTATTATAACCCTTCGCTATGAGCGATTCCGGCATACAAACGTACGCTCCGCTTCTTTTACACCTCCTGATTGCGGTGTTTTTGGCCAGTGCGTTGACCGCTGCCTCGGTTTTGGTGGGCTGGCGGCGGCCCAATCGCGCTAAACAGCAGGCCTACGAGTGCGGTATGGAGCCCACCGGCGACGCGCGGCAGCCCTTTTCCGTCAAATTTTACCTGGTAGCTATGGTTTTTATTTTGTTCGACGTAGAAGCGATTTTTCTGTACCCCTGGGCCTACGTTTTCCGTGACCTGCGCTGGTATGGCTTCGGGGAAATGATGCTGTACATCGCGATACTGTTGGTCGGCTACTTATATCTTTGGAAAAAAGGCGCGCTGGACTGGCATCTGTAGGCGCGTAACCTTTTCGGGAAAAGCATCCAAGACGTGACCGAGAACACCAGCGAGAATACTAATGTTGTCGCCGCGCAGTTGCGTGCCTGGAACGGTAAAGCGGTCAGCGAAGTAATTGAATTTCGCGGGGAAACCACCATTGTCGTGCCGCGCGAAATGATGCTGGAAGTTTGCGCGTATTGCCTGCAAGACCCCAACTTACAATTTAACCTGCTCACTGACGCGACCTGCGTCGATCGTTTTCCGATGGAGCCGCGCTTTGAAGTGAACTATCACCTGGTGTCTATCCCGCGCAAGGCCCGCCTGCGCTTGAAAACCAAGCTCTCCGGCAACGATCCTGTGATGGATTCCATGGTCCCGGTATGGCCCGGCGCAAATTGGCTGGAGCGCGAAATTTGGGATTTGATGGGCATTCGCTTCAACGGACACCCGGATTTGCGGCGCATTTTGCTTCCCGACGACTGGGAAGGTCACCCCTTACGGAGAGATTTTCCCGTCCAAGGCTTCCGCGACGTGCCGTCCTCTTATATTCCGGCGTTTAGGAAGCCACGCTAATGACCACCACCGTCGAAACTCCCATCGGCGCCGCCAAAACCATGATTTTGAACATGGGGCCACAGCATCCTTCCACGCATGGTGTGCTGCGCATCGCGTTGGAGTTGGATGGCGAGACGGTGATCAAAGCCGTGCCGGATCTGGGTTATCTGCACACCGGCATTGAAAAGTCCTGCGAAGATAAGACCTATTCCCAGGCGATTACGCTGACCGACCGGATGGATTATCTGAATCCACTCGGCAATAATCTGGTCTATTGCCTGGCCGTCGAAAAATTGCTCGGCATTGAAGTTCCGAAGCGTGCGCAGTACGTACGCGTGATGCTGGTTGAGCTGCAGCGCATTTCTTCGCATCTGGTGTGGCTTGGCACCCACGCTATCGACTTGGGCGCCATGTCCGTCTTCCTCTATTGCTTCCGCGAGCGCGAAGAGATTCTGAAGATTTTTGAACTCTTCGCTGGCCAGCGCATGATGACCAGCTATTTCCGCATCGGCGGCCTCGCTCTTGACCCACCCGCCGGCTGGCGCGCCGCCGTCGAAAAATTTTTGAAGATGATGCCCAGCCGCGTCAATGACTACGAAACGCTGCTCACCAAAAACCGCATCTGGATGGGCCGCACGCAAGGCATCGGCTACATCTCCACCGAAGACGCCGTCGCCCTCAGCATGACTGGCCCGACTTTGCGCGCTTCGGGCCTCGCTTACGACAACCGCAAAATGTTCCCGTATTCCTCCTACGAAGAATTCGACTTCGATATCCCCACCCGCACCGATTCCGATTGCTTCGGCCGGTACATGGTGCGCGTCGCAGAAATGCGCGAAAGCTTGAAAATCGTTACCCAGGCCATGGCCAAGATTTCCGATAGCGGCCCCGTGCGCTCCGAAGCGCCCGGCATTGTGGCGCCGCAGCGCGAAAAAATGAAGACAGAGATGGAAGCGCTCATCTACCACTTCAAAATTTTCACCGAAGGCTTCGCGCCGCCTCCCGGAGAAGCGTTTGTAGCCGTCGAGTCGCCGCGCGGCGAACTGGGCTGTTTCGTGGCCAGCGACGGTTCTGCGAAGCCTTTACGCGTACATTTCCGCTCGCCTTCTTTTATTAATTTGCAGGCTCTGCCGAAATTGATCGAAGGCCAAATCATCTCAGACGTAATTGCTTGCATCGGCACCATCGACATCGTTTTGGGTGACGTGGATCGTTAGACCATAGATCCACCAGTTTCGGCTCGGCTTAAAGTTCAGACGCGTGGGAGCTTCGGTAGACAAGGATTATGCAACTTTCAGCGCAGCTTACGGCGAAGTTTGAAAAATTGCAGACCAGCTATCCGGTCAAGCGCAGCGCGCTGATCCCCATGCTGATGTATGCGCAGGATGAGTTTGGCTACATCACCGATGAATTGGTCACGGAGATCGCCGGGCGTCTGGACCTCCACGAAGTCCAAGTGGAAGAAACCCTTGCGTATTACTCCATGCTGCACCGCAAGCCCTGGGGCAAAAATCACGTTCAGGTTTGCACCAACGTGGCCTGCATGCTGCGCGGCGGCAACGAGTTGCTCGATCGCGCGAAAAAGCGCTTGAACATTGGCAACAAAGAGACCACCTCCGACGGCGTATTTTCCCTCGAAGAAGTCGAATGCATCGGAGCCTGCACCGGCGCTCCGGCCATGCAGGTCAATTACGATTTCTACGAAAATCTCACGCCTCTGAAATTCGATCGCATCATTGAAACTCTCGACGCCGGGCGCAAAGCCGATGCCGAGCCGGTTACCAGCGGCGCTCTGCATCCGCGCACGAATCAAGAGATCATCGTCATCAGCAAGCGCTGGGGCATGGCCAATTCCCGCAGCATCGACACCTATCTGCAATCCGAAGGCTACCAGGCGCTGGACAAAGCACTGAAGTCCATGGCGCCCGGCGACATTATCGAAGACGTGAAAAAATCCGGCTTGCGCGGTCGCGGCGGAGCGGGTTTTCCCACCGGAATGAAGTGGTCCTTCGTCCCCAAAGATTCCCCCAAGCCGAAATATTTGATTTGCAACGCCGATGAGTCCGAGCCGGGCAGCTGCAAAGACCGCCCGCTCATGGAACTCGATCCGCACCAATTGATCGAAGGCATGGTTATCGCGGGTCGCGCTTTCGATGCTCACAAGGGCTTCATCTATATTCGTGGCGAATATCGCTACGTCCTGGACATCGTAGACGTCGCTCTTAAAGAAGCTTACGACCGCGGCTATCTGGGCAAAAATATTCTCGGCAGCGGTTTCGATTTCGACCTGATCACGCACACGGGTGCTGGCGCCTACGAGTGCGGCGAAGAGTCCGCCCTGATGGAATCGCTCGAAGGCAAGCGCGGCTATCCCGCGCATCAAGCCGCCCTTCCCTGCCGTCGTCGGGCTGTACGGTTGCCCCACCGTCATTAACAACGCCGAAACGCTGAGCTCTGTTCCCGCCATCATTCGCATGGGCGGCGAAGCCTACGCCGCGCTCGGCACTCCGAAAAATGGCGGCACGCGCATGCTGTGCGTCTCCGGCCATGTGAACAAGCCGGGCATATACGAAGTCGCCCTCGGCTTGAATATGAAAAAATTCATCTACGAAACCTGCGGCGGCATCCCCGGCGGCAGAAAATTAAAGGCCGTAATCCCCGGCGGCAGCTCCTGCCCTTTCCTCACCGCTGACGAAATCGACATTCCCATGGACTACGATTCCCTCGCTAAAGCCGGCTCTATGCTCGGCTCCGGCGGCATGGTGGTCATGGACGAAGACACCTGCATGGTGGACATGGCTCGCCGCGTCATGCATTTCTACTCCCACGAATCCTGCGGCTGGTGCATTCCCTGCCGCGAAGGCACCGCGTGGCTCACCAAGACGCTGGATCGCTTCCACGCCGGTTATGGCACCAGCGCCGACATCACCAACGTGCTCGAGCTCTCAAAAAACATGCTGGGCCGGACCTTCTGCGCGCTAGGCGATGCCGCGGCGATGCCCACGATCAGCATCGTCGAAAAGTTTCGAAGCGAATTCGAAGATCACCTGCAAGGCCGTTGCGCCTATAAAAACGCCGACGCCCTGTTGGGAGCGAGATAAGTAGGGGCACGACGTGCCGTGTCCACTTTTTTTACCTGGCAGTCGCTGTAAACGAAAAAGTTTCGCGGTACAGACTCTATGGCCGAACAGAAGACCGAACAAAAGCTCATCACGCTGAAGATCAACGGCGCGGACACGCAAGTTCCCGCCGGCACTTTGGTCATTGAAGCCACGCGCCGCCTCGGCACGGAAGTCCCGTCTTTCTGCTACTACCCGGGCCTTTCTCTTCAAGCCGCTTGCCGCATGTGCCTCGTCGAAGTCGAAAAAATGCCCAAGCTGCAGACCGCCTGCACCTTGACCGCCACCGAAGGCATGGTCGTTAAGACCGACTCTGAACAAGTCCGCAACGCCCGTAAATATATGTTGGAGTTCCTGCTCACCAATCACCCACTCGATTGCCCCGTTTGCGACAAAGGCGGCGAGTGCGAACTGCAGGACATGGTCTTCCGCTACGGCGCCGATTCTAGCCGCTTCGTCGAAGAGAAAATTCATCGCCCTGAAGAAAAGTGGTCGGAGCTGGTCTACTACGACGCTCCGCGCTGCATTCTCTGCTTCCGCTGCGTGCGCGTCTGCGACGAAGGCATGGACGTGAAAGCCCTCGGCGTCGGTATGCGCGGCGCCAACAGCATCATCATCCCCAACGCCGGCGATCATTTGGACTGCGAAGAGTGCGGCATGTGCATCGATATCTGCCCAGTCGGGGCCCTCACCAGCGGCACCTATCGCTACAAAACGCGCCCGTGGGAAATGGAATACGTCTCCACCATCTGCACGCACTGTTCGAACGGCTGCAAGACCACGCTAAGCGTTCGCAATCACGAAATCATGCGCGCGAACAACCGCGACATGTCCGGCATCAACAAAGATTTTCTCTGCGTCAAGGGCCGCTTCGGATTCGACTTCACGCAGCATCCAGACCGCATTCGCCAGCCGTTGGTACGCAAGGGCGACAAGCTCTATCCGGTCAGCTGGGAAGAAGCGGCGCAAACCGCCGCCGCGAAGCTCAAAGCTGTCTACGATTCCGGCGGAAAAGATTCTATCGGCTTCATCGGCTCGAACCGCACTTCGAACGAAGAAAACTACCTCTTCCAGCGCATGGCCCGCGCCACCTTCGGCACCAACAATATTGACCACCACCGCACCGCCGATTTCACCGGCCTGGTAACGGCGCTGGGCGATCGCGCCGCCGACTCCATGCTCACCATGGAGCAGCTCTACGAATCGAAGGCGGTCCTGCTCGTGGGTAACGATCCGACCAATCAGAATCCGCTCGTCGCCTGGCAAATCCGTTCCGGCATCCGCCATTTCTCCAGCAAGCTTTTCATTATCAATTCCGGCGAAATCAAATTGGAACGCAAGGCCACGCAATACGTAAAAGTAGCGCCGGGCCAGGAAGCGGCCGCGCTGCGCTGGATCTCACACGAAGAAGGCCAGCTCGCGCCCGGCTTGGTCGAACAACTTGTTCAGCTCAAAGCCGCACTCGAACAGGAAGAAGAAGTCGCCATCGTTTTCGGAGCGGAGATTTCCGGCGCTGCCATCGCTCTGCTCACGGCCTTCGGATCGAAACTTCCCGGCAGAGTCCGCTACATGGCCTTCGCCGACTACGCCAACTCCCGCGGCGCCGCCGATATGGGCGTGCTCCCCGATCGCCTGCCCGGCTACGCCTACGTAGACAACGCCGGCACCCGCGAAGCCTTGGACAAATTGTGGAGCGGACATCATCCCTTCCAAAACGGGCATGACCGCGCCGCAAATGGTCGAGGCCGCACAATCCGGAAAGCTTAAAGCTCTCTACGTGATGGGCGCCAATCCGCTCGCGCATTTCGGCACCCTCGGCTTTGGACGCGGCAAACTCGATCTGCTCATCGTCCACGAAATGTTCCTCACGGAAACCGCCAATCAGGCTGACATCGTTTTTCCCGCCGCCTCCGCCTACGAAAAAGAAGGCACGGTCACCAACACTTCCGGCGAAATTCAGTTACTGCGCAAAGCGGCTGAAGTTATGGGCCCGCGCACCGATTTCGATTTGCTCCGGATTCTCTCGCATCAGCTCGCCAAACTCGGCTTGGGCAAAGCCTTTCATTACAAAACGCCTGCGGCAGTCTTCGAAGAAATTCGTAAAGCCGTGCCCAGCTACAACGTGCAAGCCGCGGGCCTGCTCACCGGCGGCGCCGAACCGAGCCGCGTACAATTCTCGCGCAACGGCCACGCTCCGTACGATGTTCCCGTCGGCCTCATCCGCTCCGCGCAAGATACGCTCTTCACCAGCGGTACCCTGGGTCGCTTCTGCACCATGATGGAATCTCTGCCGGAGGCCGAAGCCCAGCCGTGATCGACTTCTTATCCGCGCACGCCGAAATCATCATCACCGTCATCAAGATTGCGCTACTGCTGTTCATCGTCTTGACGGTAAACGCCTACCTCACTTGGTTCGAGCGCAAAGTCGTCGCCCACATGCAATCCCGATGGGGCCCGCATCGCGTAGGACCGCACGGCTTGATGCAGCCGCTCGCGGACGGATTGAAATTTTTGCTGAAAGAAGATCCCACACCCGCGGGTGTGGATAAGTTCGTCTATTTTCTGGCGCCGCTCTTGGCGCTGGCCTTGGCGCTCACGTCCATCGCCGTCATCCCTTTCGGTCCTGATCCCATTCGCGTGCTCGGCCATGACGTCTGGTTGTATATCGCCAATCCCAGTATCGGTTTGCTCGTCCTTTTCGCTATCACCGCGCTAGGCGTCTATGGCGTAGCCCTCGCCGGCTGGTCCTCCAACAGCAAATATCCCCTGCTCGGCGGACTCCGCAGCTCCGCGCAAATGATCAGCTACGAATTGGCGTTGACGCTCTCGGTGGTCGGCGTGCTGCTCATGGCCAACAGCTTCAATCTCACCGAAATCATCAATCAGCAAGCCCATCCTGTGTGGGGAGTTGGCTTTCTCGGCTGGAACATTTTTTCCGGTCCCTTTCCGCAAATCCTCGGCTTCTTCTGTTTTTTTGTAGCTGCCATCGCCGAAACCAATCGCGTGCCTTTCGATTTGCCGGAAGCCGAATCCGAACTCGTCGCCGGCTTCCACACCGAATATTCCAGCTTCAAATTCGCCATGTTCTTCATAGCCGAGTACACCAGCATGATCACGGTATCGTGCCTGTGCTCGATTCTGTTTTTCGGCGGCTGGCTGTCTCCCTTCCCTGCGACTTGGACCTTCACCTACTATCTGCCATCGCTGCTCCTGATTCCCTCCGGCCTGTGGGTCATCTGGGACGGCATTCGCTACGAAACCATCTGGGGCAGAATGGTGCTGCCGGTGATCGGCGGTGTACTGGTCATCCTGGGCCTGGCTTTGGCGATTCCGCCACTGCAATTCGTGAATGTATTCATTCAGGGACCGTTCTGGCTCTGCGCTAAAATCCTGACCTTCCTGTTCGTCTACGTCTGGATGCGCGGCACACTCCCGCGTTTCCGTTATGACCAGCTCATGGCTTTCGGTTGGAAGCTGCTTTTGCCCGTTTCCATCGTGAACGTAGTACTCACCGCGTTCTTCGTTCTGTTGCGGAGCAAACCATGACCGCTCCGCTCATTATTTTCTTCGTGCTCGCTGCTCTCTCTATCATCGGCGCCGTCAGCCTCATTTTTCAGAAGCATCCCATCCACAGCGCGCTTTCGCTCATCGTGGTCATGGTCGCACTCGCCGGACTGTACTTGCTGATGGGCGCGGAGTTTGTCGCCGCGGTGCAGATCATCGTCTACGGCGGGGCAATCATGGTGCTCTTCGTCTTCGTCATCATGCTCTTGAACGCCGGTATCGAGGAACACACCAGCGAGTCCAAACTAGCCGGCTTCCCGGGAATTTTGTTGGCTCTCGCGCTGATGGGCTTCGTCGCCGCCACCGTCGCGCGCTCCGCGGGAACGTTCGCCACGGTAAACGCTGCAGCCGGAAACGTGCCCGGCGCGCTTTCTTCCACCCGCCAGCTTTCCACCATGATTTTCAAGGATTTCGTTTACCCGTTTGAACTGACTTCCTTTTTGATTTTGATCGCCATTCTGGGCGCCATCGTTCTGGCGCACCGAGAGAACTGATATGGTGCCAACCACCTACTACATTCTGCTGAGTGCCATCCTTTTCGGATTGGGCGTCATCGCCTTCATCTTTAAGCGCAACATCATCACCATTTTCATGTCCATTGAGCTGATGCTGAACGCCGTAAATCTCGCTTTCGTCGCTTTCAGCCAGGCCACCGGCAAACTGGAAGGCCAGATTTTCGTACTCTTCGTCATCATCGTCGCCGCCGCGGAAGCGGCCGTAGGCCTCGGCATCATCATCTTGATTGCGCGCAATCGCCAATCGCTCAACGTGGAACGCGTGGACCTGCTCAAACTCTAATGCCCACCTATCCGATTCTCGAATTTCTGTGGATCATTCCGTTGCTGCCGCTGCTCGGCTCGGCCATCAACGGACTGCTCGGCGCGAAGTGGCCCAATAAAATTGTCAACAGCGTGGCGCTCGGCGCCACCGGCTTGTCTTTTATCTGCGCACTCGAAGCGGTCCGCGAATACTTCGCCAGCGGCCAGACCTACTTCCACAAAGCCTTCTTTGACTGGATCATCGTTCCCGACTTGGTTCACGGCGGCGCCATCTTCCGCGCCGGCTTCGATCTGCAAATGGATCAGCTCACCGTGATCATGCTCATGGTGGTCACCGGTGTGGGCTTTCTCATCCACATCTACTCCACCGGATACATGGCCCACGAAAGCGGCTACTACCGCTTCTTTTCCTACCTGAACCTGTTCATGTTTTTCATGCTCATCCTGATCCTCGCCGCGAACTACGTGCTGCTCTTCGTCGGTTGGGAAGGCGTGGGTCTCGCCAGCTATTTGCTGATCGGCTTTTATTTCCTCCGCAAGTCCGCCGCGGACGCCGGCAAGAAAGCCTTCATCGTAAACCGCATCGGCGACTTCGGCTTCATGCTGGGCATGTTTCTGCTGTTTCGCACCTTTCACACGCTGGATTTCGCCACGCTCTTCGCCAACACGCCGATGCATGCCGACGCTTACGGCTCCCTCGGCACCATGACCGTAGCCTGCCTGCTGATCTTCATGGGCGCGTGCGGCAAATCCGCGCAGCTCCCTCTGTACGTATGGCTGCCGGACGCCATGGAAGGCCCCACGCCCGTCAGCGCCCTGATTCACGCCGCGACCATGGTCACCGCCGGCGTTTACGTCGTAGCCCGCTCCCATGTCCTCTTCGAGCACGCTCCCACGGCCATGGTCGTCGTCGCCATCGTCGGCTGCGCCACCGCGTTCTTCGCGGCTACCATCGGCCTCGTCCAGACCGACATTAAAAAAGTTCTCGCCTACTCCACCGTCAGCCAGCTCGGATACATGTTCCTTGGTTGTGGCGTCGGCGCATTTTCCGCAGGCATCTTCCACTTGATGACCCACGCCTTCTTCAAAGCATTGCTCTTCCTTGCCGCCGGCAGCGTCATTCACGCCATGGGCGGCGAACAAGACATGCTGAAAATGGGCGGCCTCAGCAAACACATCAAGTGGACTTACTGGACCATGCTGATCGCAACGCTGGCCATCGCCGGCTTCCCTCCCCTGGCCGCATTCTTCAGCAAAGACGCCATCCTCCTCAGCGCTTTCAACAACGAACACGGCGGCCACATTCTCTACGGCCTCGGCCTCTTCACCGCGCTGCTGACTTCGTTTTACATGTTCCGCTTGGTGTTCCTAACCTTCTACGGCAAGCAGCGCTTCGACGAACATCACGTCCACGTACACGAATCGCCGTGGAGCATGCTCGGCCCCTTGGTGATTCTCGCCGTACTCTCGATTACCGGCGGCTGGCTGGCCGCTCCCGCGCTCTGGGGCGGCACGGATTATTTCACTTCGTTCCTCGCGCCGGTATTCGGCTCTGGCGAAACCGCCAACGCCCTCGACGAAGCCGCGGCCCGCAATCTCGAATATATTTTGGCCGCCGTCGCCGTCGCTTCCGCCGCCATCGGCTGGTTTGTCGCGTACATGCTGTACTCCAAGGACACCGGCAAGCCCGCCAGCATCGCCAAATCCGCTGGGCCGATCTATTCCACGCTTTGGAATAAGTATTACGTGGACGAGCTCTATGCTGCGGTGATCATCGCCCCGCTCATGTGGATCTCGCGCAATATTCTCTGGAAGGTCGTGGACGTCGGCATCGTCGACGGCGCCGTCAACGGCATTGCCCACGGCGCGCGCGAAGTTGGAGACGTCACCCGCCACACGCAATCCGGCAACACCCGCAGCTACGCCGTGTGGGTCGTCATAGGAGCAATTCTGGTGATCGGCATTGTCTTCTGGGTGCACCTCAAGCCCGTGTCCATGGGGATGGTGCGCTGATGCCTCTTCCCGGCTTGCTGAGCGTCCTGATCTTCTTCCCCGCCTGCGGCGCCCTGGCGCTTCTGCTCCTTCGCGCTGACGATCACGTGTGGATCCGCCGCTTCGCCATGACCATCGCGGTCATCGAATTTATTTTTTCGCTGATGCTCTTCTGGAAGGTTCCCGTCAGCGCTCCCGGCTACGCCCTCGAGGAATTCCATGCCTGGATTCACCAGCCCCCGATCAACTACCACGTGGGTGTCGACGGCCTCAGCCTCTTCCTGGTCCTGCTGACCACTTTCCTTACGCCCATTTCCATGCTTGCCTCCTGGGCCAGCATCAGCCATCGCGTGAAAGAATTTTTCATCATGCTGTTGCTGCTGGAAGTCGGCGTAGTCGGCGTATTCCTTTCGCTGGACCTGTTCCTCTTCTTCTTGTTCTGGGAAGTCATGCTGATTCCCATGGCCTTCCTCATCGGCATCTGGGGCCACGACCGCCGGATTTACGCCGCCATCAAGTTTGTTATCTACACCATGGCCGGATCCATCCTCATGCTCGTGGGTATCGTCTGGCTGTACCACGCCACCGGATCCTTCGATCTTCCCCGCGTGCAAGCCATGCTTTCGGATGGCTCGATGCAAATCGTCGACCAGCGCGGCGAAATGCTGCTCTTTCTGGCATTCTTCGTAGCCTTCGCCATCAAGGTGCCGCTCTTCCCGCTGCACACCTGGCTGCCGGACGCCCACGTGGAAGCTCCCACCGCTGGCTCCGTAATGCTCGCCGGCGTGCTCCTCAAGATGGGGACCTACGGCATGATGCGCTTCTGTCTGCCGCTTTTTCCGGACTCCTCGCATCGCGCCGCGCCATACATTGCCGTCCTGGCCATCATCGGCATCATCTACGGCGCGCTTGTCGCCCTCGTACAGCCCAACCTCAAAAAGTTGGTCGCCTACTCGAGCGTCAGCCACTTGGGCTTTGTAGTCCTCGGGATTTTCGCCTTCCACAATATTTCCATGCAGGGCGCCGTTTACCAGATGCTCGCGCACGGTATTTCCACCGGCGCGCTCTTCCTCCTCGTCGGCATGCTCTACGACCGCAAACACACTTTCGAAATCAGCGAGTTCGGCGGTCTGGCCACTCCCATGCCCAAACTCGCAGCCTTCTTTTTGTTCGCCGCGCTGTCCTCGCTCGGCCTGCCGATTCTCAACGGGTTCGTCGGCGAATATCTCATCCTGCTCGGCACCTACCAGTCGCACTGGGCGTGGGCCAGTTGGGCTGCCCTCGGCGTGATTCTGTCCGCGTGCTACCTGCTGTGGTCTTACCAGCGCGTGTGGTTCGGTGAAATCACGCATGAGAAAAATAAATCTCTGCCGGACGTTTCCGCGCGCGAACGCTGGATTTTGATCACCATGGCCATCGTCACTCTGTGGATGGGCGTAGGCTCCGCGTTCATCACCAATCGCACCGCGCGCTCGTCGCAGACGGTAATCGATCAGGTCAATCCGCAACGCCTTTACGAAGGTCAGGCGCCCGCGGCGCCCGTAAATACGTCAGCCGGGAACGCACCGAACGCCAACGCCGCAGCGCCACTGACGGCCACTCCAATCGCAGTCGTCACTCCTGCGCTGACCCAACAAATTTCGATGGAAAGGCGCGCAACCCGCTAAATGCTTCCCAGTTCCGCATTTCCGACTCCAGAAGATCTTTACCGCGTGCTGCCCGAAATTGCCTGGTGCGGATTCGGCACGCTGGTCATGCTGCTGCAGCCCTTCGTAAAGAGCCGAAAGTTTTTTACGTTTGTCGCGTTGCTCGGCGCGTTGGCCGGCACGGCCCTGTCCGTCGTAGCGGGCGTATTTCCTGGTCCTGGCTATCATGGATTGATCCAGTCGGACTACTTCAGCGTATTTTTTCATCTGCTGGTCGGCACTGTAGCCTGCCTGGTGGTGCTCGCTGCTGATCCTTATCTTGAGCGGGAAAATCTCGCCCCCGCCGAATTTTACGCTCTGGTCTTGTTCGCCACCGCGGGCATGGGCGTTCTCTCTGGCGCGCAGGAACTCCTGACTGCCTTCATCGGCCTCGAAATGAGTTCCATCGCCAGCTACGTTCTGGCCGGCTATCGTCGTGATTCGCTGAAGTCCGGCGAATCCGCCATGAAATATTTCCTGCTGGGATCCTTCGCTACAGCATTCTTCCTCTACGGCATCGCCCTGGTCTACGGCGCCACTGGCACCACCATGCTGGACCAGATGGGCGCTGCCGACGTGAGCAGCAATCTGCTGAAGCTCGGCTTTGCCATGATTCTCATCGGCCTCGGCTTCAAAGTCGCCGCCGCGCCGTTCCAGATCTGGACACCGGATGTTTACGAAGGCGCACCTACTCCGGTCACCGCGCTCTTCTCCGCCGGACCGAAAGCCGCCACCTTCGCGCTGCTGCTGCGCATTTTCGCCACCGTTCCCGCCGCCACGCATCTGTGGTTCTGGGCTTTCTGGCTTCTGGCCATCATCACCATGTTCGCCGGCAACCTCGGCGCGCTGGTACAGAGCAACGTGAAGCGCCTCTTGGCCTACAGCTCTATCGCCCACGCCGGCTACATCCTCGTAGCCTTCGCTTCCGTCACGTCCATGTCTTCAGAGCTAGGCACCGGCGCCAGCAAGGCGTATGCGGCTGTGTTGTTTTATCTCGTCAGCTACGCACTGGTAAAAATCGGCGCATTCACCATCGTGTCGCAAATCGGCGGCGCGGGCGAAAAACACGTCTCCATTGACGACTACGCCGGGCTGGGCCAGCGCCAGCCGTGGGTCGCCGCCACGCTCAGCATCTTTCTGTTGTCCCTGCTGGGCTTGCCCATCACTGCGGGCTTCTTCGGCAAGCTATACATTTTCACCGCCGCGCTCGATTCCCACCTCGTCTGGCTGGCGGTCCTCATGGCCGTCAACAGCGTCATCGGCTCCTACTACTACTTCCGCCTGATCGTCATCATGTACATGCGCGAACCCACCGCCGAAATCGCCGAGCTCCCGCTAGTCCGCTTCCCCGCTACCGTGGTGATCGTGCTCATTGTCACTGCCATCAGCACCATCGGCCTGGGCCTCTTCCCCAACTACATCCTCCAGTTCATCTCGCAACCGACCCTCCTCGGCGGCCTGCACTGACAACGTGCTTCGCGTTTGGCGGGTATGCCTCTCCTGGATTCTTTGAATCGTTATCATTTAAAAGGAGTTGAAGTCGTTTGTTTTGATAACGTTTCGTAAGTGTTCATTCCACACGGTTTAGTGAAGGATTTTAGTTACTTTTTTGATATCTCAAGATCCATCTGGTGACAGTTGCGCATGCCCGAGAAGGATAACATGTTAGTTAACTATATGTCAAGTACCAATATGGGAATCACGCGCTGAGAGTGCTTCCGAAAATCGGGTAGCGGAATGAAAAAGGCCCGGAAGCATTGCTTCCGGGCCTTTAGTTTCTCGCTGGAAAAAAAATTCTTACGATTTCAGTGCCAGCATCGCCAGTGTGAACAGTACCAACGTCTCGACGAACACCAGGCCCAAAATCATCGCCGCGCGAATCGGTCCGGCTGCCCCAGGATTGCGTGCCATGCCTTCGCACGCCGCCGAGGCGATGCGCCCTTGGCCCAGACCGCAGCCAAACGCCGCTACGCCCATACCGATGGCCACCGCGAACGCCGTCAAAGCCTTGCCATTGCCCGCTGCTGCATCCGTCTGTGCAAACGCGCCGGGGGCCGCTACCAACAGAATGCCCGCAAGCGCGGTGAATACGTACATCAGCTTCTTCATTTACTGCCTCCTTATGATTTGCTGCCAGGAGGTGGTTGCCGGACACCGTGCAGCCGGCCTCACACTGGAGCAGCACATTGCCGGCGAACTCCCTCCGGCAAATTTCGCTTTAGTGGTCGTCCGCAGTCGCAAGCCCCAGATAAACCGCGGGCAGTACTGTGAACACATACGCCTGCACGACGGAAACGAAGATGTGCAGTGCGATGAACAAGATGGGAAACAGCGCGGGGAAAATACCCAGGGCCACGCCCAGCGCTGGAGACTTAGACCAGCCAAACGCCGCGCCCCCGGTCAACAGCCCCAGGAAAATTACGTAGATCAAATCGCTGGCGAACATATTGGCCCACAACCGGACCGTAAGCGACAACAGCCGCGCGCAGGTGCTGATAATTTCCACCGGAAACAGCAGAATGGCCAGCGCATAATCACCCGCGCTCTTCGGCGAACCGGCAAACGTACCTAGATACCCGAACACTCCGTGATGCTTGGCGCCATGAAAATTGAAATAGAGAAACGTAAGCACGGCGCAAGCCAGCGGCACGGTAACCACTCCCGTGGGAGCGGTCAGGAACGGAAAAATTCCAAACAGATTACCGATCAAAATAAATATCGCGATGGAGCCAACCCAGGCCACATGCTTCAGCCCTTCGTGTCCCACATTTTCTTCCAGCAGGTCACGGATACCGAATTCCAGCGGATTGGTCAGCAAACCCTCGGCCAGTTGCTGCAATGTGCCCGGCTTGTCTACCGACAATCGCGAACGCAGAATCAACGCGAACGTCGTGCAGAGCAGCAGCACCAGCACCGACATCACCACGTGCTCGGGAATCGGCCGCTCCGGATGGTTCGGCTGAATGTGCAGCGCCGCCAGCAGCGCCAGGGCCCAATGCCCGAAGTAGTGGTTCACCAGCAGCGTAAGTTTATTTACGTGTTCTTCCATCGAAACGAGGGCTCCACCCGAGAGGCGCCCGACAGCTAAGCTGCGGGACGCAGAATTTCGTACACACTGGCCGCCACCGCCGCGGCTCCCAGAGCACACAACCCCACCAGCATGCTGCCAAGAGGGATATGCAGATAAACAAAAATAACATAGACAATGAGGGCTATCAAGCTATAGCGAAGCAGCGCAAGGAGATAGGTGACGATGGGAACGCGTGGCTTTTCCCGTCCTGCTTGCGCCTGAGACTCCGCGACCAGTCCATCAAGCCCCCGTCGCAACCAGCGAAAATTGAGCCAAGCCAGCCCAGCTCCGATGATCAGACCCGCAGCCCAGTTTTTGTGATGCAGGAGAAAGGCGGCAGCCGCGGCGAGACCTCCGAAGAGCGGCGTCAGCCACGCGATCAGCGTTTCCGTAACTTGTTCGTGCCCTCGCGTGTTGCCTGTCGTCGCGGCCTGCTCAATAGGCTCCATAGTCGGCGGCTACTTGACGCGACGCAGGATCTCACGAATCCCGCCGACGAAACCCAGCGCGCCAAGAATCAGCGTCAAAATTGGTTTGGTGTGCAACCAGCGATCCAAGTAAAAACCCACGAGCACAGCCAGAGCGATTGTCCCCACTAGAACGAAAGGAAGTTCCAACGCCATAGCGAGTTGGTTGTTGGATTTGCGGATTTCCCGCGCACCCTCAGATTTCTGAGAGGAGTCTTCAGTAGGCATGATTTGCGAACAGGTCGCGGCCTTCAGCATACAATTCCCAGTACGGAGAGACAAACATGGTGTGTCCTTTGCCTCTATGTGGCACAGACTTCAGCTTGCACCCGTCAGGGCGTCTGTGTTCCCTCGACTCTGTGTAGCTCAGACTTCAATCTATGTTCCTTGACTTTTTGTAATCGTCGCAACTGCCCAAGCATCCTATGAATATGCCTTCTGCGGATATCGAACCGTCATTCGCGGCCAAACCCGGCGCAGCGGATTCAGCGCTGGCGCCTGCCGCGCTCGACGTAGACGGCCCGCCAATTCCCGCCCGCACCGTCTGGTTCATGGCCATCAGCACCGGGGTGATCGTAGCCAATATCTACTACGCCCAGCCGCTCCTGGCGGAAATCGCCCGCCAGTTCCATCTCTCCGTCACGCAAGCCGGCGCCCTGGCCATGACCAGCCAGATCGGCACCGCCTTCGGCATGCTGCTGTTCGTGCCGCTGGGTGACGTCCGCGAACGCCGTGCGCTGATCACCGTATTGCTCTTCGCTTCCACCGTATCGCTCCTGTTCTTCGCTGTAGCCCCAAACGCGCTCTGGCTCACGTGCTCCAGCCTGGCGGTGGGCGCCACCGCGTCCTTGGTGCACATAATCGTTCCGTTTGCCGCGCATTTGGCGCCGGTCCGCCAGCGCGGACGCGTGCTGGGCGTGGTGATGAGTGGAATGCTCTTCGGCATTTTGCTGGCGCGCACCGCCAGCGGATTGATCGGCTCGCACTTTGGCTGGCGCGCCGTATATTTCGTGGCAGCAGGATTGATGCTGGCGCTCGCCCTCAGCGTGCGGTTTTTTCTGCCACGTAGCGAACCGGAAATTTCGCTGCCCTATGCCGCTCTGCTGCGTTCCGTGGGCAGCCTGGTCCGGCAACATGCGGCGCTTCGCGAATCCGCGTTGCTCGGCGCACTTCTGTTCGCGGGATTCAGCGCCTTCTGGACCACACTGGTTTTTCTATTGGCCACGCCGCCGTTCCACTACGGCGCGGATGTCGCCGGATTATTTGGATTGGTGGGAGCAGCGGGAGCGCTCGGCGCCCCGCTGGTCGGCCGACTGGCGGATCGCCACGGCGCACGCACCACTCTAGGCATTGGTCTGCTAATCGTGCTGGGATCGTTCTTATGGCTAGACTTGCTGGGCAAGACCATGATCGGCTTGATTGTCGGAGTAGTCATTTTGGATTTGGGCGTCCAGTCCGGCCATGTCTCTAACCAAACGCGCATTTACGCCATCGCTCCCGAGGCAAAAAGCCGCCTCAACACCTTTTACATGGTCTCGTATTTCACCGGCGGCTCACTCGGCTCATTACTGGGCGCCTGGAGTTGGCGCCTCGCCCAATGGCGCGGCGTCTGCGGCTTCGCACTAGCCGCAACCGTCTTCGCCTTGGTGGTCTATTCGTTCGGCCGCAAACATCGCGTCGCCGCCGATTTGCCCGGTCATGCCCACGCGGATCATGTACCGATGCACTGAACGGCTCGGCGAAACTAAAAACGCGATGGTGATGCGTGTTCGACGTAGGCGCCGGGCTTTAGCCCGGCCCCCGCATCCGTCGAACTACAACTGGGATGGCCGCGAATTATTTTTCGAACAGAAGTTCGCTGGCGCGCGAAGTGGCTTTGACTACCGCCTTGATCAGCGTCACGCGAAGTTTGCCTTCTTCAAGTTCCATGATGCCGTCGATGGTGCAGCCCGCGGGTGTAGTGACTGCGTCTTTGAGCTGCGCTGGATGTTCTCCGGTTTCGAGAACGACGCTGGCCGCGCCTTTCAACGTTTGTGCAGCCAACAGCGTGGAGACGTCGCGCGGCAAACCCACCTTTACGCCAGCTTCAGCCAGCGATTCCAAAATAATGTAAGCGAACGCCGGCCCACTTGCGCTGAGTCCGGTGACCGCATCCATATTTTTTTCGTCGACGACGACGGTTCGGCCCACAGCGTCGAACATCGCTTGCGTCGTGTCCAAGTGCTCTTTTCCGGCATGCGCCCCGCGGCAGATGCCCGTCATCCCGCAACCCACCGTCGCCGGAGTATTAGGCATGGCGCGTACCACAGGCACTTTGTCCCCGGCGTATTTCTCGATGTAACTTGTGGGCACGGAAGCAGCAACAGAAATGATTAGCGTATCGGGGCCAAGCTCTGACGCAATTTCTTTCAACACCTCGCCGACAACCTGCGGTTTCACTCCCAGCAAAACGATGTCCGCCCCATACACCGCCTTCTTATTGTCCGTGGTCGCGGCGATACCCAGTTCCTTGGACAGCGTCGCGGCCTTCTCCGCATGTTTCACCGTGGCCGAAACATTCTTGGCGGCAAACAATCCCTGCCGTAAGTAAGCGCGCAACAAAATTCCGCCAAGCTTTCCAGCGCCGACTACCGCCAGTTTCTTGTTGGAAAGTTTTTCTTTCACCGCTGACGACGTAGAGGGCATAGTCAAAGTATTGTTGACGGCTTTCCCAAATAGGTCAACCTACCGAAGACGAACACCGCGGTCGGCGCAACATGAGTCTGTCATCTCTGTCCCGCATCGCCTGGCAAAGCCGTAGGAATTGGGATCCCCTTGCCAAACGTGATTTCGTACATTTGTCCCCGCTCCCGATCGACGATGAAGGTTTTCACGTTCTGACACTGCGCTTTTGACGCAAGCCTTTGCGCATTGTAGAGGTCGTCTATTTTCGCCGACTCGTCGACTAACGAGAGTACGGGAAAATCACCCCCTCTGCAGAGGGCCGTCAGCAAATGAAGGGCGTCCTTATCACCACGAGGATTGGGCCTGACCTTCAAGTGATATGTGCCATGATCGCGTCCGCTCTCGATCACGATGGCGTGATTCGATTCGTGGCTCGTAGATTGGCTCGGGATGGATCGCATAACGACCGGGCACAAGCAGCCGATTAATAGAAGAACCAAACATATTCTTGTTTGCATCTTTTGACCTCGAAGGCATCTTGTTTCCTGGGTCAATCGTGGCGAGCGCCGTGCAGCACGTGCACGGCGTGAGGAATCAGGTGCGCAATAGCGTCGACAGATTCCGCAGCCCCCTTAGGACTGCCAGGCAAATTTACGATGAGTGTCTTGTTGCAAATCCCCGCCATCGCCCGCGACAAAACCGCAGTAGGGATTTTCTCCAAACCGCGCCGCCGCATCTCTTCCCCAATTCCGGGGACCAGTCGCGGCGCTACAGCCAGTGTCGCCTCCGGCGTATTATCCCGCGGCCCCAACCCCGTCCCGCCCGTCGTAAAAATCACGTCGACGCGCTCCGCCTCAGCCAGCAACGCCACGCGAATCGCCTCTAAATCATCCGAAACAATCTGTGTGGAGATAATTTCCCAGCCCAGCCCGCGGCACACCGCCACAACCGCCGGCCCCGAAGCGTCTTCGCGCTTCCCTGCTGCGACAGAATCGCTGACGGTGATTACCGCGATTCTCATGCTCTAGATTTTATCCGGAATTACCGCAAGCATCAGGGAGTTTCCACCGTGTCGGCGTTGTGGCTAGCTTCATCCATCAACCGCATCGCTTCCATCAACAATCCAGTCGTGTTTCGCGTAGTCGTGGTCTTCGACGATCCATTCGCCGCATTAAAATCAATCTCAAATTCGCCGGCGGTCCACATAATCACTTTGTAGACGGCCTCATCGCCCTCAACGCCGCCACTTTTCGCATCGCGACACTGCCCGCCCGCGAAATAAAGTTCGCCGCGCTCGCCATTGTTCTGCACAATCAACCGGCACGACTTCTGCCCCATCTCCAGCGACTGCAGCAAATCGATCATGCTCATTTCTTCCAGCCGCCCTTGAATCACGCCGGGCCGCGAAGCCTGCTTCTGCAATTTTTCCAGGTGCAGCCGGTCGATCACTTTCTTCGTCACCCGCACCAGATCCTTCACCATGAACGGTTTGGTGATGAAATCTTCCACGCCGTCCACCATCGGCCGCAACCGCTCTTCAATGTCCGCCCTGCTGGCCATAAACAAAAACGGAATATGCCGCGTAGCTTCCCGCCCGCGCAATTTCTCGAAAAGCTGTCGCCCATCCAGCCCGGGCATTTTGTAATCGCAAAGAATCGCGTCAGGAGGGTCATCAATCACGCGCAGCAGCGCATCCGCACCGTCCGCGGCAATCGCCACTTCGCAAGCGCCTTCAAGCCCCTTGATAATCAGTTCGCGCACCAGCGGATTATCGTCCGCCACCAGCAGCGTAATGCTCTTGGACGCCGCACTCATCGCCCGCGCCCCAATCTTTTCGCAATGCCATTCTTGCCGGCCGATTTTTTGGCAGCCACGCGCACGCCGACCTCGCGACGATACTCGCCGCTCTTCCCACCGGTCTTCTCCAGCAGCACGATGTCTGTGATTTCCATGCTTTTATCGAGGGCTTTGCACATGTCGTAGACCGTGAGGGCGGCCGCGCTAACCGCAACCAGCGCTTCCATCTCCACTCCGGTCTGGGCCGCCGTGGTGACGCTGGAATGCACTGCCACGCCATTCTTGCATAGCCGTGCAGTCACAGCAATGTGCGTCAGCGGCAATGGATGACAAAGAGGTATCCACTCCGCGGTACGTTTACAGGCCGCTATTCCCGCAATACGTGCCACTTCCAGCGGATCGCCCTTGGGATTCTTGAGCCGGCGCACCGCGCGCACCACCGCCGGTTTCATGCGCACGAAGCCTTCGGCCGACGCGGTCCGCGTGGTAGTTTCCTTCGCGGAGACGTCCACCATGGCCACCTGTCCGCTCTTGTTGTAGTGCGACAGCCGCGTCCCTGCCTTCGGCGTGCGCCTCCGCGCGAACTTCTTCATCACACCACGTCCTTGCGCAACAATACTGGCATCAGGGTGCCCGCGGGAACGTGTGACAACTCCGCATCCACCACCAGAAAACAGTTCGCCTGCACCATCGCCGCAATATCTCCGGAACCTTGCCAACGCAACGCGCGAACTTTGCCCGTCAGGATTTTCGACGGCCTCGTATCCCTACTCGAGACGCCGGTCGGAGTAGCGTTGGAAAAATTATCCGCCCACTCCAATCTCGCCGGCAAAAAGTGCGTCATCCCCGGCTTCTCATGCAATGCTTCCGCCAGTTCCGCTTCCACAAATGGTAACGGCCGCGGAGCGGCACCATTCAACAAATCGATCGCCGGCGCGGCGAACAATTCAAACGTAACCATTGTGGACACTGGGTTCCCGGGCAATCCAAAAACGGGCTTTCCCCGCCACATAGCAAATACCGTCGGCTTGCCAGGACGTATGGCTGCGGAATCGAAGAAAAATTCCGCACTCAATTCGCGCAAAACATCTTCCACCAAATCATATTTCCCCGCCGAAACTCCGCCCGACAAAATCAAAATATCTTCGCGCAGCCCTTCAGAAATTTTGGAGCGTAAATCTTCGGCAACATCTCTGGCGCGACTCAACACGACCGGCACGCCACCAGCCGCGCGCACTTGCGCCGCCAAGGACGTCGCGTTGCTATTGCGAATCTGAAACTCGCCCGGCGTAGCAGTAAAGGGAATAATCTCGTCGCCGGTGGAAAGAATCGCCACGCGCACGCGACGAAAACATGGCAGTTCCGCCGCGCCTACCTGCGCCGCCTGGGCGAGTTCCGCATATCCCATACGCGTGCCAGCAGGCAGAACCACTTGACCGCGCTGTGTCTCACTACCGCGCGGAACGATATTTTGCCCGGAAACGGCCCTGCGCGAAAACCGCACCGCGTCTCCGTCACGCGAAACATGCTCCGCCATGACTACCGCGTCCAAGCCCCCGGGCAATCCCGCGCCGGTCATGATGTGCAGGCACTGCCCCTTGGCGATCGCGACCAAAGGAACGTCGCCCGCCTTAATCTCTCCAACGCACTGCAATACCGCTCCATCGAACGCTTCAGCCGCTCGCACGCCATACCCATCACGCGTAGACCGGTCAAACGGCGGATAATCCCGATCCGCCAAAATATCCGCCGCCAAAACGCGCGCAGATGCTTCCACCAACGGGACGTCCTCCACGTCCAACTTCACAGGCGTTGCCCGAATTTTCTCTATGATGATCTGCCGCGCGGCTTGGTAACTTATCATGGGCAGTCGTAGGGGCGAATCTTTAGACTCGCATTCTTTTGACGAGCTAGGAACTAACGAGGCTGCGGGCGTTCACTATCGCGATCTATCGAGATCCTTCACAGCCACCGCGCCAGCAACGTGCCCTCCGGAACAATCGTGGCATCGCGCTCCGGCCCGGTGGAAATCATCCCAATCTCCACCTGCAAAAAGTCCGCGATAAATCGCAAATAATCCGTAGCCGTGCGCGGCAACTTCCCGCCGTCTTTTACGCCGTACGTAGAAGACTCGCACCAGCCCGGCAAAGTCTTGTATTCCGGAGTGACGTGCTCATACTCCTCCGCCAACGCCGGCATTTCCGTCAGCGGCGTCCCCTTGTATTTGTAGCCGATGCACACCTGAATTTCTCGCTGCGTATCAAACACATCCAGCTTGGTCACCACCAGCGAATCAATTCCATTGATCATTTTCGAATAACGCAGCATCGCCAAATCCAGCCACCCGCAGCGCCGCGGACGTCCAGTCACCGCGCCGAACTCCTTGCCGCGCTTGCGCAATTCCTGCGCATCCAGATCCGGCATCTCCGTAGGAAATGGCCCGCTGCCCACGCGCGTGGTATATGCCTTGGAAATTCCCAACACGTGTTTAATTTTGGTTGGCGGCACACCTACACCTGTCGTCGCTCCACCAGAAATCGCACTGGACGAAGTTACAAACGGATAGGTCCCGTGATCGATGTCGAGCATGGTTCCCTGCGCGCCTTCAAACAGCACCGATTTCCCCTGATCCAGCGCGCGATTCACCATCTCCGCGGTATCGCAAATATATTCGCGAATTTTCTCGCCAAACTTCAGCGTCTCTTCCACCTCATGCGAAAAATCGATATCCGCGCCGTAGGCTCCCGCCGCCAGCCGATTCTTTTCCAGCACCACGTGCGCGGCCTTTTTGCGAAACAGCGCCGGCTCCAGCAAGTCGCACATGCGCAAGCCGCGCCGTGCCATTTTGTCTTCGTATGCCGGACCGATTCCGCGCGACGTGGTTCCAATCTTGTCCGGCCCGCGCGCGCCTTCCGCGGCTTTATCAAGTTCGCGGTGATACGGAAAAATCAGATGCGCGCGATTGCTGATGTGCAGGCGACCTTTAACGCTGATTCCCGCCTTAGCCAGTGTCTCGATCTCTGCCACCAGAGCCGCCGGATCGACCACCACGCCCGTGCCAATCACTGCATGCTGTTCCGGCCGCAGGATCCCGCAAGGAATCAGCTGCAACACGTATTTCTCGTCGCCGATGATGACCGTGTGCCCGGCGTTATGTCCGCCAGCAACGCGCGCAATAATGTCAAACGAACCAGCAAGGTAATCCACCACCTTGCCTTTACCTTCGTCACCCCATTGCGCTCCCACCACTACGACAGATTTCATCCGATCTCCTGACTTGTAGCAGATCTTTGCGGGTCCTTTTACCCTGAGCTTCGAAGGGCAACCCGTGCTTTGTTTCTTCCGTTCCTAATCGAGGTTTCACATCAACAGGCCGAGAATTTTCTGCGACAAACAACTCCAAATCGTACGCCCGCCCCACCCGCAACGCAAGCAAAGCGCGTTCCCGACAAAAATCCGGGTCGATCAGTGTATCAAGGGAAGCAAGAATTCAGGTTTATGTTGATCCGAACAATGATTCACCACGAGGTGGAAATTATCTGTCGTAAGCGGTCACGAACGGAAAATCTTGGTCTGCGTATCCCGCGGTGCGTCGCAACCTTCCTCGAAACTCTAGGCCGACCGCGCCTTCTTCCACACCAATTCCGTCAGTTCCAAATATCCCATCTTGCTCAAATACGCCCGCGCATGTGCTTCCGCGCAGTCTTTTCCCTGCTCGATACTGTCCACCGTCTCCGAAGGCGCAATCCACGTCTTGGCGATTACGTTAAACACGGAAGCCTGCACGCCTTGGGCCCCATGCTCTGAAAACAGCCGCAGATGTTCTCCGCCCACTTTCACGTCGGCCCACACACCTTCGTCTAGCATAGAAAAACCCCAGGGAATAAGATTCGTCGCCGACAGGATACCACTGCCGAAATCTGACAACCTGCAAAGTGAATCATTGGTGCGCGTCAGTCAACCGCCTGTCACACTCTCCGGGCGTCGCGCATCCAACCCCAAAATCTGAAATTAGGAGAGTACCAGATGTCTTCAACCACCTCATCGCAACCCGCTCCAGCACTGCCTCCCGACGATCCGCGACGCGCACTTACGCTAGCTCAAGCTGACCGAGAACCTCTGCACATTGGCATCGTCGGTGACACCTATACGATTCTGCTCGCCGGTGAAGCCACCGCCGGACGTTTCACTCTGATCGATATGCACATTCCCCCAGACGGAGGACCACCTCCCCATCGCCATGATTTCGAGGAATCATTCACCATCCTCGAAGGCCAACTGGAAGCTACTTTTCGCGGAAAGAAGTCCACCGTCAAGGCCGGTGAGACCATCAGCATTCCGGCCAACGCGCCACATCAATTTCATAATGCCAGCACTCAGCCCGTTCGCCTCTTGTGCATCTGCGCTCCCGCGGGCCAGGAACATTTCTTCAAGGAAGTGGGCGTGCCCGTCGCCACCCGCACCACGCCGCCGCCCAAACTCAACCCTGCGAGAACAAGCCGCATTCCTGGCCAAGGCGCAATCACTGGCCTCGAAATATCGCACGGAATTCTTGCCGCACGCTTGAGTCACCTAGCTACGAATCTCTGCCCGGATGCGGCGTTTGGTGCCGCACATGTAGATTGATAACCACTGGCACCTCACCGCCAACGCGCGTCCCATCCGCGCCGCGCACCGCCTGAAAGCGCCACTTGCGCACAGCCTCCACAACTTTTTTATTTATTTTCGGTTCCGAGGATTGCACCACTGCCGCATCCAGGACTCGGCCATCTGCGTTAATCGTGACGGTCAGTCTCACCTGCACGTCCTTGTTCGTCTGGATCGAAGGAGGAGGGCAATCCAGACACGCCGGAAGCGCAGCATTTTGTGGCGATTTCGCGCTGTTGGCACACACCGCGCAAACCAGTACCAGTGCTCCCATCAGCAGGGGAAACCGGAATCTCCGCCGAGCCATGCCCGGCAATCTATAATCGCGCTAAATACCTGTCAATCAGCGAAAACCCTTTAGGATCCCTTCGCGAACATACCCTAAACCTACCGGCCGTCTCCACCCCGCTCCGCCGTCACCTCCACAGCTTCCCCCGCCTTCCCACCACCGCCTAAGAACTCCACCACCGTCGGCGCAATCCGCTCAACGCAAGTCACCACCGCAATGTGCCCGCAACCGTCATACACCGCCAACTCAGACTGCGGAGCCGCGCGATGCATTGCCTCGCCAACGGCGACCGGTGTAAGGGTGTCTTCTTTTCCCCACACGATAAGCAGCGGCATTTTCAAATCAGAAAATCGCCGGTCCAGCACGTCCGTTCCCGTCATCATCGAAGCCAGCGCACGCTTCACCACCCACCCGTTGCGTTGCGACTTGCGGATGAAATCTTCCTTCACGAAAGTAGGCATCTTCTGCGGCGTGTTGGTAACCACCGCGAACAGGCGATCGACCTGCTCGGTGGTTTCCGGAGTAAAGACCATCGGGTCAAAGCTCAGCTTGAAGGTCATTCCCGCGCTGTCAAAGAGCGCCAACCGCGTGATGCGCTGTGGCTGTTGTAGGGCGACCGTAGCCGCAACCCAGCCACCCATGGATACCCCGGCTAGTTCTATTGTCGGTAACCGCTTGGCGTCCATAAACGCCTCCACGAACTTCGCTTCTTCCGAAATGGAGTAATTCCAGTTCGTGGGTTTGTCGGATCGCCCGTACCCAATTAAGTCCATTGCGTAAACGTGATACCCCGCTTGCACCAAAAAAGGGAGCAGACGCGACCAATCCTGCTGTGCGTGCGAACCTAATCCATGAACCAGAACCACCGGCGGGCCACTGCCGCCTTCCAAGTAATGCACGCGCAGGCCATCGATCATCATCGTGTGGCCATAAATCCCGGAGTGCGACAACTGGAACTCCGTAACCTTCACTTCCACCCACAACGGCGCCCGCCAAATCACCCCTCCCATGGCAACCGCCACCGCCGCCATCGCGCCCAAAATGCCCAAAGTGACGCGCCAAACCTTACGGTTCACATTCCCGGCCGCATTTCCGGCCTCATTCACAGAGTTCATGGCCAAGATAGTGAGGGCACCCCGGCCGAAACGCAACAAAGGACCCAACACCGTGCAGGCTCCGGTTGAATAGGCTCGGGCGAATGTGGACGCCGGACTTCAGCTTGCCGTGAGGCACGAAGGGTCCGGCCCATTTACGAGCGCAGCCACACAAATCGATGCGCCAGGCCCCAACCGTTAGTTTTGTAGTTGTACTTCGAAAGGCGTGACAGCCCGCGAACGGCCATCCAAAAAATAAACGGGCCGTGACTTCGGAGGTCCCCGCTCCTAAGTCTCGGCCCGCCAAGCGTCGCCCAAAGAAGAGGCGCACGACCATCGCATAGTAGCTTCCTTCCCACCACAGGCAAGAGCGCATCTCATGACATCTAGGGACAAAAGCCGGTCATTAACAAACGGTTAAGCGCGATTCGAAGTGACAAGCTGTGACATCAAACGTGCCAGCCCAAGAAGGACGCGCGGGACATCTTGCCAGCCTGAAAATTCTCCCGATTATGCAATAAGCCGAATCGCACGTAAGCTACACTATTTAAACCGGTTATACGGACGCGAGGTACCTACTAAACATTCTAACCCCTTTAGAGTGCGCACTTACGCAAAATCGGTTTTTAACCCCGGTGTAATGCGCACTTACAAAAAACACAGGGGGTGGGGGTCCGTAAGTGCAAGCCGTTATCGGCCAACCTGCTCGTAACGAAAACACCCCACCATATGATCGTTCACCATCCCGGTCGCCTGCATGAACGCATAGCAAATGGTCGACCCCACAAACCGGAATCCCCTCCCCTGCAGGTCCTTGCTCAGTGCATCCGACTCTTTCGTTTTGGCCGGCAACCCAGCGTGGGCCGTCCAAGCGTTCCGTAGAGGCTTGCCGCCAACGAAGCGCCACACATAGGCATCGAAGGACCCAAACTCCTTCTGCACCGCCAGAAACGCCTTGGCGTTATCGATGGCCGCCGCCACCTTCAGCCGGTTCCGGATAATCCCCGGATCGGCCAACAACGCCTTCACCTTCCGTTTGTCATATTGAGCCACTACCCGCGGATCGAATCCGTCGAACACTTCCCGATACCTAGCCCGCTTCTTCAATACGGTGTCCCAACTGAGTCCTGCCTGCGCCCCCTCCAGGATGAGCAGCTCGAACAGTCGCCGGTCGTTATGCAGGGGCACACCCCATTCCTCATCATGGTAAGGAATGTTCACTTCGCTGGACGCCCACCGGCAGCGCACCAACTCACTCGATTTACTCTTGGCCATCGCGCACCATCGGAAAATCTCCTAACTCTTTCGAGCCACGTAGGTACTTACTCCGTAGCGCTTGATCAACATCTGCCCCGCTTCCACCGCCGGCCACAACATCCTATCGATCACCGAAAGCGGAGAATATCCGAAATACTTCAGAGAAGTGGCCAGGCCGCTCGGCAAGTGTCGCAACCGCCGGAACTCTTTGCTGGTCAGCGGCACATCGCCGAACTCATATTTTTTTCCAAACAAGCGCGTCCGCATGGTGTAGCCCAGCCAATTGTTTGGCGCCAGCTTGTAAATACCGCGGTCGTTGTCTTCTTTTTCCAGCGTAAATCCGGTCTTTTCCAGATATAGGCGCACGGTATCGCGCGTAAAAAAATAGATATGCCGCGGCACATCTTCGCAGAACAGCTTTCGCGAAGCCAAGCTTCGAAAATTGGGCATAAGAAACACGAACAATCCGTCGCGCTTCAATACCTCCGCCGTTTTGCGAAAGTACGCCATGGGATCGTGCACATGCTCGAGCACCGCCCATGCGGTCACGGCGTCGTAGGTCGGCTCGTTCACGGAAATATTTTGGAACTCTTCGGTGTGTACCGGAAAATCAGAAATATTTTTCGCCACGTCGGAGATTTCCACGCCTTCCACCCGCCAGCCGCGGGCGGCCATAAATCGCGGAAATTCTCCGGTCGCGCAGCCTATATCCAGCAGCCGCTTGCCGCTGCCATCCATTTCCTTACGTCGCAGATAACGCGCTTCCCTGCTGAAACGGCGCTGCAGGTAACGGGCATTGCTGGAAGTGGGAGCGTTGCGAAAATACTCCGCGGGATAATGCTTGGCGATTTCAGAAATGGTCGGCCGCGGATTCAGGAAACCCAACCCACAACGGTCACATTCCACCACGGTAAAAAATTCGTCCCGAAAATACAGCCGGTCCGGCATGGAATACAACGCCGAATATTCGGACCGATCCGCACAAATTGCAAACCACAGTTTCCAAACGATTTCCTCAAGACAGAAAGATCATAGACGAGCTGACCATTTCCAATCAGCGCAGCCAGCACGGCTCATTATTTCATTACTTCGTTGCTTCCTTACTTCCTCTTTTTTCCGTAAAAAAAAGGCGTATCGCTCCGTTGGAACGATACGCCCGAGAACGCTATAAACGAAAATCTAAACCAGGTGCCGGTCAACGGCCTTGGTAATTTGATCCTTGGGCACCGCGCCCACGATCTGTTCCACCACTTGTCCGTTCTTGAACAACAGCAAAGTGGGGATGCCCTGCACGCGGTAACGTCCCGCGGAGTTCATCGCTTCGTCGACGTTCAGCTTCATCACCTTGAGCTTGCCGGTGTAGTCGCTGGCAATCTCGGCTACCGTGGGAGCCAGCATGTGGCAGGGGCGGCACCACTCCGCCCAGAAGTCCACCAGCACGGGCTGCGTTGCGCTCGCCGTCAAAACCTCGGCTTCGAAATTCCCATCGGTTACCGCTTGAATGTTATCGGCCATGTCTTTTGTCCTTAGCGGTTTAGGCTGAGCCAGACCGCTTTCTCTCCTTGCCTCGTTTTAATTAGATGATGGCAAACCCTTTTGGTTTCCCGGTGCAGCCAGCTTGCCGGCTGGGAGAGCCTTTCGCGGCGTCGGCAATGCTTCGCCGGGATGCCGCTGACTCCAAGCCAGTTCGTATAGTTTAGCGTATTCGCGCGCCGGAGTTTCCCACGAAAAATCTTTGGCCATTCCGTTCAACTGGATGCGCTTCCAGATCCGTTCGTCGACAAAGTAATGCAGCGCTTGTCGCACCGCATACATCATCGCCGAACCGGAATACACCGAAAATTTGAACCCGGTGCCCGTGCCGTGTTCGAGATCGAAAGACTCGATGCTGTCGTCGAGTCCTCCGGTGGCGCGCACGATGGGCACCGTACCATATTTCAAGCTATAAATCTGGTTCAGCCCGCACGGTTCGTAGCGGGAAGGCATTAAAAACATGTCGGCGCCCGCTTCAATCTTGTGCGCCAAAGCATTGTCGTATGCAACGCGCGCGCCGGCGCGGCCCGGGTAACGCGCGGCCAGCGACTGGAATAATTCTTCGTAGCGGCGATCTCCGGAACCCAGAACCACCAGCGAAATTTCTTCGCGCATCAACTCCTCGGCGCGTTCCGCGATCAAGTCAAAACCTTTCTGATCCGCGAAGCGCGAGACGATGCCGATGATTGGACGCGCGGCGTGGTTCGCGTCCAAGCCGAAAATCTTCATCAGCTCGAGTTTGCAGGCATGCTTTCCGCGGAGATCCTTGACGGAAAATTTTTCCGCGATATGGCTGTCGGTCTCTGGATTCCACTCCGAATAGTCCACGCCATTCATAATGCCGACCATGCGATCGCCGCGGCCGCGCGCAACACCATCGAGCCCGTAGCCAAATTCGGGAGTCTGAATTTCCTGCGCGTATTTTGGGCTGACGGTGGTCAAGTAATCGGAAAAAACCAAACCGCCCTTTAAGTAATTTACTTGGCCGAAATACTCCAAGCCGCCGGGATGAAACGTTCCTGCGGGGATTCCGGTGCGGTCGATCACATCGCGACCGAAAACTCCCTGGTAACCCATGTTATGGATAGTAAAAATCACCGGCCAGTTTCTTGCCAGCGGATCGTCCCCGTAAGAGGTGCGCAGAAGAACCGGTAGCAATCCGGTTTGCCAGTCGTGGCAGTGCACAACGTCGGTGGGCCAAACATGTTTGCCGACTTCGATCGCGGCGCGGCATAGTTCACTGTAGCGCTCGGCGTTATCAGGAAAATCTCCGTTGGGGGTACCGTAGATTCCGTCACGCGCGAAATACTCCGCGTCTTCCACGAAAAAATACTGCACGCCGTGTACGTGAGTGCCGCCGCCGATCGAGGGGAAGCGCAGACGCGCGCCCATTGGGATGGTGACGCTCTTTAACACAGCGCTGTCGTTTGGAGTGCCGCGGTAGCGCGGGAGTACGACCGCCACTTCGTGGCCTTGCTTGGCCAAAGCTTTGGGCAAAGCTTCGACAACGTCCGCGAGTCCGCCAGTTTTGGAGAACGGAAGTCCTTCCGAAGCTACAAAGAGAATTCTCACAGTTCATTTGGCCGCGACGGCCTTGGGCACAACGGCCTTGAGTACGCTAGCGAACGGTGCGAGATGCGTCAAGCCGCGAAGGCCGCGGCTTCTTTGCCACAGATTGCGGCTTCGTGCTTCCCGGCACGTCCTCGCCGCTGTCGACGTTACACAGTAGTCGCCCCAAAAGAAACGGGGCGCTACCCATCGCATCCGCAAAAGGATAAGATGCGCGGCAATACCCCAGGGCGCGCAACCGAACCATCCGAATCATCCTGCTGGAGCGACCTAACTATGTTTTTCTATTTGCTGATGGCATCACTGCTCTTCGGCCCCAGCGGACGTGCAACACCGCAAACCGCGCCGGTAACCGTTCATTTGCGCGTCGTCTTGGTCGACAAAAACTTGAATCAAAAACCCGTGCCTTTTTACCTGATCAGCTTTCGATCAGAGGGCGCTGCGGCGGCAACCGAACTGAAAACCGACCTCGACGGCAAAGCGGAAAAACAGCTCGAGCCCGGTCGTTACACCATCTCTTCGTCCAAACCGCTGGAACTGGACGGCAAACGGTACGTCTGGAATCTGGTACTGCAAATCACCGGCGCTGAGCAACACATCGACCTGACCAACGACAATGCCAAAATCGAAGACCTGCCTGCCAGTGTTTCTTCTGGTGAAAAAAAGCCTTCCTCCGGCGCAGCCGATGGCGAATTGACGGCGCTGTTTGACAGATTAAAAAATTCCGTCGTGGCTATCCATTCCGAATCGCGCAACGGCTCGGGCTTTCTGGTGGATTCCAGCGGGCTGGTGGTCACCAACAACCACGTGGTGAATGGCTCCAGTTATCTCGCGGTACAGTTTGACGACAAGCGTAAAGTGCCTGCGCGGCTGATTTCCTCAAACGCGGACAAAGACGTCGCCGTGATTTGGTTCGATCCCGCGGCCTTTCGTGATGCCGTGGTAGCCCCACTGCTAGCCAGTGACGCGGTGGCGCATCTGGTGGTGGGCCAGCGCGTATTTACTATCGGCAACCCCCTGGGCCGCGACAAAGCCCTGACTACCGGCGTGGTTAGCAAAATCACCAAAGAGGCCATCAACAGCGACATCAACATCAACCCGGGAAACTCCGGAGGACCATTTTTCACGCTGGATGGGCAGGTGGCGGGCATCACCACGAGCGTATTGCGCAACCTCGCATCGATCGTGCCGGTGGAAGTCGTGCGGCCCTTGGTGGACGAGGCTCGAAAAAAGATCGCTGGAGAAAAACCCCCGTCTCCCCTAGCGCTCCCTGTGGAGCCGACCGACATGTTTCCCGCCGATGCATTGCGGAAAATGCTGTCGCAGGAAAAGTTAGACCTGAAGCCCTACAGTTACGACGCCGGCGAGTTTCGCGTGTGGTTCATGACGCCTCCAGTGGTCTATTTCCTGAGCCATGAAGAGGAAATGGCGGCGGTCCGCAAACAGGCCAAGCGAAATGGCGGCGATCCCGCGACGGCGAAACCGCCAGCCAGCGTGTTGGAGGAAGCCCAAGACTATCGTCCGGTCCTCGTGATCCGCGTGCGGCCCAAGTTCGGCGTGATGTTCAAGGTTCGCTTCAAGGACGGCTTCGAGCGCATGAGACTGATGTGCGGCGGCAAAGAGTTGACGCCGATCTTGCCGGGGCGTTCCGAGTTTGAGTTGTATGACCAGCGCGGGCGCAAGGCAGACACCACATTTCAGGGCGGGTACGAGTACGCCCCCGATGCGCTCACACCTGGGTGCGGCAATGTGGTGGTGGAAATCTACTCCGAGAAGGATCCGAATACGCCGTTTAGCAGGCCGATCGATGCCGCCACCGTCCAGCGCGTGTGGGAGGATTTTGATCCGTTTCGAAAAGCCTTCTCTGCGACGGACCCAGCACCTGTGGCCACCGCCAAGCCTTAGCTCAATAATTCTTGTTGGAATTCCGCTGCGTTTCCGTATCACAGGCCATCTTGTCTGCGCGGTATTGTTCTGCATAACGGCCTGCAGCGCTGCACAGGGAAAAGTGCCTGTGCTCACTGGTGGTGTAGACTTTCGCATGGCTCGGCAGCGACTGGGGCAACATTTTCTGGCGGATTTGGAGACGCGCGAATTGATTGCGCGAGAAATTGGCGTTTCGCGGCATGCGATCGGGGGAGCGCGGGCCGGCGCGGAGAATTCCTGCTGGATCGAAATTGGCGCAGGTCACGGGGAGATGACGGAAAATCTCGTGGCTGGCGATTCGCCAGTTTACGCCATCGAAGTCGATCCGCCGTTGATTTCCGGGTTGCAGCGCATGGCGAAACAGTTTGCGAATCTTACCATCGTACCGGGAGACATTCTGGAACTGGATTTGGCGGCACTCGCGGCGGGGCGTCGCCTGCGCGTTTATGGAAATTTGCCGTATTACATTACTTCGCCGATTTTGCAGCGATTGTTTTCCTGGGCGGATTTGATCGATGAGATTCACATTGTGATTCAGCACGAAGTGGCGTTGCGGCTGGCAGCGGCGCCCGGGACAAGCGATTACGGTTTCCTTTCTGTACTGACGCAATATTTTTCGCGGCCGGATATTGCTCTGGAGATTCCGCGCGAGGCGTTTGCTCCACCGCCCGAAGTGAAGTCCGCTCTGGTGTCGCTGCGCTTCCCCGGGGCGCGAGCAAAACTCAAAATTCCAGACGAAGATGCATTCTTTGACTTCGTAAAATTGTGTTTCGCGAAAAAGCGCAAAACACTGGTTAACAATCTGCGCGAGATAGCCGAGCCTGCGGAAGTGCGAGCGGCTCTCGCGGACCTGCGTTTGCGCGAAGACGCCCGCGCGGAGCAGTTGGAAGTGGCGCAGTTGGCCGCATTACAGGCAAGACTGACCGAGTAGGACTGACCAGGCTAGCGTGCCGCCGCTATGTTGGGTGCGGCGGGCGAGGCGCCATCGGCTACAAAGCCCGGGCACGGCATGTCGTGCCCTACTGGGGTTTTTCGGACGGCTTTTTGGCGGCTGCCAGGAGGCGGTCGGGGTAGTCGGACATTATGCCGTCGACGCCCGCGTCCATCAGGAGGCGCATGTGTGCGCCTTGATTTACGGTCCATGCGACGACTTGCAAATCACGACGGCGGGCTTGGCCAAGCAGCCATGGAGTGACCAGATCCCCGCGCACGGCTAGTTGCCTCACGCCGATTTCTATAGCTTTGTCCAAGGGATCTTCTAGTTGGCCTTCGTAAAGCAGGCCGGTCATCAGCGTCGGTTCTATTTTTCTTACCGCGGCTAAGATTCCCGGGTCAAATGAGATGACTACTGTGCGGGCGATCTCGCCGGAACTGCGCAACGCGCCGATCAAAGTGTGTTCGCCACCCCAGGAGCCGCCGGGTTTCAGCTCCAGGTAAAAAACCACATCGTGCTTTTTGGAAAATTCCAAAATTTCTTCGAGCGTGGGAATGCGTTCGCCGGCGAATTCGCTGCCAAACCAGGAGCCAGCGTCCAGTTTGCGCAAATCGTAGAGACTTAAATCGTGCACGGCGCCGTGGCCGTTGGTGGTGCGATTCACGGTTTCGTCATGAATGGCTACCAGGCGCGCGTCTTTGGTGAGTTGCAAATCGGTTTCTATGAAAGCTACACCTTGCGCGATGGCTTTGCGGAAAGCGGCCAGCGTGTTTTCCGGCGCGTGGCCGCTGGCGCCGCGATGGGCAATCAAGAGCATGGGTGTGTAGCACCAACGTGCATGGGATTTTGCTCCTGTGGCTATGCTAGCATCCGACGGCAAGATTGCGAGCGGTGGCGTGTTGGGAATGATTTTGGTGGTAAACGGCGGAAGAAGGTCGCACCCATTGCGAGAGGTTGGGGAATCCAACGGGCGCGCGAATAATTCGGAGCAGTGATCGGTTTCTAGAGGCGGTCGGGCTACTTCAAAACCGCACCCACAAAAACAGTGGGTGCGGCACCCGTTGACGGACAGGTGATTGGAGGATGGCGATGCGTAAAGGAATCGGAGTGGTGATGCTGGGAATTTTCTTGTTGGGTGGGAGCTGGGCCGGGGTCGCGCGTGCGCAAGATAAGAAGAGCACTGAACCTGCTTCGCGGCAGAACTTGATCAAGGAAGTGCGGCATCAATTGCTTTTGCTTCCCTACTATTCCGTGTTCGACAATTTATCGTTTCGCATTGATCGCGACACGGTGACGCTGGAAGGGCAGGTGGTGCGGCCAACTTTGAAATCGGATGCCGAAGTCGGCGGTGAAGAGCATCGAAGGCGTTTCGGCGGTGGTGAATAATATCGAGGTGTTGCCGGTTTCGCCGATGGACGATTCGGTGCGGCGAGCGGTGTATCGCGCGCTGTATGGTGACGCGGTGCTTTCAAAGTATGCGTACTCGTCGGTGGCTTCGATCCACATCATTGTGAAGAACGGAAACGTGACGCTGGAAGGCGTGGTGGATAACGAGTCAGACAAGAACCTAGCGAATTTGCGGGCCAATGCGGTGCCGAATGTTTTTTCGGTGAAGAATAATTTGACGGTCGTGGGCGGCAGCAAGTAGGAATCGGGAAGCGGATGGAATGACAGAACTATTGATGCCGATCAATTGTGCGCCGGCGGGATTTGATGCCGAGCGGGATTTGCCTGCGGGGTTTCTGGGTTTTTTCCGCAAGCTGCATGAGGCGTTGACGCCTCGGCAAAGATTGCTGGTGGCAAAACGGAAAGAGGCGCTGCAGGCCGCGCACGCGGGACGACTACCTGAGTATTTGTCCGCGAGCGCGGCGACTACGGAAGCTTGGCGCATTGCGTTGCCTGCCTGGTGCGCGGACCAGCGCAATCAGATGACGGGGCCGGCAGACGACGCGGATCTAGTAGTGAAGATGCTGAACTCCGGCGCACCCGGAGTGATGCTGGATCTGGAAGATTCGACGGCGAACACCTGGGAGCACGTGACGCGCGGAATTACGAATGTGCTCGCGGCGCTCGATGGTTCGCTGACGTATGAAGACCGCAAGCGGCAGAAGACCGTGGGAATCAATCCCAGCGCGGCGGCGATTTTCACACGGCCGCGCGGATTGCATTTGCACCAGGGAGGAATATTTAAAGACGAACTGGTGCCAGCCTCGCTGTTTGATGTGGCGATGGTGGCCTACGAGGTGGATTTCTCGAAATTGAAGCATCCGCTAGCGTTTTATATTCCGAAATCGGAATCGGCGGAAGAAGCTTTGTGGTGGCGCGACTTGTTGCAGATGGTGGCGGCGGAACGCGGTTGGGTGCCAGATGCGATCAAGTGCATGGCGCTGGTGGAAGCGCATCCCACGGCGTATCAGATGGAGGAGTTTGCGTGGAATTTGCGCGAGCACATCGTGGGATTGAACCTGGGACGCTGGGACTACATGGCCAGCCTGATTCACTTTAACCTGGAAAATCCGGAATGGGTTTTGCCGGATCGCAACACCATTCCGCACGACGTGTCGTTTTTTCAGAATTTGCGAAACTTGATGCCAGAGATTTGTCACAAGCACGGGCTGCTGGCCATTGGCGGCATGACGGCGCTGTATCCGAGCCGTGAAGACGCGGAATTGAATGCGCGGGCGTTGACGATCCTGGCGCAGGATAAAAAGAACGAGGCGAATTCGCTGATGGATGGCGCGTGGACCGGGCACCCGGACCAGAACGAAATTGCGGTGTCGCAATTCCCTGCTCCAAACCAATTGGGTGCGCGGCCCGCGAACGCGGAACCGCATCCGAATTTACGCCCGGTGCCGAAGGGCGTTGGGAAGCGGACGTTGGCCGGGACGCGAGCGGCCATTCGCACGGTGATTCGGTATCGCAACGGCGTTTTGAATGGACGGGGAGCGAGCTTACTCGATGGCTACATGGAAGATTTGGCGACGGACCGGATTTACCGCCTGATGATTGCGCAGCGAATGAAGCATTCCTCGGCGGTGGAGATTTTGGACGATGCGGGTCGGCGCATTGAGCACGCGCCAGCGTTGGTGAAGAATCTGTTTGATGAGGAGTTGCAGAAGTTGGTGGAGGGATTTGGCGGCGGCAAAGACGTAGGGTCGATTGAAAGCATGCGACGCGCACGCGAGATCAGCGAAGAGATGATTTTGCGCGGGGAGTTTAATCCGTCGTAGCCGGGCGGCGTAACGGTGACGCGCGGATACTCTTGGAGCGGCGACTTTCGCAACGTCGAACGTCGCTAGGGTCCGCGTTGCTAGCGTTGACTTCTGTAAACTTTTGCAACGAGGAGTACCTATGACAACGGCAACCAACACAAATGAGAGCATGCGCGCAGAGTGGTCCGGGAATCCGCGCTGGGCCGGAGTCACGCGCAACTATTCTTACAGCGACGTGCTTCGGTTGCGCGGATCCGTACAGATTGAGCACACGCTGGCGCGCATGGGCGCAGAGCGCTTGTGGAAACTGATGCGCGAGGAAGCATTCGTTCCGGCGCTTGGGGCAATCACGGGCAACCAAGCTGTAGAAATGGTGCAGGCTGGATTGCAGGCGATTTACGGGTCGGGATGGCAAGTGGCGGCGGACGGAAATTCCGCAGGCGACGTGTATCCGGATCAATCTTTATATCCGTGCGATTCTGCGCCGAAACTTGTGGCGCGATTGAATCGCGCATTGCAGCGAGCGGACCAGATCGATTCCGTCGAACGAAAGGGAGCCACGGAAAATACCGCCGGCACGTACTGGTTTGCGCCGATTGTGGCGGACGCGGAGGCGGGATTTGGCGGCTCGTTGAATGCATATGAATTGATGAAGGCGATGATCGAAGCTGGGGCAGCGGGCGTGCATTTCGAGGATCAGCTTTCTTCGGCGAAAAAATGTGGGCATCTTGGCGGGAAGGTTGTCGTGCCGACGCGGGAGTTCATCGAAAAGCTGATGGCGGCGCGGTTGGCGGCGGACGTTTGCGGAGTGCCGACGATTTTGATTGCGCGGACGGACGCCAACTCCGCCGGGTTGTTGCTTTCCGATGCCGATGAGCGCGACCGGGAATTTATTTCCGGCGAACGTACGTCTGAGGGATTTTTTCAATTTCGCGGCGGAATCGACGCGGCTATCAGTCGCGGGCTTTCTTATGCGCCGTACGCGGACATGCTGTGGTGCGAAACGTCCACGCCGGATATGGCGGAGGCGCGGAAATTTGCGGACGCTATTCACGCGAAATTTCCCGGGAAATTGCTGGCATATAACTGTTCGCCATCGTTCAACTGGAAGAAGAAACTGGATGACGCGGCCATCGCCAATTTCCAGCGCGAACTCGGGACGCTGGGCTACAAGTTTCAGTTTGTCACGCTGGCGGGATTTCACGCGCTGAATATGTCCATGTTTCATCTGGCGCGGGGTTACGCTCAGGCGGGCATGACCGCGTATTCGAAGCTGCAGCAGGAAGAGTTTGCGGCGCAAGAACTGGGCTACCGCGCCGTAAAGCACCAGAGTTTTGTTGGGACGGGATATTTTGACGAGATCGCACACGTGGTTTCTGGCGGCGCTTCCTCGACCACGGCGCTGGCGGGCTCTACGGAAGCTGCGCAGTTTCATCATGATGGAGCCACCGCGCCCGCGGCTACGACGTCGCGTTCTTAGTGTGCGGAACACCGACGTGGTCACTGATCCGGTGACAAATGCGGTACAGCAAAGCGAATTGCTCTTAACGAGGAAAATGCAATTGGCGGCAATCGGCGCTAAGATGGTAGTGCTGCGGGAATTTTTGTATTGGGGGATTGCTGGATGGGGTTTGATTATCTACCGCGGGTTTTCCTGGGGTCGAAGGTTTCAGAGAAGCTACTGCCTTCGGCAGCGCGGCCTTTGGCTGCGCACATCAAGCTGACCGAAAACTGCCAGGCAAAGTGCGTCAGCTGCGACTACTGGAAATCGCGCTGGGAAGATCATATCGATACGGACCGCGCGATCGATTTGATCAATCAGATTGCGGCGGCGGGAATCCGGAATTTGCGCTTGACGGGCGGCGAGCCGCTGTTGCGGCGGGATTTGTTTCAGGTGTTGAAGGCCGCGAACACCTCTTCCTTTCATAAGATCATCCTGCAAACCAACGGCCTGCTGATTAAAAAGTTACACAAAGAGATTAACGCTTCGCCGATTACGCATGTAGCGGTATCCATCGACGGGTTGAAGGAGACCAACGATCAGATTCGCGGTATTCGCGGATATTTTGACCTGGGCATGGAAGGGCTGCGGTTGCTACAGGGTAAGGATCTGGCGATTTCCATCACGCTGAACAAGGTTTCGGCGACAGAGTTGACGCGGCTGGAAGAAACGGCGCGGAGTGTTGGAGCGCACATCGAAACAAATATTTTGAGCCGCAGCTTGTTCTTTTTTAAGGACGCGGACATCGATTCGATCTGGCCGGGCGCGGAAGATGTGCCGCGCATTACCAGTTTCATGCGGGACACGCTGAAGCGTCCAGGCTACGAAGTGGAATACGTAAAAGACTATTACAGCCACAAAGAAATGAATGAGCCGCCCTGCGTGCTGGGCTATCTGCAGATGTTCGTTCTTTCGAATGGCGACGTGTTGACGGGATGCTATCCGCTGCCGCCGGTGGGAAATGTGTTGCGGGATTCGCTGGCGAATATTCTGGCTTCGGAAGCGTACATGAAGCAGAGCGCGGCAATGTTGCGGCGCGAATGTCCTGGGTGCACGTGCGGTGTGGAAAGTTCGCTGGCGATGCAGCATGCGGGGGCCAGCGCGTTTTATGAGTTGGGCAAGCTGGCGAAGCCGCGGGAAGTGCGGCGCCCCGTGGCGGTTCCGGTTGCGACGGAAACGGTTGAAGCGGTGGCGGCGACGGAGAATGAGGAGCCGGCGTTGCGGGTTTTGTAGCGCGGAACAGGCTCCGCCCCACAGGTTACGGATTACATCTCAACATCTTGAAACGAGAGAGGGCGGCCCAGTGGGCCGCCCTCTCTCGTTTCGTTTACTGACGCGTGAAATTGCTACTTCTTTTCGGAAGTGTCCACCTTCGCGTGGGCGTTAAGGGTGGAAACCAGCCGGCGGCCAGACACTGGCGTACGAACCGCGCCACCGAAGATGATGTCTTTTGCTGAGACTTTCTTGCCATAAAGACGCTCGTTGGCATCATTGTCCGGACGAACCGTGGAACCTTCCAGCGAAATGCCGGCGAACAATCCGCGCGAACGGGAATAGGAAAGAACCTCTGCGCGGAGAGTGACGTCAGACTCTGCCGAAGCGGTGCGGCCCTTGGGACCGGCGCTGACGGAAGCATCGCCGCCCAGCTTAACCTTGCTGCTGAGGATGGATTGCGCGCCGCGGTCATTCATGACCAGCAGCACGAAGTCCGTGGCTTGCCCACCGATCTGGAAGCCGAAACTGCCGCCTTCCAAAGCCATCATGGAGGGAGCGCTCCAGGGCCCGCGGAAATTGGCGCCAGTGCGACAGGTCATCGCGCCGCGGCCATAGCTGCCGCCAACGATAAACGCCGCCTTCAAAACCGACGGATACACAATCACGCATTCGGCCTTGGCAAGCAGATCTTGCGGAATGTCGTCGGGCACGTTGAGGATTTCGCGCATTACAGTTCCGCAGTTGAGCAGGCGGTCGGTGTCTTTGGTGGTGTCATCGGCGCCTACCATCGGCAGGGCACACATAGCTAAAGTCATACAACCGGCTATCCATCGCTTCATTGAAAATCTCCTTTTATCGAACGGTCTGAACAAATGTCGGTACGGGCAACATTTTGGATTCCAGTAAGAGCAGCTCTGGGCGCGTACTGAAGAGCGGCGCTTATCATAGTGGCTTCTGCAACCGGCTGCAACGTTTGGAGGAACTTTAGGGAGGGGTCACCCGTATCTACAGCAGGCAAGGGCAGGCGTGCGCTTCCGGGGCAAGCTCGTGCGGACAAAGATCATCCCAGCGGGGCGGAAAGCGTCAAACCTGGACGGTTTCGTGAGAATGCTGTTCTTCGAGGGTCTTGGCTACGTCGGCGAGGTGCTCGAGTTCGGCGCGCAGGTGCAACCAATGGTCGCAGCCGACGGCGGATTCGAAGGTCGCTTGAATTTTTCGCCATTCCGGCAAAGTGGTTGCTAACTGTCTTTCACCCTTGGCCGTCAAAGTGAGAAAGCGCTGGCGCATGGCAGAGCGTGGCGAGACAGCTACCAGTCCATCTTGCTGCAAAGGCCGCAGGCTCCGCGTAAGCGTCGTGGGGTCCAGTGTCAGGATCTCCGCGAGGGCGCCAATGGAAGCGGGTTGCGCTTTGGCGATGCCGACGAGGATCGTGAACTGGGTGGAACGGATTCCCGTACCTTCCAAGGCTAAGTCAAAAAGTCTGGTCACGGCTCGCGAAGTGCGTCGGAAATTAAACGAGGCGCAGAAGCCGGTACCGGAAAGGTTGAGTTTATTGAGCAAAAGTGTACCTCCACGCTTGACATGTATATACAGGTCAGGGTATAACTACTGTCAACAGATTGTCAAGCGGTGCAAATTCCAGGTCTTGGTGGAGACCCTTGCGCGAGTGGAGGAGTATGAGCAATACGCGACAAGTGTTTCAGAAGGTGTTGCACAACGGACCGCAGACGCCAGCCGCACCGCCGCACCTGCGGGTTGCGCAGGCGAACGGTTTGCAGCCGCCGGTCGCTTCTGGCGCGTATCGCGCCACAGCGCATCCTTCCGGGGCACGCCTTCCAGAGACACACCTCTCAAGGGCATACCAAGGGTGGAATATGAATGCTGAGTTCACGACGCCGCAAGCTGCACCGTTCGAGAACGAACTGGGGATTAGTGCGTTGAATTATCCGTCGCGCTACGCGTGCTTCGGAGGCTTCTGCCTGGATTTGCAGAAGCGCGAGCTATGCAAAGACGGCACGCGCGTGAAGATGCAGGGCAAAGTGTGCGACGTACTGATGATCTTGATGGAGAAGCCGGGCGAAGTGGTGACGCGCGAAGCGTTGCGTATGCGCCTCTGGCCGCCCGATACGCGCGTGAACTACGACGCGAACGTGAACACCACTGTAAACAAGCTCCGGCAAGTACTCGGCGATTCCTGTGAGCAGTCCACCTTCGTGGAGACCATTCCGCGCAAGGGATACAGTTTTATCGGTGCCGTGGAATTTAAGGAGACCGCTCCAGTAGTCGCGCGAACGTCCACTCGCCAGTTTGGAATGGCGCCAAGAGCTGAATCTAACGGCGGCGACAATAATGCCGCACACATCTCACCGATGTCGTCGATGTGGTTCAAGGCCGGCTTGGTCGCGTTGGTGGTGGCCAGCATCTTGTTGGGTGCGGCGATCATGCTGTATACCCATCGCGCCATTTAATAGAACTTTTCAAGTGGCCCAAACTCTCGCAGTCCCATCTCGACGTTCGTGAGCGCCTTTTGTAGGCGCCGAGCTTTAAATTCGGCCCCCTGATCCGTAGCAGCACGCTTTTAGCGTGCCTCCTGTGGCATAGACTTCAGTCTGTGCGCTTTTCTGTAAAAGCTTCCGGGTTTAACTGTCATCTCCGCTCCCTTAAGACGATTGCCCAAACAAAAAAGCGGGAGCCGCCCAAAGGCGACTCCCGCTTTTTCTTCCAATCGATTCCCTGCCGCGAGGCCGCGCTTTACAAGGCGCGGCCATCGCTGCAGACGATCGGTCTAGAACACGAACTTCAGTCCCAGAGTAATCGAGCGAATTCCTCCGCTGAAGAAAGACTTGGGCTGCAGGAAGTTCGGATCGATAGGCAGCGCGTAGCCTTGCGTGGTGGTGGCTACCGTGACGCCCGTGGTGCTGAACACGTTGCCGTTGCTCAACGCGTAGCTCGGATGGTTGAGAATGTTGAAGACGTCCGCTTTGAACTGGAGATATTTGCTCTCCGAAAAGTGGAAGTTCTTCACGATGTTCATGTTCAGGTCGCTGAAGCCGGGGCTGCGGAAGCTGTTGCGGCCCACAGTGGCGAGTGCGCCGGGTCCAGCCACCACATACTTGGCTTTCGGATCCACCGGCGCATAGCCGATGGCCGGGAAGAATTGCTGCGAACCCGGCGTGTTGGCATTGAACGCCGGATTGAAGCACGCACCGCCATTAGCTACGCCCGTCGGAGTGTTGAACGCCCCGGGGCCGCCGTTGGAAAACGCCGTGGTGCCACCCGGAATTTCGCAGACCGCGAAAACGTCGGAGCCCGTGAGGCCAATGCCCTGCGGATTGAAGACCACCCGGTCGCCCGCGGTGTCTCCATTACCGTTGGAGTCGACGGCAGACTGCAGCGTGACCGGTTGGCCGGACTGTGCCAGAAACACCGAGCCAATCTGGAAGCCGTTGACGAAGGTCTTCACGAACGCACTGTCGCTCTTCAGATTGGGAACCTGATAGGTCCACGACATGGCGAAGTGGTGACGCACATCAAGATCCGAGGAAGAGCGGTCCTGACCCAACTGCGTGGAATCTTGCGCGCGGCGTGGGTTCAGCAAGCTGGTGAAGAATTCGTTAGTGGCATCGTCGATGGTGTGAGAGTAGGTGTAGTTGGCATTGAACGTCAGGCCGTGATTGGAATGCTGCGTGAAATTCACTGACCCCGCGTGGTAGATGCTGCTAGCAAATGGAGGATCGGAGGTCACGTTGCCCTGGAATCCGAACTGCGCGTAGATATTCGGGTCGAAGGCGTTGAAGGCGGCGTCCGTGGGCGTTTGGGCGTTCCACGTGGCGGGAACACCGGTGAGGAACGTGGGCAGCGGAGCGATCCCGGCATCGAAAGCGCTCTCAAAATTGCGGCGGAATTGTATCGGCAGTGAGAGGCCGCGTGTACCGAGGTAGCGCACCTCAAGTGTGGCGTTCTTATACAGTTCGTGCTGGACGCCGAGCGACCAAGTAAGAATCTTGGGCAACACGGTGTCATCGATAAAGCTGGTGGTCAGAGCACGCGCATCCGCCTGATTGGCCGGGGGAATGTACGTTTGGGGCAGACCGCCGCCGGCCAGGAATCCGGCTCCGTTGGCGTTGTTGCACCAGCTGGGCAGCGGCGTCAAGGTGCAGGCCGAGTTCGGATTCAACTCGCTTTGCAGCTGTGGCGGCAAAGTAATCGACGCAAAGTTCTGGAATTTAACGTCGTAGGCTATGCCGAAGCCGCCGCGAATGGATGTCGTCCCGCGCCCGAAGGGGTCATACGCGAAACCGACGCGCGGACCGAAATTGTTTTTGTCTGTCTTCGGCACGCCGAAGGTAATCACGCCGGGAACATCGGAAATGGCATTGAGCTTCTGCGTCTCGCCGCCCACAGGATTGGTCCAATACTCATAACGTAAGCCCAGGTTCAGGGTCAGGCGCGGAGTGATTTTGAAGTCGTCCTGCGCGAAGAAGTAGAAGGCGCTCTGCGTGCCCAGGAAGCTTCCCGTGCCCGCGCCGCGCAACGTGCGGCCAGCCTGGCTCGGAAGTAAATCGTTCACGAACTCCTGCGTGCTGTTGTATTCATAATCGCCATTGCTGCGTGGCAGAAAGAACTGTGGATAGATGAAGTGATTGTACTGGGCGCCAAATTTGAAGGTGTGTTTGCCGTGCGACCAAGTGACCGTGTCCAGAATCTGGTACGTGTTTTGTTTCTGGTCCGTGAAGTCGCTGGGGCCGTTGGTGTTGTTACCCAGGTCGGCAATGGTTACATCCGCCGGGCAGCTGTTGCCGCAGGGATTGACGGTAGCCAGTGTGAACAACGAATACTGGACACGCAGATCGTTAACCAGTGTGCTGTTCACTGTCCAAACGTCGGTCAGCGCAATTTTGCGGTTATGGATCGGCTCCGTCTGATTAAAGAGCGGACTGGTATTGTTGACCGGCAGAATGAAATTTTCCTGGTTGAAGAGGAAGCGCGCGCCAAGTTGATGACGGCCCCACGTATAGTCCGCGTTCACCTGCGCATCGTGTTCGCGCTGGAACAGCGGGCTGGTGATAACCAGGTTGCCGACGGGAATGGCTTGGCCGTTCACCGTGATGGGATCGAGATCGGCGACCGGAGCAACGGGGAATGTGTTCAAAAGGCCCAAGACTTCGGGATCGGCGGCCATGGCTTTTAGAGAATCGAGGCCGGCGGACGTGGGCTGAACCAACGCGGTCGCGGCGCCTTCACCATGCAATGTGGTGTATTCGTACGCACCGAAAATGAACAATTTGTTCTTGATGATCGGTCCGCCAAATGTTCCGCCAAAACGATTGTTGTCGAATGCGGGGTTGCCGGGAATGGTGCCTCCCGCGATGGCGGCCTTGGTCAAGTTGTCGATGGAATTGTAGTTGCGATTCTGGTTGTACCATTCGCCGGACCCGTGGAAATTATTCGTGCCGGTTTTGGTCACCAGGCTGAACTGTCCGCCGGCGGAGTGTCCGTACTCAGCGCTGAACTGATTGGTAGTCAACACGAATTCCGAAACTGCGTCCGGGATGACCGTGGCGTTATTACCGGTCACACCCAGATTGTTGTCGTCGACGCCGTCCACCGTGAAATTGTTGTCGCGCGGCCGCGTGCCGCCCACGGCGCCTCCGATACCCGTGGTGCCGCCTGGAGTGGCGATTACGTTGGGAGCCAGCACCGCCAAATTCAGCGGGCTGCCATTTAGGGTGCCGGCGGAATTCGGCAAATCTTCGATCGCTTTCGAGTCGTAGTTGTTGTTGATTTGCGAAGAGGTAGTTTGCACCTCTTGCGAGTCGCTGCTCACTTCAATAGTCTCCGTGGCGCCGCCGACTTCCAACGTGGCGTCTCCCACATTCTCCTGGTTGGAAACGACGTTGATGTCTTTTTTCAGCAGCGTCTTAAAACCCTTAGCTTCCACGTTGATGGAATATTCGCCGGGGATCAGATTGGGCACTGCATAGGTTCCAGCCGACGTCGTCTGAATCGTCAGGGACACACCGGTATTTTGGTTGGTGACCGTGACGCTGGCGCCGGACACCGCTGCTCCGGATGGATCAAGAATCTGTCCGCGCAACGATCCGGTGGTGCCCTGAGAGAATGCCGGCGACGAAGCGAACAACATCAAAGCGGCAGCGAGCAGCAACAAGCTTGCACGTATATTTTTATTTTTATTTAATCTTGAATTCATACCCTCTCCTGAAGCCACGCATTTGAGAATGTTTTTCGCAGGACGTCGCACCTGCAAAACAGAAGCACTGCTTGCAGGTGCGAGAGTCCTGCAGTGGTGGTCGTTGCGAAGGGAAATGCACACGTTTGGCCAATTCCGCATAAATTGGCATCGTGACTATTTTGTGGAAGTTACGCGCTATAAACCGCCTCACAGCAATCTAAAACTCGATACTTTGGGATGAATTAACAAAAGGTATGTACGGGAATGCGGATTAGCGGTTTGAAAACCATCGCGCGGAATTGCCGCGCCTGCGCCTCGACGCTCTAAAGCAAGTGACGCTATACTGCGTTTATGCGATTTTTTGTTCGGCAATTTCCTGCGCGCAGCGCGAGGGCGTTCGCAGGTTCATGCGCCGTGGCACTGATAGCGGCATTCGCGGCCGCAGCGGCGAACGCGCAAGAAGCGAAGTGGCAGAGCGATTTGGCGGCTTGGCGCACACAACATGCCGCCGATCTTCAGAAGCCCGCCGGCTGGCTATCCCTCACGGGCTTGCATTGGATGGAAGACGGCGACAACAGTTTTGGGTCGGCGGCGGATAACAAGATCAAACTGGCCACCGGACCCGCGCACCTGGGCGTCTTGCGATTGGACAATAAAGCAGTGGAGTTGCTGCCTCCCCAAGGCGCGGACTTTGCTCCCGATTTTTTGGTAGCCGGCAATGCCGCCAAAAAGCAGGCAATTCGCGTCGATCCCGATGACGACAAGAATGCTCCGCACCTGACCATCGGCTCGTTAAATATGTACGTGATCCGCCGAGCGGATCGCTTTGCGCTGCGCGTGAAGGATTCCAAATCGCCGGCCCTTCTGGGCTTTCATGGATTGAAATGGTACCCCGGCGATTCCACTTACCGCGTGGTCGCGAAGTGGATCCCCTACTCTCCGCAAAAGACGATTACGTTGGCCACCTTGGCGGGAACTACGTATGACGCGCCCGTGCCTGGGGCCGCGGAATTCGTGTTGGCCGGCAAGACCTATCGCCTGGAACCCGTCTTGGAAGACCCCAAAGCGACGCAACTTTTCTTTGTGTTGCGCGATCCTACCAGTGCGACGACCACGTATCATGCCTGCCGATTTCTTTACACCGTGCTGCCGGAACACGGGTTGGAGCAACCAGGGACGCTTACCCTGGATTTCAACAAGTTGGAGAATCCCCCGTGCGCGTACACGCCTTATGCGACGTGTCCGCTGCCTCCAACGGGCAATCGGCTTCCCGTGGCACTGCCGGTGGGCGAAAAGCGATACCACGAGTGATGAGTTTTTGTTAACGCCTTACGCGAACCAACATCTAATTCTATAAGGGAGTACAGCAAGCAACTGATTCCGCCTATCATGCCGACCGATAACAATACTCCCCGACCGGACGCGAACGCCGATGCCAACAACGGTGCGTCTCCACAACGCGAGAAATTGACGCTGCTGCGGCACGTCCTTCTGCGGATTCATAAAACTCTTCTGAACATGGAACGCCGCGATTACGAGAAAGAGCACGGCGCGGTGAATACTGGCGAACTTTTCCGCCTGGTCATCGACGATGCGCAATTTGCCTGGCTCCATAATATTTCGGAATTTGTGGTGCGCATCGACGAGACCCTGGCCGGCAAAGAGGAAGTTACCGTCGCCTATATGCGGGAATCATTCGAACTGGCGCGCAAAATGTTTACTCCCACTCAATCAGGCGACGCCTTTCAGAAGAAATACTTCGACGCTATTCAGCGCGATCCAGCAGTAGTGATGGACCATGCGGAACTAGCGCGGCTCTTCAATACCGAGCCGGCGGATTCGGCCACAGCGTAGCAATCCAGGAATTGGGGCTTAGCTTGATCAATTTGAACGATTTTCCCGTTACCCATAATTCCGACGAACGGCGCTTTGAGATGAGAGTAAACGGCCAGCTCGCGGTGATTACCTACCGACTGTCACCAGGCGTGATTTCACTCGATCATACCGGAGTGCCCGTGCCCATAGAGGGCCACGGCGTGGCCGCCAAGTTGACGCGTGCGGCGCTTGATTTTGCTCGTTCCGAAAATTTGCGCGTCGTGCCGGCGTGTTCTTATGTGGCGGCCTTTGTTCGGAAACATTCGGAATACCAGGATTTGATCACCGTCGGCTGAACGCTAGCGCCAAATTTACAGCGAAGCAATTTGGATCGCCGCGGTAGCAATCGCCGGGTTTTGTTCTCGACCGCAAATGCTTGATTCTCTTTCGCGAATGGATTCCCCGCCACAATTCAAAATCCGTCGATTGCGGCGAGAAGAGTTGCCGCACGACACTGTTGCGCTCACACGTTTCTTGATCGGAAAGGTTGTGGTACACGACCTGGAGTGCGGCCGTTTAAGTGGCCGAATCGTCGAAGCCGAAGCCTACCCACCCGGCGATCCCGCCGGACACCATTTTCGCGGACCTACTCCTCGCATCCGCTCAATGTACCTACACCCGGGCCACGCCTACGTGTATTTCAACTACGGTGCGCACTTCATGTTGAACGTAGCTAGCGAGCCGGAAGGCACCGCCGGCGGCATTTTGATTCGCGCGCTCGAGCCGCTCGAAGGCCTGCACTTCATGCAGCGCCATCGCGGCGGCACCACGGACATGAAGCCTGTGGAACTGACGCGTGGTCCGGGAAGATTGGCGTCGGCATTGCAAATTGACCGGCGCCACGACGGAATAGATTTGACCGGAACAGGCAGTTCTCTATGGCTCGGCGAATTACTGGAGAGTCCCGAAGCGGGCAACTCCACAATAAAAACAAAACGTGTGGTCTCCAAAACGGTGCGCATCGGCATTACACACGCCGCCGAAAAGTTGCTGCGTTTTTATGAGGTGGGAAATCCGTTTGTTAGCGGCCCGAAGCGTCTGCTGTCGTCATCGCAAAAAAATATGCGATCCGCTCGACCACGTAAACGCCGCAAGAAGCGCAATAAATCGCCCCACTAGTGCGCCCGGATTATTTGTAGGTGGTGACTACTTCGCCGTTTTCAATCTTCAGATCGGTCACGTCCGCCGGCAACCGCAGCTTTTCACGATTCTCCGGAGACTCCATCAGCCGCTGCATCGCGTTCTGCACCGCGGAAAGCGGCAGCGGCAACGAGCCGATCTGTCCACTGAGCGGCTCAAACCGAATATATCCATTGTCCGATCCGAGTTTGCCCTCAAGTTGTAGCGTCATGTCCGCGCCGTGCACTCCGAAAACCACATAAGCGATGACGCGATCGCCCACCAATTGCACCTTCACATCTTTCACGTTCGAGCGCATCTGGTCGATGTCTGCCGCAGAGGGCAGGCCGGAGCCTGCCAAATCGTCGCCTGCGGGAAGGGCCGTCGCCGGAACCGCAGAAATCGCTTGCGTGGCAGGAGTGGCAGTTTGCCCAGTGGCTGCGCCGGAAGGAGCACCTCCGCTCGCCGCGCCCGCTGGCGGCGCCGCATACTGCAACCGCGCGCTGCTCGGCAGCTCCAAATGTGACGCGAGATACGAATTCAATTCAGTCTGATCCATCCGCATGGACGCCGGCTGACCGTTAGCCACCGCTTGTTCAACTTCTTGAAATTTTTCGTCGACCCGCGCGGCCGCCTGCGCCGTCACCTGAATATTCGGCGGAGCGGGAGCTTTGTGCAGCAACAGAATCAGCGTAACCAGCGCCGCAGCGTAAGTGCTCCAGCGAAACACACGAAACAATATCGTCCACAGGCTCACGCTCTTCCGCGGCTCGACGTGCCTGAACTCCGAGGCTGGCTTGTCAGCGTTCATGTCTACTTCAAAATGTGCGGCCAAATGCACGACCAGACGCACTCGCCTGGCACTGTATGAAACGTAGGCCCTTCCGGCGTCAGGTACAAGAGAACCAAAGTACTTCCCTGCCGGATGGTACCCGCCCGGGCACCCGTAATCGCCTATGCCATACTGTTGGGCAAGATTTTCGCCGCCACACGTCTTTGATGCTCGCGGCCATGCCCATGAATACGCAAAAAACCAGTCCGCTACTGTCCTATGTCGCCCTCGCCGCCGGCATCCTGTGTATCGGATGGTCCGCCGTTTTTGTGCGCTGGACGGACATTCCCGGCCCCGCCTCCGCCTTCTACCGCATGCTCATCCCGGTCGTGCTATTGGCGCCCACGTGGTTTTTCGGCCCGCAATCGAAGCCGATAAACCGCCGCGCCATCTGGATCATCTCCCTCGGCGGTATTTTCTTCGCACTGGACCTTGCGTTTTACAACACCTCCATCCTGCGCACCAACGCCGCAAACGCCACCTTGTTCGGAAATTATTCGCCGGTCGTTGTCGGACTGCTCACCTGGCTAGTCTTCGGCCGCAAACCTTCCGCGCAATTTTGGCTCGGACTGCTTCTGGCGTTCCTCGGCACCGCCGCTATCGTGTGGACCGACCTAACTGCCCACGCCGGCTTCGGCGTCGGCGACCTCATGGCCCTGGCCGCCGCCGCATTTTTCGCAGTCTACCTCATGGTCACCGAGCGCGTGCGCGCCAGCGTCAGCACCCTGGCATTCCTTCGCCTGGCCATGTTGAGCAGCACAATTTTTCTGCTTGTCACGAATTTATCGTTGGGAATTTCCTTGCGCGTCCCGTTCGGTCACGCTTGGCTGGCATTGCTCGCGTTGGGCTTGATCACGCAAATGGGCGGATACATGGCGCTCACCTACGCCATGGGGCATCTCCCGGCCACCGTAACTTCGATCAGTCTGCTCCTGCAAATCCCGTTGACCGCCGTACTAGCCGCTATATTTTTAGGAGAAAAACTAAACACCTACGAAATCCTCGGTGGACTTCTAGTCCTCGCCGGCGTCGCCTTAGCCAACTGGCGCGCCGCCCCAGAACAAGACGCCAACACTTTACTAGGTACCCCAGAAGCTTCCGCCGACGCCTAATTCCGCATTTTCGGTCGTGAGCCGCGCTACGCCCTTGTCCGCACGCCGAATTCTCTCTGCGCCCTCTGTGTACTCTGCGTTAAAATCCACCCGCAACCATTCGCCACCAACTCACGCCATGTAGCGGTTCCTGCCTTCGCGATTGCGGTTAGCTCGCACTCTTCGACGGCGTCTCCGCCAGTGCCAATATCTCCACATTATTCCCATTCGGATCCTGAATGTAAACCGACGACGTCCCATCGCGATGCTTCTTCGGCTCTCCGTACGCGCTGGGATTCCCAATCACCGCAAAATGATCCGGATGCTGCGAAGGCAACACAAACGCCAGCCGTATATTCGCGAATTCCACCAGCGCCCAGGTTTCGTCCTGATACGCCACCTTGCATTGAAAATGTCCCTGATACCAGTTCACTGTCTCCCCAACGTTGGCCACAGTAACTGCCACGTGATCCATGGTGTCCAGAGATTTGTGCTCAACAGCCATACCAACCTCCCATGCAACATACTTACAGCCACAGAGTACCCCCGTTGCTGCACTCAAGGCTACGCGTTCACCCCCATTTTTTCCTGCGAACTAAATCCCAGCCAACTCCTTTTCACCGGACGCACGGCGCACCAACCGCCTTGCCGTTCCGGCAACCCTGAGCCAAACTCGTATCGCTTCTCATCAACGAAAACCGCCCGACTTTCGCTAGCGAGGCCGCCGTTTACTTCTACCGACCGGCATTTTTTCTGAGGTGCCTTCCGATGCAAAAATTCTCGCTCCTCATTCTGCTCCTCCTGTGGCCGTTCCTCTCGTCCGCCCAGGAACTCGTCGGCCCGCTCCCTCCGCAACTGCCGCAAAACTCCGCCTCAAGCGCCCCTCCTACGGTATCAACTCTCCCTGCCACCGCATCCGCCGACAGACTTCGCATCGGCCTAGCCCTCGAAGGCGGCGGCGCACTAGGCCTCGCGCACGTCGGCGTCCTGCAGTGGTTCGAAGAACACCACGTACCCATCGACTACGTCGCCGGCACCAGCATGGGCGGCTTGGTCGGCGGCTTCTACGCCACTGGAACTGATGCCGCGCAACTCCGCGAAATAATCCAAAACATCGACTGGAATCAAGTCCTCAGCGGACGAACTCCCTACGAAGATCTCTCGTACCGCAGAAAAGAGGACCAGCGCGCCTATCCCAATAGTCTAGTGTTCGGCCTGCGCGAGGGGCTTTCTCTTCCCGGCGGCCTGAATGCCGGCCATCAAATCAGTTTGCTTATCGATCGCATCACGCTTCCCTACTACAACGAAAAATCTTTCAACGATTTGCCCACGCCGTTTCGTTGCGTCGCCACTGATCTAGTTACGGGCAAACAAGTGGTCTTCACCGGCGGGCCGCTGGGCGAAGCGCTTCGCGCCTCCATGGCTATCCCCGCGGTCTTCACCCCCGTCTACCGCGATAAGCAGGTCCTCGTCGATGGTGGCCTCGTCAACAATCTCCCCACCGACGTAGTCAAAGACATGGGCGCGGACATTGTTATCGCCGTGCATCTAGATACGCAACAGGTAGAAGCCAAGGATATTCAGTCCCTCTTCAACGTCTTGCAGCAATCCGTTCGAATCGTCGTAGCCGAAAGCGAAGTGCGCGGCATGGCTCGCGCAGACGCCGTGGTCTCCGTCCCGCTCGGCGAGTTCGGTTCCTCCGACTATCAAAAGAACGCCGCCATCATCGCCAAGGGCTATCAAGCCGCAGCCGAAAAATCTCGCATGTTAGAAAAATTTGCGTTGAACGATGCGCAGTGGCAAGAGTATGTGCGCCAGCGCGACGCTCGCAAACGCACCGTCGATCCCGTTCCGCAGTTTATCGAGGTGCAGGGCGCCACCACCACCGCGCACACCGGCGACATCGAAAAATTCCTTCAGCCTTTCGCCGGGAAAAAACTGGACACCGTCGCGCTGGATCGCGCCTTAACCCGCCTCACCGGCGTCGGCCGTTACGACACCGTGGGCTACCAGATCGTGGATCGCCACGGCCAGCAAGGCCTGCTCATCAAGGTTAACGAAAGAAATTTCGCGCCGCCCAGCATCCAGCCGGCCTTCACTGTGGACGGTTCAGAAACCGGCGATGTCGGCTTCACCCTGGCTTCCCGCCTCACGTTCCTGGACCTCGCCGGATTCCGCTCCGAATGGCGCACCGATTTCGAGTTCGGGCAAACTTACGGTGTCGCGAGTGAGCTCTATCGGCCGTTCACCCCGGTCAGCAAGTGGTTTTTCGCGCCGCGCGCCGAAGCCTATGATCAAAACTTCAAAATCTACGCCAAAACCGACCCCGTCGCGGACTACCGCCTCGACCGCGCGGACGTGGGTATGGACTTCGGCTACGGTTTCAGCCGTTTCGGTGAAATTCGCGTCGGCTATGAAGTCGGCTATATCAGCGCGAAATTACGTTTGGGTACGCCGGAATTTGCCTCGGTGCACGGCCTCACCGGTGATCTGCGCCTGCATTACCTCACGGATCATACCGACGATCCGGTTGTCCCCCGCAGAGGTTACCGCGCTGAAAGCACCTTCCGCTGGTTCGATAACAGCCCCGGCGCCACCACCGCTTTCCCGTCGCTAATCGCCCAATTGCAATACTTCCGCCCGGTCTCCTTGCTCGGCTCCGTGTTCGTGGAAGCGAGCGGCGGCTCGACGTTCGGCTCAACCAATACCGGCCTCCCGCAGTTTTTCCTGGGCGGTCCATCGAATCTCGCGGCCTATGGCCTGAACGAGCTGCGCGGCGACCAGTTCTACCTCTTCCGCACCGGCTACCTCCACGACATCTTCACCCTGCCGCCCTTCGTCGGCACCAGGGTCTACGCCATCGGCACCTTCGAGTTCGGCAAAATGTACGGCGTACCCACCGAAAGCGGCTTCCCCAGCGATTTCTCTGCCGGAGTCCTGGCTGAAACCGCCCTCGGCCCCCTGTTCGTCGGCGGCGCCGTAGGCGATTCCGGTCACCGCAAATGGTTCTTCCAACTAGGCCGCGTCTTCTAATCTGTTCACGGCGTCCTCATGACTCCGCTTTTGTAGCGGCCGCCTTCTGAGGCGGACGTCTTTTGTTGCTACGCCAATCCTCTTCGGAGGGCGGCGGCTTGACGCGACTCTCACCCATAGACCGATTTCGCTGCTCACCTCAATTAGCCTTGCCCGCTGCCCCCTCTTGTGAACTCCAATCCACGGTATATTCACACACCCGTAACATCTCCCGCGCTATAACTCCCACTCCGATAACCCCTCCCGCCTCACCCCGGCGGAAACTTACAAGAAGGACTGGAGTGTCATGGCTACAGTAACAGCCGCAACGGCTGCCGCAACGGCAGCAACGCCCACTACGCATTCGGTGCACGACAAAATGTCTAAAGGTCCCGGCGCGGTCGGGATGTTGATTTTCGGTGTAGTGCTAATAATCGGCGTAGTCTATATCGGCTACAGCCTCTCGCACGATCTGATCGGACTCAAAACCGGCTCCGTCCTGCCATACGTACTGCTCGGCGTGGCTTTGTTCGTGGCGCTGGCCTTTGAATTCGTGAACGGTTTTCACGACACCGCCAACGCCGTCGCCACCGTCATTTACACGCATTCTCTTGACCCGCAAATCGCCGTCACTTGGTCCGGTTTCTGCAATTTCATCGGCGTAGTTCTCTCGAGCGGCGCGGTAGCCTTCGGCATCGTTTCCCTGCTCCCCGTCGAACTGATCTTGCAGGTCGGCAGCGGCGCTGGCTTCGCCATGGTCTTCGCGTTGCTCGTTGCCGCCATTATCTGGAACCTGGGCACCTGGTGGTTCGGTCTTCCCGCCTCCAGTTCGCACACCTTGATTGGCTCCATCATCGGCGTCGGCATCTCGAATCAATTGATGCAGGCCCGCAGCGGAACCAGTGGCGTGGACTGGGCTCAGGCCGCCAACATTGGCAAATCGCTGGTACTTTCTCCCATCGTTGGATTCCTGGTTGCCGGGCTGCTCCTGATGGTCATGAAGGCGATCATTAAGGACAAGCGTCTCTACGAAGCACCCGTCGGCAACGAGCCGCCACCATGGTGGATTCGCGGTCTGCTCATCCTCACCTGCACAGGCGTCAGCTTCTTCCACGGCTCCAACGACGGACAAAAAGGCATGGGCTTGATCATGCTCATCCTCATCGGCACAGTCCCAACCACCTACGCGCTGAATCACGCCGTCACCGCCCAACAGTCGCAGGATTTCGTAGCCGTGTCGCAACAAACCGCCGGCGCGTTGGACAAGTACGTAACCGCCGGGGCAGTCGTCGGCGATCCTCGCGAAGATGTCACCGAATTTATTCGCACCAAGGAATTTAAGCCCGCTACCATGCTCGCGCTTCGCGAAATGGTCAACCAAGTCGGCACCGAAATGGCCATCTTCAAGGAGCTTTCCAAAGTTCCCAACGATCAGGTCCGTAACTATCGCAACGACATGTACCTCGTCGGCGAAGCCATCCGCATCATGCTGAAGACCGGAGTCCCGCAGATCTCCACCGCGGACGCCGCCATCCTCAAGAATTACAAGTCCAAACACATTGACGCCGCCACGCGCTTCATCCCTCTGTGGGTTAAGGTCGCCGTAGCTCTTGCTCTTGGCCTTGGCACCATGGTCGGCTGGAAGCGCATCGTGGTCACCGTCGGCGAAAAAATTGGCAAAAACCATCTGACCTACGCGCAGGGCGCCGCCGCCGAAATCACCGCCATGGCCACCATCGGAGCCGCCGACATGTACGGCCTCCCCGTCAGTACCACTCACGTCTTATCCTCCGGCGTGGCTGGCACCATGGCCGCCAACCGTTCCGGCATCCAAATGTCCACCGTGCGCAACCTAGCCTTGGCCTGGGTCCTAACCCTGCCCGTAGCCATGATGCTCAGCGGCTTCCTATTCTGGACCTTCCGCAAAATCTTCTAGCCACAACTAGAAACTCAGCAACGGGTTATGTAGCGGCCGCCCTTCGGGGCGGCCCACTTTTTTTGTAGCGCCGCCTTCCTGGCGGCGGCGTTTCTTACCCTTGTAGCGGCAGCCTTCCGAGGCGGTCGCCTTCTTAAACCCCGCCCCGGTTCACTTTGGAGTGCGGGTTTACCCTGAGCGGCAGCGCGAAGGGCGGCTTGACACCGCTTTAAACCATCGACCCACAAAGATCAATCCAACGAAGCACGTCGCATTGTTGTGTCCCTTTCGGTTTCTCTCCAAACCTCCCAACAAACTATCCAAACCATCATGGCGAACAAAATACGAAAATAACTTGACTTTCGCTTTTTCTTCTCTACACTGTCTCTCGGTAGAGGAAACGGGAAACGGACGCCGCGTCAGTTCCATTGCCGATTCTGGCTCTCACGAACCGCCGCAGCGTCCGTTATTACCGTCTCTCTCGCCGATAAAGGAGCACCATGGACCTATCTGTCGGCAACGTCTTCCCCGCCCCACAAATCTCCCAGCGCCTAAGCAATCAATTAGGCCACATCGAAAAAGCCGCCAGACGTGCCGCTCGCAAAGCCACCGCATGGCTAGCCAATCGCCGCGCATGGTCCACACGCATCCCAATGCGCATAAACACGAGCCGCCCGAGCCTGCCTGCGGAACTCTCCGCCGCACAGCGCGAAATCCTCCTCAGCACTGGCCTAGACATCGCGATCGGTGCCTCCCGCTCCCCCGGCGTAGCTCGCCTGGCTTCCCGCTACGCAGGCACCACCCGCGTCCGCGTAGTCGAACCCGGCCAAGAGCGCGCCTTTCTGGCTCCGTTGCCCCGTTCGCCGCCTACCCGGAATCTCTCAGTCCGACCGCCGCCCTCCTCCAAGCCACCGGCCTAGTCACCATCGGCGAACTCCAGCGCGTCCCCAAAGCCGCCCTCCAATCCCAGTTCGGCGCCACCGAAGGCGCCCAAATCTGGCGCGCCGCCCGCGGCCTCGACCACCTCCCAACATAACCCGCGCCGACGCTCGTGTAGGGGCACGGCATGCCGTGCCCGTCTTCTTCGGCCCCACCCAGGCTTATACTAGACATTCATTATTTATGTGTGGTAATCCTCATACGTGCCACCGTCACCCAACTCTACCGGTCCGGCGCTCCATCCGCCTTCCACATGTCGATTACTCCCAGCGGGGCACATACTTCCTAACCATCTGCACCTTCAATAAGTCATGCCTCTTCGGCCGAATCACAAATAACATCATCACCCTCAACCACGTTGGCAAAATCGCTCAAAACTCCTGGCTGGCAATCCCCAGCCATTTCCAAAATGTCCGCTTAAGCGCATTCGTAGTCATGCCCAATCACCTCCACGGCATACTCTCCATCAAAGAGCGGGCACGGCATGCCGTGCCCCTACAAATCGCGCGTAGCGTCGAAGACTTCCAACGGCCAGTCGCCGCTTCGATCCCCACCATCGTCCGCTCGTTCAAGGCTGCGGTAACAAAACAAGCGCGGTCAGACACGAACAGTCCAGCCTTCAATGTCTGGCAAAGCAACTATTTCGAACGCATCCTACGCAACGCTACCGAGATCAAGTCCGCGACTCGCTACGTCATCGAAAATCCCTCCCGATGGATGGTCCACTCTCGACCGCCTGCGCACCCATCCCTCGCCCGGCACCCTCCTGTAGGGGCACGGCATGCCGTGCCCGTCTTCTGCAACGTCACCCGGCCTCCTGACTTCCTATTGACACTCTATATGAGCGCCGATATTATTCCTATAGAGCGTCGATAGGAACACGGATTGAAACCCGCACCAACAACTCTCTTGCAGGGGACTTTGGACCTGCTGATCTTGAAATCTCTTGTTGCTGGCGAAATGCACGGATTGGGAATTTCGCGCAGAGTCCAGCAGATCACAGGCGGGAACTTTCCTTGTTAAGCCAGGCTCACTCTTTCCCGCACTGCACCGATTGGAGGAAGAGGGTTGGCTTTCTTCTTTTTGGGGAGATTCCGAAAACAATCGTCGCGCGAAGTACTATCGCTTGAGCAAAACCGGCCGGAAGCAACTCGAAGTCGAAACCGAGCGATGGGACCGCATTTCTTGGGCGATCACGCAAGCCTTGAAAGCATCGTAGAGAGGTGCTTCGCATGCCACTCTTTGTCAGAGTCCGAAGTTTCCTGCGAAATCTCCTTTTGTCTCGCCGAGTGGAGAACGACCTCGACGAAGAGATTCGATCTCATCTCGAAATGCTGACCGACGAAAACATCCGAGCGGGCATGCCGTCGAAGGAAGCGCAAGTTGCCGCGCGGATCGAACTTGGCGGTGTCGAGCAGGTGAAAGAACAGGTTCGCGAACAACGCCTCGGCCATTGGTTGCACTCGGTCCTCTCGGACTGCCACTACGGCCTTCGACAACTCCGCAAGAATCCCGGGTTTACCATCGTTGTAGTCCTCACCCTAGCTCTCGGTATCGGCGCAAGCACAGCCATTTTCAGTGTGATCAACGCGGTTCTTTTACGCCCGCTCCCGGTGCGTGACCCTCAAAGAGTAGTCGTTTTGCACGATCAACTGCCAACATTGAACTCGCCACGCACGAGCGTCTCGGCCATCCAGTTTCGTGAGTTCAGTCGGAGAGAAGACCTGTTCGAATCTTCTGCGGCTTTGCTAAGGACCGATCTCAATCTCACTGGCCGGGACCAGCCCCTGCGTGTCGAAGCCATGCAGGTAACCGCGAGCCTTTTCCGCGTGCTGCGTATCAACCCAATCCTTGGCCGCCCCTTTACAGCGATCGACGATACCTATGGGAGTTCGCATGTCGCAATCCTGAGCCATAATCTTTGGCAGAGATTATTCGGCGGTGATCGTAATGTGGTTGGGAAGAGGTTGAATCCAGCAGGCGGAACTTACCAATTAGTTGAAGGGAGCTTCGAAATAATCGGTGTAATGCCGGAAAACCTCGAACTTCTCTATCCCCATGTTGAGCTTTGGATACCAGTGGCATTCCCTCCGGAATCGTTCTCGGAAGACAATCGCTGGCTGTTGGCCTACGACATGATTTCGCGGCTTCGACCGAGCGTGACACTTGCTCAGGCACGGGCAGGCATGGCAACCGAAGCTGAGCGCTTTAATGATCGCACATTCGCTGAGTTCGGCATTGAGGTGCGTCCGCTCGTGGATGAGCAGGTGGGCGACGTGCGCGCCCCGCTCTACATCCTTTTGGGTGCGGTTGGACTAGTCTTGCTGATTGCCTGCACCAACATCGCAGGTCTTGTCTTGGCACGAAACGGCGCCCGGACGCGGGAGCTCGCCATCCGCACCGCGATCGGCGCTGGCCGCGCGCGCATTGTTTCGCAACTCCTGACGGAGAGTTTGTTGCTCTCGATTGGCGGAGGTGTGCTGGGTCTGCTGTTGGCGCAGGCGTGTATCAATGTGTTGATTCGGATGGCCCCTAAGGATTTACCGCATATCAATACGGTTCGGCTCGACCTAAGCGTTCTGGGCTTCGCGTTCGCGGTGACGATTCTGGCAGGCGTCCTGTTCGGCCTTATCCCTGCGCTTCAATTAGCGCGGACTGAGCTAACTGAAACGCTCAAGGAGGGCGCAGCCGGGACCGGGACCGGTCATGGGAAGCTAAGATTGCGCCGCACGCTCGTGGTGTCCGAAATTGCGGTTGCGCTCGTGTTGCTCGTGTGTTCCGGCCTTCTGTTGCGGAGTTTCGCGAAGCTCCTTGATGTGCGCACAGGATTTGATCCCAGCAACTTGCTAACGATGAACGTGTCACTTTCTCCTCCGAAGTACAGGGATGGCGGGCATATGAAAGCATTTTCAGATGCTGTTGTGAGTCGAGTTTCCAATCTCCCGGGAGTCACACACGCCGCGTTCGCTACCGGCGTTCCATTTTCATCGTACGGTTATAACGTGCTCTTCCAAATCCGCGACCGTCATGCAGGGCCGCACGACCCGACCCCACACGCCAACGATATGTATGTAACGCCTAGCTACTTCGAAACGATGCGCATTCCGTTGATTCGTGGGCGTCTTTTCGAACCGAAGGAAATGCGCTCGGGAAGTGTCCTCGGTCCTGGAGCTGTAGTCGTCATCGACGAATCCTTGGCAAAACGTTTTTGGCCGGACGGCGACCCACTTGGTGCGGAAATTGGCTGGGAGGAAGGAAAGTGGGCCACAATCATTGGTATCGTTGGCGATGTCCACGATAGTGATCTGGCCACTGAATCCAAGGGAATGTTCTATGTTCCGGGTTATGGCGGAACAACATTGGTTGTGCGCGCCGCGTCAGACCCTCGATCTCTCATCAGCGCGGTGAGCGAACAGATTCGCGCGGTGGATGCGGAGCAACCAGTCTATGACATCAGTACGATGAGCGAACTCGTGGCGGTCTCGTTAGCCCGGCGACGATTCGCTGTAATTCTGCTTGCGCTCTTTGCGACATTGGCGCTAGCTATCGCTCTTATCGGCGTCAGTGGCGTGATCGCCTGCCTGGTGACACTGCGAACCCACGAAATTGGCATCCGCCTGGCCCTCGGTGCCCAGCACGCGGACGTATTGCGCCTCATCCTCTCGCAGGGATTGTTGATGTCATTGGCAGGAGTTGCAACTGGCTTGCTTGCTGCCCTATTTGCGGCGCCATTGCTGGCAAGTCAACTGTTCGGCATTCACCCGACCGACTCCCAGACTCTCGTTGCTGTAACTCTGCTTTTGATGGCAGTCGCCATGATTGCAAGCTATATCCCCGCCCGCCGCGCCACGCGCGTCGATCCTATGGTCGCTCTCCGTTATGACTAGTCACGGCCGCCCACGCTCCCAACAAAGTTGCGGGATGCCGTGACGGCCTCCCACAGCCCAACGCGCCATCGCATTAGCACACCAGACACCCGCACCCCGGACGATCTTGCGGGCCAGCCGTCAGCGGCTGCATACTCGCAACAATGAACGAATTTAGTACCTTCGATCACTACGCGGCCGCCCCACGACCAGCGCGTGTTTCGCGTCCTAAAAGCGGCTCTGCATTTCTCACGGCGTGTTGCGCCGCTCTCCTGGCTGGCGCCCTATTGCTCCCATGCCCAACGCATGCGGACGAAATTCATCTCAAAGACGGAAAAGTCCTTTACGGCGAGTTTGTCGGTCTGGACGGCAACCTATACAAAGTAAAAACGGACTATGGCTACGTCCTCGTAGAAAAAGACAAAATTGCTTCCATCGTTCCCGTGACTCCGGCTGGGACAGCAGCCAAATCCACAACTGTCCCCACAATCAAAAAAGAGTCCGCCAAGCGCGCCACTCCGCCGAAACCAGAGCCGGCCCCGATAGATGCCGTAGCGTCAGCGCCCACTGAACCTGCCGCCGATGCCAGCACCGAAAGCTCCCCATCCTCGGCTGAAATCAAGCGCCAGAAGGCCGCTGCACTTGTCGCCAATTCCGCGGTCAAGCCTGAAGTCCACACGGCACCCGCCAGAAAAATCGTCGCACCCTCACTGCAGCCCGTGGCTTCCTCCGGTGCTCCGGCCACCGTCGTCACCAGTTCCGCCACGCCCGTACCGCCGCCGAAAGAGGTCGAACCTCTACCGGAAGAAATTCGCGGCAATCTATACATCAACTACGCCAATAATTTCCGCATTTACAAAGCGCCCAGCTGGAACCTGATCGAAGACGCGCGCAAAGCTCTACCCAACGCCATCGTGGCCATGGGCACGTTCAACGAATCCACTTTGCTGGTTGTCGGCAAGGAAAAAAATAAGGAAGCATTGGACCCGGCCGCGTCAGCCGTCGAACACCGCGTCCGCGAAGTTTACGAAAATTACCGCCAGATCTCTCGTCGCACCACCACCGTCGGCGGTCTTCCCGGCATTGAATTTCGCTACCGCGGCATGGCCGACGACCATGACTGGTCCGGCACTCTAGTCGTGCTATCCAGAGGAAACGAAATTTTCACCATTCTCGGCATGACCTACGCCGACACCGACCTAATCCAAATCCAGGAAAACGTAATCGCCCGCTCCATCGCCAGCCTCAACTTTTCTCCCGTCGCCCCGCCCCCGGCCCACTAGATCTCTGCCACGGAAGCGCGCCGCAATCCCAGCAGCGAGCACCATCCCCTGCAAGCTTAAGTCCCATAGAATCTGACTCTTGCGAAAAATTGCATGTAAACCCCTGTGAAATCTATCTCTTCTGCAAAACACCCCGGGGGGTGGGGTACCTCTCCCTCAATCCATCCATTGATACAAAAGGGTTTAGCGCGGGGACACGATTTCCGCGATCGCGACTTTCCCCAGATCGCAAGTTCTCCGTTTTAAGAATTTATGTGAGGCAGAAAAGAATTAGTGCGAAGCCGCTTCCGCCGTGTCGCTTCCCTTGCGGTGTTCGCGAATCATGGCGATCAGCGCTTGCGCCGCGCGCGGCAAACTGCGATCCCGCCGGTAAACCAAACCCAGTTCACGAAAAAGTTCCACGCCTTCCACGCTGATCAGCTTCACTTCCCCGGCTTTCACTTGATCTCTCGCAAAACTCTCGCTGATCAGCGAAACGCCCACATCGGCTGCGACGAACCGCTTAATCATGCCAATGCTCGGCAATTCCATAGTCACTTGAATACGCGAACGGTACGGCCGAAAAAGTTTGTCCAAAACTTGCCGCGTGTACCCGGTGCGCGGAAAAATCTGCGGCTGCGAAGCCACTTCTTCCAGCGTGATTTTGCTGCGATGCGCCAGCGGATTGCGCGCGCTAACCATAAAACGCATGCGATCTTTGTAAATGTGGTGCACTTTCAAATTGGGCGACTTGGTAGGCAGCGTAACAATTCCGACATCCGACCGTTCCGTCCTCGACACGTTGCAAAATCTTGTGGCTGAAATTGCGATAAATGCTGACGTGCACCAGCGGATATTTCTTCTGAAAGTCCGCAAAAATATCGGGCAACAAATACAGGCAAGTCGCTTCGTTCGCGCCAAACACCACGCGCCCTTGTACCGTGTCTCCGCGATCCGCCACGCCCTGCACGGATTCGTCGCGCAGCCGCAGCAATTTCTCGGCGTACTCGAAAAGCACTTCGCCCGCCGGCGTCAACTCCACGGACTTCGCCGAACGATCCAGCAGCTTGGCGCGGTACGCCTGCTCGAGTTGGCGGATCTGCGCGCTGACCGCGGATTGCGAGCGGAAAACTTTTTGTCCTGCGCGTGAAAAACTTTTGAGTTTTGCGACGTAGACGAAGGTGGCGAGTTGGTCAAAATCCATGGGCAGAGTTCTCGGCGAGAATTATAACGGATTCCAGTCGCCGAGTGTTTGGAATTGCGCTCCTTTTAGGCGTGGATTTCCGCGGTGGAAGCCGGCGCAGCGTGAGCCGCCGCCAATAAGAGAGTGCTAGTCTGCAGCGACACCAAATGCGGACGCCACGTCTCTTCGATGGTGCCCTGGAAATGCACCGGCTGCACGCGAAGCAGCGGCAACCCGTCGCGCCGCGCCAATAATCTCGCCGCGCATGCACTATCGGTGAGATACACGTGCTGTTCGAGCACGCGCCGCAGCCACACTTCTTCTTGCTCCGTTATCTTCAGCCAGATTCACGAAATCACTGTGGATGACGTCTTCCGCGCCGGCGCGCAAAACGTACGCGAGCCCGCCAGTCATTCCCGAGCCAAAATTCATGCCCATCGAACCAAGCACCAGTGCCACACCACCGGTCATGTACTCGCAGCCATGTTGACCGAGTCCTTCTACGACGGCCAGCGCGCCGCTGTTGCGCACTGCGAAACGTTCGCCGGCGCGCCCCGCAACGTAAAGTTGCCCCGACGTGGCGCCATAAAGCACGGTGTTGCCCGCCAAAATGTCGCCGCGGCGCGAAGCTGCTGGTCCAGCGGAAATGCTTATCGTGCCGCCCGAAAGTCCTTTGCCTACGTAATCGTTGGCTTCCCCGCGCAATTTCAGCGAAACGCCGTCTGCGAGGAACGCGCCAAAACTTTGTCCGGCCGAGCCATGAAATTCGCGATGAATTTCCGTCGCTGCATCCTCGCCCTTGCTGCGCCTGCGCATCAATTCACCGCTGATGCCCGCGCCGACGCTGCGATCGGAATTGCGAATGGGCTGCGATTCGGTTTCGAGATCGAGCGAAGGACTAAAGTGCACCGCGTCTTCGAGTCCCGCGGTGTGCACGGTAGGTTTCTGCTGTGGCGCAACTCTGCCAAACGCGGAAATCGGCACCACCATCAAAGGGTCCATGCCGGAGCGCGCAGAAAGGCGGTCATACCAACCGGTCAATTCGCTAAGCGAACGCACTCCCATCTGCGCCATGCGCACGCGAATTTCCTCTGCCAATGAACGGAAATAAGCGATCACCATCTCCGGCTTGCCTTTGAAACGCGCGCGCAAAGTTTCGTCCTGCGTGGCGATGCCCACCGGACAAGTATTTAAATGGCACTGCCGCGCCATCACGCAGCCGATGGCCAGCAGCGACGCCGTGCCGAAACCAAACTCATCGGCGCCCAGAATCGCGCCCAAAATAATATCTCGCGAAAACTTGAGGCCTCCGTCCACGCGGAGGGAGAGGCGTGAACGAAGGCCCGCGCGAACCAAAGTGTCATGAGCTTCGCGCAAACCGATTTCCCAGGGAAGTCCGGTATTTTTTATGGAGGTCAGTGGCGACGAGCCGGTTCCGCCGTTGTGTCCGCTGATGGTGATTACATCCGCGCCAGCTTTGGCAACACCTGCAGCGATGATGCCGACACCAGAACCCGAAACCAGTTTTACGCCAATACGCGCGCGCGGATTCACGGCACGCAAATCGTGAATCAACTGCGCTAGATCTTCGATGCTGTAAATATCGTGGTGCGGCGGCGGAGAAATCAGCGGCGTTCCAGGCGTCGCGTGGCGAATGCGCGCAATGAACGGAGTGACTTTTTTCGCGGGCAACTGGCCGCCTTCGCCAGGCTTCGAGCCCTGCGCCATTTTAATTTCTAATTCTTCGGCATGGACCAGATAATCCGCGGTGACTCCGAAGCGCCCTGAAGCCACTTGCTTGATTTTGTTCGCGGCGTGCGGTTCGTGGTGGTAAATCTCAGGATCTTCTCCGCCCTCTCCGGTATTGCTGCGCGCGCCGATCGCATTCATGGCTTCGGCCAGTGTGCGATGCGCTTCCGCGCCTAACGAACCGAGAGACATGGCCTGCGTACTGAACCGCCGCAGAATCGCGTCGCTGGATTCCACTTCTTCGAGTGGCACGGGCGCTTCCGGCGCAGTCTCCAGCAAATCGCGCAGGAAAATTGGTCCCTGACTCTCCGCCAACTCTTCAAACGCGGAATATTTCGTATTGTCCGGAGCTTTTACGAAACTGTGCAGCCTCCGCAATACTTCCGGCGAATTGGCATGCAGCTCCGCGCCTTTGCGAAAGCGATAAAGCCCGGAGTCGGAGAGATCATCCGAAGTCTGCCCGAACGCGGCGGTGTGCATGCGCAAGTAATCGCCGAGGACGTCGTCCAGCGATTTGGTTCCCGGAAAATCGGCGGCATCTTCAAAAAACTCGTTACACAAATCTTCGGCGAGTCCCACCATTTCAAACAGATGGCTGTTGCGGTAACTCGCCAGCGTGGAAACGCCCATGCGCGCCAGCACTTTGCGCAATCCGGCGTTGATCGCAGTGCGCACCGCTTCGATGGCGTTCGGCTCGGCGGCCAGAACTTCCGGCGCTTCCGCAAATTGCAAAGCCAGGCTGGGCACCACCGCGCTCGCACCGCACGCCACCAGCAGCGCCACATGATGCGTATCAAAAACCTGCGCCGACTCCACAATCAGCGGCACATCCCACCAGCCATTTTTTACCATCACCTTCCACACCGCCGCAGTGGCCAGCAGTGCCGGCAACGGCGCCCGCTCCTCGCTAATCGCGCGATCGGAAAGGAGGAGGAGCCCCGGACGCACACCACTACTCAGAGGGGTAGTAAAAAGCTGAGCAACAGCGCGGCGCGCACCCGGAACTCCCATGGCGGCAGGAAAAGTCAAATCGACCTGTTTTACAGGGCCAAAGGTCGTCCCCAAATTGGAAATCAATGTTTCGAGCTCGGCAGCGTTGATCACCGGTCCGGGCAAGGCCACGCCTTCGCGCAGATGCACATCCAGAGACATCACGTGCGATTCGCGCAGCGGATCGATCGGCGGATTGGTGACTTGCGCGAAGCGCTGTTTGCAATAGTCCCAGAGCGTGCGTGGCAACGCGGAAAGAAATGCCGGAGGAGCGTCGTCGCCCATACTCCAATCCGCTTCTTTGCCATGCGTCAGCGCGGAGAAAAGTATTTTGTATTGATCGTCGGTCCAACCGGCCGCCGTAGCGACGCGCTTCGGCTCCGTGAACGCCGGAACAGCGGCAAACGATTTCGCAGGGACCGGGACGGCCGCGGGAATCGCGTTGCGCAGTGGAGCAGCAGCGCTCAGTTCCGCGTGCTTTTCTGCTACGGCTTTCAAAATATCGCGCCAGCGCAGAAAAATGCCCTTTTCCGGATTGGCGAGAATCATTTCGCCGGGGCCCAGTTTCTGGCGCTCGGCGATATTCGATTCCGCGATGTCGATCAGGCCAGTCTCCGAACCGGCGATGAGCAAGCCATCGTGCGTTAGCGTGTAACGCAGCGGGCGTAGGCCATTGCGATCCAGTTTCGCTCCCACATAGTCGCTGCCGTAAAAAACCAGCGCGGCCGGGCCATCCCACGGTTCGCTTTCGCGGGAACGCGCACGCAAGGCAGCGCGAACATCGCGCGAAAGATGCGGATCTTTTTCAAACGCGGGCGGCACCAAAGCGAGCATCGCGGCAGCGGGAGTTTGTCCCTCGAGCAGCCGCAGTTCAAATGCGTTATCGAAACTGGCGGAATCGCTGACGCCTTGTTCGAGCGCGGCGAACCAGGAGTCCACACCAAGCCGCGTACGCAATTCGTTTTCTTTGGCGCGCGTCCAGCGTCGGTTAGAAAGAATAGTGTTGATTTCGCCGTTGTGCGCTACGTGACGAAAAGGTTGCGCCAAATCCCATGAAGGCTGCGTGTTGGTGGAATAACGCTGATGAAACACGGCAAAAGTGGCGGTAAAGCAGGGATCGCGCAGATCTTCGTAAAATTGCGGAAATTGCCAGGGCGTCAAGCAGCCCCTTGTAGACGACCGATTTCGACGAGAGCGAACAGATATAACAGCGAGGCGGAAGAATGGATTCGGCACGTTTACGCAGCAAAGCCAGTTGCCGTTCGATATCTCGATCGGGCTTTTCCGCTTCCACAAAAAATTGCCAGATCTCCGGCATGCTTTCGCGCGCGCGCGAACCGAGCGAGCGCGGATCGACGGGCACTTTTCGCCAGCCCAGAACTTCCAGTTCCTGTGCTTCCGCGGCGGCATGAATTGCGGAGCGCGCTTGCAGGGAAAATGGCGCGGCAAGAAAAGCGAAACCCAATCCAAATACTTCAGGAAGCTCTAAATCGTGTTCGCGAGCACGTGCGCGAAAAAATTCTTGCGGCAAGGAGGTCAGCAGGCCGGCACCATCGCCGCTGGCGCCGTCGGCGTCCACACCGCCGCGATGCGTCAGGCGCTCGAGGGCGTTCAGAGCGTAGTCGACGATATCGTGCGCGGGAGGCGCGCCGAGACGGGCGACGAAGCCCGTGCCGCAGGCATCGTGGTCCGGATGGCCCCAGTTGGGATGACGGGACATACCCGTTTATAGGGGCACGAGCAGGTCCAAGTACAACGCAGAATTTCAATTTGGCGGATTGGTTTTTTGTAGCGGGCGCCGAGGCGACTTTGCGGCGAAAAAACGCAAATATGCTGGCGTTTTGTTGACGCCCGGGCGCCAGGCGGGCTGGGATGCGGCGCCCCTACTAGAACTTCGTTACTTCGGTGAAGTGGAAATCGCGGATTTTCATGGCAGGCATGACCATTTCGAAGGCTTCTTCGCCAGTGGCGCGGACGGCGGGGCCGAGCATTTCCACGTTGCGCAATGCTTCCAGCAAGGATTGATTGAACCGGAAATTCTTTACGGCAGAAGTGACGCGGCCTTTTTCGACGAGGAATAATCCGTCGCGGGTCATGCCGGTCATGATCTTCTCGTACGGCTCAACTTCGCGGATGTACCAAATGCGCGTGACCAGCAGGCCGCGCTCGGTAGACGCGATCATTTTCTCTAAAGAAGAATCGCCGCCGGTGAAAACGAGGTTCATGGGCGCTTCGCCGTACTCGTTCGGCAGCGCGAAGCCGTGGCCAGTCGGCGATTTTCGCGCGGCTTTGGCGGCAGCGCGGGAGTACACCAGATTTTTCGGCACGCCGCGATCCACGAGCAGCACGCGTTCGCGCGGCATTCCTTCGCCGTCGAAAGGCGCGCCCATCTGCAGCGGGTTATAGACATCATCGGCGATGGTGATGTTTTTTCCGAACAGGGGCTTGCCCATGCGATCGTTCAGGCAAGAGCGTTTGTCAGCCAGCGCGGTGGCGGCGAAATCGTAAAAAAGAAAACCCACCAGGTCGAGCGCCGCGGCAGGCTCAAGAATCACGGTGTATTTTCCGGTGGGCAGCTCTTTGGCATCGACGCCCAAATGCGCTTTGTGGCTGGCTTGCGCGGCGAGCACCTGTGTCTCGAATTGCCGAACATCACCGGCATTGGCTTTGGCCCAACTGGCGGCCGGCGCTTCCTGCATGGTGATGGAAAATTCCGCGTGGGTTTCGCGATACGCGGCCTGTAGACCGCGCGAATTGCCCATTACCGACTGCGATTGCCCAGTGGAAAAAATTCCCGCGGCGATTTGGCCTTTTTTGATCGCCAGATCGCAGGCGCGGCGGACGGCGCGGGCACGGTCTTCGGGAGTGACGACAGCAGTCGCGCGGCTAAAGCGATGCACGTTGCGGTATCGTTGCTTTGCGGGCAGCTGGAGGAGTTTTGGGTCCTTCGGCTGGCTGGCAGCCAGCGACAGGCATGAATCGATGGACGTGCGCAAAGAGTCTTCGTCGATGCGATTCGTTGTAACACGCGCGGTGCGGCCGTCGACCACGGTGCGCAAGGACACCGTCAGACCCTGTTCCGAAACATTCTGATGAATGGCGTTGTTGGCGAAACGGGTCAGATCGTCGAGGACTTCATCGACATGGACCTCGGCAGCTTCGGCGCCTGCGCTTTTTGCCAGGCGCAAAACGTCGGCGATGATCCCGTGCAGCCGACGAGGTTCGGAAAGCGATGAAGACGCTCGTTTCGTGGGCGCCTTTGTGACACTGGGCGATTTTTTCTTGGCGCGCATTTAGCTGGAGAACGCCGTCCCGATCTGCACATTTCTGAAACGCGATGGCGATGCGCCGTGACCGGTGCCCATGGTTTGCATTGGCTGGCCTTTGCCGCAATTCGGCGTGCCCCACAACGTCCAATATTTCGCGGAACAGATGGCATCGCAGGAATTCCAGAACTCCGTGGTGATGCCGCCGTAGCTGGGATTTTTCAGCATGCGAACTTTTTTTCCGCCTTTAATCTCCCAGCCGATTTCCGTGGAAAATTGAAACTGGTAGCGGCGATCGTCGATGGACCATGACTTATTGGTCTCCATCAAGATGCCGTCGTCGGTGTCGGCAATCAGCTGGTCGTAATCCCACGAGCCCGGAAGCAGACTGATGTTGGTCATGCGGATAATCGGCAGGCGATTCCAGTTTTCCGTGCGCATGGTACCGGAAGAGCGCGGCAAGCCGATAAGTTTCGCGGTCTCGCGATTGGATAGATAGCCGCGAAACTGGCCGTCTTTGATGATGTCGGTACATTGCGCGGGGACGCCTTCGTCGTCGTAGGCGAAGCTGCCGAGGCCGGGTCCGTGCGCGATAGTGGCGTCGGCGACGACGTTGACGATGTCCGAGCCATATTTGAGTTTGTTCAATTTTTCCAACGTAAGAAAACTAGTGCCGGCGAAATTGGCTTCTTCCCCCAAAACGCGATCAAGTTCGATGGGGTGGCCGATGGACTCATGAATTTGCAAACCAAGTTGCGATCCGCTGAGGATCAATGTTCCGGCTCTCTGCGGACACTGCGCCGCGGAGTGCAGCGCGACGGCCTCCTCCGCGATCACTGGCGCATGCCTTAGCAACTCCAGCGATTCAATCAGCTCGTAGCCCGCGAGCGCGTGCTGCCCGCCGAAACTATTCGGATACGAACGCTTTTGAATTTCGTCGCCCTGAAACGCGGTGGCCACCATGCCGCAGCCGGAAATCACTTTGCGCTGATGAATGCGCGAACCGATGCTGGAGGCAAACCAGGAATCGATTTTGCGGAATTGCATGTCGGTTTCCGTCAGGGTGACGCCTTTGACGCGGCGCATTTCGGCATCGGCGGCGAGTAAAAGCGAGAGCTGTGATTCCAGCGGAATCTCGAAGGGATCTTTAGTGAAGGGACTTTGCCAACTGTCGATAAAAGCGCTCTCGTCGACCATGGAAACGGGGCGGCGGGCGGCGAGGGCTGAGGCTTTGCCGATGGAGACTGCGTGGGCGGCGCAAGCGGCGACACCGTCTCGCGTGAAGCGATCCGTGGAAGCAAAACCCCAGCCGCCATTGGCCAATACGCGAATGCCCAGGCCGATCGATTCCGTTTGCGCGAGGGTGCCGACTGCGCCGTTCTTGGTGGTGAGGTCGCGCTGACGCAGATGCATTACACGAACGTCGGCGTAAGTTGCGCCGCGGAGTTTCGCGATGTCCAGAGAGTGTGTCGCCAGATCCCACATAAGTCGGTCGCGTCCCCGCCAGAGCACAAAACTCGGCTCAGTTCAGTCGAACATTGTACCGCAGGATGGTTGCTGATTTGTTGGGTGCCGCACCCTGAGTAGGCGGCTATCGCGATACGGAGGCCGGACTAAAGTCCGGCACCTACAAAGGCTGCGCAACAAAAAAGGGCGCGAAGTTCGCGCCCTTTTCTTGCGATCGAAATTGCTGCGGCGACTACGTGCCTTCTTGCCACGAAGCTAAATAATGCACCTGTTCGGGAGTAAGCACGTCGAGCTTGTGGCCCATGGTCTCCAGTTTCAGGCGCGCGATTTCTTTGTCCAGATCTTCGGGCACAACGTAAACCTGCGGCTTCAGCTTCTTGTAATTCGAACGGAGATATTCCGCCGAAAGAGCCTGGTTGGCGAAGCTCATGTCCATCACGGACGCCGGATGGCCTTCCGCGGTAGCCAGATTCACAAGGCGGCCTTCGCCGAGGATGTACACTTTGCGGTTTGCCGATAGAAGATATTCATCCACAAGCGGACGCACTTCTCGCTTGCCGCTAGATTGTTTCTCAAGCGCAGGAATATCAATTTCCACGTTGAAGTGGCCAGAGTTGCAAACAATCGCGCCGGACTTCATCGCAGCAAAATGTTCGCCGCGAATGACGCTCTTGTTTCCCGTGACCGTGATGTAGATGTCGCCTTCTTTCACGGCTTGTTCCATGGGCATCACACGGAAGCCGTCCATCACCGCTTCGATGCCCTTCACCGGATCAATTTCGGTGACGATAACATCCGCGCCGAGGCCCTTGGCGCGCATCGCGACGCCGCGTCCGCACCAGCCGTAGCCGGCGACGACCACTTTCAGTCCGGCAATCAAAACGTTGGTGGCGCGAATCACGCCGTCAATCGTGGATTGGCCCGTACCGTAGCGATTGTCGAAGAAGTGTTTGGTCATCGCGTCGTTCACCGCGATGATGGGATATTTCAGCGTGCCGTCCTTGGCCATGGCGCGCAGACGAATCACGCCCGTGGTGGTCTCTTCCGTACCGGCAATCACGTCCGCGACCAAATCGGTGCGCTTGGTGAGAAGCATGGTGACCAGGTCCGCGCCATCGTCCATGGTGAATTGCGGCTTGTGGTCCAGCGCCGCGCGCAAGTGCGAATAATACGTCTCGTTGTCTTCCCCTTTAATCGCGTACGTAGGAATGTTGTAATCGCGGTTCAACGATGCCGCCACTTCATCCTGCGTGGAAAGCGGATTCGAGGCGCACAGCACCACGTCCGCGCCACCATCACGCAAGGCGATCGCCAGGTTGGCCGTCTCGCTGGTGACGTGCAAGCACGCCGAACAGCGCAGCCCTTTCAGCGGCTGTTCCTTCACGAAACGCTTGCGGATCGATTCAAGCACGGGCATTTGATTCCCAGCCCATTCGATCTTGCGTTTACCGGCGTCGGCCAGCTTGATATCTTTCACATCACCCTTTTTCAGTTCAGCGGTCGGCATCTTTAGCTCCTGAATTTTTCTTCCAGCAGATACTTTTGTAGCGAATTCAAATCAACGCGAAAGCTATTGGCCTTAAAAAATATAGTGAGAGGAAATCTTAGCGACGCGCGGCAACTTCCGCCGTGGCCGTCTGCGCCGGAGCGCCAAGTCCCGCCGCCTTCCGCAAGGCATCGGCGCGGTCGGTGCGTTCCCAAGTGAAACCCGGGCCAGTGCGTCCGAAATGTCCGTAAGCCGCAGTGGGCTTGTACACCGGCTTGCGCAAATCCAGCGCTTCGATGATGCCTTTCGGCGTCAGCAAAAATGTTTCGCGGACCAGCGCAGTGATGCGCTCTTCCGGCACAGTCGCGGTGCCAAACGTATCGACCATCACGGAAACCGGCTCCGCCACGCCAATCGCGTACGCCAGCTGCACTTCGGCTTTGGTCGCCAATCCCGCTGCCACCACGTTCTTCGCGATGTAACGCGCCATGTAGCAAGCCGAGCGGTCAACCTTCGAAGGATCCTTGCCGGAGAACGCTCCGCCGCCGTGCCGCGAATATCCGCCGTAGGTATCCACAATAATTTTGCGGCCAGTCAATCCTGCGTCGCCCATTGGTCCGCCAATCACAAAGCGGCCAGTAGGATTAATGTGATATTTCGTTTTGGAGTCAAGCATCTTGGCGGGAACTACCGGCTTGATCACGTACTCCATGACCGCGTTGCGCAAATCGTCGTTGGAAACTTTATCGCTGTGCTGCGTGGAAATTACAACGGTGTCGACACGAACGGGGCGCCCATCTTTATATTCGATACTTACTTGAGATTTTCCATCAGGCCGCAGAAAATCTACTTTTTTGCTCTTGCGAACTTCCGAAAGCTTATGCGTGAGTTGATGCGCCAATTGGATTGGCATAGGCATCAATTCGGGAGTTTCATCGCACGCAAAGCCGAACATCAAGCCTTGATCGCCAGCGCCGCCGGTGTCCACGCCCATGGCGATATCCGGCGACTGCCGCTTAACGGTGCACATGACCGCGCAGGTGTAGCCGTCATAGCCAAACAGCGCGTCGTCATACCCAACACCGCGAATCGTTTCGCGCACCAATTCGTCATAGTCGACGTGCGCGCTGGTGGTAATTTCGCCCGCCACCACAGCCAAGCCGGTGGTCACCAGCGTCTCGCAAGCTACCCGCCCGCGCGGGTCCACCTTCATTACTTCATCTAAAACCGCGTCGGAAATTTGATCGGCAATCTTGTCCGGGTGACCTTCGGTCACGGACTCCGAAGTAAACAGAAAATTCCTAAGTGTTTCGCTCAAGTCGAACGCTCCTCTGGGGTTGCCGCGTCCCGAATTCAAGCCGTTGTCGTCGCGAATCTTCAGATTCGCATCTTTCCGCTGGCTCAATCCTCAGGAAACCGCAGGCATGCCCGTGCACAGTTCGTTTAGATTTGCTAGATGTCAGGACGGAACCACCAGCCTAAACACACAGCATTTAACCTATCAAGCCTACCATCCCGCCAACGCCCCAAGCAACGCATTGAAGCGAACGGAGTTGTACGCACATCAAGCGGCCGCTATGGCGCATCGAACGGCAATCGCTAATCCCGTTTGTCTCTGTGAGTTTCCATTCTCACCTGCTGCCCGGTGGCACCCCCAACACAGTTCGGCTCCTTTTGCCGGTTCGGGCCGTTGAAACCGACCAGATCGGCAAAAGGAGCCGTCACCAAAATCCGCAAGGATTCATCCGCGACTACGTCTTAGTGGTCGCGGTCGTCGTCCTGTCGTCCGTCAACGTCCGGTACGATCTTGGCTCCTGGCAGCAGCCCACCCCCTGGGGTGAAAACCACTGAGCACTCCACGATGATGTCCGTTTTCGTGATCGTGACTTCGCCGTTCTTGGCGGCGTCCTCGATGGCGGCCTGCGATTTCAACACCCGGCGCTCCCGTCCGTTTTTAAAGGCGACCAGGCTGACTTGCCACAACGGAGAATAATTCGTATCACTGTTCGTGGGACCTGCGGGATGCGGTGCGGAGGCCAGCACATTTCCCTGGTTTCCAGCAGCGAACACGAAGATGTCATCCACCGCTCCACTGCCGGGGAGCGAGGCGAAGGCGGTAGGAACGAAATTCGAATTGAATCCCTGGGCCACGGTCTGGGCCAGCGAGGTGAAAGTTGAACCAGGGGTGACGCCGACTTCAGGCGTTATATAGAGCGCCGTTTCGCCGTTGAAGAAGCCTGTCTGGAGAGGGAGGATACCTCTGGTTGCCACATTGCCGCCGGCCGATGCAGTGGGAGCGTCGAGTATGAGTTTCGTCCCAGGTAACAGCCCACCGGGCGACAGCGAGAAAATCACTGAGCACTCGACGATGATGGGCGTTGGCGTGATCGTTATCAGATTGTTTTGCTGCGCGGTGGTTATCGCCGCGGTTGATGTCAGCAGAGTTGGCGTAACTCCCGTGTTAAACGCGACCAGGTTGACCCTCCAGAGCGGCGAGTAGTTCGCGTTGGTATTACCAGGACCGGGCGGAGTCGGGGTAGCGGAAAGGACGTTGCCCTGCGTGGTAAAGACGAAGATATCCCGGATCGCGGGAGAGAGAGGCGGAGTGAGAGTGGCGAGAGAGGCGAAGTTCGTGGGAATAAAATTGGCGTTGAATCCCTTAGCTACTGTCTTCGCCGTGGCAATGATATCCGGCCCGGCGGTAGGATCGACGCCGACTTCCGGTGTGATGTAAAGTGCGGTTCCACCTCTGGCGAACCCAATCTGCAGCGGCAGGTCGACTCGCGGCGAGGCGGCTCGCCCCTCGTCCCGTGAATTGTCCTGCGCTCGCGCCAGCGTCAAACGCGACCCAAAAGAGTAAAGCGCTACCGAGGCCAGAGCCAGCAACGCCACATTTCTGCCAATCAGATGAGACCTAAATGCTCCTGCGCGCATCTCCGTGATCCTTTCCAAATCATAAGATTATTTGCCGATGAAAAAGACTTCGGCGTTGAGTTGGAGCGGAGGCGTAGCCAAAGGTTTCAGCCGTGCTGCTCTTATTTTTTCGGAACGGGAAAAAAAAGAGTGCATAGGATGAAATTATTTGCAACCCACCTGAAACCTTCCTTCGTTTTGGATATCACATGCTATGAGTACCGAGTTTCCGTGTTGTCGGAAACCCGCGGATCAGCTCGTGCTGCGTAGCTCTCGCCATTCGTTCACTTGGTTACGCGATTTTTTTTTTGCGCCACAACTTGAGGAGGATTAATGTACAAAATGCTCGCCATTGTCGCTGTGTGTCTCGCCGCAGCAATCCCAGGTCTCGCGCAGGACAAAGTCCCCCCGATCGACAAGACCTCGAAAGGCGTCGCCATCAAGGGCTACGATACCGTCGCGTATTTCGAGCAAAGCAAACCAGTGAAAGGCTCGGCAAATTTTTCTTATGATTGGAACGGCGCGAAGTGGTTCTTCTCATCCGCCGCTCATCGCGACACTTTCGCGAAAGATCCCGCGAAGTACGCTCCGCAATACGGCGGTTATTGCGCGTTCGGGGTTAGCCAGGGTCACGCGGTGGAAGTGGATCCGGAAGCTTGGAAAATCGTCGACGGCAAGCTATATCTGAATAACAGCAAAGCCATCCAACAGGAATGGTTCAAGGATATTCCGGGCCACATCACCGAAGCCAATCAGAATTGGCCGACGCTGCATCAATAGGTTCGCGGCCGTCGTCACAACAGTGAAGTATGCTCAGGATCCCTGCGATTTCCCGCCTCGCCGGCGATCTCAGCCACCAAACGCTCTCTATGTGGCCTCATCCCGCCCAGCTCACATCCACGTCTCATTCTTCGAGCCGGAGAGCTTGCGGTCCAACGCCGTCGCCGCGCTGATCAAAGCCAAAATGCGTCAGCGGAAAGTTGCCCAACTGCCCCCCGCTTCGCGACAGCTCTTCCGAAAATAATCCTGAGCGCGCCTGCCGGGCGCTTGTCTTTCAGTCCCTGTGTGATTCGCTCACGAATCCACGCACCGAACTTTCGCGACTCCTCCTTGAAGCCCAGACGCAGGAACGCAGACAGCGTGAAGGAAGCGTCGCGCAGCCAGCTGTAGCGATAATCCCAATTACGCGCGCCGCCCATCCGAACTTTTGCGGCCCGTATCGGCGCGACCCTCGGCAGCGGCGACCATAAAAGGCGGCCACAAAAGAAGAATGGGTCGCTATCCCCAGAAGGCGACCCATCCCCATATTCGACTAGCCAGCAACTGTATTCGGCCCACGCAGGCCCCGTCACCTGCGCAACCCTAACACGCCTTGCCGGCCAGTCAACCCGACGCGAGCGTCATTAGCTCTGCGCTCGCGATAATTTCGTCACTGCAGCTGCGTAGTTTCATGACTGGCTCAATTGAAGAGCGCGCTCCACTGCTCCGCGGTTCTTGGTGTGAAGCATCATGGTGTGAAGCATCACCCTTGCTCCGCGCACCATAAAAATAAAAGAATCCTCACGTCCCTGCAGTCAAGAATGGTCAACGACAGATAAAGTTTTGTAATCCCGAGGCCCGGCTACTTCACATTTCTTTACCTTCTGAAGGTCACTGGTCAGCTAGAATCGAGCATCGGGTTTCGTACTCGACTATGTTCGCCAACCCCAAAACTCCTCAGGAACCATCCGGCCGCCCCTCACACCGCCTGTTAATCGTGGATGACGACGTCGAGCTCTGTGAATTGGTCAGGGAATACCTAAAACCAGACGGCTACGCGGTAGAGGCTGTCCACGACGGCCTGCAGGGCCTCGAGGGAGCCCTCTCCGGCGAGTACGCCTTGGTGGTACTGGACGAAATGCTACCCGGTCTGAAGGGTTTCGATTGCCTGCGCCGCATTCGGATTTCGTCGCGCATCCCGGTGATCATGCTTACCGCGCGCGGAGACTTCGTGGACCGCATCCTGGGCCTCGAGATGGGCGCCGATGACTACCTTCCCAAGCCGTTCAATCCACGCGAGTTGCTGGCGCGAATACAGGCAGTGCTGCGCCGCGTGATGCTCTACGATTCCGCTTTGCCTCCTCCGTCACCGGAACCGTTGCGCGTCGGCGATATTTCCCTTGACCGGGGCACGCGTGCGGCCAAGAGATTGCACGAGATCATCGAGCTCACCGCGGTAGAGTTCGACCTTTTGGAGCTCTTCCTGAAAGCTGCGGGTCAAATCGTCTCCCGCGATACTATCGGTAAGTCTGTGCTGGGCCGCGAACTGGATGCCTTCGATCGCACCATCGACGTCCACGTCAGTAATCTCCGCAGAAAGCTCGGCCCCTTGGTCGACGGCAGCCAGCGCATCAAAGCAGTACGTGGCGCAGGATACTTGTACGTTGCCACCGCGGCGGCCGTGAAAGGCAGGTAAGTGCGCTTGCAGAGCTTGTTCCTTAAATTTTTCCTGTCCTTCTGGCTGGTGGTGGTGCTGATCAGCGCGACGCTAGCCTTTACGTTTCTCCTGGGACAATCCAAGGACGACGCCGAGCACGCCCGTGAAATAGATTCCGTTCTGACTCCCCTGATCGCCAGCCGCACGGCTGAAATCTACGAGCAGCAAGGCTCCGCCGCGCTTTCTGAATATCTTAAAGACTTCGACAAGAAGATGCCGTGGACGCCTTACTTTTTCGATGACCGTGGCTCCCAGCTCTACGGCAGCACCCCTTCCCCCGCGGTTCTGGATATCGCGTCAAGAGCGCAGCACCAGCAGGAGACGCTGATCTCTTCCGCTGAAGGCCGCAAAATTGTCGCTCAGGAAATCGCCGCCGCGATCCCGGGCCGTCACTTTGTGTTGGTGCTTCAGGAAGACAGCACCGCGCCGGGCACCCGCAGTTTTCTGCACGCCACTCCGCAGATCCAATTGTTTCGCGCCATCGCCACGGTGCTGATCATCGGCGCAGTCTGTTTCGCTCTGGCCCGCTACATGACCAACCCCATCTCGCGACTGCGCCGCGTCACCGGCGAATTGGCCGACGGCAACCTCAACGCCCGCGTTGCCGGCAATTTCGTCAATCGCCGGGACGAACTCGCCGACCTGAGCCGCGATTTCAACTTCATGGCGGAACGCATCCAAAAGCTGGTCCTGTCGCAACGCCGCCTCACCAGCGACATCTCTCACGAACTGCGTTCGCCGCTCGCGCGCTTGAGTGTAGCGCTCGGCCTGGCTCGCCGTTCCGGCGGCTCGGACGCTAGCCGTTACCTGGACCGCATCGAACGCGAAACCGAACGCCTCAACGAATTGATCGGCAACCTATTGAAACTGGCGCGCCTCGAAAGTGGCGTCGAGCCACAGGAATTTGAGGTTTTGGATTTGGACGCTCTGGTGCGGGAAGTTGTCGACGACGTAGGATTCGAAGCGCAAAGCCGCAATCGCGCCGTGCACATTTTGCACGCCGATCAGTGCCGCGCCGCGGGCCGCTGGGAACTGTTGCGCAGCGCGGTAGAAAACGTGGTGCGCAACGCCGTGATTCACACTGCGGAAAACACCACCGTGGAAATCACGTTGGCCGTCACTCCCGATCACCCGGCGGACTTGGCCATCATTCGCGTCCGCGACCACGGACCCGGGCGTGCCTGCTCATCTTTTGAGAGACATCTTCCAGCCGTTTTATCGTGTGGACGAATCTCGCGAACGCTCCGTGGGCGGCACCGGGCTGGGACTTTCCATCACCGAACACGCCGTTACCTTTCACCAGGGCCAGATTCACGCGGAAAATTCTTCGCAAGGCGGCTTGATCGTGGAGATCCGCCTGCCCCTGATTCACAGTGCCTAAACAACTACCCCTTGCTTGCGGCTCTCCGCTCCTTCATCTGCTTTACACGTCCCAGCGTAAACTCCAAACGATCCCGGCCAAACTTAGTGCTCCTAATCACCGTTTCCAGATTCCGAAAGCTGTTGGGATCACCGATCTTCGCTCGCACTTCTCCGATGAATGGCTGGATTTTCGCGAAAATGAAATACATCTCCCCGCTGATGGACGGTTGCAAAAACAAATCCGCATTCAGCGCTCCGCTTAATACGAACGCCGCCGCCATGCTCCAGTAGCCAGCCACTTGGCGTAGCCAGTTGTTCTCCTGCGTGCCCGTGCTGGACGCCACCTTCATGAAGTCATCCGCGCTTTCCGGCCAGAATTCCCCCATCCACCAATTCCGCGCCTTGCGCATTTCCGGCTCGCGCCGCAGGTCGTACAATTGAATGATCAATTCCGCATCTTTCGCCGTAGCTTTCTTGGCCATAGCCCCTCCGTCTTCCTGCCTCAATCAAACTAAAATATGCCGCCACAGAAAGCCGCGGATGCGGTAACCTCTGCGTGATTCGAGACTCTCATCCACGAGTCCATATTCGTGAGGCCCACAGCAACTAGACGCAAGTGCGCGGGAGTTCTGCATTGCCACGACTGATGAAGCTTTCCATCACCGTTTTACTCTTTTTATTCCTGGCGGTCGCCGCTCCTGCCAGGAACCCCAGCCCGCAAACGACGGCGGCGGCCGCTCAAATTGGCCTCTCCGTCGGCGAGCCAGCTCCCGGCTTCGCACTCACCGATCAATTCGGCAACCAGCAATCCATCGATTCCCTGCGCGCTCCCGGCGGCACCATCCTGGTCTTCTTTCGTTCCGCCGATTGGTGACCGTTCTGCAAAGCGCAGCTCGTGCAGCTGCAAAATGCCAAGGAAAAATTCGCTCAGCAAAATATCAAATTCGCGGCTATCAGTTACGACAGCCCGGCGATCTTAAAGGATTTCGCCACCAGGCACAAAATTGACTTCCCTCTCCTGGGCGATCCGCATTCCGAGGTTATCCGCAATTTCCACGTGCTCAACGCCGAAGCCAAGGGCATGACCAGCGGTATGGCGCGCCCCGGGTTCTACCTCATCGATCCGAATGGCGTCATTCGCGAGGCCTACTTCGTAGCCAACTACGCCGACCGCCTCACGCCAAACAGCTTCATCGCCAAACTGTTTCCTGAGCTGACCGAAGAGGTCCGCCAAAATGTCGATGCCCCGCACCTCAAACTGACTGCTGCCGCGTCCGATCACTTCGTATCGCCCGGCAGCCGCATCACCTTGAGCGCCGACATCGAACTGCCTCCCGACGTGCACGTCTACTCTCCCGGCGTGCAGGGCTACAAGCCCGTGCAACTCATGTTGCCCGCAGTTCCTGGCATCGCTGTCGCGCCCGCGATCTATCCTGTGCCGAACGCCCTGTATCTGGCGGCCATCAAAGAAACCGTTCCCGTCTTTAACGGAAAATTTCGCGTCTCACAAGATGTCACCATCATTCCGTCTAAGACCGGCGACATCGTGCGCTCCCTGCTCAGCAGCGAAAAAACCATCACTATCTCCGGGTCTCTGCAATATCAGGCCTGCGACCAAACCACCTGTTATCCGCCGGCTACCATTCCGCTTGCCTGGCAGCTGCAGGTAATCCCGCTGGACTTAACGCGGTCCCCCACCAGCATCCGGCACAAATAGCGGGTCGGCCGCCACGCTAAAGAGAGCGTCCGTGAATCCCGCCGCAAGTCATACAACCGAATGGTCAGTTCGGCATCTTTCGCCGGTAAAATCATTCACTCTTGCTCGTCTCCGACAGCGCCGGGAAACGTCCTTCAATCCAAGCTTGCCATAGAGGTGTCTCGCGTGCGACGGTCCCGGCCGCCTGCTCGCCGTAGAGGTAGAAATTTAGCGTGACCATGCTCTGGCCGCCGAAGTTGACCGCGCTAAGCGCGGCAGTCCCCGGTCCCGGTTTGTCGAGGCGCACCAGCGCGGTGTACGGGCTCTGACTGACGTGCTCCACCGCGCCGCTGAGCGCTGGGACGCCCGCCGGGGCGGTCCAACGCTGCCCGGCGCTCACACCCGCGAGCCCCAATGCCGCGGTCAGCGTTTCCCAAGCCTCCGCTTCGGTCCCCGCGGCTGGAGCCATCCACTGCATCATCGCGGAGCGTTGCCCGCGGAAGTGCGTGAGATAAATCTTCAGGATGCGGAAGAATCCCGGCCAGCCGGATTCGGTGCCTTCCAGCTGATTGTCCCAATCGTCCGTACTCGCGAAGAGGCTATGCACTACGCGGACAATGCAGGTGCCCCCGGCACGCGCTTCCACACTCCACTCGTCCGCAATGACCGGCGAGCCAGGGGCCCAGCCAGGCGCCTCGGCGCCAAATTTCCGCGGGGGGTCCCAAGTCGTCACCGCGGAACTGGACTCCATACCCGGGCCGAAGTCCAACTTGACCGCAACCGGCTTCCCGTCGCGCATCTCAAACTCAGCGGGCACGAACCAGGACGAAATACCCGGCCCGGTGGCGATCGCCTGCCAGACTTCCTCGGGCGTACCGGGGACCTCGACTTCGACCTGGACGGAATGGCGTCCAGAGGCTTCTTTCCTCACGCTCATGATGGCTCCTTGTCCTTGTTATCGGAGTTGTTGGATTTCTGCAGTACGTTTTGCGGAAGTGGATGCGCCACGACCACCAGTCGATGTGCGCGGCCGCCGGGGGCGGATGCATCGTGGTACTTCGCAACCAGCTTCGTGATGGCCTCGGTGAGTTCGTTGCTGAAAGCCGACCGCTCCGTCGCCGACCGGAAGCGAACTTCGGTATCCACCGCCAGAGTCGCCAGGCGTTTGCCCGTCTCTGCGGCGCGACGAACAAGATCGCCCACCTCGCGGACGAGCCGTGCGCCCAACGCGATGAGATAGCTCGCGGAGAGCCTATCCATTTCCCGATTCGGATCCGCGGCGACCGAACCCAAGGCGCTCGGCGAGACGACGTAGGATGCGGCCGTCGCCACCAGCAACCGCTCCGTCAGGCCGCCCCACTTGCGTTCCTCGGCCAGTCGCACCAGCCCGTGCGCCTCCAGCGCGTGCAGGTGGTAATTGACTTTCTGGCGAGCGAGGCCAACCCGCGTAGCCAGCGTCGCAGCTGAGGCGGGCAGCGCAAGCTCGGAGAGGAGTCGGCTTCGCATCGGTTCCAGCGCCACCGTCGCCGCTGCCGGATCATCGATGACTTGAATGTCGAGCACGAGGGGATGCTAGCCTTGACAACTTTTATTGTCAATAGCTTTCCAGGCTTTCTATGAAGAATTAGTAGCGGCCGCCTTCGGAGGCGGGCGCCGTTCGGACCACCGCCGCGTCTGCCGAGTTGCTACAGTCTAACGGAAAACACTCTTAGCCTACGAAAACTCTACATCATCAAACACATGATCCCCACGCAAGACATCGCTCCCCTCTTGCGTCTCCGGCCCGTTCGTCATAATCACAAACGTCACCGGACAATCCTCAGTGGGATGAGCAAGCTGTGCAAACGCCGCGCCATTACAAACCTTGTTCCCACCCGAGCATTGCGTATCCAGTTTCTCCCCTTCCACCGTCAGCACGAAATTGGCGATCAACTCCGTATCCGACGCATCCGCCTGAATGTCCCAGGTCGCCTTAACCTGCCCGTGATCCTTACCAACTTTAATTTCAAATCGCAGCGACAAGTTTCCTCCCAACGATTCACGCTTTTATTAGCAGCGGCATTGCTGTTTACACCCGTCAGAGTGCCTATGCGCTTCTTTCGGCAGTCGCCGCCATCGCGTTCAGGCGCACGATTATCTGTCACGGTTTCAGCCTGCCGGGAAGCGCAGCGGAACGCTATCCAAACGCGAAAGCGATCTTAGTTATTAATGCCCATCTGCGTTAGATAGTACGCATAGTTGAACGCGGCGTCTTTCAGGCGATCGTAGCGGCCGGACGCTCCGCCGTGCCCCGCGGGATCCAGGTTTACCTTAAAAATTAGGGTATTGTGATCGGTACGCAGCGCGCGCATTTTCGCTACGTATTTGGCCGGCTCCCAATACATCACCTGACTGTCGTTGAACGAAGTGCGGACCAGCATGTTGGGGTAATTCTTGGCCACCACGTTGTCGTAAGGCGAATAGGTCAACATGTAATCGAACGCGGGTTTTTCTTTGGGATTGCCCCACTCTTCGAATTCACCGACGGTCAGAGGCAATGATTCGTCCAGCATGGTATTCATCACGTCCACAAACGGCACGTTTACCAGCGCGGCGTGAAATAAATCCGGGCGCATGTTGAGTACCGCGCCCATCAGCAAGCCGCCAGCGCTGGCGCCTTCAATCACCAGCCGGTCTTTGGAGCCGTACCCCTGCGCCACTAGAAATTCCGCCGACGCGATAAAATCCGTGAAAGTATTTTTCTTGTGCATCATTCGCCCATCGTCGTGCCAGGCTTTGCCCAGTTCCCCGCCGCCGCGAATGTGCGCCACCGCGTAGACTACGCCGCGATCCACCATGCTGAAAATATTGGAATCGAAATAAACGTCGGAAGGAATTCCGTACGAGCCGTAGCCAGTGAGAAACAGCGGCCCCTGACCATCCAGCTTCGCACCTTTGAGATGAACTACGGACACGGGAACTTTCACGCCGTCGGGCGCGGTGGCATATAGCTGTTCCACCTGATATTTGGACCGGTCGTACCCGCCGGGAATTTCACGCTGCTTCAGCAACACGGATGTGCCCGCCGCCATGTCGTAATCAAATACCGACGACGGGGTAATGAACGATTGATAGCCATAGCGAAACTTCGTCGTGTCGTAAACGCGATTCGCCTGACCGTACGCCGCATACGCGGGCTCGGGAAATGCGATGTTGCGCGAAATCCCCGTGGTCAGATCCGTAACGTTGAGTTGGGGCAAGCCATTCTGCCTCTCAGACAATACGTAGTAATTCTTGAAGAAGTCCATGCCGTCCAGCATCACGTCGGCGCGTTGTGGCACAATTTCTTTCCAGTTCGCCGCCTTCGGATCCTCGACCGGAGCTTTCACCAATCGGAAGTTTCTTCCCGTATCGTTCGTGCGGATGTAAAAAGAATCTCCGTTGTGATCCGCGTAATATTCCACATCCTGTTTCCGCGGCTCCATCACTTTCCACGAACCATCCGGCCGGTCCGCCGGCAAATACCGGATTTCGCTGGTGGTGTGGCTCGAGGAAACCAGCAACAAATATTTCTTGCTCCGGGTTACTCCTACATTTACGTCGAAGCGTTCATCTTTCTCTTCGTAAACCAGCTTGTCCGGACCCGCTGTTCCCACCGCATGCTGATAAATCTGATAGACGCGCTTGGCGACCGGGTCTTCGACACTGTAGAAAACCGTCTTGTTGTCACTGGCCCAGGCCACCGAATCCACCCGCTCCGCGTGATCGACCAGCACCTTGCCTGTCCGCAGATCCTTTGCTGCCAGCGTGTATTGGCGAAATCCGGTGTTGTCCGTGGTGTATACCAGCAAATTTCCATCTTCGCTGACGGCCGCGTCCCCGATGGACATGAACTTCTGCCCTTTGGCCATTTCATTCTGGTCGAGCAAAACCTGCTCCGGGGCGTCTAGACTTCCCTTTTTCCGGCAGTAAATCCCGTACTGCTTACCCGCCTCGGTTCGCGAATAGTAAAAGTAGTCGCCGTCGCGATACGGCACATCGACATCCGTTTCCTTGATCCGCGACAGCATTTCTCCGTACAGCTTTTTCTGCAAACCTTCGGTGGGCTTCATCACCGCGTCGGTGTAGCCGTTCTCTGCCTCCAGATAAGCCCTCACCTCAGGGTTACTTTTCTCTCTGAGCCACGCGTAGTTGTCCACCAGCTTTACGCCATTTACTTCCGTGGTCTTTGGCACCTTCTTGGCCACCGGCGGAGCGGGCGCGGCAGGCGCAGTGTCCGCCGCGCGCAGATTTATTCCAACGATAAGAATCGTCACCACGAACGCGAACCGCGCCAGCATCAGCTTCTTCACGCCAATCCTCCACCCACTGTCTAAAAATCGCTCCAAGTCTACACCGCCACGTTCCATATTGACCGGCGCCGATCCTGGCGCTGCTCATTTTTGTCCGGGCTACCTGCACAAAACGTTCCCCTACACCGGTAAGACTTCACTGGCCCCACGGATTATGCACCTTAATTCCTACAGTAGAAAAATCCTCGACGTTCCGCGTGACAATGGTCATCTCATGCACCAGCGCGGTCGCCGCCAGAAAACCGTCCAAGATCCCCACGGTTTGACCGATGGCTTCGGCTTTAGCAAGCAATTTCCCCCAACTTCCTGCCACCACTTCGTCTACGGCCACGATTCTGCCGTGAAACCGCTCCGTCAATTCCATCTCCAACCATTGCTGTAAATGTGAGCGTTTCCGCCCAGGTGCCAATCGTTCCACTCCGTACCGCAGTTCCGCCAGCGTGATCACACTTAAAAACAGGCGATCTTCGTCCGCGATTGCCAGCCATTCCACAACACCAGGATCCGGGCGCGGCTTTACCCACTCCGAAACCACATTGGTGTCCAGCAGAAAATTCACAAGTCAATCCTGCGTGCTGAATCCTTCCGGCGTCTGGAATTCAGCTTTGAATCCCGCAGCGGCGAACTCGCAAAAAATTCCGCCAGATTACCTTTTCGCACGGTCTTTCGTTCCCATTCTTCGGACGACACCACCACGACCGCATCCATGCCGTTCCGCGTAATTTTCTGCGGCCCTTCTTTCTCAGCCTTCTGAATCACTTCGCTAAATCTTGCCTTTGCTAGCGCCACTGGCCATTTCATATTCACCTCTTAGAGCGGTATGGTCATTATAGTCACTATAGTCATAATCGTCCAATACAAACTTGTCGTCAACTTGGGGCTTGCAGAAGTTTTACCCGCCCGCTCACTCCGGATTGTGTAGCGGCAGTGCCTCAGTGCGGTCCGCCTTTGTATTGTGTTTTCTGCCGGACTTTTACTGTGCCAAAATCAGCCAGCGCCACTATGGTAGGCATCCTGGTCCACGGCAACAATCACTTCATCCTGCGCGGCCCGCGCCCGGACGAACCGACGGCACTACGCTTGGCCCGCCAGTGGTCCGTCATCCAAATCGGCCACCCAGCTTCCCTGAAATTCGAACACTGGGAAATCCGCAACAAAGAATTTCGCGAAAATTTAATTTGGGCGGTGGTCATTCCCGGCGACCGCGCAATTTCTCCCGCTGCTGCTGAACTCTTATCCGAGCTGTCTTCGCGAAACGTCCACATCGACCGTTACACCACTCCCTGTTGGTAGGCCCTGTACGGAGCATCTCGCCTCGAACTACAACAAATTCCTGATTCCGCCGACGACCCCCGCGTCTCAATTTGTTCTTGCGCGGACGCAATTTATAGCACTGCCGAACGTCGACGCGCCAATTCCAAACACGAGGAAGGTCCGAGATGCCCGAACAAGAAACTTTAGAACGCGCCCACGAAGATAAAGAAGAAGGCAAATCTCCCAGCACGCAGGCCGGCGAATTCGTCCGGGAAGAAATGCATCACATTCGCGAAGGCAAACACGGAGCGGCCAACACCAAACAAGCTATTGCCATTGGTCTTTCCAAGGCGCGCCGCGCTGGAGTGGACCTGCCACCTCCACGCTCTGGGAAAACTTCCTCGCGCACTCGCAGGCAGGCCGAGCGAGATTCCGAGAAAGGCCAAACCTCACGCAGCGCCAAACCGTCCTCCACGCGCTCTCGTGCCACCACGAATGCCTTGAAGCGCGAGGGCCACTCCGCCGCCTCGTCTGCAAATCTTGCGCGGCACGCGCATACCGCCGCCAAGAAACGTAGTAGCACCAGCCGCAGCAAATCCGCCAAAGCCGCGGCGCAAACCAGGAAGCGAACCGCCGGGCGATAAGTGGACGTGTGAGCTATGCTCATTTTCCGTAGATCAGGATTGGTCGTTATTTGCCTAGATGCTTTTCCAGGAAGCTGGCCATGATCTGGTTGGCTTCTTTCGATTCCGGCAGATGCGGAGTATTCCAGAAGGCGTGTGGCAAAGCTTCAAAAACGACTAGGTGCGCATCGACTCCTGCGCGCAGATAGGCGCGGTGTAATACCGTCGTTCCGCTTAGCAATAAATCGCGTCCACTGGCGACAAACAACGTAGGCGGGAAACCCGTCAGGTCTGCATAGATTGGGGACAGCACGGGATCCTTGGGATTCGTGCTCGTCGTGTATTCAATATCCAGTCCGTCGCCACTCGGCGGATCGAGGTGCCCGGAAAATCCATTTAGCGCGAACAACGCGGCCGAATCGCCTGCCTGACTAAAATCCCCCAGCCCTGAAAAAATTCCGGTTACCGCAGGCAGCGGCAAACCCAGCTGCTTTAACTTCACCGTTACTTCCGCGGTCAGAATCGCTCCTGCGGACGTTCCGTAAATTCCGATGTGCGA
>CAWAZN010000002.1:0-50711 GCA_963786485.1 uncultured Acidobacteriota bacterium
ATCTCCGCAGTACGCTGCCGCACTACCGTCGCCAGCACGCCGTACAATCCGATGCCTGCCAACAGCGCCGCAACCACCGCAAAGACTCCAATCAACAACAGTGAAAAACGCGTGCTCGCTTCCGCTTCCGTCACCAGCGAGTCTGCCGTACGCATCTCTCCGATGGAATAATGCGCGTCGAGCGCTTTCATCGCCGCGCGGACGTCATTGCCGAATCGCGCCGGATCGCCGGTCGTGCGAATTACCCAACACCGCGCAAATCCATACTCGAAGTACGCGTCCGGCACATACATCTGCTCCCGTCCCCGCTCCACCAGCGACTCTTCGCGCTGATGCGCCGCGATTCCTACGATTTCCATCCACTCCGCTTCCGGAGTGAACACCCGGACCAGTATTTTCTTTCCCACTGCCGATTGACCCGGAAAAGCTTTCGCGGCAAGCACATCGTCCACAATGATCAGATGGGTACCAACGCGATCATCGTCCTCAGTAAAGGCTCGCCCCTCGAGGATCGGTGTTCGCATCGTCGCAAAGTACCCTGGAATCACTGCTTGATAGTCGACGGCCTGAAATTTGCTCGGGTCGGATTTTGCTTCCGCCGGGCCCCAGCGCACTGGAAGAAATCCGCCAGACAGCGGGAAGGGAAATGTGGCCGTCGCGCTCTGCACTCCTGCAATACCCAGTAACCGGCTCTGAATTTCCTTCGTAAGCGCCAGCCGTTGTTCTGGTTTCTCGCCGCCGAATGCCCCCAAAACCTGGAACTTCAAAAGACCGTGCGGATCGAACCCCGGATTGATACGTTGCAGTTCCAGGAAACTGCGGAACATCAAACCGGATCCGATCAACAGCACGAAAGAAAGGGCTACCTCCGCGATGACCACAAGCTTTCGCGACCTTCCCCCGCTCGCCAATCCTTCGTTGCGCGTCCCACCCTTAAGCGCGCTGATCACTTCGAGTCGCGACGCGCGCCACGCGGAGGCGAAACCGAAAATTCCGCCGGCCAGCATTCCCGCCAGCACGGTGAAAATCAACACCGGCATATCAATCCGGATACTGTCCAGACGCGGAAGATTCGCGGGGGCCAGCACCCGCAATTCATGAATTCCCAGCCACGCCAATCCCAGTCCTGCGGCCGCTCCGATGGCCGCCAGCAGAAATGCTTCGGTCAAGAGTTGCTGCGCCAGATCCCACCACGTAGCGCCAATTGCCGTGCGCACCGCCAGTTCGCGCTCTCGAAGCGAGGCGCGCACCAGCAACAGATTGGCGACGTTGGCGCAGGCAATCAGCAACAAGAAAATTACCGCACCCATCAGCGCCAGGATCGCCGGCCGCACTTCGTCGACTAGATGCCTACGCATCGGCTCCACGCGAAACACCAGATTCGCGGTATTCAAAATGATGAAGTTCTTGCGCAGTTCGGCGGCCACTACGTCGCATGCCGCTTGCGCCCGTTCCACGGTAACGCCGTTTCCTAACCTCCCGATGACGTGCAACGACACTCCGTTGCGATTGGCGTTGTCATACTGCAGTCGGTTGGCGAACCACATTTCAGGTTCGGGCTCCGTGTCCGCCGCCGCCGGAAAATATAATTTAAAGTGGGGAGCTAAAACGCCGACGATGCGCGCGCCACGATCCGGAGTCAGAGTCTCCAAGACCGCTGCGTTTGCTCCATAGCGCCGTTGAAAATATTCATAGCTCAATATTGCCGCTAAGGGTGCTTGCTGCCGTTCTCCCGGTTTTGCCCCGGGCGGTGGCGCAGGCTGTGGCACCCCGTCAGCATCATTAAAATCCCGCCCCAGAGCGATTTTTGCGCCTACCAGTTGGAAAAAATTTGTCGTGGCCACCGCCAAACGAACTTGTTCCCTTGTTCCATCGGCCGCTTCCAACGCGGCGCGCCCGGTGAACACCGCGGCCGTGTCCTCAAACTCGTCTTTGGTCGCGTTGCGCAGGTCGATGTAGTTTTCCGTCGAAATGGGAAAGTCGCGCACATTGCGTGCACGCATATCGCTCATGATGTTCACTAGGCGATCTGCATTCTTGTAAGGCAGCGGCCGCAGCAGCACCGCATTGGCAACGCTAAAAATAGCTGTGCTCGCGCCCACACCCAGCGCAATGGTCAGAATCGCGGTAAACGCGAAAACCGGACTTTTTCGCAGCGTTCGGAACGTCAGGGCCAGGTCCCGCAGCGGCACGTTGCACCTCAATAATCAGAGAATCGTGGTTTTTCAGCTCTGGTCGCAGCATGTTACTCCGCTTGACGCCGATTGTGGCTGGCGCACTGTGGAAAAGCGTGGACTCGGCTGCTACGCCGATAGGACTCGCGCTTCCCGGCAACAACCTCCTCACTGAGTTTTCACTCATCCCGCAACGCAATGGCCGGATCCACCCCCGCCGCCCGCCGCGCCGGAATCCACGACGCAATCCCCGCCACCACAAAGAAAATCACCGCCATGCTGACAAACGTAATCGGATCCGTCGGCTTCACTCCCACCAGCATCGTGGTCATCGCCCGCGTCAACGCCAGCGCCGCAACCAACCCCGCCGCCACTCCCACCGCCGTTAGCCGCAATCCCTGTCCCACAATCAAATTGAAAATAGTCCCAGACCGCGCCCCCAGCGCCATGCGCACGCCAATTTCCGCCGTCCGCTGCCGCACCACGGTGGACAGTACGCCGTAAAGCCCAACGCCCGCCAGCAATCCAGCCACCACCGCAAACACCCCGATCAATAACAATGAAAATCGCGTGCTGGCCTGCGCTTGCGTTACCAGCGCTTCCATCGGCTTCATTTCGTCCAGCGAAAATTGCGGATTAACTGCCTTCACCGCGGCTCGCAGTTCACTGCTGAACTTTGCGGGATCGCCGGAGCTGCGTATCGCCCACTGCTGCACTGCACCCGAATCCGCGTACGCATCCGTGAAATAAACTTGTTCGCGCCCGCGTTCCGCTAGCGATTCTTCGCGCTGATGTGCGACCACACCGATAATTTCCGCCCACTCCGGCTCCGGCTTGCGCAGCCGAACTAGAATGCGTTTGCCAACGGCCGACTGATGCGGAAACGCTTTGTCCGCTAGCACTTGGTCGACCAACACTACGTCCTGTTTCGGCTGATTGTCCGCGTCCGTGAACGTGCGGCCCGCCAGCAGTGGCGTGCGCATCGTTTCAAAATATCCGGGCAACACAATCTGAAAATCGACCGCCTGGAATTTGGTGGGATCGGAAAGCGCGTCTTCCAGCCCCCAGCGAATTGGAGAAAATCCTCCTGCCAAAGGAAACGGAGACGCGGCGGTGACGCTTTGAATTCCCGGAATGCTTCGTAGCTTTTCTTGAATCTGGCGAATCTCCGCCGCTCGCTGCTCCGCTTTCGATCCATTGCCGGTCCCCAAAATCTGAAACGTCATCAGCCCGTGCGGATCAAATCCCGGATCGATGCGCTGCAACTCCAGAAAACTGCGGAACATCAACCCCGAACCAATCAGCAGCACAAAGGAGAGCGCAACTTCCGCCACGACCACTAATTTTCGTAGCAGTCCTCCACCCGCCAATCCTTCGTTGCGGCTGCTGCCGCGCAATACGCCGATCACATCCGGCCGCGAAGCTCTCCACGCCGACGCGAATCCAAAAACGATAGCCGCAAAAACTCCCGCCAGCGCGGTGAACAGCAATACCCACCCGTCGATGCGAATACTATCGAGCCGTGGCAAAGTTTCCGGCGCGATCGCCCGCAACTCGTAAATTCCCAGCCACGCCAGGCCCAACCCGACGGCCGCTCCCATCGCCGCCAAGACGAATGCTTCCGCCAGCATCTGCTGCGCAATGTCCCACCAGCTGGCGCCAATCGCTGTGCGCACTGCCAACTCCCGCTCCCGCATCGACGCCCTTACCAACAGAAGGTTCGCCACATTCGCGCACGCAATCAGCAAAAGAAAAATCACCGCACCCATCAACGCCAGAATCGCCGGCCGCACCGCCTCCACCAGATGCAGACTCATCGGCTCCAGCCGAATCGTGTACCCGGCGGTGCGTTCGATTACAAAATTTTTCTGCGCTTCTGCCGCTACTCCATCGGCCGCCGCCTGCGCCTGTTGCAGCGAGACGCCGTGTTTCAACCGACCCACCGCATGAATCGAAACACTGTTGCGATTTTTTACGTCGTAATTCAGTCGATTCGCCACCCACATTTGTGGCAAAGGATCGGTGTCCGCCGCCGCTGGGAAATAAAGCTGAAAATGTGGCGCCAACACTCCCACAATCTGGACCGGTGCTGGCCCCTTGGTATTCAGCTGCCCCAAAATGGCCGGATTCCCGCCATACCGACGCTGAAAATATTCATAGCTGACAATCGCCATCAGCGGCAGTTGCGGTGGCGGAGGAGCGTTGGCGTCCGGTGCCGTGCCAGTTGCGAGGGCTGGCGGTTGGGGTTGCGGAGCCCCGTCCGCATCCGTGAAATCGCGCCCCGCAATAATTTTCGCTCCCACCAGTTGAAAGAAGTTTGTGGTCGCTATGGCCAGACGGATTTGCTCCTGCGAGCCGTCTTGTGTGGGTTGAGTGAAGCGCGTGGTGAAGACTCCCGCCATATCGTCGAAAACGTTCTTCGTTCCGTTGTGCAGGTCCATAAACTCTTCGTTAGAAAAAGGGAAGTCCCGCACGTTGCGCTTACGCATGTCGCTCATGGCGATTACCAGGCGCTCGGGATCTTTGTACGGCAGCGGCCGCAGCAGCACCGCATTTGCAACGCTAAAGATCGCGGTGCTCGCGCCCACACCCAGAGCGATCGTTAAGATCGCGGTGATGGCGAAGACGGGGCTTTTGCGCAAAGTGCGGAAGGCCAGTGAGAGGTCACGTAGCGGCATGTTGCACCTCCATCAAGGAATCGTGGCGTGGGGCTGCTGTCGCCAGCATGTTACTCCGCTTTGACGCCGATTGTGGTCAGCGCATCGCAGAAAACCGTGAGCGCGACTCCCACGACGTTCGTCTTGCGCTTCCGACAACAGCTGCCTCACTTTATGAATAATCCGTAACAACTTTGCGGGGACTTGTCACTACAATGCTGAGTTGCTCTTTTACTTGAAGGGGTTGCCGCCCGCTCTATGGAAAAACGCAAATTCCTGTTCGCTTCAATTTCCGGATTGATTGGCGATATCGCCTGGCAAGTGGTCAAGGAAGGCCACGAAGTCCGCTACTACATTGAGGCAGAGAAAGAAAAAGACATTGCCGATGGCTTCGTGCCCAAATCCACTAATTGGGAAAAGGATGCGGAGTGGGCGGACATCGTCATTTTTGACGATACGTTGGGGCAGGGAGCTAAAGCACAGGCCTTGCGCGCCAAGGGCAAACCCGTAATCGGCGGCAGCGAATACACCGATCGCCTGGAAGACGATCGCTCCTTCGGGCAAGAAGAACTAAAACGTTCCGGCGTAAACATTATTCCCTACGAGGACTTCGATTCCTTCGACCCCGCAATTGAATTCGTGAAGAAGAATCCCGATCGCTATGTGATCAAGCCCAGCGGCGAAGCGCAGAACGTAAAGCGGCGTCTCTTCGTAGGCGAAGAAGAAGACGGCGAAGACGTGATCCGTATGCTGGAGGCTTACAAAAAAGCCTTTGCGGACGAGATCAAAGTATTTCAGTTGCAGCGGCGCATCAACGGGGTAGAAGTCGCAGTGGGAGCTTTTTTTAACGGCAAGAAGTTCATCACTCCCGTGAACATCAATTTCGAGCACAAGAAACTATTTCCTGGCGAGGTCGGTCCGCCCACCGGCGAAATGGGCACGGCCATGTTCTGGAGCGAGCCCAATCGCCTCTTCACGCAAACGCTTCTGAAAATGGAGTCGATGCTGGCTGGTGAACAATACGTGGGCTACATCGACTTAAATTGCATCGTCAACAACAACGGAATCTATCCGCTGGAATTCACCGCGCGCTTTGGCTATCCCACCATCAGCATTCAGCAGGAAGCCATGCTTACGCCCATCAGCGATTTTTTCTGGGAACTGGCCAGCGGGCTAGAACCCAAATGGCGGACGCGCAGCGGCTTCCAGATCGGCGTGCGCATCGTGGTCCCGCCGTTCCCCTTCGACGACGAAGCCACGTTTGAATCGTTCTCCAAAAACGGCGCCATTGTCTTCAAAAAGCCGGTGAACGACGGAGTGCATATTGAAGACGTGAAGCAGGTGAACGGACAATGGCTAATCGCAGGGACGTCCGGCGTGGTCCTGATCGTAATCGGCACCGGCCAGACCATGAAGCAAGCCCAAGCCCAAGTCTATTCCCGCATCAAGAACATCATGATTCCCAACATGTACTACCGCACAGACATCGGCGACCGCTGGGCCGAAGATTCGGACAAACTGCACAATTGGGGATACCTGCGGTAGTACCTTTCCGATTACCCGCCCCCGGTTTTTTCGTAAGTGCGTATTCTAAAGGAGTTATTTTGGCTTTTTGCGTAAGTGCGCATTCTAAAAGACTTAGTTGGCGCGATTTGTGTAAGTGTTGATTTGATTGGAGTTAGGCTCGCATCGCCGCCCGGACATTTTGTGCACTCTGGCACAAACAAGTCAGACGGCGCCGCTTTGCGGCAGGGTCACGCGGATCGTCGTGCCCACACCGACCTGGGATTCAATGCGGACATCGCCTGCAAACGGGCGGACGCGTTCGCGCATTCCGCGCAGTCCTACCCCCGATCCTTTCTCTCTGATTCTCTTTAAATCCTGAGACGATATGCCCCGGCCATTATCGCGGACTTCTACCAGCACCTGCTCGTGATCGCGGGCGATGCTGATGTAGGCGGCCTGGCTTCCGGCGTGCCGGTGAATGTTGGTGAGGCATTCCTGAATTACGCGGAAGATCGTTAATTCCACTTCGCGGGAGGGACGCGCAAAGTCTTCGTCGATGGAGAGGTGTATGTCCAATCCGGCGCGCTGTTTCAAACCTTCCACGTACCAAGCCAAGGCGGCGCGTAAGCCCATTTCGTCGAGCATCGGAGGATGTAGCAAGTACGAAGTGGTGCGAATCTCTTTGTTCAAGTCGTCGACATAGGCGCGCGTTTCCTTGGCCAAATCTAGCAAAGCAGGGCTGCTGCCGGCTTCTGCTTCGCGGCTCATCTGGCCGAGATTCATGGCCAGTGCGGCGACGATTTGACCGGCGCTATCGTGCAATTCGCGCGCGATGCGGCGGCTCTGTTCATCCTGGGTTTCCATCAAGCGTACGGATAAGGCGCGCAGTTGCTCGGATTGCAGGAGCACCTCATTGTTGCGTTCTTCGAGTTCGGCGGTGCGGGTACGCACTTGATTCTCCAGCGTTTCGGCGAGGGCGCGCAAACGCTCCTGACTTTCGCGAAGGTCGGTTTCCACCTGTTTTCTGGCAGTGATATCGCGCGTGGAGCCGGCCACGGCAGCGACTTTGCCGTCCGGGCCAAACACCGGTCGAAAAATGTATTCGTAATAGCCGCCAGCGCCAGTTTGACTGATGTAGGGCGCTTCATCCGTCAATCCGGCTTTGGTTTCAATGACCTGTTGAATCTGCTGTTGGAGGCGGTTGGCCAATTCCGTTGGGTACAGCAGTTGGTGGAAATTCTTGCCGACCGCGTCGCTGAGGTTCAGGCTCCAGAGGTCTAGCAACGCCTGATTCACAAAAATAAAACGGCCCTGAAGATCAAAGACGTACGCGAAATCGTTTATGGAAGAGAGAGTGATGTCGAAGAGGCGGTATTGCTCTTCGAGCCGCTGGCGAAAATCTTCCGCCTGTTGTTCCGAAGCCTTGCGGGCAGTGACATCGAGAACCACGCCAGGGAAGTTTCGCGGTTTACCTTTCGCGTCTCGCTCCACGCGGCCGCGGGCGGTAACCCAGGACGTAGAGCCATCTTGCCGAACGACACGGTAATCGGCCTCAAAGCGCCCGTCAGGCGCTTCCATGGCTTCGGTAATTTTCGCGGCTACCGCAGGGCGATCCTCGTGATGGATGGCCGCAAGGTAGGTGGCGACGGGGGCGCCGGCAGCGTCTTTGGGCTTAATGCCGAAGAGGCGCGCCATATTTTTATCAGCGGTGACGCGATCTTCGACGATATCCCAATTCCAGGTAGCGACTTCGTTGGCGATCAAAATGGATTGCAGTCGCTGCGTGGCGTCCGCTAGTGCTCGCTCAGTGCGTCTGTGAGAGGTGGATTTCGCGCGTGGCGCACGTCTAGCTTTGCGAGGAGTCCGGCGAGTTTTACGCATGATGGTCTAACACCAAGATTATAACATCGCGGAAGAGTAGTCCCTCGACACACATTAGAACGCGAGGGAAGCGGTGTAAAGAATCCGAACAACATCGTGGGGCGAACAAAAAACGAATATGATAGGATGCTTCGCCATGGCGCGACGGCCCAATTCTTTGCCGAACGATCAAATGTCTCGCGAAGACCTGGAGAAACTCTCGCGCAGCTTGGCGATGCTGAGTCCACATATCGTACGGGATCGCTATTTGCAGATTCTGGATCGTTGCAGGTTTATGGAATTGGCGACGCCCCGCATGATGCAGGAACTGGTGGCGCACTGGAAATTACTGTGGAAGTGGAAATAGCCGGCTCCGCGGGGTTCGAAAGTCAAAGGCCACACCCACAGAACCAGTGGGAGCGGGACCCCGGCTAACGATATTGCTCGGAGAGTTAGTGGTGGTAAGCGACGGAGTGACGCGGACGCGGATACCTTCGCCGTTCGAATTGGGGAACAGGAAATGGCCGCCACTGGTTCCGAACGGTTCGGTGGATACGATCACCATTGCGGGCAGCGCGCAGGAGGGTCAGAAAAAAAACCACTAGCAGAACGTATGTGATCAGCGATTCAGTTACCACGGAGCGCCTCCTTCTGCTAAAAGGATGGGCGAATCAGGGTGGAACACCGAATACGGCGATGGGTGTATTCGACGTCAGAGATTCTTGGCCATTTACGTGGCTCTGGTACTGCTAGAAGTTTGAGTGCTGGCCAACTGTAGTTTTTCTTTTCATGCAATTACAAGAGCGAGCGCTGCAAACGTGGCGCTTCGAGAGCGTCTTGGGGGTTCGGCGGCGACTCTACTTCTTTTTTTAATGTGGCTGCTTGGCTATGATTTCTGAGTTCACGAACGCCACCACGGCGGCGGTCTCGTTCGCCGTGCGTCGCGTGACCGTGGCTTGCATTCCAGCCCTACCGGCATCGCCCCAACCGAAATTGCGAATGTCCCACTGACCGTTCGGCAAAGCGGCGGTGCTGATGCCGGGAATAGTGGTGATTTTGAGCAGATCCATGGCGCGGCGCGTTTCCGTGTGGCAGCTGATGCAGTCGGTGTTGAAGAAGAAACTTTTTGTGGGGTCGGCGATGGTGTCGAGAATTTGTTTGGTCTGATCCGCGGGCGGCGCCGGGCTGGCGAAGGCCGTTGAGGTAGCCACACCCTTGCGCGCGTTCACCGGAAGACTGGTGGCGGATACTGCGGCGTTTTTGCAAGTGATGGGGTTGAGGTTGTTGGTGTGCGGCTCAGGCACGACGCGCGGGCCAGCGCTGCCAGCGGGTGTCAGCATCTCCGCGAATTGAGCGCCGTCGAGAGTGGGTCCGTGCGCGGGGCCGAAGTGACCTTGGCGGTCTCCGAGTATGGAAAGAAATATCCACGGCGCTGGAGCGTTGGCGGGAAGTCCGGCAATGGCCATGGAGCCCAGGCGCTGCGCGACGATGTGCCTTTCGAGGAATGCCAGCAATTCATCGCGAAGAGCTTTGGCGGTGGCGGGATCGGCAAGACCGGGATGCACGCCAAGCGGCACGCCCACGGTGGAAACGGCGTGACTGGCGATCTGGCCATTGTTCAGGCGCGTGCGAATGTCCGCGATGTCGGTGATGACTGGAGCGAAGGAAGCCATGTCCGGCTGGAAGCGCGGGAAGCAATCGGGAGCGGCCGGCGGATCGGGCGGCAGAGTGATGAAGTCAAAGATCAGGTGGCCGGCGATGTCGAGAACCTTTGGAGAGCCGTCGGAATTCTTGATGATGGGTTGAATGATTAGGCGGATTTCGGGAAGTTGCCCGTATTGCGCGTGAATATCGTTCGAGAGACCCGGCGCGCCAGCGTCAATGCGGATCCCGGCGACGAACCAGGCTTCGGGCTTCCTTGCTTTGTCGGGCAGGCTGATTTGCGCGTTGGTGCCGACCTGCGCTTGCGGTCCGTTGACGATGGCCATGTATTGCTGGAATGCAGAGTCTGACCAGACGGGATCATGCTTGCTGGGGTCTTGCGGATTGGGCGTGACGATATCGCGCACCGCGATGAGATTGGCAAAGTCCGTAGCGCGCGTGGGAACGGGAAACAGCAAAGATAGATCGTTGGCGGAGAGAGGCGCATTGGCTTGAATCTGCGCGACCGGAGCTGCGGGTGCGGAATTTTCGGGGGAGGATTTTTTCTCGCATGCGGCACCGCACACCAGCATGGCTCCTAAGACCGCAGCCGTTAGATAGCGCTGGAAAGTGATTGAAGAGATAGACATGTTGAAGCCCTCCTGAATACAAATGCAAATTCTGTTAACGCCCATGGGGAACGCTGATGTAATCCGCGATCAACGAAAATTCACATCGACTTGAGGAACTCGATGATGGCGAGGCGCTCTTCGGGAGCCAGAGGCGGACCGATGATGCCTTGGCCGGAGCCATTGTTGAATTCATGGCCGGAATTACTATTGCCACGAAGGCTGGTATCGAATTTAGACGCCCCGCTGAAATCAGCGCCGCTTTGATAACCAACATGAACCGGATCGTATTCACGGCTGCCTAGATAAAAAGTTTGTGGGCGTTCGGAAACCGGGGAGAGCAGCGCGTAGATATTCGGCACGGACGCGTTGTGCAGATAGGGCGGTGTGGCCCAGATGCCGTTGAGAGGGCGCGCTTTGTAGGCGAGTGGTGCGCGCACTCCATTGGGGCGGAAGCCGTTCATCTTATCGCGCTGGGCTGTCGAGGTGTTGTGGATGTCGTACCAGCGATTGACCACATTGCTGACTAGTTGCCCAAGCGCATCGCCGAAAGTGTCGCTGCTAACTACGTTGCCGTCCTTATCTTTGATCCCGAGAGTCGTGGGAATTGTGACGTTGCGTTGCGCCATGTCGGAGGCTTGCGCGGAATCGGTGCCGACGTGGGAGATCTCGATCATGTTGAGGTTGAGATAGCGCTCTCCGGCGTCGTTGGCGGGCAGCCACTGAGGCGCGGTCCAGAAATCCGGATCTGAAGTGGCCGGCAAGTGGCAACCAGCGCAGTGTGATTTGTAAAGTGCGGCGCCTTTAGCGGCGAGTTGCGTGTCGATGGGAGGCAAGATTTTGTCAGGCCATTTGGGCGAAGCCAGTCCCGTGAAATGGTTATGAGCGGTAGGCGGTTCCGGGCCGGCGAGTTGCTGCTCGAGCTCGTAAATGGTGTCCACCTGCACGCTGGAGGTGGGAAGTTGATCCTTTGCGGCTGGGAAATTTACGGTGGCGCGGACACCGAGGGCTTCGCCGGCGTTGCGGGTCATCGGCTGCTGGATGGAGCCGTTGTACTGCACCCATTCGAACCAGGAGACGTTCCAGATACGCGGGTAGTGCACGGGCGCGGAATAGCCCAGAAAGTTTTCGTGATGATCGATGTCTAGAGCGAAGACGGTGTTGCCGATGCGCGTGAGCGCATCTAGGCGCGTAAAACCTTCTTCGACGGTGTGATCTTTTACGGAGTTTTCGAGATTGTGGACGTCGGTGACTTGTTTGTAGACCTCCATGAATTGCGCGTGCAGTTTCGCTTTAGCGTCGTCGCTGGCGCCGGGGCCTAGGACGCGGTCGGCGAATCGGCTGAAGCGGCCGGGAACCCAACGGGTGTAGATGATGGAGAGGCCGATGGCTTGCTGAAATTTCTGAATGTTGGTGAGCGCGGGGCCGCCGTCGACGAGAACCGTCTTTCCCTGGTAGGTGAAGCGACCGGTGTGGCAGGCTGCGCAGGTGAGACCGAGCGAGGTCATCGGCTTTTTGGTTTGCGGATTGAGAAGGGTTTCGCCGGAGACTTCTTCGACGCGGCCGCCGTGCGCGAAGCCGATGGGTAAATCGGAATTACCTGGATCGGCCCAGGCGGGAATGAAGCCGTAACGATCGAGGTAGGCGGTGTCGCTGAAGAGTCCAGGGCTGGAGAGCGAGAGAGCGGGTTGTTCGAGGGCGATGAACCACTCGTAGGGGATGCCGAAGGTTTGCGTGCCCTGGTCGGCGTGGTGGAACCAGTCGCGTTGCTGCGGGGTCCATTGCTGGTCGAGCCAGGCGGGCTTTGCTTCCATTGCGGCATATTGTGGGATGGTGACTGTGAAATTCTGCCGATAAAACTTTATTCCCGCAGCGGATAAGGCGAGCAGTGCAAAAACGGCGATAAAGATGATGAGTGCGAATTTCTTTTTCATGGCTGCGACGTTCCTCTAGAGGTGGTTGGTTCCGTACTAGCTAAATAGCACGAATCGATGGAGATGCAACTCTAGGCGCTTTCGCGATTTGCAAAAGGGTACCCGTCCTACTGGCAATAGTTGGTAGTGATGCGGGGGCCGGAATCGTTTCAAGGTGGGAGGGCCGACGTTAGGGCAGCATTCGGCATCGTAGGAAAAGGACTATTGCGGGACTGGCGGGGTATAGCGCTGGATACGTGACAGCGAGTAGACTACCCGCGAATATTTTAGAAGGCAATTTGGGGTGACGTTTGCGAACACTGCGACTGGTGCGCGTGGCGTTGGTGACGGGATGGGGAATGAGTTTGCTCGGCGGGGTTGCGTTTGGACAATTTAGTTCGGCCGCTAGCGTTGTGTCCGGAGGATCTGGCAGTGCGTCACCGGTAATTTTCAAAGGCACGGTATTGAATCGTATTACGCGGGCTCCGGTGGGGCGCGCGCTGGTTTTCTCGGCGGACCAACAGTTGGCGATGATGACGGATGACCGCGGGCGCTTTGAATTTAAGATTGGCGGAAAAAGGGACGAAGACTCGGGTGACAGCGGGGGCGGTGCAGCGGCATCTGCACCTGGAACTACGGTAGTTACCACGCGCTACTTTCAGGTGCGCAAGCCGGGATATCTGGACAGCGGGCAGATGGCGGTAACTGACGACGGCTCTTCTGCGGGCGATGCCACGATCTATCTGAAGCCAGAGGCGTTGATCGTGGGGAAGATCAATTCCGGGGATGCGGAACATGTGTTGCGATTTAACGTGCAGCTTTATAAGCAGGAGTTTCGGCAAGGTCAAGAGCACTGGCAACAGGCCGGGAATTTCATGACGTGGTCCGACGGAGAGTTTCGTTTCGCCGGCTTGGCTGCGGGAATGTACAAAGTGGTCTCCACGGAACAGATGGATCAGGATTTTCAGTCCGGGGGGCTGCGCGGACAGGAATTTGGTTATCCGGCGACGTTTTATCCCGGAGTGGCCGACTTTGCGACGGCCAGCGTAATGCGCGTGGCGGCGGGGGAGACGTTTGAGGCGAATTTCACGGTGACGCGTCGGCCGTACTATGCGGTGCGGATCCCGGTGTCCACGGCACCGGAGGAGCAGGGATTCAACTTAGTGGTGTATCCCCTGGGGCACCCGGGTCCGGGATTTTCGCTGGGTTACGAGCAGGGCGAACAGGCGATTGTCGGCCGGATGCCGGATGGAGCGTTCACCGTGGAACTCGTGAGCTATGGGCCAAACAGCGCAGCGGGAATGACAAACTTCTCGGTACAAGGAGCAGCGGTGCAAGGCGCCGGTGTGAATATGGTGCCGAACGCCACACTGTCGGTGAACGTGAAAGAACTGTTTAGAGACGCGGCTACACCGTTAGCGCAGCCCCAGCCGCAATTCGGGATCTCGCGAGGTGTCCCCGGGCATAGTTCGGCAATGCAGTTGGAACTGAGTCCGGCGGAGGATTTCGGAATGGCGCAGTCGCAAATTTCGCGGCCGGTTGGAGATTCCACGAACACACTGGAAATTCGGGGGATCGTACCGGGTAAGTATACCGTGCGCGCTTCGCCGACTCAGGGATATGCGTCTTCGGTGTTGTACGGAGGCGTGGAATTGTTGCGGCAACCGTTGGTGGTGGGCGTCGGAGGAATCAGTTCGCCGATTGAAGTGACGTTGCGCGACGATGGAGCGGAGGTGCAGGGGGAAGTTGAGGACGATGAAACTTCGACTGCGCCACCGAACGGGGCCGCCGCGATGAAGCCGCCACGATTCTTGCACTTTGTGCCGATGCCGGGGAGCACCGGACAATATCGGGAAACGTCCAGCAACAACCAAGGGGCGTTTACCGAATCGCAGTTGCCACCGGGGGATTACCTGGTGCTGGCATTTTCTGGAGGCGACCCCAATTTGCACTTGAGTTTTGCGGAGACGATTGCGAAATATTCGGCACTTGGGCAAGTGATTAGCGTGGCTCCGGAACAGAAACTTCAGTTGCGATTGAAAGTGATTGCGGAGGAGCAATAGTGTTGTGTCTGGTGAGTTTTCGACGTGCTGTGCTGGTGCTGGCCGGGCTGCTGTCGCTACTGGCTGCTTGTGGAGTGGCAACCCGCGCGGACGGTTCGCGGCGCCAGCGCTCCGGACAGAATTCGAACGCGACAAGCAACGGATCGACCGCCTCCCAAGGTATTTTTCGCATCGCGGGGACGGTGGTCAACGCCAAAACCGGTGAAGCGCTATCGCGAGCGCAGGTGAGTCTAGCGGACACGCGAAATCGCGCTGCCGCTATTGGCGTGGTGACGGGCAGCGACGGGCATTTCGAATTTACCGGACTGGCCGCGGCGAAATATTCTTTGAACGGAAGCAAACGCGGATTTCTGTCGGAGGGTTACGAGCAACACGAGGTTTTTTCTACGGCAATCGTTACCGGGCCGAATTTCGTGACGGACAAGCTGGAACTGCGGCTAATGCCCACAGCAATGATCAGCGGGCACGTTTATGACGAGTCCGGTGAAGGCATTCGCGGCGCTAGAGTCGTTCTTTACCGCGAGGCTCGCATCATGGGTATGGTGCGCACGGGAAGGTGGGGCATTGCCATCACGGATGATCGCGGATACTACGAGTTCGCACTGTTGGCACCCGGAAGCTACTACGTCGCCGCGAATGCAAAGCCATGGTACGCAGCGCACGGCACGCCGCAACCATCGCGCGCGCCCACAAGTGAGCCGGTCACCAACCCGGCCAACAACTCTGGAATTGCAGCCGGGCTGGACGTCGCCTATCCCGCCACGTATTACGGCGGAGCGACAGAAGCCGAAGGGGCGGCGGCAACCACTGTCTCCGGTGGCGATCAACTGCACATGGATATTCACTTGAATCCCGTGGAGGCCGTCCACGTGGTGTTTCGCGCGCACCCCAATCCGGACGGCGGCGCAAGTTTTCGTCCTCCATTCTTTATTAAGCGGGTGTTTGGCTCCTCCGAAGCGGTGACGACCGGAGAGACTCGAACGCTTGCCGACGGAACTTACGAAGTCTCCGGAATTCCCCCAGGCCACTACACCGTGCGTCTTGGCAATGGCGAGGGTGGAACGATGCAGCAATCCGAGGACGTGGATGTGGGCCGCAGCGGTCAGGAACTTGATGATTCCAGTGGCACCGCGTTAGCCAGCGTCAAAGTGAACGTGAAGATGCTCGGCGGCGAGCCGTTGCCGGTCCGCTTCAATGTAGGCCTGTTCGGGCCGAGCGCGCGGCCTGTAAGTTACGCCGAAGGAAGTTCAGTGGACGGCGCGACGTTGCAAAATGTCGTCCCGGGAAGTTACTCGTTGCAATTATTTGGAAACCAGAAAAATTATTCTGTGATGCGAGTTACGTCAGCGTCCGGAACGTCCGAGGGCCACGACGTGGTGATCGGGCCAGGAGCGGGACAGGAAGTCACTGCCTACGTCGTCGCGGGAAATGTAACCGTCGAGGGCGCCGTGCAGAAAAACGGGAAGCCGGTGGCCGGCGTGATGGTGGCGCTGATACCGCGCGATCCCGAACATCACCTGGAAATGTTCCGGCGCGATCAGAGCGACTTCGACGGTACGTTCAGCATGGGCGGCGTAGTGCCGGGCACGTACACGCTCGTGGCGGTGGAAGACGCGTGGGGTTTTGAGTGGATGAAGCCGGGAGTTTTAGCCCGTTACATCTCGCACGGACAGACCGTGAATATCGGAGAACTGATGCGCGGCTCGGTGAAACTGCCGGACGCTGAGGAAGTGCAGCCGAGGTAAGCGTGTCAGGCAGTCGAAACACAGGCTCAGACAGCGCTGACTTCAGGTCCTAGATTTTATTTGGACGGCGCGATGGGGTCACACAAAAGAACACAGACTGAAGTCTGTGCTACTTAAGGCTGCTAATTCGTTCGTATCGTATTACACACAGTACTAGGGCAAGGTACGTTGCCAGGCGCGCCGCTTTACGTTGGGATAAGAGGGTAGCGATTCTCTTCCTAACCCCGGGGTGGGTGTCTGATGAAAGCTTTGGCGTGGAGCTGTTTGGCGGCGTTGTATTTCTTCCTTCCTGCAGTAAGCAATGCGCAGAAAACCGGTCGCATCGAATGTGCCCGCAACGACGGTTACGTGTACCTATACAGTTCGATGAGTACCCTGGACGTGCGCGCCACTCTGCCGTGCGGCGCCATTGTGCAGATCACGGGGCGGTTTGAATTTTATTATGGAGTGATCAGCGCCAAAGGCGATCCGGGATTCGTGCCCCTTTCTACGGTGGTGTTGTTGAAGGACCGGCCGGGGCTCGGCCCGGCGACGCCTGACGCGCCGGCGCGTGAGCGCATGCACTACGATGAACCGCTCGTTGAAACAACCGCGCCGAAAAATCCGGGTGTGGCGCCGTTCACGCTAGTCAGGGACACGCCGATACGCGTGAAACTGACTAAGGCGCTTTCCTCCGGTACGGCACACGCCGGCGATGCGGTGGAACTCGAGATTGTGGACGACGTATCGCTTGAGGGCGTTGTGGTGCTGCACCAAGGCGCGAAGGCGCATGGGGTGGTCGCCAAGGCAGAACCCAAGAAGCGCTTCGGCCACGCCGGTTCGGTAGCGTTCTCGCTGACGTCTATCGAAGCTGCGGACGGTGAGAAAGTGGCGGTGCGCTGCTATCAAGAGGTTTCAGGCGATTCCAATAATTCGGCGGATTCGGTATTTCCGTTGGCGTCCGGGAAAGATGTGGCCCTGGCGCAGAACACTGAATACACAGCGCTGGTGGATGTCGATGCGCATTTGAAGCGCGAAGCCTTCGAAAGTGGCACCAAGTAGGCCGCAAGCACGCTCTCTTGAAATTGTGTCCAATCGCGGAATCGCGCATCAAAGCGTTAGCTGCGCGAAATGCGGATGTGCGGCGCACTCGAACTTTCCTGGAGGTTGGATGATGAGCAAGGACGAAAATATTGCAGCGCTAGTCCGTTTTGGCAATGCGGTGAATTCGGGAAATCTGGCAGATATACGCAATGTGGTTTCGGCGGATTCGCTGGATAACGACCCTTCACCGGATCAGGGGCGAGGTCCCGAGGGGTACATTCGCATGTTCACGGAGATGCGCGAGGCGTTTCCCGACTTCAATGTGGACGTCGTCAAATTGCTGGCTAGTGACGACAGCGTGGCGTTTGCGTACACCATGACCGGCACGCATAAAGGAAATTTCATGGGCATTCCCGGCACTGGCCGAAAAATCAAAGCGCGCGGCTTGCAAATATCGCGTTTCGAAAATGGCAAGATGGTAGAGCGCTGGGGAAGTTCCGACCAGTTGGGAATTTTGCAGCAGATCGGCGCCAAGGCGCTGGGCGCAAAGTAGCGCCGCGAGGGAACGCCGCGGCTGCATAATTTTTCGGTCCGCGGCGTTCTTTGCTAAAAATCATCTACCTAGTATCCGCCATGGAGCAGAGGACGTTCACCCGTGCTTCCACGGGCTCCGACTAATTGCCGCCCCCGCTTACCACAATACCTTTAGTGCGAACTGTACCTGACGCGCCGTTGTGGATGTACTGGTGATGGCGCCAGCCGTGCCGGAAACGCCGGACGGTGTGAAGGTGACCAGGTTGGGCGTATTAAAGTTGGCGCGATTGAGCAGATTGAAAAGCTCGGCGCGAAATTGCAGATTCAGGCGCTCGCGCAGTTTCGTATCTTTCAGTACAGAGAAATCCCAGGTCGCTAGGCCCGGGCCGGTAAACGTGTCACGCCCCAAATTTCCGTAGAAGCCGAGCTTCGTGGGAGGCGCGATGAACGCCGCGGTATTGAACCACTGGTTGGGATTCCCGGTAACTACCGGTCCTGTGAAATCGGGATTTACGAACGGCCGCACGGGATTCCGCGTATCGCCATTGTTGGAGGGGTTGTAGCTCAACTGTGGCGTGAATGGAAACCCAGCTTGCGCAGTGATGATGCTGGAAACGGACCAGCCTCCAATTAAATTGCTGGTCCAACCGGAAACGTCGTTGCCGTAGCGCTGGCCGTGGCCGAACGGCAGCGTGTAAAGCGCGTTGATGGTGGCGATGTGGCGCACGTCGAAGGTGGCCAGGCCTTTGTCTGCCGCGATGTCGAACGGATTTGCGACTAACGCGACGGCATTGTTGGCAGTGGTTTGATTTAGCGAGTCGCCGTCATCGATGGTGCGGCTGAACGTATACGCGGCACGCAGCAGGAAGCCGTGCGCAAAGCGTCGCCGCAAATCCACTTGCATGGCGTTGTAGGTACTGGTGGCGATGGAAAACCACGTCCACGTATTCGCCAGCGTGGGATTGGCGTTGGGCGCGCCGCTCGGAATGAAGAAACTGCCTGCAGGAACTGGCGCGCCAGCGAGCGGCGAGCCGGCAGGGAAGCCCGTGGTGCCTCCGGTCGGATACACGGCTGGGCACGGCGCCGCGGGACAGATTGTGGGAATCGGCTCGTTGGCGTCGACGCCGGTGAGCTCGTGATAGCCGTGCGAGCCGATGTAGCCAACGGTCAGGGTGGTGTTAGGAGTGATCTCATGCTCCACACGCAGCGACCAGGAAATCAGTGTGGGCGAATAGAGGTTAGGCTGCACTCCGCCGGGAACCAGCTTTGCAGTGGCCGGCACAGGTGCCGTGGGATCGATGGGGAATTGCGAGACTTGAAACGCCGGAATGCTGAAGGTGGGATTGAAGGGAGCGTTCTGATCGGCGCGATAACCCAGAGCGTCTTGCAGGTCGTTGTACATGCCGAATCCGGCGCGAACTACTGTGCCGTGGCCCCACGGACTCCAAGCCAGGCCGATCCGTGGTTGCGGCAGGAACTTTGAATTATTGGTAGAGAAAAGATTGTCGCCGATGTGCGGTGTTGAGGAGATGACGCCGTCGGTGAAGGTGTAATCGGCGGCGCGGCCGTGCGCTTCGTTCCATCCGGTAGAAGATTCTCCGCGGAAACCCAGCGAGACGGTGAAATTCGGCGTGAGGCGGATGACGTCCTCGGCATAGACGGCGCCGAAAAAGGAACGCCAGTTCATCTCTGTCGGAGCCGGGTCATAAAGGAATGTGGAAGTGACGCCGGTGAGAAAGGTGGTCAGGCTGGTGAAGGTAGCTTGGCCAAACTGGCTCAGTGCGATGGTCTCGTTGGATTGGAAGCGCTGGGCCCAAACTCCGACGCTGAACTGATGGCGTCCACGCGTGAGCGTCGCGCGATCTTCGAACGTGAAGAGATTGCGCGCAATGTGCAGATTGCTGCCGTTGTTGCTGCCGGCCAGGCCGATCGAGGCTTGCGGATTGGACGCAGCGCTGCCGCCGACCACCACAGCACCGACGGGATGACCAGCGATGAATCCGGGAACATCCGCGGCGGGAGTGTTCGGCGTTGGTTCGCCGGTGAAGAAATATCCGGCGCGCGAGAAACCGAAGCGCGCGGTGTTCAGCAAGCGCGGAGAAAAGATATGGGTTTCCTCCAGGCTTAGCACCTGTTCGCGCAACTTCGTGATGTCGGAACTGAAGGGGTTGGCGGGTGTGGCCGTGGTGTTGTCGCCGTCGTCGATCGTGTAAATGCCACTGAAGGAATCCTGCGTGGAGAAGTTGCGGTCTACGCGCACCGTGCCAAAATCTTCGCGAATCGTCTGCAGCGGGCTGCTGAAAACTTCGGCGATGCCGTTAAAGTCTGGAGCGCCCGCGGGAGCAATCGGCCACAAATTCAAAAGCGGGATCACGCTGGGCGCGGCGGCGGCGCGGGAAGCAGCGTCTGGCACGAAGGCCGCGGACGTCTGGTGTAGACTCTGCCGGAAGCCTTCGTAGTTGGCGAATACGAAGGTTTTGTCCTTCTGGATTGGTGCGCCGAGGGAAGCGCCGAACTGATTGCGCTGAAAGGGTGGGGCGGAGCCCTGATCGAAAAAGTTCGGCGCGTCTAGCGCGTTGTTGCGCAGGAATTCGTACGCCGAACCGTGAATGGCGTTGCTGCCGGATTGCGTGACGATGATCACCTGTCCGCCGGGATGCTTTCCGAACTCCGCGCTGTAGGAATCGCGCTGCAAGTCGAATTCGCGCACGGCGTCGACGCCCAGCAGCAGCCCGCTGGTGCCGCCGGGAGTCATGTTATTTTCCGCAGCGCCGGTAAACTCGACTCCATTGAGCAGGAAGAGGTTCTGCTGCGGGCGGTTTCCGTTTACTGCGAAATTATTTGCGGTGGTGGAGTTGGAGATGCCCGTGCCGCCGGCTTTTTGCGACGTGAAATTGACGATGCCCGGGTTCAGCGTGAGCAGCAGATCATAGCTGCGGCCGTTCAGCGGCAAATCTTTCACCTGTTGCTCGCCGACGAACCCGCTCGTGTCTCGCGTAGTGGTCGTCACCATCGGCGCATCGTCTTGCACCCGGATTTCCGATTTCTCTGACGAAATCTGCAAGCTCAGATCTACGCTGGCTTCTTCGCCAACGATCAGGTGCACGCCGGTGCGCACCGCTTCTTGGAATCCGGCTTTCGAGGCGCGAATTTCGTAGTCGCCGAGAGCGAGCGACAGAACAAGGTAGCGTCCAGCGTCATCGGTCGTCGTGCTGCGTGTCCCGCCGGTTTCCACGTTTTTTACTTCCACGCTGGCGGATGGTACGGCCGCTCCCGACGCGTCGGTCACCACACCTTTGATGTGCGCGGCGACTTGCGCATGGACAGGCATAGAAGTGCAGACCGTGCAAAGCAGGGCCAGCAGCAACGCGGCTGGACTTCGCCGGAACAGTACGCCCTTTGGCTGCTGATGAAGCACACAACCTTGGTGGAAACTCTGCTGCGAGTGCAAATTCATGAACATTCCCTCAGAAAAGGAAACGGCGTGGTCACGCAAAGTGACTTACTTTCCGTTTTCGCAACGCTTCGACGCTCTACGATTCAATATGGGTCATATCGAGATGTCAATTCGGTTTAAATCGACTTATGGTTAAACGAATTTGTACGGATTGCGGACGTGCACTTGCGGAATTACGTTTAGTTATTCCTGAAAGGTAACGCAAACGCCGTTTGGGTCAATGGCGCCGAACTCTTTGGTTCCCCACGGTTTGGTTTGCAGCGGGCCGTTGGGATGGACCGCGCCGCCATTGCGCCGAAACTCTTCGTAGAGCGCTTCGATACCCTTCACGGCAATGCGCACCATGGTCTGGTCGCCGACTTTGCGCGCCAGGTCCGCGTCCGTCATTCGGGAAATGTGTAAGTAGGCGTCGCCGCGATGGATTCCCGCGTAGTTGGGCGGAGTCGCGTCACGAAACGTTTCCTTAAAGCCGCAGACGGTGACCCACCAGTGCAAAGAAGCCGTGGCGTCTGCTGCGGGCAAGACCGGAATAGCGCCTTTGACGATCAGTTCCATCGATAAATCATAATCCAAAAACTCTTCTCAACGCAGAGCGTGCCTTTCGGGTTACACCACGACTCGTCCCTAAGCTACACTCTCCCCTTCGCCACAACCTGCACGCTTCGGGAGCGCCACTTTGAACGAACACTTATTCATCTTTCGCGATGTGGCGATGGTGTTTGCCGCCGCGCTGATCGTCGGATTGTTGTTTTGGCGCCTGCGGCAGCCGCTCATTCTTGGCTATGTGTTTGCCGGACTGCTAATTAGCCCGCTCACGCCGGGACCACGCGTGCACGATGTGCACACGTTTGAAATCATGGCGGAGGTCGGCGTCATTCTGCTGATGTTTTCCGTCGGCATCGAATTTTCCATTCCAGAACTATTACGCGTGAAGTGGGTCGCGCTGGTCGGTGCGCCTCTGGGTATCGGTCTGTCGATCGGCTTAGGAGTGGGCATCGGTTGGCTTTTGGGCTGGCCCCTGCCGCAAGGCGTTGCCATCGGCTGCATTATTTCCGTCGCCAGCACCATGGTGCTGATGCGCTTGTTGATGGATCGCGGCGAAATGACGTCGGAAGCCGGCCGCGTGATGATCACGCTTACGCTGGTGGAAGATCTCGCGGTGGTGATCCTCACTGTCTTGCTTCCTACCCTAGGCCCTTCCGCGGGGAGCAGCGGCGGCCAAATCGCCTGGAAGATCGGCAAAGCCTTGCTGCTGCTCGTGCCTGTCGTGCTGGCGGGCTGGAAGATCGTTCCGCCGATCCTCGCCCGCATTGAGAAAATCTGTAACGATGAAATTTCACTGCTACTGGCGCTGACCATCTGCCTGGCGGTCGCGGCGATCACGGAAGCCATCGGGTTGTCGTTAGCGCTGGGCGCGTTCGTGGGCGGCATGCTGCTGGGCAGTTCGGCGTATGCGCACAAACTTGCCGCGCAAACTCATTCGCTGCGCGACGCCTTCGTAGCGCTTTTTTTCGTTACCATCGGCATGTTGATCGATCCGCGTACTTGGCTGGCCAACTGGCAGTTGCTGCTGGTGCTCGTGGCCATGGTCTTGTTCGGGAAGTTCGTAGTGTGGTTTGGCATCGTGCGCCTGTTTGGCTATCCATCGCAGACGGCGTTGCGCGTCGGCGTGGGCCTCACGCAGATCGGCGAATTTTCGTTTATCCTTGCGCAAGTCTCGCTGCATTCCGGATTGATCGGTTCGGATGTTTACAACGCCACGTTGGCAGCTTCACTCATCACTATTCTGGTAAACGCCAGCCTCTTCAAACTCTTGAAGCGCAACCCAGGCGTGGCGCCGGCGCCGCAACCCGCTCACGCATAGTTCCCGTTTGCCAATGAGCTTGGGCTCCAGAACGCAGTTCGGGCTATACCCGCGCAACAAACCCTAAGGTATACTCGCCCGGTCCCGCCCTGCTTTTTAGGCCCCGCGAAACGTCTGACGCAAGCTTCCGTGCAGGAGAAAAGCAATGAGAATCCTAGTCTGCTCCATCGGATTGGCGTTGTTAGCCTCCACCGCGGTTTCCCGCGCACAAAATAGCGCGAACACTAACGAACGTCGCGCCGATATCGTGGTCGACGACGACAAAGTGCAATGTCCGACTGCGCAATTCTCTTCCATCCAAGACGCGATCAACACCGCCAACCCTGGAAGCGTGATTCGCGTTTGCGCCGGGACCTACCACGAACAGCTCTCCATCCACAAATCACTGAGCATCGCCGCGGACAACGGCGCGATTCTGCTTCCGGGTGTTTTGACGGCCAACGCCATGGGCTCCTCCGGCGGGGCCGTGGCGGCGGCGATTCTGGTTCGCGATACCGCAGACGTAAATATTTCCGGACTGATTGTAGACACCACCAACAACGGAATCGCTTCCTGCGCCACGGACCTGATCGGAATCTTTTTTCAGAATTCTTCGGGATCGATCGCGCACAATGCCGTCCGCAACGCCAAGCTGATCCCCGCGCTGAACGGTTGCCAGAGCGGCAACGCCATCGTGGTGCAAAGCCTGGGCGGCGTAACCTCGAAGGTGCAAATTTCTGACAACAGCGTTCATGACTATCAAAAGAACGGCATCACCGGCAATGAAGCGGGAACGCAGGTGATCATCACCGGAAATGTGGTGACGGGCCTTGGCCCCACCAGCGGCGCCGCACAAAATGGCATCCAGATCGGTTTCGGGGGCGCCGGCCGCATCGCGCATAACACCGTCACCGGAAACGTCTACGCTCCCTGTGTTTCGCCCACCGAGTGCGTCGCGAACGCCACCGGCATTCTGGTATTCGAATCGAACGAAGTCCGCATCATCGCCAACTCCGTGAGTGGCAATCAGGTCGGCATTTTTGCCGGCGGAAATCACGGCATCGTCACCGACAACAGCGTTTCCAATTCCATGATTTTGGCGGGCGTTGATCTGGGCGGAGACAACAACGTCGCTAGCAACAACGAAATCACGGAAAGCGGCCAGGCGGCCGTCTCGATCGAAGGGAATGACAACACCGTGCTGGGCAATCAGTTCACTGAAGCTCCAGTCGGAATCCTCACCTTGGCCGATGCCGTCGGCAACATTCGTTCCGGTAACTCTTATTTCGCCATCCTGACCAAGATCGAAGGGCCATCCGTGCACAAAATGGCACACCCGGGGGCTAAACGGTAGCCGCCTGCAACAGTTAACACAACAACCGCTGGTTGCAAAACGTACCTATTCGCTCAGGTTTTACGGAATTTTGCCGATGAAGGAATGGAGGTGCTAGGTGTGGCTACCGACGCCAACGATCTTCAACCGGCCCGAACCGGTACACTGCGCAGAAGTCAGCGCGTCTGCCTCAAAGTCGAAATCGACGTCATCGTGCAGCGTGAGAACGTCGAGAGCGCTCCCGAACGAACCTCCACTCTGGTCGTGAGTGCTCATGGTGCGCTGCTCTCTCTGCGGACCCACGCGGCCGTAGGCGATGCTCTAACGGTGCGAAACGTGAAAACCAAAGAAGAGATAAGCTGCCGCGTCGTCGACTGCGGTGAAAAAAGCGAGGACATCGCGAATGTAGGAGTCGAGTTCGTGGAGCCGCGAGCGAATTTCTGGCATGTAGCGTTCCCCCCCGCGGATTGGTCCCCCCGCAGCGCGGAGGCAAAATCATACCGCCCGCAAGTAGTTAAGAACCCACCCGCCGTCAAACGCCAAAACTAGACCTAAAACATCAACCGGTCATTGTCAGCAAGTTACATTGCTTCGTGGTTCTCGCCGCGCGCTTCCAAATACAGCAGAGTAAAATCAGTCGCGCCACTCGAAGCTTTGATACTTACAATGTGTTGTTTTTCCTTCGTGCCAGACTTATAGAGCCGTTCGCCTGCATCGGCTTTGTCGTCTCCGCAAGTAATCTTTCCGGACTTGTCATCGTCTGAGGGCTTGGCTGCGTTAGGGTTGCTGCAATCCAGCACCGGTCCATATTTCGCCAGCGCCTTTTGGTAAAACGTGGCGACCTTGTCCGCGCTATCTGGCGACTCCATCTTGAGCAGTACCATCTTGAAGCCGAACGAACCGCCCCACAGCCCTAGATTCGCTGCCGAGTCGTCCTTGTCTTTATCTTTGTGTGGTTTCGCGCCGGGATACAGCGGGAGCCCGACTTCTTTGGCGGTAGCCTGGCCGGAGATGGTGATTCCCGCGTTCACGTCGCCAGACTTCTTGCTGTCTTGTGCGCGTATCGACTGCGTGCTGATGATAATGTACCCCACGGCCACCAAGGCCAAGAGGGGCATTGCTGAACGAGCTAATTGGGAAAAGCGGTGTAGAGGCTTCATGCCCACATAACGCACGCTGGCGAGGTTTTGTTTCCTAAAATTTGGGGAATTTGCGGCGCGCCACACCCGCCACCAGCAGGCTAATTGGCGATAGTAAGTTCCACCTGGGTAGAAGCCGGAATCCGTATCCCCGGCGCGGGCGCCTGATCTATGACGGAAGCATGCGGCCACGCCGGCGCTGCTACGTAGTTCACTTTGCGGTTCAGGTGCGCTGCGTCCAAGCGGCGCTGCGCGGCAATTTCATCTAGTCCAATGAGATAAGGCATCACGAAGCTTTCTTCCCGCGGGCTTTCCGCCACCAGCACATCCACGCGCGGCGTGGCCGATCCCGCTCCCGGCCGCGGGTTTTGCAGCACCACGGAGTCCGCGGATTCGTTGGGCAGAATTGCCGTGGAAACTTCGCCGATCTGCAAACTGTTGCGCAACAATTCTATTCGTGAGGCGCGCAGGGAATGGCCCTCCAACAAGGGAATCTGCAGTTGCCGCTGACCCAGGCTGACCACCACGTGCGCCTGCTGCGACTCCTTCATCAGCAATCCGGCGGTCGGAGTTTGCCGCACGATGGAGTTGATCGGCAGATCGCTGTAAATGTGATCGGCCACTTTCAGGACCAGTCCTCGCGAGCGCAGCGCCGCACTGGCTTGCCCCACATTCGTGCCCACCAGATTAGGCATGGTGGTTTCGCGTCCGTGGATAGCAATGCGCATGGCGGTGATGGCGCTCAAAAATGCAGCCGACGCCAAAATAAACACCAGCAGCGCAATCCCGCCGAGCCATTCCAGACGTTCGCGAAGCGTCATACCACTGGCACCTTTAGGAGCACCACAATATCGTCCTTCTGAGCGAATTTCGCACGCGTGAAATTTATTTGCCTTTGTCGCCCAGCGGAGGCGCAGGATATTCCGGCAACTTGTCCTTGCTGGTGTCCGCGCGCTTTACTTCCAGTTCATCGAACAGCAGCGACGGACTGATGACGGTGATCAACACTCCACCATTTCGGTTATTGACGAGAGGGTCGTTTCCCGCCGCGATCAAATCCGCGCGCAGCGCACGCACGTCCAGTTCGCTGAAGACGGCGCCGCGGACCAGTTCTTCGTGACCATCGCTGGCGTACACGCGATACAGCAGGCGCGGAGAATTCCCCGGCCCCAGCGTTTCCACACGGTAGGCATACGGCTTGCCCTGGTCCTTGGCCATATCCATGATTCGTTTCTTCAAATCTTCCGGCGATTGCGGTTCCGAAGTTTTGAAAATCAGCACACCCGGATTCGGTTGCGGGGGAGCTCCGGGAGACGCGCGTCCGTGCCCATTCGAGGTCGTAAAATCGCGGATCGGATCGCGTCCCACGAGATAATTCGTCAGCGAGCCGTTATCTACCAGTGTGACTCTCTGCGCTTTCACGCCTTCGCTGTCATATTCGTAGCTGCCCACCAGCGATTTACCGCCGAACGTTTTCAACGACGGGTCATCCACCACCGACGCGAAATTTGGCAACACGCGATTCTTGTAACTAGTGGCGAAAAAGCCGACGGTGCGATTCGGTTTTCCTAGTTGCGGTTTGCGTCCGGTCAAGTTCGTTCCCAGCAGGGAAATCACGATGTCGTTCGCAGCGTCCGGCGCGAAAAGCACCGGTCCGCGATATTCTTCTTCGACAATCGGAGCTTTCCGCAAAGCTACGATGGTATCCAGCGTCTTTTTGGCGTCGGCCATCAGCGCTTCACGCGTTGGCAGTTCGCTGGCGTTGGCCACTGTCCATCCCGGGGTCCGGCCCAGCCGCATACCATCTTCGGCTTGACCTGCTGCGGAAAATTGCAGGCCGTACGTCGTCGTGCCCCCGCGCGTAACCGTGCCCTCGGAGTTCACAAAATATTCGTTGTTGGCCGTAAACCGCGCCGAAGCGCTTACCACCTGCACGTCTGGATATTGTTTGTATAGCGCGGTGATGTCCTGCAGATTTTTCTTCCACGCGGCTTCATCCACTTTCAGCGACACCGTCGGCTGCAGGGAAGTAACCACCGGTGCTTTTGCGAAGTCGTCCACAGGCGCGGCATCCGCGGAAAACTGTTTCAGCGCCGCTTGCTTCTCGGCCAGCGCTTCGCCGGCGGCTTTGTAGGCCTCATCGGTGAGCAGCCAAATTTGATGGCGCAACGCCAGCGCATCATTGTCCAGCGGCAGAATGTTTGCTTCGCCCACGCCTTGTCCGTAGTAACTGTCCTGTTTGTAATCACCCACGCGAACCACTACGCGCAGGATGCGCACGTGATTCTTCTGGCTTTCGCGCAAGGCGCCAAAAGCGGCTTCTGCCGAAAAATCTTCCACATCGTTGACGCGATACTCCAGATAGTAGGGCGCTTGCAGCTGAACCATTCTCAAATGATCTTTGGAGCGCTCTAACTCCGTCAGCAGGGCCTCCAGCAGGCCATCGCCCTTTGCGGCGGCGTTGGCGGCCACTAGGGGAGACACAGCCGCGGGTCTCGCGTCATCCGTGCGCGGACCAGCCAAGGTTACCGCTCCGGAGCAAAACAGTGCGACTGTCGCTGCAGCTAAGCGGAATATTTTCAGATGCGTTCTCACTGTTGCACCTCGGGCTTGGGCTTGGCTTGCGTTCCGTTTGCAGGAGCGTTTGCAGGAGAAGGTGCAGTGGAGGACGGTGCGGGCGATTCTGGCGCACCCGGCGGCGAAAGAATTGGTTGCCGTTCATGGGCGTGCTGCCGCTTCTGTACTTCCATTTCGGAAAACAGCATCGCCGGAGCTACAGCGGCCACCGGAACGCTTCCGCTTTCCGCGCCGCAGACTCCGTTGAACACATGCTGCGTGTCGCCGGTGGTAATAATGCGTGTAAGCGCGGCCAGCGGCGTTCCGACAATATCCACGCCGCGCACCAGTTCATCCGGGCGGCCATCGGCGTACACCTTATATACAATCACCGGGAGCACCTGGAACGCCTGCGGCAGCGAACGTTGCGTCAGCGTGAAGCCGCCTTGAATGTCGTCAAAATAGAGTCCGTACGGTTTGCCCTGGCGCTTTACTTCATCGATTAATTTTTGCCGCATTTGGTCTTCCGGAACTTTGTCGGTAGAGGTGACGATCAGGTTTCCCTGGCGGCCGGTGGGCATCAAACCCGGCTGATTACGCCCGTGACCGTTAGATACCGCGAAGTTTTTGATGGGCATGCGGGACATCAGGAAGCTTTTGAGAATGCCATTCTGAATCACGTCCACGCGTTGTGCGGGTGTGCCTTCGTTGTCGAATGCGTAGGCTCCGGCAAGTTTCACGCCCCCGATTTCTTGAATCGTCGGATCGTCGGAAACGCTCAGGAATTTGGGCAACACTTCCTGCCCGATTTTTTTCGTGAAGGTCTGTCCCTCTTCTTCATCTTTTTGGCGATGGCCTTCCAAGCGGTGACCTAGCACTTCGTGAAAGAAAACCGCGGCGGCGCGCCCACTCAGCAGAGCGGGGCCATCATAGGGTTCAGCTACCGGTGCATCGCGCAGCGCCTTCAAGTCGACCGCCATCTTGTCGATCTTGGCGGAAAGATCCTGTTCGCTGGGCAATCCCGCAGCAGTGGGCGCCTGAAATGTTTCCACGCGAAGCAATTCCATGCCGTCGTTGGCGCGTGTCTGCGCTTCGATCACCAGGCGCGTGGACGCGCTGGGAATAGTGATGGAACTACCTTCGCTGTTCACCATGCGCGCATCGGAATTCTGCACTTGCATCACCACGCTAGCGAAATACACATCGGGATATTTGCGAAACGCGCCAGAAAGCCGCTTGATTTCCGCCGACCACGCCGCGTGATCGAAAGGTCCGGCTATGCTGGATTTGCCGATATGTGTAGTCGGCGATTCCGTGGAAAAATCGGGAGACTTATCTTCTTCTTCGGCGCGCACGGCATTGCCAGTGCGCACATTCAAGAGCGCCGGCACCGCGCGCTTATATTCGCGGTCGGTCAGTTCCCACAGGACGCGCTGCAGTGCGTCTTGGTCGTCGCCGAGGGGCAGCGATCCGGAAGTTACGCCACTCGGGCGACTCTGCCCGTGCGTGTTGTCGAGTGCTGGTGAACCCACGCGCATGGCCACGTCGGCCTGGCGGCGATGCGCCGCGAAATCTTGCAGCAAACTTCCGTAGGCGCCCACGAGTATTGTGAAATCCTGGTCGTACACCGAATAGCTCAAATAGTAGGGAGGCTGATCCAGTTTGCCGAGGTCCGTGTTCGCGCGCGTGAGTTCCGCGTGCATGGCGTTCAGCACGAAATCCTTCGAGGGAGCAACGTCTTTGCCCACTGCTTTGTCGGCGGTGGCGGTCGTGGTGGCTGCGCCGCTTTCCCCGCCGCTAGGCGCGGCAAAGGTTGTGGGGACGAACGCCAGTTGCGTGGCCAGCAAACAGGCGGCAACTACACGAAGGCAATTTCTAAAACCGTCGCTCGCTGCGTTTTCCGCGGTTCTTTCAGAGTGACTCATGGGCATTGGGCTCCGGCGCCGCGCGATAGAGCTGCGCAGCGAATGACAGCATTAGTGACGGAAACGTCTCTGGACGTCGGTACAGGACATCTTCAATGGCGCACGTCTGGTAAACGGCGAGTATGCCTCAGCGTTGCTTTCGGGGCAAATAGCCTATTTGAAAGAGTCTCCAGATGTTAAACGCGCGCCATTAGCGAATTCAGCTGCGGTAATTTGTTTGCGTCCCCCGAGTTTGACGGCAGTCAGCCGAAGAATGGTTGCGTTGCCGCAAACTACCAGCCAGTTTTGATACACGTCGCCTTGATCGGCCAGGAGAGTTCCGGTTTGATGACCTGGTGGAGTTGCTTGAACTGCGGGAAACGGTTCACCCCAGATTTGGCAGCTTTGGCCGCGGAAGGTGGTGGCGGCGCCCGGCCAAGGGGTGAAGCCGCGCATGCGGTTGTAGATTTGCTGTGCGGGCAGATTCCAGTCGATGCGGCCGTCCTCTTTTTTCAGCATGGGCGCCATCGTCGCGTGCTGGTGATCTTGCGGTCGCGGATGGATTGCGCCCGATTGCAGGCCGAGTAGCGTTTCCAGCATGAGCGGAGCGCCAGCTTCGGACATTCTGGCGGCGAGTTCGGGAGCGTTTTCTTTGGCGCCGATGGAAATTTCGCGTTGCAAAAGCATGTCGCCGGTGTCCATTCCGGCGTCGATGCGCATGGTGGTGATTCCGGTGGCGGTTTCGCCGTTGACGATGGCCCAGTTGATGGGAGCGGCGCCGCGATATTTTGGAAGCAGGGAAGCGTGCAGGTTGATCCAGCCGAGTTTTGGAATGGTCAGCAGCCGCGCCGGGATGATTTGTCCGTAGGCGATGATCACGATGGCGTCTGGCGCCAGCGCTTCGAGGACTGGCTGAAATTCCGGAGCGCGAATTTTCGGCGGCTGATGAACTGGAATGCCAGCCGCCAGCGCGACTTGTTTCACGGGTGATTGCGAAATTTCCTGGCCGCGGCCCTTAGGACGGTCTGGCTGGGTGATGACTGCCGCGACTTCGATTTCACTTCGTGCGAGCAGCGACTTTAGAGAGGGAACAGCGAACTGCGGCGTGCCGCAAAAAACCAGGCGCAAATTACCACTCGCCTTGCTTTTTCATTTTTTTGATTTTGCGGCGGATTAGATCGCGCTTGAGCATGCTCAGGTGTTGGATGAAGAGCACGCCGTGGAGATGGTCGATTTCGTGGCAAAAGGCGCGGGCGAGTAAATCTTCGCCGCGAAGCTCGAAGGTTTCGCCGGTCACGGTTTGTGCGCGAACGGTGACGAACAGCGGGCGGACCACGTAGCCGCGGAAACCGGGAATGCTGAGGCACCCCTCTTCTTCACGCTTTTCGCCTTCGGCGTGGATGATTTCCGGATTGACCAGAACAATTTTTGCTTCGGGATTTTTTCCGGCGGTGACGTCAACGACGGCGATGCGCATATTCTTGCCGATTTGCGGAGCGGCCAAGCCGACGCCTTGCGCCGCATACATGGATGCGAACATATCTTCCGCGAGTTCGGACAGTTCGGAATCAAATTTAGTGATGGGGACGGTGGCTTTTTCGAGAATTGGATCACCGTATTTTACGATGTTGTAGATTTTGCGTGGGGGCGCGGGTGCGACTTCCGGCGAAGCGTCCGCCACGGCGGTTGGCGTAGCGGCGGATTTGCCGACGGGCGTTTCGCCGCCAGCAACTTCGGATTTAGAACGCGGCGATTTGTCTGGCATAGTTGTCAAAATTCCGACGCATCTCGGTGAACGAGTCCCCACCAAATTTTTGCAGAAAAGCATCCGCTAATACAAGTGCCACCATGGCTTCGGCAGCCACGCCAGCAGCGGGGACCACGCACCAGTCGGAGCGTTCGTAGGCGGCCTGGATCGGTTGCTTGGTAACCAGATCCGCCGTGCCCAAGGGCTTTTTCAGCGTCGAGATCGGTTTTAAGTAGCCGCGGACGATCAGGTCTTCGCCATTGGTGATGCCGCCCTCGAGTCCGCCGGCGCGATTGGAGCTGCGTGTGAAGCGATGCGCTGCGGCGTCGTAAGAAATTTCGTCTTGCACTTCGCTGCCGTAAGAGCCCGCGGCTTTTACTCCGCTGCCGATTTCCATACCTTTTACGGCTTGGATGCTCATCACCGCTTGCGCGAGGCGGCCATCGAGCTTTTCGTCCCACTGGGCGTGGCTGCCGAGTCCTATGGGTACATTGTGGGCTACAACTTCAAAGATGCCGCCGACGGTGTCGCCGGCCTTGTTGGCGGCATCGACTTCCTGCTTCATTTTGTCCTGGGTGGCGGCGTCGACGCAGCGCAGCGGTGAGTCGAGATCCTTGCTGAGTTGGAAAATTTCGTCCCACGCGGCGGCGCGTTCCAGTTTTACGTGGCCGACTTGCACGGTGTGGCTGGCGATTTCGGTGCCGAGTTCACGGAGCAGAATTTTTGCGAAGGCCCCAGCGGCTACACGGGCAGCGGTCTCCCTCGCGGAGGCGCGTTCGAGAACGTAGCGCGCGTCGTGAAGATTAAATTTCTGCGCACCGGCCAGATCGGCGTGGCCGGGCCGAGGAGCGGTGAGTTTCTTTTCCTGCGCGGCGGCCTGCGCTTCGGCGGAATTTTCTACCGGCAGGAATTTTTCCCAGTTTGCCCAATCGCGATTTTCGATGCGCACGGCGATCGGCGCGCCGATGGTCTGTCCGTGATGCACGCCAGCGAAAATATCGGCGCGATCTTTTTCGATTTTCTGGCGACCGCCGCGTCCGTAGCCGAGCTGGCGGCGGTGCAGTTCGTGATTGATGATCGCGACGTCGATGGGCAGACCGGCGGGCAAGCCAGAGACAAACGCCAGCAGCGCCTGTCCGTGCGACTCACCCGCAGTGTAAAAACGCAGCATTCCCGTAGACCTTTACCCAGCCCGTAATAATTTGGGTGCGATACAAAAAGTGTAGCGGAAACGCGGGCGAAGTAGCTAATTTTTCACGCGAGGTTCTCAGTGTTGTGGGTACCGTCCTTGCTCGACCATCAGCGTGACGTCTGAAATGCCGGCGTCTCGGATGGCACCAAAGGCGTCTTTCACGTCGCTGTACTTTGCTCGGGCGTCGGCGCTCACGTACACGCGGTGTTCGACCTCGGGCTGCAACATGGAACGGAGTACACGAGGCAAATCATCGCGAGACACACGGCTGCCCGAGAAATAATTATTTCCGGGGATGAACAATGAACCATCACGGGTCACGGTTAGGTGAAGCGAATCTTCTCGGAGAGCGGCCGGACGCGGAGTTGCCGAAGTTGCATAGGCGAGGTCCACTTGTTTGCCCTTGGGATGAATGATTACTGCCGCGGGAGACATCATTATCCAAAGGATGGCCAGAAATATCGCAACGAAGGGTGTTGCATCAATGCGCGCCAGAAGTTTGCTCCGGCGGCGCGGCCTAGGGTGCCAAGTGTGAAGTTGCGAATTTGCCATCGTCAATTACTGCGCAGAGTTTCTGCGCCGCTCCGCCATGATAGTAATATTGCTGATTCCCGCGTAGCGAATTTGGTCTAAAGCCGCTTCCACATCGCCATATTGGTAGCGCGACCGTCTGCCTTGAGATATACACGCTTCTCAACGCCCGGAAAAAGCAGCGATCTAAGACAAGGAGCAATATCCTTCGGATTCAGTATCTCGCCGTCGACATTCTTATCTCCGGCTACGAACATAGTACCCGTCCGGTACACGGAAACTTCAATCCCACGCGTACGTTGTGCTGACGGTTTTTCTATCGCATGAAACACAACCGGCAGATCAATCGTCGCATTGCGCGTGACCATGTTCTGTTCGGCCATTTTCGCGAAAAATGCCAGAAAGACGAGGCAGATCAGTGTGGTTAATACTGTTGTGTCTATGCCCGTGTAGTAGTGAACGCGGCGACGAGGCTTGGGCGCCAGGTTTGGGTTTGGGAGGGCATATTTTTCTTAGACACCGGAGCTAGGTGAGTTGAACATGTTGGAGTTGGTTGGGGGAGGGTACGTCGGTACCGATTTGGGATAGTTGTTAGATGGTTACCCTCCCCCGGGTATTTTTGTAAGTGCGTATTCTAAAGGGGTTATTTGGGCGGTTTTGCATAAGTGCGCATTTTAAACGAGTTAGGTTTATCGCGGTCTGAGAGTATTGATCCTGCTGGACTTGCGTGGCGAAGCTTTGGAGGCTAGCTTGGCGATCAGTCCGGGCTTAAACAAAAACAGCACAGGCAGGAGTGCCTGTGCTACTAAAGGCAGGCGTAGTTCTTTACTTGGGTAAGTTACCATTACGTACCATTTTTGTCAAGGAAAATCTGGGTTGCGTGACCGCGAAAGCTCGGAAGCTCCTTAAGGCTCGATAGGATGCTGGTTGGATTGGGCGCTGGGTTCGCCTACGAAGACTAAACAGGAGTTGGGGTCGACGATGTGGAATTCGGTCATGCCGTATTCGCGGTCGAACAGGTCGCGGATGCGGTAACGGTCTTTGAAGGTTTGGACGTGTTGCCAGAGGGCGTGGATGCCGGAGACTTCGATGTAGATTTCGGTGTGGTCACGGACCAGTTTCATGACTTCTTCTTTGACGGCGCTCTGCAGGTGGATCGACTGGCGGTCACGCTCAATGATCGAATAATTTTCGGATTGCATTTTGATGGTGAAGCCCAAGATGTCTATAAAGAACGCGAGGGTTTCTGCCATGTTAGCGGTGGCTAGCATGGGGCTGATGTGTCTTGCGGTGTAGGTGGGCGGCATGCGGAGCTCCCAGGCGGATTGTACGGGAAATGCGCCTGACTGAGAGCCTATGCGGATTGTGCCGCGCCTCCGGCGCTGGCGCCCGCTAGTGGCTACACACTTTTGGCATGGGCGTGAAGGTGGTTACTGCATGGTTGCTTGACGCGGTGGGGTGGCGCGGTTAGGCTGCTCTACGGGAGCTTTGACGGAACTCCCCTGGAAACTATTGAAACGTGGCTGGCGCTCCCCTACAGGTGACTGGGCCGGAAGTCAAAGCAGATGCACGTACGCCCGTCCGCGTAGTGCTGATCGATGTGTTTAAGTCCTTTGTGGCCAGCGTGCAGGACTACTCGCTGCTGGCTTGGCGGTCGCTAACGAACGTCTTCAGCGGACCGCACTACTTCCAAGATACGTTGACGCAGATGGACGATATCGGCGTGGGATCGTTGCCGATCGTGCTGCTGGCGGGATTTTTTATCGGTGCCGTGCTAGTGCTGCAGACCGCGACGCAGTTTGTGCGGTTTGGGCAGACGGCGTTGACCGGGGATGCGGTGTCCATTGCGCTAGTGCGCGAGCTGGGGCCGACGCTGACGGGATTGCTGGTGGCGGGACGGTGCGCTTCGGGGATTGCGTCGGAGTTGGGGTCGATGCAAGTGACGGAGCAAGTGGACGCCATGCGGGCGATGGGGACGGACCCTTACCGCAAGTTGGTGACGCCACGCGTGCTGGCTACCTTTCTGATGGTGCCGTTGCTGACGGCGCTAAATGATTTTGTGGGGTTGTTGGGCGGATGCGTGGCGGCGATCTTCTCATTGCGGCTGGGCGCGGTGGAGTTTTGGACGCGCGCGATCAACGCGCTGGATTTGGGCGACTTGATGCAGGGGCTGGTGAAGCCGATGGTGTACGGATTTATTTTGGCTACGGTTGGCTGTTACAAAGGATTGACGGTGCGAGGCGGCACGCAGGGAGTAGGGCGGGCGACTACGCAGGCGGTGGTGGTGTCTTCAGTGATGATTATTATCGCGGATTTATTTTTGACGAAGTTTGCTTTGTATATGTCGGACAAGATTTTTTGATATGGCGGTCGAGCTAACGGAGCGTGGAGATTTTAACGCAGAGTACGCAGAGGGCACAGAGGAAGCGAAACCCAGAATGATGGCAATGGCGGCTACGGGTGCAGGGGAGTACCAGCGGGCCGATTTGAAGGGCGGGCCTGCGGTGCGATTTAGTGATGTGTCCATGGGATTTGATGAAGGGGAAGTGTTGCGGGATGTTTCGTTCGAGGTGGCGGAGCGGGAAACGTTGGTGCTGTTGGGGGAGACGGGGACAGGGAAGACACTGACCTTAAAACTCGCAGCGGGGTTGCTGCGGCCTACTGCAGGACGAGTGGAAGTCCTCGGCGAAGAAGTTTCGTCGATGGACGAACGGGAACTGCTGGATTTTCGGCGCAAGATTGGATTCGTGTTTCAGGAAGGCGCGCTGTTTGACTCAATGACAGTGGAAGAGAATGTAGCGTACCGGTTGCGGGAAGAGCGCGTGCCGGAATCCGAGATTGCGCCGCGCGTCGAGGAGGTGCTGGAGTTTGTGGAGTTGGGACACACGCTGGATTTGCTGCCTTCGGAATTGTCTGGCGGAATGCGTCGGCGAGTATCGATTGCGCGGGCGCTGGTGAGCCGTCCGGAAATTGTTTTGTATGATTCGCCGACCGCGGGCCTCGATCCGGTGACGGCGCAGACGATCATTACGCTGATTTTGCGGCTGCGCGATTCGTACGGGGTGACGTCGCTGATGGCCACGCACCGCTTGCAGGATGGGTTTGCGCTGGCGAATTTTCGTTTTGATACTGAGGAAAAAAGTGTGAAGCGCGTGGATCCGGAAAGAGCCAAAGCGGTGACGCGATTTATCGTTTACAAACACATCCCCCGTGGAAATGGCAACAGCGACGACACGATGGACAATGGGATTTATTTCGATGGGTCGATGCAGGAAGTGATGGCATCGAAGGATGCATATATCCGGCGTTTTCTGGTTTAGAGTGACGAGAGTTCGGGCTCGATGAGCGACGGTTCACCGTGGAGGAACGGCTAGATGGCGCAACGCAGGCAACTTACCTGGACAGATTTGCGCGTAGGGCTGTTTGTACTGGTAGGGCTGGCGGTCTTGGGTGCTGGAATTTTCTACGTAACCGGGCCGGGATTTTTCGGTCCGAAATATCATTTGAATGCGTATTTACAGGATGTGAACGGGTTGGCGAATGGGGCGACGGTGAGCGTCGATGGGCTGGCCGTGGGGAACGTGCAGACCATCGAGTTTGTGAAGGATGGTCAGGGACAAACGCTCGATAAAACGCACAATATTCGAGTAAATTTGCGAATCGAGCAGAAATATCAGGACTTCATCCGGACGGATTCCACAGCGGCGCTGGAAACGGAAGGATTGTTGGGGAATAAATTTATCAACGTGACGCGCGGATTGACGGGGCGGCGGCTGAACTCTGGAGAAACGATTCCCTCGGCGAAGAACGTCGACGTGATGGCGCAATTGGGTGCGGTATCGACCAGCGTGCAGGAGTTGATCGACGGGATAAAGGCGGGCAAGGGGACTCTGGGGAGGCTGGTGACCGATCCAGGCGCTTACGATCACTTGAATGAGGTTTTGGGAAGAGTAGATTCGTTGGTTGGTGGAGTGCAGGCGGGAAAGGGAACGCTCGGGAAGCTCGTCGCGTCGGATGAGATGTATACGAAGGTGAACAAGAGTTTGGACGATGTGAACGGAATGCTGGCGGATGCGCGGGCGGGTAAAGGAACAATTGGGAAATTGCTGACGGATCCGACGCTCTACGATCAGGCGAAGGCGGCGCTGGCGAACGGCAACGGATTGATTGATGACGCGCGGGCAGGTAAGGGCAGCCTTGGTAAAATGATTACGGACGATTCTTTGTATAACAAGTTGCGGGATACCAGCGCGAACCTGGCCTCGGCTACGGCGAAGTTGAATGACAACACCACTACGGCGGGGAAGATGTTTTCGGATCCGCAGCTGTATGACAATCTGGCGGGGTTGACTGGGGATATGCGGTTGTTGATTGGGGATTTTCGGCAGAATCCGAAGAAGTTTTTGCGGATTAAGGTGAGTTTGTTTTAGGTAAAAAGGAAAGAGAAAAGATTAACGCAGAGGCGCAGAGAGCCACAGAGGTTCGCCGAGAGAAAACCTGAGAAGAATCAAGGCAAACCTGGAAGAATCGAAGTAAAAAGCTGAGAATGGAAGAATGGACAATCAAGAAATATTAAAAGATGTGCTTAAGAAAGAGGTGCGCGGGGAGGCTGCGAAGTCCACGTTGCCTCAGCCGGGGCGGCCGGTGCCGAGCCGGGCTTATCCAGGAGCGCTGATTGTTGTTGAAGGGACGGATGGGTCGGGTAAAAGCACGCAATTATATTTGCTGAAGCGGTGGCTGGAAATTGGCGGGTACCGGCTGCATTTTACGGAGTGGAATTCTTCGCCGCTGGTGAAATCGGCGACCCGGCGCGGGAAACAGCGGCGGCTACTGACTCCGACTACTTTTTCGCTGTTGCATGCGGCGGATTTTGCGGATCGTTGCGAGCGGCAGATTATGCCGCTGCTGCAGGGCGATTATCTGGTGCTGGCGGATCGCTATATTTATACGGCGTTTGCGCGGGATGCGGCGCGCGGATGTCCTCCGCGGTGGTTGCGTAACCTTTATCGCTTTGCGCCGATTCCGGACATTACGTTTTATTTTCGCGCGCCGCTGGATGTGGCAGTGCACCGGATTTTGAGCGGGCGTCCAAAGTTAAAATATTACGAGGCGGGAATGGATCTGGGATTGTCTTACGATCGCGCGGAAAGTTTTCGGTTGTTTCAGGCGCGGATTCTGGAAGGGTACGACAAGATGGTGGAGTCCGATAATTTTGTGGTGCTGGACGGGACGCTGCCGGTGAATCGATTGCAGAAGCAGATGCGGGACATCGTGGCGTCGAAAATTGATTTGAAGCGGTTTGCTCCGCGCGTACATGCGCCGGAGCAGGAGTAGGGATGCCGGACCAGGAAAAGGATCGGGTGGGTGGCAACGGAACGCTGGACGGGCGGCCGCATGTGGTGCCCGCGGCTGGGAAGATCTCTGGAGAAAAGCAGAGCGGTGCTGAGAAAACTTCGACGGTGACGGCGGAAGAAGCTACGTCGCAATATTTTTTTGGCGAACCGCTGGTGGGATTCGATCCGGCGGAAATCACCGGGCAACTTGTGGTGATCGAGGGGATGGATGGATCGGGGCGCTCCACGCAGATCGCGTTGCTGCAGGAGTGGCTGGAGTCCGAGGGATTTTCGGTGCAGACCAGCGGGTTGCGGCGTTCGAATCTGGTGGGACGCGACATTGATCAACTGTTGGCTAAGAATGCGGTGACGCGGCTGACGCTTTCGCTTATGTACGCTACGGATTTTTTTGACCAGGTGGAGCATCGCATTTTGCCGGCGCTGCGTGCCGGAGCGGTAGTGCTGGCGGACCGGTTTGTTTTTACGCTGATTGCGCGCGGCGTGGTGCGTGGGATCAATCGTGATTATCTGAGCGGGTTGTATGCGATGGCGTTGCGGCCGCATTTGACGTTCTGGTTGAATGTGCGGCCGGAGACGGCGTTTGCGCGCGAGTTCAAGAAGGCGCAGGCAATCAGTTATTGGGAAGCGGGGCGCGATATGTCGCTCTCCCACGATTTATATTGGTCGTTCATTCGTTATCAGACGATGATCAAGCGGGAATTCGAAGTGATGGCCAAGAAAAACAGTTTTATCGAACTGGATGGCGAAGAGAGCGTTTCGAACGTGAACAAGCAGTTGCGTACAAAGATTGGCGAGATTCTGGGCATTCGCGCTACGAAGTACACACCCTCCGCGGCTTTGGCACACCTCTGGCGGTAACCGCATAAATGTCTGAACCGGTTCATATCGCCGCGATTGACGCCGGATCGAACGCGGTCCGCTTGAGCGTGGCTCGGGCGTTTTCCGCAATGGACATCGAACCGCTGCACAATGAACGCTATTCGCTGCGGCTGGGCGAAGGAGTTTTCTTAAGGCATCGCTTCAGCGAAGAGATTTTCAAGAAGGCCACGAAGGCGTTTTCCCATTTCAAAGAAATTATGGATGAGTTTGGTGTGACGCGGTATCGCGCGGTGGCTACCAGTGCGACGCGAGAAGCGCGAAATCGCGATTCATTCGTTCGCAGAGTGAAACAAAAATCGGGCATCGTGCTGGAAATTATTTCCGCGAAAGAGGAATCGCGACTGGGTCGCGAGGCGGTGATTTCCGCGCTGGGGCCGGAGTCTCCGCCGCGCTGCATTATTGATTTGGGTGGCGGCAGCCTGGAGATTAGCATCCTGCGCGATCATCATGTGCTGCAAGGTGCACAGCTACCGGTGGGAACGGTGCGGCTGATGACCACGCTGGATATTCCTGACGTGGTGAACGCGGTGCAAGCGGAGGAAGTGCGGAAGTACGTCCGCGCGTTGCTGGAATCGCGGTTGCCGTCGCCGCCAAACGTGGGTGACGGCGTGGCGGTGGCGCTGGGCGGAAACGCGGAAACGCTGGCGAACGTGGCGCCCGGGCCACGACGAAATGGTTTGCCGACGATCGAACTCTCTTTGTTGCGTGAACGTTTGCCGGATTTGTTGAAACGCGACGTGCGCGAACGGATGAAGGCCTACGGAGTGCGTCGCGACCGCGCGGATGTGATGGGCATCGCGGCGATCACGTTTATTACGCTGGGACGATATTTGAATGCGCGCTCGCTGGTGATTCCCAGCGTGGGGCTTCGCGAGGGTTTGCTGCGAGAGATCGCGCGGGAAGCATTTTCGCGGAAAGAGCCGCATCGTTATAATTCGGCCGCGCGTCAACTGCTGGTGGGCACGCGTAGTTTCGGACGGCGACTGGAATACGATCAAACGCATGCCGAACATGTGCGCGAGATGGCGGTGATGCTTTTCGATCAGTTGCAGCCAGTGCATCATTTGCCGGCGCAATCGCGCGTGTTGCTGGAAGCAGGATCGTTGCTGCACGACGTGGGGCACCGGGTCAGTCATCGCGGACATCACAAGCATGGGGAGTACCTGGCGTTGAATGGAGACATGCCGGGCCTTGATGGGCGAGATCGCAACGTAGTGGCGGCGCTGGTGCGCTATCACAACCGCAAGTCTGTGCCGGCGGGGCATCATCCGAGTTACGCAGCACTGAACAACACGGATAAGCGCATCGCGCGTCGGCTCGCGGCGATTTTGCGGGTGGCGGAAGCACTGGACCACTCCCATCGGCAGCGCGTCACGAATCTTCATACGACGTTTCAACGCGGTGCCGTTGCGCTGCAGGTGGACGCGCGGGGCGATGCCGCGGAGGATTTACGCGACGCCACGCAAAGTGCGGAATTGTTTGAGAAAGAGTTTCATGTGAAATTATATTTTCGGCAGTCCGCTGCCGGGAATAAGGGGATGGTGTAATGCGGATTTATGTGGTGCGTCACGGGGCGGCTATTGATCGCGATGATCCGAAATGTCCTTCCGAAGCGGAGCGGTATTTGATTGAGGAAGGCATTACAAAAACGAAACAGGTGGCGCGAGCGATTGCGGCGTTGGGGATTTCCGCGGATGTGATGATTTCGAGTTCGTACGTGCGAGCCTGGCAAACGGCGGAAATTTTCGCGGGGATTTTGGGTTATTCGAAACAGAAAATTCAGAAGACGGATTTGCTGTTGCCGAGCGCGGACGTGTTGCTACTTTTTCGTGAGTTGGCAAAGGATAGGAAGTCTGAGGAAGTTTTCCTGTTTGGACACGGGCCGCAGGTCGATGGAATTATTGGGGCGGCGCTCGGAGCGAAAAAAGATTGTACGCAGCTGAAGAAATCTGGAGTGGCGGTCCTGGAAATGACGCGCGTTTCGCCGCCGAGCGGGACGCTGCTATGGATGGCGCCGCCTAGGTTGTTGCGGCGGGTGGTTGGATAAGGTCTGAACTAATCAGAAGCTGCGGCGAAGTGCGGGAGAACGGGCAATTCGTCGACCGTGGGCAGCGGAGTCACCGGTTCGGCGGGCTCAAGTGGCGGGGCAGAGCGCAGCACCAACGGCTTCCCAAGGTACGTCTCCAATAAATGTTTAGCAGCTGCGATGCGCGCAGCGGCTTCCACCGTGTCGACAAGTCCAGGAATGCGCAAAATGATGGCTTCCGGCGTATTTTCGGCACGGAAACCGACGGGGCTCTCTACTCCACTTTTGCGCAAGGTGCGCGCGAGGCGCATGATTCCCGCAAGCGCGCTCGCCGCCGCGCGTTGCTCGTCGGATAAATTTATGAAGGCCCGCGCATCTTCTCGCGGTTCCACGCCACGGCGATAACGGACTATGGCCAGCAGCATGAGCCAGTCTTTTTCGGCGATGCCGGGCGGAATCATCATCTGGCGCAGAAACTTGTAGGCCGCCTTTTGCGGATGCTTTGCGTGGCTGGATTTGCGATCGCTAGAATCGCGCACGTTTTGCAGGCGCAGCGCATTCGCCAGAATCTCCTTAAACCGCACATCTGCGAAGACCTTGCCGCCCTTGGCACGCCGCAAAGCGGAATAGACACCCTTCGCCAGCCGGGCCTCACGCGCGGTGCGTCGCGGGTGCGGATCGGCAGCGCGGGCGATCACTTTGAGGCGAGCCAGCGCCGTTTCCCGCAAACGTTCTCCGTGCGGCAGCGCATGACGCCAGGCGCTCCACAGACTTGCCGCACCAGTCATCCGCCCGTGATATTCCGTCACGCGCGTAGCACGCTCGTGCGATAGAAGTTCGTGCCAGACGGTGCGTAAACCTTCTGCATCCGAAACTGTAGTGGCGTCGACGCAACCAGCCAGCACATCAAGGTCGTGAATGTCTCCGAGCAAGTCTTGGATGCGCTTGAGGTCTTCCCGCCAGCGGCTGTGATGCTCCGGCAGAAAATTTTCGATGACGTAGCGAAACTCTTTCACGGCTTTGCGCAGTTCATGCCATGGCGTGGAGCTTACCGTGCGCAATGCGCGCGCATGATGCTCTTTCACGTTCTCGAAGCTTTCCAGCGCCAGATTTTCGGCCGTGGCGCTGGCCGCGGGGACCAGCCGTCCGCGGCGTCTCAGGGTTTGCTCGAGACGCGCCCAGTTTTTCTGATCAAATTTACGGCCGGCGCGCAGAGCCTTGTCCTGTAAGGTGGGTTCCTGGTCGGACAGATCTTTGAGCATGGCCGCGGCGATGGGGTCGTCGGCCGGCGCCAACTTCTTTACCCAGTCGCTCAGGACGTGCGCGTCCCGCAGCGCGCCCAATCCGTGAAAGAGTTTTTTCCCGGCTTGACGCATTTCACGCCAGGCAGGCTCCGGGTCAACCGTTTCCATAACGGAGGCAATAGAACGGCAGCGGCGGAGGCTCACGCGCAGATCGTGAACCGCGTCTTCATTTTCCGCGGAACCGTGACTGGACTCGCGCAAGTTCTCAAGCTCCTTGAGAACGCGACGCATCGAATAGGAAAGACCCCGGTGCCCGTCTTTCGACGGATGTGCACCGGCCAAAGAAGAAACAGTGGCCATCAATATACCTTGCGAGATGCTGAAAAATGCCGCGATAACCCGTCCGCTTTGTTCCGAAAGGCCGGAACCCCTGGCGAACAGAAGCTATAGGGTAGCGCTACGGCGAAGGCGCGTCCAGTTGAGGGCGGCGGTCCAGAATTCGGGAAGCATGCGCGCCAGGATGACGGCCATGACTAGGCTCATCGCGGAGCAGATCAGAAAAATGCGCGCGGGGTTGGGGTGGCCCAGGTGAATCATGGCGAATTGCGCCACGGGCTGTAACGCTACGCCGATGAAGGACAGCAGATTCGCGGCAGCGATGGTGCGACCCTTTTCTTCCGGGCGGGGCCGATGCTGGATCAAGGCGTTGATAGGCACGACGAAGAAACCTCCAGCGCCGCCCAGAAATGCCAGCATGGCGAAGACAGACGAAAATCGCAGTGATGGCAGCGACAGCAGCGCTGCTATTACCGCGATTCCCCCGATGCCCGGCAACACCATGCCGTACTGAATCTTGTGGCCGGAAGCGTAACCGGCCACGAAGCTGCCGATGCCGATGCCCAGGCTGAGGCCCGCCAACAAATAGCTGCTGTGCACCTCGTCGACACGCAGCATGTCCGTGGCGTACAGCACGATGTTGAGCAGCAGCAGGGAACCGAGAAACCAGAAAAATGTGTTGGCGATCACCGCGGAAAAGAGCGTACGGTCTTTGCGCATGTGGGCGATTTCGCTGAAAAACTCACCAGCGAAATTCCATTTGAAACGGCGAGATGGATCAGCCGGCGGAAGCTTGTCAATTCCCAGCGCACAGAGCAAGCCGATGGCGGAGAGCAGCAGAAAAATCAGTCCAGACCAGATGTGGCGTCCGTGAAACGTTCTGGACAGGAACCCAGCGGCGAGCGCGGCCATGATGGCGGACAGCAGCGTGGTCAATTCGATGATGCCGTTGCCCCAGCTCAGCTTACCGGCGGGAAGTAGTTCCGGCAGTAACGCGTACTTGGTGGGACCAAAGATGGCAGCCTGCGCGCTGATCAAGAAGAGGCACGCGGCACAAAGTTCCAGTTGATCGGTGGCCAGCGCAAAAGTCGCCAGACTCATCGTCAACAGCTCCAAGCATTTCGTGCCGAGTGTGACGCTGCGCTTGCTGTATTTATCCGCGAAATAACCGCCGGGAATGGAAAAGAGCAGAAAGGGAATTGAGAAGATCAGCGGCACAACCAGGACGAACCACAGGTCGCGGCGTTCTTTGGAAAAGGCCGATTCCAGAACGAGAAAACTGACCAGCCATTTCAGGGCGTTGTCACTGAACGCGCCCTGAAACTGTACGACGATTAGGGCCCAGAAACCTTTGAGGCTCCGTGGCGGCGAGACGGTGGAAGGCTGCAGCGTGGTACTCGGAGAGGTCACGAGCAGGCGAGTGTAGCCGCTCGCGGAAAAGTCAGCAAGCTGCTGCCAATGAATTTAATACAATAATTTTTGAGAATTTCGAGAGACTTGAGTGGTGCCGGAGATAGGAGTCGAACCTACACGGGCGTGAGCCCGGAGGATTTTGAGTCCTCTGCGTCTGCCATTCCGCCACTCCGGCGTTCAAAAATAATATCACGGTTTCCGGTCGCCTTCAGAAGGTTGCGCTAAACGACGCCAGCGGCCAGTTCTTGCAATCGATGAGGTTTGCGCGGGTCGATGGAACGGTTTATTACAGCGCGGACTTTCTATTGACCATCACGGGCGTGCTCAAATTGCCGTGCACGTGATATGGCCGCACAAATTCTCTTGGATGCCCGCTGAGGTAATCGATAGCAACCTCACAAGCCTCAATTTTACTTTGCAATTTTGCCGAGGGCTGTAATTCGAATTGGCGTCGAGCTTCGGACCGCGAGAGAAGGATCTGCGCAAGAAGAGGATCGGAGGGCATCGTCATCTCCTTAAAATTCTGGGGCGACGATAATTTTATTGTTCGGAGAGCATCAGTCAAGTCAGGTAATCCCTGTAGGATTTGGCAGGTTTAATGACCAAAATTGGATTCAGGAAGAGAGAAATCCGAAACGGAGAATGCGCCGTTATTTGGAATTAGACTTGGGCGGGTTCGTCGGATCGTCTTCTTTGTGCGGTGTGGTTTCGGTTTTGTCTGCCTCAATGGTCACCGCCACTTCGGCGCCGACCTTTAACTTCACGGGCTGCCCAGCGTCGTCTTGTAAAGTATTCTCGACTCGAATTTCGCGATACAAATCTTCGGCACCATGTACGGAAATCTGTGCCTTTTCGGGTACGGCCGGCGATATCGGCTTGATAATTTTTTCGACAGTACCAGAGAGGGTGACCGCGGCCTTCTCTGAGTTTTCGTCGTCTTTCAATGGCTCGGCCATAGAACTCCTCTTTGTTCCTGTGGAGATTTCGAACGATGCAAAGTACGAAAAGCCGCGTTCTCCTCGAACCCAAAATTCTTCAAGAAGTTGCCATCTTCCAGCCGGGCCGGCGAGCCCCATTCTCCCCTTCGTTGCAGCAATTGCAATAGTAAATCGCGGTACTCGAAAAATCGAGTGGTTGAGGGCGGTGACCAGGGTTGCTGCACGAAAGGCTGCCGCGCAGCCTCCGCGCGCTGGCGGCTCAGATTCGAACAGAAGGATTACGGGCCTTCGAAAAAGCCTTCGGAATTTTCATTAAATCGGTTTAATATAGGCGGACTCGCGGTAAGGCGAAAACTGTGTTGCATCTTTCTTTTGAGACCTCGCTCCGCGATTGAGGGATTTCATGCCGACTTTTGTGTCTGTACGGAAGCTGCTTCTCGCTGTCGCCATCTGCTTGTTGGGCGTTGCGACTCTATCCGCGGGGCAAGGTGCACTGGCTGAGCCTGCAACCGAACCGGGCAAGACCTTTCTCCATGAAGGCTGGCAGCTGCAGTCGTCCTGCGTAGCCAAGGCGTCCGGTGAAAAAATTTCAAGCGTAGGCTTCGACGCGAGCGGTTGGCACAAGGCGACCATTCCGGCGACGGTCGTCGGGGCGCTGGTGACGGACAAGACGTATGCCGATCCCGACTACGGTAAAAATTTGCGGTCGTTCCCAGGCATGGATTATTCGGACAAGAGCTTTTTCGCGTTGCAGGATATGCCAAAAGACAGTCCGTTCCGTTGTTCGTGGTGGTACCGCACGGAATTTGCCACTCCGGCAGGAGCCGCGAATGCCATCACCTGGCTGCACTTCTTGGGCATCAACTACCGCGCCAATTTATGGATCAACGGAAAGAAACTGGCGGGGGAAAAAGAGATTGCTGGAACGTATCGCACCTACGAATTCGATGTGACGAAATATTTGCAGGCTAGGAAAATCGAACGCCTTGGCGTTGGAAATCTCCGCACCCGGCAAGGACGATCTGGGAATCACTTGGGTGGACTGGAACCCGACGCCTCCCGACAAAAACATGGGTATCTGGAAAGAGGTCTTCCTGACCTCCAGCGGGGACGTTTCCGTCCGTAATCCGTATGTGGCTTCGCAGCTTGAGAATGGCTACACCGCGGCGGCCTTGACGGCCAGCGCGGATCTGCACAATTCCGCAGACCATCCGGTGCAAGGCACGCTGAAGTTTGAAATGGAAGGCGTGCAGCTGGATCAAGCGGTGTCCTTGGCGCCTAACGAATCAAAGACGGTGCGCTTCGCTCCGGACCAGTTCGCTCCTCTGCACATCATCCATCCGCATCTGTGGTGGCCGTACACCATGGGCGAGCCGTATCTCTATCACGCCACGCTGACTTTCGATATCGCCGGGCACTCCAGCGATTCCGCTGCTACGAACTTCGGTATCCGCGAAGTGACTTCGGAGTTGACGCCGCAAGGCGGTCGCCTGTTCAAGATAAACGGCCGCAACATTTTGATTCGCGGCGCAGCGTGGGCGCCGGACATATTGTTTCGCTGGTCATCCGCCAAGCTCGACGCCGATCTGGCCTATGTGCATGACATGGGGATGAACACCATCCGGCTTGAGGGGCGGCTTGATCGCGAAGAATTCTTCACCAAGACCGATAAGCTGGGAATTCTGGTGATGCCCGGATGGACCTGTTGCGACGCTTGGGAACAGTGGCCGAAGTGGAAAGACGAACAGCGCGAGGTTTCCGCGGCGTCGCTGCGCAGCCAGATCCGGATTTTGCGCCAGCACCCCAGCGTGTTCGTGTGGCTAAACGGCAGCGACAATCCGCCGCCCGCCGAAGTCGAAAAGACGTACTTGGGCGTTCTGAAAGAACTCGATTGGCGTAATCCGTCCGTTTCCTCAGCTTCGGAAACCGCCACGACCGTTACCGGCGCCTCCGGTGTGAAGATGACGGGGCCATACGAATACGTGCCGCCCGTATATTGGCTATCCGACAAGAAAGGCGGGTGGCGCATATGGCTACAACACGGAGACCAGCCCCGGGCCGGCGATTCCTCCGCGCGAAAGCCTGGAGCGCTTCATTCCGAAAGAGCACCTGTGGCCGATCGACGATTTCTGGAATTACCATGCGGGAGGCGAGCGCTTTACGACGGTGAACGTTTTCACCGACGGACTAAATCGCCGCTACGGTACCGCTACCTCACTCGACGACTATCTACGCAAGGCCCAAGCCGTCACCTATGACGGACAACGCGCCATGTTCGAGGCTTACGCGCGCAACAAATATGTGTCTACCGGCGTTATCCAGTGGATGCTGAACAACGCTTGGCCTTCGCTGATCTGGCACCTCTACGATTACTATCTGGTGCCGACGGGCGGATATTTCGGAACAAAAAAAGCCTGCGAGCCGGTGCACATTCAATATTCCTACGACGACAATTCAGTGGCGGTGATCAACGGAACCTATGCCGATCTGCCGGGCATGAGAGCCACCGCAAAAATTTACGATATTGCCGGCGCGGAGAAAGCCTCGAAGAACGCCACACTGGAACTCGGACCGGACAGCAGTAACAAAGCCTTCGACCTGCCGGACGTGCCGGGTATCAGTAAGACTTACTTCGTTAAGCTGCAGCTGCACGACGCCAAGGGCAAACTGGTTAGCGACAATTTTTATTGGCTCTCCAGCAAGCTCGATACGCTCGATTGGGAACACAAGCAAGACACTGTCTACACGCCGCAAAAAGAGTTCGCCGATTTGACCGGGCTGAACTCGTTGCCGCAGGTAAAGTTAAGCGTCACTGCGGCGGCAACCAAAAATGAACAGGCGAACGGCGGGCTGCGGGTGACCGTAAAGAATCCGAGTACAAGCGTGGCGTTCATGGCGCATTTGCGACTCACGCAAGGCCAGGGAGGCGCGGACGTGGTGCCGGTTTTCTGGGAAGAAAACTATTTCTCGCTGCTGCCGGGCGAATCGCGAGAGGTTACCGTTTCCTACCCGATCGGTGCGCTGGAAGGCAAAGCTGCAGTCGTCGAAGTGGACGGATACAACGTCAGCCCGATTACCGTTACCCCTTAGGCCACCGGGCAGCGGCACGTTAGCGGATCGCCGACCGCCGCCTGACCTGACATCGATAGCTGCATTACCTACAACCCTCCATGGCCTCTGATTCATCTAACGCGTGAATAAGGATTTGCGCCTGTTGGTTCGGGCCGGCCATCATTTCGGTTGGTTCGTCACTGAACCTCCCGTACACTCTTCGCCGATGCATCACGAGAGGTGCCCTTGAAAATCTGGACAAAAGCGCTAGCCATTCCGGCCTTCACACTGTTGCTCGCGGCAACCGCGTCCGCGGACACCCTGGAGTTGAAAGACGGTCGTGTGCTGCAGGGACGCTTTTTGGGTGGTACCCAAGCAGTAATGCGTTTTGAATTGAACGGAGAAGTTCGCACATTTAACATCAACGAGATCGTAGCCCTAACATTTAGTACGACTTATCACGATCAAAACGCTGCCCCGCCGCCCTCGAATAACCAGTCGCAAGATCCTGCGCCGCCGCCCCCACAGGACTCTCAGGGCAACAGCGGCAATCCGCCTGCACAAGACAATGCGCCTCCCCCGTCCGACGCGCAGTCTTCGGCCGCCCAACCGCCGGATGCGCCGCCGCCGGGTGACGCTCCACCGCCACCGAACACGCCTCCCGCGCCTCGCGACGTGCCGCCGCCTCCTGCCACGAACTCGCGCGGCCAGTTGGCGCAACCTGTCCCAGGCGCACCCATCTCCGTGCCCGTTGGCCAGACTTTGCTGATCCGTATGATCGACAGCGTCGACTCTAGAAAAAATAATGTCGGAGACGTATTCCACGCCAGTCTCGAAACAGACCTGACCGTGAACGGTTATCTGGTCGCCCACAAAGGTGCCGACGTTTACGGAAAACTGGCGTATACCAAAGATTCCGGGCACTTTAGCGGCGCCGCAGAACTGGAATTGGAGCTAACCAGAATCGTCGTGGATGGAAACAGTTACCCGGTCGTAAGCGATGATTACACGCTGAAGGGCAAAGGCCGCGGCGGCGACACTGCCAAGAAAGTCGGCGGCGGAGCCATCTTGGGAGCGATTATCGGCGGCATTGCTGGTGGCGGCGCTGGAGCGGCCATTGGCGCTGGTGCCGGAGGCGCTGTCGGTGCCGGCGTGCAAGTCTTCACGCGCGGCAAAGAAGTAAAAGTGCCGAGCGAGACCCTGCTGGAGTTCAAGTTACAGCAACCGGCCACGGTGAATGCCACCAGCAGATAAGCCACGGTAGTCGTAAAAGTGCATTAAATCGCATATTCGCTGCGATTTCTTCCCCTTTTGGCACTGTTCCATTTCGGGACAGTTCGTCTTATGCCACCCCCGTTATCAAATTGTGAACAACCCCCTCCAATTCCCGCTTGCCACTCTGGCTGTTAGTGAATAGGATAACCCCTCAGTCAGGAGGCATATCGTGCCAAAAGAAAAACCGAGAGTAAACATCGGGGAAGTCATTAAGAGTTACCGCAGTCAACGCGGCCTGTCCCAGGGGGACATCGAACGCCGCACCGGATTGCTGCGCTGCTATCTGTCGCGCGTGGAAAACGGCCATACCGTGCCGTCGCTCGAAACGCTCGCCAAAATCGCGCAGGCCATGGATATTTCGCTGGCCGATTTTTTCCCGGGCACCGAAACGCCGCGGGATAAAGAAACGCAGAAAATGTTGGGCGAACTTTCCGGCGACGAAATTCGCTTTCTCGCGGAAATCAAGAAATACAGCAACACGCTTTCCGATGGCGACAAGCGCCTGGTCGTAGCCATGATTCGCAAGATGGCTACCATGCTGCCGCCTCCGGGGCCGAAGAAGGCCGCTGTCGCACGACGCTTGACCGCTTAGATTTTCGTTGTGAGTTTTACCGCTGAGGAGTTGGCGTTCGGGCCAGCTTCTCGCTGAGGGCAAGGGCTGGGGCCGTAACGCTCCAGCTTTATTTCGATCACGCTCGCCGGAAATCTCGTTCGAAGTTGTTTTGCGGCGCTAGGTCTGTCCGCGAAT
>CAWAZN010000003.1:0-121461 GCA_963786485.1 uncultured Acidobacteriota bacterium
TTGAATTTCCCCATCGCGATGAACCCCGGCCTCGCCAAGGCCATCGGCGTCATGATGAAGCTCGATTTTCAGCGCGCCGTCCTCAACCGGATTCCAGCAATTGAGGCCCATCCCGAAAAACACTTCCGCCAGGTCATCTTTCTCTGCGACGAATACCAGCACTTTGCCACGGTTGGCGAGACGGAACCCGTAGGGGATGAAAAGTTCTTCAGTTTGTCCAGGCAGCCGAAATGCATTCCGATCATCGCCACGCAGAGCATCAGTTCGCTCAAGTCGGCACTGCCCGGCGAGTCCTGGCGCACCCTGTTGCAAACCTTCCGAACCAAGATATTCCTCGCCCTCTCTGATGATTTCTCCGCGAAGACCGCCAGCGAACTCTGCGGTCGCGAAGATCAGCTGAAGACCAGCTACAACTTATCGGAGAGCGGGCATGACGCGCACGTGAGCCTGCTCACCGGCAAGTCCATCTCCCACAAAGCAAACATCACTGCCTCCAAGAGTTATTACCCGCATTCCGATTTTCGATTTGACATGAAGACGTTCACAGAACTGAAGAACGCTCAGGCCGTGGTCATTGCCTACGACGGCCTCAATCCCATGCCGCCGACATACTGCTATCTCAAGCCTTACTACAACGACCCCAACAAATCGTATTTCGAGCAACTCGCTGAGGGAGCGCTGTGATGAACGGGTTCGAAACCATCCTTCCCTTCCTCAAACCGATCGAACATCTCATCGTCGACGACTCCATCACCGAAGTCATGGTCAACGGCGGTGACTGCGTCTTTTTCGAGAAGAATGGCTTTCTAGAACGGGCTCAAGGCGTCTCCATCGGCGACCGCGCATTGATGGTCGCCGTGAAAAACATTGCTCGCCGGCTCGGCAATGACATCTCGGAAGCAAGCCCCATCCTTGATTCCCGCCTGCCCGATGGGAGCCGGGTCGCTGCCGTGATTCCTCCCTGCAGCTTACGCGGTGTAACGCTCACAATCCGCAAGTTCAATACCAGACGTCTCGAGATGCACGATCTGATTCAGGCAGGATCGCTCGATCAATCGCTCGCTAACCGCCTGGAAGACTGCGTCCTGTCTCGAAAGAACATCCTGATCAGTGGTGGCACGGGAACTGGAAAGTCGACAACCCTGGGAATCCTCGCCAAGTTCATACCCGACGACGAAAGGATTCTGCTCATCGAAGACACCGCCGAGATCCAATTGACCCACTCGAACCTCGTCCGCTTCGAGGCTCGACGGGAACAGAATGACGTTCCCGCAGTTGCCATCCGCGACCTTCTTATAGCGGCGTTACGCCACCGCCCCGACCGCATCATTTTGGGGGAGGTCCGAGGAGCCGAAGCGTTTGATCTGCTGCAACTCCTAAATACCGGCCACTCGGGCACGCTCTCGACCATCCACGCAAACTCCGCGAAGCAGGGGCTGGCTCGCTTCGCGAGCTGCGTTCTCCAGAGCGGAATTGACCTGCCGTACGTCGCCATCAAGACCAATATCGGCGACTCCCTCAATTTGGTCATCCACGTCGAACGGCGGCCGGGACGCCGGTTCATTTCCGAAGTCCTCGAAATCAATTCGTACAACCCAGACGCCGATCTCTTTGACTATTGCGCCGTATTTCAGAAGGAGGAATTCAAACCGTGAGCAACAGCGAAAACGAACTTCCGAAGGACGTTTTATCCCCAGCCGGATATATCCGCGCCAACTATGCGTCTTCCGACCGGATCGCCATCCTGGTGCGCAATCCGAGGCGCGGTGAAACCACCCAACGCATCAGCACCAAGGCCAAGATAACCGATACCCCGTTTCAGGACTGGTTGCGCTACAAGAACGAACGCGAAGGCTGCGACATTTACGTCGGCATGAACGCGCTCAAGGCCACGGCGTTCACGCGAACCAAACACGACATTTTCGCCATACGGCATCTCTACGCCGACCTCGATCGCGACGGCTCTGCATCGCTCGCAGCGATCGAGAAATCCACGGAGGTGCCCACCCCGAACTATGTGCTCAACACTTCGCCCGATAAATACCAAGTTATCTGGCGCGTAGAAGGAATCGATCTCGCCCAGGCAGAAACGTTGCTGCATGCCATCGCTCACGAATTCGACGGTGACCAGGCGGCGACCGACGCGGCTCGTGTTCTCCGTGTTCCCGGTTTCCTGAATAAGAAGTATGACCAAGACTTTCTTGTAAGCGCTCAACACCATTCCGATCGCGTCTACCAGGCACGGGATTTTAAACTGCGAACCGAGCCAATCGATTCCGGCTACCGCCAGCCGCGGCATACGCCGTCGCAACCGGGGAGGCCGGGGCCACGCCCCATCAGCCAATCGGAGCGCGATTGGGCTTATGTCAAAAGCGCTCTCGCGGGCGGTGCCGAACCCGAAGAATTGATCGCGCAACTAGCTGAGTCGCGGGCAAACGATAAATCCGATCCGCAATACTACGCGCGGCTCACCGTAACCAAAGCTCTCGCCGATCTGCGGATTCATAACAGGGTCTCAGCTAGTTCCTCGGTTCCTTTCGACGAAGACCACCGTGAGGCCCAGCACTAGCAATTCAAGTCCGAGTTCAAGCGTCCAAACAGCCTCACGCGGATAGCCGTTTTCATGACCACGCCATCCACTCCCCAATCCTCCGGCGACACCGCGGACGGTCAGATGTCCGTTGCTCTTGCACCGGGTCTTGATAGTATGGGCGTGCCGCCAGTTCCAGCGACTCGAAAGCGAGGCAAACGCATGAGTCGCAGGAAAGGGCAGAACCCGGAGGTGCGTGTGGGTGAACGCGCCGACGGAAAAAAGTATTACTTCTTCCAATACTGGATCGATGTACCGGGACAGGAAGAAAGAAAGCGTCAGACGGACGTGGTTGGTCTTGTCAGTCAGATGACGCGAAGCGAAGCGGAACGGAAGAAACTGGACTTCATCTCGAGGCTGCAACTCAACTCGAACGATTACCGGATTCCTTCGTCGCACAACTTCGCGGACGCGGTGAAACACTATCGAGACGTGTTCGCGCCGAGAATGCTTCGAGATTCCACACACTCGGTGTGGGACGGGCGTCTTAAAACCCATCTCGAAGCGGATTGGAACGACGTTCCGATAGAGCACATCACCATCGATTCGGTTAATGAGTGGGCTTGGAAGAAACGGAGTGCCGGGCTTTCCTGGGTGACGATCAAGGATGCTTTGCGAACCATGCAGCGTGTCCTGTCCGCATTCTCGAAGGACAAAAAACCTCCCTTCTCCCAAAGCGGTCTAGCAATCCCCGAACGTGACAAGCTGCAAATGAAGATACGGAGCCGTCGCAATGTATCGTTCTCATGGGCACAAGCAGAACAAATCGCCAAGCGCGTCCGCTGCATGGACGGGTTAGGTGAGGCCCGCCGGGAACAGTACGCGACACTGATTCTTCTCGCAGCGGCATCGGGGCTGCGCTCCAGTGAACTGCTCGCATTGCGGATCAACGACGTTGATTTCAAGGCGAGCACAATTCGCGTCGATGAGTCTTCGGATCAGCGGAATAACGGAAAGATAGGCCCTTGCAAGAATGCTGCTGCTTATCGGACGGTTCTTCTGCATGACACGGAAGGCAGGAAATCTATGCGAAAACTGCAGCGTCTTTTGATAGGCGATCCCAACGTGGAGACACTGGTTTTTCGCTCTCGGCGTGGAGGACCGCTCCTAGAAACCACCATCCTGAATCAAGGGCTGTATCCAACACTCAAAGCACTTGGTCTGCAACAAGGCGGTCTGCACGGATTTCGACGGGGATGCAACCGGCGATGGGAACTTGCCGGAATCAATCCCGCCGTTATCCGCCAGCAAATGGGACATAGTTCCCACCGCATGACGGCCCTCTATAGCGGGGAAATCCCGCTAGATCAGGTCCGCGCAGCGTTCTCCAGCAAGTTATTGGAAAAAATGGAAAATGAGGCGGCGGCGTAAGTGTTTGAAAAGATTGGAGCGGCCTATCGGAATCGAACCGACACCTGAACCTTGGCAAGGTTCCGTACTACCACTATACTAAGGCCGCTCAGCTTCTGTAAGTTTATAACACGCCGCACGGACGACCGACAAGCCCCGCTTCTTATCTTGCTGTCAGAATCGCTACCACGCGCGTCCGAACCGCTTAAGAGACCAGCGTAATTCGCGCCGATTTTACTACCGGCGACCGCCGCTGCCGCTCCGCGAAACGCGTGGCTTTGTCTTTATCGGTGTACACGCGGCCGAACCGTTCGCCATCCGCATAAAAAACTGTTACTAGAAAATGATGATGCTTGCGGCGTTTATCTTTCCCGAAGCCGCTGCCGTCTCGCTTCTTGCTGGTTGCCTTCTTCGCCACTGTGACCGCTCCAATCATTTGCGACCCAAATCCCAAGCTGATTGTGTCCCAACAATGTCTCAGAGAAGCAGCCACTGTGCAAGTACCGCGCACGATATAACTTCCATCTTACAGGATGAGCCGGACGACTGATATCTTATTTGACAATAATTTTACCGTTCTTAGAGCAAAAAATGATGTGGCCGCTGCCTTCCCGCGGGCATCCAAACAGTAGCTATTCTATTCAACCGGACACGAACGATGCCGCTGAAAAAAGTTGCTTTTGATGAAACATTCGGCAAGTTTTGACGTCTGTATAGATGAGGGGAACGCTAAACTGATAGTAGAAATATTCGGGAAGAACATGAGCACTTTTACGAAATTACCGCCGCTGGTGGAAGATCTGCGCAATCATTCGCAGGAGCAACTCGCCGAACTGCGCCACTTACTCTGCCACAACGCGCCATCGCACCCCGATCCGCGTCGGCCAGGCTTCTTTGAAGTGTCCGGACCAGACAGCGTCTACTACATCTTCAAATACCCTACAGGTACGAAAGTCTTATTGATCGCCGTGTGGGAGCGCGACCACGTCGCCGAATTAGCCGCGCTCGCCTGCACCGCCGCAGCCTGATTTAACCCCCGACTGATCACTTAGATATAGACCTTCCCGTTCATCACCAGCGTAGCAAGCGGTAGCACCTTGCCCCAGACGAACATGTAACAAAACGAAACAATTGGTGGTCAGGCCCGGCAGGTTCTGCGCGTTCGGCGAAACTTTTGCTGTCATTCTTCTTGGTACCGAGCGATTCTTAGTGTACCCGTATACAATTGATTCTTAATAGCTTATAAGGAACAGGCCGTTCGCATTCGCCTGCCTTCAGCCAACATTCATGGGCATGTAGAACTGGCCCTTTCTGGTACCCGCCGTGCTCCATATGATTCAGCCCAGACAGTTTGCACCGCAAAATAGACCGTGCATGAATGCACGGCTGAGGCCGCTCGAACTCAGCAACTCGAAATCAGCAAGAAGACCATGGCACAAGATACGACCACCACGAACGCAGTCCCCATAGCAGGCCAAACAGAGTATCCGCAGAAAAGGCGCAGCCGACGCGTAAAAATGTCGCGCCCCGTCCGTGTACGTCCCTCGGAACCACGCGACGATCACTTTGAAGACCTCATCACCAGCATAAACGCATCAAAAGAGGGTATTTATTTTCATTCCCGCCGCGCTGGATACTACAAGGGAATGCGCGTGTTCGTTACCTTTCCCTACACTTCCGGTCACGATCCCATGAATAGTGACTACGTGGCGGAAGTCGTTCGCGTCGAGACGTTGCCAAACGGAAAATTCGGCATTGCCGTCGACCTGAAAGTGTCCATGAACTACAGCAAGAAATAGCTTTTCGGCGACCTCGCGACCACACACCTCCTGAGTAATCCTGTTCGACGGAATCCGCTGATTGACAGGATGTCGCGTTTCGTTTACCTTCGAACTTCAATGATTTCCGCCACTACAACTCACGCGCATCGTCATCATCATCACGGCCATACGCCGCGCGTGCTGAGGTGTGCATAGCGATTCGCTAACAACACACTCTTCGGCCCGCTGGCTTACCAAAGCTCAGCGGGTTTTTTGTTTTTAGGGCGCATTTTTTTGCAATTTTCGTAAGCGCGTCATATTCGATGGTTAGTAGGGGCACGACATGTCGTGCCCGTCCGGCAGTGGAAAATTCGATCACAGGAGCCAGCAGTGGACATCGATTTCAAAAAAGCAGACGGCCTGGTCCCCGCAATTATCCAGGACCACACCACCGGAGACGTATTAATGCTCGGCTTCATGAACGAAGCTTCCTTGAATCTCACGCGCGAAACCAACGAAGTAACTTTCTTCAGCCGCTCGCGCCACAAGCTCTGGAAAAAAGGTGAATCAAGCGGACACGTTCTGCGCGTGCGCGAATTGCTGCTCGACTGTGACGCCGACGCGGTCCTAGTCAAAGTCGATGCCGTGGGACCAGGCGTCTGCCACGAAGGCTATCGTTCCTGTTTCTTTCGCACCGTTACTCCGGATGGCGATCTAAAAATCAATGCTGAACGCACCTTCGACCCCGCACAAATCTATAGTCCCAGGGCCAAGCCATGAGCGCTCCCATCGCGAGAAAATTGAAACTGGGAATTCCCAAAGGAAGCCTGCAGGATGCCACCATCGATTTATTTGCTCGCGCCGGTTGGAAGATATCGTTGGGCTCGCGCAGTTACGTCCCCAGCATCGATGACGCAGAGATCGAATGCCTGCTGGTGCGCGCGCAGGAAATGGCCCGTTACGTGGAATCCGGAGCCCTGGACGCTGGAATCACAGGCCACGATTGGGTGGTAGAAACCGGCGCCCAAGTCGCAGAACTCGCCGAGTTCGTCTACGCCAAACAGCGTCTGTCGCGCGTCCGCTGGGTACTCGCCGTGCCCGAAGATTCTGCGATGAAGACGCCCAGGGATCTGGAAGGCAAAGTGATCGCCACAGAGGTAGTACACATCACGGAGAATTATCTGGCCAAGCACGGCGTGAAAGCGCGCGTCGAGTTTTCCTGGGGCGCCACGGAAGTGAAAGTGCCGCAACTCGCCGACGCCATCGTGGAAGTAACGGAAACAGGCTCTTCGCTGCGCGCCAATCGTTTGCGTGTTCTGGATACCGTGCTGGAGTCCGCGACGGTCTTCATCGCCAATCGGACCGCCGCAACGGATTCCTGGAGAAAGGAAAAGTGTGAAAATCTAATCCTTATGCTGCAGGGCGCCATCGCTGCCGCTAGCAAAGTGGGGTTGCTGCTGAATGTGCATCGCGATGATTTAAGCGCGGTATTGGCAGTGTTGCCTGCCTTGAAAAATCCGACGATCTCCAATTTGAGCGATCCAGATTGGGTCGCCGTGAACACCATCATCGAAGAATCAGTCGTCCGCCAAATTTTGCCAAAGTTAAAAGCCGCGAAAGCCCAAGGCATCGTCGAATATCCTTTGAATAAGATCGTGCTCTGATGCGCATACTAAAACTCACCGCTCGGGTCGAAAAATCGCTGCTGGCCCGTCGTACGCAAAGAGACGACGAAGCCGCCGCAGTGGCCGCAGAGGTTGTCGCGGATGTTCGCAAACGCGGCGACATTGCACTTTTCGACTGGGCACAAAAACTGGACCAGGCGGATCTCGCCCGCGAGGGCGTTTGGATTTCCAAAAAGGAAATCGCCTCGGCAAAGCAGCGGGTCAGCACGGAATTCCTGCAGGCGATCGAGCGCGCCGCGAAAAACGTTCGGAGCGTCGCTGAAAAACAGCTGCCGCGTGCTTGGTCTTTTGAACCCGAGCCAGGGATCCGGATCAGTCAGCGTGTTTCTGCGATCGAATCCATCGGCTGCTACATTCCGGGCGGTAACTTCTCATTGGTCTCCACACTAGTCATGACCACGGTTCCGGCCCAAGTCGCAGGAGTGCCGCGCATCATTGCCGTCTGCCCGCATGCGAATCCGCAACTGCTTGCGGCGGCGAGCATGTTGGGCATCACGGAAATCGCCCGCATCGGCGGCGCGCAGGCCATTGCCGCTCTCGCCTACGGCACCAAATCCATTCCGCGCGTTGAAAAAATCTTCGGCCCCGGCAATCAATACGTGACCGCCGCAAAACAATTGGTCAGCAGCGATTGCGCCATCGACCTGCCCGCAGGCCCCACGGAAGCCGTCGTCCTCGCGGACGAAGGAAATCCGCGCTGGATCGCTGCGGACCTGCTGGCCCAAGCCGAACACGCACACGATGCCGGCAGTTTTTTTGTCACCACTTCCCGCACATTAGCGGAGCAGGTGCAACGAGAAGTTCATTGGCAACTTGGCGAGTTATCTTCAGGGCACGCCAAGTTTTCGACCGAAACCTACGGCGCAATCCTCGTCGCTCATTCGATCGACCAAGCTTGCGCATTCGTGAATCGTTTTGCCCCCGAGCACCTCAGCCTGCCGGAAAATGGAGAATCACTGCTGAAAAAGCTTCACTCGTTTGGCACCGTATTCATCGGTCCTTGGGGTGCGCAACCCCTCGGCGATTACGCCACTGGTAGCAATCACGTCCTCCCGACCGGAGGATGGGCACGCAGACGTGGCGGCCTTTCGGCCGCCGACTTCGTAAAATGCCTCAGCGTGCAGACGATTTCCAAGAGTGGCTTTCTACGTCTCGCCGACACCGTCGAAACACTCGCCGAGTCCGAAGGTTTACTTGCTCATCGCAATGCCGTGAGGGTTCGCCGGCCGGGAATGCGTCAAGTTGGAGACCGCCGATGAAAACTCGTTTGCCAATACGGCAAGCTATCCTCGATCGCCAGACTTACGATGCTCCCGCTGAGGGCCGCGAAGGTAAGATTCGCCTGGACTTCAACGAAAACACTTCCGGCTGCTCGGCAGGCGGTACGACGTGCCCTGTCGAAAATCAGCGCCAAGAAACTGGCCATGTATCCGGAGTATGCGCTACCAACAAAACGTATCGCCCGCCATCTCGGCGTCCGCCCTGCGGAATTGCTGCTCACCAATGGCGGCGACGACGCGTTGCGCGTTTTCTTCGACACGTTCGTCGAACCCGCGAGTACGCGATTCTGATTTGCGAGCCGACGTTTCCCATGTATCGCTACTACGCGGAAATCGCCGGCGCACAAATCGCCACGTTGCGCTACGACACCAACATGAAATTCCCGCTGGTCGACGCGCTTGCCGCCGTTAGAAACAAACCGCGCGTTTTCTTCCTCGCCAATCCCAACAATCCCACTGGCACGTTGGTCCCGTCGCAAGAAATCCGCGCCATCCTGCAAGCCGCCGGCGATACCGCGGTGGTGATCGACGAAGCCTACGCCGAATTTTCCGGCGCCACAGTGCTTCCGTGGATTCGCACCTTTCCAAACCTCTTTGTCGTCCGCACGTTTTCAAAGGCCGCGGGCCTCGCCTCTCTTCGCTTGGGCGCAGTCATGGCCAACCCCGATTCGCTTGCGTTCTTACGTCGCGCCATGCCTCCATTTCCGGTCAATTTAGCGGCCATGGTCGCAGCAGAAGCTGCGCTGAGCGAAGGTTCGACCATCAAGAAATATGTTCGCGAGACGGTTCGCATCCGCGCGGAGTTTGCCAAAGAATTAGCGCGGCTGGGCGTAACGGTTTTCCCCAGCGCTGGAAACTTCGTACTGGCTGACTTCGGTACTCAGGGTCCCGCGTTGTTTGCAGCGCTGGCTCTGGATGGAATTCTTGTGCGCGAACGCTCCAAAGATATTGGCGCTGGTTTCGCGCGCATCAGCGTTGGTAACAAAGCGGAGATGAAGAGCCTGCTGCAAGTGGCCAAACGCTTTGCCGCGAAATCCGGTGGAAAGTTTTCCTGAGACTTGAGAGTGACGATGCCCAGAACAGCCGCGATTCATCGCAAAACGAGCGAAACGGAGATTCGGTTAAAGCTGAATCTTGACGGACGCGGGAAAGCCAAAGTGTCCACGGGAATCCGCTTTTTCGATCACATGCTGGATCTGGTAGCCCGGCACGGCGCGTTCGATCTGTCTATCGACGCGCGCGGAGATCTGGACGTCGACCAGCATCACACCGTGGAAGACGTGGGCATCACCCTGGGCGAGGCAGTAAAGAAAGCGCTGGGCGATAAAAAAGGAATTTTGCGCGCTGGTTATTTTCTGATGCCCATGGATGAAACTTTAGCGGCCGCGGCAATCGACCTGAGCGGGCGGCCGCACTGCCTAGTCAAAGCAAAAATCAATGCTCCGCGTGTGGGCGATTTTCAATCGGAGCTGCTGGAAGACTTTTTTCTGGGATTTGCACAAGCCGCCGGAGCCAACGTGCATTTGCGCTGCTTGTATGGCCGGTCTTCGCATCACCAGATTGAAGCGCTCTTCAAGTGTTTCGCGCGTGCATTGCGCTTTGCCGTTTCGCGAGACAAGCGGTTGCGCAACGTGCTCCCGAGCACTAAGGGACTGCTGTGAATCCGCGCCCCTCTCGTTCTTACGAAGGCGCACGCGCGTGAACGTTACGCTGCTCGATTACGGCGCTGGAAATGTTCCGTCGGTGCAGCGCGCTCTGCAGCGACTGGGCATTGCTTCCGAGCGCGCAACTGGACCCGAGCAAATCGCGTCCGCGAGCGTTTTGATTCTTCCGGGAGTTGGGCATTACGGCGCGCTGATTCGCGCACTCGACGAAAATGCGTTGCGCCAACCGCTGCTGGACAAAATTCATTCCGGCACTCCGTTTCTGGGCATCTGCCTGGGACTGCAGGCGCTCTTCGCAGCGAGCGATGAAGCGCCTGAGCTTACTGGCCTACAGATTTTTCCTGGCCGCGTAGTAAGCCTCCCGCGCACCGCAAAACTTCCTCACATGGGCTGGAATACCCTGCAACGAAGGGGCGAATCGCGATTGCTCGAGGGAATTAGCGAAAAGGACTATTTCTATTTCGCGCATTCGTACGCCGCGACTTTTGACGTCGATGCTCAGCAGCCTTCAGTCGTAGCTAGCAGCGAACACGGCGCACCGTTTGCTGCAGTGATTGAAGAACGGAAAGTTTGCGCGGTGCAGTTTCATCCGGAAAAAAGTGGCGCGCCGGGGGCGCGGCTGCTGCAGAATTTTTTGAGGCTGGCAGCGTGAGCCTGGCCCATCGCATCATTCCCTGCCTGGACACCGACGGCGCGCGCGTAGTCAAGGGCGTAAATTTTGTGGACTTGCGCGATGCGGGCGACCCCGCTGAACTGGCTGCGCGCTACAACGCCGAGGGCGCCGACGAATTAGTCGTGCTGGATATTGCCGCGGCGCGGGATCGCCGCTCTACGTTTCTGGAAACGATACGGCGCGTGGCGGCGGAACTGGCCATCCCGCTTACCGCGGGCGGCGGAATCCGCTCGCTGCACGAAGCACGCGCAGTGGTCCGCGCGGGTGCAGACAAAATCACCGTCAACACCGCTGCGGTGCAGCGCCCTGTATTGCTGTCGGAATTATCTGCGGAGTTCGGCGCGCAAGCTGTAGTGATTGCCATCGACGCAAAATTTCAGAACGACCACTGGGATGTGATGGTGCGCGGCGGACGAGAGTCCACGGGAAAAGATGCGCTGGAGTGGGCGAAGTTGGCAGTAGAACACGGCGCGGGCGAAATATTGGTGACTTCCGTGGATCGCGACGGCACGCAGCTTGGGTTTGATTTGCGGCTGACTGCGGCGATCGCTGCGGCAGTGAATGTACCCGTGATTGCTTCCGGCGGCGCAAAATTGCCACAACACTTCGCGGATGTTTTTGTGCAAGGCAAAGCGGATGCCGCGCTGGCTGCTTCCATTTTTCACGACAGCATCCAGTCCATTCGCGAGCTGAAGCAGTTTCTCGCCGGGCAAAATATTGAGGTGCGGTATCCGTGCTGATTCCCTGCATCGATTTGCAAGGCGGCGAAGCGGTGCAGCTAGTGCATGGGCGTCGGCGCGAGTTAACAGTACACGACGTTTTCAAACAACTCGCCGCGTTCAAAGGTTACGAGTGGCTGCACATTATTGACCTCGACGCGGCGACGGGTGCCGGCGACAACGAAGAGTTGGTGCGTGAATTGTGCGAGACGGCGCGGCGTAAATATAAAATGCGCGTGCGCGTTGGCGGCGGAATACGGACAGTGGCACGCGCGAGAAAGATCGCTGCGTGGATGCCGGACCAGATTATCGTGGGCAGCGCGGCGTTCAAGAACGGAAAGATTGCCACGCGATTTCTGAGAATTCTGACTGCTGCCGTGGGTGTGAAGCGCGTGGTGATTGCGCTGGATACGGCTGGCTCGCGCATCACCATCAATGGGTGGAGGCGGAAGCTGGAATTGTGTGCCGCGGAAGTGATGCCGCAGTTAGAGCCCTTCTGTTCGGCATTCTTGTGCACCGACGTGGACCGCGAAGGGACGATGGCCGGTGCGAATTTGGCGTGGTTCCGGGAGTTGCGGGCCGCTACGAGCCACCCGATCATTGCGGCGGGCGGGATCAAGACGCGTGCGGAAATTGCAGCGCTGGGTCGGCTAGGCATGGATGCAGCAGTCGGTATGGCAATGTATAAGAACCGCCTGCGATGACGGATTGCTGGCCGACTGAACCTCGGCGCTAGTTATCTGCTGGTTACTCCCCTCCCCCTTTTTTGTAAGTGCGCATTCTAAAGGAGTTATTTTCAAATTTTGCGTAAGTGCGCATTCTAAAGGGGTTACGTAGGTCGTTTTGCGTAAGTGTTCATTCTACTGGGGTTAAGTGTACGGAGCCGCCCGGATGATTTGGGTGGGCCAGCATGCTGTTAGTCCAGGGCCCTTACGGAATAGAGTCAGTGGCGAGTGATTAGTGACGAGTGGCGAGTAGAGTCGGATGCGTGACGATGAAGCAAAGCGGCGTCAAGCCGCCGCACTCCAAAATGAATAGACGGTGGTGGCGAGTGATGCGTGGCGAGTAAATAGGGAAACGAAGATGAACATGGACCGCAAAGCGGCGTCAGGCCCTTCGGACCCGTCCTCAGGATAAACCGACGCACTCCAAAGGGGCTAGCGGATGTAGGCGTTGGCGGTGTAGTCCTGGACCATGCGCTGGGTGTTGAAGTAGGAGCCGTTCACGGCGATGGCGTGCTGCATGATTTCGATGAATTTTCTGCGCTCGTTGTAGTAGGTGGGGAGGATGATGCCTTCCAGTTTGTTATAGATCGATTCGGCTTCCGAGCGATGATCCGCGGGAGGCTCCAGCGGCAAGTCGCGACGCAGCTCGCCGATGGACCAGCCAGTGATGCCTTCGATGTGTCCTTCGACCCACCAACCGTCCAGAATGCTCAAGCTGGGAACGCCGTTCATGGCGGCTTTCATGCCGCTGGTGCCGGAGGCCTCCAGGGGGAATTCGGGTGTGTTCAGCCACAGGTCCACGCCGGAGGTCATTTTGCCGCCGACTTCCATGTTGTAGTTATCGAGGAAAACGGTAGGCACCGCTTTGCGCAGAGCTTTCTTGGCCTGAAAAATACGGCGGATCAAATCTTTGCCGCCGCTATCGTTGGGATGGGCTTTCCCGGCGTAAACGATTTGAAATTTTCCGGCGTTCTTGGCGATTTGGCGCAGCCGGTCGAGGTCGGTGAGCACCAAGTCGGCGCGTTTATATGCAGTGGCACGCCTGGCGAAGCCGATCGTGAAAACTTCAGGATCCAGTTTGATGCCCGTCTTTTTGCGGACCAGTTCGAACAGTTCGTGTTTGGCTAGTAGATGAGCAGTCCACACTTCTTCCGGCGGCGCGGCGAGCATGTTTCGCAAACTGTAATTGTCTTCGCGCCAATCGGGAACGTAACGGTCAAATAAATTTTGGAAGGAAGGCGCGGCCCAAGTGCCCGCGTGCACGCCATTGGTGATGGCTTCGATGTGGACACCGGGAAACATCTGGCGGGAAGTGACGCCGTGCTGTTTGGCCACGCCGTTGACGTACATGGTCAGGTTGAGCGCCAAGTGGGTCATGTTCAGCGTCGCGCCACCTTTGGCTGCAGCCTGCAAATCGGAGAACGGTTCCTGAACTTGCAGCACGCGCTTCATGAGCGCCGCGGAGACGGGGTCTGAAAGATCGAGAAAATCCGATTGATTGGGAAATACCCTGGTTAGGAATTCCATGGGAAAGCGATCGTGGCCGGCAGGCACGGGCGTGTGCGTGGTGAAGACGCACATGCTGCGGACTTTTTCGATGTCTTCGCCACGAATTCGTTTGCGGCCGCGCGTGCGGGCCTGCTCGGCAAGCAACTCGGTGGATAGCAGGGCGGCGTGGCCTTCGTTCATGTGAAAGCGATTCAGGTGATCGTATCCGAGAGCGCGCAGGATGCGCACGCCGCCGATGCCCAGCAAGACTTCCTGGCACAGGCGGTAATACGAATCGCCGCCGTAGAGACTGCCGGTAAGAGCACGATCTGCGTCAGCATTGCCGGGCAAATCGGCATCGATAAAATAGATGGGGACGTGGTAACCACGAATGCCTTTGGTTTCGTAACGCCAACAGCGGAGTTCGACTGGGCGACCCTCAATGGTCAAGGTGGCGCGGACGGGCTCTTCCTTCAAGAAATCTTCAACGCGCCATTCGACGGGTTCTTCGCTCTGGCTGCCATCGTCGGCCAGGTGCTGGACGAAGAAGCCTTTGCGATAGAGGAGCGAAACCGCGACCATGGGCAGGCGCAAATCGGCGGCGGCGCGAATGGTGTCGCCGGCCAAAACGCCCAAGCCTCCGCTATAGCTGGGCATGGCATTTTCCAGCGCTATTTCCATCGAGAAATACGCGATTTTGCGTTTCCCGGTTGAATCCTCAGTGGCCATTGGCTCGCTTCCCGGTGCGGATGAATGTTCACAACGAAAACAGAAGCGCTGCGAACCACATATTGTCTGGTATGCGGGGCTGACAAGCAATAGTGGGGGATTTGGGTGGTGAGGTGGGGAATGATCGGAAGGCACACACAATCGGTGAGGATGAAGTTGTGGCGAACAGATACGGGGGCCGGACTCAAGTCCGGCGCCTACGAAATTCAAAAGCAGAGTCAAAGACCGCACCCTTAGAACCAAAGGGTGCGGCACCCTGGGATTGGAAAGTGGAGAGGTGTGTGGAAGCGGAGTGAAACTATTTTGCGGTTGGCGGCACTATCTGGCAGGCCCTCAGCGCTTGGATGACTCCGCACAATACTCTCCCAGATTTGAAGATCGGTACCATTGCAGTCCGAATTGATGGTCGCCACCATTGCGGGGATAAGAGCATCCTAGGTTTAGCGGACCTTTAGGAAAAGGAGCAGATATTTATGTCCCCCAACGAAAAGTGCGTTCCTCTTGCAGGCAGTACGAAGCACAAGATGCCTAGCGCGACGGATACGGGAGAAGTCCCACAAGGAGAATTTCAAGTTACGGTAATGGTGCGGAGGCAAGCGGCGCTGCCCCAAAGCGACGCGCACGCCAAAACAAAAGCTAACGAGCGGTCGTACCTGAGCAGAGAAAAATTGAATACGACCTATGGAGCATCTGCTGCGGATTTGGCTAAGGTGGCCGATTTTGCAAAGAGTTTTAATTTGAGAGTCGTGGAGTCTGATGCTGCGAAACGGCATGTGATCCTTTCCGGAACGCCGGAAAATTACAACAAGGCGTTCGGCGTAAATCTGAAAATGTACCAAGCGAACGAAGCGCGCTATCGCGGCCGCGAAGGGGACATTCAGATTCCGGAGAGTCTGAGCGGTATCGTCACGAGCGTTACGGGGCTAGACAACCGACCGTTTGCGAGGCCTCACTTTCGTATCCGACGAGACAGCGCGAAAGCGATGACAGCCAGCGGCCAGGGCGTTGCCACGCCACACGCGAAGGCTGCTGCAGTGCCAGCAGGATTTTCTCCGGCGCAGCTGGCACAGATTTACAATTTTGCGGCGGCGGATGGCACGGGGCAAAACATCGCCATTCTGGAGCTTGGCGGCGGCTATCACGCCGCTGAGCTGACCACGTATTTCAACAACATTGGTGTGAAGCCGCCGAAAGTGACTTCGGTGAGCTACACAGGTGGCGGGAAAAATAACCCGGGCACGGACGCCTTTGCGCAAGGCAATCCCGATGTGGAAGTGGCGCTGGATATCGAAGTGGCGGGAGGTATTGCGCCCGGAGCAAACATCCTGGTGTACTTTGCGCCGGACGCGACCGACCAAAGTTTTCTGGGAGCGCTCAACGCCATCGTGCACGACACGATGAACAATCCGAACGTGGTTTCGATCAGCTGGGGCGGCCCGGAAGACACGGCGTCAGGACAATTTCAAACGGAGTTCGATCAGATTCTGCAAGCGGCGGCACAGGTCGGGATGACGGTTTGCGTCGCGGCTGGGGATAGCGGGTCTGCAGATTTTGCGGCGGACGATCCGAACTGGGATAACCATGCGCATGTGGACTTCCCGGCGTCGAGCCCTAACGTACTTGGGTGCGGAGGCACAAATCTGGCGGTTTCTGGGACGAACATTTCGCAAGAGGTGGTGTGGCATGACGGCGCCAATGACGGAACGGGCGGAGGAGTCAGCCGAGCTTTTCCGCAGCCGAGTTATCAAGCGGGAGTTGATAAACAGAAGGCCGTTAATCCGGCGGGGCCGGTGATGCGCGGAGTTCCGGATGTGGCGGGCGACGCCGCGCCGGCGACGGGTTATCAAGTGCTGTGCGACGGGCAAAGCTTCCCGGACGCAGCGCAGGGTGTTCCGCCGGTAGGAGGCACCAGCGCGGTCGCGCCGCTGTGGGCGGGGCTGGTGGCACGTTTAAATCAGGCACTCGGGAAGCCCGTGGGGCTTTTGAATCCGCTAATTTACGCGATTCCGGCTAGCGCCGGCGCGTTTAACGACATTACAACCGGGAATAATGGCGATTACAAGGCTAAAGCGGGTTGGGATGCCTGCACGGGGCTGGGGTCGCCGAATGGGGTAAAGCTGTTGGCCGCGTTGAAAGCCACGCCCTAGCGTTGCCGCGAATTTGCAACGGCGCGAGTCAGGAACCGGCGTACAGTTGGAATGGCGCCCAGTAGTAAGGCTTCCTGAAAACACTCTGAGTATCGGCTGAATGGAGTAACGAAAGCTTGGCAGCGCGCAAAGCAGACGCAGGGTCTTTGCCTTTAGCAAGTTCGCCATAAAACGTATCCATGAATTGCGGCGTCGAGGAATCACTGACTTCCCACAACGCCCCGACGACGTTATGCGCCCCAGCGCGCAAGAACGCCCAAGACAATCCCACCAACCCTTCACCGGAATAAGCCCGCTTCCCCGCCCCTTCGCACGCCGAAATTGTGACCAGTTGCGCAGTAAGCGGATGCTTCACGATTTCGCGCGCGTATAACTTGTAGGAATCCCCTTCCTTGCTCAAAATCACTGCCGACTCCAGCGGCCGCGTTACACTGGCCGTCCCATGGGTAACAAAATGCACATACGCGAACCGCTCCGGGCGACTCGCAAGATACGCCGAAGGCGTGGCTTGCGCTCCGTCTAACACTTCGCGCCGCTCTTGTGGAAAATAGCCTTCAACCATCTTCATTTCTGCCGGCGCCTGCGCCAAGGCCGGAAATTCTTCGTTGGGCTGCACCGTATTCCCAACCAGCAGCAGATTTGTCTCCCTCGGCACAGCATGTACGGTGGACGCAGCCAGCAGCGTTAGCGAACTCGCCGTGGTCAGCGTAACGTCTTCAATCCAGAAATGCGGCTGAGGCTCCGGCGCAATCAGTGTTTCGAAATTCAAAGCGGAAATGCTCGCATCGGGCAGCACAATCACGCGCGAGCCATTGGGAACCAACCGCTTCGCGGGTGCCACGAGCGTCGCGTACAACTGCCTGCCCGCCGCGCCCCCTGCGTCTTGCGGGTCACGCACACGCAGCACCGCGTCCCGGTAAGACTTGGCTAGCGGCTCCACTTCCGCCGCTTTCGGCAATTCGAAATGGCTCGTCCCCCTGGGCGTGATCACCCACAGATGCGAGCGCTTCTGCCCCACCCAATAAAACAGCAGCGTAGCCTTCATCTTCTGCGCAATCTGTTGCGGCCGTAGATTCCGTGTGTTCAACGAAGCCGCTTGCGCCGTCGACGCCAGCGCCTCGGTCAGCGTGCGTGCGCGGCTCAGTTCCGCAACGCGCAGCGCATCCTCCGGCCTGCCATGCGCCACCAGAAAATCCACATAGTCTTGGTAAAACTCAATGCCACCGGAAATAAACGTCAAGCGAAAATCGTCCTGGGTAACCGAAGCCCTCGCCCCCTCGATGGTCCCGATCGCCTTCTGATATTCCTCTTCTGCTTTCGCAGGTTTGCCTTGATCGTCAAATACCTTGGCCAGCCTTGCTTCCGCTTCCCACTTCAGCGCAGTCTCCGCCTTCGGGTCTGCGATCAAACTGGCGAGCAGCTGCGCCGCCTTGTCGTAGTGACGCTTCGCAAGCTCGATCCGAGCGGTAATAAGTTGCGAGTCCAGGACGCCAGATTGGTCAAGCCCGGCGCGTTCGATGGCGAGAGCCTCTTTGTTATATTCCTCGGCGAGATCGCCGCGTCCAGTTTCCAGGGCAACCTCGGAAAGGTTATTGAGGCAGTCGGTTAACGCACTCTTGTCGTCTAACCCTCTGGCGATAGTAAGAGCCGTAAGGAGAGTCGACCTCGCGGATTCATAATCGTGCTGCGCGTAATACGCAGTGGCTACGCTTGTTAACCAATGAGCTTCATAGTCAAGGAGGTTTTTGCTCTTTGCTTCCTCTGCTGCCAGCTTAAAAAGCGGTAGGGCATTCTCATAGTCCCCTAGGGCAAAATAGCTCCAGCCCAGGTTCCCCACGATGACGGCAGCCGTGTCCTTCATCTGGGAGGCGCGCGCTAATTTCAATCCCTCGTTGTCCCAATCGATTGCTTCACCATAATGTTCCATTTTCGTCTCGACGACACCGAGAGTCGCCAGCGCGGTTACTTCTTGGGAATGCTTGTCGTATTGGCGCGAGAGCTTCAGCGCCCGAATAAATGTCGCTTCCGCTTTTGGGTAATTATTTTCGTTGATATCTAAAGCACCTCGGCTGTTCAACACCTCTGGCAGAAGTCTTGGCTGGGCCGTCTCGGCGATCGCAATCGCCCTTTCAAATTTCTCGTTCGATTTGTCGAATTGCTGCGCGAGTCGATAGGAAATGCCTTCGACCATGTACTTCCGAACTCCTATGTCGGTCGTTTCAAGTGAGACGGGTAGGGTTTGGTCGAGAGTAGCCAGAGCTTTTTTGAATTCTCTGCGATAGACGAAAATCTGCGCCTTTAAGACTCGGAAACTCCAACCCCACTTCTCGCTGGTTGGTGCAAACTCAGCAAAGGCGCGATCGACGTCAGACAAGGCGGCATCGAGTTCGCTGTGCCGTATCTCAAGTTGTATTTCTTCGTAGACTTTGGCCGGATCGCGGGCCTTCCGACATCCACCTATCGGAACAATGACCATCAACAAAATCAAACTAAAGAACTTCCTAGTGGTCAGTGGCCATCCGGAACTGGAGGCGGAATCTGCCCATTGGTGCGAGCTTGGGCGGTGGTCCCCGTCAGTTCGTCCGGGCAGCCCAACTCGAGCCGGAGCATCGTCAGGGTTTTGGTGCCGTCTTCGGAGAGAACTTCGGCAAAGGCTATGGTGCCAAAGTGCGGAATCTGAATGATGTGTTTCTTTTTGTCCGCGGGGGTTAGACCGGGAAAATCGGTAATAATTTCTTCGACCAACGAGCACAGAGCGAGTCCGCCTTTGGTAGCGATATTTTGCCGTTTTTCTTGTCGGATGCAATCTCTTTCACGAGCGCGGTGAGTCTTGTTGTCGAGCAAGAGCTTGTGACGGAGTTTGATGGTGAAGAGGTAGCCACCGATTTTGAGATTATCGAAGACGCTGCCCAAAGCGATAATGTGCCCTTCGGGATCGCTGATTTTGTGCTCGGAGGTGAGGCGCGCGGTGATGCGATCGGCGGTTACGAAATCCAGCAGGTTATAGCCCTCGATGGACGTGGTGGCATGGGTGGTGGCAATTTTCTCATCGGCGAAGGTGCCGGAGACGTGCGTGTGCGCGGCTTTGAAAGAGATGATGCGTGGAATAGAGTAATTTTCAATGCGATGGTGTCCGTGGCCACCGATGGTAGGCAGCGAGGTGGCGGCCAATGCCGGTATATGTTGCGGGACGGGACGCCTGATTTCTGCGCTAAATGCATGGCCCTCGGCGTGAAAGTTGAACGAAGGGCGGGGACGCTGAGTCATGAACCAGTAACCTCCATGAGGTAGATGTCGGAAGAATAGTTGCCTATCTATTGAATAAATTCAACGTCAAAGGTAAAGCTCTGTACGCGATTTTCGGCGATCGTGGTATCCGGTGCGCTGGATGTTGGGTTGGGCGATTTCGGCGCGGAGGAAACTCCAACGAAAGATAACGTGTATTTTCCGGCGTGCACCAGACCGGCGGGGACGGCGAGGTTCACTTCGCGATTGGCCATATCGCCGGACAGAGTTACCGGCAGGATCAAGCGGCCGGAGCTGTCTTGCAGCTTGCCGATATAGGAATCAAATTTTCGCGGGGAGAGGAAATCGAAGTTGAGGGTGAAGCCTTGGCCGGCGTGAATGCGTACGACGGGGATCTGAGCTGAGCCTTTGCGTTCGTCGCCGAAGAGGCGGATGGCTCCGCGGGTGGTATCGCCGAGGGCGGACTTACCGGCCACGGCGGCGATGCCGTTGCCACTGTTGCCGACACTCAGGCGGGAGGTCTGATAACCCACAACAGCGAGAACTAATACGATGGCGGCAAAGGCTGGAATGGCGATGGAGGACTGGAAGAGGCGTGCCCAAATACTTTGCGGCTTGCTGGGGACAATATCGGCGTGGAGGTTATCGTAGACTTCGGCGCCGCCCTCGGCAAAGCCGGAGAGGGCGTGCATGTTCTTCGTGCATTCCGCGCACTCTAGAAAATGGTCTTCGTAGGCGTCACGCAATTCATCCGATAGTTCTCGGAGTACGTATTTTTCGGCAGCGCCCGACCGTATGGCTTCGTCGTGGTTCATTCGTGTCACCAAAGGGTAGTGCGGTTCAATGCCCTTTCGTTACAAAGTGGTGTGTGGAATTGTGGCTCAAGCCCTTTGTTATGCGGGGGATCGGGCCCATTTTGGTACTCATTTCCCTTCAAAATCCGCTCTAAAGCGCGTTTTTGCACGGTGTACCAGTACCCGCAGGTACTCCCGGTCCACACCGCGCTCCCGGCAGATTTCGTCCTTATCCTTTTCTAAAAAGAATAGTTCGCGGAGAAGATCGCGGTCCTTTTGAGGCATGCCCAAGAGGACTTTGCGGACTTTTTCCTTCGTTTCGCGCTTCTCGAGCTCGGCTTGGGCGCTGGGGAGCTTGTCTGGAATCTCGCAGTGAGAATCTTCAAGGGGGTCGGCGCGTTTGCCGCTGCGTTCCGTTTCGCGGGCGGTGTTCTTGCAGATGGAATTCACGTAGGAACCGAAATGGTCGGGTTCGCGGATGGCGCCTTCACGCTGGACCTTGCCTAGAACCCGCAGGAACGTTTCCTGGATCAGGTCGTCCACGCGGTCTGGGGGTAAGCCTCTTGCCCTCAAGAGCATGCGCAGGAGGCGGTCAAAATAGGCAAAAAAGTGCGAACACGTGGCGGGGTCGCCTGCGCGAAGCAATGCCAAGTATTCTTCGTTAAATTCAAAAAACTCCACTGGGGGCCTCGAAGCCGTCTGGGGAGTATATCTGCGGTTCGCCAAAATGGGCAATGAAACACACAAAAGTATACGCTGAGGTTTCTTCGATCCCGTTTTGAAACGAAATGCATTCCCGCGACACTACCCACCGTACGCCACCGGCCCCGGTCGATGGCTAACCCACGTGAAACGTTCCCCGTTTCCGTGCGCCCCACAGGGCGCGCTAGCGACCCCTGAACAGATCTCGGTCCGAACCCCGAGATCGACCCCGCGATCTCGAAGCCGCTGGGTTGAAAAGCTTGGCGCGCCCTCCCCTTTTCCGGGACCTGGGACGTTCGTATCGGAGGCAGCTTGGCAACTCAGTCGGCAAATGCAAATTGGATAGCGGGCAACCTAGTTCCGAAGAGCGACGGGCGCTATAAACCGTCTGCGGCGGCGGAGAAGCGAGCAACACTCGGTTGCGACAAAGATGTTGCGGCCGCGTGCAATACCACGATTAGCGTGGAATTTGTGGCTAAGCCCAATGAATCGCATCGCGTGCACGGCCTGGTGCCGGCAGCGATCGCCAGTACGCTTGAGGGCGTCACGGGTTTCGCTGGTTGCGCGGTGATGGTTTCCAACATGGAAGAACGGCTGGTGACGGTTCTGACGTTTTGGGAGGGCGATCTGAGCGCTCATGCTGCGACCACCAATTCCGGATGGATCTGCAAACTGATGGAGCGCTACGTCGATCACCGATTGCGCGTGCAGACCATGCGCACGCACCTGGCTTTGTCTGCATCCAAAAGCGCAGCACACGAATGCACCGCCGCAGTGGCGTAGTCGGCGCCGGATGAATTTCCCGGTCGATGAGTGCGTGGTAGTGTCACCGTTTTAACGGTCGTCCGGTAGTTATTCCGCAACTCCAGGAGCGAAACGGAAAATGGCCGCGCAACTGACAAACGGACACACTGCAAGAGCAAACGACGCTTGCAGTGTCGAGGGATGCTCGGCGGCAAAAGTCGCGACGCTGGACAACCAAGCGCTTTGCCTCGATCATTTTTTCACGAAGTGTTACGCCACGCTCGAATGTTTTGACCGATGGCGGGGTCAAAGTTCGCACAAACTTGCGAAGGAATCGCAAACGGTTAGTCGCGAGCAGGTTCGGGACTTTCTGCAGGCGTGTTCCGGGCAGGCTTTGAACGTTTCGCTGCAATGCAAAGAGATGACGAACCTACAGCGGGCGCGACTTTTGGATGTGTTGTTGTGGGCCGGGGAGCTTTCGGAAATTAGCGATTTTTCGCGCCACGCGACTTCGGTGCCGGCGAGTGCGGATGCGCTGCGCGGAAATTCGGCGGCGTAGGCGGTCTGTGCGTGCGGTTCAGCCGCAACGCAAATCAAGCTTCCGGCATAGGGCAAGACCGCACAGCCAGGATTGGCTGTGCCACCGGTGCAGTCGAGCTTCATTTGACTACGAAAATTCGAAGTGGTCTCTCGATTGTCGTTTCGGGAATTTCTGCATTCCTCAGCCACCCTTCCTCGCGATCAGATTACTGAAATAAAGGTAGTTAGCCCTCAGGCCAAACTCTTGCCGTGGCCGACTGATTGCTCTCGCGCCTGTAGTACCAAGCACTCATTTTCGCGCTGGAGCAAGCATGATCATCCCGACGGGTGTACCCGTTTGAAGTCGCCTTTCGTACTTTTTAGTTCTTCGGTACTCACGCCGGAACGCGAGTCGTCCGTAACCACTTCTGAGCAGCGCCAGCCAGCACAAAGCAGTCCTCCACAGACACCGCGACCTCAAGACTCTTCCCTTCTGCAAAACACGTCAGCCTCGTATCGGGCGATTCTTGCTGCAGGCATTGCAGTGCGTCTCGCATTTATTGCGCTGGCAAACCAGCGCGCTCTCACTTTCCACAGCGGCGGAAGCGATGCGCCGTCTTACGTGCTGCTGGCGCAGAATCTTTTGGCGAGGGTCGGATTTACGTATGCGGGATTGCCTTCCGCGGTCAGGCCGCCGGGATACCCGATGCTGGTCGCTGCGTTCATGCTGATTTTGGGAGACAAATACATTCTTGGAATTCGTTGCCTGCAATTCGCGCTGGGTATTGCCACTGTGGCTCTTTGTGTAGGGACCGCCCGGCACCTGTTTGGCGACCGTGCGGCGCGGGCAAGCCTAGTGATCGGATTGTTTTTCCCAACGTTAATTTTCACTACGGCGCAGATGTTGACGGAATGTCTGGCAGCCTTCTTAACGGCGGTTTTTTTGCGCAGTCTGATTTTGCAGTACGTGCGAAGGGATTCGCGCTCCGCGTGGACGATGGGCTGGACGGCCGGCATCGAGTCCATGATTCGTTTCAATGCCGCCGCGCTACCGCTTTTTGCCGGCATCGCAATCTGGAAAAGCATGGGCCGCAGCGGCATTAAAAACCTGGGAATCGCGCTGGGCATTCCGTTGCTGATCGTTCTGCCGTGGCTGATCCGCAACGAGATCGCGTTCCAGGGCGAGGTGTTGTACTCAACGCAAGGCGGACCGAACGCGGTGCAGGGGGTCTTAACTTCAGAGGGCCGCACGCAGCCGGGAGACTCCGAAACGCTGCGCGAAAATCTTGGCTGGGAATTGCATCAGATCGAGACCAACGATTCGTCCCGGTTGTTGCTGCCGTCCGAAGCCGTTTTGGATCGCCGGGCGATTGCTATTGTGCCGACTCTTTGGGAGCGGCAGCACTGGCGCGTCTTTCCGCTATTGATAAAAAAACTCACAGACTTCTGGCTCAGCATGGATCAGTTGACGGGCACTACTTCCCTGGCGGCGCCGGAGCGCGGGATTCGCTTCGGGGGAGTTCTGGCCTATTGGGCGGTCTTGGTTCTGGCCATCCTCGGCTGGAGCACATTGCGACGAAGGAACGAACCAGTGGCAGCGATGCTCTTGATCTACGCGGCGGGTTTTACGCTTCTGCACCTTCCGCTGGTGATGAACACTCGTTTGCGAATTCCGTTGCTAGAACCGTTGTTCGTAACTCTCGCCGGAGCAGGATGGATGCGGTTGTCGCAAATCCAGACAAGCCGTTGGAGTTTGGCCGACGCCGCAATCGACCCAGTCGCAAGGATCTCTATCGCTCCTCGGTCACTTCCAGTTTCTGATTCACGGTGATCACTGGATTGTGAATCTTCGCGCCATAATCTTCGCGCGGGGGCGTGGCGGTAACCACAAACTCCATGTCCGTACAACGAATGTCGTACTTAAAGCCTTCGCGCTCTCGCAAATCCTTGAGCAAGCCCTTGGATTCGATCAGGTCGTCCAAGTCAAGGCAGTGCATATGGACGGTGATGTTTTCGTTCTCGGCGGAAGCGATCTCCACAAGGTCGGCCCGCACGCGTTCAATGGTGATCGCCTGCTCTACGGTGGTTCCGTATTTGTCGATGGCACCTTTCCTGCTGAATTTCTGGATCGAAAAAAACAAAATTGCGCCGACAACGGCGGCATACAAGTAATAATGCATTCCGGGATTGTCCGGGATTGTGGCTGTCCGCGAAAGAGGCAGCTACGGGGGGTTGTTGCTTGTCGGTTAACTGTCCTACAGATACATAGCTAGAGGATGGCATCAAGCCGCGTCGGAGCGGAAAGGCATATGGAGCGTCGCTCCGACGACGGATTCTGGCTGCGATTTCTAGTTTAGGGATTAGATTTTTCTGGCGCCGGCGGTGTTGGTGGCATAGGCTTGTAAACAGTGGTCGGTCTCGGCGGCTGTCCGGCTGGTTTTACCACCGCCTTCTTCGGCTTCTTTTTCTCTCTTCCTCGTGCGTCGCGGTTGCCCATACTCTGTAGTTCCCTCTCTTCCTGCATATGCGCAGGCTCGCTGCGCTGGCTCGAAGCCGTTGCGACAGTTTACAGTTGAGCGGTTCGAGAATCCAATGTTTCGCCACACACGCGGTCGGCCAAGAAATTGTCGCTTGCGTGCATCCCTATTCGCTTCGTCTGCATCGATACCGAAACTGGGGCGGGGCATCAAATTGCGCACGGATGAGTAACCAATCCTGTCGCGCACAATCCAACTAACTAGACGGTTCCACTGGAGCGGTCCGCTCAGGCATTAGCCCAGGCCTATGCTGAGCAGCGTCGCGACGGGGACCGCTATGCACACTCTGGCGGCAAGAAACGCGGATCTTTTACCTCATGGAAAAAACTTTGATGTCAACCGATGTCTTGATCGTCGGAGGCGGGCCCGCAGGGCTAGCTGCGGCTATCGCCATACGCAAGAAGGGTTTCAGCGTAACGGTGGCTGATGGAGCAAAGCCTCCGATCGATAAGGCTTGCGGCGAAGGGTTAATGCCAGACACGCTGACCGCGCTGTCCGACCTCGGGATACATTTTTCAGCGGGCGAAGGACATCCCATGCGCGGCGTGCGGTTTCTGGACGAGGCCGGTCAAGTGGCCGGAACGTTTCCCGGCAGCACGGGCATCGGCATTCGGCGTCCGGTGCTGCATCAGAAAATGATCGAGCGCGCGGAGCAACTGGGAATCATGCTGCTGTGGGAAACGCCTATTGTGGATTTGTTGCCAACCGGCGCGATTCTGGCGGACGGCAAGACGGTAACGGCGCGCTGGATTATCGGAGCGGACGGGGCGAAATCGCGGGTCCGCCGCTGGGGCGGCCTGGAATCGTATACGCAGTGGGATAGCAGATTCGCGTATCGTCGCCACTATCGCGCTGCTCCCTGGAGCGATTGCTCGGAAGTGTACTGGGGCAAGAACGCCCAAGCGTACGTTACGCAAGTTGCGGCGAACGAAGTCTGCCTGGCAGTGGTGACCAGTAACGCAAAAGACCGCATTGATGCGGCGTTGCGGGAATTTCCCGCGCTTACGCGCAAACTGGCTAACGCGGAAATTACCACGCCGGAGCGCGGCGCAATTACTTCCATGCACAAGTTGCGGCGCGTTGCGCGAGGAAATGTGGCGTTGGTCGGCGATGCTTCTGGGCGAGTGGACGTAATCACCGGCGAAGGCCTGTGTCTGAGCTTTCGCCAAGCATCGGCGCTGGCCGATGCCTTGCAGGTCGGCGACCTTTCGTTGTACCAACGGGAGCACCGGCGGCTGGCTCGGCGCCCCAGCTTCATGGCTAAATTAATGCTGCGATTGGACGGTCGTCCCAGATTTCGCCGTCGAGTTCTGCAAGCTTTCAGCAACGATCCGGAATTGTTTAAACGGCTGCTGGCCGTCCATGTGGGAGAAACTTCGGCCGCACATATGGTGTCGACCGGCGCGCGGTTCTGGCTAAGATTTGCGACGGCATGAAGGCGGATACATGAACAGCAGAAACGCCCCGGCCAGCGCGCCGCTGATGCGATTTTGGATTTTTGGGCTGCGGACGGCCGTGTTGGCGAGCGTGATTCTCGCGGCCGCCATGGCCGTAAACCCTCTGGCGAAGGTTGCGGCCCGGACCGCGGTAACTGCGCCGCAACAATCTACTGCTCAACAGTTCACTCTTACTTTGGATCCCGTGCAGAGTTCTATTCACTTTGTTTTGGACACGACGCTGCACACCGTGCACGGGACATTTTTGCTGAAACGCGGGAGTATTACGTTTAGCACCGACGGTGGGAAAGCCTCTGGCGAAATGGTTGCGGCCGCCACCAGCGGAGAGAGCGGCAACGATTCGCGCGATAAGAAAATGCACAACGAAATTCTGGAGAGCCAGAAATACCAGGAAATAATATTTCGCGCGGACCGCACTGACGGCAAAGTTTCGGCGACGGGGGCTTCGAGCGTTCAACTACACGGCACTTTTTCGCTGCATGGGACGGAGCACGAGTTGACCGTGCCGGTGCAAGAAGAAATCACTGGCGGCCAATGGAAAGGTACGGCGAAGTTCACCGTTCCGTACATCCAGTGGGGGCTGAAAAACCCCAGCACGTTTTTCTTAAAGGCGGATCCGACGGTGGAGGTCGAATTGCAACTCAGCGGTGCGATTAAACCAGCGGCGGCAAATTAGTTTAGCTACGTGGGGTAGTTCGAATACGCATGAAGAATTAGTGCGAGTCGACAATTATCCAGCGGGTGCCGTCGCGCTGCAGCGAGTACTTAATTTTCTTCGACGGATAATTTTTGTAGGCGGAATCCACGGTGCAGGAAATTTGCGCGGTTTGGCCACCGCTGCCCTGCGTTTTTATATTTGGCGCGGAACAATCATGGATGGTCACCGGAGCGCTGGCTTGCGCCACCAGAGTATCGTTGAACTTTTTCTCTTGCTTCGGCGTCAGCCGCCACACTTCGCGAATCTGATTTAGATTGCCCGCGCTGAACGCCGCGGCAAAACGCATCACTACGCGCTGAATTTCCGCAGGGTCGTCCGCGGCGGATTTGGCACTGCCCGTTTCGGTGATCACTGGCTTGGGGGCAAAGGGGCGCAGGTCGACGCCGATAGCATCCGCCATTTGGCGGGCTTCCTGTTTCTGATAAAAGCCGTTGTTTTGCAGTTGCTGGACGGCAAACAGCAAACTTTGCAGTTCCGCCTGATTGTGGCGGTCAATGGTGTGGTAGCGCGCGTTTAATTCGCTAAATTTCTTTTCTTCGGCGTCTTTAATTAACCGGTAGGTGGGATCCGCGTTTCCGCCTAGCTGGGCGATGCGATTGGCCTTGTCATCCGCCGCGCTGTATAAACCGCCCTGCACCAGCGATTCGGCTTGCGTGCTTAGTTGCTGGATGGCGCTGGCATTTTTGTTACCGGCCGCGGCCGCCAGCGCGCCGGGGGTGCTGCTGGCTTCTACAACTTTCGCCAGTAATTTCTTTCCTTCGGATGTGGCTTGCGGGTCGCCATCGGAGTTGCCGGCCACTTGTTGCGCATCGTTGCGGGCGCTGTCGTAGTCCTGAGTGTTAAATTCATATTCGGAGCGTTTCAGAAGCTGCGCTTGAAAAATACGCTGAGCGCTTCGGCGCGCATACGTCGCCGCCTGCGTCTTTTGCGGCCAGTCGTCTCCGCCGCGTTGCAGCCCTTGTTCGAACGCGCTCTTCGCGGCTGCATAGTTGTGCGCGGTAAATGCGGCAACGCCGGTTTGGAAATTTTGCGTCGCTATATCCGCATCGCTTAGGCCGGCTTGCTTCTGGTCCAACGCTTCGAGCGAAGCTTTGGCGTCGGCTTCCCGTTCCCCCTGGAGCACTACCGTTTTTTGATAGTCGTCACGCGCGCGCGGGAGGTCTTTCGCCGTTTCGGCAGCTTTGCCGTCGGCCATCAAACTGGTTTCCTGCTGTTGTAGCACGGTCAGGTCTTGAATTTTTTGCTGGGCGACGGGAGCCAATGCGCCGTGAAGATCGGCCAATTGCGTATATTTCTTGATCGCGTCGTTCAAATGGCGGTCATACGAAAGATTTTCTGCTTCGAACTTCAGCGCCAGTTCCTGTGCCGTAGGCTTCCGGGGGACGCCGGTGCGTACGCTTCCATGCGAAAATACCGCCGAAATCATCAGCAACACAACTGCGGCAGCCGCGATGATTTTTTTTCCGGCACCTGTAGTGGCTGGCTCGCGGCTTGCGCTCGTTGGCCGTGGGGAATCCTCTGAAGGGTCCACCGACACACTAGGCAGGGATCGGAGCGACGGGGTACTTCGAATCCACGGGGCTGCCCTGCTGAAGAACATGAGTCCTTGGTGAGCCGGCTCATTCCTATGGGCGCCGGCGTGCTTCCCGGAATTGAGGTGGCCGGCGAAGGCTCCCCCTTCTTTGCGGACTCTTTTTCCGCGATGGTCTGGCTCAGGGTTGCGATGCGCGGGTCGGAGGGTTCGAACAGATCCGAGCGAATGGATTCCTGAATTGCGGACTTGGCCTCCTCAAGCTTGTTATTTGCAATCAAGGTCTGAAGGGTGACCAGGCCGACGTTTTGGTCTTTTTGTTTGGCACGCGACTTGTATTCGATTTCTGCGGTCTTCAAAAGCTTCGTGACGGCGCTGCTGGGACCTACGGTCATGAGCGTTTGCCGCGCCATATCGATGGCTTCCGTCAGTTCATCTCTGTGGATGAGCGCTTCGATTTCGCGGATGTGGCCTTCCAGCCGCTCGCGGCCTTCCTGTCCTTTTTGTTCGCGCTTCGCGGAATCCAGCAGTTCCTTCAATTCGCCGTTGTCGGGAAACTCCGACAGCCCGCGCTCCGCGGTGTTTATGGCTTCGCCGAATTGGTGGGCAAGCATCTGCTTGTTGATTTCCGCGATCAGTTCTTCGAAGCTCTGTTTCCTGGCGTTTTGTGACAACTCTTCGCGCGCAAATTTGACCACTTCTCGCAATTCGAAATCTTGCGGTGATTCACGCAACAGAGCTTCACCGCGGGTCGCCGCCTCTTCATACTTTCCGCTCTCCAGCAGCGCACGCAGTTTTCGCAGTTCCGTGCTGGTCTGTTTTTGGCGAGCCTCGCCCTCTTTCTGTTGCAGTACCAGCGAACGAAACGATTTGATTCCGCTGTCTTCCGGATGCAGCGCGACGAGGCCAGACAGAATCGACAAAGCCCCGTCAAAATGTTGTTTGGCCACCAGTTTCCTGGCTTCGGCCAGTCGCGCGGATTTCTCCTGCTCCTGCTGGTCTTGCAAGACAGCATCGTGCAAATGCAAGATTTCCGCATCACCGGGAAACTGCGCGTCTATGTCCCGCAGCATTCCAAGGCACTCGTCGTAGCGCTGTTCGGTCCACAATTCCCGCACGCGTTTGATGGATTCCGCCAGGCTCTGCCGTTTCTGACGGCGTTCCACTTCCTCGCGTACGTGTTCGCGTAGTTCCAGAGCGGTTTTGTTTTGCGGGTCCAGCGATAACACCGTCGCCAATTTTTGATCGGCATCCAGAATGGCTCCGCTGGCCAGAAATTGTTTTGCAATGCGCAGAGCCATCGCCGACCAGAGCGGGCGTAGTCATTGGCTGCTTGCACGCCCGCCAGCAGGCTTTTCGCCGGCGCGAACGAGGAATCGATTTTCAGCGCGGCTTCGGCTTCGGCGCGCGCTTCCTGCGGCAGGCCCGACGCAAGCAAGTGCCCTCCCCGTTCAATCCGCTCGTGGAGTTTTGGTAGGATCTGGCTGCGGCGAATGGCTGCGTTGGTTTTCTCCAGCAACGTACGCGCTTCCGGGTTGGAACTTTCGATTTGCAAAGCTTCGCGCAGCATACGTTGCGCACGCAGCAAGTCCTGCGATTCCAGCAGAGTTTTTCCGGACTCGATCAATTGCGAGACGGTTCCCAGCTGAATGCGACGCCAAACGGGTTCGAGCTCCAGCAGCACTTCTTCCATCGTCTGGAACCGTTCGGCGATGTCTTTGTTCATCATCCGCGCGACGACGGCATCGAGATCGGTAGGGCATGCCGGATCCTTCTCGCTAAGCGGCGGCGGCTCGCCGGAGATAATTTTCATCATCAGCGCGGCGTGATTGTCGCCATTGAAGGGGCGTTCGCCCGCGACTAATTCCCAGCAGGTCACGCCCATGGCCCAAATGTCAGAGCGTTCGTCAGCGCGGTCGCCCTGGATCTGCTGCGGCGACATATACGCGATAGTGCCGATCAACATGTTGGTTTGCGTGAGGCCACCGTCGACCAGGCGGGCAATGCCGAAGTCCACGACTTTAACTACACCGTCGCTACTGACTACGATGTTCGCGGGTTTCACATCGCGGTGCACAATTCCACGCTTATGCGCGTAGTCCAGCGCGCGACAGACCGGCACGATGTAGCCCAATTTTTCGGAAATGGTCAACGATGCTTTACGTGCAATTAGTTTCTCTAGGCTCTCGCCTTCAAGAAACTCCATGGCGATGTAGGGGGTGTCGCCCTCTTTGTTCAATTCAAAAATTGTGACGATGTTGGGGTGTTGCAGGGTGCCGGCGGCGCGCGCTTCCTGGTAAAAACGCTCCAAGAGGTCGGTGTTGTTCGCCAGATTATTAGTAATCGTTTTCAGGGCTACGGTGCGATTAATTACGGAATCGCGCGCCTTGTAAACCTCGCCCATGGCGCCGCGGCCAACTTCTTCGAGAATCTCGTATTTACCGACGTTCTTCAGGGCGCGCTCCGGAGCCTCGCATTCTGGCTGAGGGCAGGTATTCTACTGCGGCCAAGGGTGAAGCGGAAGCGAGTTGCAGGCGGGACGAGCAGGCCCGACCTAGTTGGCTTTGGTCTCGCTGACCTTTTGCGATACTTGCGCCGGAGATGGCAGCTGCGAACGGTCCCATCCGCCGCCCAGCGCTTCGATCAATTGCACTGAAGAAGTCATCGCTTGGGTACGCAGCGAGGCAAGGGATTCTCGATCGTTCAACAAGGTGGTCTGCGCTACAAGTACGTTGAGATAGGTGTCGACGCCAGTCTCGTAGCGAGCCGAAGCCAAATTTAGAAATTCTTGAGCAGATTGCACGGCCTGTTCTTGCTGCTGAATTTGCTTGGAGAGAATTCTTACGGAAGCCATGGAGTCTTCCACTTGTTGAAATGCGGTTAGAACGGTTTGGCGATAAGTTGCGAGGTTTGCATTGTACAGCGCCGTAAACTGGCGCACCTGCGCACGCCGCAGTCCAGCGTCGAAGATCGTTTCGGAGACGGTAGGGCCCACGGACCAGAAACGACTGGGCCAGGTAAGCAGATTATGCAGCGCCGAGCTTTCGAAACCGGCGGTACCGGAAAGGTCCAGCGTCGGATAGTAGGCCGAGGTAGCGATACCGATCTGCGCATTCGCGGAAGCCATATTGCGTTCGGATGAGGCAATATCCGGACGGCGCTCAAGAAGTTGCGACGGAATGCCGATGGGAACCGCAGGTGGCGCGGCATCGAGTGGCTTGATGGGAATCGAGAAACTCGATGGGTTCGTGCCGATGAGCACGGCGATCGCGTGTTCGAATTGCGCGCGCGCGATACCCAGATTCGTAGCGGCAGCCTGCGCGTTCTGCAAAGCATTTTGCGCCTGAACTACGGAAAGTTGGTCGTCGACGCCCGTTTCGTAGCGGGCCCGCGTCAGTTCATAAGACTTCTGGTCTGACGCCACGGTATCGTCGAGGATTTTCTGCAGGGCATCCTGTCCGCGAACCTCGAAGAAAAACTGCGCGAGGCTGGCCTGCTCCGTCAACCGCTCGTTTTCTAAATCCGCAGCGCTCAGCTGCGCGTTATACTGTGCCTCGCGAATGGTGTTCCGCACCTTGCCCCACAGGTCCGGCTCCCAGGTCAGTTGGAAAGGAATGCTCGCCAACGTGCTTTCGCGACCAGCGTTCGTAGTCGACCCGGATGAGGAACCAGTACCGCCCGTTCCCGTGCCGCCGCCTGTGCCCGTGTTATTGATCGTTAGATTCTTCAGATTTCCAGAGGACCGCGAGTAGTTGTACGACGGGCCAACGCTGAGCGTGGGATACAACTGCGACCGAGCTTGTGAGACGAGCGTGCGCGCCTCCATGAAATTCTCAAAAAATTGCTTAATGTTCTGGTTGTTGATGTTGAGCTGATCTTCCAGCGAATTGAGCTCCGGGTCGTTGTAAATTTCCCACCATTTCCCGTGGAGCATTTCGTCCTGCGGTTGGGCCACTTTCCAGTTGCCTGAATCTGGATTTTGCGTCGGCGATTCTTTGTAGGTCATCGGCGGAGCCTGCACCGTCGCGGCGGGCTGGTGATATTTTGGTCCGACCGTACAGCCAGCCAGGAAAATCGTTGCGATCGCGCCAAGCCGCAGTGCTTCCTCGCTAAGACCCTTAAGGCAGTTTTGGCAAACACTATTCATAGATTTGACCACGCCGCTAGACCGCCGCGGACGGCTCGACGCCATCCACGCGAAAGGTATCCCGCTGTTTCCCCAAAACTCGCAAACGCAACTTATCGAGCGTCAGATAAACGACCGGCGTGCTGTACAAGGTCAGCATCTGGCTGACGATCAGCCCGCCAACGATGGTGATTCCTAAAGGACGGCGCAACTCAGATCCCGTTCCCGTACCAAACGCCAATGGCAAAGCTCCAAAGAGAGCCGCCATGGTGGTCATCAAAATCGGGCGAAAACGCAGCATGCAAGCCTCAAAAATCGCTTCCTCGGTATTCTTTCCGCCTTCGCGTTCGGCCTGCAGAGCAAAGTCGATCATCATAATGGCGTTCTTTTTTACGATTCCGATCAGCAATACGATTCCGATGATGGAAATGATGTTCAGGTCTTGTTTGAAGGCCATCAGCGCTAGCATGGCGCCCACACTGGCGCTCGGCAGAGTGGAAATAATCGTCAGCGGATGGACTAGGCTCTCGTACAAAATCCCGAGCACGATATACACCGCCAATATTGCGGTCAGAACCAAAATGGGTTCACTGCTGAGCGATTGCTGATAGGCGTTTAGCGTGCCCGCAAAAAACCCACGCAGCGTCGAAGGCGCTCCGATGCGTTGCTTCATCTGGTCGATCGCCAATGTTGCGTCGCTGAGCGATAAACCGGGCGCCAGATTGAACGAAATAGTCACCGAGGGAAACAGGCCGGTGTGATTCAGCGTCAGCGGCGTAGTGTTCGCCTGATTCTTGGCCATGTTAAACAGCGAAGTATTGCCAGTCGACGTGACGCTGCTGCTGCCATTGGGATGGAAATAGATATTCCGCAAGCCTTCCGGACTCTGCGAATACTTGGGATCGACTTCCAGCACCACGTAATACTGGTTCAGTTGGGTATAGATGATGGAGACTTCCGACTGTCCAAATGCGCTATAGATTCCGTTATCCAGAGACTGCGCGGTCTGTCCTAACTTTGCGGCAGTGACGCGGTCGAAGGTCAAGAGTTCGTCGAGTCCGCCATTTTGCTGGTCGGAGTTCACGTCTTGCAGTCCCGGAAGCTTTTTCATCTCCGCAAACACTTTGGGGCCCCAGGTCGCCAGGTCGGGAATGTTGTCCGTCTGAATTGTGTACTGGTACAGCGCCGCGCTCGAACGGCCGCCGATGCGTAAATCCTGTGACGCCTGCAGAAAGGCAGACGCGACCGGCAAACGGTTCAGTTGTGGACGTAGTCGATTGATGATTTCCGGGGCCCCGATTTTTCTTTCATTCAAGGGTTTAAGCGCTACGAAAATATTGCCCGTATTGGTGGCGCCGTTGCCGCCCGTAAACGCAATGACATTTTGCACCGCGGGATCGTTGCGAACCACGTTGCCCAGCTTCTGAATGGCGTCGTTCATCGCCGGAAAGGAAGAATCCTGCGGTCCCTGCACCGCTCCCGCCAGCGATCCGGTGTCTTGCTGTGGGAAAAAACCCTTGGGAATCTTTATGATCAACGCCACGTTCAGCGCTATCGTCAACAACAAAATAACGAGGATCAATACTGGATTTTCCAGCGCCCAGCGCAGGCTCGAGCGATATACAGATAATATCCGCTCGAACATTCTTTCTGTCGCCATGTACATGCGGCCATGCTTCTGTGAGTGCTCGTCGCGAAGCAAATAGGCGCACATCATCGGCGTGGTGGTCAGCGAGATCACCATGGAAACGATGATCGCGGTGGAAAGCGTGATGGCGAATTCGCGGAACAATCGCCCAACGATGCCGCCCATCAAAAGCAGCGGAATGAACACCGCAATCAACGAAATGCTGATAGACAAAACGGTGAAGCCAATTTCCTGCGCACCTTTCAACGTGGCCGCAAAAGGTTCCATGCCCTCTTCGAGGTGGCGCGTGATGTTTTCCATCACCACGATAGCGTCGTCCACCACGAACCCCGTCGAAATGGTCAGAGCCATCAACGAAAGGTTGTCCAGGCTGTAGCCGCACAGAAACATCACCGCGAACGTTCCGATCAGGGAGACCGGCACAGCTACGGCCGGGATTAGCGTGGCGCGGCCGTTGCGCAGAAAAATAAACACCACCACGATGACTAACACGATCGAAAGCATCAGCGTGCGTTCCACGTCGTTTACCGACGCGCGAATCGTGGTGGTGCGATCCAGCACCACGGTGACGTCTATACCTTGCGGAATGGAAGCCTGAATCGAGGGTAGTTCGGCTCGGATGCGATCCACGGTGTCAATAATATTGACGCCGGGTTGACGGAAAATAATGAGCACAATCGCGCGCTTGCCATTTAGATATCCGCCCGCACGCACGTTCTGCACCGAATCGATTACATCGGCGACGTCCTCCAGCCGGATTGCCGCGCCATTTTTGTAACCTACGACAACCGGCTTGTAATCCACCGCGTGAGAAATCTGATCGTTGGAAAGAATGTCGGCGCTGACGTCGCCATTGGTGATTTGCCCTTTGGCGAGATCGGAATTCTGCAGGCGCAACACGGATTGCACATCGCTCATCGCCAACCCATAGCTGGCCAATTTCGTAGGATTCACCTCCACGCGCACGGAAGGCAGCGCGCCGCCGCCAACGTTCACCTGGCCGACGCCCTGAATCTGCGACAGCTTCTGTTGAATGACCGTCGATGCTTCGTCGTAAATTTTGTCCGGGCCATATTTATCTGACGTCAAGCCCACGATCATCACCGGCGAATCGGCCGGATTGACCTTGCGGTACGTCGGATTCGCGGGAAGGTTAGCCGGCAGATAGGTGCGTGCTGAATTGATCGCCGCTTCCACATCCCGCGCCGCGCCATCGATGTTGCGGCTTAGATCGAACTGAATCGTGATGGAGGCGGTTCCCAGACCGCTGGTCGACGTCATTTCCGTGACGCCGGCGATGTGTCCAAATTGCCGTTCCAGCGGCGTGGCCACCGACGACGCCATGATTTCGGCGCTGGCACCGGGCAAGCTGCCGCTTACGGAAATTGTAGGAAAATCCACTTGCGGCAGCGGAGACACCGGAAGCACTTTGAACGCAATAGCGCCGGCAATCGCAATGGCCACCGTCAACAGCGTGGTGGCCACCGGTCGGTTAATGAATGGCGCCGAAACGTTCATGCCGCTCCAGAGGGCTGCGGCTCTGCGCCGGGGTTTCCCGCGGGATGCCGCGCCGTAGACTTTCTCGAAAAGCGTTGCGCGATCTTGTCAAAGAAAATGTAGATGACTGGCGTGGTGTACAGTGTGAGGACCTGGCTCACCAGCAAGCCGCCGACCATGGCGATGCCCAAAGGACGCCGCAGTTCAGAGCCAATGCCGCTTCCGAATGCTAGCGGTAGTCCGCCCAGCAAGGCCGCCATAGTGGTCATCATGATCGGGCGGAAACGCAGCAGGCATGCTTCGTAAATCGCGTCGGTGGAACTTTTTCCGTGATTACGTTCCGCATCGAGCGCAAAATCGACCATCATGATTCCGTTTTTCTTTACGATTCCGATCAACAACACCAGGCCGATGATGGCCACTACGCTCAAATCTTGGTGGAATAAGATCAGCGCGAGGAAGGCACCGACTCCAGCCGAAGGCAACGTGGAAAGAATCGTGATCGGATGGATGAAGCTCTCGTACAAGACACCGAGAACGATGTATACCGTTACCAACGCGGCGAGGATCAGCAGCGGCATGTTGGAAAGTGAATTGCGAAACGATGCGGCTGTACCCTGAAAATCCGCCTGCAGGCTGGCGGGCATATGCATGTCCTTGCTGCACTTTGGTTATCGCCGAAATCGCATTGCCCAAAGCCGCGTTCGGGGGCAAGGTTAAACGACACGGTGATCGCCGGGAATTGTCCTTGGTGATTGATGGAGAGCTGTTCCGTAGCCGTTTCAAAATGTGAAAACGCACTGAGCGGCACTGCGTTGCTCTTCGCGGAACTAGTCGTTCCGGCTGATGTTGCGCCTCGACTGGAAGTTGCGCTGGACGTGCTGGGTGTCAGCACGCTAGGCGGTGGCGCCAACGTGTTCGCCGAGGCAGTGAAAAGCGCCGACGTAGTCAAAGCATTCGATCCTGCCGAGGTAGAGCCGTTCCCCGTGGTGCTGGCCGGTGCGCCGCTCGTCCCTGCGGCAGCATTCGCCTGGATGTATAACTTATTTAATTTATTGGGATCCTGCTGAAAATGTGGCTCCGCTTCCAGAATCACGTGATATTGATTCAGTTGCGTGTACATCGTGTTGATCTGCCGCTGCCCAAACGCATCGTAGAGCGTGTTGTCGATCGTGGTGGGCGCAATTCCCAAGCGTGACGCCGTTGGCCGATCAATGATCAGTGAGACTGCGAGGCCACCTGGCTGCTGATCCGTGGCCACGTCTTCAAGGTCCGGCAATTTTTTCAATTCGGTCACAAAGCGATTGGTCCAGTCGTTTAGTTCAACGGGATCCGGATCTTCCAGTGTGTATTGGTATTGCGTGCGGCTTACGCGGTCGTCTACGGTGATGTTCTGCACCGGCTGCATAAACAGCTGAATGCCCTGCACATCATTGAGTTTTCCCTGCAAGCGCCGGATCACATCCGATGCGTTCAGGTCTCGCTGGTTCAGCGGCTTCAAATTGATGGACATGCGACCGCTGTTCGTCGTGGTATTCGTTCCGTCTGCTCCAATGAAAGATGAAAGGCTCTCTACCGCCGGATCCGCCAGAACCACGTCCGCAACTTCCTGCTGCTTTTCCGACATGGCCTTCGAGCCGATGATCGGCGGAGCCTGGGAGATCCCCTGAATAATTCCCGTGTCCTGTACTGGAAAAAAACCCTTGGGGATCACGATGTACAAAAAGATCGTCAGCATCAGCGTGGCCAGGGCAATGAACAATGTGATGGTTTGATAGCGCAAAACAAATTTCAGCGTTCGGCCATAGAACGCGATCATGTTGTCAAACATGCGCTCGGAGGCCCGGTAAAAACGTCCCTGCTGCGACTCCGGATTGTGTTTCAGAATGCGCGACGCCATCATCGGAGTCAGCGTTAGCGAAACCACCGCTGAGACCACGATGGTCACGGCCAATGTGACGGCAAATTCCCGGAACAACCGCCCCACCACGTCGGCCATGAACAACAGCGGGATCAGCACGGCGATCAGAGAAACCGTCAACGACAGAATCGTGAATCCGATTTGCTCCGCGCCTTTCAGCGCCGCTTCCATCGGGGCGTCGCCCTCTTCGATGTAGCGCGAGATGTTCTCCACCATCACGATCGCGTCATCCACGACGAATCCCGTGGAAATCGTCAACGCCATGAGGGAAAGATTGTCCAGGCTGTATCCCAGCGCATACATCGCGGCGAATGTACCGATCAGCGAAAGCGGGACGGCTACGCTGGGAATAATCGTGGCGTACAGGTTGCGCAGAAAAAGAAAAATCACCAACACGACCAGCACCACGGTCAGTCCCAACTCAAATTCCACGTCCGAGATCGAAGCTTGGATGGGCGTCGTCAGGTCGGTAAGCGTCGTGACGTCGATGCCTTTCGGAAGCGTGGCTTCCAGTTGCGGCAGCAGCGCCTTTATGCTTTTCACCACATTGATGGTGTTGCCGCCCGGCTGGCGCTGCACGTTCACGATCACCGCCGGCGTTTTGTTCATCCACGCCGCCTGGCTGGTGTTTTCCACGCCATCGAGAATCTGCGCTACGTCCGTCAGCATCACCGGCGAGCCGTTGCGGTACGCCACGACTACTTTGCGATAGTCGGCGCTGGTGACTAGCTGGTCGTTCGCATCGATCTGGTAATTCTGGCGCGCACCGTCAAAATTTCCTTTGGCAGCATTGACGCTGGACTGCGTGACCGCAGTCCGCAGGTCTTCCAAATTGATCCCATAGGAAGAGAGCGCCGCCGGATTCGCCTGAATCCGCACGGCGGGTTTTTGTCCGCCGCTGATGCTTACCAAGCCGACATCTCTCAATTGCGAAATTTTTGGTGCCAAGCGCGTATCGACCAAATCTTCTACCTGAGAAAGCGGAATGGAATTGGAAGTAACCGCCAGCGTGATGACCGGAGCGTCCGCGGGGTTCGTCTTGCTGTAAATCGGCGGCGACGGTAAATTGGCCGGCAAAAAACTTTGCGAAGCATTAATGGCGGACTGTACTTCTTCTTCAGCAATATCAATATTCAAACTGAGGTTAAATTGCAGAACGATGACCGAGGTTCCGCCCGAACTGCTGGAAGTCATCTGGCTCAAGCCCTGCAGCTGCCCGAATTGCCGCTCCAGTGGAGCGGTAACAGTCGTCGCCACCACGTCGGGGCTCGCTCCCGGATAAAACGTTAAAATTTGAATCGTGGGATAGTCGACTTCCGGCAACGCCGAGACCGGCAGCTGCGTGTAACACACAATTCCGACCAGCAGGATCGCCGCCATCAGCAGCGCCGTCGCTACCGGTCGCAAAATAAAAGGGCGTGACGGACTCAAGGGGTCTTACTCCCCCGCGATTTCTTCCCTAGCGATGGACTCCCTTGCGGTGGGTTTCCCTGCGATGCGTTCCCTTGCGACCCCGCTGGTGCCGCCGAACCGCCAGGCGCCTGTTTGTCGCTTGTGGTTACTTTGGAATTGTCCTGCAATTTATCGAAGCTGCTGTTGGCCAGCACGTCGCCGGGATTAATTCCCGTTACCTGCGCGGTGCCGCCGTCAGTTACGCCCGGCTGGACGGTGCGCATGTGCGCAGTGTTGTCTTGCAATACGTACACAAACGCCGTCTGCCCGTTGTGTTGAATCGCCGAAGTCGGAATTAGGGTTGCGTCATGCAACGTATTCACCAGCAGCCGGGCATTCACAAATTCGTTAGGGTACAGACCGAAGTCTTTGTTATCGAACGATGCCCGCGCTTTCACCGTGCCGGTGGTGGTATCGATTTGATTGTCGAGCGTCAGTAGCATTCCTTCGGCTATTTTTTTGGAACCGCCGCGGTCGTATGCATCGACGGTGAGCTTGGCGTTCTGTCGCAGGCGCGGCGTCACCTGACCCAGGTTATCTTCGGGAATAGTGAAGATCACGGTTATCGGCTGTATCTGCGTGATCACCGCCAGCGTAGTGCCTCCCGTAGACTGCACGACGTTCCCGGGATCTACGAGCCGCAGCCCCACTTTGCCGGTGAACGGAGCCGTGATGTGGCAATAGTCCACCTGGATTTGGTCGAACCGCACCGTGCCCTCATCCAATCTCACCGTGCCCTGGTTCTGCAAAACGATTTTTTCCTGATCGTCCAGGGTTTGCTTGGGAATCGCATTACGCGCCCAAGCATCCTTGTAGCGCAGCAAATCCATCTGCGCTTGTCCCAGAATGTTTTGATCCCGTTCCAACGTTCCCTGTGCTTGCATCAGCGTCGCCTGATAAGGTCGCGCGTCGACCTCGATCAGCGGATCGCCCTTGTGCACCAGCTGCCCTTCGGTGTAATGCACCGCGGTCACCACACCATTCACTTGGCTCGTGATCGACGCGGTGTACACCGGCGTAACCGTGCCGATCGCGTCCAGATAAACTCCGATATCGCCTTTTTGCGCCGTGGCCGTGGTTACCGTGACCGGTCCACCTCCGGCGCCGCGTGGCGACTTGGCGCTCTTGCTGGAGTCCTCGTGCTTGCGCAACACTAGCCAAAATCCCAGCGCGAAGATCGCCAGCACTACAAGCCAAACAAAAAATTTCAGGCCTTTGCTCTGTCGGCGGACTGGCGCAGGCAGTTGATGATCCGGTGCAATGACCGGGGGTTCCTTCTGGTCAATGGGCAAAGTAATTCCTAGTACTTCGAGTGGTGCATAGGCCGATTACATTAAAGAACCTTGGATGGATTCCGTCACGCTTCCGGATACAGCCTACTGGAAGTTTCCCAGGTCAAGTGAGGCCCCGCCGTATCTGCCTCCACACCTCTCGTACATCCTCCGGCGGCGTATCTTTGATTCAGAAAGGGCGCAAAACGGGGGACGTGCCTTTCTAAGAAAACAATGTTGACTCGTCGCGAAACTCGAATGTTTCATTCCCGTTCCGGAACGTAGCACGGATAAGATCGCTGCGCGGACTCTACTACTTTTGGGTCAAGCTCGAACACCTGCACTGGGCTGTTCGAAGTTGTCATCCCAAGCAGGCGCCCCTGCGGAGCGTACGCAAATCCACCGCCGCCAAAGTGTGTACCGTTTTTCGAGCGGCCCACGCGGTTCGAACTGACCACGTAAGCGCCTGACACCAGCGACGCCATCGCCGCGGAAATTCTCCACGGCTCAATCTCTGTGACGGTGGCGCGCGGGATAACCACTAAAGAAGCCGCTTCCCTTCCATACGCACGCGCTCGTTCATTGAACATCGCTTCCGTACACAAGAGCACGCCGACTTTTATTCCGCGAACATCGGCGACGTGAAATCCGGAATTATCGCCGGCGTACCACGCGCTCTCGAACCATCCGGGCTCGTTGGGAAAATATTGTTTGCGATGTAGCGGACGGACAACTCCGCTTTCCAGCGCGAACGCTTCGTTGGCCAAGCGTTTGCCATTCCACACCGGCCGGGAAGAAATGATGGCGGCTAGACCCAGATCGATAAGTCCCGCCAAGCCATCTTCATGCTCGCGAACACTGCGCCGCGCTTCATCTTCCGAAAAAGTGGCGCTGCCTGCTAACCACGCGTCGAATGGCAGTTCATTGGTGACCAAGACGTCTGGTCGCGCGGCGGCAATAGCGTCTTTCAACTGACGCCACTCGGCGTCATCTATTGAAAGCGCTTCCGGCCATTCGACAAAAGCAATTCGCATCATCACCACATCGGGGGCGCTGGCAAGTTGTTTGGTTCCAACCGGTTAAGTTTCGGGCTTCACACAGTTTTAATCTAGCGTTTTCCTTTGCCTAACACGAAAATGAGGCCACGGACCTATAGTGCCTCGTCTGTCCGCTCGGCGCAGAGTGAGCACTCTCATTGGGTCCACGCGGAGGTCTGCCGCGAGCACGAATCAACAGGAGACAAAGAAAATGACAAGAAACAAGAATAAGGTTGTCACACGGGCTATTGCCGATGTCGGGTCGAGCTGTGTGGGATCCATCAGGCAGGTCATCGCGCTGGTTCTTTCGGCAGCGATTGCATTGTCGCCCACGCTGGCTTCAGCTTCGGAGACCGTGAAAAATTCCACGGCGGCGAAGAAGAATCCAGCCAGTGGTGCACCGAGCACCGCTTCTGCTAACTCCGGGAAGAGTGATCGCGGCCAGGACGACTCGAATGGCTGTCGCCTGCAATCGAGCCGCGGCGCGATCAAGCATGTGATTTACATTCAGTTTGACAACGTGCACTCCGAACGCGACAACCCCAATGTTCCAGCCGATCTTGAATTGATGCCGCACCTGCTGAACTTCCTGAAGAACAACGGCACGTTCATGACCAACAGCCACACTCCCCTGATTTCGCACACGTCCGACGACATTATTACCTCGATCACCGGCGTTTACGGAGACCGCCACGGCGGATCGGTGGGCAACAGCTTCGGCTACTTCCCACTACCCGGCACGAGTACAGCACCGGACCTGTTTGACAGCACGTTCACCTATTGGACCGATCCGGTCAGCACGGCGACGCCTTCGGCGGATCCCCTGCCGATCATGCTCGCGGCAGACGGAAAGAACGCGCCGGCGCCGTGGGTCGCCTACACGCGCGCGGGCTGCAATTTCGGAGCCGTGTCGCTGGCGAACATGGAGTTCGAAAACATTACCAACGACGTCTTCACCGTTTTCCCGGATCCGACTTCGCCGCAGAATATCGAGGCTAAGAACGCGACGACATCTGCTCTCCGCGCCACGGCAGTCGCCGACTTTGAAGGCATCGCAATCCATTGCGCAAAGGGCAACGCTCTCTGCTCGACGGCAAATGGCGGTGGACCAGATGCGCTACCCGACGAACCGGAAGGTTACTCGGGCTTCAACGCTCTGTTCGGTCACAAGTACGCGATACCGCCGGTCAACGGAGGCAGCACGGCCCTCACTGATCTGGACGGCAACGTGATCACGGACGCCACAACGGCCAACGTCGGATTTCCCGGATTTTCCGGCATCAACGCCGCGCAGACGCTGGCTTACGTAGCGACCATGCAGGAGCACGGCGTTCCGGTCACATATGCCTACATTTCCGACATCCACGACAACCCCAAAAAGGTGAATGCACACGCGCCGGCGGCTTGCCTAACGGATACGGCAACTGGTGCCCTAGGCCCTGGAGATGTTTGCCACCAAGCGCTGGCGGCAGCGTATGACGAGGCCTTTGACAAGTTCTTCACCCGCCTCAAGAAGGACGGGATCGATCAGTCCAATACACTGTTCCTGATCACCACCGAAGAACAGGACCATTTTGCTGGCGGTCCTCCGACTCCGGCGAATTGCGACGGCGTGAACGTCCCGTGCACGTACGCAAAGCTCGGTGAAGTCGACGTAAACACCACCACCCTGCTGAACATGATCGACCCGAACTTGGCCAGCACACCGTTCGATATTCACTTCGACATGGCGCCGACGTTCTACATCAACGGAAATCCGGCTCCGAACGCGGACATCACCAGAGAATACGAGAGAGCCACAGGTAAGCTGACTGCCGTGAGCCCGATTACCGGCAACACGGACAACCTGACAGTGGCGATGGCCGACCCCGTGGAGATGAAGCTACTCCACATGGTCACCGCCGACCCGCAGCGCACTCCCTCATTTGTGATGTTTGGCGATCCGGACTACTTCTTCCAGACCACCGGATCTCCCGCCGTCGCCGAGAATGCCGGCTTCGCATATAACCACGGCGGTATTCAACCGGAAATCACCACCACATGGCTGGGCTTGGTCGCACCGGGCGTGAAAGTGGGCAAGCTCGACAATTCCACCTTCGCGGACGAAACCGACTATCGCCCCACGATGCTTTCGCTGCTGGGTCTGCGGGACGACTATCAGCACGAAGGCCGCGTGCTTGCCGAGGAACTCGAACCTTGGGCGCTTCCCAACGCGGTCAGCGACGACCAAGACGCATTCGTTGAGCTGGCGGCGGCCTTCAAGCAGATCAACGCTCCGCTCGGCCAGCTCGGCAAAGACACCCTGAAGATTTCCACCGTGGCGTTGAACGGCAGCGACAAGAACGACGCCACCTACAACCGGCTGGAACGCCAGCTATCCGACATCGGCGTGGTGCGCGATGCCTTGGCGGGTCGGATGCTCGGCATGCTGGAGGACGCGGAATTCAGCGGCAATCGCATCACCGAACGCGAGGCGAGACCTCTGGTCGCCGAAGCGTTTCTTCTGCTGGCCTACGTGCACCTGCTGGAAGAGGTCACCTCGCACTAGAAGAATTACACTTGGAACGGGCGGGCCGCGAGGCACAGTTGTGCCTGCGGCCCATTCCGTATTTTAGGCAAGCGATAGGATCGTTCTGAGCGTCCTCAATCTCACACCCATTCTCGCAGTGGATACGCGGCATTTTATTGCGACTGCTCTACGCCTCACTCATCGCGTTGTGCGTTGTTCCAACGCTGTGCTCGGCGCAGGGCGTCGAGAAGGACGTTTGTCCCCGGCCCCACAGGGGCAGCATTGTGCCGGAGCCCGTCGACCTGCGCAGCGAAAATGGCGTATTAAAGGTCCAGCTGACGTATACCAACTTCCGCGACGCGTTCGGCCAGATGCATTACTGCTACCGCGACAGCAACGGAAGCCAGGCGCCGAATCTCCGACTGCATCCGGGCGACTGGCTGGTACTGACCCTCAAAAACGAATTGAAAGACAGCGCCGCATTGCCTCACCAACACCCTGCTGCGCCATCTTCCCACGCGAGCGATTGCGGCACCGGAGCGATGGACGGCCTGTCCACCAACCTGCACTTTCACGGCGTGAATATCGCGCCTGTCTGCCATCAGGACGACGTCCTGCATACGCTGATTTCTCCGTCCGATCCTCCATTTGAGTACCGATTGCAGGTTCCCGCCGGACCAGCCAACCGGGCGTTTACTGGTATCACCCGCACGTTCACGGAGCCAGCAACCCGCAGGTGCAAGGCGGCGCCTCGGGCGCTTTGATCGTGGAAGGAATTGAAAAAGCCAATCCGGCGGTGGCTGGCCTGCCAGAGCGTGTGTTGATTGTTCGCGACCAGCCTTTGCTGACGCCAGACGCTGAACCCTACGCCGCCGTGGTGATGCCAGAAATGCCCGTCCTGCGCGACCCGGACGGTGACATCCTGAATACCGGCACAGGTTCCGGCCCCCCGTCGAAGGATCTTTCCATCAATTTCGTTCCGGTGCCGTATCCGGATTATCCACCAGGCCAGATTGTGCTTCGACCGTTGGAGAAGCAGCTATGGAGAATTCTGAACGCTTCGGCGATCACCTATCTGGATCTGCGGCTGCAATACAATGGCGTTCCTCAATTTATGGGAGAGGTCTCCATTGACGGCTCTCCCGTGAACTCCGCACCCGCCAAGCAGACGGATACTGGGAAAAATCATCCCGATAAGAACGGTATCGTGTGGTTGAAGAACATCGACCTGCCGCCCGGTGGCAGGTCGGATGTCATCATTCAAGGGCCGCCGATGGGCGTTTACGGCAATCTGATCACCCAGGCCGTGGACACCGGCCCAGCGGGAGAAAACGATCCCGTGCGCCCCCTAGCCAATATCATGGCGAATGTCCGATGCGCCTGAGCCACGGTCGACTCTACCCGCGTCCGGTCCATCGCCGGTCGCGCTGCAAAACTCCACGTGGCTGGGAGACGCAAAACCAGCGCGCGTGCGTAAGCTGTATTTTTCTGAAAAACCATCGGATCCGAACAATCCCAACAGTCCCACGGTGTTCATGCTCACGCTCGATGGCCAAGAGCCCGCGCCATACGACCCACGCTCGACTGAACCCAATATGACCGTGAAACAGGGGGACGTGGAAGACTGGATCATCGAGAATCGCTCGCAAGAGTTGCATGCCTTCCACATCCATCAACTGCATTTTTTGCTGGAGGAATCGAACGGTGTGCATGTTGACGAGCCGTTTCTGCGAGACACCGTGAACGTCGGCTTTTGGGACGGCAAAAGCGCGTCGTATCCAAGCGTCAAGTTGCGCATGGATTTCCGGAGCCCGCGCCTCGTCGGTACCTTCGTCTACCATTGCCACCTGCTGGAGCACGAAGACGGCGGCATGATGGGCACCATCCACGTGGTAACACCCAACGAAGTGGTAACACCCAACGAAGGTGCGGCCGGGCGCTAGACGAATTCTTCCCACGCAAGAGTTCGACTCGGCGTGGGCACAATTTTTCGCGGGCGAAAAGTCCAGAAGAGTCCAGGGTCGTAGAACAAGCAAAAGAAATCCGCACTTTCCATTCCAGAAGGCTTGCCATAACATTGTCGTATCGCAATGAAAACAAAACGCCGAATGAGTTCTGAAGCCTTTCAGCTAAAGTGTGTTTCCGAAATGGGCTGCGTACCGCGGCTCGAGAGTAGTTGCTCGTCTTTCTGGATTCACGCCATACGGAGTTTCGCCGGATACCTACCTATGACCTTTCTGAGCCGCCCCGTGATGATCTCTCGCAGTCGCAATTTTGGCCGGCATCCGGAGGCCAGATGGGCGCACTCCGCCTTTCGGACGATTCAAGCGTCCATCGCTTTGCTCGTGATGGTGTTGCTGTTGCATCCCTCGCGGACCTTCGCCGCGACTCCTGAGCTGGACACGGTGCTGACTGGCTCGCGGCAGCGGATTGAGAAGTTGGATTACCGCGTGACCGGGCGACTTACCAAAGTGGAAGGCGATGGCAAACGCACGAACTACAAGTTAGCCGCGAAGGCGCGCTGGTTTCCCGACGGGCTGCGGGTGTTGAGCGAGCTCACGGCGCCGGGCGGAGAGAAGACGATCCTGCTCGTGCATTTGAGCGATAGCGGGAAGATCACTATCGAGGCGCAGCTTCCTGGGGAGAAAGCCCCCAGCGTGCTGCCATACGAACATTGGAACGACGCACTGGTCGGAACGGATTTCTCGTATGAAGACATGGTAGAGAGCCAGTTTTTCTGGAAGCGGCAGGAACTTTTGGCGCCGGAGAAATACGGCGCGCGGGATTGCTTTGTGCTTAAGAGCACGTCTGGCGCGGCGGAGCGGAGCCACTACGATACGGTGACGTCGTGGATTGATCGCAAGATCATGTTCCCCGTGCATGTGGTGAAGACGCAGCACGGCGCGGGACCGCAGAAGGATTTTGTTTACTATGGGTTGCGGGAGGTCGCGGGCGAATGGTCCGCGACGCAGGTGGAGGCGAAGCAGGCGGGCAAGGCGGGGTCGTCGATTATGGTGATCGATCGAGGAACGGGGAAGGCGCATCTGGCGAAGAAAGATTTTGAGATTGCCGGGGCGACAAAGTAGTTAGCTTTGCTAACTAAGTCGGCTAAACGGGCGCGCCTAAGAAAGCCCATTGCAAGGCCGAGGGCTTTATTGGAGCTGCTCGGTCGTTCGTTGCGACGGAACGAGTTTCTTTTCAGATGTTACCGCTGCCCCGCGTAAGCCGAAGGGCCACCAATTCCAGTCTCCGGCAAGGTGTAAGAGCGCCGGGCAGACAACGATCCGCACGATGGTGGCGTCAATCAAGACCGCCACGGCAAGAGTAAATCCCAACATTTGAACGACCAGAAAGCTTCCCACGGTGAATGCGGTGAAGACCGCGATCATGATGGAAGCGGCGCTGGTGATGAGGCCAGCGGTGCGGGCGAGGCCCTCGATCACGGCGGATCTCTCCGAGAGGCCGCGGCGGCGCTCTTCGAGAACGCGGGCGACCAGGAAGACTTCGTAGTCCATGCTCAAACCGAAGACGATGGCAAACGAGAGAATCGGCACGATGGGGTAGACGGTGCCGGTGGGTCCATGGAGGCCGAAGATTTTGCTGCCGTGGCCCTCTTGAAAGACTAGAACTAAGGCACCAAAGGAAGCGCCGACGGAAAGCAGATTGAGCAGAATGGCTTTGATAGCAGCAAATAGAGAACGTAAGCCGAGCAGAAGCGCCAGCAGGCTGCCCAATATCACGCCAACGATTACCCTTGGCAACTGTTCTTTTACGACCGAGTCGTAGTCCGCTTCGAGCGCGGGAACGCCGCCGACACGGAGCACAGCGCCGGGGACGCCGGTGATGGCAGCGACGTCTGAGGAGCGCACGTCGCGTACCCAGCGCGTCTGCTGGTTGGGCGTAAGGGCCGAGGTGGGGAGCAGCTCAAGCAAAGTGGCTTGATCATCGTTGCGGATAAAACTTTTGCGGATGGAGTCGGATTCGGCTATGTCGTTGACGGCATCCGGAGAGTCGGCCATGCCGGTGAGGGTCGGGAGAGATAGAACTTCTTGGGCGCGAGGATCGTCCTGAAAGTGCTTCGTCAGGCGACTGACGGCTTGCCAGCCGGCCGGGCTGAGCGGCTTAGATTCCGGCGGCAGCTCCAAGACCACGCGGAGGGATTGAACGATGCCGGAACGTCCCATGGCTTGCAGCGTGTGCAGCGCATGCACGGACTCGGCGGCCGCGGGAAACGAGTCATGGTCAGGAATGCCGGGGGAGATTCTTCGTGCCTGATAGGCGAGCAGAAGCAATGGAATGCCGGCGATAAGCAGAGAGGCCCATGGGCGGCGGGTGGTCATCTTGCCCCAGCGCACCCATCGCTCGCTAGCTGCGCAAGCGTCCTGGGTCTTGGATCGTTTGTCTGGAAGACGCAGCCTGGCGACGTTGATGCGATGGCCGACCAGACTTAGCACCCAAGGCAGAATAAAGGTGCACAACATGACGCTTAGAACGGTGACCAGCAGGCCAGCAATACCGATGGAGCGCAATTCGCTGATGGGCACAGTCAGCAGCGCGGAAAATCCGATGGCGACCGTCGTGGCCGAGATTAAGAGCGTTTTCCCCGCTTGCTCGGCAGCAATATCGGCGGCGCAGCCGGGAGAACATCCCTCGGTCAATGCTTCGCGAAACCGGCTGACCATCAGCAATGCGTAATCGATGCCCAAGCCAAGGCCTAGCATGGTTACCAAATTTTGTACGAGAATCGACAGGTGGAGATGATTTGCAAGCAGGGCAGCCGCACCCAGCGCCATCGAGATGGAGAGTATTCCAACTCCCAGCGGCAACAGTGCCGCCACAATGCTGCCGAAAGCGATGAGCAGCAGCACGAGAGTCACCGGCATCGCGCGTTCCTCGGCACGCCTGACGTCTTCCGCGCTGATCTTGCGAAGGTCGAAGTTCAGCGGCGTCTCGCCGGTGATCTCCAATTTGATATCGGGGTATTGCGACTTAAGCTGACCTGCCATCCAGTCTGTCTTGGCCCTCAGATCGGGAACCAACTTTTCGTAGTTATCGTTGTGCGGGTCTAGCCCGAAGATGATCAAGGCGCCGCCGTTGTCCCCAGTGAATAGGGGATCTGGCCAATCGATATTCGAGACGGCTCCAGACACACCCGGCACACTGCGCAACGAACTGGTTAAGAAACCCAATGCGTCTGCACCTTTAGCGGAATCCGGATCGGGCATGCCGCTGATCACCAGAACCAGGCGACGGGCGTACGGAGACTGGAAACGTTGCGCCAGTTCCACGTCAACTTTTTCGGATTCTCCGTCCTTGATGTGAACAGCTGTCTCCAGGCGACGTTCGACCTTGTAGGAAAAGGGGACCAGCGCAAGCGCCATGGCAAATCCCGCCATCGCCAACCAGAATCGGCGGCCAGCGGCACCACGGCCATTCTTCAAACTTGGGCTTACCATGAAAGAGCCACGCCGTTTCCTGGGTCGTCTGAGAGCAATGAAACGCCTCCTTGATCGGCAACATCCATGATATCGGGTCATGCCGGATATTCACTAAGGTTTGGCCTTGATTTTAGCTAAGGGATAAACGCGCTGCCGGCCAGCAACCGAACCATTCCAGGGCGGCAACTGGAACTAGTCGCGGACTCCCGGCAAACGGGCTTACCGAAAAGATGAAGTTCTAGTACGACACTTGCGTGATAACGCGATTAATTAAGGACTTAGCCAGATCTACGCGAGGAAACAGCTCGATTACTCGCGGACGCTGCCCGCAGACGAAACCATCGTCGAGACTGCTGCGGTGATATGACAACTCAGCTTTCGATACGGTTAGGCTAATCGAAATAGCCCTCTGTGCTGACGCAGGAATGCCTGGTCGCGGCGCTAACTAGAAGCGGTAGGTTATCTCGGTAAAGCCCAGGGCGCCGTTGGAGTTCACGGTATAAATTTTCTTGATTACGTCGCCGCCTTGCGCCCAGCCGAAGTAGAGGCCGAAGGCCAGACCGTATTTCCATTTGTAGTCGGCGCTGATGTCGTAGAGATTCGCGAGCTTCGTGTTGCCTCCCGACGGACGTCCGCTGAAACCGAAGGTCCAAGGCTGGAAGGCGCCACCACCGGTATACCAAAGATCGCTTTTGTTGCTCAGCCACAGGCCGTGGACGTCGCTGCGAATAATCAGCTTCTTCGTCGGCCGCAGCATCACTTCGCCAAAAGCGTCTGTGTTGTTCATGGAGTTGAAAAATGGAAAGCGCGCATACACGCGCGGCGTCGGCAGAATCGCGAAGAATGTGCCGTGCGTACCGTCGTTGGGATTACCATCGCCACTCGAATAATAGTAACCGCCGCGGAACCACGGCCTCACGCGTTCCCAAAACGTGGGCTGCCACCCGCCTTCAATGGCGCCTGCGCCGGATCGTTGCGTCAAAAATCCCCACTGGCCGCTTTGCAACGCGCCCCACGCGAGAAAGTCGAAGGATCCGTGCGGCGTCGGCGCGTCAAGAATGAAGTGTCCGCCGTAGGTGCCAATGTTGATGCCGCCGAAATCACCGGCTTTGGCGGGGGCAGGCCGATTGTCCGTTTTTACAAGGGGGCGATCGTCGTTGTAGTAGATCCCGAAGGCACGCCATTCTGCTTTGGCTTCACCTATGCCCGCCTGACGAGTTACGGCGACGTAGGTGACCGGCGTTTTCACCCAGCCCCAACCGTCAACCTGGAAAACGCCGCGCGTTGGCATGGTGCTCAGAGCGGTGACCGTCCAGGGTCCGTTGCTGTAGAGATATTGCAGGCCGTCGAGACTGCGCTGCACGTCGGAGAATCCGAAATTGCCGATCAGACGCTGGCCGATGCGATCGGCTTTGAGAGAAGCAAGAGTCGGGTCTTTCGGGGTGACTTCGCTTCCGTCGGTGAATTCCATGCGGCCTGCGCGCAGGCTGGAGTGCGCTCCCTTGAATCGAAAGAATGCCTGCTTCGGAAAGATGAAGGCGCTGTTGCGATTGTTGTCGTTGGCAGCGAAATAGGAGCCGCCCAAACCGTACTGACCTAGTGGCGGGGGATTTACCGCATGATCGGGAATACCGAGAAGGATAGGCGCTTCAAATTCGAGGAGCCAGTCGAAGTGCTCCTTCTTTTGCGAGAAACCAAAACGAACCACGGTGCCGGAGTAGCCGTAGAGATTGTTTCCCGTTGGGGCCTCGAACCAGTTCCAAGCTTCGTACCGCTCCCGAATGTTTCCGGAGAAGGTGACGTCGCCGATTTGTAGCGGCGGCGGGCTCGGCTCTTGCGCGGCGAGGCACGTCGCCAGCGTTAGAAGCAATATGGAAAAGTACAAACTTTTCACAGAATCTCTCCTACGAGTAGAGTTCGGCTCATCTCGACGAAACTGGTCGTTCGGGAACTGTTTAGAAAGCACACCAGGAAAATTTGACGTTATTTTATTGAGGACGCGGCGACACGCAATAACCGAAAAGCACTAGCGAGGAAAAACACAGCGGATTTACGACGAAGCAAAGAGGGCTATTGAGAAGCGGGCTCAGATGACTCCAAGGAGAAACAAGAATCATGTGAGCCCGCCTTCGACAGTCGCAGGCAATCGCAGGTTATATCGGACAATTATTTTAGTTTCGACAGAATTTTCTTTTGGTTGGCAACAATGGTGTTGAGCGTGGCTTGATTCTTGAGAATCGCAGCCTGGTTCTTTTTGATTGTCGCCTGATTCGTCTTGATCGCGGACTGATTGGAAAGAATGGCCTTCTGGTTCGCTAGAATTCGCTGCTGGTTTGCAATGACGTTCCTGTCAGACATGCGTAACCCCCCTTCAGTTGTAAGTTCCCGTTCTCAGGAGAAAAAAGATTGGAACAAAAGTTTGGAACAAAGGTTCGCAAGGCATTCTGGGTGTGCCACCTGCTCGCGTCAATAGTATTGTTATCCCAAGCGAGCTCGGCCCCGAAATCGATCTAATACAAATGTATTATTGCCGCTAAGGCGCTGGTAGTAGACCATTTCACCCAACCAAGGTGACACCGCTGCGGTTTGCGGGTTCCATTTCCCGGGAGGTAGCTCCTCATGGCCGTTTCCACTCCTGCAATACACGGCGCCGCTCATTTGTCGGCGACCTCCGGCTCGAGTTTTTACGACAAGCTGAACTCGGTGTGGCATGAACGGGCCCTGCAGATTTTTATGGCCATTGTGCTGGCGCACTGGGGCGAACATCTCGTGCAGGCCTATCAAATTTACGTGATGAACTGGCCGCGCCCGAAGGCCAACGGGATTTTGGGGCTGTGGTATCCCTGGCTGATCAAGTCCGAAGTTCTGCACTACGGCTACGCACTGGTGATGCTGGTGGGAATCTGGATTTTGCGGAAGGGTTTTGTCGGCCGGTCGCGCACGTGGTGGACTATCGCGCTGGTCATTCAATTCTGGCATCACGTTGAGCATTTCCTGCTGATTACGCAGGCGACGATCCATCACAATTTTTGGAACAAGCCGGTACCGTGTAGCGTCCTGCAGTTGTTTTTCCCGCGCGTCGAACTGCATCTTTTCTACAACACGGTCGTTTTCATTCCGATGGTCATCGGAATGTACTACCACATGTTTCCGCCGCAGGGTGAAGAGGGCCTTTCCGTTTGCACATGCGAATGGGACAAACGCGAAAAGCCCGTCACTGCCAACGCTGCCGCCTGACGCAGTTCGCGCCGGGCGACGACTCGATGCTTCCGCTGTTCTAAGGGTGAGTTGTGTGGGCGTTTCTTAAAGGAAAGCACGGGCTGCTGTTTGTTGCGATGCTGGCCTTCGCAATTTTTCTCGCGCAGGGCTGCTCCAAGTCTTCCAGAGCCGCAGACGATGTGAGCTTCGTTCTCGCGAGTGACCCGAAACCACCGCACGTCGGCCGCGACACTTTTATAGTGAGTTTGACTGGCCGGGCCGGCCAAGCCTATCCCCGGCGCTCAAGTGTCCCTTGAGGGCGATATGTCCCATCCCGGCATGGGCCCTGCTTTCGCAGACGCCAAAGAGATCGCGGCTGGAAAATACCAGGCCCAGCTCGATTTAAGTATGCTGGGCGACTGGACGGTCATCGCTCATATAAAGCTGCCGAACGGCCGCGCCTTTGACCGCGAAACAAAAATTCCGAACGTGCAGCCGAACTGAGCCGTTGCTTACACCCTCTAACAATTCGCCCGGAGCCGCACTCGCGAGCCCTCGTTTCGATTTGTTACGGGCCCCGTTCATCGGCGACTTCCTCCGCTGGCGTCACTCGCGCACGGCTCTGCAAATCCCGATATTCCTCATCGCCGCGGTCATGATCGTGGACGGCTTCTTTGGCCCCAGCCTCGCTCCAAAAAATCTAGCTACAGTTCTCACCTGGGTTCACTTTCGCGGAGCGTTGGTTCTCGTTCTCTTGTGTGCCGGCAATTTTTTCTGCCTGGCTTGTCCTTTCATGCTCGTGCGCAACGCCGCGCGGCGCCTCTTCCGTCCGCGCTTCAACTGGCCCGAACCCCTGCGCAACAAATGGCTCTCTGTCGCTCTCTTCGTCGGCGTGCTTTTCGCCTACGAACTTTTCGACCTTTGGTCCTCTCCCTGGTGGACCGCCGCCCTCGCCCTCGCCTATTTCGTCGCCGTCCTCGTGATCGACGGGCTCTTCAAACACGCCGCCTTCTGCAAGTTCGTCTGTCCCATCGGACAATTCAATTTCATCGCTTCCACGCTTTCTCCCCTTGAGGTCGCCGTTCGCGACCACGCCGTCTGCGACCGCTGCAAGACCAAAGATTGCATCCGCGGCCAACGCGCCCCGATTTCCCAACACTCTTCCTCGCCCGCAAATCTCGCAAACGCTGCGCAACAACCTTTCACCATTCTCCAGCGCGGCTGCGAACTAGCCCTCTACCAGCCCCGCAAAGTCGGCAACATGGACTGCACCTTCTGCCTCGATTGCGTCCACGCCTGCCCGCATGACAACGTCGGCGTCACCACCCGCGAAGCCGCCTCCGAACTCCTCAGCGACCCCTACCGCTCCGGCGTCGGACACTTCTCCCGCCGCAAAGACATCGTCGCCCTCATCATCGTCTTCACCTTCGGCGCCCTGCTCAACGCTTTCGGCATGGTCAGCCCGGTTTACGCTCTCGAAGCTTGGCTTGCAAGATTGCTAGGCGGCATAACTCACGAAGCTCCCGTGCTGGCCATTATTTTCGCCACCTTCCTGGTCGTCGAACCAGCCCTCCTCATCACCGGAGCCGCCTGGCTCACCAATGCATTAAGCTCTCGCAAACAAAAATTACTCCCGCAAGCCGTCCGTTATAGTTATGCGTTAATTCCGCTGGGCCTCGGCATGTGGCTGGCCCATTACGGCTTCCACTTCTTCACCGGGATTCTCACCATCGTTCCCGTAACCCAAACCGCGCTCGCCAGCATAAATATTCATCTCCTCGGCGCGCCTCATTGGACCTGGACCGGCCTACCCGTTCGCATCGTTCGGCCCATCGAAATCACTTTTCTGGCCATGGGCTTTGCGGGATCGCTTTTCCTTGCACATCAATTCGCGGAAGAAGACAACGCCGCCCACCCGCTGCGCGTGTTCCTGCCGTGGGCCGCTGTCTGCCTGATAATTTGCGTGGCGTCCGTCTGGTTGATGTTCCTGCCCATGGAAATGCGCGCCACTCTGATCGGTGGCTAATTAAGGATGGGTGGCTGATACGAATGGGCGGCCGATAAAATTTATGAACGTACTGATATCAAGAAAATTCAGAATCGCTCGCCACGCCGGACGGGCTGCATGGTTTTCCATCGTGCTGCTACTTCTGTTCGTCGCGCCCGCGAACGCTCACAATGGCCCACCGTTTCCCATCATCACCGACCAGCACATCGGCCCGTGCATCGTGTCCCTGTGGATCCACCCAGACATCGGCACCTCGCCGATCTTCATCCTGGTTGATGCTGCGCCCGGCGGCACGATTCCCAAAGACCTAAAAATGCAAGTTGGCGTCCAACCGGTCAGCAATCGCCTCGCCGAAGTGATCTATCCCACCACGATTGCGGACGAGCGTGGCCAGCTCGAATACAAGACTAACGTCGAATTCGATCAGCAGGAATTCTGGAAGGTCCGTCTGATTCTGGCGAGTTCCGCCGGCGGCGGGGAATCCACCGCGCAAGTCGAAGCCACGCCGTACGGCTATGGCCGCTGGGATTTGCTGCTATTCGCGTTGCCATTTCTCGCCGTAGCTTTTCTGTTTTTGAACGGCGTCGCTAAACGGCGCCGCTTGCGAAAACTTCGCATGCAGCAGGCGGCCTAATCTTTTGCGGTCACGTATTCGCCGTGAGAAACTGTCAGCACTGGGTGGGTCACGTTTCTCTCGTGACAAAAGGGGTTTGATGTCCAAGAACGGAGCCGATTTCGCTCTAGCCTGTCCGCGTGTGTCCAATTCACGTGTCGCGCAGCCGTCGTTGTTCTCCGCTCGCATGGCGGTGCTTTTCTTGTCCGGCATCTTCGCCTTCGGCCTCTGCGCTTGCCACTCCACTCCAAAATTTCCGCCAAAATCTTCCAAGGAGTACGCCGCGGTAGTCTCCGCATTTTACGTTGGGCTGGGTGCGTTGCAGGTGGGCGATGACGTCCATGCTGAGAGCAAGCTCTCGGAAGTGACCACGCTGGTGCCGGGCGAACCGGCGGGATGGGCGAACTGGGGAGTTCTCGCGCTGCGGCAGCGAAAACTTGATGTTGCCTCGCAACGCATTCAGCAAGCGGCCAAGCTTGCGCCAAACAACGATCACATTTATCAACTGCTGGGGCTGTTGGAGAGCGCGCGAGGAAATTCGGCGAATGCGATCACCGATTGGCGAAAGTCCGTGGAACTCAATCCGCGGAACTACCGCGCGGCGTATCAACTCGCCGAGGAAGTGGAACGGCAAGGCGGGCCAAACAGTGACGCAGAGTACGCGCAGCTGATTCAGAAAATTTTGACGGCACAGCCGGACAATCTGGCGGCGCACCTGGAACTGGCGCGCATCGCGGCGAAGACCGGAGACGCGGCCACGCTGAAATCGGAGGTGGCGAAAATCACCTCGCGCTCTGCGAATTGGCCGCCGGAGGTGAAACAGCAACTTGCAGCATTGCAGACCGCCGCGGATGGATCCAATCCGCGGGCGGCCGCTCCGAGGACCACTTTCCTAAAAAACACATTGATGCGCGTGCCAGAATTTCGCGAGAGCCTGGGCGCATTGAAGGCACCGGCAGGGGAAGACGCGGAGCCCTTCACGGCGTTCTTGCTGCTGGAGCAGCCAGACTTTACGACCGCACCGCCTGACACGGCATTATCGTTCGAGTCTAAGCCGATTACGACTACGGATATTTCGGCGCCGAACTGGATTGGCGCGATTGCGTTAGGCAGCGAAGGCAGCGCGGTGATCGCGCAGGCGAACGGCAAGGAAGTGCGGTTGGCTTCAGGCGCCGTAATGCCCTTCCCTGGCGGTGCCGAAAACATTCCACCGACCCCGGACGGCGTTCTACAGATCGATTTTAACTACGATTTCAAGACGGACCTGGTGCTCGCCGGAGCAGGCGGAGTACGCCTGATGCGGCAGGACTCGCCGCAAAAATTCACGGACGTAACGAGTTCGACGAAGTTGCCGAAGAGTGTGACCAGCGCAGCCTACACCGGCGCGTGGGCGGTGGACATTGAAGCCGACGGCGATTTGGACATCGTGCTTGGGAAAAAAGATGGAACGCCGCAGGTATTGCGAAACAATGGCGATGGCACCTTCACGGTGTTGCAGCCTTTTTCCGGTGTGTCCGGAGTGCGCGCGTTCGCTTGGGCCGATTTCGATGCGGATGGCAACGCCGATGCGGCGATCGTCGATGGCGCGGGGCGTCTTCATATTTTTCACAACGAGCGGCAGGGCCAGTTTCGCGAAGTAACCCTGCCCGCGAACCTGCCGACAATTAAAGCTGTGGGTGTGGCCGATCTGGACAACGATGGCGTCCTGGATTTGGTTGCGGTGGAATCGAGCGGACAGATCGCCAACGTCTCCTTTGATGAGAAGAATGGCTGGAGCGCGAAGACCGTCGTCACAATTCCGAACGCAGCGACTGTGCTTGCTGGTGAGGTCCAACTACAAATTGCGGACGTCGACAACAACGGAGCCTTGGATTTGTTGCTTAGCCCAGTAAGCTCAGGCACAGCGAACTCTGCCGCGCCTTTAATCTGGCTCGGAGATGGCACTTCGAAATTTACCTTGCTGGAACACGCCGCGGGACCGGGCAGCATTTTCGACGTCGCAAACCTCTCCGGAAACGGGCGCCTGGACCTGCTGGGCTTTGACGCTTCCGGCAAGCCCATACAAGGACTGAATCACGGCACCAAAAATTATCACTGGCAGGTAGTGCGTCCGCACGCGAAGCAGGCCGTGGGAGATCAGCGCATCAATCCGTTTGGCGTCGGCGGAGAGATCGAAATTCGTTCCGGACTGCTGGTCCAGAAGCAACCGATCACCGGCCCACAGCTTCATTTTGGGTTGGGCAATCAGACCAGCGCGGAAGTGGTTCGCGTCGTGTGGCCGAACGGCACCGTGCGCGCCGAGTTTGGCGTGCAAGCGGATCAGGAAGTCGTAACCGAACAGCGCCTGAAGGCTTCGTGCCCATTCCTGTTCGCATGGAACGGCACCCGCATGGAATTTATTAAGGATGCCGTGCCGTGGGGCTCGGCGATTGGGTTGCGCATCAACACGTTGGGTTCCGCGGCCATCGCCACGACGGGCGAATGGTACAAGATTCGACGCGACCAGTTGGTTCCGCACGATGGTTACTACGATCTGCGCATCACCGCGGAGTTGTGGGAAGTGTACTACTACGATCGCATCGCGCTGATGACCGTGGATCATCCGGTTGGCACGGAAATCTACGTGGACGAGCGCTTTGTGATTCCCCCGCAGAAGCTCGGCTTCACCACGGTGTCCAGCCCGCACAAGATCGCGCGAGCGACGGACGATAACGGACAAGATGTGACCGAACTGGTCAGCACGCTTGATGGACGCGCGCTAGCTTCCTTCGGGAAAGGCCAATTCCAGGGCATCACGCGCGACCACTATGTCGAAATCGACTTGGGTCCGGATGCGCCGGCCACCGGTCCGCTTTATCTCATCGCGCAGGGCTCGATTCACGATACCGAATCGTCCCTGAATGTCGCGATCACGCAAGGAAACCGCTGGCACGCGCAAGGCATGAGCGTCGAGGTACCCGATGGACACGGCGGTTGGCAGGCGGCGCAGTCCAACCTGGGCTTCCCCGCCGGACGCAAGAAAACGGTGTTGTTCAATCTGACGGATATTTTCAAGCCGGGAACGCCGCGCAAGGTGCGTCTGCGCACGAATCTTGAAATTTATTGGGACTGCATTGAGTGGGCTACGGGCGCTCCTGCCGCGCCAGTGAAAACGCAGATTCTCGATCCGCAAGTTGCGGATCTGCACTATCGCGGCTACTCCGTGATTGAAAGGCCCGATCCCGTCGCGCCCGCACCAGAAGTACCGAACTACAACGAGATCGAAGGGACCAAACAACGCTGGCGCGACTTGATCGGCTATTACACGCGCTTTGGTGACGTTCGCGAATTGCTAAAGCAAACCGACGACCGCTACGTGATCGTAAATTCCGGCGACGAGCTATCGATGCAATTTCCCGAGCAACCGGCGCCGCCCACGGGCTGGGTGCGCGACTTCATCCTCGTGGGCGACGGATGGATTAAAGACGGAGACTTCAACTCGACATTTTCGAAGACGGTTTTGCCATTGCCGTACCACGCCAAGAATATGTACGAGACGCGGCCTGGAACACTCGAAGACGAATATGTCTACCAGCACCATCCGGAAGACTGGCAGAACTATCACACGCGTTATGTAACGCCGTACGTGTTTCAGAATTCGCTCAGGAGTGCGACCCCCAAGTGAAGCAAGGATTGACCCCAAGAATTATTCTGGCGATCGTTTTCGCGGGCTTGGTGCTGTCGCCCCTCTTCGTCAAACGTTACGCTGCACGCCAGGAAACGTCCAAGAAAGAGTTGGACGCGCAGACGGCATTGGCGCGGCATGGATTTTATTTGCAGGAAGTCTCGCACGCTGCTGGAGTGAACTTTGTTCACCAGGCGCCGACGCTCGACCCGCGCCTGGCGCACATCATGCCCCAGGTTGCCTCGATGGGCGCCTCCGTTTCCATCGTGGACTTCGATCATGACGGCTGGCCGGATATTTACGTCACCACCAGCAAAGAGGGCGCGAAAAACGCGCTCTACCGAAACATGCACGATGGCACATTCAAGGATGTTGCCGAAGAACTAGGCATTGCCGATGTGAACCAACCCGGAACCGGCGTATCGATGTCTGCGGTTTGGGGAGACTACGACAACGATGGCTTTGAGGATTTGTTGCTCATCAAATGGGGCAAGCCGGAGCTATTTCACAACGATGCCGGCCACAAGTTTACGCGCGTGACGGAGCAAGCAGGTCTGCCGCCGTGGGTAAATGCGAATACTGCCCTGTGGTTCGATTACGATGGCGACGGATTGCTGGACCTATTTATCGGTGGATATTACGCGGAGGATGTAGACCTGTGGCACCTGGCGTCAACAAAAATGATGCCGGACAGTTTTGAATACGCGAAAAACGGCGGGCGCAAATATCTATTTCACAATTTGGGGAACGGAAAATTTGAAGAAGTCAGCGAAAAGGTGGGCATCAACAGCCGCCGGTGGGCCTTAGCTTCGGTCGCGGCGGACCTGCGAGGCACGGGACATCCGGATTTGTTCGTCGCGAATGACTACGGAGTCTCAGAGCTGTATTTCAACGACGGCAAGACCTTCCACGAAGCTGGCGAGCAGTCCGGCGTGGGCTTTTCTCCAAAGAGCGGAATGAACGCCAGCGTCGGCGATATCTTGAATCAGGGCCGCTACGCTGTGTACGTCTCCAACATCTCTGAGGGCGGCGTGCTGATCCAGGGGAACAATCTGTGGATGCCCAAAGAAGATACCCATGGCGACAAATTGCAGTTTGAAAATTTGGCGCGGGATTTTGGCGTAGAAATCGGCGGATGGAGCTTCGGCGCGCAGTTTGGCGATTTGAACAACGACGGCACTCTGGATTTATATCTTACAAACGGATACGTCTCGCTCGACCACGACAAGAGCTATTGGTACGATTTTTCCAAGATCGCCGGCGGCCACAGCGCCATCATCAACGATGCAAAAAACTGGCCGCCCATGGAAGGCCGCAGCCTCTCGGGCTATCAGACCAAGCATTTGTGGTTGAACGACGGCAGCGGCAAGTTCGTGGACGTGGCACCGGCTGTCGGCGTCACGGACACCTACGACGGCCGTGCCGTGGCCCTCGTGGATTTGTGGAATCGCGGCGTGCTCGACGTAGTGGTCGCCAACGAGCGCGGGCCGCTGTTGATCTACAAGAACACCGTGACGCCAGAAAATGAATGGATCGAGTTCGACCTTGAGGGCACTAAAAGCAATCGCAGCGCGATCGGAGCGCAGGTAACACTGTTTTGGAATGGCCAGCAACAAGCGCAGCAAGTTTCCGGCGGAAGCGGTTTCGCAGCGCAAAATCAGCGGAGACTGCACTTCGGGCTTGGCAAAGTTCCCAAGATCGAAAAGGCCGTCATTCGCTGGCCGTCAGGTAAAGTGCAAACTATCGAGAGTCCGGCGCCAGGCCAGATTCATACCGTGAAGGAACCCCTATGAGCCAAACCAGCAGCGCGATCGCGGCACGGCCGGTTCAGCCGGTGACGCTAAAGTGGTTCTTCAGTCCGGAGAACCGCTATCTCGCTCCGATGTTCATCACCTGCATTTTGATTGTGGGGCACCTCTCGTTTGGAATCTTGGAGAGTTGGAAGAAAACCGGCATCGCCATTGTGGCCAGCTTGCTCACGGAATTAATTCTGAGCCGCGTCTTCGTGGGCAAGTGGCCCATACTCGCGAGCGCATACATCAGCGGTATCAGTGTAGGCATTCTCGTGCAGGTCGCCGGCGTTCTGGCCGTACGTGGTTTGCGCCGTAGTGTCCATCATGTCCAAGTACGTGCTTCGCGTGAACGGCAAGCACATCTGGAATCCTTCGAATTTCAGCATTTCGGTGTTGCTGTTTCTGGCGCCGGAAACCGTGGCGGCTTTAAGCATCCAGTGGGGCAATTATTTGTTGCCGATGCTGGTGATCTGGATTCTGGGATCGATCATCATCGCGCGGCTGCACCGCTTTAACATAACTGGCACGTACGTCGTGTGTTTCATTCTTTTCGCGTTCGTGCGCAGCTTTATCACCGGCAGCCCGTGGCAGTCTGAAGTGGCTCCGCTGACCGGGCCAATGTATCAGCTGTTTATCTTTTTCATGATCACCGACCCGAAGACCACCGTGAAATCGAAATTCTGGCAGAGCGTGGTGGTCGCCATCGTGGCGCTGGTGGAGATGATTTTGCGGCTAGACCATGTGGTGTATGCGCCCTTCTATGCGCTATTTCTCGTGGGTCCCGTGGCGCTGTTGATCGAACAGTGGATGGATTCGCGCAAGCCTGCACCGGTTCGTGTTGCGGCATGAAGCAGCAATCGAGCCACGGCATTTTCGTCGAAACGCGAACAGGAACAGTCTGGCGTTATTGTCACTCGGCCTGATATTTCAAGCGGGTTGTGGCCGAAAACCGGCCGACGATACAAAACCACAGGTGATAGCACAGCAATCGCAAAAGCCCCCTGATAGTCCGCCTCCACCGTCAAGAGTGGCAGAATCCACTGCGAGCAGCGCAACTCAAGCTGACGTCGCACCCGCCCGGCCCTCCGGTCCGATTGAATTCGTAGACATAACTTCGCAGGCCGGCATTCACTTCAAACACAACGCCGGGAACTTCGGTAAAAAAGTATCTTCCCGAAACCATGGGAAGCGGCGTTTGTTTCATCGACTACGACAACGATGGCTGGCAGGATATTTTCTTCGTCAATTCCATGGACTGGCCGGAACACAAGACCACTAAGATCTTATCCGGCGCTTTATCACAACAACCACGACGGTACCTTCACGGACGTAACCAAGCAAGCAGGACTTGCAGTCGAGACCTACGGACTGGGTTGCGCCGTAGGCGACTACGACAACGACGGGTTCGACGACTTATATCTCACCACCCTGGGTTCCAATCACCTCTACCACAACCTGGGCAATGGGAAATTCGCGGATGTCACCGCGAAGGCGGGCGTGGCCAGCCCAGGATTTTCCGCCAGCGCAATCTGGTTCGATTACGACAACGACGGAAAACTCGATCTCTTCGTTACGCACTACATCGAATGGTCCGTCGAAAAAGATCAGTACTGCACGTTGGACAACAAGAACAAAAGCTACTGCACGCCGCAAACCTACAAAGGCGAGAGTTCCAGGCTGTACCACAACAAAGGCAACGGTGTTTTCGAGGATGTCACAAAAAAATCCGGACTCCTTGATCCGACAGGCAAAGCACTAGGCGTAGCGCTGCTCGACTATGACAATGACGGTTGGCTGGATCTTCTTGTTACCAATGACACCGAAGCGAACAAGCTGTACCGGAACAACCACGACGGCACCTTCACGGACGTCGGAGTCACCGCCGGTGTTGGCTTCAGCGAGTCTGGACGAGTGCGCGCCGGCATGGGCACTGACGCCGCCGATCTCGATCAACCCGGACTGCCAAGCCTCGTCATCGGAAACTTTACGAACGAGTCGACCGCGCTGTATCGCAGCGACGGCGCGGGCTTATTCACGGACGAGTCCAACAGGTCCGGAATCGCTCAGATGACCAGTCAATCGCTGACCTTCGCCTGCTTCTTCATGGATTACGATTTAGACGGCAAGCTCGACATTTTCTGCGGCCAATGGTCACGTATCGGACGACATCGCGGTCGTCCAACCAACCCTGCGTTACGCGCAACCCGCAGGTGCATATCGCAATCTCGGAGACCGTAAATTCGAAGACGTATCCACGAAACTAGGCCACGCGCTCCAAAAGCAGACCGTAGCTAGAGGCATGGCCTACGCAGACATCGATAACGATGGCGACCTCGATCTGGTAATCACCGCCAATAACGGCCCCGCTCGCCTTCTACGCAATGAAAACGGAAATCAAAATGACGTCCTACGCGTGAAACTAATCGGCACAAAATCCAACCGGGACGCCATCGGCGCGCGCGTTACCTTGACCGGAGCCAACGGCCTGAGCGAAACGCGCATGGTCAAAAGCGGTTCCAGCTATCTGTCGCAAAGCGAGCTAACGGTGACCTTCGGCCTGGGGAAGCCGGGCGTCGCCAAGGGATTACGACTCGACATCGTTTGGCCGAGCGGTCGCAAAGAATCTCTTTCCGCTATCAAGTCGAATGAGGTCCTCACAATGCAAGAAGCGAAAGGCATCCTGTCCGCGACTCCCATTCATTTTGCCGCGGACACGCATTAATTTCGCCGCTCTCAGCGGTGGATCTGTTGCCAGCCCCTCTTCCGGTAGTGCTACAGGGTTTTTGGCAAGGACCGCGAGCGCAACATGCTCAATACCATCGCGATCTGTCCGGAATGGTAAATCGTGTGTTCCACGACTCCGTGAAACAAAGTTTCGTAAGGATAGTTACGCCCAGGAACCTGTTTCGCCAAATCCTCGATGCGGAAATTTCGAATCTTCTCTTCGAGCAGCTCGCGACTTTGGTTCCAGTGGGAGACGAGTTCGTTCCAGGGAATCGGTGGCTCGGCCCAGTCCTTTTCGGGCTGCCAACGTGGCAGCGAATTACCGTCGCAGGTATTGCGAATTCTTTCGTTCCAAAGGAGCAAATGCTGAAGCAGCTCCGAAATTGAATGAGATCCTGAAACGGGTGCGCTCGTCGCAAGCTCCGGCGAAATCTGCGTTAACAACTCTGCGAGCGAAGGTCCGTACCAAGCGGCTTTGACCGTCGCAGCACGGTAAGAATCGGCAATTCGTTGCGTTTGGTGCATGTGTGTTCAGGGAAACGGGGATAATTGCGGCGTTTCCAGCGAACTTAGTCTACCTCAGGTGCCTCGCCTGGAGACCGCTCTCCCTCATGCCTGATAAACGCGGTTACCGGACAAGCGGAATTTGGCCCAAGAGCACCTGTCCGGTAACGCAACTGATCAGGAGTTGTTCGACTCGATGTGACAACGATAGTCGCCAGGGAAGTTGTTTCGCCGACATATTAAGCTGCAGCGATGAGGTGAACAGCCTCCAACTATTCAAGGGGCCGCGGACCTAACATCATCTTTTGCAATGTTTTACCACCGACGAGAAGGCTGAAAAAGCGGCTCGCGATTGCTGAAATACAGCAGGATCGAGCCAGAGGATTGACTATGACCAGCCGCAAACAGCCACACTCTGGACACCGTAACCGCTTCTTATCGCTGTCCGGTGGATGAGCTTCGTTTCCGCACTTTGGTTTAACTGTGGTTCACGTGGAAAATGTGATGCACAGAATTCGGTAACGGGGACCTGTGTTGCCTTTGCTGAGGACGGAGCGTTGGCGACAGGAACGCTTAGAAATGGTGACCTAGAAACCAACCTGGAAGAAAAAGGCAACGTGACTACCACTACACAAATGCCGATTGCGCGTATTCCGGTCGGTGGTCTGTCGCAGCATTGTGAAGAAGCATTCAGCGGCGATGGAAAGTGGCTGGCCACTGTCGTTCCAAGCAGCAATCTAACCGTCATAATAATGGACCGAAAAACCAAAACCCTATACGGAAGCTTTTCATCTGAGTGGCACCAGCTGCACAGTATTCCCATCGAGTCGATGGAGCGGTCTTCTTTTCTAGGAGGGTTCCAGCAAGACGATTCCCTGGTGCTGTGGAGATACGTTCCGCGCGCTGGGGTTGACAGCACCGATGCCTCCAATGCCGATTTGCACGTACAACGATGGAGTGTTGAAGGCAAGTTGTTGTCGGACCACAACCTTGGCGGAGTTGGATTTGGTCCCGGCGGACGACAGCCTCTTGCCCTCAGCGGATTTGACATGCTGTGGATTCCCAGCAGATGCGATGGGTTTTGCTATAGAGGAGTAAAAATTTCGGGAGAACATACCGAAAATGCGGGCGCCCTGGAGCTCCCGAGTGACATGCGGCTGAACCCATCATCCTGCCCGGAGACGAAGAAATTCTCTCAGTGCTGGGCAAACGAGCTGCCCAAAAAGCAGTGTTACTCAACTCGTCGGGGCGTTTAGAGGCTCAGGAGCAGTTGCCCTTTTTTCCGAATCTGCTCGGACCCCTAGTGCCTGATTGGTTTGAGGCCTTTAAACCTGTCGTCTCGCATGATGGGAAGGTAGCAGCCGTCGGACGAACTCGCGTGGCGTGGGTCCTTGTAGATACGGACCGCGACTGGGGCAGCGAAATTTTACTGTTGAAGATGCGTCCACTTGCTGTGACCACGAGGTTAAAGTCCGGCAAAGGAGGCATCGGCGCGATTGCTGTCGACCATCGCAATGGTGTCACGCGTGTCGTCGGTTTCTGGGGAGGCCGCTGGCACGACTTGAAGTGTGATGATCAGCATCCAGGCGTTGGTATTTCACTGGGACATGGGTGCAGTACGTCTCGAAAATCGCAGTAGTCGTGCTTCGATGACGCCAACTCCTGGTAAACGCGCTTACCGGACAAGTGGATTCTACTGATTTGGAGATTTGTTGCCGGATTCGTCCAAAACCATGGTTCGGTACATGCGCTGAACTAGGTCCTTTTGTGCCGGTGTCATGGGACCATCCTCGTTCAGGCCCATGGCTTTGAGCGAACGCCGGAAAACCTCTGCCCGCTCCTGTCTGGTCAATTCTTTGGCCTGTTTTGGATCGGTCATCTTGAGAGCATTTTTCTGGATGCGGGCGTCCTCAGCCGCATTCTCCTGTGCTTCCTGCATTATCCTTCTGTGCTCTGCTTCGCTCAGCGAGTGAATTTCTGATCGCATGGCGGCGGCCCCTTGCTTGGCCCGCGTTGTGCAGGCGTCAAAGTTCTCGACGAGGCGCATCGTGTCCTCGGCATCGAAAAACAGCATCCGGTGATTTACTGCTGCGTCGCGCACAGCAAAGAGAGCGGATTCGCACTGCGAGGCCAGCCCAAACTGTATTCCGACACGCAAATCCTTATCGGCTAGCAAGTCAATCAAAACTGGAATATCAGCGGGCGTAAGTTTCTGAGAAAGTGTGTTCAGGGATTGGTCGTTATATCCCATTCCGTGCGGCCCTAAATGCTGGCTCTCGAGAATAACCCGTCGAGCCCGTTCGACAGACTTTGCGTGTCCCACTGGGGCTTGCGCGTTTGCAGCAACACAGAAACTAGTGAGCGCAAGAATAGTGACGGACCTTGAGTTCGCGAGTGACATTTAGCTTCGCCCTGGCTCAGTTTACATTTCCTGGACACCGAAGCGCTTGGCCCTGTGTCAAACTTCAAACTAACTCCTGATTAACGCGCTCACCGGAAAAGTGGAATCGGTGCAAAAATCACTTGTTCGATAATGCGGGTGGTCTCCATGGGGTCGATGCAACACCCTCTCGAATCCCACGGCACGGCCTCCAGGAGCTAAGGAACGGTCGCGAGCGCCGATCAACTGGAACAGCGTCCTGGTATGTATTGTTGATTTACAGCCGGGATACTTCCGTTCTCTATCGATAAGCGTTGTCCGATCAATAGCTTAATAGTGTTGCATCGACCGTTTGAGCTGGCAGCGGTCAGATATTCTCAACTCTGTTTCGCGCGAAGTTCCGAGCGGACAGTTAAATGAATGAAGGGAAGAGAATTAACAGAAGTTTGTGGTGAACCGGGCAGGACTCGAACCTGCAACCCGCTGATTAACGCAGATATGCTGCAGTGTTGATTCGTCTAGCTTTTACCTGTGTCGTCAGTGCTCCTGTAGTGCTGTATTAGGGTGAGTTTTGGACCCGTTTTGGACCCGACAGTTCGATCCGGAGGCCCGGTTCAATCGGTTCGCGCCATCGACTTGTGCCTTCCTCTAGCCTCCTGAACCACACGTTGAGATGGAAACAACTCCTCTAGCTTGCGCCTGGTAACGCCAGGGAGTGGTAGTGCAGATGAAAGTTTGCGCTGCTGCTGACGGATAGTGCCGCAGAAACTTAAACCGCCGGTATGAGCCGCACGGTGGCGGCTTGCAGGTAAACCTGCGAGACGTCTTCGATTGGCGTGCGCATTCCGGTAAGGGTGAAAAGGTGGGGTAAGAGCCCACCGCTCCGCTGGCAACATCGGAGGCACGGAAAACCCCGCGTGGTGCAAGGCCAAATAGGAGGGGAGAGCTAGCCCGGCTCGCCGGGCTTCGGAGTGGGGCTATAATGTGCGGGTAGTTCTTGGCACTGTGCTCGGCTTAACGAGCGTGTGTTTGCAACCGCAAATCTTTAAAAAGGCGGAGTATTGATTAACGACGAACCTAAAAAATTGTCACGGGTTACCGATGAACCCCCTCTACCGCGCGCTATCGCGGAGGATCTGCAAGCGACGCTCGGCACTCGATTCGAGCCACTCGAAGGCGGATTCGTCCGCGTGGTTGATTACATGGGAACTGATGCGTCTATTGTGCAGGCCGCACGAGTGTCGTACGGAGAAGGAACTCGCGCAGTACACGAGGATCGGGGCCTAATTCGATATCTCATGCGACACCATCACACAACGCCGTTCGAAATGTGTGAGATCAAGCTACACATCCGCGCGCCCATGGACACTTGGCGACAATGGATTCGGCATCGCACTGCGAACGTCAACGAATACAGCACGCGATATTCAATTGCGATAGATGATGCGCAAGCGACAAGGCCCGATGAATGGCGATTGCAGGCAGGAAGCAATAAACAAGGCAGCGATGGTCGATTGCCCGCCGAACAAGGCAGACATTTGACGCAAGTTGAGACCGACGTACAGCGCTTTGCCAGAGCGGCATATGAAGAACGCCTCACTGCCGGAGTTGCCCGTGAGCAAGCGAGAAAGGATCTTCCTCTGAGTACGTTCACGGAAGCGTACTGGAAAATTGACCTCTGGAACCTATTGCATTTTCTGGACCTGAGGATGAGAGAAGATGCTCAACAAGAGATTCGTCTGTACGCTCAGATAATCGGCCACAAAATAGTTGCCCATTGGGTGCCTTTAGCTTGGCAGGCATTTCTCGACTACCGCGTGAATTCTCTGAACTTGTCCGCGACGGAAGTGGAACTCCTGAAAGCAATTCTGTCGGATGACAAAGTCGAGCTGGCCGGACTATTTCAATCGCTTCATTGGCTCGAGTTCGATGAGCGGACCGGGCAGCTCAGGAGAAATCGGGAGCGAGACGAATTCATTGAAAAGATGGAAACCCGCTTTGGGTATTCACCCAAAGTATTCCATGACTTAGAGCCCCAGAAATGAAAAACGACCTTAGCGAAACCGTAGCTCACAACTCATTAGGCCTTGACCCTGGGCCTTCCCCTTTCTACTGCGGAGTTTTGGTTTAAACTGTGGAGTTGTCGCGTAAATCCTCGAATCGTTCGCGCTCGCGGGCTTTTGCCAGTCGGACGGCAAGACTTACCGCCTCGCCCTCGCCTCGCGTACTCGAATCGTCTAGCTTTGACAACCTTGCTCAGTTTAGGCACTTCTTGGCCGCGCCCGCGCGATGGCGTCAGCCCTGCACGAACGTTGAAGCCTCAATGCATCAACTTTCACCGTACGTCGGAAAATTAAAGAGCTCTATCGCGCGGCACCTCATCGAACATTTTTCAAAACCTTGCGACCTTATTGTTGATCCATTCGTGGGATCCGGAACCGTCGTGTTAGAGGCAGCATTGGCTGGACGGCGCTCGTTCGGCTCAGACATCAGCCCGTACGCCTTATTACTTTCGCGAGCAAAATTATTTCCACCGCGCTCCCTATCCCGTGCCATACGAAGAGCCGAGAATTGCCTCGATGAAGCCAGCAGCATCCTCGCACCCGACTTACGAGAAGTTCCCAAATGGGTTCGGGATTTCTTCCATCCTTCTACGCTGAAGGAGGCCATCAGCTTCGCCCATATCTGCAGACGTCCGGGAAACGAATTCTTAATGGCGTGCCTACTGGGTATCTTGCATCATCAACGACCTGGATTTCTGTCTTACCCAAGCAGCCATTTGGTCCCTTATCTCAGAGACAAGAAATATCCTCGTCGACTATACCCTGAACTCTATGGTTACCGCGACTTACGCAGCAGATTGCTCGCGAAGGTGCGCCGAATGTACAAACGCTTCGTGGACCAGGATGCGTATGTTTCTACTACACTCCGCCGCAGCACAATTGAAAAAGTCTCTTTCCCATCGGCCTTTGATGCTGTGATCACAAGCCCGCCATACATGAATGCACTAGACTACGGACGAGACAACCGGTTAAGACTTTGGTTTATTGACCCAACGCTCGCCCGCAGAGTGGACAATGGTGCGACTCAACGCCGACAGGCTTTTGTCAGCTCGGTGTGCTGCCTTGCGCAAAAAGTAGAAAATGGCCTCAAATCAAAGGGCTTTTGCGTGCTCGTCGTTGGAGAGAGTCTACGAAGAACGTTTGCAGCTCATCCGTCCCAGGTCGTTTATCAGATTATGAGTCAGCATGCGCCCTCCTTACGCCTGCATCGAGTCATTTTTGATGACATTCCCGACGTTCGTCGAACTAGGCGAGAATGCAGGGGAATCAAGCGGGAGCACTTCTTAGTCTTCAAGAAAAACTAGATGCGAATTCACTTGCCGGACAAGAGCTTTTTTCTCAACAAGCCATTGCCACTGAAGCCGACAATCAAGATCGTCGAGCATCGAGGCTCCGGTTACAATGCTCACGTGTTTCGAGCGCACTCAGACGATCTGGGTCGCGACGTAGCCTGCAAAATCATTCCGCGCAAAAATCTCATCGGCAGTGATCAGGATCCAGAAGTGTGGAGAGCTGAAGTTCTAAAAGCGAACCGCCTCAGGACGTCGGCCGTTGTTAAATTTTCCGATATTACAGAATGGAAAGAAGAACCCAATTCGATAGATTGCGTGGTCCTAATTTCTGAATTCGTAGAAGGCCCTACGGTTAAGGAATTCGTCTCAACAAGGAAAACCGAAATATCTGTTCCGTTCATAGTTTACTTTCTCAAATCGATGTTGGATTTCTTCAACGACATGGTTGCTCAAGGCATCGTGCACGGGGATCTTCACAGTGGAAATGTCCTCGTTGCGGACACATCTGCGTACAGGCTGCTGGGAGATCCCTTTGAATTTCGCATTACCGACTTCGGCGTGGCTAATGCGACGAGCGATGCGCCCCTGAAAGATGATTTTTCGCAACTAGCGCTAATCCTGAAAGACTTACTCGAGCATATCGATTACGCATCGCTGAGCCTGAGAGACAAATTCACGTACAACGTTCTGAACGATCAATTCTTGGGCCGTCACCTGATCGAACGCGATACAACTCACGATGATTTAGCGAGGCAGCCAAGGAATCTATATCGACGGCTTACCGATCTGGACGTTGAGTTTGAAAAATCTCAAGGCCAAGATGTTGGTCAACTTGTCAGTCCGTTTGACTATTTAAGTTGCGAACAAATTGGAGAGGCACACAGCATTCTTCGAGCCCTCTACTCTGAATTCTTTCTCGGCTTGCCCGATATCGAAAGCCGCAACAATCTTGTGCTAACCGGTCCGCGCGGCTGTGGGAAAACTACCGTATTTAAGAGCTTGAGCCTGCGACATCGAATTTATACGGAACTATCTGACCCCGCCGAGACCAAATATATAGGAATCTACTATCGATGCGATGATCTCTATTTCTCCTTTCCTAGGTATCAGCGCCCGAGCCGCACAGAGGCAGTCGACCTACCCGTACATTTCGCAACGGCGACTTTGCTCGCAGAGGTTCTCACAGTTCTTGAACTATGGGCGACGCGTCATTTTCCAACTGAACTGAGAGCGGAAGAGACACGAATCTCGCGTCAAATCTGGTCTACTCTCGGCATAGAACCGCCTAGAGAGCCTGGCATTGACACATTCAAGGCGATTGCAAGTCGCCTGCAGCGTGAGCGGCAAAGGGCAGCCAATAAGCAGCGTTTCGTGAATGACCCTAAGCATGCCTTTGGGCAGTATTTCGGACCCGACGTCCTGGTTCAGGCATGCCAAGAACTGACTCGATCGTTCGCACTGTTACGTGATCGCCCATTTTATTTCTTCATCGATGACTATTCTTCGCCGAAAATTACCAAAGAATTGCAGGAAAACCTTAACAGACTTTTTATGCAGCGATCCTCTGGGACTTTTTTCAAGCTTTCTACCGAAAGTCCCGTTTCCTTCGCCAAGTCAGATGTTGACGAGAAAATCTACGTTGAAGGCCGCGAATTTAGTACGCTTAATCTTGGCCTCATTTACCTACATTCGAAAACGCAAGACAAGCTTCAATTTATCGATGATGTATTCAAGCGTAGGCTTTCCGCACCGACCGGGTTCCCAGCAAATAACCTCGACGAGTTAATCGGCCACAATCCGGATTTTAATAACAACGAGGATGCACGCCTAATTAGACAGAGCAAGAAGTCGGAACACTGGGGGAAAGAGACGCTCAGCACATTGTGCAGCGGCGATATCCATTACGTTATCGGGCTTGTGCGGGATATGGTTAGCGCCGCGGGTGGCGTGAACGCCATTTCAAATGAAATCGTTCCCCGCGTCCCACCTAGGTCGCAAAACAAAGCCATCCGTGAAACCGCGGGCAACTTTTTAAAAAGCTTACGCAGCGTACCTAAACATGGTGAGCGCCTGGTGGAGGTTGTCAGCGCATTTGGAAATGTTGCGCATTCCTGTCTCAAATATAAGAACTCAGCCAATGAAAAGGGACACCCACCACATCAAGCCTCGCGAATCGAACCATATGAGCCTCTGAATCTTTCTGAGGAAGCGAAAAGTATTTACGACGAACTTCTACGGTATTCTGTCTTCATCGAGGATGTACGCGGCAAAAGCCGTCGCGGTGCGATTGTTCCAAGGCTTTACCTACGACGGTTCCTCATTCCCCACTTCAACCTGACTTTTAGCTTCAGGGATTCGATTGAGCTTGAGCCTGACGAATTTGAGGAGTTCTTGTTGACTCCCTCAGAATTCGAGCGCAAGCACAGAATGAAAGAACTGAGTAATACAGAAGAACCACGCCTGAATTTCGAACGCGAAGGCGGCGAACAATAGTGCTTCGCATACTCAAGGTTGACGAAAAATTGGTGGCGTCCCACAAACCTCCATTGGCTAAGTGGCAGGCTGAACCGTTGTATCCTGCCGATTGCGTCGTGTTGTGCTCCGGATTTGAGGACCGAGCTCTGGCTTTCCTGAAGGAGATTTCGAGCTTCGCCGGTCATCGGACGAGGGTTCTGTCGGTGAACTACTTGCCGTTCATGGACGAGAATCGACGGAGGGAAATTCATGACATCTGTAAGGCGGCAAAATTTGACTACGACGAACTAACCTATGATCGGCAAAACCCGTCGGGGTTCACGGAGGCTTTTTCGACGTCACTTGGCAAAATCCAAGGCCGCCTGTTCGTCGATATATCGGGAATGTCTCGTCTTATGATCGTACAGATTCTAGTATCGATCGCAAACAGACCGATTCGTTTCGCAAACACAACAGTGGTCTACTCTGGGGCAGCGGAGTATCCACCTGAAAAAGCTGCGGTCGAAGCCGCGATCGCCCAGAGCGATGTCGACCCACTCTATTCGATCATGCTTTTGTCCAGCGGAGTATTCGACATTACGGTCGTACCTGATCTGTCTTCCATCTCATTGGACGGCCAGCAAACCAGACTTATTGCTTTTCCTTCCTTCAACGCCGACCAACTAACCGCCTTGCGGACCGAACTCCAGCCATCTCGGTATTCAATTATCCATGGAGTCCCCCCGCTACCCTCCAATAGATGGAGAACCGAAGCGATAGCGAAGCTGAACCACACGGAAGCCCTCAGCAGCGAAGAGCAGTACACAACCGATACGCTCGACTATCGCGAGACGTTGGACTGTTTGCTAAAGATATACCAGGAACATGGGGCGGTGGAGCGGTTACTAATCGCTCCCACAGGAAGCAAAATGCAGGCTGTTGCAGTGGGAATATTTCGTGCCTTCATTCAAGACGTTCAGGTCGTCTACCCCACGCCTCGGTCGTTCACGTCCCCAACGAGCTATACGATCGGTGTCGGCAATCGATATGGCCTGGAACTCGATTCGTTTACGCCAGGCTTGCCGGCCACCCAATCGATAGGGGGCGAATAAAAAACAAAACCTCGTTTCATAGTTATGGCTATGGCACAATTTCGCCAAAACTGTCCGTTACTGAAAAGAAGCGGGCGAGTCTGCAAGCCGTATTCTGTGCCGTGACTAGGAAGAACTACCTGCGACTTGCATCGCAAACGCTGCGCGGCCACGCGGCGATCATTCCTCCAGGTCGCGATTCTCGCCGTGACTCCGCCAACCCGAGGGTCGCTACTGAACGAAAGATGCGTGAGCCTCGGACGATTCCATCACACCAGAAAACCCTGCCGGCTCAGACGGTCGACGCAACACTGGCCTGTAGTTTACTCGCGGGAGTTTCGAAGCCTAAGGTTTTTCTGGGGCGTTGATTCAAGCGCAGCGCGACCTGGTCGAGTTGCGCTTGGGAGTGGACAGACAGGTCGGTGCCTCGCGGGAAGTATTGCCGCAACAGGAGATTCGTGTTTTCGTTGGTGCCGCGTTGCCAGGGACTTTGCGGATCACAGAAGTAGACCTGTATATCCGTCGCTACTGTGAAGTCCTTGTGCTTGGCCATCTCTAGTCCTGGATTCCAGGTCAGCGAGCGTTTCAGCGTAGCGGGGAGTTTGCGAACATGTTGACTCAATGCCGCAACGACCACTTCGGTGTTTTTGCTGGGCACCTTGATCAGCATGGCAAAGCGCGAATGGCGCTCCACCAGAGTCGCAATGTAGGTGTTCTTGGCACCGGCTACGAGATCTCCTTCCCCGTGGCCGGGAACCGCTCGGTCTTCTACCTCCGCGGGTCTTTCGCGGATGGAGACGGCATCGACGATCTGTCCTCGTGACTGTCCGCTAGCACTGGCATGGCGCGAACGGCGCATGTGCCGCTTCGAGCGGAGTTGCTCCAGCAGCTCTTTTTTCAGCACTCCGCGGGCCTGAATGAACAGGCTGCGATAGATCGTTTCGTGGGACACGCGCATGCTCTCGTCATCGGGATACTGGAGTTTCAGCCATCCGGAAATCTGTTCCGGCGACCAGTCCCGGATCAGTTTACTCGCAACGATGTCCCGCAACCTGCGGTGCAGGGCCAGCAGACACCTCTTCGGTCGCAAGGCCGATTCCCAGGCATGGTCATCCGCATCATGGGCGCGATAGGCCGGACGGCCACCGTGGCGAGAAATCTCCCGACTCACGGTGGAGGCCGCTCGATCCAGTTGTCGAGCAATCTCACGCAGCGACGAATCGGAAGCGATTCCTCGTGAGATGTCTTCTCGCTCCGCTAGCGTGAGCGCCAGCCGCGAACGGTGACGAGCGGCGGGAGAAATGCCGCCGCGAGGCAACAACACCGAGCGAATGCAGCTATGCGGCTTGTCAAAGGCCCGCCCAATCGCATGCAGCGACTGCCCCGCCTTCCACCGGCTCCAAACGTCACGCTTCTCGATCTCAGAAAGTCCAAATCGTTGTCCTGGCCTCATGCCAACACCACCTTTACACAGCAGACTTAAATCAGATGGTGTTGCATCGGCCTGTCGAATGCACCCCCTTTTCTAGGCCCGAGTCTCTTGAATGGTTGGTATTTCGATACCTGAAACCTCAAGATGCTAGTTTTACGTCGGAACTCTTGTCGGCTACGAAGATTCAAAATGGAACGAATTACGAGGACTTTATCTCAGATGCAATTACCTGAGACAGCTAGTCAGGTCCCGCGAAATATGGGGGCTCGGAGGAGTGTTTTCGCTGCCCGAAGATTCTCTTGATAGGTGAGAGAACAGACCGACGGAGATTTGTCCTAAATGGTCTCTTCTTCTGTGGGGCAATAGTTTTTTGCTACATGTTCAGCCGCCTCCGCCGTCTCCTCCCACCCCTGCGGCATCTGCGCCGCCGCCCGCAACATCAGTCGCACCACCCCCGGCATCGGACGCGATTGAATATCCAGCACCATCGTGGCCATCGGTCATGTTGGCGTGATCAGTCGCATTGCTTGAGTTGGGGTCATGCGCGTGGTCGGTAGTACTTGGGTCGAACCCACCAGCGTGGACTGCATGACCGTCATGGCCATCGGTCATGTTGGCTTGGTCAGTCACATTGCTTGAGTTGGCGTCGTGCGCGTGGTCGGTAGTGCTTGGGTCGAACCCACCAGCGTGGGCTGCATGACCGTCATGGCCATCGGTCATGTTGGCTTGATCAGTCACATTGCTTGAGTTGGCGTCGTGCGCATGGTCGGTAGTACTTGGGTCGAACCCACCAGCGTGGGCTGCATGACCGTCATGGCCATCGGTCATGTTGGCTTGATCAGTCACATTGCTTGAGTTGGCGTCGTGCGCATGGTCGGTAGTACTTGGGTCGAACCCACCAGCGTGGACTGCATGACCGTCATGGCCATCGGTCATGTTGGCTTGATCAGTCACGTGCTTGAGTTGGCGTCGTGCGCATGGTCGGTAGTACTTGGGTCGAACCCACCAGCGTGGGCTGCATGACCGTCATGGCCATCGGTCATGTTGGCTTGATCAGTCACATTGCTTGAGTTGGCGTCGTGCGCATGGTCGGTAGTACTTGGGTCGAACCCACCAGCGTGGACTGCATGACCGTCATGGCCATCGGTCATGTTGGCTTGATCGTCAGTCGTATTGCTTCGTCGCCGTGGTGCGCATGGTCGGTAGTACTTGCGTCGAATGCTTCAATGTGGACCGCATGACTGTCATGGCCATCGGTCGTATTGTCTTGGCCGCCATGAGTCTGGTCGCTGGTTCTCGGGTCAAATGTCTCAATGGCAACCACTCGTCCGTCCGCACCACCGCTCGCACTGTGTTGCACATCTGTGGCGGTTGGGTTCTGCGAACTATTTTCTACGGTCGTATCGTCGACTTTACCGAGATGACTGACGTCCTTCAACTCATTCGAGCTTTCGAGCCTTGTGTGGGTGATCGGTTCGTCTCTGACTTCGCTAACGTCATTCGCGTGGTGAGCGTCTTTCTCTAGGATGTAGGCGGGGTCGTCTTCATGGTAAAACACCTGGACGTTGTCGCCTTGGAACAAGGCCGAGACTGCGGCGTTTAGTGCAGGCGTTGCTTCGTCGTAAGAATCTAAAAGGTGATTGAGAAATGCCGAAAGCAGTTCGTAACCAGCCTGGACGGCTGCATAGTCAGTGCCACGCTCTAAGCGATTCCCAGTGAGAAAAACAGCATCGAAGGATTCACGATGAAAAGTCCCGTGGGTATCCGTTCGATCGGATACTCCAGCTGTCAGAGGCAAGATATCTCCGATCACCTGTGTGAATATAGGAGAGAACACGTTGAAGGCGACGACTCGCGCGTGAGGGTCGGTGGGATGGGAAGCATCGCGAAAAACGTGGTCGCTGCTATAGCTGTCTTGCAGAGCATGAATCGCTGCTCCGAGATGTTGCCAGAGCAATCCTGGTTGTCGCTCGTTGTAAGCAAGCTGCGCGGCAACCAGATTCTAACTATGAATTCACGAACGTTCTGTAGATTTTGGGCTCCGCTCTTATAAGGATCAGCGATGCTGTGTTCTTGTTGCACATTCGGTAGGAGATAACCTGAAATCCATGTGCCGCCGCCTATTCTGTCCGCGTGAGCTTGCCATTTGTTAAGATTTGTAAAAAATCGTTCCTTACTTTGGCCCAAAAGCATTCCGCCGTGTTCGCCGAACGATTCAAACAGTTTTTCTACCGTTTGATGTGTGATGGCGACGTGTCCTGGTTGCTCCATAGGTGATCGTCTCCGTCCTACGAAACTGTCTCGAGTAAGTAACGGAACGACTCGACGTCAACGGATTATGCCTTTGATCAGAGTATTTCCTCTTAGGAGCAAGATCAAATTTCGTAGTTTAGTTGTGAACAACTCCAACTCAGTAATCTCCGAAAAACCTATCAATTCAACTACCTCATGCTTCTTCGTATCACCCTGTTCACTAACGCTTAGTTCAATCACCCCATCTCCAGTCCAACGGTTGAACATAGATTGCGTTACTTCAATATGCTCAACCCGGAATAGCTCAACGTTGCGTGTTCTCTTTGAAATGATACCGGACTTTAGCATAAGCCGGCCTCCTTCAAACACATACTCGGTCGTTTGTATCTGCATAATCAGAAATATTAAGAAGGCGAGCGCGGCTACAACCAAGGTCAAAAAGAACGGATCAACCTTCTGCCGAAAGCTTGGCGTTGCCAAAGCGAGCACAAAGAACCACGAAATAACGACTAGACCCAGTAACAACGATCTAAGTGTTAGTGATTCAGAGAATGCTGACATCCGCGGCTTGCGCGTGGACGCCAACTCGTCAATCAAGGTTACGGTTTGTTTCGCTAATTCACCCTTATCTTTATCTAAGACTCCCATCAAACCGACACGAGGCTTCTCTGAAGTTTGAGACGTGCCTGAATCTGGTAGCACTTCGACTGTCGGGGCCACTTTCGAACTGAAAGTCGAACCCACCGGAGACCGCTGATCGGCACCATTTTCCTGCACGATGTTCGGTACAGCAGATGGCTCATTGAGGGCCGAACGATGCTGTGGATTTATCTCGAGCGCCCGTCGAAAGTAATATGGAGCTTGATTCTGTTCCCCACGTCGTTCGCAAATTTTCCCCAAGTAATAAAAAGCGTTGTCGTTCCTGGATCGTTTTCCAGGCACTGACGAAATTCGTATTCAGATTTACTGAGATTCCCGCGCGAAAACTGGATAACTCCGAGACCAAAATGGGCGGCACCTATTTCCAAACCATCCGAGATAAGCTTGTCGAATATAATCTGGCTCTCATTTAGCCTTCCTTGACCTGCAAGAGTTTTAGCTTTATCTATTAAATCTCGTGGTACCTGTGGACTATCGTTTGACATAGTACGAACCCCCAGTCCCAGATTGTGAGGAAAAGTAATTCTAGTTTCCGGCGATGCCCGCGTGCGAATCTCTTGAACGGCCCGCTAAACTATATTCTGGAGTGAATTAATCTCGCGCGGCGAGGGCAGGATCGCCAAATTATTCGCGACACTATCACATTATTGGCAAAAGTAATAGCCAGGTAGGAGTGCATCTGGTTTGCGAAGAACGGCGAACAGAGTCTGTGGCTTACCTCGCAAAATAGGGCAGTTTCGCCTCTCCTACCACCTAACCCGTCAACGCCACGAGGGGGATAGAGGGGAGGCCCCCCAATTGTTACCCGTCGTAAATGGAGCTCACAAAGACGAGGGTGGGTGGGCAAGGCAAAACAAAAGAAAAACAAAAACAAAAAAAAGGAGGGAGGATCTGGCTGCCTATCGGTCAAAGGTTCAGAAGGAAATTATTTTGGGAGATTACTCAATTCGGTCGTGCTCGGGGTATCGAGCACCACGGCTGGATCGGTGAATTTGACTGTGAGATTGCCGTTAAGATCCATTACAGCGATACCGATGCGCTTGTCTTCTTTGTTGGCGCTGCTCAGCGTAAAATCCTCTTCAGTATTTCGATGAATATCAACCTTCCAATCGAAGTCAAAGTCGATGATTTTTGCATCAGGCGGTGTCAGTTTTTGGTCGTACGTAAACGTCACTTCTTTTTGAGTTTGATTTACTATGTGTTTTATTTCTGTCCAAGTGGGACCGGCTATCTCATTCTCAAATTTTTCTTTAATATGCAGGTTAATTCCAAAGTTGCCGCCTCCCCTGTAGCGCCCCTGACCCCGAGCTATTGCCGTCACCTCACATCCGCCAGGCGTTCGCAGTGGACCGTTCAATATGCCAGAATCACCATCTTTAGAGGTTACCTCATACCAGCACTCGAGAGCTTCCCCGCCATTGTCAACGGGTAGAGCCCAAGTTTGAGTACTTGTGTCGGTTTGGCCGGCTTCGAGGTAAAAGCGTTGCGACTTGGTAGCGTAGGTTGATTGGCGAATTCGGGGAGTAATGGAAACGTCGAGACTATTCACCAGGTAAGGATCAATCGTAAACATCCATCGCAACTTTAATTTAGACTTGTTCTTGTTTATAGCATTCCAATTAAATTCCGCGAGTGCAATCAAACTTCCTCTCGGACGCAGGATCCCCCGAGCCGCCATTTATTCCACCCGGTAACGGCATTTGAATTATCGTGTCTCCTCCGGCAGCGGGCAAAGTAAAATGCTTGTCGGGAGTCGGTATTATCAAGGATGCATCAGGATAGTCTCCACCTTTGCGGAGACTTATGCCGCGGAACGTCAGAAACCTCTCGTGTAAGGTGCCAGCATCTCGGATATAGGGAGTCGTAATGCAGAGCAAATCCGGCGAGGGTGCCCTCTTAAAAATCGGCAAAAGATTCAGTTGCGCTGCCGCGACGGCTGCCTGGCACAGCAAATCTGAGGCATGCGCAAAGCCTTTGTTCTCAAGGTCGTCTAATGCGATCTGCGTGTCGTAAGATAACTGCATTGCAGTATTTACTGCGACCTGTTCTCGCTCGGTTAATTTGTCGAACGTCTGGTTGAGGCGATCCTTAAAAACGACATTCATATCTTGTATAGATATTGCAAGATGTTCTCGCAATGCGAACAGTTGGCTGGTCGCTATTTCGTCCGCTCGGTCCAAAGCGCCGTCGATCGTGTTTTGGAGAAGCGTCATACCCAGAATTATGGAGGCGGGATCTATCAAGGCTGCCGCGCTCTGCCGATCACCGAACTGTTGTTTGCTTAAGCTTTTCAATGCGTTCGCATTTGGCGTTGCTACCAAACGTCGTTCTGCAGCCAAAACATCGACATTGGACAAGTTAAGTCTAAATAGCGTTTCTGGGTTTACCGATTCTTTAATGTTGCTCGGATTGAGAAGAAGTTTATTTCGTTGCTCGATAATTTGGTTTCGATATTCCGCAAAACTTAGTTTTTCGGCGAATGTTTTGGGGCTGGCACGAAGGACTGTAACTACGCTCGACACATCTGGTGTCGCGGGGATAAATATATCGCTCCACTGACTGAACGTTCTTTTCGGCTCAGATGGCATCGAACTGTCCATATAGCTGATAATTACTTTCGAGAATGCGTTATAGCTTACGTCTCGCACGAACCGAAGCTCCCTAACCTTGTTGCCATTCGGCTCCGTCACAAACACAGGGGTAAGAGAAGGATTACGGACGCCTTGTTCGAGCACGACAGTGCCATCACCAGCGGCGCCCTTCGATGGGGTAGTTGTCTGGGCTGCAAGAGATGAGTTAAGGGCAATAGCAAATAATAAACTGAAAATTGAAGTTCTCAGTAGCTTCATTACAAACCTCACATTTACGCAGGAGCCCATAGCAACATAACGAAAAATCACAACTGCGGTATCATATAGGTTACGTCTTGTATTATTTAAATCACTTATAGTCAAGTCTTATTTCGAGAACAACCTTATCGACTGACCTTCGGCGGCAACCTTTTACGTAGAAATTCGGTTCGGTTTCGTCGCTGAGATGGACAACATGTTCATCGCTTTCGCATTAGGACAAAGGTCAAACTCGTTCTCAGCCACTTACAGTATGTATTGTGCCAACGCACCAGCGAAGGAATGCGGGGAATTAGATCTTATATTCGATGCTAACGGCCCCGTGTAATACGACGACGAAGTCCCTCTCCTTATTTTGAACTCGAACCCAACATTCTGAATTTCAAGTAAGTACTTGAATCTGTATATTATAAATAGTACAGTCACGCCTAATTTCGAAGGATTCGTTTATCTGATAATTTAATCAGCATTTGTCCTCCGACAGGAGTTCCAAAGATGCTTGTAAAAAAGTACGCCAGTTGGCTTAAGCCCTCGATTACGTTCTGTTGGACTTGCTTCACGCTGCTCGTTGCTCCTTCGTTATCGGCCCAGGGTGAAAATCTTGTTCCCGTCCGCGCTACGGCGAAAGCGTTGTCCACCGCAGAGATAACCACACGGCTGAATGACTTGTCGAGTTGGTCGGACATCTCGGAATTCAGAAGTTATTTCCTGCTTTTGCCGAGGAAAATCGACCTGAAGCAGGGAACCGCCGCGTTGGCTCAGGCTGCGGGTGATAACAGGGTTTTCGATTTCGCGCCCTATCAATTAACCGATAACCGGATGGTTCTAAAACTGGAAAAGACTGATCATCCGACTGGGGGAGCAGGGCCATTAAACGCGGCCTACAACGCTCAACTAAATCATTTATTCGATACAAATAGCGGGGGTGATCCGCGCGACTCTATTTGCGTTCTTATGGATGGATTCGGCACTCCGGAGTACGTCCGGGCCGCCGAAATTTTTCAGGATTACTTCATCGGAGGGTTGGTCACTCGCCTTGTTTTGGGCCAGTATGCGCGGCAATGGGCTGCTGCTGACCCCGCAATGAATGCCCAAATGGTTAATTTCACCGACTCCGTGAATGCTCCCACATTGGACGACTTCAGTCACAAAATAACATTCAAATACGTGCTGGGAGTTCCCCAAAAGTTGCTGTCCCTGGATGAATCAATAGCTGCCGAGTTTTCGATCTTTCCTATCGGGCCGCCTGCAATCATGTGGGGTTGGAGGGCGGGAGAGAAGCTTGACGCTCTATTGGGTGGGAAAGACGAACGCTATCGGACCGATGTCATGGATCTTCTGAAATCGAGAATTTCTCCCTACCAAGCTGGAATCCTCGTCGGCTTCACCCTCGATTACATGAATGGATTCGTCAGAAATTCGCACGTGGCTAAGCTCTCTCCTAATTCGACTCCAGAAACTGACCTAACTGCTATTGCTAAAAACCTTGGATCGGATCCGAAAGTAGTAGAGGTTCGTGATCTAATATCTAACCTTCATCGAATGATGACCCTTGAGCTTTACAGTTTTGTGCAAGCCCAACCAGCAGCACTCAACGCCCAGAAACGTTTAGAAGTTGCCGCTGTTCAATTGGCATTTCTTGATGGGTTCGAAGTAGGCTCACTGAATGCTGCTGACGAAGTTTTTAACCAAACGTTTCAAATAGCCTATACAGCGGGATTTGAGAACGGATGGAGGTTTGGGTACGAACAAGGATACGCAGCAGGTTGGACAGGTGGTTACTTACAGGGCTACGGTCAAGCGTGGCAGAAAGCCAATGCAATGATGTCATCACTGCAAGCGACAGCGAAGTCGAGTCCGAGCCTCGAAACAATAGTACAGGACGCCCAAACCGCAGCTACCGTAATAGCAGCACTTTTTGGCTGAACTTTAAAATACCAAGAAAGTGGACGGGGAACCTATGGCAGACAGCCCGCTCAAAATTCAACTGGCCATACAGGGCGGTGGCGCGAAAATAGCGGCACTCTTGGCAACGCTAGAAGCTGTGAACGAATTGCAAAAAGAAGGTGAGATCACGGTTACACGCATCGCAGGAACCTCTGCTGGTGCCATTGTAGGCTGCCTTTATGCTGCCGGCGACAACGTTATACAGCTCGCACGCATAAGGCTATCTAATATCAAGCCTCCAGATATTGAAAGGACGTTTCCTCAGCCATGGCCTCTTGGTATATTTTCGCCAGGTTCTGTAAAACGAGCGCACATGCTATATCGTTTGGCCAAAGGCAACCCTCTTTGGGCCACGACTTTCGTAGAAAAAATTCTTGCGGAAGTACTGCAAGAAGCGGGTGGGTTCGAAACTGTCAATGAGCTAAATCGTGCGCGGGGAATTAAGGTTAAGATAATCGCGGCGGACTTGACGAATTCCGGAAAGGTGGTTCATGAAGGTGACGAGCCGCTGATGACGGCATTGATGGACTCATGCGGTATCCCTTTTTGTTTTCGTACTTGGAGCAAAGGCGGAAGTAGGGTGATAGTAGATGGGGGAATCTGTGAGAATTTACCCTCCGAGGAGTTGGACAGCCCTCAAGATATTGACGAGTTTGGTCGCGTCGTGGGGATTTCATTTAAGAAGCCATCTCCGAAGCGAGTACATGATCCGCTCAGTTTCTCGACTGCTTTACTCGATACCGCAATGCAAAATTCGATGGAACGTGCTCGAAGTCGATTGGGGGCAGGTTCGGTATTTTCGATCGAGACAAAACTGGATACGTTCGATTTTGTCGACGCCGTTGTTAATGGGCTAGATGTAGCAGCCGCTTACGGTTTTGTGAAAGGACGAGCAAAGGAATGGTTTAAAGGTTTCATTGATCGCCAGAAAAGATCCAAACAAGTAATTGTCGGAGACCCATGGTCTACGCAAGGTATCCCTTTGATGGAGCGCTTGGGACGCGTTTACGACGCGCAACACAAATCGACCAAATTTACCTATGGGCATTGCAGTGTGGCCGTTCAGGCCCGATCCCTGTTAAACAAAAATCATCCCGACCACGGAAAACCAGACTTAGTTCATTACAAAGCTAAATTCAACACACTTTCTGAACGTGTCTACTGCCATAGAGTTCTCGTTTCCGATGCCGTTCAAGAGACGACATTAGAACAAACTTCTTGGCACGTGATAGATCTCACAAATCAGAAAGAAGTGAAGGCGATAGATTTACCTATGAGGAGCTCCGGCTCCGGCAGCGGCAGAAGTCGTGAATTGCTCCTGTTCCTCGACCCAATTTTAGAACCTCATACTGGCCCTTATCTCTTTGATTTCCAAGACCTGGTCGAAAAATTCTTACCCTTAGTGGATGGCAAAGATGATTTGGTATACGTTCCAGGGCACGCTGAGGGTGTGGTTGAAAGAATTGATTTGGTAATCTCTATTCCGAAAGACTACCCGGATATTCGACTGGAACCCAAAAAAGGGGTTGTCGGGAGATTGATGACGGCAGCCGAGCTCGCGGCTGAATATTCCACGCAACTGGGTTTTAAAACCTTCGGATGGACTGGATCGAAAGTCGACCCCAGTATCCCGTTCGGGGTTGATATAAGCGTCAGGAATGCATAAAGAGCGGGTTTTTTGCTCATAAGCCTTTGATTCTAATGGATTTGTAATTCCCTGTCGACCTATTGACTTGGGGCTCGAGGTGAACTAGTATTTCTGTGAGGAGTTAACCGCATGACCGGCACAGTAGGGATCTAACCTTCATCCGATACGACGCAACACCCGGAGATTGCTTCTATTGCGTGTTTGTTCCGCCGTCATTTTAACACACTCTTCAGTTTCACAACCGTTCCAAGCCGAACTCGCATACCATTTCTAATCCTTTTTATTGTGCGTTCGGATATTCCGGTCGCATTCGCCAATTCAGTTATTCCCCACTGAGAAGCTTTACGCCTAAGACCTTGTTCCGCAACAGGGCGTTCGGTCTCGTTCGGCCTGTAGACCGCTAGGCGCGAGGTCAAAAGGCTGAAGTCTTCCTCCCGCTCCAAACGGCGATCGGTTTCCTTCCCACTGTAGCCAAACCCATGAGCCGCTAATACGGGCGTACGAATGAGAAGGCCGCGAGTACGCGAGTCGCAAGGGGTGCCGTCCGGTGCCAAGCTCTTAGCTTCCGGGTGCAAGATGTACGAACCGACAACGTCACCGAACGTCTTGGGACCGACCTGATACGACAGGCGTTGTCCGGGCTTCCCCAACTGGAAGAATTTACCGTCATGAACGTTGACCCACCGCGTCTTGTACCAGGTTTCTGGTTCCGAGCTGTAGGGCGCGATCAACGTAAACCGCTCCTTGTCGACATCGATTGGCAGGCCGCCAGTGAGCCGGTCGATCACAGCGCTCAGAATAAAGTCGAAAGGTTTTATTTGATTCTTGTATGCACTATTTTTATGGCGCGTTTGTAAGGCTTTAAACACTTCGGAAGTGGTAATCGTGAACCGCATCATTGCCGGGAATTCGAACCAACTTGGCGAACTGCGAGGATGCTGCAGTTCACCCCGCAAAATCCAAGCCCACGCTTCGACAACCCAGAGCGGCTCTTTCAGCTCCTCGTCAAGTCCCTTCTTTGGTGCCAACAAATACCCGAGTCCGTGCCCACTGGCCTTTGCGAGCTTGATATCGTTGTCCGCGTTTCTGGTCCACATCGCGTAGCGCTTCGCGGCTATCGCAAATCCGTAGAGTTGGAGCTGTTGCTTGTTCTTGGAGAAATTTACCTTCTCAATCTTTAAGATGGAGCCTTTAACGATGCTATGGTCGTAAGGATTTATTTCTCCGAAACGTTGAACGATATCCCGCACCTGTTGCCATGAAATCGCTTTGACCGCAGGAGCGCCGTCCGGCAGCCGATGATCGCCGCCTGAACAGGGGTTAAGGTCGCCATTCTCGGTGGAGATGATGGCCATTGAATCGGTATCGCAGAGCAAATAACTCCCGCCTAGGTTCATCACGCTGCGCTCTAACATCGCTAGCAATAGGCGTCCCGCAGCCGTAATAAGTGAGCCGAAAATCGGGCAATACCACGGACCAGTCCTCTCAAAGATTTCCGAGGTTGTTTCGAACACAGTTTCGCCCGAGAACACCCGTAATTTCCCCCGGCCGCTTTTCGTGTCCTTCCCGACTCGTTCGGGATCAAGTTGCACGAAGACTCCGTAGGAACCGGCGTTCGCGATAATTTTTAGCGAATGTCGAAGGGCCTCACGTTCATTTTCGGGCTTCGTGGTATCGGACTCAGCCAAAGTGCGTGCGTCGATGATCTTTTTGAAGAAGTCTTCGGTGGTGGGGTCCATGTTCGCTGCGTTACGGAGAGCCACCGTGTGCAGGTTAGGCTGTAGACCATCTGCAATAACTCTAACGGCCTTCAGAATTTTGGGTGCCTTGCCTGTCAGGATTTTCGCTGCTACCAGGTCGGGTCCCGCGTACCAGATTGGTTTAGCAGAAGTGAGCGGATTGATTCCGATGTTGCTAGTGTCGCCCGTATAGTTGGTACGCACGGGAAGAATGTCCCGGTCGGGCTCCACAAGAGCAAAAAATGGAAGTCGCGGCCAAAACTTCGCATCAAAAGTTTGATCAAGAGATATGTTGCCCAGCAATTCAGCGATTTCAGTTGTGGCGTCTACGACCTGAAGGGCAGCTGCGCGGAGAAATGGCCAAAGACCCATGAGGGTGTTTACGGTTGGGTATTGCGATAAAAAGTCGGTGTAAACGACCGGGACCGGCGTGTGCCGGATACGAATCTCAGCGCGTCCTCCGTAATAGGACTGCATCGCGATTCCCGAAACCTCTGGGGGAACTGGAAATTTCACGCTAGGCTCGGTCAAACCCATCTTCTTGAGATAGGCTTTGGCAATCGACGCCGGAGAATAGGCTTTATCAGGGGTCAGATCAATTGGATGAAGATCAAATTCGGCTCGCAAAGCGTTGAGAAGGTCAACTGTTGCGCACACGTCCTGACGGTTGTAATCAATTTCTACGTTGCTGACGATTCCGGTGGGTGTGTAGCCACTCAGTTTTCCCTTTAGTCCGCATGCCTTGCAGGCCGATTCCAAGGTGTGTGATTGGCTGAAGAGTGCCCACGCCAGCGTCCGCAGGTCAAGGGACCGGATTCGTGGCAGCTGTTGTTTCTCCCGTGAGGTTGTGGTGTGAAAAAATGAACCTTTGCCGTCTTTGGGCTTGATCACTAACCTGGGGTAAAACTGGTTTTCCTTCCGCTCGCCAGTGGAAGGATTTTGCCAGTGACCCATCGTACGGCTGCCGAAGTTGCGCCAATGTTCAGGAACCCTAGGGAGATCAACTCTCGGAAACATAACTCGCATTTCGTGCCACGCGGTCCAATAAGCTAGGGCTGCTGAATTTCGCGCCGCATTCTGCCGTCGCTGAGTCTCAGAACGGCGTGCTTGCGCCTCTGGGGAATGAGTAGCCAGTCGGCCCAACTTCGCCGCCTCATCACGTTCTCTCGAGAGATTGCCGGAACCCAGCTTCGACAATACCTAAAACCAGTCTGGATGCCGTGCAGTGGGTAGTTCGTCATCACGACGACCGCGACGAACTCTCACAAGATCATTGTTCGGAGTCAACGCATAACTCGCGATTCGCTCTCACACAAAATGAGATACTCTCTTCAAGGCCCGGACGGGTGAGCAAATGCCGTCCGGGTTTCGTTTTTTTTTCTTGACAAACCGAATAGGGTATTCGATTCTATAAATGAAGACGTACTCGACTGCTAAGGTCATCAAGATTCTTGGGATCGGTGCAGAGACACTATATCGCTGGATGCACGAAGGAAAGATCCCCACGCCTCCGGTGCAATCTCTCGCTGGCATGAAGGTTCGTCTTTGGTCGGAAGAGCATCTGGTCGAAGCAAAGAAATACAAGGCAGAGCATTACTGGGGAAAGGGCGGCCGTAAAAAGCGAAATAGGCCCAGTAAGTAGAATTGCGGGGCGCGCTTGTGCTGTAACACCAGCGCACCCCTAACCAAAGTGCACGTCTGAGGTGCAACGATGGCTGCAAGAAAAGCTATATGTTTTGGTGAACACGCGCAACTTAGCGGTTCCTCGTCCGGGCGCGCTAGATCCTATCCCACCCCCGCTCATCCCCCTCTGTGGCGGTACGCCTGCCTCCTCGCCGCTATTCGACTGGCCCTGCAATGCCGAGAGCCGCGGCAATGAAGCTCCCCCTCTTTCAACAGATGGTCGACCTGAACCGCTCGTTTGACCAGGTAGCGGAAGGCTTGCAGTCTCTGCAGGAAGTACCATTTTTTCAGCGCGAGTTGATCCGCCACGCCTTGTCTGACGTTGAGATCGCCCGGGTGTACGCCAACCGCGAGTTCTTCGACAACTTCGAGAAGATTGTCGAGGACGACGCTAGGTGGGCCTACCGCTTTCAACGCAAATTCAGTGAAAAACTGAAGGACCGGGACGACATTTACCTCGAAGTCAAAACTTCGGAAGAGCGCCGGAAACGCAAAGGACTTCCTCCACGTGTTCTCATCCTTCCCGAGTGGGACATGTCTGACGAAGACCGCTTCGACGAGCATCAGGCCAGACGGCAAACCAAGGCCCCGGCGAAGAAACGCCTGACGCAACCACAATCGAAGGGAGTGCGCCGATGAAGAAGTCGCTTCGCCCTTCCGCTGCCGTTCGCAAGTTCGCCCCTGGCCGCCACTACCGGGGCGTGCAAGGCAAGGTCGTGCAGTGGGTTGAGCACAGCTTCGAAGAAGGCCTGCTCTACATCCACGTTCGATTTACGGACAAGACCGAGCTCACCTGGCGAATTGCCACCCGCATGACGATTGAGGAATCTGACCTTGCTGATTGGACCTCCGGCGACCTCAAACAGTTGCGAGTCTTTGTCCGGCACGAACGAGACAGGAGCATATGATGCACCGCAACGTCGCTCGTGCCTACGACTATTTGAAACGGGAACACGATCGAATCCGAGCAGCACACGTCAAAATCCTCGCTCAAAAAGACCGACGCCTGGAGAGTCGCTTGTTCCGTGCGGACCTTGATAGCTCTCGGCACCTTGATGAAATGCTCCTCTATGAAGAACGCCTTTCTCGCCCGCAACGTCGGCGCGTTCTTGACCTGAATCGTTATGGTCGGAAACTTGAACGCATCATGACTGCGCTGTTGAGCCTATAGAATCTGCGTCTCCCGATTTCAGCGACACAAATACGGCCATTTCCTCGGAATAGCTAGATAAGAGCGTTTTTGCTTTTCGGTCCGTAGCAGGCGAGTTGAAGGGAATTCTAAGGTTTGAAGACCTTTTCTCCCTTTGAGCGACACATTTTCCACTGAGAACACAGAATAGATATCTATAGAGGAAGATCTTGCTCCGATCTCTTCTATGGAGGTTCCAGAATGAACAGACCGCCATTTCCCACCACTCTCTCCGCGAAGCGTACCCGCCGGCAGGGGCAGAACCTGACGAGCCTTGCCCCAGGCTCCAGAGCAGCAGTTCTGCTTCCGGTCATCCCTAGGATTCCCCAATCACAATCATGGATTTTGGTGAAGCGCACAGACGTTTCCGGTGAAGGTGGTCAGAATTTCATCCTGCACCACTTTCTTCTCGAAGTCCTTCACCCTCCTCGTCGGCCAAACCGAGGAAAGCGAATCCCGTTAGTAAATCGCGACGCAAGAAGGCACCGGAAAATAAACCACCAAAACGGGCGGGAGCGACCCCACTTTTCCGGCTTTCAGCCGCCCAAAAAGTTTTGGGGGTCGCTCCCGCCCACTTTGCCTCAATCCCGGATGTGTGAACGGCCGGAGGGTGCTTTAGGTGAACGCGTCATCGCATGTGCGGTTCACCTCAGCGTTCACCTCTACGTTCACTCTGCAACGGGTGTATCGCATTCAGTCCTAAAGCTTTCGTTCAATCCAGTGAGTGCCTCGCGCACATCGTCAAAACACCGAGTTGGGCTGGAGCGACCCCCACTTCGTTGCCACAGAACCGGCGGCGGTCGCTCCAGCCCAACCGATGTTCATCACTACAACGCGTACTACAGAACCATGCGCGGATGTACCGAATCTCGTATGACGGCCTCCATAGCAGGCCCACAGGAAGGAGAACCGAGAAATGCCAGTCCTGAAAGCACCACCGAAACTAATTCGAAATGCGACGATTCAGGTCCGCGTTGAAGACGAAATCGACGCGAAACTCAGGAAGTATGCGGAGTTTATTGACGCTACTCCTGCATTTGTCGTCGCTGAATCACTCAAGATGCTCTTCAACAAAGATGCTGAGTTCCGTGAATGGCTTAGTCAGCATTCGGACCAATCTCCTGTGACAGTGCCAGAAAGACCCGCACAACAGGAAGCGCTTCAAGTCAAATCCAATGTGCGAACAATGTTCGACAGCCTGCCTCAGAAGGCATTGAGCAAATAACAAAAGCAAACAGTTTTTATCTGTCCCCGCAATTCACAGAAAGGAACGAATCATGGGAGTTTTTGCACAGCAGGAAAGCGTTGCACCCGCCGAGCGTCACTATGCGGTCATCGAAGTGGCTGAGATGTGGCACCTGAGCCCCCTCGTGATCGGCTCGTTGATTCCCAATGATCGGCCAAAGCGTGAATATGCTGTTCCAGAATCACCAGTTTTTGGAACTTTGAACATTCCATTCGTTCACAATTTTGGGATTCCAAAAATAGCCATTACCTGATCGCCGAAAATGCTCACAACTAATACTGCTTCCCCGTCCGCTGCGCGCGGATTACTCGGCGTCGAAGATGTTGCTGAACTTCTGAAAGTGCCGGTGGGCTGGGTATACGAACGTACTCGCCAGCGCGGAATAAATCGGCTGCCCGGTTTCCGTCTCGGCAAGTATTGGCGTTTTAGCGAAGCCGAGGTATTGGCCTGGCTTGAGCGTCAGCGCGTCGGAGGCCGCTCGAATGCTTGACACGCGCAGTACACTTCCTTACGACACAGGGAAAAGCGGACGAGTCACGGATAGGAGCCCCGTGTCTAGACCGCGATACCAACAAGGAAGTCTGAAGGCGATCGAAAAAAACTGCTGGATAATTCGCTGGCGCGAAGATGTGACGAACGAAGACGGAAGCGTTAGTCGCATACGCCATAAGCAAACCATCCGGCAAAAGAGCAAATCTCAAGCGCTCGAAATCCTGAGCGCGCGTTTGAGCGAAGTCAGGCAGCAACAGCGTCAGCCACACGCAACCATTACGTTCGAGAAATTCATGCGGACAGAATGGAAGCCCAACGCGGCGCTGCGACTCAGAAAATCAAGCATGCGTATCTACAGCTTCAATCTGGACAACCACATCCTTCCGACGATCGGCGCCGTCTCCTTGAGAGATGTAAACCGATCGCACATCGAAGCTGTGCTGTCCAAATTGCAGCTGAAGGGCCACGCCGTCTCGACGCTGCGCAGTGTTCGCGCTACGTTTTCGACGGTGCTCGAAGCAGCAGTCGGTCGACGGTATATCGTGGACAACCCAGCGCATCGTATTCGCATTCGCGAAGCGGATACAAAGCGCGAGCCTCGATTCTACCGGCCGGCCGAAGTTCGGAAGCTGCTCGGCAGGCTCGAGGATCCATGCCGCGCCGTGGTGCTCGTCGCAGTTTCAACCGGTCTCAGGATTGGAGAGATCCTGGGCTTGCGTTGGAAGCGCATCGACCTGCTTCGCGGAACCATCGAAGTAGCCGAAACCTTTTCGGATGGAGAATTCGGCCCTCCGAAGACGCGTAGCAGCTGTCGCACGATTCCGATCAGCACGTCTCTGGTCGAAGTCTTCACGCGACTCCGGCTCTCAGGTTGCGATCCTAAAACGCTGGTCTTCGCAACTTCGAAGGGCACTCCACTCAATTCAAAAAACCTGTACAACCGGGAATTGGCGCCGGCATCTGACGCGATCGAACTGCCGCGGGTTTCCTGGCATTCGTTTCGTCATACGCATGCGACGCTCCTGCATGAGACCGGCGAGTCGATTAAGACAGCGCAGTCTTTGCTAGGGCACTCTGATTTGGAGACAACTCTCGGTACGTACACCCACGTTGTTCCCGAGGCGCAGAAGCGAGCAGTCGAGCGCGTTGCGGGAGTTTTGGACCTGGATGGACCCAGCTCCGCTCCGGTGGAAACTCCGGACGGATTTGTAAACTGATGAGAGTACGTTTGTTAGCGGGGAAATTTCCTGGTATGTATTGTTGATTTACAGCCGGGATACTTCCGTTCTCTATCGATAAGCGTTGCCCGATCAATAGCTTAGTTATTGTTGCATCGACCGTTTGAGCTGGCAGCGGTCAGATATTCTCAACTCTGTTTCGGGTGAAGTTCCGAGCGGGCGGTTAAACTGATGAAGCGAAGAGAATTAACAGAAGTTTATGGTGAACCGGGCAGGACTCGAACCTGCAACCCGCTGATTAAGAGTCAGCTGCTCTACCATTGAGCTACCGGTCCACAATCCAACAATTTTACATGGCGTGGCGTTTTTTGTCGATTGCAGCAACGAACCACGTCGCACGCACGCCGCTCTATTTCTTGCGCAAATGCGCCGTCAAGATCGCCGCCACTTCCCTGGCTCGCGCAATATCCGTCGGATCAAACGAAATGGCCGAGACGCGTTGATGCCCTCCGCCGCCGTACTGTTCCGCCAGGCTGGCCAGATTCGCATCGGCGTTCGCCAAATTCCAGGGATTCGTGCCTAGACTCACCTTCGCTCGCACCTTGGAAGCGCTCACGCTCACGGAATACACGCACTCTGGATGCAACAGATACGGAATGAATTTGTTGTAACCCTCCAGATCCAAATCGGCCACGTCGAAGAACACCACGCCATCGCGCGCATCGCATCGTTGTCGCAGAACCTCAATCGAGTCGCGATGTCGCTTTAGCAGCGGCCCCAAATGCTGCGCCACAATCGGCAGTTGCACCATCTCTTTCAGCGGTCGATAGGCCAACTCTGGAATAATCCGCGCCGGCAATCCATCTTCCGGAGCCGCCTCAATCACCAGCGCCAGTTGCGTCGCTGGCTCTGCCATCTCTACCGCCGCTTCCGGCGAAGCGTATTGCGCCCCGTCGATGATGTCGCCCCAGTGAATCAATTCCGCCAGCGGAGAAATGTCATAACCAAACTTTTCGTTGGCCACCGTGGCAATAAACTTTGTGCACGACTTAAACGTGGGGTCGTAATACATGTGCTTACCCGGACGCACACGAAACTGTTCCGCATCCGCCGGCGTGAGAAAGGCACTCTGGTGATGATCGAACCACCACGTCAGTTTCGATGAGTTGGAAAACTTGAAATCGACGATCGCGTTTTCGTCTCCATCAAAAAGGTCCGGCTCCCAGGGCTGCTTGGCCTTGTGGGTCATCCCCGTAAATCCAAACTCCGCCTCGGAATCAAAATGTTCGCGATAAAAGCGATAAAAGGTTGCTGCTGAAGCGGTGCCGTCAAAGCAACGGTCGTGATAACACAGGCGGACGCGGGTCATTAGCTGGCGCAGGAACCTTTCTGGTGGATTCATTGGCAAAAACGCCGCCAAGGAAGCTTCCTACGATGCGGTCAGGCCGCGCGAAAGTCAAGGGAATAGCCGCTCCGATCGGCCTGCGAAAGGAAGAGGGCGCCGCCTCGTCTGCCGTGCCCTCTTAAATTCTCTAATGTGCGATTTCCTTCGGGAAGACGCTATTTCGCAGCTATGCTCTCCGCAATCCCCGCCGCGATAGGCACCTTGAAAAGTTCGTGTTGGTACGCTTTCAGCATCAGCAATATCCACAAGACCAAAGTTGCAAGGCTGACGAGCCACAAGATCATTCCCCACAAACCGAATCCAAAAAGTCCGCCGGTGGCCAGCATCATTCCTAACCCGATGCGCAAAACCGTCAGTCCCCCAAAAACAACGATAGATTGCGCCGCGTGAAACTTAACGAAGGGTCGTTTATCGATCAGCAGAAAAATAATCCCGCTTACCCAACCCACCACATAACATAGCAATCCCGCAACATTTTCTGCCAAGCCGTCGCTGCTGACCGCCACCGCAGGAGCCGAACTCGCCCCCTCTCCCTGTTTCGCTCCACATTTCGGACAAAACGCCGCACCGCTAACTTCAGCACCGCAAGATGTGCAAAACGCCATGAAGAGGCCTCCCTCGCTACAATGGCGCGCAGCGTAACAAATGCCTCGAACATCCGCAATGCTTATCAGTCTTCGACCCACGCACCACAACTCTACGCCCGCGCCGCCGAGGATCGCGCGTCCGTACTCCCAGCACTCAACGTGAAGTGCGTCGCAAAAAATGGCGCCAACGCTAAGGTTTTCTGTAAGTCTTCATCATCCGAATATCGCCGTTTGGGTATTCGCCGCGCCAGGATGCTGATGTCCAACGGATCACGCCTGAACGGGTACGGGGTCAGCGTTACCGCCTGCCCGGATTGCGGACGCAACTCCCAATCCACTTCTTGTCCCGCTTCATTCGACGGCACTCCGTCGATCACCGCGTCCGCCAGCGGGCCCATGCAAAAATATAAGGACAAGCGATCCAGCGCATCCATCCGCTGCAGATTTATCTGCAACGCTTTGTCTTCCGAAAACATTTTGCGACGCGCATCCGCGCGCAAGTCCACTTTTAATCGCAACTGCTGCAAGCGCAGTCGCTGCACAAAATCTCCAACCACCTGCGTTTCATTTGACTTCACATATTTTGCGGAATAACCCGGCATAGTCGCCCGTGCGCGATCGTACAGTCCGGTAACATGCATAGTCGTCAGCAGTCCGGCGTACTGATCCACCTTCACGATGCGGTCGATTCCCCGTTTGTACAATTCAATGTGATCAACGGTGGGGATAGACATGAAGCTGTACGGCGCAAACGTCGCATAGTCGATCTGCGGATGCAGTTCCCATTCGCTCCATCCGTTATCGTGCTCTGCGACAGCCAGCCGGAAAGAGTCGAAGGGTTCCGGCTTGGTAAAAAGTTCGTTGCCCCATTCGCGCGCGAAAAAACCCGCCAGAATAGCGTGATCGGTCTGCCGGATGAGCGCCAGCTGTTGGCCCTGGTCCTGGATGATCATGCGGCTGCCCTCGGGAGCAGCGGTTATTGTGTACTTCCCTGCGCGATTGCAGTCGACTGGGGAGAGCGCCGAGGCCACATCGCGGGAACGTTATTATGCGCCGGGTAAAGCCGCCCGTCCACCGCCTCGCACAACGTTCTTCGCGACTCTACTTTACTTCAATGTTTTAGCGGGGATTCGTTACATTGAACCTGCGACAAGTGAGGACAGGCGGCCACTCTAAGACCCGAAAACGTGTCAAAAGTGTGCCGGAAGGACTGGTGGGCCAAAGAGGATTTGAACCTCCACTCCGTGAGGAACACGCTCCTAAGGCGTGCGCGTCTGCCAGTTCCGCCATTGGCCCACTTCCCTATCATAAAGGAAAGTTTCAGCCTGTCGCTATCGAAAGTAGTAAATGGTGACGCTAGAAAATTTGAACACGCCGGGCCGATGGGCCGTCTCCACGACGGGAACAAACCTGCAAGAGTCAGCAAGCGGGACTCTTTTGATTGCTGTTCTCGTCGGCTTGGCTGGCCTCGCTTTGAAGAGGTCACTTCAAATAATTGTGAATCGGTGAAAGGGCGGCGAAGTTGCCGCTTTTTTGCTATTTGGCGGATTGGTTCCGCTCGATAAGTCACCGTGGATGACTTCGTTGGGCAAATGAGACGCGAGCTTGTTGACGGCTCCTACCCCAAATGTTATACCGTCTTGGTCGAGGCGTGTCGCGATGACCCATCCGCCCAATGTCTGCGCACACTGTGAAAATGCGCGAAACCCTGTCAGCAATCAGAATGGATATCGTTTCGCCTTCGAAATCGTGGAAAGTATCCCCATCGAATTCTGGTTGCACACTGACTGCGCGGAGCCGTGGTGCCGGGACTTTAACTTCTTCGCTGTCGTCGGTCTTCCTTTTGGTTCCGCGCATTCAGATGCGGGAACTAGGAATTGAGCCTCATTACTTCGCACTGAAGCGATCTTCCCATCCCTCTGCGACACCATCCATGCCCTAGTCCTCGCGATATGTCAGATCTGTCCGGTAATATAACCCGCGATGCCCACAATTCGGGCATTCCACCCTCACACCTTCAAATGCAATTTCCGGTTTCCGCGGATCAAGAAAATCCATCAACTTGTAGTTGTCGATCTTCGTATGCACGAATGGCACTTTGCAATTGACGCAAGCAATGACCCAGGCAGTCATAAAATATTTCCTGACTCCACGCTACGCTCGCGCGTCGGCGCGGCAATACCTAGGAATACGTACGTAGCCAAGGTCTAACTTTTGTGTTAACACTCATTTATGAAATCCTATTATTACTAGCCTTGACGCGGGCTTCGTCGCCAGCTCGATGAGAGACTCCTCCTCAACGACAGTTAGTGGCTGTCCGCTGCCCCTGTGCCATCACTTTCCACGAGGAAATTGTATGCGGACTACCCGCTTGGTTAACACCGCCGTCGCACTCGTTTCCCTATTCCTGTTTTCTTGCGGAGCACGAAAAGCCCCCGAGCGCTTGACGGTGATTGCCTCAGAAAATTTTTCTGGCGAAATAAGAATCGTCACCTGCGACCCCAAAGCCGCATCGGACAGCATCGCCATCGATGCCAATGGTCATGGCCGCACCTCGCTCTGCTCTTCGTCTCCAGATTTAACCCTGCGCGTGGTTCGGGGAAAAAGCGTCGATGAGATTCCTGCAGTGACTGCGAAAACCGGTGACGATTTCGTGGTCAGCATCACCGCCGTCATCAAGCCGGCAAGCCCACCACAAAAACAATGAATGTTGGAATTTATTAGAGTTCGCCGGAGGCTGTCGTCGCCAACGAAAAAGCGACGTGCAGCGGACCAAATCAACTAAAAATAAGTGTTTCCCTTAGCAAGAGCGTCCACGGCGTCCAGCAGCTTTTCCGAAGCCTGCGTTTTCGGCACATACCCTTGCACACCGATGCGGCGAAATGTTTCCAGCAAACTGACGCCCTCGTGCATGGAGAGAATCAGGATCGGAACGCCAGGCAGAATTTCCTTTATTTTCTCGGCCGCACTTATGCCGTTCAGCTCCGGCATGGTTAAATCCAGAATCACCAAGTCCGGACGCAGCTCTGCGGCCTTGCGGACGGCCTCCTCGCCATCTGCGGCTTCCCCGCAAACTTCCAGGTCTCGGCGCGTGGAGAGCACCGTCGCAACACCCTTCCGCACAATCTCGTGGTCATCGGCAATCAATATTCGCACTAACACGTTCCATTTCTGGAGGATACTGCAATGGTCGAAGGGACAACTCGCTAGGGCCGCCAAGTCTGGACTTCTGAGCTTGCGCTAATTCCCTCTCAGCTTGAATACAGGATTCGCCTGATACCCCTGGCCCGCGCTTGTTTTAGTATCAATGAGTTGCCAACGCTGGAGTTTTTCCATGAATACCGAATCCCCCCTTCTGCAAATACTGTTAACTAGAGGCCAAGCTAAAGCGCTGCTAGCCGCAAAACCTGCCGACGAAGAGCGCCACAGGCTCATGAATAAAATCGCGGCATGCGATGTGGCGTTAAATTTCCTGCGCGCCAATTCGGAAAGTGCCAGCCAGATGCTGATGCGTATTTCTCCCGCGACTCCTGTCAATCAAGGCTCTGCCTCGCGCATCGCCTGAAGGCGGCCGTCAACTCCATCGGCTTCACTCGCTACGCCCTACTTCTGTTTTCATACCTTACTGGCAGTGTGCGCGCTGCGTTCGATTCACCAACGCGCGAGAAGCCGCCGTGCTAAAATCCGCCCGATTCATCCTAATTCTTGATCAGCGCCTTCTTGATCGGAGTCCCGATGTCGCGCAGCGTGCGTTCCCTGGTGAATCTTTATAACCCAACGGATTCCCTGGATAAAGCGTGGACCATTCCCTCCCCGTGGTATTTCGATCCTGCATTTTTTGAAGCTGAGCGATCCGCTGTTTTCGGCAATTCCTGGCAAGCCGTCGGCCGCACCGAACAGGTTCGCGAGCCGGGACAGTTTTTCACGGCTGACGTGGCTGGCGAGCCCATCATTGTGGCGCGTGGCGAAGATGGGCAGTTGCGCGCTTTTTACAATGTTTGCCGGCACCATGCGGCCGCAGTGGTCACTGCTCCGCAGGGTTGCGCCAAACAGTTTCGTTGTCCGTATCACGGCTGGACTTACGGAAATGATGGCTCTCTAAAAGGCATGGTGGAATTTGAAGGCGTGTGCAATTTCGATCGCGCCGCGAACGGACTCGTGCCCGTGCGCGCGGAGGTCTGGGAGCATTTTGTTTTCGTTAACCTGAATCCGCACGCGCAGCCTCTCTTGGAATTTCTTGGCGTGGTTCCTGAAATCGTTGCGCCGCTGCAAGTTACGAAAAAATTGCATTACTTTGACCGCCGCGTCTACACCTTGAACTGCAACTGGAAAGTCTATGTGGACAATTATTTGGACGGCGGTTACCACGTCCCGCACGCCCACAAAGGACTCAGCAGCGTCATCGAGTACACCAAATACACCATCGAGAATTTTCAGACGGCTTGCTTGCAGTCCAGTCCGTTGTCGTCGGACAGCGAGTCGGAAGCTGGCGTCGCGGCGACGCGGCAAGGTCGCGCCTTTTATTTGTGGATCTATCCCAATTTCATGATCAATGCCTACGAAGGCGTGATGGACACGAATCTGGTTGTGCCGCTGGCCGTCGACAAATGCGCCGTGATTTTCGATTACTATTTCGCGGATGTCAGCGCGGCATCCGAAGCGCGCAATCGGGAAAGCATCGCCATCAGCGAAAAAGTGCAGGATGAAGACGAAGCCATCTGCGATTCGGTGCAGCGAGGTTTGGCTTCGCGCGCCTACATTGCCGGACGTCTCTCGGTTCGTCGCGAAGCTGGTGAACATCTATTTCACCGGTTGCTCCACGCCGATTTGACCGAGGAACTTCGGCGTTCTTCGGCGGCGGACTAGCTTTTCTACCCCAGATCTACGTATCTACCCCCTCCCCGTTTTTTTGTAAGTGTTCATTCTGCGGGACTTAAAGTCGTTTGTTTTGTATCAGATTCACAAGTGTTCATTCTACGGGGCTTAGAGAAGAGCTTTGATTACTTTTTAGTTATGGTGTACCGGTACTACTACAGAAAATGGCCCTGGGTGTTGGGTCTGCGAGAAGGCGGGTGCAATCTAAACCGAACGGATAACGCAGAGGCGCAGAGTACACAGAGGGGCGCAGAGAAAACCGCTCAGCGGCTAAGGCAGAGACGCAAAGCGCGCTCAGTGGGCGCAGAGAAAACCTGTCATCCGCTAGCGAAATATTTGGGTGGGGTTGCGGATCAGTTTGCGGAGGACTTGGGCTATGTCGGGGGCGTTGCGGTCCCAATAGTGGGTGTGGGCGCCGATACCGATGCACATCTCCGCGCGGGTGCTGGGGGAGGCGTCTTGAATGAGTGAGATCTGCGCGGCCCGATTCTTTTGCAACAGATCCTGATTTCGTTTCAGCCAGCCAATGTTCCAGAGATAACGGCCGACGTAGTCGCCGCTGCGATAGGCGTTGCACCAACCCTTGACGCACAGAGCTCGCGGTTCCGGTAACGCGTTCGGTGGGATGGCTTTCGGTTGATCCGGCAAGGGGCGACCCAGGCGATTAGATCGTGAGGAATTGTCGGGAGTAGGTGTAACCCATTCGTAGAGGTGCGGAAAGAAGCGATTGAGAAGCGGGCGCAGCGGGCTACCCATAGTCATTAAGTAGATAGGAATGGCGGGAGTGTCTTCTCCAGCATGGAGGCCATCGGCATGCAGGACAGGGTCGTGGTCATTGGCGCGGGAACGGGCGATGAAGCGAAGGAGATCCGCGGAGACGAGAGTACCCAGACTGTGGGCGACGATGACAAGTCGCTCATACGGGCGGCCTTGCGGATCGCGATAGGCAGCAACGTAACGCAAAAGCGAAGTGATGCGCTCGGCGATGCGCGCGCGGGGGGTGCATTCCTTGGGCACGGTACGCAGGTAATTGTCGACATCGAGCAGGGTGTCCAGCACGGCGCCACCGTACTTCAAAATAATGGCAATGATAGCGGCGGCGGAGACGGCCAAGCCCGCGCCAGTACCCTGGATTAGTGGAAGCGTCAGGCGGCTGAACCAATCGAGCATGCGCAATAGAGGTGCAGGGACACTATCCGGATGACCCCACGCAAGAAGATCGAGCACGCCGAAGAAGATGGGAACCGGCACGATGGCAATCCACAGAACACGGATGAGGATGGCGATGTTGTCGAGCCCGCGCGATAACCACTCGCCGGCGTCGGCGGTCTGCGGGTCATATGCCGGGGGCGTACGTTTGGGACGAACCTCATAAATCACGGAAGGCGCGACGGCCCAAACCAGAAGAAAGAAACTTACGGCGATGAGGGCGAGAATGATGGGCAAGCCTGGCGTGACACTGACCAGGAGCAGGCCATCGAGATAGCGCGCAAGGGGCTTGCGGGCGAATATATCCTTTGCAAACTCGGGCTCGCGGAGAACCACCGTGGCGTCGCATGAAGCGTCTCTCGCTCCTGGACGCAGGGTGTCGGGAGAACTCGGGACGAGACCTGCCGGATTCGGATGTTGCGGGTGCGCATGAACGGGCTCAAGGGACTTAATGCGGGAGACGAGTTGGCACGTATTGGGAACGACTACTTCCCACCAGGGGCCCTTTGCGAAAGTATCTTGCGCGATGTTCAATGCGGGAACGCGATCAAAAACGCCCAGCTTGTTGCCCGCGTAGCTGCAGATGCCGCTCCAAATAGCCAGAGTGACGATCAGGAAGAAGGAAGCAGAAATCGCGAAGGCGAATCGTCCGGTGCGGTGCGCGGAGCGGGCACGGGCTTTTTTTTGGGCGCGGGCTACTTCGGAGACGTCGGCGGCCAGCGCAATGCAGAGTTCGCTGAGCGGGTAGGCGAGGAACTCCGCAGTCAAACAGACTACCCATACCAGCGCGAGTTCGCCGAATAACAACTGAATGGACAATAGGGATGCCGTGGCCGCCTGGAGTTCCGGGCTGGACTCCTGTCCAAGAAACGTAACGAAGACGGCGGCGTTTGCTGCATACAGAACTGGGCCCACCCAGTCTGCGCCAGGCTGAAACGCAGCTAACTTCTTGCTGATCCAGATTACGGCGGCACCCGCGAGCAGCAGCCAACCGAGTAGAGCCATCCATTTGGCTTCGGAAACACTGCCGACGCACTGGTGCGCGAGAAATGCCAACCCCCAAAAAATGCCCACTAGCCCCACGGTGCCGGCGAGCGGGAGGAGCGACCACACGAAAGGCGTGCTGGGCACCGGCTTATTCCGTAAAAAAACCAAAGTGAGCACGATCCCCAACAAGCCGGCGATGGCGACGCCAATGATGCGGAGCAGCACGTCGTTGGGCACTGGCGAGGTAACGTCGGGTGTCGTGGCCGAGGGGAATATAGTGGCTTTATCGGCGAATGCCGAAAACCCGATGAGCAGCATGGTGAGATTCAAGAGTGGAAGAAACATGATGAGGCTACGCACGGCGACGGCATGAGCGGTGGAAAGCAGGCGCCACGGCGCGCCAGCGAGGCCGGGTTTGCTATTTTCCGCTTCAGCCCAGTACACAGCTTTCAAACCGAGAGCGGCAAGATGAAATAGCAGTTGATAGAAAGCGTAGAAAAAGCCGACGACGGAATTTTCCGGTTTGCTGAGGTCAGAGTAGTGGGCGTCGTAGATGTGTGTGGGAGGCGCGGGCGGTTCAGTAAGAGAAGTGCGGCCAGGAATGGGCGCGAAGCGTCGGGAGACGTAACGCATGGTTTGGAAGGTGCGATCGGACTGGCCCTTATAGTCTGCCAGCTGCGACAGCATGTACTGGTAATCGAAAAGCAGTTCCTGAGGGGCGGCCTGCGGAGCCGGGCTGCCGCGGACGGGCAAGGCTTCCTGCGCGACCGTGGCTCTTTCGGCCTGTTGTTGGTCTGGCGGCTGAGGTCCGCGTCTGCGCTGTGCCGAGGAGAAGCTGCTAGTAGATTGCCGCTGCTCGTAGAGGAATCCGCGGCGCTCGTCGAAGACGCCTAAAATTTTTTGCAGCCGGTTGCGATCGGTGCTGGGCGGCCTTTCCGTGGCAACGGCGGCGAGGGGCACCTCGATCGATTCGATGTCATAGCCGGAACACCGGCGGGGCCCTGTAGGCAGGTCGAGGAAATCTTGCGCGTTGTCGGCGCGATCCTGACTGGCGAGAAGCGTGGCGATGGCTTCGGCGGAGGCGCCAGGCTCGTGGCGGCCGACTCCGTGGATGGCTATGACTGCGACTTGGCGCGGAGGATCTGGCGCGGGGTTTTGCGCGGTCGACGTATTCGTACCCGGAATTGGGGGAGTGTTGCTGGCCATGATGCACCTAGGTTTTTCCGGGAGAGTTGGCTTGCGGTTAGGCGGAGTTTAGTAATGTTGCGGCGACGTGTCAATTCGTAAGATACATGGCGACAAATGCAGCAGTCGCAAACGCTTCGCGAAACTTTTGCCAAAGGCGGACTAGATTAGTGGTCGTTGACCCCGTGGATGCCGATGATCGCAACCGAGCCATCAGATTGCGATTGTGAGTTGATGGGATTCTTCCGCGAGGAGTGGCTCTCGCGAATGCGGATGGCTACCCGGCATAGTGACTCTCAAATTTCCGAGAGAGTTCGGCGAGTTTACCGTACTCATCGTTAAACGCAAACGTTTCGCGAAAAGCGCTGCCGAGAATTTCAGAATCTCGCGATCCGCACGTGGGTCAGTTTCCGGTAACCGCGTTAATCAGCACCTTGTGCGGATTCTGATAACATGACCCATCCGATGATGCCGTGAAAGCCGCTCTTCACATCTCCGTACTCTTCTTTGGCGCAGTGTTTCTGCTGCCGGTCTTCCTGCAGGCTCAGCCAGCGCCTTGGTTAACCGACGAACAAGCTCGTGACGTTGCAGCGGCAGCGATACACTCCGTTCATCCCGAGCCGTGTTACAGCACCTATCGAAAAGAGCGTCTCGAAAGTTTCTTGCTCAGTATTCGACAAAACCCGCTCGTGGGTGATCGGCTTAACAGTTCCGTGTATTTTTATCGCGTCGCGAGCGATGTGTGTGATTACGTGGTGGAGAAGGATGGCGAACACTTTCTGGAGTCGCAAATTTCAATGGATTGCTGCGAATATGGCATTGTCGCGGTAGATCGGGTTACAGCCAAGGGTTATTGGTTCGCAGAAAATGAGAAAGCTGCCGACATTTTTAAGGAGTTTGCTCGGGATGAACAGCTCTGCTTCAATTCATCCAACAATACGTTGTTCGTCGAGCTTTATCTTGTTCTCGTTCGGGGAGAAGATGAGGGCAACCAAATCAAAGCTATTAGCCAGCTCCGAGAGTTAGTTCAGCACAATTTCTTAGCTGCTTATTCGCCCGACCAACAAGGCAACGCGTGGAAACGTAAGTTTGATCACTGGTGGAAACGGTTCCAATCACAGATGCCTCAACTGAAATTGGAAACGACGTATGAAACGGTAAGCGGTGGGACTTTGGTCCGTGGCTATGGCTTCAGCGGTTTCGTACTGACCATTCCGTAGAGCTCCCCTCCTCCAAAGGGAACACCCTCGCTTTTCCAGTGGTCTTTGTTCGTGAAACCGGACGGAATGATCGAAGAGCGTCCCTCAAAGGTGATCTATTCAAGCCGCTGAACTTCTTGCGACATCACTAACGCGGTCAAGTCCTGATAAGTCGCGTTACCGGACAAGTGCTTTTAGCCGAAAATCTCGTTTGTCCCTTGAGCGCGTTATTGGGGATTCACCGTTCTAGATTTTTGCTTGTGGGCAAACCGTTCCACTAAAATTCCGAGCGCCATACCGCCAATGACTGAAAATGTCAGACTGTACGTAAAGCCCCATTTCGTCTGAGCAGGCCACAAACTCTCACCGATAATGGCCGGAATCACCACGGCGGCTGTCACGGCCATGACTCGCAATGCGCTTTGGATCTTCATGTCCGTGTTGTACACCCGGAAAGAACCAAACGCAATCCATGCCGCGCTGAGGCGCTTCTGCGGAGAGGTCAACTCCTGGTTAGTCGCGTTACCGGACAAGTGCCGTCCCGTCGATCCGTTTGTCCGGTAAGCGCTTTAATCAGGAGTTTGAGCCGAGATCCGATTATCATAACGATATTAACAGTGCAACGGAGGCGTCTCGAAGTAACTCGGATTCCCAAATGTGAATAGGAGGGTTGAATGGCGCAAGTCTGGTTAGTGACGGGCAGTTCTCGCGGTCTGGGTCGCGCGATTGTCGAAGCGGGCCTTGCGGCGGGTAATAAAGTGTTGGCGACGGCTAGGGACATCGAGTCTCTACATGATCTATCGGAGCGCTACGGTGACCAGATCAAGCTCTTCGCGCTGGACGTGACCGACGAGTCCGCGGCAGCGAGCGCAGTGAAGGCGGCGATCGGTGCCTTTGGCTCGCTGGACGTTGTTATCAACAATGCAGGATACGGCAATCTCTCGTCCGTCGAAGACACGCCGATGTCTGATTTTCGCGCACAAATCGAAACGAATCTCTTCGGGACGATCATCGTGACGAAGGCCGCTCTTCCGTACTTTCGCCAAAGGAAAGCCGGTCATTTTGTTCAGTTTTCGTCGATGGGCGGAAGGATCGGGCCTCCAGGGCGCGGGCCCTATTCGGCTGCGAAATGGGGTGTCGAGGGTTTCTCGGAAGTGTTGTCGCGCGAAGTGGCGCCGCTAGGCATTGCGGTCACCATCGTCGAGCCGGGTGGCTTCCGCACGGACTTCGCCGGCAGTTCCACCAAACTGAGCGAAGGAAATCCCGACTACGACTCGACGGTTGGAGCCACCGCCAGGTTTCAACGCGACTACAACGGTAAGCAGCCCGGTGATCCGAAAAAAGCGGCTCAAGCGATCGTGCGACTGACGCAGGAACAGAAACCACCATTGCGACTGTTGCTCGGCAGCGATGCGTACAACGGGGCGGAGAAAAACGACCTCGCACGATTAGAAGAAGCGAGAGCGTGGAAACAACTCAGCCTGTCCACTGATTTCGAGCCGGGGTCCCCATACCCAGAGGGACGAAAGTGAAACTACTCGAAGGTCAGTCGACACGCTGAATGGATCGTTTCATGTCCTCCGTAGATTGAGACCTTCCAGGCCTGTTGTTTTCGCTTACGCCGCATTCGGAGGGATGTCGGTAGAGTTGCGTGGTGGCGCTGCGAAGCATAGAGATCGATGGGCGAGAAATTGACGGTGCGGTGAGGGTCAAATATAATAAAGGTTCTGTCGGCAGGATGAGTTCTCGCCTGATTTACACCTTCTCAAGGTAAGTTGTTGGTGGGAGCGGTCGTTGCGGGTTGGCGACGGAGGATTGTGCCGCCCCTACGGGGCTCGTGGCGTTTTGCGTCGTGGACCCAGCGCTCACGCGCTGGGCTAAATTGTACCGCGCCTCCGGCGCTGGTTTGGGTGGCGTCTGGCGCCGCATTCGTGGGTTCCAGATGTTGAAGATTTCGGACTGGCATTCGCGGTCGCGAGCCAGACCGCAGTTTGAGATTGGGATTCTGGATTTAGGAAAAGGGAGAGTTTATGGCGGAAACAGCGGAAGCGACTTGCCGGAGAGAGTTGGAGCTGGAGATACCGGCGGACGATGTTACGAAGGCGATGGATCGGGTGACCAAGGAATTTGCGAAGCTGGCGAATGTGCCGGGATTTCGCAAGGGTAAGGCGCCGCTGACGCTGATTCGCAAACGGTTTGCGGACGATATCAAGGGTGAAGTGCTGCAATCGCTGGTGCCGGAGACGCTGGAGAAGGCGGTCAACGAGGCGAAGCTGCAGCCGGTGTCGCAGCCTTCGGTGGAGAAACTGGATTTCCATGAAGGGCAGCCGGTGAAGTTTACGGCGGTGTTCGAAGTACTGCCGACGTTCGAGCTGGGCAACTACAAAGATTTGACGCTGGAGCTGCCGCCGATGGAAGTGACGGACGCGGACGTCGATCGGGCGCTCGAAGAGGCGCGGGAACGCGCGTCCACGTTTACTCCGGTGGAAGGACGAGCCGTCGCGGATGGCGATTATGCGCAACTGAAACTGGTGGGGACGCCGACGGATGGCAGCGAACCGCTGCAGGCGGAGAGCGTTTTGTGCCACATCGGCGCGGAAGAGACGATGGCACCGTTCAACGAGAATTTGCGCGGGGCGAATGCGGGGGACCACAAGACGTTTGACGTGGATTATCCGGCGGATTATCCGGACCCAAAGCTAGCCGGGAAGACCTATCACTATGACGTGGACGTGCTGGGCGTAAAAACGAAGACGTTGCCGGAATTGAACGACGAGTTTGCCAAGGATGTGAGCGACGCAACGACGCTCGATGAGCTGAAAACGAAGATTCGCGAGAATCAAGAGCATCAGCTGGGGCATCAAGTAAAGGATATGAAGCGCGAGAGGGTGCTCGCGGAGTTGGTGAAACTTCATGAGTTCCCGGTACCGCAAGTGCTGGTGGAACATCAGATGGACGTGCGGTTGCAGCGCATGGTGCGGCAACTGGCGCAGCAGGGCGTTGATCCGCGCGCGGTGAATGTGGACTGGGTTTCACTGCGCAAGCGGCAAGAAGAGCGCGCCAAGGACGATGTGAAGGCGGAGCTGATCGTGGATCGCATCGCCACGGCGGAAAATATCGAAGTGACCGACGAAGAAGTGCAAGCCGAGCTGGAACATATGGCCAGCCATAGTGGCGAATCGGCGGAGGCAATTCAGGCACGTTTGACAAAGGAAGGAACGCTCGATAGGATGAAATCCAAGCTGCGCAGCGACAAAACGCTCGACTGGCTGGCGCAAAACTCCCAAGTCAAGATCGTCGCTAAACCCGAGCCAGAAACGAAAGCAAACGCAGCCGGATCTGACACACAGCCTTAACCCCTTAAAAAGCGAACAATGAAAAATTCTGACGAACGGCTGTACCACGCTACTGATTTTTCGACGCCGGAGGCGTCTCCACAGGCGACGACGCTGATTCCCATGGTCGTGGAACAGACCAGCCGCGGCGAGCGGGCGTACGACATTTATTCGCGGCTGCTGAAAGAGCACATTATTTTTATCGGGACGCCGATTGACGATCATGTCGCCAACCTGGCCACCGCGCAGATGCTCTTTTTGCAGGCGGAAGATCCGGAGCGGGATATTCAGCTGTACATCAACTCGCCGGGCGGCTCCATCACCGCGGGATTCGCGATTTACGACACGATGCAGTTTGTGAAGCCGGACGTGGTGACCACTTGCGTGGGCCAGGCGGCTTCGATTGCGGCGGTATTGCTGGCAGGCGGAGCACCGAAGAAGCGCTTTGCGTTGCCGAACGCGCGGATTCTGATTCACCAGCCGTGGATGTCCGGATTGGGCGGACAAGCGACGGATATCGATCTGCACGCCAAGGAAATTTTGCGGATGCGGACCACGATCAATGCTTTACTGGCGCAGCACACCGGACAGTCGCAAGACCGCATCGAAAAGGATGTGGAGCGCGACTACATCATGAATCCCGCGCAGGCCAAGGAATACGGGATGATTGATGAGATTATTTTTAAGCACCGGTAATCTGATTGCGGTGGAGTAGCGTAGAAACAAAAGAACGGGTTGCTTCCTTAGCCACAGCGATGGAAGGCTCGCCGCTACAATGCCCAGTAGAACGGGCCCGGTACAATGGCCGGGTTGCAGACACGGTGCAGCACAAAGAGTTTGTATTTCGTTCCGGAGATAATTCGGCCTAGAATGTTGTTGAGCACCTTCGCCCCGAGTGCAGTGGAGACGAGGCCTTCACACCCGTGAAAAAACCCTACCCAGATGAGCCTTTACGCTGCTCCTTCTGCCACAAGACGCAGGAACAGGTTGAGAAGCTGATCAGCTCGCCTTCGGACTATCCGCGCGCGTACATCTGCAACGAGTGCGTGGGCGTGTGCCAGACGATTTTGGAAGACGAGAAGCGCGAACAAGCGGCCGCGCCGGCGCGAAGACTTCCCCGCCCTCCGGAGATCAAGCAATTCCTCGACGGCTACGTGATTGGGCAGGACCGCACCAAGAAGAAATTGGCGGTGGCGGTTTACAACCACTACAAGCGGATCTTTTTGAATAAGCAGCCGGGCGAAGTGGAGCTGAGCAAGTCCAACATTCTATTGATTGGGCCAACCGGCACGGGCAAGACGCTTTTGGCGCAAACCTTATCTCGCATGTTGGACGTCCCGTTCGCGATCGTCGACGCGACCACGCTGACGGAAGCCGGATACGTCGGCGAAGACGTCGAGAATATTATTTTGAAGCTGCTGCAGGCCGCCGACGGCGACGTGCAGAAAGCGCAAACGGGAATTATCTATATCGACGAGATCGATAAGATCGCCAAGAAGGATGAGAACCCTTCGATCACGCGAGACGTGAGCGGCGAAGGCGTGCAGCAGGCGCTCTTGAAGATTCTGGAAGGCACAGTGGCGAATGTGCCGCCCCAGGGCGGACGCAAGCATCCGCACCAGGAATTTACCCCGGTGGACACGACGAACATCCTATTTATATGCGGCGGAGCGTTCGTGGGGCTGGAAAAGATCATCGAGAAGCGCGCGGGACGGCGATCGCTGGGATTTCATAACGATGGCGCGCCGGTAACAACCGCACAGCGGCGCAACACCGAATTGCTGGAACATGTACAGCCCGGCGATTTGATTCGCTACGGTCTGATTCCGGAATTTGTGGGACGCTTGCCGGTGGCCGGCGTAATGAACGATCTGGACAAGAACGCGCTGGTGACCATCCTTACGGAACCGAAGAACGCGCTTTTGAAGCAGTACCAGCGACTCTTCGAATTTGAAAACGTGAAACTGCGTTTCACCGATGATGCTTTGGACACCGTCGCGGAGTTGGCTCTTCAGCGCAAAGTTGGCGCGCGCGGCTTGCGCATGATACTCGAAGACCTCATGCTGGAGTTGATGTATCACTTGCCGATGCAGCGCAAGGTGCGCGATTTTATCGTGACTGCGGAAATGGTGCGCACGCGAGAAATTAATTGGAGTTTGCTCGAGAAGGCCGGCTAAAGCCTGGTCAGGCGGAATCGAGCAGCGCGCGTGAATTGTTCGGGTGTGTGGCGCGCTTTGGTGAATTTCAGGGGTCTCAATGTTCACTCGTGAAAAGCAGGAACTAAAACGCGTACCGATGATGCCGGTGCGGGATATGGTGATTTTCCCGCAGCAGATGACGCCGTTCATCGTGGGCCGCGAAGCCAGCGTGCGTGCGCTGGAAGAGGCTTTGGCGGGCGACAAGAAGATTTTTCTTTCGACGCAACATGATGCGTCCATCGACGATCCGAAACCGGAAGAGATTTATGCGGTAGGCACGCTGGCGAACATCGTGCAGAGCGTGAAACTGCCGGACGGAAACATCAAGGTCCTGGTTGAGGGTGTGGAGCGGGCGCGCGCGGTTTCCGTGGCCACCGAAGAAGGATTTTTTCGCGCGACGGTGCGGCTGCTGGGCGCGAAAGTTGAGCCTTCGCCGCAAGTGGAACAGACGGTTGCGAAGATTACCGGGCTGTACGAACAATTTATCAAGCTTTCGCAGAGTTTGAATTACGACACGATGATTGCGGCGGCGCGGGTGGATGACCCGGCGCGGCTTTCCGACACGATTGCAGCGAATCTGCAGCTCCCGGTGGATGAGAAGCAGGATTTGCTGGAGACCACCGAGCCTCTCGAACGGCTGAACCGCATCGGCGACATTCTGGAAATTGAGCTGGAAAAACTGAACGTGGATCGCAACATCAATACCCGCGTGAAGCGCCAGATGGAGCGCGCGCAGAAAGAGTATTACCTCAACGAAAAGCTGAAGGCCATTCAAAAGGAACTGGGACGCGGCGAGAAGAGCGAAATCGATGAGCTGAAGAAGAAAATCGATGCCGCGGGGATGAGCAAGGAAGTCCACGAGAAAGCCATTCAAGAGTTGAAGCGCCTGGAACTGATGCCGCCGATGTCCGCGGAATCGACGGTCAGCCGCAATTATCTGGATTGGCTGCTGGCGGTGCCCTGGAAGAAGAAATCCAAGGAAATCCGCGACATCGTGGCCGCGGAAAAGATTTTGAACGAAGAGCACTATGGGCTGGAGAAAGTAAAAGACCGCATCCTGGAATTTCTGGCGGTGCGGCAGCTGGTGAAGAATCCCAAGGGATCGATCCTGTGCTTTGTCGGGCCTCCGGGCGTCGGCAAGACTTCGCTGGCGATGTCCATCGGACATGCTACTGGTCGGAAATTTGTGCGCGTGTCGCTGGGCGGCGTGCGCGACGAGGCGGAAATTCGCGGGCATCGGCGTACCTATATTGGCGCTTTGCCGGGTCAAATCATCCAGATGATGAAGAAGGCCGGCGCAGTGAATCCGATTTTCGTGCTGGACGAAGTGGACAAGATGTCCACGGATTTTCGCGGGGATCCATCGGCGGCGTTGATGGAAGTATTGGACCCGGAATTGAATCACGCGTTCACGGACCATTATCTGGACGTGGAGTACGACCTTTCGAAGGTGATGTTCGTGTGCACGGCGAACGTGCTGCACACCATCCCGCAGCCGTTGCAAGACCGCATGGAGATCCTGCGCATCCCGGGCTACACCGAGCAGGAAAAGCTGGAAATCGCCAAGCGCTTCCTGGTGAAGCGTGCACGCGAAGCGACGGGATTGAACGAGAAGAATCTGCAATTTACCGATGAAGGTTTGCTGCACATCATCCGGCATTACACGCACGAAGCCGGCGTACGCAGCCTGGAACGCGAAATTCAAAACATTGGCCGCAAGATGGCGCGCAAAGTGGTTACCAGCGGCGTGGAATCGACGGCGGAGATTGTGCCGGCGAACGTCAATGATTTCCTCGGCGTGCTGAAATATCGCGAGTTCTGGCTGGAGAAGCAGAACGAAATCGGGTTGACCACGGGTTTGGCGTGGACGGAAGTAGGCGGCACGGTGCTGGCTACCGAAGCGACGATCATGGAAGGCAAGGGGCGGCTGACGCTCACCGGAAAACTTGGCGACGTGATGCAGGAATCAGCGCAAGCGGCGATGAGCTTTATCCGGTCGCGCTCGGCGCAGCTGGGGCTGACCAAGGATTTTTACCGCAATATTGATATTCACGTGCACGTTCCCGAAGGCGCGATTCCCAAGGATGGTCCGAGCGCGGGAATTACGATTTGCACGTCGCTGGTGAGCGCGCTGACGCGCAATCCGGTGCGGCGCGACGTCACCATGACCGGGGAAATCACGCTGCGCGGCAAAGTTTTGCCGATCGGCGGGCTGAAAGAAAAACTTTTGGCCGCCCACCGAATGGGCTTGCGTACAGCGGTACTTCCGAAGGACAATGAGAAGGACCTGGCGGACATCCCGCAGGAAATCCTCTCCGTACTCACGGTTCATTTCGTAGAGACCATGGATGAAGTGCTGCAGATAGCTTTGGAACGGCCAATTGTGCCGATCGAGCATGTAGCCGCGGTAGCGCCCGTAGCAGACGCGTTCGTCGCCGGCGCCGAGAAAGACACGACTTTAACCAACTAAGCAGCGTAGTTCGGGCCCGGTCTGCCCTGTGGACCGTTGCCAGTCTGACGTGGCCTCGCTTCGCCGCCCAGTTGATTTGAAAGCAAGTTGTTCTATCGCAAGTCTGGTTTGCCCATCGAAGTTGTACTTCTTCGCCGGTGAGTGCTTCCGCAAAAACGGTCGGCATGTGGTTTCAACTGAGCGAGAAAGAACGGTTCGGTGCGACACCCCGTAGGAAATTCCCGAAGATCAGGTTCGTTACCACCAAATATTTTTACATTTAAAAAAAGCTAAGGACATATGAAAGAAACAGTTGAAAACACCCCGAATCAAATCAGCATAAGCCTCGCCGAGCTGAAAGAAAAAAACATCACCGATCTGGCCAAGATCGCCAAAGAATTGAACATCCCCGGGGCCAGCGGCATGCGCAAACAGGAGCTGATCTTCCAGATCCTCCGCGCACAAACGGAAAAGAACGGCCTGATTTTCTCCGAAGGCGTTCTGGAGTGCCTGCCGGACGGCTTCGGCTTTCTGCGCGCTCCCGAGTACAACTATCTGCCCGGGCCGGACGATATCTACGTTTCGCCGTCGCAGATTCGCAAGTTCGATTTACGCACGGGAGACACCGTCTCCGGACAAGTGCGGCCGCCGAAGGATGGCGAGCGTTATTTCGCGCTGATCAAAGTGGAAGCGGTCAACTTTGAAGACCCCGAAGTAGCGCGCAGCAAAATATTCTTCGACAACCTGACGCCGCTGTATCCGCAGGGCCGGTTGAAGATGGAGACCACCAAGGAAAACATGACCGGGCGCGTTTTGGATCTGCTCTGCCCTGTCGGCAAAGGGCAGCGCGGCTTGATTGTGGCGCCTCCCCGCACCGGTAAGACCATGATGCTGCAGTCCATCGCCAACTCCATTACCGTGAACCATCCGGAAGTAGCGTTGATCGTGTTACTGATCGACGAACGGCCGGAAGAAGTCACGGACATGCAGCGCACGGTGAAGGGCGAAGTGATCAGCTCCACGTTTGACGAAGCTCCGCAACGGCACATTCAGGTGGCGGAAATGGTCCTCGAAAAGGCCAAGCGCCTGGTGGAACACAAGCGCGACGTGGTGGTGCTGCTGGACAGCGTGACGCGTCTGGCGCGCGCTTACAACGCGGTTACGCCGCCGTCCGGCAAAGTGCTCTCCGGTGGTATTGACGCCAACGCGTTGCAACGGCCACGCCGTTTCTTCGCTGCCGCGCGCCACGTGGAAGAAGGCGGTTCTCTGACCATTATCGCCACCGCGCTGATCGACACGGGCAGCCGCATGGACGACGTGATCTTTGAAGAGTTCAAAGGCACCGGCAACATGGAAATCAACCTGGACCGGCGCCTGTCTGACAAGCGCGTTTTCCCCGCCATCGACATTCAACGTTCCGGCACGCGTAAAGACGAGTTGTTGTTGCCTGCCGATGAACTGAGCCGTGTGTGGGTGTTGCGCAAGGTACTCAGCCCACTCTCGACGGTGGAAGCCATGGAATTGTTGATCAGCCGGTTGACCAAGACGAAGTCCAATTCGGACTTCCTGGGTTCGATGTCCGCGCCGATGCCTGGCTAAGAGTCTGCTTGCCGCCTACGAAACTCGGCCGGAGCTTGGCCGGGGGATTTCGTGGGTGGCGTTACAATGAATCGTGGGCCGGCCTTCACCATGGCCGGCGATTTTCCTCTCCGTACGCTTCCTCTCAAGCTGCGCGTTCCTGTGACAGACGATGGACGTTGCGCGACCCGGGAGGAATCACCTTGCACGAACGATATATCGCTCGCCAGCCGATCTTCGACGCGCGCATGAAAGTTTTCGGCTACGAATTGCTGTTTCGCGACGGGCCGAAGAATGCTTTCTCTCCGGCCGAACACGCCAGCAGCAGCGTGATCGTTGATTCGACCATGCTGTACAGCCTGGATGCATTGATCGGCAGCGCCAGAGCGTTCATCAATTTGGACCTCGGCGCGCTCATGAATGGCGCGGCACTTCTTCTGCCTCCCGAGCGCACGATCATTGAGATTCTGGAGAGCGTGGAGCCGACAGCAGAAGTAATCGCCGCTTGCCAGGATTTATGCGACAAGGGCTACACACTGGCGCTGGACGATTTTGTGGACCACGTCAAGTGGACGCCGCTAACAGCCATGGCCAAATACCTGAAAATTGATTTTCGGATTTCGCAAGGTGCCGTTCGCGCCGTGGTTGCAGCCCGCTACCTGCGCAAAGGTCTACAACTGTTGGCGGAAAAAGTGGAAACCCAGGAAGACCAGCACGACGCCCAGCGACTGGGTTACACCCTTTTCCAGGGCTATTTTTTCTGCAAGCCCAACATGGTGGAAGGCCGCGACGTCCCGCCCAACAAACTTATCTATATGCGTTTGCTGGAAGCGGCGAGCGCCGCAGACGCCTCCCACGAAAAGTTGGAAGAGATCATCAAGCAGGAGCCCTCGCTGGTTTTCAAACTGCTGCGCTATCTAAATTCGCCGCGCATGGGAATGCGCACGGAGATCCGCAGCATCCATCACGCTATCAATTTGCTGGGAGATCGGGAGTTCCGGCGCTGGGTGACGATCCTGGCGGTGGTAGCCATGGGCAGCGGAAAGCCTTCGGAACTGATCCGTACCGCGCTGACGCGCGCGTATTTTTGCGAAGAAATTTCCGGACCACTGGGAATGACGGCAGACAGCGCAGACCTGTTTTTGATGGGGCTGCTGTCCGTGGCGGATGCGCTGCTCGATGTGCCGATCGAGCGTGTGCTGGCAACTCTGCCGGTTTCGGATGACTTACGCTTTGCGCTGTCTCGCAAAGAGAGCCGCTTTTCGGACGTTTACAATACGGTGCTTTCTTACGAGCACGGAGACTGGAAGCAATTGAGCGCCACGCTGGCGGGGCGCATCGATGACGCTGATACGCAGCTTCCAGGTTGTTACTTGGCGGCGACGCAACGCGCTAATCAGATTGCGGCATAGCCCGCGGCTCAGGCAGCTGTTCATCGCGTTGCTTTGCCAACATAACTACCAAGCGCGCGGTCTCTTCGATGTCCATCGCGGTGTTGTCGATCAGCACAGCGTCCGCAGCGCGGACTAACGGCGACACTCTTCGCTCGCGGTCACGACGATCACGCGCATGCACTTCTTCGAGAACATCCGGAAGCGTCAGGTGCTCACCCTTTTCCTGGTGTTCCTTCCAGCGGCGCTCGGCGCGCATCTCCGGCGCTGCTTCCAGAAAAATCTTGAGCTCGGCGTTTGGAAACACCACGGTTCCGATGTCGCGCCCTTCCATGACCACGCGGCCACCGGCACCAGCGCGCTGCTGTTCAGCGACCAGGACTTCGCGGACAGCGCCCAAGGTGGCCAGGCGAGAAGCTGCCTGCGCGACCTCCTCTGTGCGAATCGCTTGCGTCACTTCCAGGCTATCGAGAAATACGCGATTTTTCGCGCCAGTACGTTCCTGTTCTTCGGTGGGCGGTTGCAATTCGATGTGCGTTGCGCGGGCCAACGCCGCGAGCGCAGCCTCGTCGGAAAGAGCGATCTGCCGCCGCAAGGCCTTCAACGCCAGCGCGCGATACATGGCTCCGCTGTCCAGATACAAATAATCGAGCATTTGCGCCACGCGGCGGGCAACACTGCTCTTGCCGGAACCAGCGGGTCCGTCTATGGCGATGGTCAGTTTATGCATTGTGCGTGCGGGCTATTGTAATCCTCGCGGCGAATATCGGCGAGAGATCCGAACAAGATGAGAGCAGCAAGTGTAAGCAAAACTCTAGAAGCCCATAATGTTGTAGCCGCAATCGACATAAATGGTTTCGCCGGTAATTCCCGAGGAGGCGTCGGAGAGCAAGAATACGGCGGTGCCGCCGACTTCGGCAGGGTCCACGTTGCGCTTCATGGGAGCGCGCTCCGCATGTTGCTTGAGCATTTCGCCGAGGCCAGCTATGCCACGTGCAGCAAGCGTCTTGATCGGGCCAGCGGAGATGGCGTTGACGCGAATATTTTTTGCGCCAAGTTCACTGGCGAGATAGCGAACGGTGGCTTCCAGCGCAGCTTTGGCGACCCCCATCACGTTATATTTGGGCACCACCTTTTCGGCGCCGAAGTAACTCATGGTCACGATGCCGCCGCCGGCGGTCATAAGCGGCGCGGCCGCGCGAGATACGGCGATCAAAGAGTAGACGCTGACGTCGTGCGCCATGCGAAATCCTTCGCGCGAAGTATTGAGGAACTCGCCTTTCAATTCTTCAGCCGGGGCGAAAGCCACGCTGTGCACGATGCCGTGCAGCGTACCGTAGCGCGTTTTGAATTCTTCGAACAGTTTCGCGATCTGATCGTCGAACGAAAGATCGCACATGAAGCCGTCGGCGCCCGGCAATTCGGTGATTAAATCCTTGGCTTCCTGCTCCATGCGCTCGTTTTGATAGACGATCGCGAGGCGGTAGCCGGCTTCCTGCAATTTCAGCGCGATGGCCCAGGCGATGCTGCGCTTGTTGGCCAGGCCAAAAATTACTGCGGTCCGTTGTGTTTCCGTCATTCGACGTTTCTCCGGTAAGGATGCCGAGCTAAGCCCGGCGCCTGCAAAACCCTTTTTAGATTCGGTGGAAGGCTTTTTCGATTTCTTTGATTGAGTATCGCAGAACTACGGGCCGGCCGTGCGGGCAACTCATGGGGCAATCCGTCTTGGCCAGCGCGCCAAGCAGCCATTCCATTTTCGTCTGGTCCAGCGGCATGTTGATTTTGATGGCGGCGTGGCAGGCGGTCGACGCGGCGATTTTGGCTTGCAGCGTGTCGATCGAGATGGCGGCGTTTTCGCGATCGAGCCCGTCAAGAATCTCTGTCAACAATTTCTCTGCGTCGGAAGCCAGAACGCCCGCAGGAACTGCTTGTAGCGCGAAACTCTTCGGGCCCATGGGCTCGACTTCAAAACCGTTGGCGGCCAACTCTTCGGCAATTTTTTCGAATATTACGATTTGGCGCGGCGAAAGATCGATGACCACGGGCATGAGCATGCGCTGCGACTCGACTTTTCCGGCACGACGGGCATCGAGATGCTGCTCAAAGAGCACGCGCTCGTGCGCGACGTGTTGATCCACGATCCACAGTCCCGCGCCGTTGACAGCGATGATGAAGCTGGCACTGACCTGGCCCAGAGGCTTGAGGTCCATAATCTGGTCCGGACGTGGAAGCGAAGCGCCGGAATCGCCGTTGCTGCCGCCGAAGTCTGCCGCCCAATGTGGTGTAACGTTCCTTTTTTCGGAGGATTCCGCGGCGGAACGCTGGCGCGTCGAAATGCGGCGGGTTGGTCAACGTGGCAGCCTGAGTCGTCGACACCGAACGCGAGACGCTGCGGCACGGGACGCATCGGCGCGGACGAAAGATCGAAGCCGCTATCGGAGCCAACGCCCGAACCAAGGCCGACTTCGGCGAGCGCGGGGAGAATAGCGCGCGGAACTCCAGAGGTGATCGGCGCTGGAGTGATGCCGCCCGAAATGGAATCGCCGGAAGCGGTTGCCCCCGATGATGAAGAACTATTTGGCACGTTCTGCAAACCTGCGGGCTGCGGCGCGGCGCCAGCCGCGGCGGCAAAACTTGGCACCGAGCGCGCGCCCATCAGCGTGTGGCGGATGGTGTCTCGTGTGAAATCGTGCACAAATTGCGAGCGCCGAAAGCGAACTTCGATTTTTGCGGGATGCACGTTAACGTCGACTTCGTCATACGGCATCTCCAGAAAAAGCAGCGTGGACGGAAAAACCGCACCAGGATGAATATTGCGATAGGCTTCACTGATGGCGTGGAGAATCAAGCGATCGCGCACCAGCCGGCGATTCACGAACACGTAGATGGCGTTGCGATTGGGGCGCTGTACTTCAGGGCGTGAAGTGAAGCCGGAAACGGTGAGCGTGGCTTTTTCTTCGCTGGCTTCCAGTTCCGGCTCGGTGATTGCCGAGCGGAACGGAGACGTTGCCGGCGCAATCTCCACCAATTCTTCAAGCGCTTGGCGGCCAAACAACTGATACACGCGATCAGCCATTTTCTCAGCGGGCGCGCAATCAATAATCGTCTGCGTCGGCGTAATCAGCTGAAACTGTCTGGAAGGATTAGCCAGCGCGTAGTGCGTGACGAGCGAAGCGATGTGGCCGAGCTCGGTGGAATCGGACTTCAGAAATTTTCGGCGCGCCGGTACGCAATAAAAAAGATCGGCCACGCTGATGGCGGTTCCAGCAGGTAGTCCGGCCGGCTTCACATTGATGAGTTTGCCCCCCGCAAATTCCACGCGGGTACCTTCAGCTTCGGACGCATCGCGGGTTTCCAGGGTCAGCCGTGAGACCGCCGCAATTGTGGGCATAGCTTCGCCGCGAAAACCCAGCGTGGCGATGGACATCAAATCATCCGCAGTCCGCAATTTGCTAGTGGCATGGCGTTCGAACGCCAGCAGCGCGTCGTCGTGCGTCATTCCGTGACCATCGTCAATCACGCGAATCAGGCGCTTGCCGCCAGCTTCCACTTCGACACGAATGCTCTTCGCACCCGCATCCAGCGCATTCTCCAGCAGTTCTTTTACGACGGACGCTGGGCGCTCGACAACTTCGCCAGCGGCGATTTTGTTGGCGACAGCTTCCGGGAGTATGCGGATGCGACTCATTTTTGTTTAAGGGCGATGCCAAGCTGATCTAGCTGGGTCATGTCGACTTCGCTCGGGGATTCGGCCATCAAGTCCACAGCGGCAGTGGTTTTGCCGAAGGCGATCACTTCGCGGATGGATTTTTCCCCAGCGAGGAGCATCACCACGCGATCCAAACCCAGCGCGATGCCGCCGTGCGGCGGAGTGCCGTAAGTCAGCGCGTCCAGGAAAAAACCGAAGCGGCGACGAGTCTGCTCTTCGGTTAGGCCGAGCGCCTTAAAGAGACGGGCCTGAACTTCCTGTTGGTGAATCCGAATGCTGCCGGAACCTAGTTCTACTCCGTTAAGCACTAAGTCGTAGCCCTTGGAGCGAACTTCCCAAGGCGCAGTTTCCAGTTTTTCCAAATCTTCTTCGAAAATTCCGGTGAACGGGTGTTGCGCGCTGGCCCAGGTTTTCTCCGTTTCGCTCCATTCAAACAGCGGGAAGCCTGTAAGCCACAGAAATTTCCACTTGGATTTGTCGATCAGCCCGAGCGCTTCGCCAAGTTGCAGGCGAAGTTGTCCGGCAGCGAGTGCAGCGGCTTCTGTGCCTTTAATTTCTTCCTTGGCGCTGACGGCCACGACCAGGTCGCCGGTTTTGGCTTTGCAGAGGTCAGCCAGTTTCTTTACGTTTTCCGGACCAAGCAGTTTTTCGACAGTGGAAGTAATACCTTCCGCCGCCAGCTTTACAAAATAGGTTCCGCGAGCGCCTACGGATTTTCCCTTCTCCGTGAGTTCATCGAGTTGTTTTCTGGAGTAGCTTGCGGCTCCGGGAGCGGCGAAGGCGAACACGTTCCCAACGATGCCCAGTTTCTCTTTGGCTTCCGCGGGAAAAGCTTCGGTAACTTCGTGAAGTTCCATGCCGAAGCGCAGATCGGGCTTGTCGCTGCCGTATTTTCGGACGGCGTCTTTATACAGCATGTGCGGAAACGGCGTCTCAGCTTTTACGCCGGCTACCGCGCAAGCGCGCACCATCACCGTTTCGATCACATTGAAAATATCTTCTTGCCGCGGAAAAGACATTTCGACGTCGAGCTGGGTAAATTCCGGCTGCCGGTCCGCCCGCAAATCCTCGTCGCGAAAACATTTTACGATTTGGAAATAGCGGTCGAGGCCGCCAATCATCAAAATTTGCTTGAAGATCTGCGGTGATTGCGGCAGCGCGTAGAACTGCCCGTTGTGCACGCGACTGGGGACGAGATAGTCGCGCGCGCCTTCAGGCGTGGAACGCGTGAGCATCGGGGTCTCCACTTCGAGGAAGCCCATCTCGTCCATGGTTTTGCGGATTTCCAGCAAAATCTTGTGGCGCAGCGCCAGGTTGGCGTGCGGTTTGGGGCGGCGCAGATCGAGGTAACGGTAACGCAAACGCGTCTCTTCGGCGGCGGTAATGTTCTCTTCAATCTGAAAAGGCGGCGTTTTGGCGTTATTTAGAATATGTAATTTTGTGGCAATCACTTCGATTTCGCCGGTGGCTAGCTCAGGATTGGATTTTTGCCGCAGAATCACTTTGCCCTCAACCGCCACTACGAATTCGGAGCGGGCTTGTTCGGCTTTGGCGTGAGCTTCAGGTTGCGTTTCTTTATTGAAGACGACCTGAACGATTCCGGCGCGGTCGCGAATGTCCAGAAAAAGCAGATTCCCCAGATCGCGGCGGCGCGCTACCCAGCCCATCAGGACGACATTGCGTCCGGCATCGCTGTTGCGAAGCGCGCCGCAGTAGTTGGTGCGTTTCAGGTTGCCTAAAAAATCTAACAAGTGATGCTCTCCTTGATGCGGTTCGGTGTGTTGTCACTGCGGCTTTGCACTCGTAGCGGCGGCCTTCTGAGCGATCGCCTTAGTAGCACAGGCATTCTTGCCTGTGCGTTTTTTTGCACAGCAAACTCGCGCTACTTCAAGAATTCTAGCAGGTCGGGCTCGGTGTATTTTTCCTGGGAGCCGTCGGCTAGGTTTTTCAGCGTAAAGGTGCCTTCACTAACTTCATTATCGCCGAGGATGAGGGCGTAACGCGAGTCGAGCCTGCTGGCGCGTTCAAGCGCTTTGCCGAATTTTTGTTCGGTCGGAGGTAGCTCGACGCTGCGGCCCAGCTCCCGCAGCAACTTGGCGATGCGCACGGCGGCGGGGTAGGCGTGCTCGCCCATCCACGCGATGTACACGTCCCTTCCCTGCCGCGCCGGAATCTTTCCGGCGTCCTGCAGAGAGAGAATCAGTCGGTCCTCGCCGATGGCGAAGCCGATGCCCTTGGTTGGCGGCCCACCAAGCAATTCCACAAGCCCATCGTAGCGTCCACCGCCACAGACGGCGTTTTGGCTGCCCAAACCTTTCGCGGTAATTTCAAAGGTGGTCCGCATGTAATAGTCGAGTCCGCGAACCAGCCGCCAGTTTTCTTTGTAGATCACGCCGCGCAGCTGCAACTGATTTTTCACGTCGGCGTAGTGCATTTTGCATGCGTCGCAGAGGTGGTCGGCGATGTGTGGAAGTTTGGCGATGACAGTTTGCTCGGATTCCAGTTTGGAATCGAGCACACGCAGCGGATTGGTCTCGATGCGGCGCTGGCTGTCTGCCCCAAGTTGATCTTTCACTTTGCGGAGTTCGGCGCGCAGCAGTTCAACATATTTCGGGCGGCAATCCGGAGCGTTGTGTCCGATGCTATTGATGTCCAGCTCGAGTCCGGGAAGCTCCAGTTTGTCGAAGAAAGTCATCACCATTTCGATCACTTCGGCGTCGATCGCCGGTGCATCGTTGCCGCCAAGAACTTCGGCGCCGATCTGGTAAAACTGCCGGTAGCGCCCCTTTTGCGGTCGTTCGCGCCGAAACATCGGCCCGATGTAGTACAGCTTCACCGGCTGCGGCAGTTGATTCAAATTGTGCTCGATGTACGCGCGGCAGACCGAAGCGGTGGCTTCAGGGCGAAGAGAGATGCTGTCGCCATCACTGGATTCGTCGTCAGGCGTAGCGACTTGCGAATGAAAAGTGAACATTTCTTTGGAGACGATATCGGTCTCGCCTCCGACTGCCCGCGCAAACAACTCGGTGGGCTCCAGCACTGGTACGCGGACTTCCCCGAAGCCAAATGTGCCAAAGACTTCATGCGCGGTAGTTTCGACATGACTCCACAGCGATGTATCCGGCGGCAGTAAATCGCGCGTTCCCTTCACTGCTTGAAAGTGTTTCTTGGGCTCCGCAGATACGGCGACAGGTCCCGCTGTGACAGCTTCTTTTTTTTGCTGTTTGGCTAACGCTTTAGCGCGATTGATTTCTTCCCATTGCGCGCGCTTGGCGGCTTTGTCCTGATCTTGCTGGC
>CAWAZN010000004.1:0-178731 GCA_963786485.1 uncultured Acidobacteriota bacterium
AACAGCTCTTGAAAACTTCGCAATCATTCCGTAACAATGAAATAATACCCACGCAATGATAGAGGAAAAAACTGAGGAACGCATGAGCACAAAAGACGCCCTAACCGCCGCAAAAACTCGCATGGAAAAAGCCGTCGACGATTTCCGCAAAGAAGTTACGAGCCTCCGCACCGGCCGCGCCAACGCCATGCTGCTCGACAACGTTCGCGTCGACTACCACGGCACTCCCATGCCCGTAAATCAACTCGGCACCGTCACGGTCCCAGACGCCAACATGCTGGTCATCGCCCCGTGGGACGCCAGCGCCGTCACCATGATCGACAAAGCCATCCGCACCGCCGACCTCGGCCTGAATCCCACGAACGACGGCAAAGTCGTGAGAGTTCCGATCCCCGCACCGACGGAAGAGCGCCGCAAAGATATGGTCAAACTCCTCCACAAAATGCTGGAGAATCATCGCACCGCCGTCCGCAACGTCCGCCGCGACAGCAAAGAAGCCATCGAAAAACTAGAGAAGGACAAGAAAATCAGCGAAGACGAAAAGAAGCGCGCCCTAGACGAACTAGAGAAGTTAAGCCACGCCGAAACCAAAAAAATCGAAGACGCCAGCGCCCAAAAAGAGCGCGAAGTCATGGGCAACTAAACTTTGGAGTGCGGCGGTTTACCCTGAGGGACGAAGGGCTCGACGCCGCTTTGCCTTGGTTTTTGAACTTGCCTTTGTAGCGGCCGCCTTCTGAGGCGGGCGCTTTGGCAGTTGCAAACTCCCGCAAAACTAATCCCGCGGCGCGCGCGCACTACCACGTCAAGGTTTTGCTACCGTCGCCCCCGCCGCATCCACCACAAATCCCTGCGCCGCATCATTCTGTACCGCCCTAACAAACGCCCCATAATCCGCGGCGCGCGTGCCCGGAATCGTTCGCAACAAAAACGTCACATGGCGCGAAGCCAAAATCTCGGCGGGATGCTCCGCACCGCCCACGACCATCGAATACTTCGACGAAAACGCCGCATAGTCCCGCGTCACGGATGTTCCGGTGGGCGTCTGCCGCGCCAGCGCTCCCGCCGGCAACCGCAACACCGCCAACGTCTCCACATCAAGCGGCGTCCCCAAATCAATCACGGCAGCTCCTGCTGCGGGAGGATCGGGCAAAGCCACATTCGGCAACAACGCCGGCACCCGCAACGATTTTTTCGACCAGTCAATAAACTTGGGCTGCGAAATCGTATATTCCACCGTGAACGGCGCCGCCGCCTCCAGCGGATCGGAAGCCGACACCGCATCAATCTGCCCGCGAAATCCATCCGAAAGCGACAACAACTGCGCCAGACTCTTCCACTTCTCCCGCGGACTCTCATGAAACGCAATGCGCAACAGCAACTCGTTATCCCCACGCATCACATACTTCACTTTCGCCGTCAATTTACCGTCGCCATCCAGCGCCGCATCCACCGAAACCTTTTGCGAAGCCGCAAACGGCAAATCCAGCGGAACCGTCGTCCAATACTTCTCGCGAGCTTCAGTGGACGGAAGCAAAGCAAGTGCCGGTTTCCCACGGAATGAGGAAGAAATCATTCCGAACGGCGCGACCTCTGTCGCGGGGTCCAGCCAATATTCCCCATCAGCTTGCTTCGGTACCTCAACCAACAATTTCGTAAAGACCGTCGGATATGCAGGTTGTTTTTCCGCGGAAACGGGGGCTCCCGCCAAATAAGCATTCGCCGTAGCTGAGATCCGTGACGTTAGAGCCGCAAATAATTTGAACTTGTCTTCTGCGGTGCCACAGCCCGCCGCCAGAGTTTCGCCGTCCCCTCGCGTTCGGAACTCCGTAGTTCCTAGCGGTAAATCCACGGTCGCAATTTTTTGCGAAACAAACGCATAAATCGCTGCGATCTTTGCCGTCGCATCCTTCGCATCCAAAGTAAGCTCATCTGCTTTCTTGGAAACTTCCGGGGCGACCACCAACCCGCCGCCGTCCCCGCGTTTGGGTTTCAGCAAATCTGCCAGTCGCGCGGATAGCGTGTGCCACGATGCAAAAGTCGTAAACGCAATGTCCGGAGCATCGCCATCCGCGGGAGGTTTGAGGCTTGCATTGGTTTTGGCGTCGCGCGACCAGGAATAGATCTCACGTCCGGGGTGCTTCTCTGAATCCGCTTCGCGTACATTTGCAGATGTAGCTGGATTGATTTGCAGTTGCACCTGGCGTGCAGCCGGTAAATCGATCGTGAAGGATTCTTTCGCCACCACGCCGCTGCGGTCGAAGGAGTGCGCCAACCAAAAATCGGGCGCCAGAGGATGAGTCGGCAAAACATTAGTAATTACGCGGTATTCCAGCGTATCCGTAGGCTGCAGCCCCAGAATCCGCACCGATTTCACACGCACATCCTGATACGTCGGAGCATTTACCACTGTCGGATTCGGCGCGTCCGCAATTGCCGAGGGCAAAACGTCAGCCGTCCCGCCGCTCGCATGCGTTACACGCACCAGCGGAATCTCCACCGTTTCAAACGCCCGGTTGTAATCGAAATTCAAGTGGCCAAACTGCCGCACTCCCAGCTCCGAATTAATCTTCACTACGGTGTGAACTTCTTTGCGGCTGGAGCCATCCGCTTCGAACCGATACGAAGTTTCGAGCAGCGTGAGCTGCGCCGGCACCTGCGGCGTGCCGTCAGCAGATTTTTCTGTCGGCGGCGCGGTCGAAGCGGCATTCGGGGTGGGCGCTTCAGATTTTTTATCCGGCGGATTCGTTTGTGCCGCAGCGGGCTGTCTCGCAAGAACAAATGCAGCGGTCCACAGCAACACCAAGAGTGAAGTAGCGCGTCTAACGGTCAAGGATGCGAACAAGGATGGCCTCGCAGAAAGTGTAGGTTCGCCCGCCACCCCGGTAAACAGCAATTCCGCCAACGCGTCGCGCACTGGTGACGGCCTGCATTACGTTCGGTGGCAGAGTCTAGGTTTAGTGGCACAGCCAATCCTGGCTGTGCGCTTCAGCATAGGCAGTCACAAATGACCGCACCAATTCATCAGCCACATCACAAATGCTAAAGTGTTACGTCCAAATCAATCTCAACATTGCTGTACGGAAATACGATCGGAGCCGCCAAAGGCGTGAAAAATACAAAACAAAAAATCGCAGTTACTCTAATGGCTGCCTTGGTAATATCTGGAACACTGCCCGCCAAACAGACTTCGCAAGGTCCCAACGAAGACGGCACTGCTCCGGCACTGGTGAAAATCGCCGGCGAAGCCATGCTTGAATCTCACGCATTTGAGTTCCTCACTGAACTCAGTGACGACGTCGGCTCGCGCGTCACCGGCTCCCCCGAAGACCAGCGCGCGATCGACTGGGGCACCGCGAAAATGCGCGCCATCGGACTCGAAAATGTTCACACCGAAAAGTTTTCTATGTGGCGCGGATGGACGCGCGGCTACGCGAAAGCCGAACTCATTGCGCCAATTCGCAGGCCTTTGCATGTTGATGCCATGGGGTGGACCGGTTCTACGCCCGCCGGCGGAGTGGAAGCGGAAGTAGTCGCTGCCAACAATTTCGATCTCGACACCGAAATAAAAAACATCAATCGCTTTAGAGGGAAAATCGTACTAATCATCAGTCAAGGCACGCCCACAAAAAGCGGCGACATGATTTTTGTGCAGTTCGGCGATTTTCTTCGCGCAGCCGCTAAAGCTGGCGCCATCGCCGTCATCGGCGGCCAGGGCGGTTTCGGCTCCGAAGGCATGAATCTTACCCACACGGGCATTCTGGGATTCGAGGCCGATTTCACTATCCCCGTCGTAACCATGACGCAGGAAGATCAGGGTCAGCTGGAACGTTATCTGGCAGGCGGCAAGAGCACCCGCATGCGCGTGGATGTGCAGAATAGTTTTTCCACGGGCCCAGTTGAATCCGCTAACGTGGTGGGAGAAATTCGCGGGCGCGAGCATCCCGACGAGATTTTTGTGGTGGGCGCGCATCTCGATTCCTGGGATCTCTCGGAAGGCAGCACGGATAATGGCATGGGCTCGTCTTGCGTCCTGGCGGCTGCGCAAGCGATTGTACGAGCTGGAGTTAAGCCTCGGCGCACCATCCGCTTTGTGCTCTTTTCGGGAGAAGAGCAAGGCCTGTTGGGCTCGTTCGCCTACGTCAAACAGCACCAATCCGAGATGGCGAATCACCTCGGCGATCTGGTTTTGGACGAGGGGCAAGGTCCGGTGAAAGAACTGCAGATGGGTGGGCGGGACGATCTAGTGGCGGCCATGCAGCCATTCCTGCGGCAAACCGCCAACATCCGTCCCGTCGCTGTGAATGATAAGGTGGAGTTCGGCTCGGATACCGGTCCGTTCATCATGGCGGGGCTGCCTGGAATCAACATGCAGCAGGACTCTCCGGAATATAAGTACACTCATCATTCCGCCGCTGACGCCTTGGAAGCGGTGAAGCCGGAAGTATTGACGCAAGACGCTACGTTAATGGCACTTACGGCGTTTTGGATAGCTGATCGACCGGAGCGGCTGGCGAAACCTTGGCCTGCGGAGAAGACGGCGCGAGTGCTCCGCCAGCAGAACCAATACGATCTACTGAAAGCCTTCAATTTGTGGCCTTTTGGCGACAAGGGCAAGACCAAGGATGGGTCGAACGATAATTAGCGATGCTAATTAAATGGTTAACCCCTCCCCCCTTTTTTGTAAGTGAGCATTCTAAAGGGGTTAAAATGCCAAATCTCGTAAGTGCACATTCTAAAAGACTTAGGTAAGGGCAATCCTCTAAGTGTTCATTCTAAAGGAGTAAGGCTCACATGGGCGCCCGGTGATTTAACGGACAGCGGAGACCGAAAACTCATAACAGGGGCTCGATGGCTGGATTGAACGAGGGCGCAGCGGATGCGGCGGAGCGCGCGCCACCGTCAGCTTCTTTAGTCTTCGCTAGGGATTGGACTGGGGATCGGTAACTGAAGCGTGGGCTTCGCTCGGACCAGGGCTGGAGCGATGGGCGATTCGGCGGAGTTCGTGCTATACTCAATTCGCTCAAGGTTTTCTCGGCGGTTCTGCTGGGATTTTCCACAGAGATTTCCACGTATTTCTCGGGAAGAAGATTTGACAGAGCACGTGTTCTTCCTTATACTCTGTTGTTTGTCGGGCGTTGTTTGTCCTGATATGGGGTCAGCCGGATGTAGGTAGAGTTGTTCGCGCGGCTGATTTTAGTTGGAAGGGAAATTCTACTGTTCCGGAACGAAGTACACGGAATGGAATAGTAGAGCGGCCGGAATGGGACGCCAGTCCCGCAAAGCCGAGTAAGCCTCTCCGAAACGAAGCCAGGATTTGGAATGATTTCGCCTCTTGGCGGGCGCGCGGAGTTCTTGCTTAATCCGGATACGCAGTGAACCTTTCAGCAGTGTTGTCTGCTCTCGCGCATTTTTGTGCGTGTGCATTGCGAGAGCTGCGGAATTGTCCGCTTTCGCGACGTGTGTTTAACGGGATTCCGCAAAAAAGATTGAGAAGTAAGCAGCAGAAATAAAAGTCGCAAAGAACAAAAGAGGAACGAACTGTGCCGACGTTTTCGCAACTGGTAAGAATGGGCCGTGAAGCAGTAATCATGAAGACCAAGTCGCCAGCGCTGGCGGGCTGCCCGGAAAAGCGCGGCGTGTGCATTCGCGTGTACACCCAGACGCCGAAGAAACCGAACTCGGCGTTGCGCAAAGTGGCGCGCGTGCGTTTGACGAATTCGATTGAAGTCACCACGTACATCCCCGGCGTCGGCCACAACCTGCAAGAGCACTCCATCGTGCTGGTGCGCGGCGGCCGTGTGAAGGATCTGCCGGGAGTGCGTTATCACGTGGTGCGCGGCACGCTGGACGCGGCGGGAGTCGAGAATCGCAAACAGGGGCGCTCCAAATACGGAGCGAAGCGGCCCAAGGCTGCAGCGGCGAAGTAAGAGAAATTCCGAAGTAAAGCAAGAGCGTCAAGCAGGACAAGTAAAAGCAGGAAAGAAAAGTTTAGGAGCGAGATAGCGCAATGTCACGCAAAGGTGTCACGTTCAAGCGGTCTACGGCGACGGATCCGGTTTACGGCAGCGACCTGGCGGAGAAGTTCATCTGCTCGATGATGTGGGAAGGCAAGAAGTCCACGGCGCAGCGCGTGTTTTACGGCGCGATGGATCAGATTGCCAAGAAGACCAACGATGACGCTCTGAAAGTTTTCAAGAAGGCGCTGGAGAACGTGAAGCCGTTGCTGGAAGTAAAGACGCGGCGCGTAGGCGGCGCAAACTATCAGGTTCCGGTGGAAGTAAATCCGTTTCGCCGACAGTCTTTGGCAATCCGTTGGTTGTTGCAATATTCGCGCGAGCGCGCCGGCAAAACGATGATCGACAAGCTGGCCGATGAGTTAATCGACGCGTCGAATTTGCGCGGTGGAGCGATCAAGAAGAAGGACGACGTGCATCGCATGGCGGAAGCGAACAAAGCGTTCGCGCACTACCGCTGGTAGTTTTGGTACTTCTAACAAAATGCTTCTGAATTTTATAAAAGTTTCTAAATAAAAAGGCTCAAGAAAAAACTAAAATGCCCCGGGCATTCAAACTCGAAGACACGCGCAACATCGGCATTATGGCGCACATTGACGCTGGCAAGACCACGTCAACCGAGCGCATTTTGTTCTACACGGGTGTCACTTACAAAATCGGTTCGGTGGATGAAGGCACGGCCACCATGGACTGGATGGAGCAGGAGCGCGAGCGCGGCATTACGATTACGAGCGCAGCGACCACGGCTTCATGGACTCGCTTCAACAAAAAATATCGCGTCAACATTATCGATACGCCCGGCCACGTGGACTTCACCGTGGAAGTGGAGCGTTCCTTGCGCGTGCTGGACGGCGCGGTCTGCGTATTCGACTCCGTCGCCGGCGTGCAGCCGCAATCGGAAACGGTGTGGCGGCAGGCAGACAAGTATCGCGTGCCTCGTATTTGTTTCGTGAACAAGATGGACCGTATGGGCGCGGATTTTGACCACGTGATTCGCACGATTCGGCAACGCCTCGGAGCCCACCCCGTACCACTGCAATTCCCGCTCGGCCGTGAAGACAACTACATCGGCATCATCGATTTCCTGGAAGAGAAAGTCGTGGTCTGGCTGGAAGAAACGCTCGGCGCAAAATTTGAAGAATTTCCTGTCGCTAAGTTGTGGGACAAAGCGTTCGTGGATTCGCGTCCGGACGTGGCCGCGGCGCTTAAAGGTTCGGCGATCGACAAAGCGTTTTACGACGAACACCGCGCCAAGATGGTGGATTACATCGCGGAGCACGACGACGAACTCATCGACAAATATTTGAATGGCGTGGCGCTGACCGTTGAAGAAATGCGCCACTCGATCCGTAAGTCCACGCTGGCGCTGAAAATCGTGCCGGTTCTGGCAGGCTCGGCGTTCAAGAACAAAGGCATTCAACCGCTGCTCGATGCGGTGATCGATTATCTTCCGGCGCCGACGGACGTTCCGCCACTCGAAGGCGTAAATCCCGAAACCGACGAAGTGGAACTGCGCCGCGCTTCGGATGACGCGCCGTTCTCCGCGCTGGCATTCAAAATTATGACCGACCCGTTCGTGGGTCATGTGACATATATCCGCGTCTACTCCGGCGTTCTGAAATCCGGCAGCTACGTGTACAACTCCGGCAAGCGCACGCGTGAACGTATCAGCCGCATGTTGCAGATGCATGCTAACAAGCGCGAAGAAATTGAAGAGATTTATGCCGGCGACATTTGCGCAGTTGTTGGCCTTAAGAGCGTGAACACGGGCGACACGCTGTGCGATGAGAACAAGCAGGTAGTTCTTGAGTCCATCGATTTTCCCGCCCCGGTTATTTCCGTAGCGATCGAGCCGAAGACTAAGGCCGACCAAGACAAACTAGGCGTGGCTATGCAGCGCCTGGCGCAAGAGGATCCTACCTTTCGGGTTTCGACGGAACCAGACACTGGCCAAACATTGATTTCAGGAATGGGCGAACTCCACCTGGAAATTTTGGTGGACCGCATGAAGCGCGAATATGGCGTGGAAGCGAACGTCGGTAAGCCGCAAGTTGCTTATCGCGAAACGGTGCGCAAGAACGCCACAGCAGAAGGCAAGTACATCAAGCAGACCGGCGGTAAGGGTCAGTACGGCCACTGCAAAATCGAACTGCATCCGTTGCCGAATTCCGCGGGCTCGGACGGCAAGGAACTTTCGACCGACGATCTGGACTTGCTGGCCAAGGAAGTGGTGGGCACCGGATCCGCCAGCAAATACAAATTTGATAAGGAACACCGTTTCCTGTTTATCGACAAAGTTGTCGGCGGATCGATTCCGCGCGAATTTATCGCGCCTATCGAAGCGGGCATCCGCGAAGCGCTGGATAACGGCATTCTTGCCGGGTTTCCGACTGTGGACATCGCGGTGGTGCTAATCGATGGCAGCTATCACGACGTGGACTCCAACGAAATGGCGTTCAAGATCGCCGGCTCGATGGCGTACAAGGAAGCTTGCGCGAAAGCCAAGCCGGTTTTGCTGGAACCGATCATGAAAGTGGAAGTAACCGTGCCGGAAGAGTCCATGGCCGCCGTGTATGGAGATTTGAATGGCCGCCGTTCGGCGATTCAGGGTTCCGAGAACCGTAGCGGCGTCAATGTGATTCGCGCCGAAGTGCCACTCTCGCAGATGTTCGGTTACGCCACCGATTTGCGCAGCCGCACGCAAGGCCGCGCGAATTTCACGATGCATTTCTCGCACTATGCAGAAATGCCAAATCAACTGGCGCAGGAAGTCATCGAAAAGAATAAGGGCCGCGACATGCGGTAGTCGTTCCCGCGCAATTTGCGGATGCAGAGAATTTAGCTTCACGACCTTGAATTGAGGAGCAAGCGATGTCCAAGGAGAAGTTCGAACGCAATAAGCCGCACGTGAACATTGGGACGATTGGTCACATTGACCACGGCAAAACGACGTTGACGGCGGCGATTACCAAAGTGCTCTCAAGCACAACCCGAAGGTGCAGTTCCGGGCGTTTGATTCGATTGACAATGCGCCGGAAGAGCGCGAGCGCGGCATTACGATTGCGGTATCGCACGTGGAGTATGAGACGGCGAACCGGCACTACGCGCACATGGATTGCCCGGGGCACGCGGACTACATCAAGAACATGATCACGGGAGCCGCGCAGATGGATGGCGCGATCCTGGTGGTGGCGGCGACGGATGGCCCGATGCCGCAAACGCGCGAGCACATTTTGCTCGCGCGTCAGGTCGGTGTACCGGCGATTGTGGTGTTTTTGAACAAGTGCGACATGGTGGAGGATGCCGAGTTGCTGGAGCTGGTGGAGCTGGAAGTTCGTGAACTGCTCAAGAGCTATCAGTTCCCCGGCGACACGATTGCGGTGGTCAAGGGTTCGGCTTTGCAAGCGCTGAATGGCGATGCCAAGTACGAAAAGACGATTGATGAGTTGATGGAAGCGGTGGACAAGAACGTACCGTTGCCGGTGCGCGATGTGGACAAACCGTTTGCCATGCCGATTGAAGATATTTTCTCGATTTCTGGACGCGGCACGGTGGTAACTGGCCGTGTGGAACGCGGCAAAGTGAAGGTCAGCGAAGAAGTGGAGATCGTGGGCTTTCGTCCGACACAGAAGAAAGTTGTGACTGGCATTGAAATGTTCAAGAAGCTTTTGGACGAAGGGCTTGCCGGCGACAACGTAGGTCTCTTGCTGCGCGGCACAGAAAAAGAAGACGTGGAGCGCGGACAGGTGATTTGCAAGCCGGGCTCGATCACGCCGCACACCAAGTTCAAAGCGGAAGCGTATGTGTTGACGAAGGAAGAAGGCGGACGGCACACGCCGTTTTTCTCTGGCTATCGTCCACAGTTTTACTTCCGGACCACGGACGTGACGGGCGACATGAAGCTGCCGGCGGGCGTGGAGATGGTGATGCCGGGAGACAACGTGAGCTGCGAAGTGACGCTGATCACGCCGGTCGCTCTGGAGAAGGGCTTGCGCTTCGCGATTCGCGAAGGCGGGCATACCGTGGGCGCGGGCGCGGTGACTGAAGTCATTGAGTAATTTGGAGTTCTCAAAATAAACGTTCTTAGCTTTAACGAATTGAAAGGGCAGTGAAGGATTAAATGAGACAAGGCGACAAAATTCGCATACGCCTCAAGGCGTACGACCACAAGATTCTGGACCAGTCCACGAAAGAGATTGTGGACACCGCGAAGCGCACCGGAGCGGATGTTGCTGGGCCGATTCCTTTGCCCACGACGATCAACCGCTGGACGGTGTTGCGTTCGCCGCACGTGGACAAGAAATCGCGTGAGCAGTTTGAAATGCGCACGCACAAACGGCTGATCGACATTCTGGAGCCGACGCCGGATACGGTCGACGCGCTGATGAAGCTCGATTTGCCGCCGGGAGTCGATGTGGAGATTAAGGCGTTCGGTCACGCCGGGAAATAACGAAGCAGAAGTAAAGCAGTGCAGGGGAAGCAGTTCGCAGCCAATACCTCGTAACTCTTGGGCACGCTGCAGATGAGGGACTTAGCGATGGCGGTCAACGGGATTATCGGAATCAAGCTGGGCATGACGCAGATCTTTACCGACGATGGTTCGGCGGTAGGCTGCACCGTGTTGCAGGCTGGTCCGTGCGTGGTGGTGCAACGCCGGACGAAAGAAAAAGATGGTTATGAAGCCGCGCAGCTGGGCCTGGTGGAATTCGTCAAGCCGCAACGCGTGAACAAGGCGATGACCGGACACTTCAAAAAAGCCAATGTGGCGCCGATGAAGGTGCTGCAAGAAGTGCGCATTGAAGAGTCGAAGGATGAGACCAAGGTTGGCGACCGCGTGCTGGTGGAAAATTTCAAAGCGGGCGAGCTGGTGGATATCAGCGGCGTCAGCAAGGGCAAAGGTTTCGCGGGCGGCGTAAAGCGCTGGCACTATGCCGGCGGCGATGCGACGCACGGTTCGATGTTTCACCGCGCACCGGGCGGCATCGGCGGATCTTCGTTTCCGTCGCGCGTGTGGAAGAACCAACACTTTCCGGGACACATGGGCAATCAACGCGTGACCGCGCAGAATTTGAAAGTGATCAAGGTGGACAACGACGAGAATTTGCTGCTGGTACGCGGTTCGGTGCCGGGGCCGCGCGGAACGTACATTTTCATTCGCAAGGCGCGCGCGAAGAAATAGTTTGGTTTGTGGATTTGGTTCGGGATTCAGCTGCAAAAGTTTTTTAAGAAGGACGAGAGCTTATGCCGGTCGTAGATGTTTTAAATCTGGAAGGCAAGAAAGTCGGCTCGCTGGAGCTGGCGGACGCGGTCTTCGGCGTGAAGATTAATCCTCATCTTCTGCACGAAGCGTCGCGGTGGTATCGCCGCGAAACTCGCGCGGGAACGCATGAAGACCAAGGACAAGAGCGAAGTGAGCGGCGCAGGCCGCAAGCTCTGGAAGCAGAAGGGCACGGGCCGCGCGCGCGTGGGCTCGATCCGGTCGCCGCTCTGGCGCCATGGCGGCACGGTCCACGGACCGAAGCCGCGCGATTACAGCTATGCGTTGCCGAAGAAGATGCTGCTCGGCGCGTTGCGCTCGGCGCTGTCTTCGAAGGTGGCGGATTCGAAACTGGCGGTAGTGGATGCGTGGTCTCTGGATACGCACAAGAGCAAGAATCTGCGTTTGGCGCTGGGCAATTTGAACGGGCACAAGACGGCCTTGCTGGTGGCGCACGGCGAGAATCGCAATCTGGAATTGGCTAGCCGCAATCTGGATGGCGTGCTGCTTTCGGCGCCGAGCGGTTTGCATGCTTACGACGTGCTGCGTCACGACCTGGTGGTGCTTTCGAAGGATGCGGTGGCGCGACTGAGCCACACGCTCGATCCGGAGAGCAAGCCGATCGAAGTGCCGGACGTGGAAACGATTGCCGCAGCTCCCGCAGTGAAGGCGGAGAAGAAAGCCGCACCTGCGAAAGCCGCCGCGAAGAAGCCTGCAGCGAAAAAAGCCGATAAGCCGGCCAAGAAGGGGAAGAAATAAATGTCTACACCCCACTATCAAATTATCAAGCGTCCGATCATCACGGAAAAAGGTTTGGGCGTAAAGGAATTGCAGCACACCGTGGTTTTCGAAGTGGCTTCGCGCGCGACGAAAACGCAAATCAAGGAAGCGGTGCAGCAGATTTTCAGCGTAAAAGTCGTCGCGGTGCGAACTTCGCACTTCGTCGGCAAGATGCGCCGCCGCGGACAAGATGAAGGCTATCGCCGGGACTGGAAGAAAGCGTACGTAAAGCTTTCGCCGGATTCGAAAATGATCGAGTACTCGGAGAATCTGTAGTCGGGAATCGGGACAAGTTTCAGGAAGCAAAGCACGAAACAAGAAATACGCGGTAAAGAAGGTAAGAGGCAGCGATGGGACTGAAGAGCTTTAATCCTTATACAGCGTCTCGGCGGTTTATGACCGTCCTGGACAAGAGCCATATCACCAAGCAAACGCCGGAAAAGGCGCTGCTGGAGCCGAAAAAGCGCACCGGCGGACGTAACAACCAGGGCGAAATCGTCGTGTGGCATCGCGGCGGCGGTCACAAGAAGCAATACCGCAAAGTGGATTTTCGCCGCGACAAGAATGGCGTGCCGGCTACGGTAGCGGCGATCGAGTACGACCCGAACCGCAGCGCGAACCTGGCGCTCTTGCATTATGCGGATGGCGAGAAGCGCTACATTTTGCATCCAGTGGGGCTCGAAGTAGGCGCGACGGTTTCGACCGGCGAAGGCTCGGACATTCTTCCGGGGAATGCCATGAAGTTTCGGCACATTCCTCCCGGAACGCAGGTGCACAACCTGGAGTTGTATCCGGGGCGCGGCGGACAGGTAGTGCGTTCGGCGGGAGCTTCGGCGCAGTTGCTCAGCAAAGAGGGCGACCTGGCGTTGATCAAGCTGCCTTCCGGCGAAGTGAGAAAGTTTTCCGTGGATTGCGTGGCTACCGTTGGTCAGGTGGGCAATCTCGATCACGAGAATGAGAATTTTGGTAAAGCCGGCCGTACGCGGTGGCGCGGTATCAAGCCGACGGTACGCGGTGTGGCGATGAACCCGGTGGATCACCCGCACGGTGGTGGTGAAGGAAAAGTGAAGGGTAACCATCCGCAGACGCCGTGGGCGTTCCCGACGTTGGGCAAGAAGACGCGGCACAACAAGCGCACGGACAAAGCAATTGTCCAGCGCCGGAAGTAAGCGATTTTTTCTGGGGGCCAAGATTGGCGGAAGTTCGCAAATCTTGGAAGCGGTCAGAGACGAGTAGCAGACGCGAGAAGCGTGCGGTGCAAGGCAAAGCCGCAGGCTGAGAGCTGAAGCGATGCGAGCGACACGAAGCAGCAGGCGGACGGCGAGAACCTCCGCGGCACGAGGGAGTCGAAGGAAAGCAGTAAAGCGTACGGCGAAGCGTAACGTCAGGCACGTGACGAAAACGTTGGCCAAGCGCGCGGCGGTTCGGCCAGCCAGCAAGACGGCGACGGCGAAACCGCTGGCGAAAGTGGCAGAGAAGATTTTGCGGCCAGTGAAAGTGGTGGCCGCGCCACCGGTTCCGGTGCTGTACAAGCTGTGCAAGCCGGGCTGGTCGGTGATTGTGGAACAGATTCAGAATTCGCCGGGCACACGATTTGTTTGCCCGTTCTGTCCCAGGTCGCATCGCGTGCCTGGTCCAGTGCGTGGATTTAAGAAGATGCGGCGGGCGCAGTGGAGCCGGCTGCGGCGAGTGGAGGAGTAAAGGATTTATGGCACGTTCACTGAAAAAGGGTCCGTTTGTTGACGGGCATCTGCGCGTAAAGATGGAAGGGCTCAACACGCGCAGCGAGAAAAAAGTGGTGAAGACCTGGTCGCGCCGTTCGACGATTGTGCCGGAATTTATCGGGCACACCATCGCGGTACACAACGGGCGGAAATTTATCCCCGTGTACGTGACGGAGCAGATGGTGGGACACAAGCTTGGCGAATTTGCGCCGACGCGGACATTTAAAGGACACGCCGTGAAAGCGGCGCTCGAGCGGACCGCGGGCGCGGCACCGGCAGGAGGCACTGCGGCAGCTCCGGCGCCAAAGGCATAAATTTATGGCTGACACACACACACAAGCTATTCCGATGATTGAAGCGCAAGCCGGCGCGCGGCATGTACGCATGTCGCCGCAAAAGGCGCGGCTGGTGATCGACCTGATTCGCGGGCAAAAAGTGAACGATGCGATTCAGACGCTACGGTTCACTCCCAAGCGCGCCGCCAAGCCGATCGAGAAATTGCTGCATAGCGCGATCGCCAACGCGGAACGCAAAGCGGAAGATGCCGGCGCGCCACTCGATGTGGATGAGCTGTTCGTCTCGCAATGTTTCGTGAACGAAGGTCCGCGCTGGAAGCGTATTCGTCCGGCGCCGATGGGCCGCGCGTTCCGTTACCAGAAGCGCACCGCGCACCTGTGGATCGTGGTGCAAGAGCATCACGTGGCGGCTGCCGAACGCGTAGCAGCCAACGTGGCGGAAGCGGAATCGCAAAAGGGTGTGCGTGGTACGGCGCGCCGGGTTCGCAAAGCATTGACCGGGAAGCAAGACGCCCGGAAAAAAGGGAAAGAAGTAACTTAAGAGGATCACGATGGGACAGAAGACACATCCATACGGATTTCGCCTGGGCTACAACAAGCCGTGGAAGTCGCGCTGGTACGCGGATCGCGACTATGCGGAGTTGCTGCACGAAGACGTGAAGCTGCGCAAAGAGCTGAAGGAAAAGCTGAAGAGCGCGGGCATCAGCTCTATCGATATCGAGCGCGCCGCCAACAAACTGGTGGTACGCATTTACACTGCGCGTCCGGGCATCATTATCGGCCGCAAGGGCGCGGAAATCGACAAGCTGAAGCAAGACGTGCAGAAGCGCACCAAGCGCGAAGTGCACATCGACATTCTGGAAGTGCACCGTCCGGAACTGGACGCCACGCTGGTGGCGGAATCGATCGCATTGCAACTCGAAAAGCGCGTGGCGTTTCGCCGCGCGATGCGCAAAGCGGTGGACTCGGCGCTGCGTTTCGGCTGCAAGGGTATCAAGGTTCGCGTAGCAGGCCGCTTGAACGGCGCAGAAATTGCGCGCAAAGAATGGTACCTGCAAGGCCGTTTGCCGCTGCAGACCCTGCGCGCGGACATCGATTTCGGCACCGCGGAAGCGAATACCACGTACGGCGTGATCGGCGTGAAGTGCTGGGTATACCAGGGCGAAAACGTTCCGAAGCGCGCGTCGAAGATTCAGAAAGAAAAAGAGACGCCCGTAGTCGCAGCGTAGTTGTCGCGGCTCAGTAGTCCGGCAGCAAAGCAGTCTGGGAAAGATCAGGAAAAGAGACTATCGCGATGTTGATGCCCAAGAAAGTGAAGTACCGGAAGCAGATGCGCGGTCGGCGCAACGGAAAAGCGTGGCGCGGCGGCGACTTGGCTTTCGGCGAGTACGGATTGAAGGCCATGGAGAATGCGTGGATCACCGACCGGCAGATTGAAGCGTGCCGCGTGGCGATTTCGCGCTCCATCAAGCGCGGCGGAAAATTGTGGACACGAATTTTTCCGGATAAGCCGTTTACCAAGAAGCCGGCGGAAACCCGCATGGGTAAGGGTAAAGGCGCACCGGAGCGCTGGGTCTGCGTAGTGAAGCCGGGACGAATTATGTTTGAGATGGCGGGCGTGGATGAAGCGACGGCGAAGGCAGCCATGAGGTTGGCAGGCCACAAGTTGCCGATTCCCACGAAGTTCGTAACTCGCGCGGGGAGTTTCTAAGATGGCGAAAGTGAAGCGCATTGACAAGATTCGCGAAGCCGGCAGCGACGAGTTGCAGGCACAGCAGAAGGAACTTTCCGAGCAGATTTTCCGGCTGCGTTTTCAATTGACCACCGGACAGGCGGAAGCACTGAAGCGTTTGCGAGATTCGAAGAAAGATCTGGCGCGCGTGAAGACATTGTTGCGGGCGCAGGAACTCTCCGCGGCACCGCGCGATGCAAAAAGCTCGGTAGCTTCGCGCGCGGCGAGCAGTTCGCACGTTGCCGGCGCAGCCAAGAAATCGGCGTCCACAAAATTGCGGTCGCACAGTAAAGGGAAGGCGTAATGTCACCTGAACCAGTAAAAGCTCCAGCGGCGGCCGAGCCCGCCAAGCGCGGCGAACAAACCGCGCTGACCGGAAAAGTTACCAGCGCGAAGATGGAGAAGACCATCGTGGTGGAAGTGCAGCGCCTGGTACAGCACCCGAAATATCGCCGGGTGGTGCGCATTTCAAAGAAATTCTACGCGCACGATGAAGAGCGCAAGGCCAAGCAGGGCGACACGGTACGGATCGTGTCCTCGCGGCCGCTATCCCGCCTGAAGCGCTGGCGGCTGGCAGAAGTGCTGACGCGAAACGCGTCGGCGGAATAATCGGGGTATCGAACAATGATTCAGATGCGAACATGGCTGACGGTAGCCGACAATTCGGGAGCCCGCAAACTGATGTGCATTTTGCCGGTGGGTGGTGACGTAGGCTTGCAGGCTGGTCTGGGCGATGTGATTACCGCGTCGGTGAAAGAGGCCACGCCGGAAAGCCAGGTCAAGCAAGGCACAGTGGTGAAAGCGGTGGTGGTGCGCATGCGCAAAGAGCGGCGCCGTAAGGATGGCACGTATATCCGCTTTGACGACAACGCCGCGGTTTTGATTAACGATGCAAATGAGCCAGTGGGGACGCGCGTTTTCGGTCCCGTGGCGAGAGAGCTGCGCGAGAAGAAATTCACGAAAATCGTCTCGCTGGCTCCGGAGGTCTGGTAAGTCATGGCAATCGGCGACAGACATCAACGCACCGAGCGCAGCATTATTGGCGTGCGCAAGGGCGATACCGTAAAGGTGATGGCGGGGCGCGACCGCGGCAAGAGCGGCCGGATACTGTCCATCGACGCGCGAAAGAATCGCGTGGTAGTCGAGCATGTGGGCGTGATCAAGCGCCACACGCGTCCGAACCCGGCGAAGAATATCAAGGGCGGCATTGTGGAACGGGAAGCGAGCATCAACGCTTCTAACGTGATGCTGGTCTGCTCCAACTGCGGTAAGCACACACGCATTGGACACACGATTTTGCCGGACGGCAGCAAGGTGCGCAGCTGCAAGAAGTGCAACGAGACGATTGATAAGTAACGAATTTCGGATACGAAACAGAGGAAGGCAATGAAGAGTCGATTGCAGGAAAAATATCGGAAGGACACGGTTCCCGCACTGATGAAGCATTTCGGCTGGGAAAACATGATGGCCGTGCCCAAGATTTCGAAGATCACGGTGAACATCGGCCTGGGCGAAGCGAGCCAGAACGCCAAGCTGCTGGACACCGCGGCGGTGGAACTGGGGCAGATCACCGGCCAGAAAGCCATGATCACCAAAGCCAAGAAGTCGATTGCGAACTTTAAAATTCGCAAGGGCATGCCCATTGGCTGCGCGGTAACTTTGCGCGGCGACAAGATGTACGAATTTCTTGACCGGCTATGCAACGTGGTGCTGCCGCGCGTACGCGATTTCCGCGGCTTGCCCTCGAATGCATTTGACGGCCGCGGCAACTACACGCTGGGTCTGAAAGACCAGTTGGTGTTTCCGGAAATCGATTACACCCGCGTGGACAAAATCAAAGGCATGAACATTACTTTGACGACCACGGCACGAAACGACGAGGAAGGCCGCGAGCTGCTGAAGAGCCTCGGGTTTCCCCTGCGTGTTCCTGGAGGAGCGCAATAAATGGCCCGTACCGCAAAAATCGCGAAGTCGCGGAAGAAACCGAAGTTTAAGGTTCGCACACGCAATCGCTGCCTGATCTGTGGCCGTGCGCGCGCCTATATCCGCAAGTTCAAAATGTGCAGAATCTGTTTCCGCGGGATGGCGCTCAAGGGCGAAATTCCCGGCGTAACGAAAGCGAGCTGGTAAGCGAACTATGCAGACTGATCCTATAGCTGATTTCTTGACGCGTATCCGCAACGCCGCGGCGGCCAAGCACCAACGCGTGGACGTGCCACTGTCCAAGCTGAAGACGGAGATTGCCCGCATCCTCAAGGATGAAGGCTACATCTCGACGTACAAAATGGTGGACGAGAACAAGACGCGCAAGCAATTGCGTGTATTCCTGAAGTACACACCGGACCGCCGGAGCGTCATCACCGGCGTGAAGCGCATTTCGCGTCCTGGCGCGCGCCGCTATATCGGCTCCACGGACATTCGTCCAGTGGTCGGCGGACTGGGCATCAGCATCCTGACCACCCCGAAGGGCTTGATGAGCGGCCGAGCGGCGCGCAAAGCCAATCTGGGCGGCGAGCTGCTCTGCGAGGTTTGGTAAGAATTTTGTAGGGGCACGGCATGCCGTGCCCTTTTGAGCGAAATTGCAGCAAGAAAATTTTAGAGGACCAAGAAATGTCACGTATCGGCAACAAACCAATTCCGATGCCCTCCGGCGTAAAGTTCGCCATGCAGGGCGGTAAAGTGGATGTGCAAGGCCCCAAGGGCAAACTGTCGTTCGCGATTCCCAACGGAATCACGTTTGAACAGAAAGACGGCATTCTGACTGCCAAGCGCGCCACGGAAGATCATCGCGCGGTTCATGGGCTGGCACGCGCACTGGTGGCTAACGCAGTCACAGGCGTAACCACCGGCTTCAAGAAGGATTTGGATATCGTCGGCGTCGGCTACCGCGCAGAACTCAAGGGCAAGATCGTGGCCTTTGCGCTGGGCAAGTCGCATCCGATCGAATTTCCGATTCCGGAAGGCATTCAGGTGCTGGTTGAGAAGCAGACACATATCGTAGTCAGCGGCGCGGACAAAGGACAGGTTGGCCAGGTTGCCGCGGATATGCGCAAGCTGCGTCCACCAGATCCCTATAAGCAAAAAGGTGTACGCATCACCGGCGAGCGTTTGAAGAAGAAGGCCGGTAAAGCGGGCGCCAAAGCCGGCAGCTAAGCGGCTTAGCGGTACGGTAAGGATTCGCAGAGAAAGTCAACAACAGGTTTCGCGCAAAGGTAAGGGGAAGAAACAGTGGCTTCGACAAGAGTTGGAAGACTATCGAAAGATCAGCATCGCAAGCGGATTCATCGCCGCGTGCGCGTTACGCTGGAAGGCACGCAAGAGCGTCCGCGCCTGTGTGTGTACCGCTCCATCGGACACATTTATGCGCAGATCATCAACGACCGCGAAGGCAAGACGCTGGTCTCCGCCAGTTCCGTGGACGGCGAGTCGAAAAAGGGTTTGAAGGGTGGCGGAAACATCGCGGCAGCCAAAGTGATCGGCAAGACCATTGCCGAGCGCGCCAAAGCTGCCGGAGTCAGCAAAGTAGTGTTCGACCGCGGCGGGTACAAGTATCACGGCCGCGTCAAGGCGCTCGCAGATGCGGCGCGGGAAGCGGGGTTACAGTTCTAGCTTATGTCGAAGCAATTGTTGCGAGATAGTTTATCGGTGCGCCGGCTGCTGGAAGTAAATCCTTCGGACTTGAAGGATGACGTGATCGCCATCAACCGCGTCACGAAAGTGGTGAAGGGCGGCAAAAATCTTAGTTTCTCCGCGCTCGTCGTCGTTGGCGATCATCACGGCCACGCGGGATTCGGTATGGGCAAGGCTCGTGAAGTTCCCATGGCTATCAAAAAGGCCATCGAGCAAGCCAAGAAGAATTTGATCAAGTTGAACCTGAAGGGCACCAGCATTCCACACCAGGTTCTGGGGCGTTACGGTTCGGCGGAAGTTTTGCTGAAGCCGGCTTCGGAAGGTACCGGCGTCATCGCCGGTGGCCCGGTACGCAAAGTGATGCAAGTGGCGGGAATTCACAACGTGCTGACCAAGTCGCTGGGCACTTCAAATCCGCACAACGTGGTGAAAGCCACGTTTGCCGCGCTGCTCAGCTTGAAAGACATTACCCACGTGGCGGAGATTCGCTCCAAGACGGTGGATGAAATCAGCGGCCGGCCTCCGAAGGAAAAAGCCGCCGTGAGTGAGACGGTCTAATGGCTACGGAAAAGACGCACGAAAAAAAGAAGACGGGCAGCATCAAGATCAAGTGGGTGGTCAGCGATATCGGCAGCACCGATGATATGCGCGCCACGATCAAAGGTCTCGGCCTGCGCAAGATGCATCGCGTGGTCGAACGCCAGGATAACGACGCGATCCGCGGCATGATTCATAAAGTGCGGCATCTCGTGGAAGTGGTGGAGTAACAGCGATGGCCAAACAAGTTCCAAGCGCGCGTAAGCGCACCAACAAGCGCGGCGATCATAAGCCGGCAACCACGGCGCCGAAGGGCACCAACGGCCGCCGCACATTTTCGCTTTCGACTTTGAAGCCGCCCATGGGCTCGCGCAAAAAGAAGGTGCGCGTCGGCCGTGGTATGGGTTCCAAGCTGGGCAAGACGGCCGGTTCCGGTAACAAGGGTCAGAAATCCCGCCGCGGTTATTCGCGCCGGCGCGGTTTTGAAGGCGGCCAGATGCCGCTGCATCGTCGTATGCCGAAGCGCGGCTTTCACAGCCCGTTTCGCACCGAGTATGCCGTGATCAATCTCGAGGAATTGAATGTGTTCCCCGAGGGCGAAACGATTACGCCGGAATTGCTGCGAGCGCATGGCTTTGTGCGTCGCGCGCGCGATCCCATCAAGGTTTTGGGCGATGGCGAATGCACGGTGAAGTTTGCCGTGCACGCGCATGCCTTCAGCCAGTCCGCCAAGGATAAGATCACCAAGGCGGGCGGTACGTTTGAAGTGGTAGCGTAAAGATTTAGCAGCAAACGGGAAAACAGCATGAACCGATTCCTCGAAGCCGTGAAAAATATGTTCCGCATCGCAGATCTGCGGAACCGTGTGTTATTCACGCTGGCCTTGCTGGCGGTCTACCGCATTGGTGCGCACATTCCGACTCCGGGAATCAACACCACGGTACTGGAGCAGCTGTTCAGCCAGTCCGCCGGTTCGGTCCTCGGCATCTTTGACCTCTTCAGCGGGGGCAATTTCCGCCGGTTGACCATTTTTGCGCTGGGCATCATGCCGTACATCACCTCGTCGATCATCCTGCAGCTGATGACCGTGGTGTTCCCGTACCTGGAGCGGCTGCAAAAAGAGGGCGAACTCGGCCGCCGCAAGATTACGCAGTACACCCGGTATCTGACGATTGTGCTCAGTATCGTGCAGGGCGCCTCCATTGCCGCTACGCTGCAGTCGCAATCCAGCAATGGCTCACCGCTGGTTTACCACCCCGGCTGGGGCTTCATGATCATGACAATATTGACCTTAACGACCGGGTCAGCCTTCATCATGTGGCTGGGTGAGCAGATCAGCGAGCGCGGAATCGGAAATGGCATGTCGCTCATCATATTCGTAGGCATTGTGGTCGGCCTTCCCCGCGCCGTAGCTGACCTGTTTGACAAGGCCAGCACCAAGGCTTGGGGCTCCTTCACTCCCATTGCGTTGATTTTCCTGGTGGCGTTGATGATCGCCGTGGTGGCGTTCATCGTGTTTGTGGAAGGCGGCCAGCGCCGCATTCCGGTGCAGTACGCCAAGCGCGTCGTTGGGCGCCGGGTGATGGGCGGGCAGTCTTCGTACTTGCCGTTACGGGTCAACTCCGGTGGCGTGATTCCGCCGATTTTCGCCAGTTCGCTTTTAGCGTTTCCGGCGACGATCGCGCTGATCATGAATCATCGATATGCGTTCGTCGACACGCATCAAGACCAATTTGAGCTGGGGCGAGCCGCTGTACACCTTGCTCTACGTCACGCTGATTTTGTTGTTCGCGTTCTTCTACGTGGGCATTGTTTTCAATCCCACGGAGCTCGCGGACAACATGCGGAAGAACGGCGGATTCATTCCGGGCATTCGTCCGGGCCGCACCACTTCCGAGTACGTCAGCAAGATTTTGAAGCGCCTCACGTTTATCGGCGCCATCTACCTGGCGATTGTTTGTTTGTTGCCGGAGTGGATGATTGCCGGTATTCACCTGGACCATTTGGGCTGGGGCGTCGGCAGCTGGTTTGATCGCCATTTTCCCGTCTGGTTCCTTAAGGGACTGGGCGTGCAGTTTTATTTCGGAGGCACTTCTTTGCTGATCGTGGTCGGTGTGGCTATGGACACCGTTCAGCAGCTGGAAGCGCAGCTGGTTATGCGTAATTACGAAGGTTTTGCCCGGAAGGGCCGGTTGCGCGGCCGGCGGTAATGGAAACGGGCGTTGTGGCTCCGGAAGCGCGGACCATGCCCCGCCTAAATCGTGCAGTTGTCTTTCTTGGGCCTCCGGGCGCGGGGAAGGGCACGCAAGCGAAGGAGTTGGCCAAGAAGTACGGTGTGCCGCATCTTTCGACGGGCGATATGCTTCGCGAGTGCATCGCCAAGGGTACGGAGCTTGGGTTAAAGGCCAAGCCGATTATGGAACGCGGCGAATTGGTGCCGGACTCCATAATTCTGAAAATGGTGGCGCACCGCATCGAACAGCCGGATTGCTCTTTCGGGTTTGTGTTCGATGGTTTTCCGAGGACGGTGGCGCAAGCGCAGTACTTCGGCGAACTGCTGAAGCAGAACGGATACAAGCAGCCGGTGGTGGTGCATTTCGCCATCGATCCGGCGCTGGTGATCAAACGGATCACCGGTAGGCGGATGTGCAAGATTGGCGGCGAGATTTACAACATCTTTGAGCGGCCCACGAGGGTTCCGGGGATCTGCGACAACGATGGTGGAGAGCTCGAGCAACGGCCGGATGATCGGGAAGAAATCGTAGCGCCCCGGTTAGCGGCTTACGCCAAGCAGACGGCTCCGCTGGTGGCGTATTACCGCAGACTCGGATATCTGCATGACGTAGCCGCCGAGAAGAGCGTGGAAGAAGTAACGCAGCGCGTGGCGGAAATCGTCAAGGCCACCGCGAAGCAAAAAGTTTGGTAGGCGCAGTTGGCAAGTGCGGTTCATAAGGGATTCGGCAGGAACGATGGCGATTCATCTGCGCAGCGCGGAAGAACTGGAAAAGATGCACCGCGCGGGACTCATCGTTCATGAAGTCTTGACCGAGTTGCGCAACATGGTGCGGCCGGGCATTACCACCATGGACCTTGAGAAGCACGCCGAGAAAATGTTGGCGGGCCATCCGGGGCGCGCGGCGTTCAAGGGGTATCGCGGTTATCCCTGTGTGCTGTGTACTTCGGTGAACAGCGAGATCGTTCACGGTATTCCGTCGCCGAAGCGCAAGCTGCACGAAGGCGAGATTGTTTCCATCGATTTTGGGATGGAAGTGGATGGGTACTTCGCGGATTCGGCGGTAACAGTTCCGGTGGGGAAGATTTCTCCGGAATTGCAGAAGCTGCTGGATGTGACTCGCGAGTCGCTGGACCGGGCCATCGACAAGATGCGACCGGGAAACCGCCTCGGTGATGTGGGCCACGCGGTACAAAGCTGGGCCGAGCAGAATGGGTACTCGGTGGTGCGGGAATTCGTGGGCCACGGTATCGGCACCAAGATGCACGACGAGCCGAACCTCCCGAATTACGGTGACGCGGGGCGCGGCGCGCGGTTGCAGGAAGGCATGGTCATCGCGGTGGAACCGATGGTCAACGCCGGATCTCCGCAAGTGCGTATGCGCGGTGAGTGGGTGGCCGAAACGGCCGATGGTCAGCCCTCGGCGCATTTCGAGCACACCGTGGCGATCACGGCGAACGGGCCCTGGATTCTGACGCGGCCAAAAGAAATGACCGGCCCGTCCTGGTAAAGGTTTTTGTAGGTGCCGGACTTTAGTTCATCCTGAGGAACGAAGGGTCCGGCAGTTAGCAGAGGGCGATTTTAGCCGGAAGCAGTAGGGGCCGACTTTAGTCGGCCCGTAAGCAGCACCTCTCACGTGGGCTTCAGCCCCTGAAGGCGCTGGACGGATTTGTAAGCAGCAAGGTAAAACGGGAGCCTATGGCGAAGCGGTACGAAAAGAAGGAAAAGAAAGAAGGCGACTCCGGCAATACCAAGGAAGACGCCATAGAAGTAATGGCTACGGTGCTGGAACCGTTGCCGAACGCGATGTTTCGCGTGGAACTGGAAAACAAGCATCAGGTGCTGGCGCACGTTTCCGGCAAGATGCGCAAAAATTTTATCCGGATTCTCTCCGGCGATAAGGTCGCGGTAGAGCTTTCGCCCTACGATTTAACGCGCGGCCGTATCGTGTATCGTTATAAGTAGCACGGTTTTTTTGTTGAGGATAGGAGCAGTATGAAAGTACGAGCAAGCGTTAAACCGATTTGCGACAAGTGCAAGGTGATCCATCGCCGCGGAGTGGTGCGCGTGATCTGCAGCAACCCGAAGCACAAGCAGCGCCAGGGATAAAGGATTAAGGGGAAAAAATTATGGCACGTATCGCAGGTATCGATCTTCCGCCGCAAAAGCGCCTCTGGGTAGGCCTTACCGCTATCTATGGCATCGGTCGCGCCCGCGCGAAGAGCTTGGCGGAAAAAGCCAACGTGGACTTCGAAAAGAAGATTCGCGACCTGACGGAAGACGAGACCAACCGTCTGCGCCAGGAAATTGAAAAAGAAGGCCGCGTGGAAGGCGATCTCCGCAAAGAGGTTCAGATGAACATCCGCCGCCTGATTGAAGTGCAGGCCTATCGCGGAATTCGTCATCGCCGCAATCTGCCGGTGCGCGGTCAACGCACGCACACCAACGCGCGTACCCGCAAGGGCCCACGCCGCGGCGCAGTCGCAGCGAAGAAAAAGGTAACCGGTAAGAAGGGCTAAGTAGTTTGCCTTTGTAGGGGCGCAGCATGCTGCGCCCCAGTTCAAAGAGTTCAGATTTCGAGTTTTTGCAATTAAGAAACGGAGTCGAAAAGTGGCAAAAGAGCAGAACGCAGCGCCAGATCAAGCAACGCGACCGGACAAGCAAGCCAAAGCCGGAGCCGCGGGCGCAGCAGCGCCAGCGAAGCGCAAGAAGGAATTCAAGAAGAAGCGCGAGCGCCGCATTGTTCCTCACGGAATCGTGCACATCGCCGCGACCTTCAACAACACGCAGATCACCATCGCCGATGGCGATGGCCGCGTGGTGTGCTGGTCTTCCGCGGGAGCCATCGGCTTCAAAGGCTCGCGCAAGGGTACGCCCTACGCCGCGCAGCAGGCTTCGCTGGCTGCCGCCGGCACGGCGCGCGACCAGTACGGCATGAAGAGCGTGGAAGTGAAGGTTCAAGGCCCCGGCTCTGGCCGCGAATCCGCAGTACGTGCGTTGGCTGCCGCTGGCTTGCACATCGTGGTCATCCGCGACGTTACGCCGATGCCGCATAACGGTTGCCGTCCGCCGAAGCGCCGCCGCGTTTGATTTTGCAGCAAGCAAGTCATTTGGTCCCGCATCGCGAAACCAAATGACTTGAGAAACGAATGATGGATCGGGAGGAAGGGTCGCCAAACCTGTAAACCGATCGTCACCTGATTTAAAGGAGATGAAAGTTGGCAAGACACCGAGATGCAGTTTGCCGCCTGTGCCGCCGGGAAGGGCAGAAGCTGTTCCTAAAAGGTTTGCGGTGCTTTACGGAGAAGTGCGCCATTGAAAAGCGCAACTTCGTTCCGGGTCAGCATGGCCAATCGCGCCGTCCGAAGGTGGCCGGCTATGGCTTGCAGTTGCGCGAGAAGCAAAAGGTAAAGCGCACCTATGGGCTGCTCGAACGGCAGTTCCGCAACTACTTTGAAAAGGCCGTCCGCATCAAGGGCCCCAGCGGCGAAAACCTTTTGATCATGCTGGAACGCCGCCTGGACAACGTGGTGTGGCGCGCCGGCTTGGCCTCTTCGCGTGCGCAGGCACGGCAACTGGTGCTGCACGGTCACGTGCGCATCAACGGGAAGAAAGTGAACATCCCGTCGTACCTGATCAACGTTGGCGAAGAAGTGGCGATCAAAGACAAGATGCACCAGAACGCCATGGTCCTCGAAGCGCGCAACGTGGCGCAAAGCCAAAGCTCCGTGCCCTGGCTCGAGCAAGACCGCGAACAGTTCAAAGCCAAAGTTGTGGCGTTGCCGAAGCGTGAAGACGTGCAGACGCCGCCGATTAACGAACAGCTCATCGTCGAACTGTACTCGAAGTAAGTGTAGGTGCCGGACTTTTAGTCCGGCTTCGTTTTCCGTTCGAGAATTTGTAGCGGCCGGGCTTCAGCCCCGGTGTCGTTCTCCCGAAATTGCAATTGGGCGGTCCGCAGTCAGCCGCCAGAAGGAAGGAACAATATGTGGAAGGGCTTTCAAAAACCAAAGCGTCTGGCGTCTGAACTCGAATCGTTGACGGAAAAATACGGGCGCTTCTCCGCGCAGCCTTTTGAGCGCGGCTGGGGAACCACCGTAGGAAACGCACTGCGCCGCGCGCTGCTCAGCTCCATCGAAGGCGCCGCGATCACCGCCGTGAAAATCGAAGGAGTGTTGCACGAATTTTCTTCGATTCCCGGCGTGGTGGAAGACGCCACGGACATCATCCTGAACCTGAAACAAGTACCCATCAAGCTGAACACCGACTCTGCCGAAGACTATTTTCGTCAACGTCGAGCAGCCCGGTCCGGTGACTTCCGCGCAAATCGAGGAAGATCAAGATTTCGCCATTCTCGATAAGAGCGTGTACATCGCCACCGTCAGCGAAGGCGGCAGGCTGCAAATCGAAATGCGCGTTAAGAACGGCCGCGGCTACGTGGCTGCGGACCGCAACTATGACGAAGATCTTCCCATCGGCTACATTCCGGTGGACAGCGTTCACTCGCCGGTTCGCAAGGTGAACTACTCGGTCGAAGCCGCTCGTCTCGGACAAATGACCGACTACGAAAAGCTGATGATCGAAGTGTGGACCAACGGGGCGATCACCCCGCAGGACTCCATCGGTCTCGCGGCAAAATTGGTCAAGGACCATATGAGCATCTTCATCAACTTTGAAGAGCCGGTGGACAACGTGGAAGTGCTGCAGGATACCGTGCACGATCCGCGCCTGGAATACCTGGACCGTTCCGTGGAAGAGTTGGAACTTTCCGTGCGTTCCTACAACTGCTTGAAGAACGCCAACATCCAAACCATCCGCGAACTCGTGCAAAAGAGCGAGAACGAAATGCTGAAGACCAAAAACTTCGGCCGCAAATCGCTCAACGAGATCAAAGATATACTAGTGAAGATGGGCCTCGCGCTGGGCATGAAGTTCGATGAACACGGACGCATCATCTGGCCGCCATTGCCGAGCCAGACCGCGCCTCCTCCGGCCGAAGAAAACGCCGGACTGTAAACTTGAACTGCACAAACGGCTCCGAGTCGGTTCGGAGCCGTTTGTGCAGTAAAAGATTCCGAAGAGACAGGAACAGAGAACAATGCGACATTTGAAATCAGGATCGAAGCTGGGACGCAATCCGTGGCACCGCCGCGCGACGCTGCGCAACCTGGTGACCAATTTGTTTGAGCATGGCCGCATCACCACCACGTTGACACGCGCCAAGGCCGCTCGCCCTGTGGCAGAAAAGGTCATCACCTGGGGCAAACGCGACACGCTGCAATCCCGTCGTCAGGCGGCTGCCTACCTGATGACTCCAGAGACTACCGCCAAACTCTTCAGCGAAATCGCGCCGAAGTTCGCCGACCGCGCTGGCGGTTATACCCGCATCATCCACGCCGGGAATCGCGTCGGCGACAACGCCAAGGTAGCCATCCTCGAACTGGTCGGCTACGAGTACAAAGCCAAAGAGAAGAAAGAACGCCCCAAGAAAGAGGAACCGGTCGAAGCGAACAGCTAAGCGATCAGTCGTTTCCGCAATTTGGAAATTCCAAGGCCGCAACGAAATCCGTTGCGGCCTTTTTTGTGGCGGCCGCCGTCTGAGGCGGTCGCTCTTTTTCGCCCCGGCAACGAGTCAGGCGACAAATTTTCGAAAGTAAGCGACGGTTCACTCCGTAGTAGCTAGGCCGATAATTCTGAGATACACACGCAAAAAAAAGGCGACCGCCTCAGAAGGCGGCCGCTACAACACCGTAGTCTGAAATTACCGGCCTGTGTCGCGTGGCTTGATCGGGACGGGGGGTGGGTTCCGTTCCGGAAATTGCTGCTGATGCCAGTACGGATAGATGGGGGTAACGGCACTGGCGGCGTCCAGCTTCGCGACTTGTTCTGAGGTGAGGTTCCAGCCAACCGAGCCCAGATTTTGGCGGAGCTGTTCTTCGTTTCGTGCACCAACGATCACGTTGGCGACCGTGGGCCTTTGCAGCAACCAGTTCAGCGCAATTTGCGGAACGGTCTTGCCGGTTTCTTTGGCCACTTCATCCACCGCATCGACCACCTTATACAAATATTCGTCGTTCACTTGCGGTCCGTAGTCCGCGGTCTTGTGCAGACGGCTTTCTGCAGGAATCGGTTGATTGCGCCGGATTTTTCCAGTCAGACGGCCCCATCCCAGCGGACTCCAGACCAGCGCCCCTACTTTGTGTTCCACAGCGAGCGGCATGAGTTCCCACTCATATTCGCGGCCGATCAGCGAGTAATACACTTGATGGCCCACGTAGCGCGACCAGCCGTAACGCTCCGATATGCTCAGCGACTTCATCAGGTGCCATCCGGAAAAATTGGAGCACGCGATGTAGCGCACTTTGCCGCTTTGTACCAGTGTATCCAGACGTCTTCAAGGTTTCGTCGACCGGTGTTAGAGCGTCGAAACCGTGCATGTGGTAAATGTCGATGGTGTCGATTTTTAGGCGCTTCAGGCTGGCTTCGCAAGATTCCATCAGATGATGGCGCGACGATCCCAAATCGTTGGCGCCTTTATTTTTGTTCATGCGGAAGGTAGCTTTCGTGGAAATCAGCACCTGACTGCGTTTACCCTTGATCGCTTGGCCGAGAATTTCTTCGGACATGCCATCGGAATAGACATCGGCGGTGTCAAAGAGGTTTACGCCGGCTTCGAGGCAGATATCCACCAGGCGCGTGGCCTCCGCAACGTCGCTGCTGCCCCACGCTTTAAAAAATTCGGTGCCGCCGCCAAACGTGCCGGCGCCGAAACTGAGAACGGGTACTTTTAATCCTGAGTAGCCAAGTTGTCGGAATTCCATGTCCTATGGATGTTGAAACCGGAAAGAGAGTTACTGCGAGATAGCGAGAATTGTGGAAGAATGTGCGCGTATATGATCACAGTCCCATTGTAAACAATCGACTTAGGTTCGATTTACGGCGAAATGCCAAACGAAACTCGCAATTTGCGGTGGCATGTCGGATATTCGCTCATCCCGTTCGGGGCTGTAACACTTAGGCGCTTTGAGGAATCGGAGTAAGAGTTGGAGGTGTCGCATGTACGCAGTTATGGGAATTACCGGAAGAGTCGGCGGTGCGCTGGCGAGTACGCTGCTTGAAAGCGGCTCCCGAGTGCGCGGGATTGTGCGAGATGCCAAGAAAGCCGCCGCATGGAAAGAGCGCGGCGCGGAGCTAGCGGTTGCGGACTACGACGACGCAGCGGCTTTGAGCGTGGCTTTCAGTGGAGTGGACGGGGTATTCGTGATGCTCCCGCCGAACTTTGCCCCCTCGCCGGGTTTTCCAGAAACCAAACGGATCCTTACCTCCATTTATGATGCGCTGGCCAAAGCCCGCGCGAAGAAAGGAGTGTATCTCTCGTCGATCGGTGCGGAGCAGAAGAGTGGGACGGGATTGATTATGCAGACGCACATGCTGGAAGAGATGTTGGGGGATTTGCCAATGCAGCATGTTTTCCTGCGCGCAGGCTGGTTCATGGAGAATTTTGCCGGGGATGTGGCCAGTGCGCGCAGCGATGGCAAAATTTATTCACATTTGCAACCGTTGGACCGACGGATACCTATGGTGGCGACGGAGGACATTGGCAAGGCCGGTGCAGAAGTTCTATGTCAGCAGGACTGGGAAGGGACGCGGCACATCGAAGTGGCCGGTCCACGGGATTACTCGCCGCTGGACGTAGCGGAGGGTTTTTCGGAGGCGCTGGGCCGCAAAGTGGAAGCGGTTCTAGTTCCGAGGGGCGAGTGGACCAAGTCCTTCGTCGCACAAGGGATGCCTGCGGACCGCACCGGCCCGCGGGCGGAAATGGTGGACGGATTTAATTCAGGTCTGATTCATTTTGGCGTTCCAGAGACGGAAAATTACGTGGGCGTGACGGAACTGTGCGCGGTGATAAAGAGTCTGGTCGGCCAGAGCAAGGCCACGTCTGCGTAGTTGTGCCAGCCGCTTACGCGGTGGTTTGTTTTTTGAGCGCGGGGCGGAGTTCCAGATTGCGCATCAGGCGGTGCAAGTAGTTGGCGTGGACTCCGAGCTGTTTCGCGGCTTCAGTGATATTGCCGCCAGACAGTTCGAGGGCGTTCACGATCAACTGCTTTTTCAGATTGCGGACGGCACCGTGATATTTCGCTGAGCCTGGGGATTCGGCTTTGGTGGATTCCATCAGCGTCTCCGGCAAGTCTTCCGCCAGAATAAAATCTGAATCGCCCACCACCACCGCGCGTTCGATAGCGTTCTCCAGTTCACGAATATTGCCAGGCCAATCGTATTGTCTGAGGCAGGCCAACGCCTCGTTGGAAATGCCGGCGATTGCACGGCCACAATTCTTCGCGTGCTGTGCGGAGAAGTGGTGCGCCAATGCGGGAATGTCTTCGGGATGCTCGCGTAGAGCGGGCAGCGTGATCGAAATTACATTTAAACGGTGAAACAGGTCAGCCCGAAACAAGCCTTCACGAACGGCTTTCTGTAGATCCTTGTTGGTAGCCGCCACGAAGCGGACATTGATCTTGATGGTGCGAGTGCCGCCGACACGGACGAATTCGCGTTCCTGGAGCACGCGAAGTAATTTGGCCTGCAGGATCGGCGAAAGCTCGCCAATCTCATCCAGGAAAATCGTGCCGCCTTCGGCCACTTCGAGAAAGCCCTTTTTCTGACTGATCGCGCTGGTGAATGCGCCTTTCTCGTGGCCAAAGAGCTCGCTTTCCAGCAGAGTTTCGGTAAGCGCGGCGCAGTTCAAAGCCACGAAGGGCTGATTTTTCCTCGGGCTGTTTTTGTGCATCGCTCGGGCAGCGAGTTCTTTGCCGGTGCCGCTTTCGCCGGAAATAAGAACAGTAGAGTCGCTGGGGGCCACCCGTTCGATAAATTTGTAAACGTTACGCATGGGCGCACTGCGGCCCACCATGTCGTGTGTGAGGCTGACTTCGGCAAGCAGCCGTTGATTTTCGCTGCCAAGCCGAGCAAACTGCCGCGCGTTTTCCAGACCAACGACACCGAGCCCGGCGATGGCCGTAAGCAACTGAAAATCATCTTGAGTAAGCGCCGTTTCAGAGCTGGATGACTCGAGATAGATCACGCCGATAACTTTCTCGTTGGAAATCATCGGGACGCACAGGAGTGTTTTGTTTTCCGTACTGGTGTCCAGCAACGAAATTCCTTCCGCGATGACGCGTTGCACGATCGAGCCGATTACATCGACGGGGTGATCCGGGCCGGCGACGCGGTCCCAGGCGACTTGCGAACGCACTTGTTGCGAATCATCTTCCAGTAACAGAATGGCGCCGCGTTCCGCGGGAATGCTATCGAAGATCAGACCGAGTAATTGCCACGGCAGCGATTCCTCGTCGCGCAGCAGACTGATGGCTCGGCTGATTTTCAGCAACACGCTGAGGTTGCGTGCGGCACGCGCAGGCTGCGGAAGCGCCGCCAAAGTGTGCGGCTGCAGATTGCGCAACTCTTCGTGGGAGACAAATAGTGTTTGCAGGCCAGGCGCAGCATCTTCACGCATCTTTACCGGATTGCTCAAAACGCCCCGGGGAATTTCCGATTGACAGAGAAACACGGAGTTGCCGACAGCGATCTCGTCTCCGGGTTCCAGTTCACGCAACTTTATCGGCAGTCCGTTCACAAACGTGCCGGACTGGCTGTCCAGATCCATCAGGATTACGTGCCCATCGCAAACGCCGATGCTGCAATGATGCGGACAGACAGAAGCCTCGTCGATCCGGATGCTATTTTCCGCATCTCGTCCGATGGAGATATCCGCTGCTAGAGAAAATTCCGCTTTTCTGAGCGGTCCATTGATCGCGAGAAGTTTTGTGATCATAGCGCTACGTTTCGGCCTGCGTTGAAGCAGGGGAAGCTGAGAGGAAGCTAGTCTAACGTCAAACCTGAACCACGGCTAGGTCCGGGCTGACCACTATCCGAATGGTTAGGGTCCCTATCCAAGTGGGTGACCGACAGTCTCCGTGCATGTAATCGTTCTATTATCAATATGTTGCGGTCGTTCGTAGAGACTCTCCCTGGCTCGGCGTGCGACAGGCCCAGTGCGCGGCACGTCTATTAGATAGTGCGGAGCACCGCAGTTTCGCATCGCAAAATTTGCAGAAAGATACGCTTCGGGTGCAAGTAGCTGTGGCGCAAGGGTTTGCGGCGCTCACTTCGGCGGCAGGGATAAGCTTCGGGTTTGGCGCTTGGACTGCATTCCTTATCGGCGTAGATTGGCAGAAGGTAAATTACTCGAGGTGGCGAAATGAAAATTCAAAACATTTTTCGGATGCAAGTAGCAGTGATGGCGGTGGGAGCGGCATTGTTATTCGCGGGCGCCGCGGGCGCACAGGAAATTGATAATCCAAGTTTTGACGAAGGTTCGAACAGCATGCCTTTCAGCCAGAAGGCTGACGCAACGAAGGCGAACTCCACCAATTCGGCAGCTGCCGCAGAAAATCGAGCCAGCAACGATGCGGCAAACCCGGCGGCAAATGCCGTCATTACCGAGAATACTGTGGCGCAGAATGACGTGGTTTCCCAGCCGCCTCAGCTTGAATTCTGGATGTCCATAGCCGCGTTCTTCACCGTTGTGATGGGACTGATTTATCTTCGCTCGGAGAAGCGGCGCCGCTTGGCCAACGTGAACGAGCAACATACGGTACGCGTTCGCCGGACCGCCGCGCAATCCTAAATGTGATTCGCCTGCAGCATTCCCCCGAAGTTTCCCGCCGGAACGTTGAAGGCCCCGACGAGCCAGCAATCAAGCTCGTCGAGGCCCTTGCCATTTCAACGGCCGTTGGAATCTCCCAGCCGCCGAATCAGCCGTGCGAATCCCTTAGTGCGCAGCTTTGGCCCATGCGTCGTTCAACCCGTTGAAGACGGCCTCATAGTTACCTTTTTCCGCGGCGAAACGCAGGGCCTTCACATTCTCCACACAGATCTCGCCAGATTTAGGCTCGGTTTTTAGAACTTCCATTACTTCGGCGATGTACTTAGCGAGAGGCATGGCGCGTGGATCTTCGGCGCCGCCCAGCAGATCGGTCTGCACATACGGCGGAATCAATTCGAGCACTTCGATCGACGTCGATCGGAGTTGATAACGCAGCGACTGCGTGAAGGAATGAATCGCCGCCTTGGTTGCGGAATAAGTGGGCGTGATCGTCAGCGGAACGAAGGCCAAGCCGCTGGACACCGTCATGATCGTAGCGACCGGCTGCTTTTGCAACTGCGGCATCAGCGCAGCATTTAGCCGGATTGGCCCGAGCAGATTCGTGGCGATAATCGATTCGGCGGCGGCGAGATCCTCCTGATGTGTAGCCAGATTTTCCAGTCGCATGATGCCGGCGTTTTGAATCACCACGTTCAACGCGGGGTAGTTCGCGGACATTTCTGACGCGAACGCGCGAATAGCTTTCGGGTCTTCAATGTTCAGCGTAGCGGACTTCATGCCGGGATTGGCGGCAGTCGTATCATCGAGGGCCTGCTTCCGCCGGCCAGCGATAATGACCTTATTGCCGAGTTTGTGAAACGCCTCAGCGAGTCCGCGGCCGATGCCAGTGCCGCCTCCGGTGATAAGAATGGTGTTCCCTGTCAGTTGCATTGGTTAAGAGCCTCCATATTGGCTATGGACTCGGATGCGGAGCGAGGAACATTGGTGACATCCGTTGGAGGGGGTGGGCGTGTTTAGGCGGAAGTATAATCGATTTAAAGGACTTTCAATGCGCTGAAGGCCGTGCGGGAAATCCAGGCCGCAACTACTCGGCAGAGGAGCCTTTGTCCTTTGCGAAATTGAAACCAGAAGAACAACACCACAATCGCGACCGCGGCGCCCACAGAATCCAGCAGGGAATCGTACGGCGAAGCCGTGCGGCTCGCGACGAACGCCTGGTGAATTTCGTCCAGGCAGGAATAAATCGCTGCGGTGAAGAGGGCCAGCAGTCCCCACGTCCATCGCCAACCTTGGCGATCGCCACGAATTCCGCGAAACAATAAAACCGCGAAGACAAAATATTCCGTGAAGTGCGCCGTTTTACGCACCAAAAAATGTATCGTTTCGAACTGTTCGAAGGTGAGCGCGGGATACAGCCACCGAAGAAACGGCTCCAAGATTCTGCCCGTGTGAGCTGCGGAAAACGTATCCGTGGACATCGAGAAAATCACCACGGCCCACAACAGCGCAGGCCACCACGCCCGCAAGAACCTAATCGCCGGCAATTGCGGGATGAGTGGCTGTACCTCACTTAACTGCGGTGCAGGGCGAGGATTGCGCCAGGGTTGTTCGGCCAAGTGCTGGGTCTCCGATGACTCTTAATTTCTGCAGAATTGTTCGTGCGACGCATTTTCAGAATAATCGGCTCGCGCGGTGTTTCATGCGCCCTATTTCTACTCCATCCGATAGTTCGGCGCCTCGCGCGTGATCACCACGTCATGCACGTGGCTTTCACGCAGCCCCGCGGCCGTGATCCGTACGAAACGGCTCTTCTCCGCCAATTCCTTCAGCGTGGCGGCGCCCGCATAGCCCATACCACTCTTAAGTCCGCCAACAAGTTGATCGGTCAACGCGCCCAGTGGGCCCTTATAGGCAACGCGCCCTTCCACGCCTTCGGGTACGGATTTGCCACTTTCTGTGCTGTCTTGCACCACAGAATAGCGATCCGACCCTGCATTCATGGCGCCGATCGAACCCATGCCGCGATAAGATTTAAATGTGCGTCCCTGATAAAGAATTGTTTCGCCGGGCGATTCTTCGGTGCCCGCGAAAAGGCTGCCGATCATTACGCAAGATGCTCCCGCGGCAATCGCTTTGCTGATGTCTCCAGAGAATTTAATGCCGCCATCCGCGATGATGGGAACTCCCGAACCCGCCGCGGCACGCGAACATTCAATAATCGCCGTCAGTTGCGGCACGCCCGCGCCGGTGACGATGCGTGTGGTGCAAATCGACCCCGGGCCAATCCCCACTTTCAATCCATCAATGCCCAGCGCAATCAAATCCTTTGCGCCGTCGAAAGTGGCCACGTTTCCGGCAATCAATTGCAGTTCCGGAAGCCGTTGGCGGATGGCTTTAATGGCGTCCATGACGCGTTGTGTATGGCCGTGTGCGGTATCGATCGCCAGCACGTCCGCTTTGGCTTTGGCCATTTCTACCGCGCGTTCCAGGTAGTCGCCGGTAGCGCCGATGGCCGCGCCGATGCGCAAGCGGCCTTGCTCGTCTTTTGCCGCGCGCGGATATTCCAGTTTTTTCTGAATATCTTTGACGGTAATCAATCCCTTCAGATTGAAGTCTTGATCGACCACCAGTAATTTTTCGATGCGGTGTTTCTGCAGGATGCGTTCCGCTTCATCCAGCGTGGTGCCCACCGGAACGGTGACCAGATTGTCTTTGGTCATCACCGAGCCGACCAGTTGCGCGTGATTTTTTTCGAAACGCAAATCGCGATTGGTCAAAATGCCGGTCAGCCGCGAACCGCGCGTGACGGGAAGTCCGCTAATGCGGTACTTGGTCATGATTTCCAGCGCCTGCCGCAGTGTGATATCCGGAGATATCGTCACCGGATCGACGATCATGCCGCTTTCCGAGCGCTTTACTCGGTCGACTTCTTCGTACTGGCGGTCGATGGCCATGTTCCGATGCACGATGCCGATGCCACCCTGGCGCGCGATGGCAATCGCCAGCCGCGACTCCGTCACCGTATCCATGGCCGCCGAAGCCAGCGGAATATTCAAGCTTAGCTTGCGCGTAAATTGCGTGCGGGTATCGACCTCGGTTGGCAGGACAGACGATTTGCCCGGCAAAAGTAGAACATCGTCAAATGTGAGGCCTTCGGTAATTCCACCTTCAATCATGCCATCCTCGCTTCAGAAATTTCGTGGCACAGCCAACGCTGGCTGTGCGGTCGCTCTTCCACCTATCTAATGGCTGGAGCTGTTCGCGCCAGCGCCAAAATTGCCGCCTAAAAACAGCGCAGCCCAGCGAGTGGGCGCTGGGCGCTTAATACATTTCAGCAAGTCGGAAAAATGCTTCACTGTGAACCATCTATTGTAAGGTCGCCTGTTTCCATGGTCAAGTTTTGCCCCATTAGAACGGCACGGCAATCCGTACGCGCCGCCCATCTGCCATATCCGAGGCAACGGCAGTGGCCAAACCTGAGTTGTACAGATGCTGCCAGAAAACGTAGAATGTGCGTTCATCTAAACACCAAGCTTTCTTTTTTATAGTGGAGTTATCCGCATGGCGCAGCACTATGACGTAATTGTGATCGGCGGCGGCCACAACGGGCTGGTCAACGCCGCGTACATGGCCAAAGCTGGCAAGAAAGTGCTGGTGCTCGAGCGGCGGCACGTTCTGGGAGGGGCCGCTGTCACGGAAGAGATTTTTCCAGGATTCCTATTTTCGGAATGCTCCTACGTCGTTTCCTTACTGCGGCCCGAAATTATTCGTGAACTCGATTTGCCGCGGCATGGCCTCGAAATTCTTCCGCTCGACGGCACCTTTTCGCCGATACCCAACGGCGATCACCTATGGCGCATGAACGATCACGCCAAGTCCATTCGAGAAATTCGCCGCCACTCACGCCTCGATGCCGAGGCCTACGACGAATTCTCCAAAATGATGACGCCGATGTGCCGCTTCGTGAAGCCGCTGCTGTCCATGATTCCGCCCGATCCGACCACGCTCAATCCCAAAGACTTGAAGCAACTGCACTTCTTGATGCAGCGTTTTCGCGAACTTTCTTCCGACGAGCGCTACACCCTGATTCAGTTGATGACCATGAGTTCGGCGGATTTTCTGGATCAGTGGTTTGAGACGGATGTATTGAAAGCCACTATGTCCGCCTCCGGAATTATCGGAACATTTTTAGGTATTCGTTCGCCGGGTACTGCCTATGTTTTGCTGCATCACTATATGGGAGAGATTGACGGCGCTTTCCGCTCCTGGGGATTCAGTCGCGGCGGTACCGGCGCCATTTCTAACGCTATCGCTGCCGCTGCGCGCGAACTTGGCGTAGAGATTCGTACCAAGGCGCCCGTCGGCCAGATCGTAGTGAAGAACGGTCGCGCCGCTGGCGTAGTGCTGCAAAGCGGAGAAGAGATCAGCGCCACCATCGTTTCCTCCAGCGTGGACCCGCACCTGACGTTCGAAAAGTTTATTTCCCCGAATCAGCTTCCAGCGGATTTTCTCGAAGGCGTGCGCCGCTACAAGTTTCGCGGCTCGTCCGGAAAAGTGAATCTGGCGCTCGACGCTTTGCCGAACTTCACCGCCATTCCCGGCGACGGCGCGCATCTCCGCGGTGCGATTTCGATTTCGCCCAGCATGGAATATATGGAACGCGCCTACGACGACGCAAAGTATGGCAATTTCTCGCGCCGGCCGTACATTGACATGGTGATTCCCAGCTTGACGGATCCCAGCGTCGCCCCTGCAGGGAAGCACGTCCTCTCCTGCTTTGTGCAGTACGCACCGTATAAGCTGGCCAACGGCACGTGGGACGATCAACGCGAAGCCTTTGGCGACAACGTCATCGACACCATCGCCGAATACGCGCCCAACATCCGCGAAATCGTCGTCGGCCGGCAGATTTTGACTCCGCTCGATCTGGAACGCGAATTCGGATTGACCCAGGGAAATATTTTTCAGGGCGAGCTTTCCCTCGAACAACTTTTCTTCCTCCGCCCGGTCGCGGGATGGGCCTACTACCGGACTCCCGTGGACGGTTTATATATGTGCGGCTCGGCCACGCACCCCGGCGGCGGAATTATGGGCGCCAACGGCCGCATCGCCAGCCAAGTGATGCTGAAAGATTGGAGCGGCGTTGAGCGCGCCGCAAAATCAAAACGTGGCGGAAGCAGTAATCGCACAAAAGTGGCTGTGCCTCCCGAATCTGCACCAACGCCGGTGACCAGCGCCACCACCTCGCAGAAAGCGAGCCACTAACTTGCCGATCGGACAACGCGTAGCAATCATCGGCGGTGGCCACAACGCTCTGGTAACCGCTTTTTACTTAGCTAAGGGCGGATTTAAACCGGTGGTCCTGGAGCGGCGTGAAGTTCTCGGCGGTGGCGCGATCACCGAAGAATTTTATCCGGGGTATCGGGCATCGACCTTAGCGCATACCGTGGGCCCGTTGCGTGCCGACGTTTTGCGCGATATGCAGCCCGAAAAATTTGGTTGCGAATTATTGCATCCCGATCCACGCGTTTTTGCGCCCACGCTCGACGGCCAAGGCCTACTCTTCTACAACGATCACGCCAAAACCGCTGGCGGCATCGCCAGGTTTTCCGCGCACGACGCAGAGAAATACACCAAGTTTGCCAAGTCGCTGGAGAAGATCTCGGCAGTCTTCGCACAGATTTGTGCCATCACCCCGCCGGGGATTGACAGCCCTTCCCCTGAAGACCTCTGGAACTTGCTGAAGACTGGTCGTAGCGTCCGCGGCTTGGGCAAAACCGGCATTTTCGACCTGTTACGTTGGGGACCGATGGCCGCCGCAGATTTCGTCGCGGAATTTTTCGAAACAGAATTAATCCGCGCCGTCATCGCCGCGCGTGGAATTTTTGGCACCTCGCTAGGCCCGTGGTCCGCCGGTTCGACGGCCGTTTTATTAATGCGCGCCGCGGCCGATGCCCATCCCGTGGGAGCCGCAGCATTCCCGCGCGGCGGCATGGGCGCGCTCAGCACGGCCCTTGCGGAAAGCGCGCGAAAGGCCGGAGCCGAAATTCGCACGGGCGTCGAAGTGCGCAATATTCGCGTGAAAGATGGCGCGGTCAGCGGAGTCGTGTTGGCCGACGGCGAAGAAATCGCCATCGAGGCCGTCGTCTCCGGCGTCGATCCGAAACGCACATTCTTTGGCCTCTTGGATCCTTCGCAACTCGATCCCACCTTCGCCATGCGCATAAAAAACGTGCGCGCCAACGGCACAGTAGCCAAGGTAAATATCGCACTTGGCGATCTGCCCTCGTTTCCCGCGCTGGCTTCCGCGATCGGCGCCGATGGTTTCCACCAGGCTCTCTCAGGCCGCATCCACATCGGACCAGAAATCGATTATCTGGAGAAAGCCTTCGACGCCTCGAAGTACGGCGAGTTTTCGTCCGCGCCCTATCTGGACGTAACGATCCCCACGCTCCTTGATCCCTCGCTGGCGCCGGAAGGCAAACACGTGCTCTCGGCGTACGTTCAGTTCGCTCCCTACAAATTGAAGCAGGGCACGTGGGACACGCGCCGCGACGAACTAGGCCGCGCCGTATTGCAAACACTGGAAGCCTTTTCACCAGGCATCCGCAATCTAGTCGAAGCCACGCAAGTCATCACGCCGCTCGATCTGGAGTCCACCTACGGTTTTTCCGGCGGCCACATCTATCACGGCGAACTCGCTCTAGACCAGTTGTTCACCATGCGTCCCGTGCTGGATTGGGCGCGCTACCTCACGCCAATTCGCGGCCTCTACCTCTGCGGCTCCGGCACACACCCCGGAAACGGCCTCACCGGCGCATCCGGTGCCAACGCCGCCAAAGAAATCATCCGCGATCTCAGGTAAGAGGTTTCAAATGGAAAATATGCTGGTGCTGCAATGGCCGTTACCGTTTTCTTCAGACAATGACTTGGACCTGCTGGTGTCTCTGGAGGCGGCAATCTTAGAGGGCCTTGGGAATCTCGGAACCGTAGACGGTCATGACATAGGTTCCGGCGAGATGAACATCTTTATCTACACGGAAAATCCGGTTGGGGCGTTTGAGTACATCAAAACTATTCCTTCAATCTCCCAACAACTATCCAAAATGAAGGCTGGGTATCGGGAGGTTGGTGGCGAAGTGTTCACGCCGATTCATCCAGAGGGTCTAGACAGTTTCGAAATCGCCTAAATTCCAATTTGCTTTACGAGTGAGTGGTTCCTGAGTTGATGACCGATATGGATCGATCTAAGTTGCAGAGTCTTGGCCAACGCGAGGGGCGTCGCTTCGTCGCCGGACACCCACGCTCCGCCGATCTCTTTCGCCGTGCGGAAAAATCCCTCCTCGGCGGCGTACCCATAAATTGGATGACCAAGTGGGCCGGGAGCCTTTCCGGCGGACGTCGATCTGCACACGAAAGTTTTTGCAGAAGCGACGTCCGACCTGCTGATCTGAACTTACTCTTGCAGTAGCAAACGTCTCGAACTACAACGATCGCAGGAACGTAGCAATCTGCTCCCGCTCCTGTTGCGTCAGCTGCGAGTAGTTGCGAACCGCGTGATACGCTTCACCGCCATGCGCGCGAATCGCGTCATCGAACGTCAGCGCCCGTCCATCGTGCAGCAGTCGCGTTCGCAGCCGCACGCCCCACAGCGGAGGAGTCCGCATCGTCATTGCCGAAGCCGGACCGCCATTCTGCACAATGCCGTCACCGGTTCCCACGTTATGCAGCAGAAAATCGCTGTACGGGTGAATAATTTTATTCCCCAATGCATCCGGCACCACGAACGCTCCGCCATTGATCACCGAACCCGCCGGCGCAGTGACAATCGAGGAAACGTGGCAGGTCGCGCACCCAATCTGCGCAAACCTGTCCGCCCCTTGCTGTGCATCTAGTGTGGCCGCCAGAGTCGCATCGCGTGCCGGCGGTTTGCTGGCGCGCATGAACTGTGCAAAGTGATCGATGTCAGAAAGTCCATCGGCATCCGGATGATCTTCAGGATCGGTCGTTGTTTTGCAGACGGTTGTGGTGTCTTGCAGAGCCAATCGGTTGGTAATTCCCATTTCGTTCAGATATGCGTCGCTCGAAAAAGAAAGCAGGCTGGCATGCTGATTTTTCCAGCCGAAACGCGCCACTCGCGTCTGTCCCGGCACTTCCAGCACCGGCACGGTAATCACTTTTCCGCAAACGCCGTTGTTTTGACTGCACTGTTTCGCCGCGATGTTCTTGATGGTCGCGTCGGGAATCGCTTCCACATAGCCGTCTCCCAACGTGTTCAGCGACGTGCGCAGCGTGCTCACGTTCATGCCTTCCGGCACGCGTTCTGCCACTTCGCTCGAAGCCATCGCGCCACTCGGACAAATCGCGCGGTCGTTGATCAGCGATCGATTGGCGATCACATCCGTGCCGTCGCCGATCGGTACATTCGGGTTCACGAATTGGCCGCTGCGATTTGTTTTGCCAACCCGCAGCTCTGTCACCTGGCTGACCGCGCCAGACACCGGACTCTGATGACACTCGCGGCAGGATTGCGCGTTGTACACCGGGCCCAAACCTGCGGAAACGCTGTCCACCTCGTCGAACACCGCCTGGTCCGCGGCGTGCGTAGTGTCGTCCACCATGCCGTTCGCCAGACCGTCGTAGCCTGTCGCAGCTTCCTGCGGCGCCGAAGAAGTCGTAGCCAATGCATCGTCCACGAACCAATGTGCGCCGCGACCAAACTGATGAGCGATCGTGGCGCTTGCGGAAAGAATGAGAAATGCTGCCAGAAGAGAAAATAATTTCGTGCGGCGCCGACCGAATTCTACTGCGGACCGAACAACTGTAGACACACGGGTAACCATAGGTGTATTCCAGCCTGACCGAAGCCGGAACCTCCTCCTTTTGAATCCGTCGAGGGCGAGTCGAGGATCGACGTAGCGCAGAACACCAGAAAAAAGTGCCTCGCAACGTGCCGAACAGGAAAACGGTTGCGCCGAAACTACGCTGCGGCAATTTCCGTGACTACCGTCCTTTGGTACAGAAAAGGGACCTGTACTCCGGGCACGGTCGGGACTAAGGCCCTCGCGCGAGTTGTCCCCCGCTTTCAGAACGCAGTAGAATTGTTTGTTGCGATCAAGGAGCAATGCGCGCCATGGCTACCGCCGAAGTGAAATTGAAAGTTCCGGAATTTACCAACGAACCGTTCGTCGATTTTTCGCAGCCGCAAAACAAACAAGCCATGGAAGACGCCTTGGCCAAAGTCGCCGCGCAATTTGGGCAGGAATATCCCATGTATATCGGCGGTGAGAAAGTTTTCACCACCGACAAAATGATGTCCGCGAATCCTTCGCGCCCTTCTCAAGTAATCGGCGTATTTCAAAAAGCCAACGCGGATCAAGCCGCGCAAGCCGTCGAAGCAGCGTATTCCGCCTTCGATAGCTGGAAGCGCGTCCCCGCCGAAAAGCGCGTCGAAATTATTTTTCGCGCAGCGCAGCTCTTCCGCGAACGCAAATTCGAAATCTCCGCGCTGATCTGCTCGGAAGTTGGCAAGTCCTGGGTCGAGGCCGACGCCGACACCGCTGAAACCATCGATTTCCTCGAATTTTACGGACGCGAGATGCTGCACTTTGCCGGCCAGCACGAAGTGACGCCCATGAAGGGCGAAAAAAACTTTCTGGTGTACATTCCGCTGGGCGTCGGCGCGGTAATTCCTCCGTGGAATTTTCCCGCGGCCATCGCCGCTGGCATGGTGGCGGCCTCGCTGGTCACCGGCAACACCGTGGTACTTAAGCCTTCTGAAGAAGCGCCCGCCATTGCCACGAAGGTGGTCGAAATCTTCTACGAAGCCGGCGTTCCCAAATCTGCTTTGAACTTAATTACCGGGCTCGGCGAAATCGCCGGTGACGCCATCGTCAAGCACCCCAAAACGAGATACATCGCCTTCACCGGTTCGAAAGAAGTTGGACTTATTATCAGTGAGGCCGCCGCCAAGCGCGTCCCCGGCCAAATCTGGATCAAGCGCGCCGTTCTCGAAATGGGCGGCAAAGACGCCACCATCGTCGATGAAGAGGCCGACCTCGACGCTGCAGTGGAAGGCGTGACTCAAGCCGCGTTTGGCTATTCCGGACAGAAATGCTCCGCCTGCTCGCGCGCCATCGTCTCCGAAAAAGTATTCGACACCTTCGTCGACAAATTGGTCGAGCGCGCCAAGAAAATCACCGTGGGTCCTGCGGATGATCCAAAGAATTACATGGGACCGGTCGTCAGTGCCACGGCCATGGAAGGTATCCTCGGTTACATCGACGTCGGGAAAAAGGAAGGCAAGCTGGTGCTCGGCGGCGGTCGCGCTCCCGGCGAAGGATTTTTTGTTCAGCCCACCATCATCGCCGACGTCGATCCCAAGTCGCGCATCGCGCAAGAAGAAGTCTTTGGACCGGTTCTGGCGGTAATCAAAGCGCGTAACTTCGATCACGCGCTGGAAATTGCCAACGACACCGAGTTCGGCCTCACCGGCGCCGTCTATTCCAAAAATAAAGACAAAATCGCCAAAGCCGAAGAATCCTTCTTCGTCGGAAATTTATATCTGAACCGAAAGTGCACCGGCGCCATGGTCGGCGCGCACCCCTTCGGCGGCTTCAATATGTCCGGCACAGATTCCAAAACCGGCGGCAAAGACTACTTGCTCCACTACCTCCAAGCCAAATCCATCGCCGAAAAAGTGGATTAGGTTTTGTAGAGGCGGCCTTCCGAGGCCGACGCCTTTTTCCGCGGCTAGGCGGCGGCCACGTCATGCGGCGTTACTTGTCGCGAACCACTTTTGTAGCGGCCGCCTTCTGCTTACTCCCGCAGGGGGAGGTGGGCGCGCTTTCCTACGGTTAGGCGGGCGCCAACCGTTAGGCGCTACTTATTGCGTGGCGCTTATTTCGCCCCGCCACTGTGATCGCCGCTACGCCACAACCCTCCCCGAAAACTTCTTCATCATCACAAATATCGGATAACTCAACGCCAGCATCCCCAGCGCCAGCGGTGCATTATCCCGATCCGTCGCCATCGATCCCACCAAAAATGCCGCTGACGCAATCACCGCCGCCCCGGTCGTCCAAGGGTATCCCCACGCCCGATAAGGCCGAACCAAGCTTGGCTCCCTGCGCCGCAGAATGAACAGCGACGTATACGAAAGGGTGTAGTTGGCCACGAAGAAAAACGAAAGCATCGCGATCACGCGCTCAAACGAACCCAGTATGAAAACAATCCCCACGACAGTACTCAGCAGCAACGCTGTCACCGGAGTTCCTCCGGCGTTCACCTTCGCCGCCCGCTTAAAAAACAATCCATCGCTGCTCATTGCAAAAAGCACCCGCGCGCAAAACATCTGGCAGGCGTTGATGCAGCTAAGCAGCGAAATAATCATGATCGAGCGCACAATTACATCGCCATAGCGCCCAAAAATCTTGTTGGCTGCCGAACCCAGCACAAAGGTATTTCCCGAGATCTCCGAAAGTGGCAACACATACAACACCGCAATATTCAGCAGCAGGTAAATCCCCATGATGGAAAATACGCTGCGGAAAATCGCCTTCGGCACTTCGCGGCCATGATCTTTCACTTCTTCGCTGAAATAAATCGCGCCGTCCCACCCGTCGATGGTGTAAATCACTTGCTGCAAACCCACCACTAACGCCACGGCCATCAACCATCCCCCCGGAAGCGCCGGAACTTTCACGTCGTCGGCCACTGCCACGTGATGGGCCGGTCCTCCCAACAGAAAACACGCCAAAACCAGCACCACGAACGCCGCAGTTTTCATCACCGCAGTAATCAACTGTGCGCCGCTGCCCCACTTCACGCCGCGCCATTGCAGCACTGCAAAAAAAAGCAGCACCGCCGCGGCAATTAATTTTTCGTGTCCCGGCCAAACTGCTGATCAGCGCTCCGCTATATTCGCCAATCACGATGGCCACCGCGGCGTTGGTTCCGCACGTGGAAAGCCAATCGCTCCAGCCCACCACGAAGCCCGCATACTCGCCGATGGCTCGCCGCGCATAATTATATTGGCCGCCGCTGCGCGGAATCGCCGCCGCCAGCTCCGCCATCGAAGATGCGCATAGCAGCGCGTACGCCCCGCCCAGAACCCACACACCAAGAAACAGCCAGGCATTCGGCAGCAGCTTGGCAATGTCGCCCGGCGTGCGCATGATTCCGGCGGCGATGGTGTTCCCGATAGCCGCCGCCACGCCAAACCACACACCCAGCACTTGCAGAAGTTTGCCCGTGCTCAGCGCCGGGCTCTGCCTGTCATTTCGTAGCGTTTCGATTTTTGCAGGATTCAAGGGCATGGGCCGGCTGTGTGCCCGGAACACGTCATACTAATGTGACTTCCGAAAAAAGCAAGCGAGGTTTACACCTCACTGCGTCCGCCACTCCCACAACTTCGTCCTCAGCGCATCGCAACCACGCCCCAGACCTGTCATCCCGAGCGTACGCCGCAGAACCGTCATCCCGAGCACACCGCGACCTTGTCCCAGACCTGTCATCCCGAGCATAGCGAGGGATCTGCTTTCCGCAGCATCATCGAGGCGTCATCCATTACCGCCGCGGCGTCCCCACAAACCGCCACTTTCCCCAGGCAAAAGATCGCTGCGTCGCAACAAAATGCTTTTCCGCCATGCTCAGCACCAAGTTCGGCTGCGTCAACCATTGTTCATAAGTCCGCCGCTCATATTCGATCATGGTCGCCAGCGCATCCAGCTTAACGGAGCACCTGCGCGCCAGCGGATTTTCGCAAATCGCGTGAACCAGCCGCAAAAAAGGAGTCAGCCACGGTTCCACAAAAATCACTCGCCCGCCCGGTTTCAGTACGCGGCGGATTTCCGCGAAGGTGCGGTCCAGATCGCCGGGCAGCGAAGGCAGGTGGTGCAACCCGCCCTGCACAATCACCACATCCTTGGTTCCGTCGGCGAAGGGCAACTCGCGGCAGTCTGCAATCGTAGTCCGCGCCATTCCGTGGTACTGCGCCAGCAATCGCGGAGAAAGATCCACCCCCTCAATTTGCGAGAAACCCAGTTGCTGCAATGCGTGCAGGCCATTGCCACGTCCGCAAAATAACTCCACGATCGACGAGTCCTTCGGCCACTGCTCAGCTCCCAACTCTTTCAATCGCGCCACAAATTTGCGGATTTCCTGCTCGGGAGTTTCAAAACGCGCATACGCCAATTCCCATGGATCGCTTAGCAACGATGTGTCTGCAGATTGCGGCGAGTGTGCCGGCATGCTGGAACGATTCATCTCTTCACTCAATGTGCCGCATTCGCCGTCGGCGGAGCGGCATCGCGATAGGGAATTAATTCCAGATTGTCCACGTCCGGATCAACCAGCCAGATCTTCCGCTCATGAAAATATTCGACCAATGCCGCATTTTGTTTCGCATCGAGTTCACGCGCCCACAAAACCTTCGCGGCGTCGATGTCCGCTCCATTGAAAACCCATTCGTCGTGAATATTATGGTCCGCTTCATACCGCACGATGATCAAGTGTTTGCCCGGCAGGTTCTCCAGCCGTTTTTGCAACACTTCGCGGCTGGAGTCGCCACCGCATGTCCAGCTTAGCTCGTCGCATTTGCGTTCAAGCACGTCGCCAGCGACTTGCAATGCCAGAAGCAGAACCGCTGCGCTCGCTATTGCGCCGCCCACCGGACGGCCAGAGAGTCGCAACACCCGCAAGTGCCGAATGGCCTGCACCAGTAACGCAAAAATCACGCACGTCAGCGGTGATGCATAGTGCGGATTGGACCAAACCGCCGCAAATATTCCCGGCATCACCACCAGAAATACCACCAGAAGAAATCTAACGCGCCGATCACGAAATACCATTATGAGTCCGGGCAGAAGCAGTATCGCTGCTGGCCACAGAAACACCGAGTTGAGTCGCACCAGTTTTAACAGCGACACCGCGCGCACACTGGCCGACGTCTGCTGGTAGTCCGTCCGTTCCCAATCATTATAAAAATCCTCGAACTGCTGATTGTCGTAGTGAAGCGCTGGCTTAGCGCGTTGCCAAAGAAAAATTGGTGCGGTTACGTAGGTCCGCAAATTCAAGGTGTACGGAAAAAGCAGCGGCTTGCCGGTGGTTCGATAGTTATAAAGTGCCATCGCACACGCGGCACAAACCAAAACGATAACGATCGGAAGCAACACGGCACGCAAGCGTATCCGCAGCGGAATAGCCGAAGGAATTTTCCCAGCCAGCCACCAGACCAACCATACGGCCACCGGAACGCAGAGCAATACACCTTCGTAAGGACGGCTGTTCGCCAAAATCGCCACGCCGGCTGCCAACAGCGATGCGTGGCGGACTAACGCGCCGCGACCAACAGTGCTGCGTGCATTCGCATATCCACCATCGCGAAAACGGCGTATCCGCGGAATCGCGCCGAGCACCAAGGCTCCGCCGATCGCTCCCATCGCTCCGCCCCAATAACTGTTCATCCAGTAGCTGGCAATTCCTAGTTCTAGCGCCGCAAGAATCGCGCCAAGCAGCGCCCACTTCGGCGGCAGCCAGCCTTGCAGCATCCACAAAATCGCCGCACACATAGCCGCATCGCTGAGCAGCACCCCAATCCAAGAATTGCCGAGCAACTGCCCGACCGCCAGCACAATTCCCTGCGCCGGCGGATAAATCGACGAATACGTCGGCAACCAGTTGACGTGAAACGTCTCGAAGCTCCGCCACATCGGATGCGACGGATTCGTCAGCCGCCCATGCGCAAACGTATCGCCCATCAACAAATAGCTGAACTCATCGTGAATCCCCGGCAGCGGCACAGGAAGCAGCGGAAGCAGTGCGACGCGCAGTGCCACCACACTAAAAAAAAGCGAAATGATTGCCAGCCCCTTGCGTCGAGCGAAAGCCGAGAATCGCGCCCGCACGCCGGTACCCAGCAATTCCACCGATGGCTTTTTCAGAATCGCCAACAACAAGAAAGCCCCTACGACCAACACCGACAACAAAATGTTCTGCCGAGAATAAGGTTCAAGGAAGGGAGCAAGTGAACTAGGCAAAATTCGCAAATTCTCCGGAGCACCGCCGTCAGACCGCAGCGCCTTTGTGGCACAGCCAACCATGGCTGTGCGGGCCATGCCTGTGCCACTGTGCAGCCGACATTGTAAACGCACCGTCACATTTCGCCTACCTCAGTTGCACAAGCTTTTGGTTGCCGTTGTAGCGGCCGCCTTCTGAGGCGGACGGTTTCCCTCTCGGCGGCAAGGTGAATTACGCACCGTTCAGACTTCGGGCCCAAGAAGATGAAAGTGCGGACGCACGGCGTTATGATGATTGCCAGATGCCACGCACCGCAATTTCGACCACACCACAGGCGCTACGTGAAGATACATCCCTGCTGGATGTCTCCGTGGTCATCCCTTGTCTAAACGAAGCCAATTCGCTCGCCTTCTGCATCGACAAAGCCATGGCCGCGTTTCGTGCTGCAGGGCTACGCGGCGAAGTACTAATCGCCGACAACGGCTCGACCGACGAATCCGTAACCATCGCAGCGGAGCACGGTGCACGCGTTTTGGCGGTCGCCGAACGCGGCTACGGCGCCGCGCTGCGCGCGGGCATCGCTGCCGCCCGGGGCGAGTTCGTAGTAATGGGCGACGCAGACGATAGCTACGATTTTGGCGACGTGCCAAAGTTTGTCGCCAAACTGCGCGGAGGTTTCGATCTGGTGATGGGCAACCGTTTCCTGGGAGAAATCAAGCCTGGCGCCATGCCGCCGCTGCATAAATATTTCGGCAATCCCGGGCTCACCCGACTTCTAAATATTTTTTTCCATTCCGGTGTCGGCGATGTGTACTGCGGAATGCGCGGCTTCACGCGCGCATTGGCGCAAAAGCTGGATGTGCGCAGCACCGGAATGGAATTCGCGCTGGAGATGGTGATCAAAGCGGCGCAACTGGATGCACGCATCACGGAGATACCGATTATTTTGTGGCCAGACAAGCGCGGCCGCGCGCCGCATTTGCGTAGCTTCCGCGATGGCTGGCGCAGCCTGCGATTCATGCTGATGTACGCGCCCAACTGGCTTTTTCTTCTGCCGGGCGGCCTGCTTGGCGCGATTGGATTGGCGCTGGTGTTCTGGTTGCTTCCCGGCACGCGCCGTATCGGCAACGTCAATTTCGATATTCACACCATGATCTTCGGCGTTTTCTTTACCTTGCTCGGCGCACAAATTATTTCGCTGGGCGCGTTTGCCAAAGTCTTCAGCTACGCGGAGCGCTTCGACCACGGCGGCGTCTCCTTGAAACGCATGCTGCGGCATTTCACGCTGGAGTTGGGTTTGACGCTAGGTGGCAGCATGTTTTTTGTCGGTCTTGCCGGATGCGCGTGGATCACTTGGCAATGGGCACAAAGTGGATTTGGTCCGCTGCATCAGGTCCGCTGGATCTTGTTCTGGGCCATGTGGTTTTTTCTTGGCGTGCAGGTGATTTTCAGCTCGTTCATTCTCAGTATGCTAGGCATCAGTCGCGGCACATTTATCGGCGACTACGATCGCAAATGACGCGTCTTCAAATAACGCGAACCACAAACAACGCATGAGTTCGTCGAAACCAGCGACTGCGAAGAATTCCTTGCTGCTGTCTGCCGTGAAGCAGGGCCATGGCGCGTTCGTTCACGGGCGCCGCGTCCGTGTGTTGGCGAAAGTTCTGGCCGAACAGGTTCCGCAGGGCGCGTCCGTTTTGGATATTGGTTGCGGCGACGGAACGATAGCGGCGCTCATCGCGAAGTCGCGCCCCGATATTTCCATGCAAGGTGTAGAAGTTTTGCCGCGCGCTGATTGCCAGATTCCTTGTTCGGCGTTTGATGGCGATACTCTCCCGTTCGGTGATGGATCGTTCGACGTCGTCATGCTTGTGGACGTTTTGCACCACACCAGCGATGTTTCCGTGCTTCTGCGTGAAGCCGCGCGCGTCAGCCGTCAGTTGGTCTTGCTGAAGGACCACCTCAGCGAAAACGCGTTTGACCACGCCACGCTACGCTTTATGGACTGGGTGGGTAATCGTCCGCACGGCGTCACGCTAACCTACAACTACCAAAGCCGCGCGCAGTGGGACAGCCATTTCGCTGCTGTAGGCTTGCAGCCCGCAAGCATCGAGACGAACATTCCGCTTTATCCTGCGCCGTTCAGCGCGCTCGTGGGCCGCGGTTTACATTTCGTGGCGGCCCTGCGCAAGATCTCGAATTGATCGCACTTGTTGGCAGCGATCCCACTATTGCTTTACGGCGTTATCGATGAATGCGGCGACGTTCGTTTTTAGTTTCGCGAGATCGTCTTCGCGGACGTACATCATGTGGCCAGCGTCGTAGTACTGCAGGTCGATATTTTTCTGCAGCTTTTCCGGCAGGCCAAGGTGGTCGACAGTGAACTCCGTTGCGAAAAATGGAGTGGCCAAATCGAATAAGCCGTTTTCGATTTGAATCTTCAGGTGCGGGTTAATGAGCATGGCCTGAATCAGGTCGCCTTCGACGTTGGGTGAACCGGGGAATCCGAAATTTTGGCCGGCGTCGTGTTTCCAATTCCATTGCTGATTGGCTGGACCGGATGAGCCTTTATAGACCTTGTCCTGGCCGAATTTTAGTTCGGTGCGGACGTAGTTGTTGAAGACGGCCGTGAACGGTCCGGTGATAGCGGTATCCTGCGGATCGAATTCGGCGTATTCGCCCAGCAAGTCATAGGAAAAACCAGAGAAGCGTGCGTCCAGCCGGCCGGTGGTAAGTCCGCGGCTGCGCTGTAGTTCTTTCATGAATTGCGGCAGGCTGATGCGAATGTCGCCCTTGATGATGTAGTCCTCGCTGAGCCCGGTGAAGTGGGAAATTTTCTTGGCGATGTCGGCCTTTTCGGCGGTGGAAAGTTTGGAGCCCTTGTTGAGAGCGGTGAGGTATTCGGTAAGCGCAAAGGTCCGCGCTTCTTCGATGAAGGGCTTCAGGTCGGCGGGGCGATCCTTGAGCATCTTGTGATACCAGGCGGTGGCGGCATAGCTCGGAAGGTAGAAGGCGTAGGGCATGTCTTCGCCGGGATTGAAGGAGATGGTGCCGAGGTCGAGTACGGAAGAGATCAGCACGATGCCGTTGAAATACATGCCGTCGCTGTTTTGCAAGTAGTTGGAGAGCGCGGCGGAGCGGAAGGTGCCGTAACTTTCGCCGATGAGGAACTTGGGAGAGTTCCAGCGATCATTGCGGCTGACGTAGCTGTTGATCATTTGCGCGAGCGATTTAACGTCTTCGTCGACGCCCCAGAAATCTTTATCCTGTGACTTGCCGACGGCGTGGCTGAAGCCGGTGCCAACGGGATCGATAAAGACCAAATCCGTTTTATCCAGCAGGCAATATGGATTGTCGTTGAGCTTGTACGGACCGGCAGGGTTAGCTTCCGCGTCCGTGAACTGCACGCGCTTGGGAGAGAAAGAACCCATGTGCAACCACAGGGAGGAAGAGCCGGGGCCGCCGTTGTACACGAACGCTATGGGCCGCTGGCTTAAATCCTTGACGTCGCTGCGGGTGTACGCCGTGAAATAAACCAGAGCAGTGGGCTCTTCTTTATCGTTCTTGAGCATGATGGTGGCGGCGGTGGCTTTGTAAGGGATGCTTTGATTGCCGATGTGCGCGACGTGATCGGTGACGGAGGATTCTTCCTTCGGAGGAGCTGGTGGAGGCGTGGCGGGAGCCTCGGGTTTGGCATCTTTATCTTTGTCCTGCGCATAGCAAATGCTGGGTTGCAGTGCTACAGCCAGGGTACACAAGAGTGCGCAGGGAAGGGCCAGGCGATACATGCGATTCATTCGATAGCTCCTATTTTGGCAACGAGTGAGAAAAGTGGTCGTCGCGGATGGCGCAGAGATTCTAGCCTGACGATGGGTACACCACCAAATGCGAGGGCGCTGGCAGCCGGGCGACTCGTGGTTAGACGCGGGGGAAAGGGGGTGCGTCGTGCCTGTTGACATTCTGGTCACCCACCCCCTGGGGTTTTTGTAAGTGTTCATTTGAAAGGGACTTAAAGTCGTTTGTTTTGATGCAGATTTGTAAGTGTTCATTCTGAAGGGCTTATGTTCATGGTTTTGAGGCGTTCATTCTTTAGGTATTCGGCCCAATCATCGGGCAAGGACGCCGCGGCGATGTCGGTGGGCCGCGGCGCCTCAGGGGCTAGAGCCCTTCGGCAGACGCCCCCTGATGTCGCGGCCTTTCATGCCTCTGGGTAAACTAAAGCCGCGACCCACTAGACTGCGACCTACAAAACCGCGACTTACAAACGGCGACCCGTCAAACTGCGAACCAGAAAACGACGACGGCGTTTCCTTGGTGCCATTTTAGCTGAGATAGGATATTGGTGACTATTATGATTTAGTACAGGTCCAGGTCAGGGGTGGGGCAGTGCGAGGGCAGGTGGCGTTGGATTTGTACGCTGGCTCGGAAGCGGGACTCAAGATTGTGTTCGGTAGGCTTGTCGGCAGAACTCAAAGGAACACAGACTGAAGTCTGTGCCACGAAAGGCAGACGGGCACTGTATTTCGTGCCCCTACAGAACCGGGCTGGGCTGAAGCGGGATCCAACAGAGGCGGAGACGATTGGGGATTGGGTGGGCGTTGGAAGGCGCACAGGCAGGAATGCCTGTGCTACTGAAAGGCAGACGGACAGGATATATCGTGCCGCGACAAGAGCGGAGATATGCGGCGCATTCACGGGCGACGAAAGGCGCAGAAAAGCGCACAGGCAGGAAGGCCTGTGCCACGAAAGGCAGAAGGGCACGGTGTATCGCGCTTCTACAGAGCCAGCCCGGCCTCTACAACACGCAGAGTGTGGGTGGCGCGTGGGCCGAGCAAGAAAAGCGAAGATGCCGCCGAGATGGCGGCGCTGCGACGAGCGGGACATGGTGGCGAATGGAAACTTTCGGCTTGAGTCCGAAACCGTAAAGCGGCGTCAAGCCGCCGCACTCCAAAGGCGCGTACGTGGTGCGAGGTTAGAAGCGTTCGATTTCTACTTCGGTGTCGCGTGTGGGATCCTGAGCCGGCTTCGGTGCGGAGTGATGCAGGCCTGCTGGAGATTTTTTCTGGCCCTCGGTGAAATCGGTAAGTTCCAGGCGGAGGTTTCCGGCGTTGGTGGAGTAGGTGAGGCCTACTTCGAAGTCCACGAAGCCCGCACGAATAAATTTTTGAATTTCGGCGTCGAAGTGCTGCATACCTTCGGTGTCTCCATCGCGCATGGCATCGAGCAGGGTTTTGCCTTCACCTTCGCCTTTCTCGACGTAGTCGCGGGTACGCATAGTGGCTTTCAGGACTTCGATGGCGGCGATACGCCCAGTGCCGTCCTTTTTGGGCATGAGACGTTGCGAGACGATATAGCGGAACGCCTTGGCGAGCCGCGTTCTGATGGCTTGCTGATCCTGCATGGGGAAGGTGCCGATGATGCGTTCCACGGTTTTGGAGGCATCGATGGTGTGCAGGGTGGACATGACCAAGTGACCGGTTTCGGAAGCTTCAAGAGCAATTTCAATAGTTTCGCGGTCGCGCATTTCTCCGACAAGAATTACCTTGGGCGCCTGACGCAACGCGGCACGCAGCGCGAGCGAAAATGTTGGTGTATCAGCATGCAGTTCGCGTTGGTGAATCGTGGCCTTCTTATGGCGATGCAGGAACTCGATGGGATCCTCGATGGTGAGGATGTGATAGGCCTTTTCTTCGTTCATCTTGTCCAGGACGGCGGCTAGCGTGGAGGATTTGCCGGAACCGGTGGGGCCAGTGACCAGCACAATGCCATTGCGAAGATGAACCAGCTCTTCGAGCACTTTAGGTAATTTCAATTCGTCGAAGCTGGGGATGCGGTCAGGGATCACGCGCATGACGACAGCAATGCTGCCGCGCTGCCGGAAAATATTCACGCGAAAGCGGCCCACGCCGTCGATGCCATAGGAAAGGTCCGTCGAGCCTTCGGCGTCCAGCTTGCGTTTTGCGTGTTCGGTATTCGCCATCAAATCGTTGGCGATGAAATTGGTGTCGTAGGGCGTGAGCTTTTCGAGGCCCTTGAATTTGAGTTGAATGAGCTGACCATTGGATTCGATTTGCGGTGCGCGGCCAGGCGAAAAAATAAGATCGCTGACGTGCTTTTGCGCCTTGAGCATGGTGGTGATCAATTGCGCGGTGTGAATGGAGCGCTGCGTCGCAGACGGCGGCTCAGCTGCGCCACGAGAATTTGGCACAGGCGCTGTCGGCGCGGGCGAAGTGTTTGTTGCCGGGGGCATTCCAGATGAAGAAGCATCCTGCGCGGGGGGCAAGGGCCGAGTAACCATGGTTTTCAGAATTCCTTGTGCGCCCCAACTGCGGCCAGCGAATCGTGGCTCGAATTTAGTTTGAGGTCGCCTGAAGTTCTACAGAGGTCAGACTGACAAAGCCAGTGTAGCGAGTGGGACGGCGGGACAGGGGACGCGCTGAATAACTCATTGCCAGAAGATTACTGTCCTTTTGTACAGGGATAGGCGAACGGACGGGAACGTTTCGGCGCGTCGGCTTGCCCGAGATAGGACTACTTGTTTAAGCGCGAAACTGCCGGAGATGATGGTCCAGATGTTGATACATCAACGCCGCCCATTCCTCGGGAGTCAGCGGCCCGAAAAAGAAGTGCGGATGCTTCGTGCATGCCGCAGGACCGCCCGAGGCAAAGCGGTCAATGAATTCGCGTAGTCGTTGTCTCTCCGCCACGAAGTCCCGCTGATCATTCACCAGCAAGCTCTTGTGCGTCCCCGAATTACGAAGCATCGGCTTCTCGTTCGTTATCACCGACTTCTTCGCCAGCCGCCCCAACAACAGTCCAAAGAACATTCGCGGCGGAAATTTCTCCCCCACCGCCATCTGCATTGCCGCGGAGCAATGCGCCAGCGCCTGCGCTGGAGTCATTTTGCCCCACACCCGCTCGCTATCCGGTTTCAGCAGCGCTATCCGCCCTTTTGCCTCTTCCACCGTCGACGCTTCAAAGAGATTTTTCATACGAAAGCTCGATCCTCGAGGCCGCCAGAGTTTGGAGTATAAATCAAGCGCGCCAACGTGGCTTCATCCACTTGCCTGGTAAAGGCTGCCAGCTCAAACGGTCAATACAAACACCCTCTATTCGACGCGGCTTTCTCCGGCGAACTCAGATGTCTTGCGGCCTCCGGTCAGCAGCTAGTCAATAAGAATTCGGCGCAAGTTCGTCCGGAGATCATCTTGTATCGTTTCTCTGGAGGAATTCTTCGATGGCTCGCAGGCGTGTCGTCAGGTGGGGTACTGAGCAGAGATGTAGTTTTGGAGGTGCTTGATTGTTTCTTCCTGCTCCGAGACAAGCCACTTCACTAGATCACCGATGGAGATAACTCCAAGCACCTTCTCGTGTTCCATAATTGGAAGATGACGTATGTGGTTTCGCGTCATGAGAATCATGCACTCGTCGACGGCTCGGTCCTGAGGCACGGAAAGCACTGGGCTCGTCATGATCTCCTTCACAAGTGTCACCGTCGAAGATTTCCCCTTGAGGATGACCTTCCGGGCGTAATCGCGCTCCGAGATGATGCCTACGAGCTTGCCCGCCGAAAGCACGAGTAGTGCACCCACACCCTTGTCAGCCATTTTCTCAATGGCCTCATAGACTGTGTGATCCTCTGCGACGTACCAGACTTCGTTACCCTTGCGCCTCAGAACTGAGCCAACTGTTCCTTCGAGTTTGATCATTGTCTGACCTCCGCCGCGCTTGGTAGCACAGACTCCTGGCTTGCCCCCGTCAGCGGTCTGTGTTCCTTTGACTTTTGCAGCTTTCACCAATGCCACACTGACTGAAGCCTATGCCCCTTTTCCCCCAATTCCTAGTTGATTAAAGCGCCGGGCGCAATACAGGGAATCCGTGAGATTGGAGTAACCGCAGGGACGCAGGGCTGGTCTGGGATCGCGCGATCACCGTCGGCCCTCGCCTGCCCGATGCCCGCGGCCCTTCTTGAGCAAACCATAGGGTTTGTCGGCTCATTGAAGTAGTAAAATTGTGGCGTTATTAGGAGGAACCGATGGGCGCCATTTGGCTGGTTGCGTTGCTTCTGGGTTCCGCGTTCGCCATCGCTTCAGGCCAAGACGTGAAGTGGAAACTGCTCAACACGGTGATTATTTTGGGGTGCATGGGTTTGGGGCTTTGTCTCGGGTACTCGTTGAGCTTAGGGCGCGGGAACTTTGGATTTGTCGGCGGCGAAGGCGTGGAGTTCGCCATGATGTTCGGGATTGTGGGCGCGATGGGATGTGTGGCGCGGAGCACGTGGAGCGGGAAGGAGTGAATCATCGGAGGCGTCCAAGGAGAGCGCGGCGGCAAGCCGACTAACCAGGGAAGTGAGAGACAACGCCGAGATATTCTTCGGGTCGCAAGCTCCGCGACAAGTCACGGAGCTAACGGTTCGTTGAGGGAAATAGTTGGCGGCTGCCGATTAGCGAGTCGTGCCTAGACCGAAAGAAGACGACCAAAAAAGGAGCGATAGCGGCGGAGTGCCAAGCGCAGATCTTCGGTCGAAACGTTTTCGCCCTGGTCCCACTGGCCTTCGAGCTTGCTGCGTTCCGCTGCGAATACTTCAGCCAGGCGCTTCATCGTTCCGGCAACCAGCGCGTCGGCCTGTTGCACGGCAGCGCGCGGTTCGTCGACAAAACCTACTTGAATGGCGTCCCATCGGGCACGCAACTCATTGGCCTCGTTGCCGGAAAAGAGCGGGCCGGTTTCTTGTTCCACGGCGCGCGCGGCGGCAGGGCCTCTGACGCCGGCGTCTACTCTGGTGGGAACCGGACTAACGGGATTGCTCGAAACGTCGGTCGGCGTCTCGGCCGGAACCTCAGCGCGCGGCGTGTTCACCGGCAGCGGTTCGAGTACCAGGTCGCCATCCACTCGTTCCACTCTGGTTGGAACGGAGCGTCCGGCTTCCGCTAAATCCGCGGTGGTAATTTTCCCGTCGGGCTGGAGTTCGGAGAGGCCGTGATTTTCATCAATGTGATCGGACATAATTTCTGCTTCTCGCTTGATCGTATCCATGCTTTTCTCCTAGATGGTTTCTCTGCCAGGCGGTTGTTGTCTCAGGCGCGTGCGACGGTGGCGACACGCGCCAGTTCCGGTTGTCCGCTCAATTCATTGAATAAAGCGCGATAGTGAATCATGGCCTGGCGCAAGTCTTCGGTGCTGGCGCGTCCTTGGGCGTGCCGCAGGGCAATCTCATGGCCCGCGCGATAATTTTCTACAACCAAAGGATGGTCGACCGAAATGTCCGCAGCTCGCTGCTCGAAATCGGTCATCGGGTAGCCTTGTATGCCCATCATTTTTTGGATTAGCTGGTCGGCTTCGGTCGTGGCGCCTTTGGGGTCGTCGACAAAGCGGCCCTGGATTTTCTGCCATTCGGCCACGAATTCCGCGCGAGCCGAAGGGGAAAGCGGGCTCAGTTTGAAGCTGCGCACTCGCTTCTCGAGCTTTTCGAGTCTGGCCTCGGCGCGGGCTTTGTCGCCGGTTTCTTGCACAGCGCGCCCGTATTCGGGGCCGAAACGGGATTTGAGATTCTGCGTTCGTCGAGTCTTCATCAACACAGCGATCGCGACGACTGCGACCACTGCAACAACCGCCAAAATGATTAAAGCTGACGTGTTCATATTGCGCTCCGCACGATGAATATCGCGGATGAGAACCGCGGGCTATCCGTGCATTGCTGTAGCGGGCGCTGGGGCGGCGTGTACGCGTGCTAAGGAATGGCTAGGGACAGCGTGGAGTTGGGTCCTGCAAGAAAAGAAACTTTAGATAAATCGTCGACGATCCAATCCGCCCCCGCGGAAAGGAGTTCGGCGTCCTGGGCAGTGGTGCGGAGAGCGAGCACGCGAGCGCCTGCGGTTTTGCCAGAGCGGATGCCGGCGGGAGCATCTTCGACGACCACGCATTCTTCCGGCGACATTTGCAGCACCTCTGCACCTTTCAGGTACGGCTCGGGGTCCGGCTTGCCGCGTTTGATATCCGAAGAGGTGACTAAGACGCGGGGAGTGGGCAAGCCGGCGGCGGCGATGCGAACATGCGCCAATTTTCGCGTGCAAGAGGTAACGATAGTCCACGCGGACGGCGGTAATTTTTTTAAGAGCTGCAGCGCGCCAGGCAGAGCGACCACGTCGGAGACATCTTCGATTTCGCGGCGTTCGACTTCGCGATCTTCCTTCTCGTGATCTCCATCGGGCAATAGTTCGCGGATGGTGGTGAGGCTGGGGCGTCCGTGAGCGCGTTTGACGACTTCGTCGCCGTTGAAGCCGTGTTGTTGGGCCCAGGCGTTCCAGACGCGGGCTACGGCGGGGGTGGAGTCGACCAGGACGCCGTCTAGATCGAAGAGGAGGGCGCGGCAGGTGATTTGAGGCATGGAGGGAGTTTATAACAACGGCGGAGACGTCGAAGGATAACGCGGAGACGCAGAGTGCGCGGAGGGGCGCAGAGAAAGCCCGGCGCGCCGTTGGAAAGTGCGGTTGAAAGAGCGGCCCCCATAGTGGCAAATTCTTAAGCTGAACGGATCGGGAGGCCGGACTAAAGTCCGGCACCTACAAATCCCTAGTCGTGGCGGAGGGCGACCATGGGGTCGACCGAAGTGGCGCGGCGGGCGGGGAAGAAGCACGCCGCGATGGCTACCCCGGTAAGTAGGGCCGCGGTCAAGACGAAGGTTGCGGGATCGAAGGCGCTGATGCCGTAGAGGAAGGTGCGCAGGACGCGCGTTGTGAATAGAGCGGCTACGGTGCCTACCGCTACGCCGATCAAGGCGAGGCGCAAGCCTTCGCCGACGATGGTGCGGAAGACGTCGGTGCGCTGTGCGCCCAGGGTGACGCGAATGCCGATTTCGCTGGTGCGCTGCGTGACGGAGTAGGACATAACGCCGTAGAGGCCAACCGCGGCGAGTAACAACGCCAAGCCCGCAAAAATGCCGATGAGCCAGGTGCGAAAGCGCGGCTGCGTGACGGTGGCGGCCATGTTGTCTTCCATGGTGCGCACTTTGACGAGCGGCTCGTTGGGATCGATTTCGGCGAGGGCGCTGCGCAGGGCGGAAGTCTGCTGCAGCGGATCGGTGGCGGTGCGCAAGACGATGGAGAGCTGCAGGACTGGCAGAACCCCGTCTGCTTGGCGGTAGGGAAGATACATCTCGGCCTTGGGGTCGGTGTCGAGGCCCTGATGGACGTCGCCGACGACGCCAACGATTTCCATCCAGGGAACGTCGTTCTCTGGAGTGGCGCCGATTTGCAAACGTTTGCCGAGCGGATTTTCTCCCGGGAAATAGGTGCGGGCCATGGTGGCGTTGATCACCACGACGGCGGGAGATTTTTCATTGTCCGCGGGAGTGAGGTTGCGGCCCTGCAACAGAGGCACGCCGAGCGTTTCCAAATATTGCGGCGTGATTGTGCGATAGCCGGCGGCGATGTAATCATTCGGAGTTTTTGGGGGTCGTCCCTGGATATTGAAGTGGAGCAATCCGCCGCCGCCGCTGACGGGCAGGAAGGATGCGGCGCCTGCAGAGCGTACGCCAGGCAGAGTTTTGGCGCGGTCGACGATGCGGTCGAAGAATTGGAAGCGTTGTTCGGGCTTGGCGTAGGTTTTGTCTGATACGGGCAAATCGGCGACGAGTAGATGATCCGGCTGAAAACCGGGAGAGACTTCCTGTAAGCGAGAAAAGCTGCGCAGAAGAAGGCCGGAACCGATCAGCAACAACATGGCGAAGGCGATTTCGGTGGCGACGAGGACGCCGCGGAGGCGACGGTGTCCGGGGCCGGAGGTGGAGCCGCGCGAACCCTCGTTGAGCGTTTCGCGAAGATCGAGGTTGGCGGTGCGCAGCGCGGGGATGGTGCCGAAGACCAATCCGGTAAGGACGGAGACCACAAAGGTGAAGAGCAAGACGGAACGGTCAAGTCCGATGGAGAAAATTTGCGGGACGCTACCTTCGGCCAGCCGCAGCAGGGGACCAAGCGCGGCCCACGCGACGAGCAATCCGAGCGCGCCGCCGGCCAGCGAGATGAGCACGCTCTCCGTCAGCAGCGCACGAACGATGCGCCACCGCGTGGCTCCCATGGAGGTACGGATAGCGATTTCGCGGCCGCGCGATGCGGCGCGCGCGAGCAGCAGGTTGGCCACGTTCACGCAGCCGATGAGCAGGACGAAGCTGACTGCGCCAAGAAGCAGCAGAAGCGCTGGGCGAACATTCTGTACTAGGCGGTCCTGCAAACGCATGACGTCCGCGCTGGTGCCGGTGTTGTAGATAGGATATTGCTCTTCGAGGCGTTTGGTGATGCCGAGCATTTCTGTGCGGGCTTGTTCGATGGCGACGCCACGTTTGAGGCGGCCTACGGTAATTATGCCGGGGTGCCAGTTGCGATCATCGGGCAGGGTACCGGCCCACGGAGTGAGTGGCAGAAAAAGATCGGCGGGCTGCAGTAGCTCGAAGCCTTTGGGCAAAACGCCGACGATGGTGTATGGCTGCGCGTCGAGGTTGATGGATTTTCCGACGGCGTCCACGGCGCCGCCGAAGCGGCGTTGCCACAAACCGTAAGAGAGAAGGACTACGGGAGAGCCGCCGGCGCGGTCTTCCTCGGGGCGGAAGGTGCGGCCTGTAACAGCGTCAATGCCGAGCAGGGGGAAAATTCCATTGGTGGCGAAGCGGGCGTTGAGGCGTTCGGGCTCACCGGCTCCGGTGAGGGTGATGGTGGCGCCGCGAGTGGCTTCAAGCGATTCGAAGGAGTGGCTCTGGTCGCGCCAGTCCACGTAATTTTCGTAAGAGGTGCTGACGGTGGGGTACTGGGATTTTTCGAGGACCAGGACGAGTTTCGCCGGGTCGCGGAAGGAGAGAGGGCGAAGCAGCACGGCATTGACAACCGTGAAGATCGCGGTGTTCGCGCCGATGCCAAGGGCCAGGGTGACGATGGCGATCAGGGTGAAGGCGGGATTTTTGAGCATCACGCGCAGGGCGTAGCGAAGGTCGTTGAGGAGGATGTCCATGAGGCTCCCGTTTGCGGCGAAGATTGCTTGGTTAGACGCAGCAGATGGTGGAAAGCTTAGCAGGAAGATAGCGAGGGAGGGCCGCCGCGAGGTGCTTGTTGCGCAAGGCAAATCTCTGGGCGAGACAAAAAGGCTGCGATGGACATCCAACCACCGGGGAATTGCCATGCCACAGAGCGTCTGGAAGGGCTTTATTTCGTTTGGTCTAATTTCGGTGCCGATTCGTTTGTATGCCGCGGCGCGATATTCGCACATCGCGTTTCACGAGATTCATCGCGAATGCGGCACGCGCGTTCGGCAGCAATTGTACTGCCCGTATGACAAGCGGGTGGTGAGCCGTGACGAAATTGCCATGGGGTATGAGGTTGCGGAGGACAAGTACGTACTGGTGGATCCCGCGGAGTTAAAGAAATTGCAGCCAGAGTCGTCAACGGCCATGGAGATTCTGCAATTTGTGAAGCTAGATGAAGTGGATCCAATTTATTTCGAGACGTCGTACTTCGCGATACCGGAAGAGGCTGGCGCGCGGGCGTATGCGTTGTTGCTGAAGACGATGACGGATATGAAAGTGGCGGCGATTGCCAAAGTGACCATGCACCAACGCGAACGCACGGTGATTATGCGCGCGTACGATAAGGGACTGACACTGCATACGATTTATTATCCGAATGAGATTCGCGACGTGAAGGGTTACGGCAAAGATACGGGGAAGGAATTGAAAAAGCAGGAAGTGACGCTGGCGGAACAGTTCGCCAAAGCGCTGATCAAGCCGTTTGACCCGGAGCAGTATCGCGATGAATATCAGGAACGCGTTAAGAAGCTGATCGCGAGCAAGAATAAGGGTGGCGTGCTGCCGGAGACGGCGAAACCGCGAAAGTTGGCTCCGGTGATCGATTTGATGTCGGCGCTGAAAAAGAGTATTGAGAGTAATGGAAAAGCGGCGCGGAAGAATGGTGTGCACCGGAAATTGAAAACGGCGTGATGATCAAGATCAAGCGGGCTTATGTGGCACCGGAAAAGGATGACGGAACCCGCATCCTCGTCGACAGGCTTTGGCCGCGCGGTCTGACCAAGAGGAAAGCAAAAATCGATTTATGGTTGAAAGACCTCGCGCCCAGCACTGAACTTCGTAAATGGTTCGGCCACGAACCTGGGAAGTGGAAAGAGTTCCAAGCGAGGTATGCTGGGGAACTGAAGTCAAAGAAAGCCCAACTCGAAATTCTGAAACAAAAGGCCGCCGAAGGTCCGGTTACTCTGATTTACGGGGCGAAGGACGAATTACACAACGAGGCTGTCCTGTTGCAAAGAAAGCTGCTCGCGAAGCGAGTGGCAGGTTCCACATCGCGGGCTTGAAGATCGCATGCAGGCTCGCAAAATAGTACACATCGACATGGACGCCTTTTATGCGTCGGTGGAGCAGCGCGACGATCCGCAGCTGCGCGGCAAGCCGGTGGTGGTGGCGTGGCGCGGCAACCGCTCTGTCGTGTGTGCGGCTTCGTATGAGGCGAGGCGGTTTGGGGTGCGCTCTGCGATGCCGGCGGTGCACGCGGAACGCTTATGCCCTAACGCGGTGTTCCTGCCGCCGGATTTCACGCGTTATCGAGCGGTCTCCCGTCAGGTGCGCGAAATTTTCAAGCGGCACACGGATCTGATCGAGCCGCTATCTCTCGACGAAGCGTACCTGGACGTTTCAGAAAACAAGACGGGCTTGCCGACGGCTACAGAGGTTGCGCGAACCATCCGCGAACAGATCCGCGGCGAACTGAACTTGACGGCCTCGGCGGGTGTAGCACCGAACAAATTCCTGGCCAAGATTGCCTCAGACTGGCGAAAACCGGATGGCCTTTTCATTATTCAACCAGAACAGATCGATGCCTTCCTGCTGCCTCTCGAGGTGGGCCGTTTGCCGGGAGTGGGCAAAGTTACCGAAGAGAAGTTGCAGAATTTTGCGGTACAAACGATCGCGGATTTGCGAAAGATAGAACTATCGACGCTGGAACGGCGCTTCGGCAAGTATGGTGTGCGTCTCTACGAGTTGGCGCGCGGAATTGACAAGAGCGAAGTGATTCCGAACCGGCCGACGCAGTCGATCTCCGCGGAGGATACGTTTGAACGGGATGTGACGCTGAGCGAAACGGGGCCGATGATCCGCCGGCTTTCGGAAAAAACGTGGGCCGCGTCGCGTAGCGAACCGCGTATTGCGCGCACGGTAGTGCTCAAATTAAAAACCAGCGAATTCAAAATTCTTACGCGCAGTCATACACCGGGATCTCCGCCATGTTCCTGCGAGGAATTGACGAACATTGCGCTGTCTCTGCTGGATCGCGTGGCCCTGCATTCCAGCCAACGATTCCGCCTGGTTGGAGTTGGACTTAGCAATTTTCGCGAGCCCGAGGACGCAAGCGCCAACCCGATGCTTTTCGAGTAACCGCAGTAGACGCAGAGTGAACTCCTGGAGTGCGGCGGCTTGACGCCGCTTTGCGGTGCCGCCACCGTCACAAAATTCAAAGCGGCGTCAAGCCGCCGCACTCCAAAGCGCAGGGTTCGGTTGATGTCGGGAACAATTCAAAAGGGAATTTTGGCGATTTGGGGTGGGAGACGGGGATTGAACCCGCGACATTCGGTGCCACAGAACGCGAATCAGTACTAGCCCTGTAAAGGAATCAATGGTTTATATAGGGGTATTCTGCCATTTCTGGCGATTTCTGGGCAGGCATGGGCGGGTTTTATTACACGATTTATTACACAGATTTTGCTAGAATCGCGGCATGCAAAAGGGCTCAATCAAGCGGCAGGGAAGTTCCTGGGTTCTGCGTTACTACGTCAGAGTCCACAAACCAAACGGCAAAATTGGCTGGAGACTTCGGGCGAAAAAAATCGCATCCGTCTCTGACAAGTATCGTAGTGAAGCGTCGGTGCGCCATTTAGCCGCCGAGATTCTCGCTCCCATAAATTCAAAGACAGCACGACCTGAAAGCACCGACTCAGTCGCTCACTTTTTAGAGAATGTGTACCTGCCGTACTGCAAGTCCAGCGTCCGACCTTCAACTCACGCAGGATATACGTTCATTTTCAAAATGCTGAAGGCGCACGTTGGAAGCTACGATATGCGGAGTTTCGGGGCAGTGGAGGGCGAACGTCTACTTAACGATTTCGCGAATGAAAAGCGACGCGCGCAAACGGTTCTCAAGAACGTCAAAGGGTTTCTATCCGGCGCATTTAGGTACGCCGTCCGCACTGGCGTCCTGCAGTTCAACCCAATGCGGGAAACCGTTCTTCCCCGTGGCGGTAAACCGATTGCCAGCGGTTACGCATATTCGATAGACGAAATTGAAGCGATGTTAAAGGTATTGCCCGAGCCCGCGCGAACCGCAGTGATGGTGGCCGCTTACACGGGCATGCGTCAGTCGGAAATTAGAGGATTGCGTTGGACGGATTTTACGGGCGACACAATCCAGGTCAAGCGCTCCGTTTGGCGAAAGCATGTTGAGGAAACTAAGACGCCAGCGAGTGCCGCGGGAATTCCGGTCATATCTGTACTGAGGCAAGCATTGGAGAAACACCGCAAGAAAAGCACGAGCACCTACATTTTTGCAGGCGGCTCAGGTCATCCGCTCGTGTTGGCAAACGTTACCCGCCGAGTTATTGAGCCGACCCTTTCAGCCAAAAAAATCCCTTGGAGTGGTTGGCACGGTTTTCGGCGGGGTCTCGCTTCAACCCTGTATGACCTCAAAGTGCCCGACAAGGTCATTCAGCAAATCCTCCGACATGCGGACGTGTCCGTCACCATGAAACACTACGTTAAGACTTCGGACGGGCAGGCTGAGGCAGCGATGGAGAAGGTCGCCACTAAGAGAACTAAAGTAACACTTGCAATTTGAGGGTATTCGTGGTAACGTGGTGTTGAAGAGACACCCGAGCGAAAATAGCAAGTTCTCTGGGGAGAAATCCAGAAACGACCACGAGCCGGGAAGTCGCAAAGAGTAAGACGCACTCGTAAGCGTCTGCTAGCCGCCATTCCCTACCAATGCAGGGCATGATGAAGGCATCTCTCAGCTAACCCTGAGTGTGTCTACATGCCGTCCAAAAACAAAGAAGTCACTGTCATCGCCTCGCCAGTAATGACGAAGGATGAGGTCGCCGCCTTCCTAAAGGTGTCGCCGTCCTGTGTCACAGAACTGATTCGCCCGCGGTGTTCTCGTCCTCTGCCTTTCATCAAAATCGGAAAATACATCAGGTTCAGAAAATCTGAGGTGGAACTCTACGCTTTAGGGCGGGTCGCATGAACACTGCCATTAGCGCAACCTTCACCAGAGATTACCTGAATAAAATTACCCGCTCATGCGTGTACTTTTTCATGCGAGGTGATGAGGTTCGCTATGTGGGAGTCGCGCGCTCAGGATTTGAGCGATTTGCCTCACGAAATCATCACGCTCGGGAGCGTTCACGTTTTGATAGTGTGAAGGTTTTTTGGTTTCGCGAATACGAGACAGCGAAGGTTGCGGAAGCCATCGCAATCGGCTGGTTGCGTCCTCCGGTCAATGGTTCAAAACACCAGTATCGTGGCAACGGTCAACCCAACACGGCAAACGACGACCTGAACCGCTGGCTTCTGGAGTGCGGCAAACCTAACGCGGACCACGTCGGCTATAAGGAAATAGACGACCGCCGCGTCCTTGAGTGCATATCCAACCATTGTGATTTATCAGCAACGGAGATTAGCACCTGCTTGGGGATGGGGAAGGGCAGAACTTGTGAATCGCTGAAGCGGTTGTTGCAGACACTTAAAATCGTTCGCCGACCGCGAATCAAAAATCGTGGTAACCCTGCTTTCATCCACCAAGTTAACCGTGACCTCGGGTTGCGAAGCGAGGCGGCATGAAGCGCGTCCGCAAACCCAAACCACCAACTCAACTCCAAGTCGCTCGCAAAGTACGCAAAGCGTTTGAGGAGGCGTTCCCTCCAGTAAATGTGCCCGGACCGGGCAAGAGTTTGTCCGGAAAACGGACGGGACTAGCGGCGGTTCAAGTGTTTCGCGAAGGAAGCAGTTTTTTGCTTGGCTGGGTGCCGCCGCCGTGACTCGGCTCGAATCTCGCTCAATAGTTCCTCGAACTCCGACAACGGAGGAGTGCGGCGTTTCTCAAGTCGGCAGTGCTCTATTATCGAACGCCCGTAAGCCCGCAACGCTGTATCCGACATTTGCGAAAGCCTCAGACGGAGTGCGCCAAGGTCGGGACTGACAGACAGGTTAGACATTGTCATCAATGGTACACCCGCACCGTCAATGAAAGGACCAAATCCGTGACCCCTGAACTGAAACACCCGCCACAGGCGGACGAATGGACCGAAGAACGGATAGCGGAAGCGCGTGCCGCAGTCGCCAAAGAGATGGAAGCTGAGGCACGGGAATTTCGGGCTGCCAAAGAGCAAACCCGCCACACATACAGACCAACCAGAGAGAGGAAATAGCAATGGCAGGAACATTTACAGCACGAGCGAACAAGAGCATCACGGAGATGCTAGAGGCGACGCCTGCGATGTTGGCCGAGTGCAAGACCCTGGAAGAACGGCTCGCAGTGGGGCATTTGATTGTGAAGCTTGAGAACGCGCTCACCAGGCCTCGGAACAAGAAAAAAGCTAAGGCCGCCAAGAACCCCTTGGTCACGCCAGATAACCCGCTCGGATTTGCGTAGACTGTCCGGTATTGCGGACAAAAACCAAAAATCCTAACCCGCCATCAAACAAACATGCTTTCCTTCCCCATGAGCAAACGGACTCAGATGAGATGCTGGGAGCGCGATTGTCCGTGGCGGCATCCGCTAAAGAAACGGGGCGATATCCAGAAAGGATACGAGTCGTTCACCGCTCACTGCGTGAAGCGCCATGGTCTGAATCGAAAGGTGCCAGGGAGCTGGATGACGGTTGACCTCATCACGTGGGTGCTGACAATGCATCCGCCACTTGTAGCCGCGGCAATCACTCCGCTTATCCTATCCAAAGCGTCCACAAAACGGACAAGCAAACCCCCAAGAACAAAACCCGCCAAGCAGAAAAGAGCAGAGTAACCGAGAGGCGAACAAGTGGAGGGAATGGCTGAGTGGTAGTTAGTGGGTTGTCCGCTTAACCGGACGCCGTCCAAAAAAAGGATGACCCAGCCAACAATCCAGTTCAGAAAAACGGATAACCCACCAAAAACAAAAGTGAAAACCGCCAAAAACAAAATCCAAGTTTCAGACCCGGCCAAAACAAACAGAGACAGGGTAGAAGCAGACAGGACTAACAGGAGAGGTTAGAGGTGAATAGGGATGGGTTTTAGGTGGTCGGCAGGCAGTCGTAGGAGCCTCAACTCAATCTGAAAAGGTCACCAACGAAGCGTTAAAGACGGTCTGAGACATATCCGAAGCGCATCAATGTGATTGTCCGCAAGTTGAACAAAACAATGAGGAGATGAACGTGAGCGGTCAGGCGCTCATGGCCTTCTCTGTTTTCGTCAAGAATTCAGTAATTTCTGTACAGACAGAAATATTGTCCGCAAAACGGACAGATGTTTAGGAGCAATTTTTATGGATTGGAAATCAAACTGCGGCGACGGTCATCTAGCAGCGACCGACAGCCTTATCTATCGTGAGTGGGTGATGGGTCTTCCGGTATTCCTGAGGGATATTGTGGCGACCGAGAAGGGAATTACATTGCCCGTCCAAAAAACGGACGGCGATTTCAGCGGTGTCCAGAAAAACGGACACGCCCTTAAACTGACTGTCCAAAATTTGGACGGCGAGGTCATCAGTCCTTGCTCTTTGGAAGCCAATGCGCGCCATCCGAAGACTTCATTCGTCGGATGTCCGCGGCAACTTCATTCTCGGGCTGCGGCACCCACTGAATCCGAACCTCCATGACCCGGTGCAGATTCTCCCAACGTGCCGTTCCCGTGCCTCCACTCATTATCAGATAGTGACACTTGGCCGGATTCAGGGCGTTTGAAAAGCTCTGGGTGCTGTACCCGCTTCGCTTCATGCACAAATCCACATGGTGAAAATACCCCGTGCAGGTCTCAAGGCGAAACTCAAACTCTTGGAAGTCTTCATAATTCCGAACGGCCTTCAACGCGGCATTCGCTTCCTCGACACTTTTGAACGAGAACTCACGCCGCTGCTCGGGTGTGAGCGCCATCTTTTGCTCGTAGGTGAGTTCCCGCACGTTCATCGTCGGCTCCATTCTATCTCTCTGTCCGTTTCGTGAACAAGGCAGTTGCGACCGCATTACTCATTGTCCGTGCACGAACCTTGGCTTCCGTTTCTGCGTGGTGCCGTTCAGCTTGGGCGATTAGTTCGTCATCGGTAATGTTCGCCACCAGTTCAGCGTTCGTACAGACTCGGGCAAACTTCTGACGCATGATGGCGGCCATGCGTTTTCGTGCTTCGGGTGATAGTTGATTCATGCTGCCTCCGCGGTCAGGACAGCTTCCATCGCATCCTCACCGAATTTCGCATCGTTCTCTCGCAGATACGGGTAGACGCTCGCCATATCGCTGTGGCACAAATAGCCGCTGATTGCGCCGGGGCGTTGGGTCTTTTCCCATATCCGCATCGCCGTCGAGTGGCGCACGGTGTGGCAGTGGACCATGTCCTCGTGGAGTCCAGCCAGCTTGGCGTATCGCTTGATGGCAACGTGGAGATATTGGCGGGTCAGGCCACCAAACAGCTTGCTTGTGCCGCGCTGCTTTGCCAGTTCGACCAGAGGCGTCAAATCGCGAACAGGGTCGGCGGACATCACAATCCTGTAGCTGCGTGAGTGGCCGCGCTTCGCCTTGGGTAGCCGCAGGCTGTGTTCCTTAGTCGTCGGGTCGGCGAACACATCAAGACCGCGCATCTTGAGCGCCTGACTCACTCGCGTGCCCGTGGCGTACATCAACAGCAAAGCCAAGTGATGAGTGCGGTTCGTTCGGTACGCCGCGGCGAGCAGAACGTTGATTTCCGATTCGTGCAGGTATTCCATGTTTCTCTCTTTTCTATGCCCATAGACTACTACAGATATCTGTGCCTGTCAAGAGGTAAAAGTATGACAGAAATGGGAAATGTAACGATTTGACGGAAACAAAGGACTTAGGTATGAGGCTATCTGCGGGCGGTAAATGCTGCTAAATCTATCGGTTGACAACTACAGACATCTGTGTAACTATTTGACCCATGGCGGCCAAATCAAAGCACCAGCCCACCAAGACCGCGAGTCGCGAGAAATTGGCGATTTGGATTGACTTGCCCGATGTCGCCAAGCTCAGGGCGCTCCAGGAGCGTATTGGCGTGCCCGTTAGTGAGTCCGTCCGGCGCGCGGTCGCCGAATACCTCAAGAAAGACCGCTGAAATCGGTACCAACGTACCATTGCACTAGGTGGCACCTGATGGCACTATGTGTCAGGAGGCACCCATGACCGCAAAAGGCAAGAATCTTCTCCGCCACACTCTGTTCATCAATCCCGCGTCATACGAACGCCTGGTCAAGGAGAGTCAAGAGACGGGCGCTCCGGTCAACGAAATTATCCGCCGTGCCATCCTTGCTTACCAACGCAAAGCGCTCAAGCCGTAACGGGCGCTTTACCCACCTCCCAAAGTTCCGAGCACCCTTTTCAGTCCTGACCGCGGGCAACGAAACCAATATCCGAAACTGGGAGATACCTGCGATTGGTCGGCGGACGAGGGCGTCTTTGCGGTCAGCGATTCAGGTCAGCGGGTCCCTTTTCAAAAGCATGCTCCGGCTGAGGCATAGCCGCCGCACCCTTTCGGTCTGGCAGGTCGGCAAGGCAGCGCCCTGGACGGCTGCGTCTCTCTCTCCCCACCCTTGTGTACTTTTTCGGACGATGGGTCCCCCTTGCCAATGGGTGTCGCCTATTCTGCAGCGCCCTCTTTCCTGATTGCGGGTACCGTTCATATCCCGACCAGTAAACCCCCGCCAGACGTTTAAAGGTGATACTGTCCGCATAGGTCCTAAAATGTATAAGCCTCCTCACGTCTGCGCTCAATGCGAAGACCAGATTAATCCTGTGACGACCGAGAACGGTTTCACCTTCCGTTACCAGCTTACGAAAGAAATCGCGGTAGAAATGTGGCTCCATAACTTCTGCTCAGAGGCTTGGTGGCAGGATTTTGGCTTCACCCTGGCTGCCTCCGCTTAATCTAGCCCCTTTTTCCGCTACCTCCCGTCCCTCTTTGGCCTGCTCTCAGCACTCCACGTTCATCGCTAGGATTGTCCGAACCCTTTGTAGAATGGCAGTCCGAGCCCTAGAATCGTTTATTCTTGGCGGGATGGGTATTTTCGCTTTGGCGGGTCCTTTCTCCTTAAAATCGCCCGAATCCTTGATTTCTTGGCGGCGCATGCCTCGAACAGTGTCATAGTTATTGAAATGCCGAAAACCAAGCCACCAAGAGACGTCCTGCCGGTCAGTCCCTTGAGTCTTCGCTGTCCGTTTTGTGAAGCGGAGTCTGGACGCGACTGCGCCAGCAACGAGGGCGGTTTCGCAGTAGTTCACGTCGCACGCATTAAGAAAGCCGCCAGCCTCGATTCGCTGAATGCTTCCCGCGCCAGCAAGAAACATCCCCGATGACCGTGCGTGCGCTAGCGGTAGTGCTTGCCAAAATCGGAGTTCAGGGGTTCGTTTCAAAAATCGAGGCTGCTCGGAAATTGCCCGACGCTATCGAACGCAGTACTTGCGGGAGGCACGTATTTTGGTGTTGCGACTCCGAAGGCATGCCGCGTTCTGCAAATGTGTGACATACAGAATCCCCTGTATTCACTTTCCCGAGTGCTTACCGAAAAATCACCTTGCCTCAAGCACGACCCCAAAAACCCCGGAGCGCGGCGTCCTCGAAACCCTGCGCTCCTTTTTATTTTCAGGAACGCTACTTCTGCAAACTCAGCATCAGCTTCTCTAAATCAAAATGTATATAGGATTCTGCATCAGCGCCGTGCATCTTGATGCAGTGCTGCCCGTACGTACGGTAGCACTGGTCCATCCGACCGAAATCCGTGATCTCGAAGCCCCAATCACAATCAGGAACGGAACAACGGATGATCGTGGAATGATCCGCCATGCGTCACGCCTTTGGGTATCCGACGCGTGTTTGATAAAGAAACTGAAGTCGGTGGCGTCACATAGTGATTCACCGTCCATACACAGTCAAGTAATGCGAGGTCTACCTACAAATTATAAATATCTGTGGAAGATCATTAAAAATGTATTGACGCTTACCTCAAAGTGCACGTAGAGTACGCGCATCTGACGCCTTCTAGTCCTCGGAGGGTACATGCTTGCAAGTCGCATCTTTTCTAACTTCACAGTAACCACTGCAATCCTTACATCGGGTCTACTCGTTCAGCCATGTCTGATAACCGCCCCTAGTCCCCCATCGTCCGTGGAGGCCGCACCTCAAAATGCCGAACCTAATGGCCACGCTATCCCTCAAACACCAACGCACAGCGAAACGCCGTTCGCCGAGCAGCGAATGGTCGGGGGCTACTGGCGTGTTGACCATACGTTCGAGCCGAATCTCGTCATCACGAATTTTCTAGCAAACGTGGCGCTCCCTGTAACCCCAATCATCTATGCCGCTGACGGGACGGAATACCAATTGCCGACTGTCACACTCGCTCCGGACGGAGTCGCTTCTGTTGATATTCGAGCAGCGATAAGCGCGGCTCCCGACGAACTGAAGGGCCATTTCTCGGAGTACGGCAGCGTTGCCGTGAAGTATGTCTGGCATCGGGCCGGAGCAGCCAGTGCGATGGTTCAGAATCGAGACCCGAAGCGAAGTCTCAATTTCAATTTTGAACTCCAGAGCACTTCTATGACGATGCAGCAAGGTCCGTCCGTAACTGTTCGGGAAGGCCTTTGGTGGAAAGAGGATGCTGGCGTAAAGGGGCTCCTTGCGCTTGTAAACGTGGGTCGTCATCCAATCGATGTCCAAACTCAGGTTGTCTCCGAAAAAGGCGTGTTTGAGCGCGAATGGACAGTTCACCTAAAAGCCAACGAAACGCAAAATTTCGACGTTCTGCGGGATAGTGACGGTTTGTCGGGAGGCATTCGAGTAACCTACAAGGGCGCGGAGAAAGACATCGCGATTGCTGGCGGCCTGGAAAATCCCCACGAGGGCTATTCCACACAAATCCCATTTCTAACTGTCTCACCCGACCAGCAACCTTCCGCCGTAGCCGTTTCCAGCGTGGGGCTCATGTTCGGCACGCCCGATCCTACGATGAACTTTCCCGCTGGAACTCAGTTTGGTGTCTATCTCGCTTTACGAAATACTTCCGCATCGCCCATTTCGGTGACACCAACGCTTTATTACACTCAGGGTTCGAGCACGCAAAAAACTGCTCTCAAAACACTCACGCTATATGCGGGACAGGCGAAACACTGGAGCCCCGAAGAACTATCAAAGGAGCTCGACCTTCCTAATTTGAATGGAGTCATTCATCTGACGTTTTCTTATTGGGGTGGACCGAGCGACATCATCACGGCCAATGGCAGCATCGATCAGACTAGAAACTACGTCTTCGAGATAAACATGCAAGCTGTCGGTAAGAGTCAGGCTAAGGAATTAAAGGCGTGGGACGTGTCTGGTGGCAATGACACAATGATTAACCTGCTGAATCTAGGTGACAACGACCAAGACCTCGCCATTACTTTCTCCTTCGACAAGGGCACATACAAACTTCCGGTTCATCTGGACGCTGGCGGTTCCGCAATGTTTAACGTGAGCGAGGTTATCGCGATGCAACAGCCCGACGCCGATGGAAACAAGATACCCCCTGGCACTCTGCATGGAACTGCGATTCTCTCCGGAGCCTCTGGATACGCTGAATGGATGAACGTCGGCGTCGCTGTCGGAGTTTTCAACGTGTCTTTAGCCACCTGTGGCCACCTTTGCCCCACTTGCTTTGGCTATAGCGCTTTTGGGGTTTCGTCTAATAGTTCCATCGCCCCCGTAGGCGGCACCGCTACATTTAAGGCCATGGCGTTCGGACAGGACAACGTATGGCACGACGTTACCGTGAGTATGCCCAATAACGGTGTGATTGTAACTTGGAGCAGCTCGAATACAAGCGTTGCGACATCCCAAGGCAGTGGCAATTTTACAGGCGTCGCCAGCGGAGCTTTCAGCGCGGAAGCCCTTGCCAGCTTGCTCGATGAAAATGCAGACTGTCCTGAGGGAGCCAACCACCCCTGCCCGAGCAGTCTTTATTCGGGCAGCGCGGGAGGCACCATCATTTCCGCCGTAGTCTCCCAGCGAACCTCCGGGACAGTCTCCGGTGATGACGCAGCACTCAGCGCGTATCAGTCAGCAGAAGGCACTACCAATCTGGGAGCTATCATTGGGACCGGGCCCGTGCCCGGTTGCTTCATCGGAAACGAAGCGATAGGAGCAATCACACCGAGCAATTACACCGGTAACGTGATTATGCACCGTTTCATTCTAAACGACGCTACCTACGAGAACTACACGAAGATTGGTGGCATCACGAACGAAGACGACACTTCTTCGCCATTACTTCGGGACGACAATCCGCAATCCGGGGGTTCGCTGGGCAAGGTATATGACCTGGATGCTCCAGGCCTAAACCCTCAGCAAGTAGACACAAACACATACCGGTACAGGGGTAACTTTTATGCTTACGCAACGCTTCCAGACGGGACTCGAATATCTCCCTACTACACTTATTATGTGCGGGTCTCTTGCAGGAAGACGTTCGTCGGGGTTCCAGTTCATAAATGACGTCCCGAATGACAACAAAATCGCGGCCGGAACGACATTTATAACCTGGAACGCACAATGAGAGGCAATTATATGAGAGGTCTGTCAATCTGCAGCGTATTAACGATGCTTCTTGTGTCGAGCTGCCCGGCTCGGGGCCAAGAATGTGAAGTTCTGCGAACCGCAACACCCGACAAGCAGCTCTCGTACTTGAAAGCGGTCAAACCAGATGCAGGGAACGCCGAATGCGTTACGTTTGTTATCCAAAAGCTCGGAACGGAGCGGTACGGCGCCGCGATTGACACACTTTCTGGAATGCTGGACTTTCGGCGCCCGCCGATTGGGCGCGAAAAGCAGGGCCTCTATCTTCACGCTCAAGGGATCTGGGAAATTTATCCGGCGGCAGGCGCCCTCGTCGTCATAGGGAAGGAGTCGATGCCAGCGTTGTTGACCATATTGAAGTCAGAATCGAGCTCCATGACGGCACGACAAAATGCCGTCTTTGTCTGGATGCAGCTGCACAAATATGAACCCGCTAGGGGTATCAGCTTGCTCGCACAGGAGGAAGCTAAGACCAACAAGTCATCTCTCAAGCAACAGCTCCTATGGGCCGTCCACAAAGCCGTTGGGTGGTGTAATCCGGACGATCAAGCTGCGTGCCAACAAGCTACCGCGACCCCGTGACTCCGTGCGCATCCCCGCAATCCTTCGGGGTAACATATAATGGCAAGGTGTCTTCAATTGGGAACACACAATGAGCCAAACACAACGAAGCTTCGGCTATGCTGGGCGTTGGACCTTAGCGGGACCCAGCGCCTCGTCTTATCCAGAGAGCGGACGGTCAAAAATAAAATGAAAAAAGTTTGCGTCAGCCAGCCAAAATGTTTACCGCAAGCTAACATTCGTGTTCAGGTCGTAGTATAAGAAAAGTTACCCCCGTTAAAATCCGAAAAGCACACCCTGTAAGTCGTTGAATCTATTAGAAAAATTCTCCTGAAAAACGCGCTGGTGAGCGGTTCCGAAGGACACCCCCAAAAGAGGTTGTTTTTGGACGTTTTCAGGCACAAAAACCATCAAAATATGCACGCCTGCTTGGGTATTTGAAAAACATAGCACCAAAATGCAGCAAGTCACTGCGTCCGTCCTAGGGAAGCTCTATTTTTTTGTTCCCTCAAGGGCTCTGAAAACCGAATGCCCCTCGGCGCACCGCGGACCTAACCTTGGATTACCAACGCTGTAACTACAATGGCCGACAATGCCCCTAAGTCGCCTTGAGTGGGACTACAGGCGTATCCGCAGATAAAATCGCCCTACATGCCTCCCGGACCCCCTGTTTCTAGTGCTCGATTTCGGATGCTTTTCCGTCCGACATTTCAGGGTTTTTCGCCGAAGGGCTTTTGGGGCAAGGGTTTTGCCCTATCTCCTTCGTTCCTGTCCGTTTTTTGGACGCCGTCCGGTTAAGCGGACAAACAATTATCAAAATACTACTTGACAGTACTACTGTTCCGTGGTACTTTAGTTTAGTACTTGTCGCCCCGCTCCCCGCAGGGATTGACGCAGATGAACACCGCCTCCCAAGCAATAGCAGGGATGGTTTGCCTAACATTTCAGAAATATTTTGGAGATTTAACGATGCCTGCATCTATTTGTGTGAAGCATAACAAACCCTACCCCTGCGGTCCCTGCCGCAAAGAGTCAGCCTTGCGACCGGCGCAAGTAGCGCCGCTCCCACTCGGACAACTGGAGCCGACTGCCGCAGAGGTCCGCGTAATAGCCGAAGACTTCACGCTTTCAACTGTTTACCCAAGCCGCGGTATGAAGGACGAGCTTGGACGACCCGCGCAACCAAAGAGAGTCGATAGCCCGTGGGCACGTGCAGGCGCAAAGAAACGCAAAGAGGAAAAGAACCGACGACCGCCAACAGCGCGCGAACAGTTTTCTCTCACCAGACGTGATGTTGCCGCGCTGCTTGATTTGGAGGGTGTTGCTTCGTCCGTCAAGCCGTTCGAGGCGACCCACCTCCGTGACGTGGCTGCAGGAAACGTGTCCACCACGGAGTTGGCGGAACGCCTACGCCTGTCTGGGACCTCCGCGGAAGTTCTGATTACAGGCTGGGAGACCGCGGTCATTCGCAAGGCGCTCTTACTCGGCGCGAAGTTGAAACCAGTCGCCGCGCCAGCGGACGGACAAAACGATGCCGCCAACCTTCTAACCGACGACCAGGACAACGAAATGGTTGACCGAGACCTCCGCGGTTACGGAGACGACGTGGAAGATGGTGGTGACACGCCCCACTCCGACCGCGACTAAGTCCTTTGTTCTTGATGGTCGCAATTATTTTAAAAAATCGTTCCGTAAAATCCAAAATCCAATGCTTGATTTTGTTGGACTTAGCGGGCGCTACCAAAACACGTGCCCCTAAAGATAGGGAGAGATTTCGCAGTCTCCCCTCCAACCCTACCTAGAGGCGGTTGGGTTCAGTTAGGGGCAAATCTCGACGATTGCCGCCTTGTGGGATGTGGAGTGCAGACAATGAAAATACTGTGGTCAGACGGGGGCTTGTTTCTTGAGCCGGAAAATGAGTCAGAGAGATGTGGCCTTCTCGCGATTTGGAATGCCCAAAAGGTTGCGCCAGCGAATGCGAAGGAACCATCTTGTTCCGTAAATTCAGACGGCGTAGTTTTTGAAAAGGTCGCTAACGACTTCGTTGGTCGCAAGTAAGTTTCTCCACGCCGCGTTGTTACGTAGTTCCGCCACCATAATCCGGTCGTTCGAATCCAGAAATCTGGTTAGGTCGTCTCGAATTTCTTTCGGGTTGGTGTTGTTGTGGCCGAGCAGCCAATCTGACTTGAGCACCCTGACTGCGGATAATTCTTTCAGTCGGGCGATTAGGTCCGAGTAGTCCTGACCAGGCTTGTCGAGGTCATAACCTATCCAATAGAGTGCCATCGGCAGATTCTATTCAAACGTTCGATATAGTGCAAGTATCAGAATGCTAATGCCAGCGTTTGGTGCCGTGCTTTGCATTTTTTTGTCTTGGTTCTCGAAATATTTTTTATGACGCAAGGACTTTATGAATCACAGAACCGAAACCATAGATTTGATTCACCGACTACAGATGCCCAAAGCGAGTTTGTCGGTGTTGGCGGGCATCGCCCCATCAAGACTCAGTGATTACATTGGCGGGCGGCATCTTCCTCGGGCCACGGAACTGCGGATTGAACAGACCGCGGCAAACGTCCGAAAAGTTTTCGAGGGTCTGAAGGTCCGAATCGACATTTCGGATACCGCAGGATTCAAACTCGCTCTGGCCCACGTCAACGATTTGGAAGCCCAGCGCCTTGAAGACGCTCGTGTAGCTGAATGCATCGCAGCGGCGCAGCCAATCGGATGACGCGAGCCCTGCAAACAAATTTAGGAGATTAGATTGTGAAGAAAAGCGCAAACCACTCGTTGAAGTCGGTAAAGCCTAGTACCAATACGGATTCCCCATATGTATCGGAAAGGTGCTGCAAATCCGGGGGGAGTTCCCGCTTTTCGCCATACCAAACCAAGCATTCCCGGTCAAAGGGTCTGACCACTATGTATCCCCGCTCTGCGTCGAGCGGCGGTCCTGAGGTTGAAATTACCAATCCATTTTCCCGAGTCTTGCTGTCCAGAAATCCCGATATTCGAGATTGCGCTCCAGACGCTGATACGAGAAGGGCGTGTACAGCGATGCGTTCCGAGAACAACTTGTTCATCAAGCCTTCGGCATCGGATATTGAGATTTGGGCCAAAGCAACCATCCTTTTGCGAAGCATTGATGCTAATGCAGTTAAGTATTCGTGCGCAAATCCGGGCCGAACAATGACGCCGAAACCGTCCGCATAAGCGGACAAAAAGTTTGCAGTAAGTGTCTCTGACCGTTTCCCACCTACGAGCGGTTCTTCTCGGATTCAGGAAGTAAAAACCGAACATTTCTATTTTATTTCAAAGGTTCACCAATGAACGGCACCATACTTTTTTACGACCGCTTAAAAGGCTACGGCTTCATCATCCCCCAAGGCTCATCTGCAACGGGCAAACCTGATGACGATGTGTTTTTTCACCATCGTCAAATCAACATGCCCGGTGCGAAGTACTTGGAGAAGGAGCAAGAGGTCGAATATTCGCTCGGAACCAACCCCCGTAATAATCGGCCATGGGCAGAGCACGTTACACCCATCGTTAGAACCCAACCGCCCAACGGCGAGACTTTAGACGAATCAGTCGCTCGCGAACTCAAGAATATTCTTGGTGGCAAATGAGCGTCCGCGCCACCAACCACGTCCGTTCTCTACGCGGACTCTCACCAGTAGAGAAAGCAGTAGCGTTCGTTTTTGCCGACCACGATTCGCACTACGGCAAGGGTTCTTTTCCAGGCATGCAAACGGTCGCCGAGGAATCTGGACTGAATGACCGCGAGACCGCGAGCCGAGTCACCAAACGGCTGGTTGCGAAGGGTGTTATCGTGCCCGACCAAATGAGCAAGGGCGGTCGCGGCGTTACCACGGTGTACCGATTCCCAATAAACTGTGACTCCCCAATCACAGTATTGGACGGCGAAACTGTGACTCCCGAAGAAATAACTGTGACTGCCAAAACGGAAACTGTGACTCTGGAACCCCTAAACTGTGACTCCCCAGTCACACGAAGGGGTGAAGGAGAAAACCGAAGGACACAAGAGAAGGGAAAAGACTCTCTTATCTTGTCTCCCATTTCAAAATCAAAACCCGAAACGTTGCCCGAAGAACCTCCGCGATTGCCGGGAGGTCCTCACGCCGACGACATCGCTCACTGGCGATGGGCGATACTCAGGGACCCGGAATCCACTCGTGACGACCTAATCTATGCCGATGATTGGTTGACCGAGTGGGGCGCGACGGAGGCTCAGATAACTCAGTGGGCTATCGGCGGTCCCCACGCAGCCTTGCGATTAGCGGGGCGATTACAGGGGTGCGGCGCGTAAAGAACCTACATCGCTATCCGTTTTGCGGACAGCCTTCACGAAAAAAAAGAATCAACGGAGCCTCGCCAAGAGCGGGGCTTTTATTTTTGGAGATGAAGTTAAAAAAAAGGAAAGCACAAAATGCCGACAAAAGTTGAACTGAACCTGCAGCAAGCCAATTATCTAAAGTTGCTCGGAATCTTCCGAGAGAAGTTTGACCTCACCTTGTCCTACGCCAGACAGTCTCTGTGGCAAGTTCTGGACGCCGATATCCCCTGCGATGCCGCATTCGGGACGGTCCTAGAACTGGAAAACGCACTGGCAGAGTCAGACGGCGCTATTCACGAAATCATACGACAGCATGTGGAGCGCACGGGAATCCAATTAGGTCCCGGAAACATGCGTCTCGATTTCAACATGGACGGCACCGGGACCATTGTTCTTGAAGATGTGATAGCCGAGGACTCGTTGGCGGAAGTCGCATTGCTGACTGGAAACGCGCTGCTGACCCACAAAGATTTTCCAGCCTATTCCGCTCTCGCTAAGGACATTTTCCTTGAGAAAATTGACGCCGCGATTGCAGAGTCCACGGACGCCAGCCAAGTCCAGGAGTTGCAGGACGCCAGAAATTTCATCATCAAGTTTCAGCGTTCCGCGGTCGAAGCTCTCTCGCCTGTTGCCACGGCGGAAACGGTGTCAGCATGAGCGCCACCAAATCCAAACGCGGTAAATCCGTGGACGAATGCATCAGAGGCGTCATTGAGCGAATCGAAACGGAATTTATCAAACCCGGTCTCGCACAAAAATATCGCCGAGGATATCTGGACGCTCGGCGACGCCTGTATAGGTCAATCGGGGAAGAACCACCGCGATTCAAAGTAGATTCAGCGGCACGGCTGGTGAACAGCTAAAAACGTGCTTCAGAGACCTATCGTGAGTCTCTGACTTTCTGGATGAAGAAAACACGATTTACGGGCAGAGGGTGGGTGTGGTCCCAGCCCATGCCCTGCCAGTTATTATTGGCGTTGTCAGACGGGTTTCGAACTCCGAATGCTACGTTACCTGTGGTTTGCCCGCGAATTGCATCGGGCGGGTTAACTCCCTCGGCAGCATGTGGTAAGGCTGGCGCAGGCCCCGCGCTCACCTTGTCACTCGCCGCGGCTCCAAGCGGTATTCGATTGGCCAAGTCCACTGTACCGTTCGCGCCGTCACATATGAACCAGCCATCTCGAAGATGCTGAACATCTCCAGCCCAAAGCAATATCGTTCCGATTGGTAGACCGTCAAACTGGGTCTGAATAGACATCGTCGTTTCTCCTCGCAAAGCAAAACTGTTCGAGGCGGAAATTATGCTCAGACCGTGTATATGTCAAGTTAAAAAACATCTATACAGGAACTTAATATGAAACTAACTAACGAGCAGCAATCTGCCGTTCGCGAGCGATTCAGTATTTGTGTGAACGAAGCCTGCGACACCTGCACCAAGCCCCTCAACTTTCTTCGCTACGTGCGCAAGAATGAAGGCGGGGAGTGGTGCTCGCGTCTTTGCCGTGACGGTCAGGCTGCAGCCGACCGCCATGCAGCCACCAGGAAAGGCATCCGAGCGATACGCACCCTAGAGCGGTGCCTGCAGTGCAACCTGGTGCTTCCAACGAACATTCGGATGGACGCCAAATATTGCGATGCTTCGTGCAAAAAGGCATTCCAGCGTGCTCATCTAGCTACAGCAGCCTGAGCCCCCGTTTCAGGTCGCGGATAGGCTTAAAGGCGGAGACAAAGGCTCAATTGGCGTGGGTTTTTGAGGAGTCACCAAAATCCAAGCCTCCCTACACCAAACCAGGCGAAGCGAAGCCAAACTGCCCTGTCGTCGTCCCGTACGCAGAAACAAGGAATGAGGAGAAAACGTGTTGGAACTCCCCAAAACGCACAGTTACGAAACGCCTGAGCTTGTCACAGATGATATCTGGAGCAACCCAGAATTTAGACGGAAAATGTACGAAGTCATACTCGATACTGCGACACCGCTCAACGCTCAATGTGATAAAGCTCAACCAAATTACAACTTGGGCATTTGTACGCCTGCAAGTACAGACCTTGCTTCTCAGCAATTTCAAAGTTAACGGTAAGCGCAGGCAAAATGTTTTTACGGTCAATCTTCAACATCACTATCGAATTCGGACACCGCGGGCACTTCTTTTCAGTCTCCATTGGACCTCCAAGAATTACAAGACGCTCCAAATAATATCAAGTCACGCGCTCCGAATGCTTTTGATTATCTGAAAGGAATTATTAAATGAAACCAGCTAAGAATAATTGTGAAGTCTTGTCGGAGACCTCCGCCAATCACGTCACGACAGCAACACCTTGGGGGACCAAGAAAAAGCAGCAAGTATCCGCAGAAGAGTTGGGAATCAACGGCGTCCGCGAAGCGAACACCACCAAGCTACGAAAGCCAAAAGGGCAATCAGTAAAGGCAATCTGATGCCGATGATACAAATTCCTCCTGGTAGCGGCCAATGGGTCGATACCGGATTCAATTTCATCCCTAATGCAGTTCCCACAACTTCAACCCCGCAACCATCAAGCCTAGCGGACGTTCCAAATCCGAGCGGCAAAAATGCAACGACCGCAAAGCCGCAAACGTTTCGTTTACCAGGAACGGTCATAAGTACAGTCGCCTAATAATTGCCCGCATAGCGCGCACCAGTTTTTAAATCTAAGAATTGAGAAACGCAAACATGTCAAAAAATGATGATGTCCAAATCTCGGTAGCCCACGCGGGCGGTCAGACAGATACACCGAAGGGTGTTATTCCTTCGCCAGCGGCTGCTAGCCCTCAGCCTTCACCCAAATCGGCCACGACGGTCGCCCCGAAGACCTTGCGCGGTAATTTCGGCGTCATGTCCACGGTGGCGTGATGAATCCCAAAATCACCGACGTTGTCATCAATCTTGAGAGTTCAGTCTTTACGAATCCGCTGTTTCGCAAGCCTGACGCTCCGCAAGCCGAACTCCAAACGGCCACAGCAGTTAATGTGCCCGAATCATCTGTCCGATTCTATCCAGCATCAACGAAGGAAAATTAAAATGGCCCGAGTAAACAAGACGAAACCGTCCGTAAAGACGCAGCTAAAACCCAGCGACACCAAAGTGCAGTTGCCAAAAGGCGTGAAAGTATATTCACCATCTGATGACTCACACGTGACTGATGGCCGCCGTTATAAGTCGTAGTAAATAGTGAATGCCCGCCTCGCCTAAGAACGGGGCGGGTCTCACCTCAGGAGAAAAGTTATGGGCTTTAGCGATTTGGAAAACTTCGCCAAGATGAAATATTTGGGCGAGTTTCGAGGGTATCAGGCGACGGAAATTTCACAGGCATATCTTTTGGGGTGCTCCGCTGAGGAATTTGAATTCCATCGCATCGTGAATCCGCATTTCAAGGCCGCACTTGAAGGTCGCGACAAGCAAACTCGTCTCGCCAATTGGGCCAAGCAGTTGGTCCCGGCCAAAGTTTATGCCGAGGTCACTCGCAACGGCGTGACCATGCATTCGCTTTGTTACACCCACCCGGACATGGCGGAATTCATCGTGAGATTAGAAAACGGTGAATATTGGCGAGCGTCCGCATTTGCTGGTGTCCGTTTTGTGGACGAAATTCCCGACAGTGGCAAGCCGAAGAATTTTCAAGAGGCGTCGGACGTAGCAAAAGAGAAAGCGTTCGCAACACTTGCCGCGGCGCAAGAAATCAAACGCAGCCAGCAGACCGGAATAGAAGTGACCGCCACACCCCTTGGAGCAATGGCGGACAAAGCAAAACAAGAATGGGCCGCCAGTAAAACGGCCCAATAAACGAAATTAAAGGAGATGGAAATTATGTTGATTGCCGACAAACAACGGATGACGAAGCAGCAGTTAGAGGATTTAGGCAAACGTAGGGGGCTAAAAGCGCGCCCGCTTCGGCTTGCGGACCTGCGAGACATGGATGGCATGGATGAACAGTGGCACGCCATGTTCAACGCTAACAACTTCAACGTCGCCAAGGGAAACGGCGGCTTCGTTAAGCGCGAGAATCTGACGCGCGACGACATCAACCGAATGCCGAGTGCTGAATTTCAGTGGTACAAAACGAATCACGCTGCGTATATCGACAAAATCCTAAACGCACCGACCAAAGAGCAACGTGAAGCTACTCGTATCAAGGAAATGTGGAATACCCGCGCAACTCCTGAGGAACACGAAGCCATGTTAGCCGAGGTTGCAAAGTTCTGTGATACCTACGTGCAATTTCGCGGAGATATCGTTTCCAACCGTGTGGCCCTGATAGGATTTTGCAGCCAAAACAGTTTAAAGGTGACATTCGACAACTTAGTGCGGGCGTTCAAGGATTTATCCAAGAGCGGGCAGTTAATTTTCATGTCCGTAGACGGCGAAATCACCGGGGACCGCTTGCGGGAATTCATCAAACAACACCCTCGGGTCCTGGACTCTCCCGCACAGGTGCAAAAGTCCGCCGACGACGCAGAAGCCGAGCGAATCAAGAATTTGTCCTCAGAGGACTTTGAGCGCGAATTTCAATCCCAGCGTGAGATGAACTACGGCAAAGTGTCCGCATTTCAGCGACAGCGGGAAAAACTCGCGGTTGATACCTTCCTCGAAAACAACAAAACCAGCTTCGTGAATACGCCTGAAAATCTCAAAGAAGTTATTATGGCGGGGCTTGAAATCTCACGAGAAACAGGTGAACCTCTTTCGCACAATATGTTAACGGAGGGATTTCGGAAGATTAAAGCAGTCCGAGGGCAAGACGTTTATGCTGACCGAGAATTCAAGGCTCCGCACACCATGACTCGCACGAACCTTGGGGGCGATAAACCCGGCTATCCCGTCTACGCGGACATTGAAAAGCAATCTTTGCAAAACAAGCTCCGCACCATGTCAGCCGCTGAAACTGCAGAGTTTTTCCGCAGTAATCCATCTGCCCGTGCCGCAATAGATTCCTAACAATCTCCTGTCAGAGGCCAGCAGCAGTTCATTCCGTGGCCCCCGCTTAAACTTCGGCATTAACGGGATGGAAAGTGCTTTTTACTCCTTGGGCGCTAAAACAGGGAGCGCTGGGTAATACCAGTTCTCCCCGTTTCATTAGGCTTCGTATTCGAATCCTCAGTAATCACCCCACCTCAGGACACTATGTGTTCAATTTTGAGTTGTTTTTCTCGCGGATAAATTTCATCGGTCCAGTTTCAGAACACAGACCCGACTTGGGGCCGTGCTGGATTTGGGAATGGACTCGCACGGAAAACGGATATGGGATTTTCTATTCGGGGCACCTTTCATCATATACGCATCGGCTGATGTACAGGATTTTCCACGGCTCGATTCCTGACCCTCGTGAAAAAGAAATCGACCACTTGTGCCGGGTTCGAGTGTGTTGTAACCCAAACCACTTGGAAGCGGTCACGAAAAAAGTAAACGTGGGCCGCAGTAATTCGCCTTGGGGTATCAATTCCCGCAAAACGCGGTGTGTTCATGGCCACGAGTTGTCGCCCGACAACACCAAGTACAACAAGTTTGGCTGGCGGCGTTGCCGCGAATGTTTAAGAACTGCAAAACGTGAAGCGTACCGTGCCGCCGTAGGCGTCAACAGAAATTCAGTTTCAGACTTTCAAAATTTCAGCACCAAGGAAAACTAAATGTTTGACCCCACAATGAACGCCGCAGACCCCAACGGTGGAATTAATTCTCCGCAGTTACAAGAGGACGACAGCGCGCCTCAGCAGCAGCAGCCAGCGCCCAGTCCGCAAAACGGACAGCCGCAATCTCAACCCGCGCAGGCTCAAAATCCGCCACAGCAGGCAACGCCTCCTGGTCAACCCGCGGCAAATTTACCGCCCGGTCAGTTCATGAAAAATTTGTCGCATTCTTTCATTGGGTCAGTGCTAGGTGCAATTGCGGGACGTCCCGAACAGCGATATGTGGTTGATGCTTCTGGGAAAACAGTCCCAGACCCGAACCAACGCGTCGATACGGGCGGCGACAAAATCAAGCGAATCGCGGCCAACGCCCTTCAAGGATTGGCCGCAGGCGCTTCCGTACCGCCTCAAAAGTCCAAAGCCGCTGCGCTTGCCGCAGGACTCGGTGCAGGAGCCCAAGCTAAGGCTCAAAGCGACGAACAAAAAGACGATAAGTCGCGCAAGGTCGCAGGCGAAGATTACGAACGCCAGCAACAGCAAATTTTGCGTCAGCATGACATCGCTAAGGGCAACGCATTAACGCTGTCCACAATGCAGCACGTCTACGACGAACAGTTAGACCACGACCCAGAGCGCGCAAAAAATCTAGAAATTGCCAAGGCTGCAGAAGAGGAAGGTATCGGCGTTCGATATCTGTCTGAATCGGAAGCGATGCGGCTCTATAAACAGGACCCGAAGACACTCATTTCCCAGCATGTTTTGCTGCCCGCGGGGATGAAAGCAGTAACCGACAATGATGGTAAGCAGGTCTATGACGCTGACGGAAACCCTAAGTTTGAAGGTCAGGTAATCGCGATTGATGGCATGCACGACGGTTCGTTTACGCCCCCTGCTAGTTTTTACGAGAACGTCAAAAAGCACGGCAAATTCGGCGGCATGTCTGACACGGACAGTCTTGAAGCTGGTCAGCCCATGACCATGGAAAACTTTGCCCGCGCTCATACCGCGGTGCGAGACGGCCAAAAGCAAGAATTAAGCGGTTGGGCTAAGCCTGAAGCTGTTTTTGGTGGTCCTGATGGCAAAACTCCAATGCAGCGAAACAGCGTCACGGGAGAATTGCGCGAATACCCGAAGGGCGTCGTTCCAAATATTAAGAACGAAGTAGCCGAGAGTGGAGCTAAGGCAGCCAAAGACCTTGCCGACGCTGGCAAAGCAGATAAAGCGGGTTCTGTAACCGACGAGGACCGCTTCAAGGAAAATCAGGAAAACTACCGTGCGCAACTCTCTAAGTCGGCAACCAAGGGAGACGCTGCGAGCAAAGCCGGACAGACGGAACTCCAAAAGGGCGCTGATGATTTCAGCAAGTTCCTATTCACTGCGAACTCCGCCAAATCCAGCATCCTCAATGCAAAAAATGGGGACGAACTAGCTAACTCGCTTGGTCCTCTCCAGACAGCATTGCTCGTAACCAGTGGCCAACGGAGTCCACAGAATTAATACGACTGAAGTGGATGCAGCGGGTCCGAAGGTTGGTTCGCTTGGCCGCAAGGTTGACGCCGCTCTCGAAAAGGCGGGTAAAGGTAAATTGCCTGCCGCCACGCTCAACGAAATGGGCAATCTCGTGGACCTCTATACAAAATCCAAATACGACGCTTACGTTAAAAATGCGGCCTACACCGCCAAACTCCGCGGCTTAGACCCGGCCAATACCCCCGTCCTAGATGCGGACGGAAATACGACAGATTTGGCGACTGCTCAAAAGGGCTTGTCGAAAAATTCAACGAAATCAAATCCTGACCCCGACACGCACACAGTGTCTCTCAGGAAAATGCTCGCAGACAATCCTGGGGCGACGGAAGCACAAATTAGAGCGCAAGCCGCTAGAAAAGGTTTTTCGGTGACTGAATAATGGCTACTCCACAAAATAACGGAGGCGATTTAGATTTCTCGAACGCTTTTGTTCCCAAGGCGTCCGCGGCTCCAGCAGCGTCAGCCTCGGCCAATCTAGATTTCTCTAATTCGTTTGTTCCGAAGACGGCCACACCCCCGCCAGCAGGGACACCAACTATGGAGGCTGCACAGCCTACCGTTTGGCAGCGTCTGAAAAGTGCAATTACGACAGGTATTCCGGCCTTCAACAGTGATTTTGAAGTCGCCAGCCATACCGATGATGGAACGCTATCGGACGGTTCCACTCCTTCTATGCAGCTTGTGACTCCGCAGGCCGCCATGACGGCACAGGAAAGACAGAATAATCCCGTGCTTACGGGAGTTGCTGAAACTGCGGGAGGGTTAACGACCCCCGGCAGCGTAGCAACGTTGGCCGCAACAGGTGGTTTCGGTGAACTCAGCGCGGCGGGCAAGGCGATTATTCCGCGTCTCGTATCAGCGGGCTTTTCTTTGCAGGCGTTAAAAGGAGCCTACGACCAAATTCCTGCTTACCGAAATGCAATTGATTCTGGGGATGAAGCGGAAGCGCACAGGATTTTGACTCATATTGTTCTGGATTCTGGGATGGGGATTCTCGCCGGTCGCCACGCGGCAACGGGTGGTCCTGCAATCTCGGGTACCGCTAGTGACGTGATTGAAGGTGGCAGCGCGGCGCTCAAAGGGGCGTCGAAGGTCAGTAAATATCTCAGTCCCGCTGAAATCCGCAATAATTTCACATTGAGAGAGGAGACCCCGCAGGCCCAGCACGGAACACCAGTGCGAACTGAACAGCCGCTGGATGGTCCAACCGTAGGGAACAAGTTAGGCGGAAAAGATTTGTCGCAAGAAGCCCTGAATACCTTGCAGCATCATGTCGGCCAGACTATTCAAGTGGGTTCTAGCCCGAAGAACACCCTGATGCGAGCAGTTGAACCTGTAAGCAAGGCAATCAATGAAACTGCCAGCAAAATGAATGCGGTCGTTCAGAAGGCTCCGAAGTTCACCACAAGCGTTATGCAAGATAACGTATTTGGTAACGGGACTTTCACAGACGAGATTGCTGGCATCAAAAAAGCGTTACCGCCGTCCCTCAGCAAAGCTCTCGGCAAGGATATCGACGGCGTTATGAGTGATGCCGATAAAGCGTTGAACAGCCAAGACCCTGCCGAAGTTCTGGAACAGCGGCGGCAACTAGGAAAGACGATTGACTGGGATGATATACAAAAAAATCCCGGTAATCCCACCGAGGTCCAGAATCTTGTCCGCGTCAAGGTCTATCAAGCCCTTGGAAATAAAATCCACGGTGAAATCCCCGAGACCATTGACCTCGATAAGACACTGCAGCCTAACTTAGAACTGCGGGCACATATGAAAAGTAAATTGGGTAAAAGAGTAGTTGAGGACCCGATTGCTGCAACCGCCGAAGCCCAATCTGAATTTAAAAAGGGCCAAGCCACCATACAAAATGCCACGCATAACGCCCGGGTTACCGCTAACAGAAGCGTTCTAGGTGCCGCAATTAAGGGCGCGGCAGGCGCTGCCGGTGCGGGTTCACTCTACGGCGCTTATGAGATTGCCAAGGAGTTGATACCGTAATGCAACATCCCCACCTCACAGAACTACAGAAATTCCTAGACGAACTCAGCCAAGCAGCAAAAGCCAAACGCGCGAGAGGTGCACAACCTGCCCCTCAGCAAAAAATACGCATCAAGGCCAGCGATGGCAGTCTGCATGATTTGCCCGCCGAAAGCCTGGAAGCCGCCAAGCGGCGTGACCCGCAGCTCCAAGTTGTCCGACATTCGGACGCTTCACAAAAGACTGTCGGCGATTTTGCTGGCGAGCCGACGCATATTTTGCGAAACGGACGAATCGAGCGGATTCCTAGTCACCGTTTTAACGCACGAACAAAGAAGATTGAGAGGATAAATTAGGAATGGTCCCCTCAACTATTTCAGTTCCGCATGAATCCGGCGATACCCACCATATTGAAGTTCCGTCCGGTACTGACCCGGATGAATTGCAGGCAGCATTAATTAAAGGCGGGTACGACGCTGGACCAAATCCTGATGACCCTGCGCACGGTGGTGCGGAACAGCGACAAAATGCGAATCCGTCCCAACGTAGTTGGAGCTTCTGGGACTGGAAAAACAGTCAACCCTACGCCGACGATGCGGGTGAAATCGCTAAGGTAAAGGCAAATAATTTCACTATCGTTTAAAAAATCGTCCACAAAACGGACAAAAACAATGGCTCCCGCTGTTTGGGAGCCTTTTCATTTTCAGCAACGAATATCAGGAGTTTCAATGGGCCGTATCGCAAATCAGCCAAAAATCAGTGACCTTATCGCTGCAGGACAACTCGCTGCACGAGCCGCCGCTCCAACACTTCCAGGATTGCCCGCAATTCCCAGCACGGACCCAGGTCATGCGGTTAACTTTCGCGGTCCGATAGCGGACGACCAATGGGACCGCGTTGATGCACAGCGGCAGTGGACGAACAAGACCATTCCCCAACAGCGAATCACTCCGCCCCAGCCCGCTCAATCTGCTCAAGGTGGCTCGGCGATACTTAGCCAAGTGGCCCCGGTCTCGGCTGCCGCATCCGCAGCGGGATTGGCCGCAGGACAAGCTCTTGCAGGCGTCAGCGCTCTGAGGGCCACGAGTTTTCAAGGCGCTTGGGGGAGTATGGTGAATTACAGCCAAGGCGCGAGCGTGGATTACCTTGGCCTGATTTATGTGTCGCTCGTGTCAGGAAATCTTGGAAACACTCCCTCGTCTTCTCCCGCTTGGGCGGCGACGGGAAACACGAGCGCATTTTTAGGAAATTGGAACAGTGCAACAAATTACGTGGTTGGAAATCAAGTTATCGACGTAGCTGGCGGAGGCGGTTATTTCATTTGTCTCGCGAACAACGTAAATAGGCAACCGTCTTCGTTTCCGGCAGATTGGCAATTGGTCACTGCGGGGAATTTAAATTCCTACGAGGGAAATTATTCAGGCTCTACCGCGTACGCCGTTGGAGACCTTGTTTCATTTCAAGGCGCTTTGTGGGTCTCGGTTGCAAGCGGTACCGGAAATACACCGAGCCTGACAAGCAGTTTCTGGTCGCTGCTGGGCTCCAACTCGCTATTTACTGGACCCTGGAGTTCATCTACCCCATACCCACAAAATTCGTTCGCAAGTCAGAGCGGCAATATTTACCAAGCGTTGACGGCAAACACGAACGTCAACCCGAGCACGAATCCGGCGACGTGGCAACTTTCCGGCCCGGCGACGCTCGACAATCTTGTGGACGGCGCTGCGTTCGAAAAAGTGTTAAGCAGCATGGTGAATTTGTGCCCTGATTCTGACATCGTAAATCCGACAGTCTACTGGCCGACCGGAAGTTTGAATTACGAAACTGCACTTCCGGCTCCGCCGGGATGTCCGGCTTTCTTTTTGCAAGGCACCGGTAGTCCATCCGGCTTCATAAGCAAAGCCTCTCGTCCGACCGCTGTGGTACCCGGCGCAACTTACACGCTTTCCGGAACTATTCTTGCGTCGGCGGTTACAAGCGGTTCGCCCGCGTGGGGTGTTTTCGACCCAACCCTCTCAACGGGCTACGCACTTGCTAATCAGACGGCAGGCGTAGACGGTCGCGTCAGCGTGACTTTTACAGTTCCTATGGGCGTGACTTCGGTTGTTGTTGTGGCTGGTTCAGGGAACTGCACCATCTCAGCTCTAGGAGCGTGTTTCTGGTATCAACCGCAATTAGTCGCGGGAAGTAATCAAGGGGCATACATCAGCAGTTCCGCAGATTATTTAAGCGGCACGGTGCTAATTGATTTTGCCAGCGCCTCTCACGCGAGCAAGAATCTCGGCAGCATTCCTGATGGCACTTCCACTTTCGGTCAGACTGCGAGCGGCCTAAGTTATTCCTGTCTATCAAACCCGCTCAAGGGGCATGACAGCGGTGCCAGTACGGAAATCGACATCAGCGCTTTTACTCTTCGAACTTCCTCTAAGGGTGATTTGTCTATCTCAAGCGGAAGCATTTTGAGTTTGGCGTATTCCACCGGGTACTTCATTTATTTTGACGATAGTGTTTTGGCTGGGGGGTCAGAAACTTTTCACGCTACGACATCTAAAGGCACCGCGTTGCAAGGTTCGGGACGCTTCTTTATCGGCAGTTGTACGACCCCGGCAGCGGGACAACCGGACACACTCGGTGACAACAATGGCGGGACAGGTGTGCAGACCGGGCAGACCTTGATTGTTTTGTCCACGGCACAATCTCCCAATGGAACCGCGGGTTACGGCAATTTGACGCCCGTCAGCGCTAACACGACCATCAGCAACGTGGGTGCGGCGACGGAACAATGGCTTTCGTACATTCCTCAAAGTTCAGGAATCCCAAGCGCTATCACGATTTCCGTAACCAGTTCCGTCACCATCACCGGAGCGGGAACTGGAAACGCCATTCTTTCTTACTCAACCGATGGTGGCTCAACCTTCACCACGATTTATAACGTCTCGGCCACGCGTGCGTCACAAACCGATATGGTCAACGTCACGCTTCCAGCGACCGTCAGCAAAATCGTCATCCAAGCCCAGAATAGCCATACAGCGGGAGCCGGAAGCTCCGCTCACGTTCTGTCCAACATCCAAGTTCAGGTTCAAATCTAAGAGGAAATCATGATTGAAAAACAAATCCAAACGGTTCACGGCGCGGTCAACACGACTGCGTCTGTATCCCATCTCGAAAACGGACAGACAGTTATCAGCCTAACGTCGATTCTCGATGACGCCACACATTTACATACGATTACGGTCGGAGCGGAAGACGGTCACGACGCGGTCAGCAATCGCAAGGAAGGGGATGCCATCGTGGAACTTCAGAAACACTTAGACGAGCAACGCCAACGCGCCGCAGATGTCCTCGCAGGTCGCGCTCAAATTAAGAAACTGACCGCTCAACTCACCTAATAAACCCGCAAGACCTCGCCTGAAACGAGGCGAGGAAATCGCTGTGCTCGCAACGCTGTTGTTATTTGTGTGTCTGCTCACTGGAGCGGAAAGAAGAATCATGCCCGAACCAAACGAACCAACATTCGACTCAGGCCACGTAATTTTGCCCGTCGCCCATCCCACCGGAGACGTTCACAACGTTGCGGTCCCCTCCGATACCGATTTGGCCGATTTGCATTCCGCACTCGGCGATAGTGGATATCACCACGACTTGTCGGACATCTCGCAAATTGCGCCTCAAAAGCAGCCAACAGCCGCTGGTGCGTTGGAGAACTCTGACGATTTTCGCAATCAATCCAAGGCCGCGTGGGACGCTGTGAACAAAGGCGGCAATCCGTTTGCTGAATCTGGTTTCAGTGTCTATGGCGATGGCGGAGCTAGTTCGCTTCACACCGAAGTACACCCACAAACTTCCGGCATGCCGATGCAGTGGAAAGATAAGATTGCGTACGGCAAGGACGACTTCGGGATTGTTCATACGCACCCGAACGCCAGTTCAGACAAGCCCTCTGCGAATGATGTGGAAGCCGCGAAGAAAATAAAGAAGCCAATTTATGTGACGAGCCGTACGGGATTGTGGGTGGCAACGCCGGATGGGAAGGTGACGCAGGTGTTTAAGAGTCCGACGTGGATGACGGACAATGCTTCGAAGTAGGATTAGTTACTGTTCCGACCAAGGAAGACGGTCTTGTTGCCCCGGCTAGTTCCATAATTGTCGGAATCAGACGCTCATCCAAGTCCATCTTATCTAACAGCCTGTCCGCTCCGATGGTCGCAGCCAAATCTACGGACTCATCGCCCAAAATATCCGACGCTGTAATCGCTAGCATCAGCAACCCACTTTGTTGAGCTTTCAGGCGTAAAGCGTCCGCATTGGCCTTCTGAGCCATGCGCAGGTCCAGAACGATGATTTGCGGTTGCAGCTCATCTGCTAATCGCACGACTTCTTCGAAGTCCCCTGCAGCGCCTACCAGTGAAACGTCTGGATGCGCGTTTAGCAGCCGGGACACGGCACGCAGCATGACGCCAGAATCGTCCGCGAGCAAAACGCGGATTGGCATGGAGGCAGTCACGGTTGATGACATGCCGCGAGCATATCACAGATGCAAAGCGTGACACCGAAAGCTCACGTCGCTAAGACGGTCACTGAGAGCGCGACATCGGGAGAGACTATCTGCATTTTATTAATCTGTCCTCGTCATTCTTCATGACGGAAATCCAAGATAAGACTCTTTGCAGTTAGCCCCCAAGCCGCTAACATAAATGTTTAGAAGTTGCCCAGTGGGTACTTTACCGTATTGAGGAATTCCGGTGGATTGGTGAATTCGACCACAACGGAGGAAGTTGATGCGCGACAAACGTGAGATAGAGGACGGGGATTTACTCGTCGCGCTGGGGATGTTCCACGGGATTTACGGCCGCGTGGCTCGGAAGGTGGGGGTGAGTGAGCCTATGGTCAGCCGAGTGGCACGCGGTAAGCGGACTTCGCTGGAAATATCCAAGGCAATCCACAACGAACTTCGAGCGATTCGCGACTACCTCAACCACACACCAAAAGCGGTAAACGGCGGGTAGGTAGGGCAACGCGCTTGAAGATACAGGACCTATGTACGGTGGCCTACCGTATTCATCTTATGTTGCGGCCCGGTCGGCGTTTGCGATTCTTTTGTAGCGGGAAGTTCCGCCACTAAGGGGAAAGCGTAAAACTTCGAGAAATCGAGGTCCCGGGCTGGGGCGCTTTTCTCTTCTCTTACTCATTCCGTTCACATCCACGGCTAGTTGGTTTGAAAGTTTGGTGCCGGTTCGTTTTTGGTCTGCGCGTTGAGCCATGCGACAAAGCATTCGCTGTGAAGGGTGACGGGCTTGCCATTCTTATCGGGAACCGAGACGCCATTCTGCAGAGTGACGAGATTCATCGGGTCCCGGCATTGCATGCACAGGCATCGCAAGCATTGCATCGCCGCCTCCCTCCGTTCAAAGGCTTGGCATTCGTACTTCTGGGGAAAACATCGCGGGGATGAACCAACGTGGGGACGACCCTATACCCGTGCGGCGTGAAGCACAATACAGGGAATACGTGAGATTTGAGTAACGAGCCGCAAGGAGCCTGGCAGGTGGAACAGTGTCACGCTTTTGTATTTCGATTATTTGGGCTGCACCGGTTTGCGACGCCGAATTTATCAAAATGATAAAATCGGGCGCATGAAATGCCAAGTGTGCAAGAAGTCCGTCAAAGACTTCAGGGAACACGCCCTCAATCACGTCCGCGCCGACGAAGCGTACGCGGTAGAAACTTGGGACCCCAAGACCGCATCCGCCACGCTTGTTCTGTATCCGTTGCGGTCGCCCTTCACCGTAGGCGAAGTTACGCAGTTGAGAAAGAAATTCAAAACTCGCAATACGAGGCTAATTACCGGGACTCATTTGAGGATGCTTGAAGGACGACATAAGGGCGCGAAATGAGTAACTTGGCGGCTCACGGAGTTGCGATTTTCCTATTGACATATCATTCCGTCTATGGAATAGTCTCTATATGGAATGGGAGGTTGAATATTCCGATGAGTTTGGGGAGTGGTGGGCCGCCCTTTCTGAAGCTGAGCAAGAGGACGTCCGCGCGGTGGTGGGTATTCTCGAAAAGGAAGGTCCAAGTCTCCGGCGACCGCATGTGGGACCGATTGTAACTTCCAGACACCCAAATATGAAGGAGTTGGTTATTCAACATGCAGGTAGGCCGTACCGAGTGTTATTCGCATTCGACCCAAGACGTTGTGCGATTCTTCTGATTGGCGGCGACAAAACGGGCAATGCTAGGTGGTATACAGAATTTGTTCCGAAAGCCGATGATTTGTATGACGGTCATCTCGGAGAATTAAAGAAAGAAAATCTTGTAAAGGAGTCCTCAAATGGCAAAAAAATTTAACGACTTAGTTAAGAAAATGTCTCCAGCTTCTCAAGAAAGAGCCAACATAAAGACTCGTGCTTTACTGGCGGAAATGCCCTTGGACGAACTTCGAGAAGCCCGACGTTTTACTCAGGAGCAACTCGCTGAGCGCCTACATGTTAAGCAACCTGCGATTGCCAAAATAGAGCGTCGGACTGACATGTATCTGAGCACCCTTCGAGGCGTCATCAAAGCGATGGGCGGCGAAATGCAAATTCAGGCGGTATTTCCAGAGGGGCGAGTCACTATCAAGCAAATCCGTGACCTACGCCCCGCCATGGCCGCGACCGCATAAACAGCGTGACGCTCCGTGACATCCTCATATCGTTGACCGCCATGGCGACAATTGGAGGTGGTGTCCGTTTTGCGGACAGTGCAGAGCAGTTTCGCCGCCCAGAACACCTCCACCAGCTATTTCAGGAAGTGAACAGGGAATCGTTTGGTGGCCAACTCCCAGAGCCAGAAATCCGCCGAGAGCGCACCAGCCGAGATGACTCCGCGGGGCAGACGTATCAGCGACTTGATGGCAGATTTGTTCTGGTGATTGACCCAGCCACGTACACGACCGACCAGGAAGCACGAGACCTGCTAAGACATGAGGCGTGCCATGTGGCGACGTGGAGCGATAGTCAGGACGAGCCGCACGGAGCGGATTTTCAGGCATGCTTGTCCAGGTTCTAAGAGCCCGTGACCAAGAGCAAACTAATTGCTAGCTGCCTGCAGTGCCCGTTCACGACCGAGAGCGTCGCGATGTTTTCATTCCACATGCAGAGCGAGCACGGAGTAAAACCCCACCTAGTAACTAAGAACATGGAACGGGACATGCCCGAAGTGCTTGAGGCCCTCCGTTTGGAGGGTGTCGAGAAGAAATCTCGGATTAAGAAGGCTCAGGCGTCCCGCCGCCCGAAATCGAAACGGTGAAGGGTTTTATTACACGTTTATTACACGGGTTTCTGACACCATCCCGCCAAAGTGATGAAAAACCGCATAAACATTGAGGGAATTTGGGGTGGGAGACGGGGATTGAACCCGCGACATTCGGTGCCACAGACCGACGCTCTACCAGCTGAGCTACTCCCACCGCACGTTGACAGTTTACGCTAGTTTCCCTATGTGCAAAAGAGGGCTCGTTGCGGCTGCAAAATCTGCCGCAGTGTGGTGGGGGCCGCTGCAAAGTCAAAGGCGCCCGCCTAGGAAGGCGGCCGCTACGAAGTCAAAGACTACAACTTTTCCCGTTATTTCGAATATGTGCTGTCGTCTCGGCTGGCGCCGAGACGACGTTTGCCGCGGACGCTAGCGCCGATCGTGGTCCTGTTCTTCTGGCTGATGCGGGACGCGCACGACGCCGTGAATGGCTTGCGTTCCGAAGTGTGCCGCCGCCGGACTCATATTTATAAACTGCAGCGTTATGTTCGAATACTCCACCTCGGTCCCTCCGGTAACGCAGACCTGCAGCGTCGATGACCCCTTGGCTTCAAACGGAGCGGGGCTGCCGTTACCGGTGATGGTGGGATGGCCGGTGACCACGAAGCGCACTGTGGTAGTGGGGCTGTCCACCGGGCAACCGGTGGTTTCGTAGGTGACCGTGGCGTCCGTCATGTTGATGTGGTGGGTGTGCGGATTGCGCGCGGCGATATTGTCGATGTTGGGTGCGGTGGGCGGCCCAGGGTTCGCCGCGATCCACGAATCAGGATGCTCCATAGTCATGACCACGGAGAAATCGGCCTTACCGTTACCGAATCCGCGCGGCAACTTCAACGACCAGTTGCCGTGCATTTCCCACGGGCCGGACACGCCGGTTGCCGCGGTGTAATCGTTGATAATACCCCTGAAATGCTCCGGCGTGGGACCTTGCGCTGAAGCGCTAAAAGGTATCGCCACTGCCGCAATTACCAAGATGCGAACTGTCCAGCCGAAAACTTTGCGGTCCATATAAGAAAATCCTCCGAGGTTTGAAATTCAGAACTTCGGCCGTGACCTCCGGGGCGGAATGCTCGTTCCATCGCAAGAGGTCAAGCCGAAGTTGCTCACGGGTATCGCAGAGCGGGGTGCAACGGTCAATGCAGGAAAGCTCAGGAAAAGGTCGGAATCACCTCAGGGTGCAACTGCTTCATTGCAGGAATTTTAGCTTGTCAAACCGAAGAAGATGCGCCAGCATCACCAGCACCTGAATCTCTAGTCCGATGACCACGCAAGCCAGCAACCATCGATTCGGGCCCTATGAACTGCGCAGTAGAGGGCGCGAACTCTACAAACTTGGCATAAAGGTGAAACTGCGGCCGCAAGCCTTTCAGGTCCTCAAGGCACTGGTGGAGCGTTCAGGAGACGTCCTGACTCGCGAGGAACTGCGCGAGTTGTTGTGGCCGAAGGAGACGTTTGTCGATTTCGAACACGGGTTGAACGCCGCGATTAGCGAGCTGCGGGGCGTGTTGAACGATACCGCCGCCGACCCCCGCTACATCGAAACCCTCCCCAAGGTGGGATATCGCATCAAGGTTCCGATTGAGCCGTTCGAAACTCTTCAAGGTGCACTCGCTGCGAACGAGAATGGCGCTGGAACCTCGACCCTCGACGCTCCAGGCTCCTTTCCCCAACCGCCTGAACGCGAAGCCCTCGCCGGCGGGCCCACTCCTTCTTTATGGACGCGACGCTGGCTTGTGGCGGCCACCGTCGGCCTCCTCACCGTGCTTGCGGTCGCCTACTTCGCCTTCCGAGGTCGCCATCTCGCGGTTGCCCAAACCAAAATCAGGTCGCTCGCGGTCCTCCCTTTAAAGAACCTCTCGGCGGATCCTTCCCAGGAATATCTTGCGGACGGAATGACCGAGGCGCTCATTTCCCGGCTCTCCACCATTCACGATCTGCGCGTCATCTCCCGGACCTCCGTCATGCGCTTCAAGAATCCGCAAATGTCCGTGCCGGATATCGCCAAGACTCTGCACGTCGATGCCATTGTCGAAGGCTCCGTAATACGCGAGGGCAATCACGTTCGCGTCACCACCCAATTGATTCGCGGCGCCACCGACGAACACTTCTGGTCGCAGACCTATGATCGTGAACTGGGCGACTCTCTCGCGTTGCAGAGCGACTTGGCACAATCTATTGCCGAGAAAGTTCAGGTAAGCGTGACTGGAGAGGAACACGCCAGGCTCAGCGCTACACGTACCGTGGCGCCCGAAGTTTACGAAAGCTACCTCAAGGGCCGTTTTGTGGCGGGAAAAAGCTACAGCGAAGTGGACATCAATGAAAGCATTTCCTATTTCGAGGAAGCGCTGAAAAAGGATCCCACCTTCGCACCGGCCTACGTTGGTTTGGCCAAAGCTTACGACACGATGGGCACGGTTTTTATTGGTGTTTCCCCCACGGAGACTCGTCCGAAAGTAATCAGCGCCGCGCAAAAAGCCTTGGAGCTCGATCCCAATCTTTCGGAAGCACGCGTGCTTTTGGCGGATACGGAGCAGAGGGAGTGGCACTGGGCCGAGGCCGAAGCGGATTATCGGCGGGCCCTCGAACTAAATCCGAATAGCGCCTCGGCTCATGCGGGGCTGGCTCTCTGGCTGCTTTGCCAGGGACGCACGGAAGAGGCTGTGGCCGAGGCCCGCCGTGGCCGGGAGCTAGATCCACTTGCGATCTCCGGCGGCTCTGTCGCGTGGATCCTGTTTCAGTCACATCGTTACGTTGAGGCCATACAAGAATCGCGTAGCGCGCTCGCGGTACAGCCAAAGAATGCGGGCGAGCTTCTCACACTGGGATTCGTGCTGATCGCCAACAACCAAGCTCAGGATGCTATCCCCGCGCTGGAGGAGGCGGCTTCGATCTCGAATCGCAGCCCGGCAGTGCTCGGCGTGCTGGTGAGGGCCTACGCTCACACGGGTCGCCGCAGCGACGCCATGCAACTCCTAGCCGAACTAAAGAAACGGAAAGAGAAAGGTTACGTTCCAGCCGGAGCATTTGTGAACGCCTACTTAGGGCTCGACGACACCGAGCAAGCCTTCAGCGCACTTGAGCAGGCCTACAAGGAGCAATCGAATATTCTGCAATTTATCAAAGTTCATCCGTACTTCGATCCGCTGCGCAAAGACCCGCGCTTTGTAGACCTGATCCGCCGCGTCGGCCTGGCGTAGCGTCTGGCCCGCGCCCCGTTTACACGTCAGAAGAATATGCAAACATGGCGCGGGGAGGCTGATCCGAACCAGTATCCGTGGATTTCAAAAACCTAGACCGCTCACCGGCGGGCTTATTTAGTGCTGCCCATTAGCGCAATTCAAAAAAAGCTTCGGGCTCGATTTGTCAACTTGGCGCACAATTGCGGTCAGCTCTACTTGCTTCGTTGCCGTCACGGACTTCCCGGACAACCGCGTGGCTCCTGCTCTGCTGCCAGAGGCCTTCTTGAGATTTTTCTGAGTCTTGTTGATTGACTTCTTTTGCATCGGCATAGTCTGAACTCCTTCAAGGTTAGTTTTGTTGAACCTGCGTTCCCAATTTGTGCACACGTATCGCAAATCGGCGCTGGCCGGTCAATGGAAGAAAGCTCAGAGAAATGTCATGTTAATGTCAGGGGCCAAGTGCCTGATGGTGAGAACTTTAACCGTGGAAGGTTAGGGCAGCGGATTCGTGCGACTCAACGTGGAGCTTCGCGGGCGAAGTCCTTCACGGTTGAAGTGACGCACCAATGCAAGGGAGCGCGCCTTCAAGAAGCGTGACAAGCCTTGATCTACTTGTGAAAAATCCTAACTTTTCGCTGATTTTGCTGACGCGGACATTCAAAAACGGTCAGTCGTCGCTTCGGAAACTCCAGGCGATCAGGAAGCCCGCAACGGCCCCCACCAATATGGATGCTTTGGGATAGCGCTTGACCAGGTTCTTCACGTTCGCGCCCATGGTCTTCAAATCAGTTCGCCGGACATACTCGGCGCCGCCCTGAATCTTTTCCGCGGCAACTTCGGCGATTTCCGAAATCTGTTTCCCGCCGCTTTGCACCACCGCCGAAGTTTCCTCAATCGTGCCTGCAATGGTCTCTCGAATTGCTTCAATTTTATCGCTGGCGTGCCGACTGAGATCAGCCGCGCTTTCTTTCACGTCCGCAGTCGCATCTGAAATGCTCTTCACCATTTTAGCGGCGGTGCCGGAAGCTGAATCTTCCATGGTCGTATCCCCCTTCGCTTTCACTATGGCTCTGATGATACCTGCGTGGCAATATCAAACCATACGGTGGCGCGTATACGGCGGCTTTCTCTGCGCCGGATTTGTAGAACTATTGTAGAACCACAGGACGTGGGTATCACATGCGAGAGACAGCTAGTGTTAGCCTTAGCGAACTAGTGGAATTTACCGGATGGGAGCGCAACCAGTGGCGCGAACGCCTGAGCGCACACGGCGACGCGGCGCTCGGAACCGGCGTCGGAGCGCATGGCGATGGCCGATTTGAAACCGTGGGCGACTTGGTGAAGCATATCTTTATTGCCGAGAAGCACCACGTAGACCGGCTATCGAATCGTCCGATCACGGACGTCTCGGCGATTCCGGGCGACACCATCGAAAAGCTGTTTGCCTTTGGGGAACGCAGTCGCCGCGATTTGGCAGCGTTCGTCGCCGCAGAGCCGGCCGATGACTGGGATGCTCCGCGGAAATATGAGATCAACGGCAAAATGGTCAGCGTAACTCCACGGAAATTCATCGCTCATATCTTGCTTCACGAAGTGCGCCACTGGGCACAGATAGCCACGATTCTGCGGCTCAACGGCATCACCGGAAATTTTCCAGATTTCCTATTCAGCCCGGTAATGGCTCGCGGACCGCAATAAAAAGGCCGGCGCGCTGAATACTGAACACCTCGACCGGAGGCGTTCTCTCAGTTAGAATTTTTCTCCTCATGGCTGAATGCCCCATCGCCGTGTTCGATCTCGGCGGCGTGCTAATTGATTGGGATCCACGGTATTTGTATCGCAAGCTTTTTGCTGGCGACTCGGAAGCGATGGAGGAGTTTCTCGCCACCGTGTGTACGCCATCCTGGAACGAACAACAGGACGCCGGTCGCCCGTTTGCCGATGCCTGCGCCTCACTGAAGCTGGTTCATCCGCATAAAGCACCGTTGATCGATGCCTGGGTCCAAAGGTATGACGAGATGCTGGCCGGGCCGATCTCCGGCACTGTTGACATTCTCACCAAGCTAAATTCTCGCAGGGTTCGTTTATATGCGCTGAGCAACTGGTCTGTTGAGACTTTCCCTGCCGCTTTGAAGCGGTTCGAATTTTTGAAGTGGTTCAAGGGAGTCATGCTTTCTGGCGAAGTGAAACTGCTGAAACCAGATCCACGCATTTTCAAGCTTTTCCTGGAGACTTTTGCAATCGACCCTGCCTTGACTGTTTACATCGATGACCGCAAACCCAACGTGGAGGCAGCGACGGCCTTTGGTATGCGTGGCATCCTATTTACAGACGCCGCCGCGCTTCGGACCGAACTGACAGGTCTTGGGCTGTTCCATTGACGCTTATCGATTCGAGTGGAAAATGTGTTGGTTCAGCGTGAGGACTTCAGTTCGGTGAAACGATCACCGCGGGGCAACAGCATGCTGCCTGCCCCGATGACGCCTTGCCTTGATTCTGTTGACGGAGGGTACATTGCCCGACAATCACGCATCGTTTCGGTCACCATACGAAGCGCTATTGAACCAGGCTTGCGCAAGCGCACAGGATTATCTTGCGTCCGTGCATGATCGGCATGTGGGCGTGACGCGGGATGCGAGGGACGGCATGCTCGCCCTTGGGGGAGCGATGCCCGTCACCGGTGAGCCGGCTGATCGCGTCTTGAAAAGTCTCCACGAAGCTGGTTCCCCGGCGACGATGGCCACCATGGGAGGACGATTCTTCGGCGGTGTGATTGGCGGGTCACTCCCGATTACGGTTGCGGCTCACTGGCTTGCGGATGCCTGGGACCAAAATGCTTGCCTTTCTGAGATCTCCCCGATCTCTTCTTACCTCGAAGAAATCGTTCTCACCTGGCTGCTGGATCTGTTCGATCTACCCAAGTCGGCTGGCGGCGCCCTGGTGACAGGCACACAGATGGCAGATGTCACAGCATTGGCTGCTGCCCGGACCTCTCTCCTTGGGAACATGGGGTGGGATGTGGAGCGTGATGGCTTGTTTGGAGCACCGCCGATCAACGTTGTGGTCGGCGATGAGGTCCACGCGACCATGCTGAAAGCGCTCGCTCTGCTCGGCTTCGGCCGCGATCGAGTCATACGCGTTGCGGTGGACTCGCAGGGCCGCATGTTGGCGTCGCACATTCCTAATCTTCGCGGTCCTTCCATCATCTGTGTGCAGCTGGGGAACGTAAACACCGGCGCCTGCGACCCGATTGCCGATATCTGTGCTGTCGCGCAAAGTGCAGGTGCATGGGTCCACGTGGATGGGGCCTTCGGTCTCTGGGCAGCAACTGCTCCCGCCCGCCGCTATCTGGTGGAGGGCCTGACGGCTGCAGACTCGTGGGCTACTGACGGGCATAAGTGGCTCAACACCCCTCAGGATTGTGGCATCGCCATCGTGCGCGATCCGGAGGCACTTCGCCGCGCGATGGCGGTCTCCGCAGCCTATTACGGTCCACTCTCGAAACGCGAACCAATGCAATGGTGTCCGGACTCTTCACGACGGGCCCGCGCCGTTGAACTTTGGGCGGCTTTGCGCTTTCTGGGAAAAAACGGAGTAGCCGAGATGGTGGAACGCACATGCCGGCTCGCGAGCCAGTTTGCGAAGAACCTGCACAACGCCGGTTTCGAGGTCCTGAACGAGGTCGAACTGAATCAGGTTCTCGTCGCATTCGGGACAGACGAGGATACGGATCGAGTAATCCAGGCTGTTCAGGAAGACGGCACATGCTGGTGTGGAGGAACAATTTGGAAAGGACGCGGAGCCATGCGGATCAGCGTGTCCTCCTGGGCTACCTCTTCCGAGGACGTGGACCGCAGCAGCGACGCGATCCGGCGTCTGGCTAAGCAGGTTCTCGTCGCCACGGGAAGCTGAGGGCGGCACCACATTCAGCGACGGACAAACCCAAGGGCGACCCTTATTTTCCCGAGCGTATGCGCACGCGGTATGCGCGGCACTGGGAGGTGCATCGGACCGGCAATGCATTGATCATCGCACTGTGTTCAGCTCACAACATATTTGCACTCACCTTCACTTGTTTCGGCGTATACTCCCATTCCAGAAATCCTGCCCAGCCCCTCGGATCGAAACCCAGCCCGGAAAACTGCCTGCGTCGTCCTCTCGAAAGGAGGAATATTTATGCATTCTGCAATTTCCCGGGGTGTAAACGGTATTTTGAAATGGGCGTTCGTGCTGTTCTTTCTAACTGCCGGTCAAGTGCTGGCCCAGTCAGCGCCAACTTGGACGCGAGCTGTGAGTTTCGGGGGGAGCGGGGCAGACAGCGGTACCGCCGTTAAGGTCGACGCACAGGGCAATCGATATGTGACAGGTGGTTTTTCCTCTAGCGCAAGGTTTGGCGATAAGGTGCTCAATTCGGCTGGTGGCAGCGACATCTTCCTTGCGAAATTTGAGCGTTCCGGTGAGCTGAGCTGGCTGCTCCAGGCTGGTGGGCCCGGAGACGATATCGGGAACGATATCGCCCTGGATGGCGAGCAGAATATCTATGTGGCCGGCTCGTTTACAGACAGCGCGACATTTCCTTCCGTCCACGGTCCGTCCAAAACAGTGACGGGCGTAGGACAGACCGTCTTTCTGGCGAAATACCAGCCCTCAGGCACTCTCGTCTGGGTGCAAACGGGTACCACACAGGAGATAGGCGAACCCAACGAGGGTTTTGGGGTGGCCGTGGAGCCGGTTACGGGCACGGTGTTTGTCACCGGCTTGAGCCAAGCGCCGACGACGTTTTCGTCGTTTGACGGTACGCAACACACGGTTCCGGGACCATTCACCTGGCATATGTTCCTGGTGAAGTACGATAGCGACGGAAACTTTCAGTGGGGCCAGTCGAACCATGCCTCGCCCAACACCGTACCGCACAAGGTCGCGGTAGACGAAGACAACAGCGCTTATGTAACCGGCTGGCTCGAGGGCAGCACCACGTTCCACAGCAACGACGGCCACGACATCACCGTCACGGGCTTGAGCCAACCCGTTCAAAGTTTTCCTGACTTTCCCGATGACGCTTTCATCGTGAAGTACGATGCCGAAGGCAACGTAAAGTGGGTCAATCTGCTCGGCGGCTACAAAGGTATTGGGACCGACATCGCCGTGAGCCACGACGGCCAGATCAGTGCCACTGGCTTCATCGGAAATCTCGGCGGCGGAACGCCTTCGCAGCTCGAGACCATCGCCACGTCACAGCCGGGCGGCCCGAATATCAACCTCGGCGGAGGTCAGTTGACTAGCCCCTATAACAAGGACGCATTCGTGGCCACCTACGACAGCGCAGGAGTGTTGCTCAACGCGCGCCGGATCGGCGGGGTGCAAGACGATGGTGGCAGCGGAATCGCCTACGACCGCAAGGACAACCTATACGTGACTGGCGTCTTCCAGGGCACGATCAACGTCGAGGGCCATACTCTCGTAGGCGAGCAGCCCTTCAACCTTTTTGTCCTTAAGTTCAAGAAGTCATCTACAGGGGCAGGTGAACTCGCCTGGGCTAAGAAGGCCGACGGACCCGGCGAACAGAGTTTTGAGAATGATCCCCTCATGGACGTGACACCGCGAGGCACAGTCCTGGTAACAGGCGTGTATCGCGATGTTGCAGTATTCGACGCCATCACGTTACACAGCGCCGGCGAAGAAGACATATTCCTGTCGCAGCTGAACAAGCACGACGACAACGACAACGACAGCGGCAATGATAACGACAACGACGGCGACGATTGCAATAGCCCGGGCTGCGTCCCACAAGGGCCAGGAAGCGCGACCGTCAATTTTGGTTCTGGATTCACAGCGGCTGGTCTGCAACTCAACGGGCATGCGAAACTAGACGGGACAAAGTTGTTGCTCACCGATACGACGTCGACAAAGCAGGTTGCCAGCGCGTTCTGGACCACTCCTGTAAATGTGCAGAGCTTTAGCAACGCGTTTTCGTTTCAACTAACGAATCCAGCCGCCGATGGCTTCACCTTCACTATTCAAAATGCTGGGATCACCGCGATCGGGTCGCCGGGCGGCGGTTTGGGATATGGCAACATCGCTCCCGCTACGGCGGCCATCACGAAAAGCGTGGCCGTCAAGTTCGACCTCTTCGACAACAGCGGAGAAGGCATCAATTCGACCGGCTTATATACGAATGGGGTAGCACCGACGGTTCCCGCAACCGCATTGGGCGGCGGAGTAAACCTGCACAGCGGAGATGTCTTCCAGGTGCAGATGGACTACGACGGCGCTACGTTGACGGTAACCATCACGGACGCCACCACTCCAGCCCACACATTCACTACTTCCTTCCCGATCGATATCCCTGCGACGGTGGGAGGCAACACAGCATTTGTCGGCTTTACGGCTGGCACAGGCGGGCAGACAGCGACACAAGAAATTTTGAATTGGACCTACAACGTGACGTCAGGGTTTTCCCTAACACTCATGGAGCCCGGTCGCGGCGGCAGCTCTTTGCCTGCGACGGGTGCCGTGGCTCAAGGAGCCCGCACCGATTACAGGGCCATCGTTACGGCGAGGAACGGATTTACCGGCACCGTGGCTCTCAGTCTCAGTGGAGTCCCGGCGGGTCTCGCCCCATTTTTTACTACGGGCTCAACGATCACGGGTTCCGGCATCGCCGTGATTGCCCTTGATCCCGTACCGGCAAACTTCCCGCCAGGCCTCTACACCTTTACGGTAACGGGTGTGAGCGGATCTATCACCCACAGCACGACCGCTGCGCTTGCCGTTGGCCAAGCAAAGGGTGGCAAAATCAGCCTTGGCTCGGGATTCTCCGCCGCAGGGTTGCAATTGAATGGACACGCCAAACTAAACGGGACGAGATTGCAATTGACGGACACGACTTCCATCAATCAAGCGGCCAGCGCGTATTGGAACACTCCCATGAATGTGCAGAGCTTCAACACTACATTCACCTTCCAACTGACCAATCCGAACGCGGACGGCTTTACGTTCACGATTCAAAATACCGACGTAACTGCACTCGGTTCGCACGGAGCAGGCTTGGGCTACGGAAAGTTTTCAACACTGAAGGCGTTCATTCCCATCAGCATGGCGATCAAGTTCGATCTTTTCAGTAACAGCGGCGAAGGAACGAATTCGACCGGCTTGTACATTTCAACTCGCGGAGACGAATTTGGGCCATCGCCGACGGTGCCTGCGATCACCCTAACTGGTGGCATCAATCTTCACAGCGGACACATTTTCCAGGTCCACATGGGCTATGACGGTACGACGCTGACCATGACCATTACGGATCTCACCGTTCCGGCGAATACTTTCACGACGTCATTTCCCATCAGTATTCCCAACACGGTGGGATCAAATTTCGCTTTCGTCGGCTTTACCGGCGGGACCGGTGGCCAAACCGCGACTCAGGAGATATTGAATTGGACATATTCCACTCCCTGAGCCGATAGGAACGCGGAGCCGATAGAAACGCGCGAAAGATGGGTCAATCGTGAATGACGTTCTCGCGCTGATGCGGGCGTTTTGCGCCCAGAACACGCCTTCATGCATGGTGATGGACATGCGACGGCGGGTGGCACACCTTTCAAAAGCTAATGACGTCCCGGGTGGCCTTCCCTTTGCCGTTTCCTTTGCAAAGGGTCGGTCACTCCGTGGCTCGAGCAAGCCTACGAAACAGAATAAGGCGTCCTACAAGTCCGCAAACTTACCTCCGTGGCTTGTAGAGCACCTTGCCATAACGACGATGGAAACCTCCTGCGGAATGCCTTTCCGCCCTTGTTAGACTAAACCCACGGGACTCGCGTCCTCGCGCATGACTCCCCACCCCACAGATCAACGCTATTTCGAACGCCAAATCGTTTACGCCCGGCCCATCATTACGGTGTTGGCGATACTGGCGCTATTCGAACTGCAACCTTCGCACGCCGTCCGTCGTTCCGTTTCCTTCCTGGTCGCCTACCTGATCCTTTCGATTTTAGTGTTGCAGCTCGAACGCGCGTTGCGTTCTCGTGCCTGGCATCTGCCGCTGGCCTGCGACATTTTGGTTTTGGCATTTTTTCTCTATCTCAGTCCCTCCTCAGTTCCCGTGTGGTTTCCGTATCTGTTCATCTGTTACTCCGCGGGAATTCGCTGGGGGTTTGACGGAGCGCTTCCTCTGGCCGGTCTGTTGGCGTTGAGTTTGGTTCTGTTTACCGTAGGGCGCGACGAAATCCATTTCATGCGTGTGGTTGGCTGGCTGGCGATTACCGGAGGAACATTTGCCGGAGGCGTTGGCCTGGCATTTCTTGGCGATTTGAGTCGCCGGTTCGCTACAGAAAATGCCTTTTTTTCCCGTATCAGCAGCACCATGAATGTGGAGCAGGGCTTGGCCGAATCCTTACGCCTGTTACTTGAAGAACTCGCCGCCGCTTTCGCCGCCGATGAAGCCATGCTGCTGTATCGCGACGTGGATCTGGAGCGCATCTTCCTGTGGCGCCTGCGCGCCGGGGAAAGCGAACGGCTCGTCCCGGAGACTCTGCCCTTGTCGCGAACCGACGGCTTCCTGCTGGACGATTTGGACGCCACGCTCTGCTGGAACAGCTTGATCGGCGCAGGCTCTGGTTTCGGATGGGACCGCCGCGACGGCCGCACACTTAAGAATCTGCCGCGCATTCCCGGGCCCACCCAGGCTGAACTCAAGATTCGCTCACTCATGACCGTCGCTTTCGATCAGGCTGGCGCCCCCGTAGGCCGCTTTTTTCTGCTGAACGGCCGGAAAGGGAACAAGCCCTTCGAAAAATCCGACCTGGCTTGGCTGGAGCGCATCGCTTTCCACATCAGCCCGTCCCTCGAGAATATTTTCCTGCTCCGCCATCTGCGCGCGCGCGCCATCGAAGCGGAACGCAGCCGTATCTCGCGAGACCTGCACGACGGCATTCTCCAGACCTTACTCAGCGTGGAAATTCAGCTGGACGTGCTGCGCCGCCGCGTCCCCACCACCCCGGATCAAGCCGTCAGCGGACTCGCCAACCTGCAGCAGACCGTCCGCAACGAAGGCGCGGAGCTGCGCCATATGGTGACCGACCTGCGCCCCCTCCGCGTGCAAAGCGCCGATTTGGTCGATTTAATGCGGGGATTCGCGGAGCGTTTCCGCAACGAATCGGCTTTGGCGCTGGATTTATTGATCGATTCCGCCGAATTGCAGTCCCCAGATCGCATCTGCCGCGAACTTTTCCAGATTTACCGTGAAGCACTCAACAACATAAAAAAGCATGCTAAGGCTTCCCATGTCGTGGTAAAACTGACGCAGGACGATAGCGCCTTAACATTAGTAGTGGACGACAACGGTGAAGGATTTAGCTTTGCGGGCAAGTTCACTGGGGATGAATTGGACCGCTTGCGACTAGGACCGATTTCTATCAAGGAAAGAACGCGGACCGTGGGGGGCGTGTTGACGATCGAATCTAACCCGGGCCATGGTGCGCGTCTGACTATCGAGATACCGCTCGCCTGACCATGGCCAAAACCAAACAACAAATTCGTGTCCTGCTGGCGGACGACCATGCCATTTTCCGTGATGGACTGCGCAAAATGCTGGAATCCGATGAGGAAATGACCATCGTCGGCGAAGCGCAGAACGGCACGGAGTGCATCAAGCTGCTCGCCAAGCTGAAGCCGGACATTCTGCTGCTGGATTTGCGTATGCCGGATAAAGACGGCCTCGCCGTGCTCGAAGAAGTAAATTTCGATACATTGCCAACACGCGTGATTGTGCTGACCGCCGCGGAAGATGATCGCGACGTGGTGCGCGCGATGCGCCTCGGCGCCCGCGGTGTGGTGTTAAAACAATCCGCTACCGATTTGCTCGTGAAGAGCATTCAGCGTGTTTTCGCCGGAGAAATCTGGCTGGACAATCGCATGACCGCCGAGGTGATGAAGGCGTTTTCCAAGTCTTCAGAGTCCGGTCCCCGCCGTGAAAAGCCGCTTCTTAGCGACCGCGAAAAAGAAATCGTGCAGCTGGTAGCTCAGGGCTTTCGCAACAAGGAAATCGGCGAGAAGCTTTTCATTTCCGAGCAAACCGTAAAAAATCACCTGCACAACATCTTTGACAAATTGGGCGTTTCCGATCGCCTGGAACTGGCTCTTTACGCCATCCATCACCGACTCATTGATCACACCTAAATCGTCGGAGTTTTCGCCTGTAGTGCGGGCCAATGCGACCTCCCTTTCCCAAAAAACACTGTATTTACTCCTACTGTAATTCCATAAATTAGTCGTTGGGCAAGTACCACTCCCTTCACCCCGGGTTGTGATAAGCTCCCGAAACTTGATCGCGGGCTGGTGGTAGTCCGTGTCCAACTGCCGCTCTCCGCAGCAACATCATGGCTCGTTTTTTCAGCGCCTGACTCCTCGCATTCGTTCGTGGCGGACAGGCGCCAATTCCAAACTTGGGCGGATCATGCGAAAACCAGCGTCGTTCCTCTGCCTCATCGCGTGTATTGTTGCGTTCGGCATTTCCATTCGGTGCGCAAGCGCGCAAGATGTGCCTATACCAGCGCGCATCGTTAGCGCGATTGATCCCGCACAGATGGTCACGCTGCAGGGGAACGTGCATCCCTTGGCGCGCGCCGCTTACGATCAGGGACCGCTAGCGGACGCCCAACCGCTGCATCGCATGCTGCTCCTATTACAACGCGGGCCAGACCAGGAAAAAACGCTGCGCCAATTGCTGGACGATCAGCAAAGCGTTTCTTCGCCGAATTTCCACCAGTGGTTGACGCCGCAGCAGTTCGGCGCGCAGTTCGGTCCCGCGCCTGCGGACGTGCAGACAGTTACCACCTGGCTGCAATCTCAAGGTTTCAAAATCAATCGTGTCTCCGCGGGAATGAGCGTCATCGAGTTTGACGGTACCGCCGGCCAGGTGCGCAACGCGTTTCATACGCAAATGCATCGCTACGTGGTCAACGGCCAGGAGCGCAACGCCAACGCCAGCGACCCGCAAATTCCCGCCGCGTTGGCGCCCGTCGTTGCCGGAATCGTTTCGCTGCACAATTTCCCCGCGCAGTCTCATTTGCTAAAGATTGGCGCCTTCACACATGGCGGAAAACCCGGCGCGCCTCAGCCGCTCTACTCGCCACTCTTCTCACCACCAAACGGCGACAACCAAACTTTTCCATTAGTCCCTGCGGATTTCGGCACAATCTACAACGTCACGCCGTTGTGGGCCGCCGGTATCGACGGAACGGGCCAGAGCATTGCTATCGTCGGCGCATCGCAAATTAACGTTACCGATGTGCAGAATTTTCGCTCGCTTTTCGGTCTTTCCAACAATTTCACCAGCGCCAATATCATTGTGGATGGCATCGATCCCGGCATCGTGGATGGCGACGAGACGGAATCCGATCTTGATATCGAGTGGTCAGGTGCCGTCGCCAAAAACGCCACCATCAAATTCGTGATTGCAGCGAGTACCGAAGTCACCGGTGGTACGCATCTCTCCGCCCTGTACATCGTGGACCACAATGTCGCGCCGGTGCTCAGCGAGAGTTACGGCGTTTGCGAAAAGTCTTTGGGCACGGTCAACAATCAGTATTACAGCGCTCTGTGGGAACAGGCCGCCGCGCAAGGCATCACCGTGCTGCTTTCCTCCGGCGACGGCGGCTCCGCGGGCTGCGATGACTTCAACGCGGGAGCTCCCGCCACGCAGGGGCTCGCCGTCAGCGGCTATGCATCGACGCCCTTCAACATTGCCGTGGGCGGCACGGACTTCGATCAGATCAACAAGTGGCAGCAGTTCTGGAGTCCCATGAACGATCCCGTTTCGTTTGGTTCCGCGTTGAGCTACATTCCGGAAATTCCGTGGAACGATTCCTGCGCGCAGCTGGGCCTGACGGGATGCGGTTCGTCGCAGGTCGGCGGCCAACTCACGAATATTATTGCCGGAAGCGGCGGCCCCAGCAGCCTGTACAGCAAGCCTTCTTGGCAATCCGGCGCGGGCGTCCCCGCGGATAACAAACGCGATCTTCCCGATGTGTCCCTTTTCGCGAGCAATGGATTCACAGGTTCCGGTTATCTCATTTGCGCCAGCGACCAGGGCGCTTTCTGTCAGTCCGGCACACAATTTTTTTCTTATCTAGCCATTGGCGGTACGTCTGCATCCGCCCCGGCCTTTGCGGGAATTATGGCCCTTGTCAATCATTCGCAGGCCCAACAAAGCCTCAGCAGCCGCCAGGGAAACGCCAACTACATTTTGTATGCGCTGGCCAAAAAGCAAGCCAACATTACGCCGGCGTTGAATTGCAATGCCTCGGCGAGTCCGGTCTCCAGCTGCACCTTCCACGACGTGACCAGGGGCAACAGCTTTCTCGCAAATAGCCTGACGGGAACGAATTCTGTCGCGTGCCAAGGGGCCTCTCCCAATTGCAGCGCCACCGTCGCCTCGCAAACCGGGGCGCTCGTCGCGCCGGGAACCGCCAGCCCCAAGGTGCTGGCGTGGACCACCAACCCCGCCTATGATTTGGCGGTCGGCTTGGGTTCTGTAAACGCGCAAAATCTGGTCACCAATTGGAAGTCCGCCAACGCCACAGCTACGACTACCACGCTTTCGCTGAACGGCGGCGCTGCCGTAAACATCACCCACGGAGCTTCGGTCTCGGTGACCATCGGGGTCACTCCCACGGCCGCCATCGGTGACGTAGCGCTCGTCGGCACCATGGCGAATAACGACACCGTCGGCATGGCGCGCTTCACGCTCTCAAACGGCGCTGCTTCCGGCACAACCTCCAATCTCGCCGGTGGCACCTACAAAGTCACCGCCCACTACGAAGGCGACGGCACCAACGCGCCCAGCGATTCCGCCGCCGTGAACGTCATCGTTGCGCCGGAAAACAGCAACACTTTTCTGCGCGTCCCCACCTTTGATCCCACCACCGGCCGCGAAACTTCTTCAGCAGCCACCACACTCATTTACGGCTCGCCCTATCTCTTGCGTGCGGACGTGACTAGCTCCACTGGCTCGCCGACGCAACTCTGCAGCGGCGCCACGATTCCCGTGTGCCCCTCTGGCAGCGTCATCGTCACCGATTCCCTCAACGGCACACCAGCAGCACCGGTAGATGGCGGCACGTTCGTTCTCAACAGCGCCGGCTACACCGAAGACCAAGCCATATTTCTTGGCGGCGGCGCACACACAATTACCGCGCAATATAGCGGTGATAATAGCTTCGTGAAGAGTGCCTCGTCACCGTACTCGCTGACCGTCACTCCGGCGCCCACCATGTCCTCCATGAGCCCCGTCCAACAGAATCCCGTGATCGGGCAACAAATCACTTTGAGTTCGCTGGTGCAGTCAAATGTGAACGGCGGAGCGGCTCCATCTGGCATCGTCACGTTCTTCGACGGCGCCACGCAGCTACCCGGGGCTTTGGCTCTAAGTCCCGTGCAGAACAACCCGCCGTTCTCGGTGGCGGCCTTGGGTGTCACGCTAAGCACCGCCGGTGCGCACACCTTCAGCATGAAATATGGCGGCGATGCCAATTATTCTGCATCGACCTCAAATACCGTCAGCGCCTTCGCCGTATATCCCACCAACACCGCCGTTTCCTTAGACAAACAAAACATAGTTTACGGCGCCACCATCACCGCTACGGCTATCGTCACGACTTCCGTGAAGACTCCCGCGCTCGCCGGCGGCGTTACCTTTTTTCTCGAGGGAGGGCGGCCGCCAGATCCGGTGACGCAAACGGTTACCACCGATGCCAATGGCAACACGAAATTGGTTGCCACCATAACAACCACGCCGCGGGACTCCGCCCTTGTTACCGCTGAGTATTCCGGCGATCCAAACTTCGCTGTCTCTGATAGTTCGGGCCAGGTGGTTCTAGTGACCACGCCAGATTTCTCAATTTCTAGTCCGCCGGCAGTTTTAATCACTGCAGGTCAGACCGGAACCGCGATATTGACCATCACCCCGCTGAGCAATCTGAGCAGCACCGTTATGCTTAATTGCGGAGGAAGTTTGCCGCAGGGCTCGACCTGTAGTTTGAATCCCTCTACTGTAAATCTCGCCAACGGCGCGGCTGCTACCACTGTGCTATCAGTCACCTCTCTGGGGCCGTCAGGAGTCCCCGCCGCGATGGTTGCAAGTCCGCGGCGGCGATCCATTTTATGGATATTTCCTGACCAGCCACCTACACCGTGGTGGAGTGTCGGCCTCGCGATGGGAATTGCTGGGCTCGGCTTGCTGTTTGCCGCAGGACGGAAGCAAAGGCGCTTTGCCTTAGCGCCAATGTTTGCCGCAGGATTGCTATGCATCGCGGCCTCCATTCCAGGCTGCGGTGGTGGCGGAGGCGGAAGCGCTCCGCCGCCACCCCCGCCGCCTCCTCAGAAAGTGGTCAGTACCACCGCGCTTACCAGCACTACGCCGAAGGTCGACCAATTTACCCCTTCCACCATCACTGCTACGGTGACGTCCAGTAAAGCTGTCACGGGCAGCGTCTCATTCACAGCCAACGGATTTTCGTGGGGCACCGTCGCGCTCGTGAACGGTGTGGCATCGACGCAGGTCGCAAATCTTCCCATCGGAACAATTCCCATCAACGCCGCCTACAGCGGCGACGCGAACAATCTGCCTTCCAACGCGACATTCAACCAAACCACCACAGGTACCTTGCAAATGTTCGTCATCGCCCAAACCGGCGTCAATCAACACATGATCAACATAAACGCAACCATCCAATAATTGCTGACGCTCGCACCGCTCACTGAAACTCGGAGGATGAAACTCGGAAAACTCGGAGACGAGCCGGGTGCCGGGTGCCCCACACGTCGGTTTTACGTGTGGGGCTTTTGACCTTTCTTTCTTCGCTTTTCTTCGCTTACTTCCATTTCCGGTTCTTGTGAAATTTCAATTCGTGAAATCGACCGGCACCAACCCTCCTTCTCCTTTTTCACACGACAAGAAACTGCTCCAAACCCAATCCCCGGGACTTTCTACCAATCCTCGTTTCACCGGATTGGCGTGCATGTACTCGAATTTCTCTCGCATCTTTTTCGCGCTATACACGTTGAAATCATAGAACCGAGGCTGCCAAAATTGCGGCAGCCCTGCCTCGCCCTCCTGAAATGCCAAACGCATCTGTCCGGTCGCCACGCGATGTTTCGGTTTTCTCAGATCGCGCGAAACGCGCTGCTTCAATACTTTCAGCGCCAGCGACGGCGTGCACTTCGCCGACTCGCTAATGAGCAAGTGCACGTGCTCGGGCATCACCACATACCCAAGGAGCAGAAACCCGTATCGTTGGCGGATTTTTGCCAGTGCCGCGACGAATACATCCCTGGCGCTCGCTGTTCCCAAGAGCGGCAGCCGCCGGTAGCAGCTGAACGTCAGAAAGTGCAGATGGCCCTGCCCGTAGTAGCGTTTGAGCCCCTTCGGCATCGATCACTCCAAACCCCACGCGCAAGACCGGCGTGTGGGGCATCCGACACCACATCCTAACCCTTCATTCATTTATTGATATGGTATATTCCCCCGCGGCAGATTGTGCCTGCAGGAGAGAGAAGTTGTGTGACGACCCGGGCTCACCCGCCAGATACGAATTCGCTGCGGAATCCCTGCCCTTAAGATTGCTGGAGGCGAACGATGTCTAAGCGCATAAGAGAGATTTGTATAGTTTTAGTTATCGCCTTTAGTGCATTAGCTTCAAACGCGGAAAAGTGGGAGCGGTTTATCAGTCCAGGCCACTTCACAGTTAAATATCCCTCCGGCTGGTCCAGAATAAGCGCTTCTGCAGACAGACTTCAGTTACGTAGCGCGCAGAGCGGGTCGGAGGGAGTTATCATCAAACGCGGCCAAGCGCTCGTAATGGTCATAGACGAACACGACCCAAGCGCACAAACGCTCGCTCAAGCGATCAAGGAGTATAACGACAACGCTTCGATTATCTCGACGAGAGGTGAGATAGTCAAAACTAATGCGCCGAACTGCGCGAACTTTAAGGAAGTCGTTTCCAGGGAGCCGTTAGTTCCAGCGCAAGACGCGTCCAGGCCCGTCCCTTACATGGTCAATACTGAGCTTTTCTGCGAAACCGAAGGGCATCGGTTTATTGTTATCTTGCGGAACTTCGAGGGCGATAGTCGGCAACAGAAGTATCAGCAGATCATCGAAACGATGATTAAGAGCATCAGGGCATTGTCGTGAGCATGGCGATTCCCCTGGCTTATCAGGAGAGGACGCAACGAGGTGCTGGCATCCGAGACATGGGAAACGCGGGGACGGGAAACGCGGGGACGGGACAGACGGGACGTTTCCCATTTTTTCCGCATCACCGCGAATGATATCTACGGAGGCCCGTCCGTTCGAATCAGTACCTTAAGGTAATACTACTTGACAAGATAACATTTCCTTGTTACTATCGCGTGTGCCGACACACGAGTTCGTCCGAAACGCAGCATCACCGCCTGTTTTTCCCCTTGCCGCTCGCTCGATTCGTTGTAATTCCCTTGAAATCTGTAGTTTTTGGACAAACTCGAAGCGCTCAAAAATCTGCCTTCGCAACTCCAGCCAAATCACAACGATACAATTTGACTCTCGTGTAAACCCCATGGAATCACAACCATCCGCAAACACCCGTATACCCCACCCAAATTTTCCGCCCTCCATCCCAACCATCGCCCGTTACCAACAACACCGATCAGTACAATCAAGGGCCCCCATAAGCCGTTCACGCCGCTTTGTCTTTTCGCTTTTGCGAGGAACTGCTGCGGATCCACTGGAAAATCGAATACGCGCTCCCCGCAATGGAAAGCACCACCAGCGGAATCACCACAAATCTCAGTTCCCGCGAACTCAGGAATCTCAGAATCGCCGTACCGTACGCGATCGCCAGCCAGCCTTCCACGGCGAACCGCGCAAAGCGAGTCCCGCCGATAATGCTGAACATGCGCTTCTTCGGATAGTCGAACGCCGCGGCGCCCGCCACAAAAGTGGTGAAGGGAAAGGGTGGCGGCATCACGCTGGCGAACGCGATCATCCACCCGGCATGTTTCTTCACTTTGTCTTCAATATATTTCAGGCGTTTGCCGGAGACTCGCTCGCGTAGTCTCTTTTCGCCTTTGCCGCTCAGCCAGATGGTCAGCCAGCATCCCAGCACCGAGCCAGCGGTCGCCGCCAGCGCATACAGCGCCACCATACGGTGGTGGCGCGCGCTCAGGGCGATAAACAGCACGTCGTTGCCAAATGGCAAAATCAAAAAGGACGAATCCAGAAAACCCACGGCCAGCAGGCCGCCGATCCCGGCGTGATAGGCAAGGTGTCCTAGATATCGGAAAAAGTCGGTCATGAGGTGTCGTGGAGTTCAGATCGGGCGGGACCTGCAAAGGGATCCGGCGATGTGTCCAAAGTTTTCGCCGAGGCGCTTCGTCAGAAGATTGGATTCGACGTCGCTGCCGTAGGTTCCGCCCAACAGGCTGCCCCAACCAGGCAGTCTGGCCCCCGGGGAACCCGGCAGACGCCTACAGCGCCTACCTTAGCCAGGAAGTCCCATGCGAAGCCCTTCGTCCTAGTACAAAGGTACTTCGCCCGGTGCAAATCTTTTTGTATCGGGAGTCCTATTGTTCCTTGGCCCCAGCCCGGATACACTCTCATTTCGATAGTGGAGGTTTTCCTTGACTGGTTCTGAACGCCGAACTACGCAACGCTTCACCATGCGCCTGCCCCTCACCGTGCGCTGGACGACCGGCGCAGCCGTCGGCGAAACCAGCACGGAATCCCGCGATGTCAGCTCTCGCGGCGTCTATTTCTTCCTCACCAAAGACGTAAAAGAAGGTTCCGCCGTCGAGATTCTGCTCACTTTACCCAATGAAATCACTCTGGCTGGACCCGTGCGCGTCCGCTGCCTGGGCCGCGTGCAACGCACCGAAACACGCGACGAAGGCGCCGTCGGCGTAGTTGCCGCCATCGAGCGCTACGAATTTCTTCGCGGCGACGAAGACAAATAACGCAAGTCTCCGTTCCTAGCCGCAATCGATTTCGCCGTGCGCACGAAGAACCACCGATTCGCGGCAGGCAGCAACGCAGCACTTGATATTGCAGCACGTAAGAAACGAGTTTCTTGCTCGCTCACTGCGGAGGCGGGCAGGATAAGCCGGGGTACCTTGGCCCCTCAGCGAAGCGCCCCGGCTCTACTTTTTAGCTTCTGATTCTGTACCGGCCGGGTCCTAGTCCGGCCTTTTGCTCTACCGCCGCGTTATCCCCAAGGTCAACGCTTTTGTAGGGGCCGCCGTCTGCGGCGGGCGCCTTCTGCAACGCCATCCGGCATCCCCCAACCGTCGCCTCGTTATCCCCAAGCATCCCCTGTACCTCAGAGCAGGCGATTTTCGCCTGCCTCATCAGCCAACATACCTATCCCAGCAGAATCCGCCGTTCGTAACTCGCGAAACGAACGCCGCGGTCCGTCCGGAAGCATTGCAGCACCGAAATTTCTTGGGGAGAAAGTCTTTGGAGATCGTCTCGGAACTGAAAGAGCCGCGCATCGCGGAGCAGCAACTCGCGGAAGCATCGCCGCCGCCGCTCGCCGCGCACGCGGCGGCCACTGACGCCGCACTCGCGAATTTTGCCAATCTCACGCGCATTGATGACGCGTCCAGCTATTCCTCGTCAGCGCCCGGCTCCACTTTTATGGCGCCCGCCGAACACGCCGAAACCGCGGTGCCCGCAAGTGAACCGTCAGAAAACGCGGTCCCCGCAGGTCTTCCCACCGAAGACTCCACGGCTTTCGAAACCGAAATCTTCAGCAGCGCCATCGAAGATGTCGCCGTGGAACTCCCGCTCATCGAGTTCGCCGAAGTCCTGGACCAGCACAAACTCTGGGTGGAATCCGGCGGCGAATCTGGCCGTCGCGCCGATCTTTCTGGCATCAATCTCACCAACGCCGACCTCACTGGCGTAAATCTTCGCGGCGCCACTCTCGATAAAGCCAAGCTGCAGGGTGCCGATCTCTCCATGGCCAACCTGCGCGGCGCCAGCCTGGTGCAGGCCGATTTTCGCGACACCATTCTCCTGGGCACGGACCTCACCGGCGCAAATTTAATGGGTGCCACTTTTTACGGCGCGGAAGGCATGTGGGTCGGGCGCCTCGGCGGCACCAATTTGTTTGACGCGCTCTTGCCGGAAACTTTGCTCGCTACGTTCGACAGCGGCAAAGCGATCGAGCAAGCCACGCGCGTGGCACGTTTCTTTTATTTTGCCACGCTAGCCATCAGTGCCATCTGCGTTCTGATGATCGCTTTCACCTCTGATCTTCGCTTGCTGATCAACGGTCCCGCGATTCCCATTCCGCGTTTTGGCCGCGCCTTGCCGATGATGGGCTTTTACCTCGGCGCGCCGATTGTCCTGGTGTGCCTGTATCTGCGATTCCATTTCCTGTTGCTGCGCCTGTGGGGAAACATGGCGGCCATGCCCGCCGTTTTTCCGGACGGACAAACGCTGGAACGTGACGGACCTTGGTACTTGATGGGCGTCGTGCGCCGCCACTTCCGGTGGCAACGCGATTCGCGTTCCCCGTTTGCGGTGCTGGAAACCGTTCTGTCCACCGCGCTGGCCTATTGGGTTGTGCCGGCCACATTATTTTTGTTCTGGCTGCGGTATCTCGTCCGCCAGGATCTGCACGGCACGGTGCTGCAAGTGTTTTTGTTCACCATTTCCGTAGCAGGCGCAACGTGCTTGCCTGCGATCGTCACCCGCGTCCTTGGTCCCGGAGAAATTCAGTTTCCCAAACGTGACGCTCTGGTCCGCCTGGTGCTCATGACCACGCGCGGAGCGCTCATCACCGGCGCGATTGTTTTGTTTCTTTCGCTTGGCGTGAATTTTGGCCTACCTGCTGACAAGGACGTCGCCAAGGAATATTCCCGCGCCAGCATTCGCCGCTGGCCCGCACAAATTTTCCAATCGCTCGGCTACCGTCCTTATGCCGACGTAAACGAAGCCGCTCTTTCCGCCGCTCCGAAAGGGAAGTGGACCGACGAATCACTGGCCAACACCCAGGGCGCGCGCATGAACGAGATGAATCTCCACTTCGTCCGCGGCTATCGCGCTTTCCTGGCCAACGCGAAACTCTGGCGCGCCAATCTGGAAGGCGCGTATCTCTCGGAATCGGATGTGCGCAACGCCAATCTGCGCGAATCCAATTTACGGAACGTAATCCTGGATCGCGCGCAAGCGCAAAACGCGGTAATGGTTTCGTCGGACGCGACCCGCGGAAATTTCACTGGCACTGACTTGCGCAACGCCGATCTTTCCTACGCCATTCTCGAAAGCGCCGTTTTCTCCAGCGCCAAACTGAACAACGCTTCTCTTTATTCCGTGGACCTGCGCAATGCCCAGTTGGTGCGCGCTGATTTATCCCGCGCCGACTTGCGAGACACTAAAATGGACAACGCTGCGTTACCCTTCGCCAATCTCGAGCTCACCGATTTCTCGTCCACCAAGGCCGCCGGCGCAAACTTCAGCGGCGCGCGGATGAAGGGCACAATTTTCTTGGACGCCGATCTGCACAACGCCGACTTGCGGAGAGTCGCCGGTGCGGATGCCATTCTTCGCGGCGCCGATCTAACCGGAGCCAATCTCTCTGGTGCCGATCTTCGCGGGGCCTTGGGCCTAACCGCCTCTCAAGTTTGCACCACCAAATACCACGGCGCGCAATTCGACGCCGACCTGGCGCTCGCCCTGCAAACTCAATGCCCGCAATAATGCTTTTGTAGGGCGCGCAGCTTGCTGCGCTACGGTTGCCCGGACTTCTCCAAAAAAGACTTGCCAGTCCTGTTTTCGTACCCGGTGCTTTTGACGTTCGTGTGTGCTCAAATGGCTCGATGGGTACGAAAACAATTTCGATCAAGTTGGAAGCTAAGAGTCACAGTGCTGTAAAAAAAATCGCAGCGGCGCGCGGTATTTCCGTCAACGGTCTTCTAAGTGACTTAATCGACTCGCTGATCGAGCACGACATTGCCTACAGACGAGCAATGCGTCGTGCTGTGGCCAGAATGGAAAAGGGACTAGATTTGGGCTTTGCGCCTGGCGCCCGAGAAGAACTTCACAGGCGTTAAATTTTTCGGATGGGGGTGCGACCGGCAACTACGGCACGTGAAAACTCAACGACAACACATTTCCATCGGGATCTTTGAACCACGCCACTTTGTCTCCGCCAGGCGCTGCCCAAATCGGCAATCCATCCTTCGGCAACCACGGATAGCGTTCGAATTTCAATCCGCGATCCTGCAACTCCGAAACCTGCTTTTCGATGTCCGGGGTTTCCCATCCTAGAACTGTGAACTGCTCTGCCTCGTGATTGGCCACCTTCGCCATGCGAATGCGCGTGCCACCGCCTTCCATTACCAACGCAAAATTATCCTGGCTGATAAATTTCAGCCCCAGCGTCTTCTCGTAGAACGCGCGAGCTTTGTCATAATCCGTCACCGCTACAAACGCCACAATCTTATTCATGCCCAACATGGTGTGTGTACCGCCCGCTCAAATTTTGGAGACCACAACCAATGCGCCGGGACCCTTCCTTCGTCAGGGTGAACTAAAGCCCGGCCGCCACAATTGCAATTCCGCGACCTTGAATCGTTACGAATCTACGCCGAACAACTTGATATCCGCTGGCCCTTCCTTCAGCGCCACCGCCTGCCGACCCTGCACCTGCTCTCGAATCTGGGCCACGATATCCGGATTCGCCAGCGTCGTAATATCGCCGGTATCCATATTGTTGGAAATTGCCGCCAGCACGCGGCGCATAATTTTTCCGGACCGCGTCTTCGGCATATCCGGCACCATATGAATCTTCTTCGGCCGCGCGATCTTGCCGATCATCGTCTCGATCGTGGACATGATCTTGTCCTGCATCGCTTTGCTCGGCAGAACTCCCGGCTTCAGCGCCACGTACACTTCCGGCACGCGCCCTTTCACCTCGTCGACGACCGGAACCACCGCCGCCTCCGCCACTTCGCCCACCGTCAAGCACGCTGATTCCACTTCCTTGGTTCCCAGTCGATGGCCAGCCACGTTGATCACATCGTCGACGCGCCCCAGGATTCGGAAATATCCGTCGGCCGGAAGCAGTGCGCCATCTGCTGCGTAGTACGGCCAATCCCGCCAGTCTTTGCTGTGGGGATTCTTGCAATATTTTTCGTAGTAGTGCTTCACGAAACGCTGCGGATCGCCCCAAATCGTCTGCATAATTCCCGGCCACGGATTGCGAATACAAATATTCCCGGCGGCTCCCGCTCCCGGCGGCACTTCTTTTTTATTTTCGTCCCAAATCACCGGATAGATCCCCAGCGCCGCTGGGCCAGCACTGCCTGGTTTCATGGCGTCCAGCGCTGGCTTGGTGGTGCACAAAAATCCGCCCGTTTCCGTTTGCCACCAGGTATCCACAATCACCGCTTCGCCTTTGCCGACTACGTTGTAATACCACTTCCAGACTTCTGGCTCGATCGGCTCGCCGACCGTGGTCATGTGTTTGAAATGGTAGTTATATTTCGCGGGCTCTTCACCGCCTGCTTTGCGCAGCATGCGAATCGCTGTCGGCGAAGTGTGGAAAATATTTACGTCCAGCCGTTCCGCGATGCGCCACGGACGCCCTGCGTCTGGAAATTGCGGCACGCCTTCGTAAAGCACGCTCGTCGCTGCGAGCGCCATCGGCCCGTACACGATGTACGAATGTCCAGTAATCCATCCAATATCGGCCATGCACCAGTACACGTCGGTCGGCTTGATGTCCTGATAAAACTTGGAAGTCCCGGTCGCGTACGCCAGAGTATCCGCCGGTGCGATGCTGGCAGCCTTTTGGTTTCCCGGTGGTGCCGCTGGTGTACATCAAGAAGAGTGGCGCCTCTGCATCCATGGAAACCGGCGGCACGATCGCGTTGCGATATTTTTCTAGAAGTTCATCGATGAAAAAATCACGCCCCATGATCATCGGCGCTTCCGATTGATACTTGCCGGAGTAGCGCTTCCAAACCAAAACCTTGTCGATGTGCTGGCCTTCTTTTTCTGATGTAGCCACGGCGATATCCGCGTTCCCTTTGTGATCGATCCACTTTCCGTTGCGATAGTAGCCATCCGCATAAATCAAAACGCGGCTTCCCGAATCGGCCGCTCGCAAGCCGCAAGCCTCTCCGCTGAATCCGCCAAACACGACGGAGTGCACGATGCCGAGCCGCGCGCACGCCAGCATGGTGATGGGCAATTCCGGAATCATCGGCATGTGAATGGTGACGCGATCCCCGGTTTTTAATCCGGCGTAGTCGCGCAACATCGCCGCAACTTCATTCACCCGCCGGTACAGTTCCTGGTAGGTGACCACCGTAGCCGCTTCCTGCTCTGGCTCCGGGACAAAGATCAGCGCTGCTTTATTTTTGTGCTTGGCCAGATGCCGGTCGACGCAGTTGTAGCAGACATTCAATTTCCCGCCGACAAACCATTTCCAGAATGGCGGATCATTGGTATCTAACGTGGTGTGCCAGTAGGTATCCCAATCCAGAAGGTCCGCATACTCTCGAAAACATTCCGGAAAATGCTTCTCGCTGAAGCGTTCCACCATCGCCGGATCATTTAAATTCGCTTGTCCAATGAATTTCGCCGAAGGCTGAAAATATTCCTCTTCTTTCCAATGCACCGCAATCTGCGCTTCGTTCTCTGCTGGTGCTTTCGCCCCAAGCGATGAGTTAGTCGTCGGAGGCTTTTTCGTAGCCGCAGTTTTTGCCTTCGATTTCACTTTTTCTTTTGAACGCGCTTTGGCCACGGATTAGCCCCCGGTGAGTTTGCTTGCAGCTTTATCAGTGCAGTGTTGTGATGCTTGCTCGACGCGCGGACTTAACGCGCACAGAAGATGATGCTACTGCAAATCGCGGCCCGTCAATTGTCGCTGTTGTTGTAGGGGCGCAGCATGCTGCGCCCAGTTCGACAAGGATTCGACCACGGCTAGGCCAAGAACGTTCTCTTGGCCCTACTTACCTTCCACTTCGCTCCAGATCTTCACGCCATGTGTCTCGCGCAACAACAGGCTGCCCACCACAAACGTAATTCCCGCCACGATCATCGGGTAATACAGTCCGGCGTAGATGTTTCCATTGCGCGCGCACAACGAAAGCCCGATCAGTGGCAACAATCCACCGAACACTCCGTTCCCGATGTGATAGGGAAGAGATAACGATGTGTAACGAATCTTCGCCGGAAAAGCCTCCACGAGATAGGCCGCAATCGGTCCATAAATCATGCACACCAGAATAACTTGCAAAAATATCAGTCCGATCATCATGGGCTGATTTACTCCGGCGGCTTCGGGCGCGGCTACGGGTGCTCCGCTGGCGTCCGTCGTCAAAGGTGTAAGGCTGATTGCACCCGTGACCTTGTTGCGTGCGGATTTTACGCTGACCACATTGTTACCCGCCGCCTGCTGCATCCCGTGATAGATCGGAAAATAAGAAATCACCGCCAGGATGCAGGCCGCCATCATCAACCATTTGCGGCCGATGCGGTCAGACAACCAGCCAAAAAATGTGAAGAAGGGCATAGCGCAGAGTAGTGCGATGGCGACGATGATGTTCGCGGTTTTGGTCGGAACCTTAAGAATGGTTTGAATGTAAAAGAGCGCGTAAAACTGTCCGGTGTACCAGATAACGCCCTGCCCGGCCGTCGCGCCAAATAAAGAAATCAACACGCGCTTCAAATTTTCCCATTTCGTGAAGGCTTCTTTTAGCGGAGCGGCTGAGGTCATGCCCGCCGTCTTAATCTGTGTGAAAATCGGCGATTCCTTCATCTTCAGCCGGATGTAAAGCGAAATGCTTACCAGGATGATTGAGGCGAGAAAAGGAATGCGCCAGCCCCACGCGGAGAAATCATCTTTACTCATGGATTGCTGCGTCAGCAGGATCACGATCAGCGAAACGAAAAGGCCGAGCGTGGCCGTGATCTGAATGAAGCTGGTGTAGAAACCGCGTTTGTTGTCGGGAACGTGTTCGGCCACATACACCGCTGCGCCGCCATACTCACCGCCGAGCGCCAACCCTTGCAGAACGCGAATCAAAATCAGCGTGATCGGCGCAAACCAGCCGGCAGTTTTATAGGTGGGAAGCAGACCAATGAGTGCCGTCGCTCCTCCCATGATCAGCAACGTAACCAGGAAGGCGTACTTGCGGCCAACGCGATCTCCGATTCGCCCGAAGAACAGTGCGCCAAATGGGCGCACCAGGAAGCCCACAGCGAAAGTGGCCAGGTAGGCGATGTAGGCGAACGTATCGTTCCCAGGCGGATAAAATTTCAACGAGAGGACGGCAGCCAGGCTGCCGAAGATATAGAAGTCGTACCACTCGATCATGGTGCCGACCGAGGAGGCGAAAATCACCTTCGGGATGCTGAATTCGGCGGACGTTCCTGCTGCCATTGCGTCGATCCTGCTGGCCATGCTTCCTCCTGGAGAGTAAAAGCTGTCTGGGATGCGAGTTGGGTTTGCGTGTCGCTAATCAGACTGGTGGTGCCGCGCAACCTTTGCAGGCATTCCTCGAGCGAGATGGACCGACCGCGGGCCGAGGACGCCGGACGATACTACGGCTTGATGAACAGGGTGTTAAAACGCTCCGTTCATATACGGAGCATGAGGCAAAGTCAAGAGTTGGCGGGCCTTGGCGAGTGTCCCGGTTTGAAAAATGGGGGGATTGACCCTGCTCGAAGGATAGCTGCCGCGTTTATAATGCTTAGCGAATCAAGGAGCAAAACTGATGCTACTCCATATTTTCAGAGGTCCTGGTCGCGTGTTCGCTTTTACGGAAGACGCGACGGGAGCCAATCTGCCGTCGAAGTTTTCCCCGTGGACCGCCTTTAAGTCGATAGAGTTGAGCCGGGACGGAGAGCCGAACCCGTCGGTGAATACCAATGAGTGCTTGGACGACATTGCGAAGCATGGTTTTCACATTACCGATGCGCACGTCCGTATCACCGAAAGCGTAGTTTGATCTCGCTGGTCGAGCTGTGGGAGCAAGATGTGCGTTCCAGGTCGTCGCGGCAATCCAAGACGGTTTATTCGCGGGTGATGACTACTTTGGCGGACGGGACTTCGAAACGTTGCAGGCGGTGCTCTTTGTCGAGGTAGAGCATCACCTGCAGATCGGAAGTGACGCCGCGAAGTGCTTCGTAAGATTTGCCGGCGACGGTGACTTCACCGGTGCTTTCAACAGTGATGGAGCCGGGAGTGAGTTCCTGCGGGATCAAGACGGGAAAAGTTTGCGGGCCGCGTTTGTTCCAATCGTAGAGGCGGGCCAGGACTTCGTACTGGTGGTAGAGGTTGTTGTCCAGGATGGCGACGAGTGGGGCGCCGAAAGACATGTCCTGCTGAAACGGGCGCGCGCCTTGCATCTGCAGAGTAACCTTCGCTACTCCGTTGGCGAATGAAATATTGGCGGCGTTGGTTTTTTCGGCTTGCGACGTCCAGTCGTAACTGATGGGTGTGCCGTCTGGTTGCATGGTTAGCGTCCCGCTAACTGTGGAGGCCGGCGTCTTCGGAATTTTTAGTTCGGTGGTGCCTTTGGCGATCCAGCCGTTAGCGGCTGGGGCGATTTCAAAATCTTCGTGCGCTACCGTCTGACCATCCAGTTGAATCGTGAATTTGCCTTTGTCGGCGATGAAAATATTGGGGGATTTATTTTGTGCGGCGGCTGCGGAAAGCGCCGCGGCCAGAATGGCCGTCGCGGCGATGGTCGCCAGCCATTTATTCTCGCGTAGGAAATTCGCGGCGGTGCCTGCTGTTTTGAACATGGGCTGACCTCACAAATATTTCGCGAAAAGCAGTAGTAATCGCTTGCGAAGGTACAGCATGCCATTTTTCAAGAGGGAATAGCGGCGTTTTACGCGGAGGGTTTCTCGACAACTAAATGGTCGTGTTGGCTGGTGGCGCCGACGATTCCCATGCGCAGAATTTCCGCCACGACTTGTGGAGCGTCCGCAGAGCCGTCTACGCGATAATCGGCCAATTGGTACGATGGCACGCGTTGCGCGTGCAAAGCGCGGAAACTTTCTTCGTCGCGAAAAAGCGGGCGACCAGTCATGGTCATGCAGCGGCTGAGTAGAAGATCCGTGGGAGTGTCGAGCCAGAGGACGGGGACGCTGGTGGTGCGCAGAAATTCTGGGCAGCCGGGTTGCGCGTAGGTTCCGCCTCCCAGGGCCAGAATCGTTCCGGAGGAATCTTCCGTGGCGCGGCCGAGGGCGGCGCGAAGTTGGCCGGCTTCGAGTTGCCGGAAGGCAAGTTCGCCAAAATTTTCGAAAAATTGCGGAATGCTCAGGCCGGAAGCGGTTTCGATGCGTTCGTCGAGGTCGACGAAACGCCAGGCGAGTTGGCGGGCGAGCAGGGTGCCGACAGTGGTTTTCCCGGAGCCCATGAAACCAGCGAGGCAGAGGAGTTGCGGGCGGTTGGTGGGGCGACTTGGCGGTGGGGGAGATGTGGTCATGGGCGATTTTGTTGGATGAAACACAAAACCGGGCCGCCCTGGAAGGACGGCCCCTACATAGATTTATTTTAACGCGAATCTGGAGTCGGTGCGCGGCGTCATACTCCGGTTTCGGTGGGAAGATTGGCACTGAGCCAGCCGCTGATGCCTGCGGACATTACTTTCACGTTGGTGTAGCCGAGTTCTTTAGCACGGCGGGCGGCATTGGGCGCTTTTCTGCAGAATGGGTTAGAGCAATAAAAGACCAGATTGGCGGATTTGTCTGGGGGCAGATCTCCGTCGAGATAACTGACAGGGTCCAGATTGACCGCGCCGGGGACATGAGCTTGCATCCAGCTCTGGCGGGAGTTTACGTCGAAGACCGAAACTTTTTGGTTGAGGAGCATTGCTTGGAGGGCTGATGGGGAGATGCTTTTCAGACCCATTAGTAGAGCGAACATTTTTTTGCTCCTGTGGATGCCCTGACAGGGATTACGTTGGCGCAGGTGGAATATTACTTGTTATCGGCGGGAGTTGCGAGGGATGCGGCGGTGTATGTTGCGGCTACAGGCGAGGCACACAGAAGCGAGCTGAGGCGCGGTTACAGAAAGGCGCACAGGCACCCTGACGGGTGTAAACAGGAATGCCCGTGCACTCGCTAATCGCGCTTTAGGATGCGGATAGTGCCGCTGTAGGAAGAAAGCTCTACTTTGGCGAGGCCTTGGCCGATGGTGCCGAAGAAACCTTTGGTGTATTTGTTGGCGAGGTGCTTGATGCCGTGCGAGTCCGGCTTCAGAAAATCGGCGGCTTGGTTGTCGACGGTGCCCATGGCGGTTTGCGCGTTGAGGTCGAAGGAATCATTGGTGGAGAAGCGAACTTCGACAACGCCTTTGCCGCTCTTCATGGTGTACAGGCCGGTACGCACGAAGTCGCCGTCAAACAGAATATTTCCAGAAGTGGTAAAGAGATTTACGTTGGAGAGCATGGGTTGCAGGAGTTGCGCGCCGCCGCTGATGGAAGAGAAATTTAGTTTGCCGGCGCACTGCGTGCAGACTAGCGAGCCGCTCTTGGTGCTGACGATGATGTAGCCGGAAACTTCTTTGAGGTGCACGTCGCCGGCGACGCTTTCGAGGGTCATGTCTCCAGTGACCTGCTCAACATAGATCAAACCGGTCTGGCTCTTGAGCTGCAGTTCCGTCTCTTCGGGGACGGTCAGTTGAAAGTCGGCTTCCATTTCGGTGGCCTGTGCGGTGGCGTCCACCAGGCTGGAGGAGACGCCGATGCGATCACCAGCTTGTTCGTAGTCGATGCTGATTTTATTTGAGGCTTGCGTGCCGGTGATGACTACTTCCTGATTTTTCCAGGATTTCACTTCGATGCGGCCGTTGCCAAGGTTCTGAATTACAACCACGGGCTTGCCCTTGACCGAGAAATGCTTTTCGAAGTGCTGCGGGCCAGGGCCAGCCAGCGCCGGAGCCATTGGCCAGAGAAAAATTCCAGCGCCAAGCACAGGAAGTAAGCTTCGTCCGATCCGTCGCAGACTCATTTCAGTTTACGCTCCTGCCGCGATCCATCATCTCGGCTAACAGTTCGGCTTTTTGCTGATAGGCTCGGTCCAAATATTCCCGCGCCAATTGATCCCGCGGATTGGTCTTCAAATGCAGTTTGCATTCGGCAATGAAGGCGTCCAAGGTCCGCAAGTCTTTTTGCAGAGAATCGTCCACGGGCGACGTGGCGAGAGTACTGGCCGTCTGCGCGGAATGTAGTTCGTTTTCCTGTTGACTCAGGATCGGCCCGGTATCATCCGGGGTTTCCTTTTGTTCAACCGTAGTTTGTGGCGGAGGCGCCGCGACGTTGCTGGTGCGAAGTTCGTACGCTCCGGCGATGAGAATGAGCAAGCCGACGGAGGCGGTAGCCAGAACGCGGCCATGCATCAGCCCGGCGAGACCGTGCCACCACGGCGCTCGTGCTACAGGCTGCGAAGGGACAGTGCTTTCACGAATTACGCCTTCAGCGGACAACTGGGCGCGGAGCGAAGTCCAGATACGAGCAGGGGGCTCAACCTCCGCGGGAAGCTGGTGGGCGGCGGCGACGATGGAGTTGAGATCGGCGATGAATCCCTGGCAGTCCGCGCATTCCGCGAGATGCGCACGCGCATCGGGGGGCAATGTAGCAAGATCTTCGCGCTCAACAGCGGCTGCCAAGTGACTACACGCAGCGGGATTAGACATGGCGTACCACCCTGCACTCCACTTGATTCCAAAATCCAGACACAAATTCGGGCGCGAATCCGAGCACGAATCCAGGCACCAATTTAGGCATAGCGGCGGCGCGACAATCCTTCGCTATTCCGGCCACGCTGATTTCTAGAACTGCACACCCTACAATTTTCATCATTCTAACTCAATCGCCTTCGCTCGTCTGCGCCTTTGCAGCGGTACGTTCGTCTCGCGCATGCTGCCGAATGTCTTCCTGCAACAACTCTCTAAGCCTGGTTCTGGCTTTGTGCAGCTGAGATTTAGAGTTGCCCACGGAGCAGCCCATAATCTCGGCAATTTCGTTGTGCTCATAACCCTGTACGTCATGTAGCGTAAAGACGGTGCGATAACCAGGCGGCAATTTTTCAATGGAACGTTCCAGATTGACCCGGTCCACCGCACCACTTAGCCGCAAGTCTGGCGCGCCAACGTCCTTTCGCGGGCCACCTGCCTCGTCATCGGGATCTGTAACCTCGTCCAGCGAGGTGGCGGGAAGCGTCTTTTTACGCAGGCGCATGAGCACGACGTTGACGGTCATGCGATGCAACCACGTAGAGAACGCTGACTCTCCCCGGAAAGTCCCGATCTTACGGAAGAGCTGCAGAAAGGCTTCCTGCATGAGATCTTCCGCGTCGGACGGCTCACGAACCATCCGTAGACACAAAGCGTAAACGCGCCGGCCATGGAGCCCATAAAGGAACTCGAAGGCCGCAGCGTCGCCCGCCTGCGCAAGGCGAATAGCTTCCGCTTCAGTCAAAGGTTTGGGTGTCTGGTGAACAGGCACCCCGCTCGGAACTGCTGGTCGAGTTCGGGCCAACGGTCCAATAGCGGCGCATTTACAGCATCGGATGCGCCGATTGCTCCTTAGAGTTGTCCTCGCGAATGTGCGAAATGCCTAAAAAAGTACGCACAGGAGCGGGCAACCGGCGGACAGGCCGGAAGACTGCGAAGAAGATGGCAGTGCGTTATTCTCCCGCGAACTGCTCGATACGTCTATGGCGGATGAGGCGAGAGCTTCGGGCGGCCCGAATCGCCTCCGTCTGTAAAGTGACGGTTTCCTGGAACCGGGTCAGCTGGTCATTGGGAAGGATGCGCAGAAAGCACTTCAGCAAGACCGTCGATTCACCGAGACAGGTGGTGAGGTCATAGTGGCCGTCGTCCAAGGTGGTCCACAAGCGATCCCGAGCTTTTTCGGGAACAGAAGAAATATCCTGAGCCGCTTCGCGAACATCTACCCCGACATCACCGACCACGCTCTTTAGGGAACTAATTTTATTGAGAAATTGCGCGCGCTGGGTAAGCATCACCACGCTGAGCAGGGAACTGTAGTTGGCCGCTCGTTGGCCTTGACCGCCGCGGAAGTTGGCGGCGTCCAGCGGTTCGACACTGGGTACCACGCCATAATGCTTGGCGTGTTCGTCGAGCGAACTCAGTAGGCCTTGAAGACGCTCCGTCAGACGAGCGCACAGAGCGGGGATGACATCGACGATCTGAAAGGATTTGCGAAGTTCGCCAGCGCGACGTAGACCGAGCGCTTCATTAAGAGAAACGCTGAACATGTTGTAACAGGTCTCGAATTCACCTGAATACACTTTGAACGCCTGCATTTTGGCTTCGGGAAGCCAACCGCACCAATCAGACTGGACCGAGACACCAGAAACAAGACGAGGCTTGGAACCTTTCAAGCACTTCTCCCAAGGGGGACTAGGGCGGGAGCATACCATGAAACTTGTATACGAAAGTGCAAGCAAGGTTAAAAAAGTGCCATTCAGGCGAGAACGGGTGTCCCGGGGCGGTGAATCGGGGATTTAAACCGATTAACTAGGTCGATTTGGCGCAAGCTGAGATGGTGGGAATTGCGTTAAAACGCGTCTTGCTGAGAGCGCCGATGCACAGAATTATGGTTGTTTTGATTTTCGAACGAACGCCGATCGTGTCCGCCCGAAGCGGAACTCAATTGCTCGACGAAGTGCGTGAGCCGTGAATAGGCGAGAATTTCACCATTGCATTTGTGCCATTCGATGCCGCCGGAAACCGAATCGCGGCGAGTAGCGCAGGACTCGCCACAAAGCTCCATGATCTTTTTGAGCAGCAATTCGGTGAGGTCATCAGCGACGCTTTGGGCAGGCGAATGCTTCGCAGAAGAGTTCTTCGTTAACAGGGATGATCGCATGGCGCGCTCCCTCCGGGACGTAGTAAGAAGACGCAAGAAACTCACGGGATGGTCCGCAGGGGCCAGACTACAGCGAACCAATCGCAAGTTTACTAGGCAGATACATTAATTGCAATCGAATAAGTAAAGTCAGGAATGTTAGTGCGCCTGTGTTAGCGCGTATGGGAAGCGCCGCACAACCGGGGCCAGCGTCGAGTGCGCATTTCCAGGCTTCCGCAAAGACATCGCGCGGTGCGCGGTTGCTGAAAAGGATGACGGGCCGCTATACTCGGCTGCTCTCTTAAGCGAAAGGAACTCCGTTTTGCAATTCGAACCACGCGACCAGTTTGAACAACGACAGAAAAAGCTGGAGCAGATTCAAGAGCTGGGCTACGCGGCTTTTCCGCATGAGTTTCGCTGGACACACACGCCGGCAGAGGTGATCGCGGGGTTTGGCGAGGCCTCGGCGGCAGAGCTGGAAGCGAAAAAACAGGAAGTACGGGTGGCGGGACGAATTGTGTCGTACCGGCTGATGGGCAAGCTGGGGTTTGCGCATTTGCAGAATGGCGGGAAGCGGCTACAGATTTTGGTGCGCAAGGATGTGGTGGGGGAGAAGGGCTTTGCGCTGTTTCACCTGCTTGATTTGGGGGATTCGATCGGGGTGCGCGGGTATTTATTCCGGACGAAGACGGGGGAGCTGTCCGTCTGGGTGGAAGAGATTACGTTTTTGAATAAGGCGCTGCTGCCGCTGCCGGAGAAATGGCACGGGCTGGCCGATGTGGAGATTCGTTACCGGCAACGCTACCTGGATTTGCTGGTGAACGAGAAGTCGCGAGAGATATTCGTGGCGCGAGCGCGGATTACGCAGGAGCTGCGGAAATTTTTCGATGCGCGCGGATATATAGAGGTGGAAACGCCGATGATGCATCCGGTGGTAGGCGGCGCGGCGGCGCGGCCCTTTGTGACGCATCACAACACATTGGATATCGACCTGTATATGCGGATTGCGCCGGAGCTGTATTTGAAGCGGCTGACGGTGGGCGGACTGGAACGAGTGTACGAGATTAATCGCAATTTCCGGAATGAGGGGATTTCGACGCGGCACAATCCGGAATTTACGATGCTGGAGTTTTATGAGGCGTACAGCAATTACAAGGATTTGATGGATTTGAATGAGGAGCTGTTTGCGCTGCTGGCGAAGGAGATTACCGGTAACACGACGGTTAAGTACAGTGAGGTGGAGCTGGATTTTTCGCGGATGGAACGGCTTTCGATGCGCGAAGCGATCGTGAAATATTGGCCTGCCGCGGCGGGAACGGCTCCAACTCTGGGGGAACTGGCGGTGCCGGGCGGTCCGGCGGCGATTGGAGCAAGGTACAACGCTTGGGCTAAGCCGGCTGGGGCGCCGTATGCGGCGTCCAAGGGGACGTTTACGGATGGACAATGGACCGGGCTGCTATTTGAAACGTTTGCGGAACAGCATTTAATTCAGCCGACGATTCTTTACGATTTTCCGACGGAGATTTCTCCACTATCAAAACAGAAGCTGGACGACCCGACTTTGACGGAGCGATTTGAGATTTTTGTCGCTGGGATGGAAGTGGCCAACGGATTTTCGGAGTTGAATGATCCTGCGGAACAGGAGCGACGATTTTTGGCGCAGATCGCGCAGGGAGGCGACGAAGTGCCGAAGCAGCTGGATGTGGAATACATTCGCGCCTTGGCGCACGGTATGCCGCCCACTGCGGGTGAAGGCATTGGGATTGACCGGCTGGTGATGCTGCTCACGGATTCGCAGTCGATTCGCGATGTGATTTTGTTTCCGCAGCTGCGGCCGGTGGCAAAGAGTGATGAATCTGGAAGTGAAGCCTAGGGCGGTTTGACAGTTCGTTGAGCTAACCGTGCTTGCCTGCGTGCAAGAAAGCGCCCGCCTAGGAAGGCGGCCGCTACAAAAGCAACACCGAGATCATGCGATTTGAATGGTTTGTGGCGCGGCGGTATTTGCGGTCGCCTTATCGGCCGGCGGTACTGCGGCTGGTGACGCTGTTTTCGATCGTTGGCGTGGCGGCGGGCGTGGCGACGCTGGTGATTGCGTTGTCCATGAACACGGGATTTCGCGAGACGCTGCAGGAACGGTTGCTGGGCGTTACGGCGCACATTTCTTTAACGCGGCCGGGAGCCGGCGGCATTCACAATTACCAGGAAATCGTTGAGAAACTGGCGAAGCTGCCAGGGGTGAAGTCCGTGACGCCAGCGATCTACCAACCGGTGCTGATGTCGTTTGCCGGAGACGCGCGCGGAGTGGTGACCAAAGGCGTGGACCCGGAGCGCGAAGTGAAGAGCGATGAAGCGTTGCGGCACATCGTGGCGGGGAAGCTGGATTTTTCCGCGGACGCCGATGGAATTGATGCGTTGCTCGTGGGACAGCAGTTGGCGAATGACTGGAAACTGGCGCCCGGGGATTATGTAACGTTGCTCAGTCCCCAAGGGCGTCTGACGCCCTTTGGATTGACACCGCGTACGCGCCGATTTCGGATTACCGGCGTTTTCGATTCGGGTTTTTATGATTACGACGCGAACTGGTGTTTTATGACGCTACCGGCGGCGCAAAATTTTCGGGCAGCGGAGACATGGTGAACGTGCTGGAATTCCGGTTGGTGCAGCCGGAACGCGCGGAGGAAATTGCGCGTGTGGCGGAGCAGGCTGCTGGCGAAGGGTTTCTCGCTAGCACGTGGATGGATCAGAATCGCGCGTTATTTCGCGCGCTGCGGCTGGAAAAATTGGTGACGGCGGTTTTTATCGGGTTGATTACGTTTGTGGCGGGGCTGAATATTCTGGTGGTGCTGTCCATGACGGTGACGGACAAGGCGCGGGATATTGCGGTGCTGATGTCCATGGGCGCGCGGCGCGAACAGATTCGCACGATTTTTTTGTGGCAAGGAATCGCGGTGGGAGCCGCGGGGACGCTGATCGGACTGGCCGTGGGGTTTGCGTTTTCGTTTTTTGCCGGGGCGTACCATTTGATTCCGCTCGATCCGCAGGTTTATGCGGTGCCATATGTGCCGTTTCACCCCAATATCGCTGACGGTTTGTGGATTGCGGCGGTGTCCATGGCGATTGCTACGGCTGCCACTATTTTGCCAGCGCGGGCGGCGTCGCGATTGCTGCCGGTTGAAATTCTGCGCTACGAATGATCTCCAGAAGGGTTAAATGAGAGGTATTCGTGGGCGCAGCCGGTGGCCAACCGCGGCTGGGCGGCGATTTGGCGCGTTGGTTGCAGTTATCTGGGGGTGGAAGAAGGCCCGGTAAAGTGGACGACTCAGGGCTAATGGGTCAGTGGAAAACGAGTGCGGCAAGTTATTGTTTTTAAGGGAGTTGCAGTCGTACTAAATTGGTACTATTGGGGTCTGATTTGGTACCCAAAAGTAGCTCCAAGAAAGGGAAACTTTTGGGCTTAGATGCACCCGTAAATCGACAGAGCATAGCGCACGTGTCGGGCTGGATTCAGCATCTAACTTAGTGGTTTTGGGGTGGAGAGCGAAGGTTGTTCGGGGACAAAGAAGCGACGCGACTAGACCTGCAGGGCGATTCCGCGAGGTTGGCAGCGAAGTTAGCGAAGTTAGAGAAGTTAGAAAGGGCAATGGTTCGATGACCGGCGGCATGCAACGTTCGGCGCACGATTCGCCCGCGAGTGGCGAGGACGCTGGTGCTGCGAGTAGGATCGCGTTGCTCGAAGGCCGGAATTTGCGCAAAGTCTATGGGCGCGCCGAAAAATCTTTGACGGTTTTAGCGGACGCAAACATCGCGTTGCAAAAAAACGAGATGGTAGCGATCGTGGCGCCGTCGGGAGCGGGAAAAAGCACGTTACTGCATCTGCTCGCTGCGCTAGACACGCCAACAAGCGGTACTATATACTTCGATTCGAAAGCCATTGAAACAAAAAATGAAGCGGCGCTGGCGGAATTCCGCAATTGCGCCGTTGGTTTTTTATGGCAGCGACATCAACTGCTGCCGGATTTTACGGCCGCGGAAAACGTGGCCATGCCGCTATTATTGCGTGGAAAGTCGCGCGGCGGAAATTCTGCTTCGGCGCTGCAATTAGCGCGGAAGTGGCTTGCGGAAGTCGGTCTTGTAGATCGTGCCGATCACCGCGCAGGGGAACTTTCCGGAGGGGAACAGCAACGCGTAGCGATTGCCCGGGCGCTCGTCACCGGACCTCGTGTGTTGCTGGCAGATGAACCTACGGGAGATCTGGACGAGCAGAATGCTTGGGCTGTGTTCGAGTTACTGGAACGGTTGCACCGCGCGCATCAGTTGACGTCGTTAATCGCGACGCACAATCTGGCGCTCGCCGCGCGTTGTGACCGAACAATAGGGCTGGAACATGGCGTTCTGAAGACTCGCGGAGCGCAAGCTTTGCCGGGGACCCTCCAGGGAGAAGCGAGCTAACTGTGTTCGAACGTTATACGGAAAAAGCGCGACGCGTCATATTTTTTGCCCGGTACGAAGCCAGCCAGTACGGCAGCCCGTACATCGAGACGGAGCATCTGTTGCTCGGCTTGATGCGCGAGGACAAGGCCCTGGCCAATCGATTTCTGCGGCAGCAGGGCTCGATCGAATCAATTCGCAAAGAGATTGAGGCGCGCATCACGATACGCGAGCGCATCTCGACGTCCGTAGAAGTGCCACTGAGCCAGGAATGCAAACGCATTTTGAATATGGCGGCGGAAGAAGCGGAACGACTGGGACACAAGCACGTAGGTACTGAGCATCTGTTGTTGGGAATCCTGCGTGAAGAGAAATGTTTTGGCGCGGAAATATTGATGGAGCGCGGTCTGCGATTGACGACGCTGCGCGAAGAATTGGGACGTACCTCTGGCGAGAAGACGGCCGCGGCGCGTCCGAAAGAGACGTCGCTGCTTGCGGAATTCAGCCGCGATCTGACGCAAGCGGCGCTGGAAGGTTCGCTGGATCCTTTGGTTGGACGCGACGGCGAAGTGGAGCGCGTGATTCAGATTTTGTGCCGACGCACGAAGAATAATCCGGTGCTAATTGGTGAGCCGGGCGTAGGCAAGACGGCCATCGTCGAAGGCCTGGCGCAACGCATTTCCGACGGCAATGTACCGCCGTTTCTGGCAGAAAAGCGCATTCTTTCGCTGGATCTGTCGCTGATTGTGGCGGGAACGAAATACCGCGGACAGTTTGAAGAGCGGCTGAAGACGATCATGAAGGAATTGATGGAGAGCCAGAACTCCATCGTGTTCATCGATGAATTGCACACGCTGGTGGGCGCGGGCTCGGCGGAAGGATCGCTGGACGCGGCGAATATATTGAAGCCGGCGCTCTCTCGCGGCGAAATTCAATGCATTGGAGCCACGACTCCGGGTGAATATCGCAAGTCGGTGGAGAAAGATCGTTCATTGGAGCGGCGCTTTCAGTCGGTGAAAGTTCCGGCACCGAACGAAGAAGAAGCGGTGCAGGTGATTCAGGGCGTTCGTGAACGTTACGAGAAGTTTCACGCGGTCAGCTATACGGACGAAGCGTTGAAATATTCCGTGTATCTCTCTAACCGGTATATTCCAGACCGTTTTCTGCCAGACAAAGCCATCGATTTGATCGATGAAGCGGGCGCGCGCGTGAAGTTGCGCCAAGCAACGGTTCCCGATGAGGTTGGCGAAGTGCAGAAGCGTGTGAAATTCATCACGCACCGCATGGAAACGGCGATCGCCAATCACGAATTCGACAAAGCGCGTTTTTATTCCGAAGAAGAGCGCAAGGAAAAAGAAAACCTGCGCGGCTTGCGGGACCGCTACAAGCTGGACGACGCTTCCACGGGCATCGTTACGCGCGAAGACATCGAAGATGTGGTGTCGCGCTGGACGGGCATTCAAGTCAGCTCTATTAAAGAGGATGAGCAGCAGAAATTGCTGCGCATTGAACCCGAATTGCACAAGCGCGTCATCAGCCAAGACAAGGCAATCACGGCGTTGGCCCGCGCCATCCGCCGCAGTCGCGCTGGGCTGAAGTCTCCCGCGCGTCCTGTGGGCTGCTTCTTCTTCCTAGGGCCCACCGGCGTCGGCAAAACAGAAGTTGCGCGCCGACTGGCAGAATTTTTGTTTGGCTCGGAAAAATCGCTGATTCGTTTCGACATGTCTGAATTCATGGAAAAGCATTCCGTGTCGAAGTTAATCGGCGCGCCTCCGGGCTATGTGGGCTACGAAGAGGGCGGACAACTGACCGAGCGCGTGCGCCGCACGCCGTATGCGGTGATCCTACTGGACGAAATCGAAAAAGCCCATCCGGATGTTTTCAATATTCTGTTGCAGGTATTTGAAGACGGCCAATTGACCGATGGTTTGGGCAATACCGTGGATTTCCGCAACACCATCATTATTATGACTTCGAATCTGGGTGCGCGGCACTTGCAGAAGCGCACTTCGCTGGGTTTCCAATCGGCCGGGGAAGAAGCAGGCACCAAGTCCGTGGAAGACCTGGTGATGAACGAAGTTAAGAAGGCTTTCAATCCGGAGTTTCTAAATCGGCTGGATGAGGTTATTATCTTCAATCCATTAGCAGACGAAGATTTGCTGCGTATCATCGACCTGTTAGTGGGACAAATGAACGACACGTTGATTCACCGCCAGGTGCAAGTGGTGGTTTCACCGGAAGCGCGGCAGTGGATCCTCGAAAAAACTTGCGCCGACAGAAATTACGGCGCACGTCCCCTACGTCGCGCATTGCAGAAGTACGTAGAAGACCCGCTGTCTGAAGCCTTGATTCAGGGGGGCATACAAAGGCCCGCAACGCTTCAGATTTATGTTGGGGAAGAGGGCCTGGCATTTCGACCAGTGGTTGAGGCAACCCCGGTCGTCCACTAGCGAATCTGACACCAGCACGGAGGACCTCGGCTTCGGACCGAGACCTACGCACAGCCGAGTTCATACCGAGCTCGGCAGGAGAAGAACAATTTGTGTTTGGGGGCGCGGCCTTGATGAACTCAACGGCCGCTGAAAGAAAATTTTGTGTTCGGCCCGGATTTTCACCGCTCAAGGCGTTGAAGTTCGCAGCACTTTTTTCCCTGCTGACGAGTTTTTCACCTGCGATAGCGCGAAAACAGCCCGAAGCGGAACCGCATCCGCACAGTTTCGTGCTTTTCTCTCAACATTTAGATTCATTACCGCCCGCGGAAGATACAAGAGTCGCGAGCGCCGAGGCGCGAAGAGACGCGGAGGTGGTTTGGGCGGATGGCCAGCAGCCTGACCAATCCGGACAAGCGGGCGATGCTGGGCAGCACCTAGTCATCGACCGAATTGAGTTCGTTGGTAACCGGCGCATCCGCAGCGACACCCTGAAAGCGCGCATCTTCAGCCGTGACGGCGACCCTTATAATGAAGAGACGTTACGACGCGATTTTCAGGCGTTGTGGAACACGCAATTCTTCGAAGATGTGCAGTTACGCGTGGAAGATTCCCCCGACCATCCGAACGGCCGCATCATTATTTTTGACGTAAAAGAACGGCCGATTATTCGCCGCATTCGCTACGAAGGCATTCACTCCGTTACGGAATCCGACATTCTAGATCGCTTCAAGGAAAAGAAAGTCGGCCTCACGGTTGAAAGCCAGTTCGACCCCACGAAAATCAAAAAGGCCGAAGTGGTTTTGGAAGATTTGCTGGGCGAGCATGGGCATCAATTCGCCAAAGTAACGCCGCAATACGAGCGCATTGCTTCCAGTAACGCGGTGATTTTGGTCTTTAAGATTGAGGAAGGTCCAAAAGTTAAGGTTGGAAAAGTACTCTTTACCGGGAACCACGCCTTCAGCAATCGCAAACTGCTACGCGCGATGCGCAATGACCGGCCCTACGCCATTCCTCTGTACATCACGGAAATCAACGTCCTCTCCAAGACGTATGACAAGGAAAAACTGAACGAGGACCTGGAAGTCGGCATACGCGGTTTGTATCAGGACAACGGCTATTTCAAAGTGTTGGTTGCGCCTAATGGGCCGATTCTGGAAAGCGTCGAGACCAACAATTACAAACTGGGCGTACCGCTGCCATTTGCGGGCCGTAGCCCGGGCAAAGCGGTGAATATCACGATTCCGATTGAAGAGGGCGATCAGTATCGGATGGGCACGCTGAAAATCGTCAGCGCCGACCCTGATAAGGCTCTGTCTTTGAAAGTGGAAGCGTTGAAAGGATTGTGGCCCCTGAAACCGGGCGATATTTTCTCTGCCGATAAAGTTCGTAAGGCGTTGAAGAACTACAGCTCCGCATATGGCGAATTCGGATTCATCGATTTCACGCCGGAACCGGAACAGGAAACGGACGACGTCAAGAAACTTGTAAATATGACGCTGAAGTTTGACGAGCAGAAACAATATTACGTCCGGCGCATTGACTTCAGCGGGAATACCACCACGCGCGACAAAGTGATTCGGCGCGAACTGTTGATCGACGAAGGGCAGCTGTTCAACAAGCGGCTGTGGGAAATCAGCATCCTGCGCCTGAACCAGCTTAATTATTTCGAGCGTATCGAGGCGGACAAAGCGGCGGAAATCAAACGCAACACGAAAGACGGCACGGTGGATCTGACCTTGAAGCTGAAGGAAAAAGGGAAACAGTCCATCGGCTTGCAAGGCGGCGTGAGCGGCCTGGCCGGAACATTTATCGGCCTGACGTATCAGACGAACAACTTTCTAGGTTTGGGTGAAACGCTGACACTTTCCGCGCAGTTCGGCGACCTGCAGCGCAGCTTTTCGTTCGGCTTCACGGAGCCGTATCTTTTCGACAAGCCGATCCAATCCGGATTCACCATTTTCTCCAGCCGGTACAAATTCGATCAGGCCCAGCAATTGGCGATTCAAACGGGCCAGACGTTGAGCATCAATCCGGAATTTGTGCAAAATTACAATCAAGACAGCACGGGTTTTAACGTTTTTGCCAGCTATCCGTTTCGCAGATTCTCGTTCGCGCGATTTTCCTTGTCGTACGGCCTAACTCGCACAAATATCACGGCGTTCAACGACACTTCGCAGTTGCTCTTCACCGCGCTGCAATTTCGCAGCGTGGCCGGCCCCAGCGCGCTCAACGGAATTATTTCCAGCACGATCACGCCGTCGATTACCAAGAACACGATCGACAATCCGCAGAATCCCACGCATGGCAGGAGCTATTTTTATTCCGCGGCGTTTTCCGGCGGGCCATTGGGCGGCAACGTAAACTCGATTACCAACACTTTCGATTTCAAGATGTTCAAGCCCACGTATCACAAGCGCAATACCATCGGCTTGCATTTTTCAAGTTCGTTTATCACCGGGTTTGGGGGCAAGGACGTGCCGCCCTACAGCCGCTTTTACATGGGTGGAGAGAACGACCTGCGCGGATTCGACATTCGCTCGGTTTCGCCGGTCATCTTTATTCCTACGGCGACCAGCCAGGGTTTCTCTTACTTTTCGAACCAGCACTTGAATGGTGGCGGTGGCAGCACGCTGGTTTCGTTCAGCGTGCCGATTTTGGCGTACAGCATCAGCTTCCCGGGCGGAGATTTGATGGGCTACGGCAATTTTGAATACCGGATTCCCATCGCCGGACCGGTGACTGCAGCGTTCTTTCTCGACGCGGGAACGGTGGGTATCGTCAACACCAACGGTCTCAAACTCGATCCCACGGGCTTGGCGAACCTGGAATCGCAGTTCCCCTTGGCCTCGGTGGCGGCTAATCCGCAATTAACCCAACATTTGGCCATCGCCGGCGGTACCAACTTCCGTCCACGGGCATCCACGGGAATCGAATTCGTGGTGCAGTTGCCGATTATTCAAGCGCCGTTCCGCATTTATTACGCGTACAACATAAATCGTTTGCATGAACAGATTTTTGCGCCGCAAGATTATATCGATCCGGGCGAGCGCGCATCGCTGTTGGGGCTGCCGCCGGCCTTCCAGAAATTCGTGGTCGATCCGTCGCTGCAAAGATTCATTGATAACCCGGGCAATCTGAATTATTTCGAGCCGTTGCGCACGTTCCGCTTTACGGTCAGCCGCACGTTCTAGCTGCGGAACGTTAGACGAGCGAGAATATGCGCAAGTGAGTATGCGCTTCGGGGAGTGCGGACTTTCGAAATCAACGCAACCGCTGCAGGGTTGCGTTAAACGGAATCAGTTGCTGATCGCGTCAGACGCGCGACGGCAGCAGTAAGCGGCATTACTGCCGTGCCAGGTGGGGGAGATTGTGCAAATGAAGTCGAGTGCCATGCGGAAAATATTCTTGGGCGCGGCGGCGTTGGCCGGTGTAGTGCTCGCAGGCTGCGGCGGCGGCGGTGCCACGAACGTCTTGACGGTTAACCTCTCGGATTCGCTAGGCGGGGTTGTAGTGGTCACGCAAGCGGACACGATTACGGGCACAGTCTCGGGACCGGACACGGTCAACGGTGTCGCGGATGTGACAGTGGCCTTCACCTGCACGTTCACCACGACGACCACTGCCACCAATGGCACGACGACCACGAACAAAGCGCTGCCCTGCCCGTCCGACGGATCCCTGGGCACACTATCTAACGTACAGCCCACCACGGTGGTGTACACCGCGCCGGCACAGCTTCCCGATCCGACAAAAAATCAAGGATTGATCATCATCATTACCGGGACCGCGGACGCGGACAAGACCAAGTCGAACACGCTGAATATTATTCTAGACTCCGGCATTCGCGTTACGATTGCGCCGACGTCCGCAGCGATTGCTCTGGGCGAACAGAAGCTCTTCACTGCCAACCTGACCACGGACACGGTGGCCAACGATGTCACCTGGGGCGTTACCAACACCACGGTAAACACCGGCGGAACCCCTTCGATTGCCAATACCTTCAATTTGAGTACGCCGACTTGCTCGCCCGGTTGCGGCGCGATTGATCCCAGCGGAAATTTCACGGCGCCGACGACGCTGCCGACCAATACGACCGTGCAAATTTTCGCGATTTCCAAGAAAGATACAAATCGCGTGGCCGTCGCCACGGTTACGCTAGTGGCTGGTGGGGTGATTACGTTTAACAGTCTGTGGCCCACGATTGTGCCGCAGGGTGGATCGCAGGCTGATATTTTCCTGAATGCTTCAAATCTGACTTCGCAAATCGGCATAACGCTCAACGGTCAGGCTATTGATGCCGGCTCGAACGCTATCAAAGTGTTTTTTACGCCTAGCACCTTGGCGGCGACTACCGGTCCAGTTTCTACTGGGGCTCGTTTGCGGCTGAACGCGCAACAACTTGCGACGCCAGGCACGTACACGGTCACGATCACTCCGGGGAGCTCTACCACGCAAGGCGGAACGCCGATTGCCTCGCACACGTTTCAGGTGGTTCCAGTGCGTCCAGGATTGGTGTCTGCCTTGCCCACCGATATTTCTGCCAGTGCCGCAGGCATTACGAATCAGACGGTGGTACTCGATGGAGGGTACTTTGGCCCGCTTGGGGCGCCCATCGTGGGAGTGAATTTTAATGGCAGCAACGTAACTATACCTGCATCGACGACCTCTGAACCCCGGCGGCTCACCGGGATAGTCGCGACGGCTCCGTCAGTGGGCGGCCAGTACCCCATTAGCGTGACGAATACCAAGGATGCGACATCGCCGGGAACCGCGTTTAGCAACATTGCAGTGTTGCCGGCCTATGCGAACGCTTCTACCGCAGCGGGCCCGGTTACCACGACCACTTTGCCTTTCGATATGAATGGCGCGATATTCCCGCCCTGCTCACCTAGCGAAGGCCCCCCGGCCTGCACCACTGACTCCCATGGCAACACGTTTTTCAAGCTGTGTATTCCATCGAGTTCCGTCACGTGCGCGTTCCCGGCCACAATTTCTTTGGGCGCGACGAGCAAGCCCAGCGCGATCGCGGTTGATTCCGTGCTTAATATCGGCGCGGTCGCAGAAGCAGGCACGGACATGGTGCAATTTATGGATCTCGGTGGGCCCACAGGTTCAGGTCAGCCGACGCCTCCAACGCTTCTTGGGGCATTCCGAACTGGACCGGTGGGAACGCCGCAATTGCCGACGAGTGTTGCTCTCGACCGCAACGTTTGCGCCAAAGGAACAGCAGCGGATCCGACGACGGGAAAATGCCCAGTCGGCGGTCCGTTCCAAAATATCGCCGCAGTGGTGAATTACCAGGCGCAGACTTTGGCGGTGCTGACGGCGCCAACTGGAACGCTGCTCGAAACGATTCCCCTGAATAACCTGATTCCTCCGTCTGGCGGCTCGACCAATACGAATGCATCGCCCAATCCGTTTTCGGTGGGGATCGATCCGTTCACGCACCGCGCGCTGGTGGCCTTTGCGTCTACCAATGCCGGGTTTATCGTCAACCTGGACCCTTCGCAGAGTCCTTCCATTTGTTTGCCGGGATTTGCTCCGTCCGACGGCACATCGTATTGCCCCGTGGCTCTCGTGGAACTGAACACCGGCACCTCCCCGCAGGTTGCTTTTGAACCCGGCGCGCATTTGGCGTTCGTCACGCCTGGGGGAGCTGGATCGCTTACGGCGGTGAGCACCACCAACCCTTCGCAAGCTTCTTTGAAAATTGCGTCCGCACAGCGGACGGCGAACATCGTGACGGTCACGATGGCGCCCAACACGCCGCACAATCTGGTCCCCGGTTCCGAAGGGACGGTATTGATCAGCGGCTTGCCCCCAGGAACCGCGGGGAGTAGTTTCAATGGCGCATTCTCGCTGTTGAGTGTTGTCAACAATCTTGAATTCACATATGCACAGACTGGTCCGAACGACACTAGCACTAGCACCAGCGGCATGCAGGGATTCTTGAGCACAGCCACAAACTTTTTGACATTTTCCATTACGCCGACGGTTCAGGGGATCGATATCAATCCCATCACGCGCAGTGCAGTGCTGGCGGATCCCAATGCCTCCGGGGCACAAATTACATTTGTGGATTCGCTGGACGAAAGTGTCTCTTCCCTGAATCTTTGCAACGGCTTGAATTTGTCGGGCAGCACGTTGCCGTGCACCGCGGAAGTGGGTACCTCCGCAGTGGCTTTCCAGCCTTTCACGAACACGGTGGTGTCTTTGAATTCATCACTAAACCAGATCTCGCTACTGGATCCGTCGGCCAGTCAGCGTGTCACGATCGTGCCCACGGGACAGACGGCCGCGACCACCGTCAGCTTCACGCCGACTGGTGGGAGCGCGGTGAATCTCAATTTGCTCGGTGCGGTGGCCGTGGACCCAATCAACAATCTCGCGCTCGTCGTTAATTCGGGCAGCGGCACGATTACTCCGTTGTATCTTGCCAACATTCAGCCGTTGCAAATTCAGAGCGTTTCTACGCCTCCGGTAGACGCCACTACCGGCGTTGCGAACCCAGCGATCATTTCGCAAACGGTGCTCATTGACTCGGCTACGCCGACGCAATCTGTCTCTGGCATTCAAATTTTTGGCCGAGGATTCACTAGCTCGACGCAGGTTCGCTTGGATGGCGTGCCTTTGCCTGCCTCGGATGTGGTTTTTTCGGCCTCGAAGCCGAATGAGCTCGACGTTACGATTCCGAGGACGAATGGTACGCAGAACATTCTTACCGGACCGCGAAATTTCGGTTTGGATCTTGCAAATCCTGGCGGCGCCACATCCAACGTTATGGATTTCCGCGTGGTGGAAGCCATCAGGATTCCGGCCTGTGCCGGAGTGGCCGCCGCACCGGGCGCGGTGGCGATCGCTGACGATCTGGTTGGTACGGGCATGAACTTCGCCGTAGTGACCGAAACGGCCTGCAGTCAAGCGGCGCTGATTAGCCTAAATCCGGATGCGACATTTGCCACCTTCTCGACGATCCCCACGGGCAAAACACCCACGGGAGTCGCCACCATTCCGCGATTCGGCTTCGCTGTGGTCGCCAACAACGCGGACGGCACCGCTTCGGTTCTCGACCTGACCAAAGGAACCAAAGCGGTCGCAACGGATGTTTCCGTCGGCACGAGCCCGACTGGGGTGGCCATCGAACAAGAGACTGGCTTGGCGATCGTCACCAATACTGGTAGCAATACGGCGACGGTGGTCGATCTGACGCCGCTACAGCTGGCGACTCCCGGCACTTTGACTCCGTTGACGTCCTCGACCGGATCGGAACCTATCGCCGTTGCGATTGACCCGGATCGCGGAGTGAATGCCACCGGATTAGCGGTAGTTACCAGCGTCAACATCGCCCAAAGCCCCGCAAGTGGTCAGCTGGACACGGTCGACCTGAGCGTGGGTGCGCCTTCGTTCAACGCCGTCAATATCAGCACTGTGGGTACCACCCCGACGGGCATCGTGTTTGACCCCGCTTCGCTGCCTAACCGCCTTTTCTACGCGACAGAGAGCGACAACAATGCTTTCGTGACCTTCAACCCGGACACCGGGAGCGCCAGCACCGTAGCAGTGGGCATCAATCCGGCATCTATTGCTTACAACTTCCAAACCAGCACAATTCTGACGGTGAATTCGACGAGCAACACCGTGAGCGTGGTTGACTCGCAGACGTTCCAGACCAAGGCGACTCTGGGCATCGGCGGCGTGTCGTTATTTGCCACGGCCATTGAACCGCTTTCAAATTTGGCGCTGATTGTCGATCAACAAAACAATCGCGTATTGCTCTTTCCGCTGCCGCACTGATCGGGCGGAGTTGGTATTTGTTCGGTGTTGACGGTTGCATTGTTCGGTTGTGAGGTCGGCGCGGTTAGCTGGTCTTGCAGATAGCTGATTTGTAGGATGCAGGGAATCATCGTTAGCTGCAAGGCGTTCATTGTAAGACCTTTGTTATTGCGATGGTGTACTTGGTCAGCTATAGTATGAAGTTTGCAAAACGCCCGTGGGACCCTGTGTGACGGACCGGGCCGGTGTAACGAGTTTGTAGCCAAGTTGAGTTGGCGCAGGTTGACCGCATCGCGGCCACCTATAACTAAGGAGAATAAAGTGAATCGCAGATTTGCATTTCGTTCCGCCGCCCTGCTGGCCTCCGCGCTGCTCGGCTCCGTCGCAATCCACGCGCAATCCGCGCCTGGCGCGGCGGCTTCAGGAAAAGTTGGTGTCGTAGATGTGCGTCAGGCGATCGTGGCGACGAGCGAAGGTAAGCAAGCTTCGGCAGAGCTGCAGTCCCAGTTCGCGCCCAGGCAATCGGAACTCGAAGGGCTCAACAAGCAGATTGCGGATATCCGCCAGCGCTTGTCCGTTGGTGCTGAAAAGCTGAGTGCCGACGAAGGTGCCCGCTTGCAACGTCAAGGCGAAGTGCTGAGCCGCCAGTTGCAGCGAAAGCAGGATGAATATCAGGAAGACGTCAATGCCGCCCAGGCGGATGTGGTCGATCGCATCGGCCGCAAGCTGGTAGATGTGCTGGATCGTTATTCGCGCGAAAACGGCTTCGTCATCGTGTTCGATTCCTCTGCGCAAAATTCGCCGGTGTTGTACAAGTCCACGCAGATTGACGTAACGCAGGACATCGTGAGGCTTTACGATCAGGCCTACCCGGTGAAGGGCGGAACGACCACGACTCCGAAGCCCGCGGCAGCTAAGCCAGCCGTTCCTCCCGCGACCAAGCCGGCAACGCCGCCAGCAACCAAACCCAATTAAGCGCAGGGTACTCCTTGCGATATCCATTGCGGCAAAGAAAGGCCCCGCGGCGCAAACGCGCGGGGCCTTTCTTATTGCGTAGTGCGCTTCAAGAGTGCGGCTCCGAGCTCGTCTGAGATTTGGCGAAAGAGCTACTCTGGCAAGTATGATTCGCAATCACAACACCGTTACTGAGTGTCCGCTCGTCGCAGGGGTTGCGAAAGAAGCTGCAACACGCTGCGCTCGCCAGGCTCGAAGCCGCTGGTGCTTGAGGTACTGAGTACGAAACCCCGTGATCTTACGGGTTCGCGAGAAGCGGTTGGATTTTTTTTCGCCTGCGCCTAAGCAAAAAAGGTCCCACATCGGAGTGCGAGGCCCTTCAGCGAAAATCGTTCTCTTATGAAGTCTATTGTTTTTCCGGCTTCTTCGGTTGATCGTCGTCCGAAGGGGGAACATTCTTCGGCGCACTAATGGTGTTGGTGGTGTTCACCGAGAACAGACTGAAATTTGAGAGCGTATGGCTATGATGATAGCGTCTGCCGTGCAGCTCCAAGTACATGTCCGCGTACCACGGTAGCCACAATTCCGAATTTCCATTATCAAAGTTGACCGGGCCGTAATCGATGGACAGGTGGTCGCGCGCGAGTTCCAGATCCTTCATCGGTTCGCGCAAATCTGATTCAACGTGCAACACGTCGTAGCTTCCGGCGGCGACCCAAACGCGGCCCTTTAGCGGAACTTCCACGGTTTTGGTCTGCGTCTCCCAGAGGCGCAGGAACGATTTTACACCTTGCTTCTGCTCAAAATGCATAATCCAAGCGGCTTTACCGCGCCACTGGCCGAGTCCTTCGCAATTAAAATTGAGGGCCTTGGCAAAACCCGGCTGAAACACGTCGACGCCCAGGCTTACCAACCCTACCGTGGCTAGAGAAGTTGGAAAGCTGTCCGTGTTTGCGCCACCATCACGCCGTTCATCGAGAAATACCAAGCCGTCTTTGGCATGGTCGACGAATACCATGTACTGGAAATTCTTGTCACGCAGCTGTGAAACCGCGCCTTTACCGTCGACTTCTTCGTGCTGAATGTGTTCGGTGGCCAGGAACTTTTCCAAGCTCTCTAACTGCCGGTTGGTGCTGGCGCTCGTCCGTTCGATGACCTCGTCGGCGGAGCAGCTGACGTCTGAGGCCACACCGGGGCGTGCGGTGTCGACGTTTGGGGGAGCCCAAGCCGATACCGTTGCGGCTTCCATGGTGGGCAAAAGCGCTGCCCGGTTGCTGGAGACTGTGCCAGAAACGGGGGCGCCGCCCGGCGCGGCAGCTGCGGCGGTGATGGTATCCGACGACGGATCCGCGAGGTGCGCCAATCCTTGTTTGGCTATCGCTGCGCTCGGGGCGTTGGGGTAATCGCGCAACACCCCCTCGAACATCAATTTCGCTCCGTCCTTATTGCCTTCGGCGGCCAAAATTTCGCCCGTCAGTGCCCGGGCAGGGGCCACGTTCTCAGGTGCCAGTTCCTCCGCGCGCTGTGCGTGTTCCTGGGCCTTAGGGTAATTCCGCAGTTGCGCATACGCGTTAGCCAGCAATAAATGAGCACGTGCCGAGCCGCTGTTCAGCTGCACTACTCTCTCCAGCGTTGGCACCGCCGCCGACCATTGAGCATTCTCGACCTGCGTGTAACCCAGCCCCAGTAACGCTCGTTCATTCGACGGTGCGTACGAAACGGCCGTTTGGAAATGCTGAGCCGCGGCATTCATATCGTGCTGATCGAGAGAAATCATGCCCATGAGGTAGGCAACATCCGGATTCGATGGCGCATACTGCGCAGCCTTGCTCAGGTGCGCCATGGCCTCGGTGTTTTTCTTCTTCTGCATCTCCGCCATGCCCTTGTCGATTTCTTTGACGGCCTTCTCAGGGACCATCGCCGGGCGCGCCACAGAACCAACTTCTCCCTCGGGATGTAAATACACAAACACGATTTGGTTGCGGTGGGTAACCGACTGCAGTACTTCCACTGATTCCTTTGCCGACTTGTAGCCCGCTGCGCTCACTTCGACGTGGCAATCTCCGAATGGCACTCCGAAGAAATGAGCTTCCGGGCCATTATCTTTCGCGGGACGCGATTGATTGATGTTCGCCAAAGGGCAGTTCAATTTCACGATAGCCGTTTGGGATAAAGGCAGTCCCGAAGCTTCGCGAACGCTAACGTAGATATTTGAGCCTGCCGCGGTCTGCACGGCATTAAACGCCTGGCCATTGGGCGTGATGATGTCGGTGGCCGTTCGTACGTCGCCCTGTTGCGCTTTAGCTGGCAAGCCTGACAAAAAGCCGCATAGGGCTACTGCGGCGATCAGCCCAGTGAAATGAGGGCACTTTGGCGCGTTTGGCATGGACAACCCCTATGAACGGAAACTAAAAACGGCGAGACATGGCACCTCGGTCTCAGCCAGTAGGTGAACGGATTATACTTCATCTCCCTCTCTAACGACTATGGCTCGTATGGCCCAAGGCAATACTCCTGACCATCTGTCCCAAAGGGCAATACAGATAGGCGTCACGCCATTCAACCAGCGCCAAAAACTTGACACCTTCCCACCCGGCGACTAGCGTACCTATGTACCCATCGGGGGGATTTGGGCGCGTGGCGTCTCTGTTTTCACCCAATTTAAAGCGATTGTATCGTTACGTTTTGCCCTATGGCTTTCGTCTCGCCGTGGGCGTGATTATGGTTGCCTTCGTGGCCTTCGCCGAAGGCATGGTCGCCCTGATGATCCGCCCGGCTATCGACTACGTACTCAACCCTTCGATCGTAACCTCCAGTTTGCCTCTAGTAACTCTCCCCTGGAGCGGCCGCACCATCTTCCTCAATCACTATTTCCCCGCCCGTATCCATAATATCGGCACGATCTTCGGAATTTCTGTGGTGATCGTTTATATCGCCAAGGGCATCGCCGAGTATTTTGGAACCACGGAAATTCAGTACGTCGGCCAGGCCGCTGTCCGAGATCTTCGCAACCACCTCTACAGCCGCCTGATCCGTCAGCCCATTGGCTTCTTTCAATCCAATCCCACCGGCCGCATCATCTCCACCGCCATCAACGACGTCGAACGCGCCCGCTACGCCCTCGGCGAATACCTAGCCGACCTGTGCCAAAAGGGTTTCTCTTTCATTGTATTCATAGCCATCCTGTTGATCGTCAATTGGCACATGGCTCTCGGATGCGCGGTGCTCCTGCCGCTGGTGGTCGTCCCCGTCAACAAATTTGGCAGGAAAATCCGCAACTCTGGGGAGAAGAGCCAGGCGCGCCTGGGCGATCTAAGTCACATCCTGCAGGAAACCATCAGCGGCAACCGCGTCGTAAAGGCCTTCGGCATGGAAGCCTTTGAAATCAAGAAATTTCGCGAGGGCGCCCAGCGTCTACTACGGGAGAATATGCGTTGGCTGCGCGCCGGGGTGATCACCGCCCCGCTCATGGACATGATTGGAGCCGTCGCCATTCCGCTTCTCCTGATCTACGCGCGCGACCAGATTCGCCACGGCCTCATGACCGAAGGGCAGTTCTTCGTATTCCTCTATGCCATGTTCAACGCCTACATGCCCCTCAAACGTGCCGGATATATTTACCAACAGTTGCAAGCCGTCGACGGTGCGGTCACTCAGGTTTTCGCTTATCTGGATCGCGACACCGAAGTCAGCGAACAGCCGGGAGCTAGCACTCTTCCGCCGTTTGCGCGCGAAATTACTTTTGAAAATGTGAATTTCAGTTACGACGGCGCAAGTGCCATGGTCTTGAGCAATATCAGGCTCGCGGCCCGCAAAGGCGAAGTTGTCGCTCTAGTCGGTTCCAGCGGGGCAGGCAAGACCACACTCGCCAATCTTCTGCCACGTTTTTATGAGCCGACCTCCGGCGAGATTCGTTTTGACGGAGTGAATATTGCGTCCGTCACTATCCGCTCGCTGCGCGAACAGATCGCCATGGTCGCTCAGGAAAATATTCTGTTCCACGATACGGTGTGGAATAACATCTGCTACGGCTTGAGCGACGTTCCCAAAGAAACCATTTTACAAGCGGCCCAAGCAGCCTTGGCGCACGAGTTCATCCTGGGTTTGCCACAGCAGTACGACACTATCATCGGTGAGCGCGGTACGCGCCTCAGCGGCGGCCAAAGGCAACGAATCGCTATCGCGCGGGCCATTCTGAAAGATTCGCCGATTCTGATCCTGGATGAGGCCACCTCCGAGCTCGACGCCGAGTCCGAGATGTACGTACAAAAAGCATTGGCGAATTTGATGACTGGGCGGACCACTTTCGTCATTGCCCATCGGTTAGCCACGATTCGCCGCGCGGACCAGATCCTGGTGTTGGAAGAAGGGCAGATTCGCGAGCGCGGCACGCACACCGAACTCTTGGCTCGCGGTGGCACCTATGCGCGGCTGCACGCTTTGCAATTCGCAGATGACGATTTGGTTTCACCGCTGCAGACCGCTGAGCCGGGCACTTCGGCCATCGCTGGTTGAGACCCAAGTCTATTCAGAAGCGCCGTTTTGGAGAGGATCACGTTGCCAGAAAAATTCTGCTATTCCATGACCGGCTATGCCCAGGCGCGCAAACAGTCTGATGCGTGGAGCCTTCGCGTCAGCGTCAAGAGCGTCAATCACCGCTTTCTCGATCTCAAGCTGCAGATCCCCGAAGGTTTTGATCCTTATGAATCACGCATTCGCCAGTTGGTGCGGGACCACATTCTGCGCGGACACCTTTACGTGGTCGTAAATTTTGAAGCACAAAGCGCCGCGGGAGTGCAGGTAAACCTTCCGCTGGTCGAAGCTTATTTGAAAGCGGCGGAAGAGCTCCGACAGAAAACCAAAGCCGCCACTGGTATGGACGTGGTCGGCTTATTGCGTTTGCCCGGGGTAATCAAAGGCACCGGTCCCGCGGTTCCAGAGAATGAAGAAGAGCGCGAAAATTTATGGCAGACGTTGCGCGCCTGCCTGGAAGAAGCGCTTTCAAGTCTGCGGGAGATGCGACGCGCCGAAGGCGCTCACTTGGTGGAGAATCTGCGTGAGCGCATTTCAACAATTGCGGGTCAGTGCGCTAAAATCCGTACCCTTGCGGAATCGTTGCGTCCCGCGTTTGCCAGGCGTCTCGACGGCCGGTTGAAGGAGTTGCTGGGCGGCAGCGGTCTCGATCCCGCTCGTCTGGCACAGGAAGCGGCGTTGCTAGTCGAACGCAGCGATATCACCGAGGAATTGGAACGGCTGCAGAGTCACTTGCAACAATTTACGAAATTGCTGGACGGTGCGGGAGAGGTAGGGAAAAAACTGGATTTTCTTTTGCAGGAAATGCAGCGCGAAGCCAATACCATGCTGTCTAAAACTCCCGGTGTTGAAAGCGAGGCCTTGGCCATCACTGGGCTGGCTCTTGAAATCAAATCTGAAATTGAAAAGCTGCGCGAGCAGGTACAAAACATCGAATGACTGAGGGAAACGAAATTTTACATTTGCCTCCTTCCGCGCCCTTGGTTTTAGTGGTGTCCGGCCCGTCTGGCTCGGGGAAATCCACGTTGGTGGAACGGATTATGGAACTGCCTGGCACCATGGCCTCTGTGTCATGTACTACCAGGCCGCGTCGCGCGACTGAGGCCACGGGGAAGTGCTATGATTTCGTCACGGAAGCGCAGTTTGACGAAATGGTTCAGCGCGGCGACTTTCTGGAATATGCGCGGGTCTTCGGCAAACATTCCTACGGCACGCCGAAGCGGTGGCTGGAGGAATCGCGCAAACGGGGGCTCGACCTCGTGCTGGAAATTGATGTGCAAGGCGCAAAGCAAGTAAAAGAAAAGTTGCCGGAGGCTGTGGCGATTTTTATTTTGCCGCCGTCTCGCGAAGAGTTGGAACGCCGGCTGCGCCGCCGGGGCATGGACTCAGACGAGGAAATTGCACGGCGTCTGGCCAAGGCCCGCGAAGAAATTGCGGCCTATAAGACCTACGATTTTTGCGTGGTAAACGAAGATGTCGCCTTGGCGGGCCGCGAAGCCCTCGCGATCGTTACCGCGCTGCGCTGCACTACCGCCAGGCGTCAGGCCCGCGTAGAAGAACTTTTGGCTTCATTTGGGGGAAAAGACTTTGGGGGTAAAGACTGAAATGAATGTGCTGACGAAAGCTCCACAAAGCCAGTTTGCCTACGTCGTGCTGGCATCGAGGCGCGCGCGGCAGATCATGGCGGGCGCGCCGCCCTTAGTCGAAAACCCGCGGACCGCTAAGGCCACACGAATCGCGTGCGAAGAGCTGGAGCACAGCATGCTCGAGTACGATTTCGTGGAGCCCACGTCCATTGACATGGACAAAGACGGGAACAAGCGGCGCAAGTAAGCGCGCGAGTTTGTTGCCGCTCGGTTCGTCGCGATCCGTGTGCGATGGGTTTCTCTTCGGGAGACAGGTTTTAGTCCCTCGGTATGACAATCGCGATAAAATGAGCATGGCTCCCGAAAAGAAGCTTCTGAAGCACTTGCACCTCTTGAGGATTCTATGCGCATCACCCTGGGCGTCACCGGAGGAGTCGCAGCCTACAAGGCCGCGGAACTCGTTCGCCGCCTGCAGCAAGACAATTTTACGATCCAGGTCGTGATGACGCGCGGCGCCCGCGAATTCATCGCCCCGCTCACCTTCGCTGCCCTCAGCGGCCAAAAAGTCATCACCGACCTTTTCGCCAGCGAAGAATCCGGCGACGCCAATCTCGAAAGCGCCATCGAACACATCGCTGTGGCGCAGCGCACCGATCTTCTGCTGGTGGCCCCAGCCACCGCCGACGTCCTCGCCAAATTCGCACGGGGTATCGCGGACGATTTTCTAACCACGCTCTATCTGGCCAGCACCGCCCCGGTGGTTTTGGCGCCAGCAATGAATGTGAACATGTGGAACCACCCCGCCACCCAGGAAAACATCAAGCTGCTACGCGATCGCAGCAACATCGTCGTCACGCCAGACGAGGGCTATCTCGCGTGCGGCATGGTCGGACCCGGCCGTCTGGCGGGCCAGGAAGAAATCGTCGCCGCCGTCAAAGCCGCGCTGCACGCCCAGCGTGATCTGGAAGGCGAATCTGTTTTGATCACCGCCGGCCCGACCTGCGAAGATCTCGATCCCGTTCGTTATCTGACCAATCGCTCCTCCGGAAAAATGGGTTATGCGGTGGCGGAGGCTGCCACGAGACGCGGTGCGAAGGTAGTCTTGGTCAGCGGTCCGACTGCACTGGACTGTCCCGCCGGGGTCGAGCGCGTGAATGTCCGCACTGCGGAGCAAATGCACAATGCCGCGGCCACACATTTTGCTAATTCCAGTGTCGCGATTATGGCCGCAGCCGTGGCCGACTACCGTCCGGTCGTCAGCGCGCAGAATAAGATAAAGCGGGGCAAAGAGCCGATCGATTTGAAACTCGAACCCACCACCGACATTCTCGCGGCTCTGGCCAAAGATAAGGGTAGCCGCCTGGTGGTTGGATTCGCCGCGGAAACGCAAAACGTCGCCGAAAACGCCCGCAAGAAATTAGCCGCAAAGCACGCCGACGTGATTGTCGCCAACGATGTGACCGCCGAAGGCGCCGGCTTCGATGTAGACACCAATATCGTCACGATATTTTCGGTGGACGGCCGTGACGTGGCTTTGCCGAAGCTGACCAAAACCGAAGTAGCGCAACGCATCCTCGATGAAATTGTCCGCCTCCTCGCCGCCCGAAAAAAAACTCTCGCCGACGCATCCGGCACATTCATGGCCTCCGCTAAAAAATCATCCAATTGACCGATATGACCGCACGCCTCTCCGAGCAATTGCAAAGCAAAATCGCCGAACGCTTGGCCTTCCACGAAGATCTAGGCATAAAACTTTTCTATCGCGAACGCACCGTTGTGACATCACGCGTCCAACCCGCACTTGAAACATTCGACGAAACTCCGGTTTCCGAAGAGGAAGAACCGTTGCCCAAACCCAAACGTTCAGCAGCTACCGTTGTGGCGGCGCAGCTTTATCCCGAGCCCCGAGAGAATGCTGCGCCCCACCTTGCCACGCAGCCAGCCATTGAAGCGACGTTGTTCTCCGCGCCAAGCAAGACCTCCAATTTCTTCGCCTCGCTGAAAACCGTCCCCAACGATTCGCTGTTGAAAATTCGCGAAGACATCGGCGATTGCCAACGCTGCCGCTTGGGCAAAACGCGCAAACACATCGTCTTCGCCGACGGCAACCCGAAAGCCGAACTGGTGTTTGTAGGCGAAGGCCCCGGCGCCGACGAAGACGCTTCAGGAATTCCATTCGTCGGCCGCGCCGGAAAACTATTGACGCAAATGATTGAAGCGATGGGCCTGCAACGCAAAGACGTGTACATCTGTAACGTCGTAAAGTGCCGCCCACCGGGGAACCGTCCGCCGGAACCGGACGAAGTGACCACTTGCTCGCCATTCCTCGTGCGCCAACTTGAAGTGATTAATCCCAAAGTGATTGTGGCGCTCGGCGCGACCGCCGCAAAAACATTACTCGAAACCGAAACGGGCATATCAAAATTTCGCGGTCAGTGGCTGGATTTCCGCGGGAAAAAATTAATGGCCACATATCATCCCGCATATCTGCTGCGTAACCCGCCCGCCAAAAGCGAAGTTTGGAAAGATTTGAAAAAAGTAATGGCCGAACTCGGCCTCGAAGTGAAAAAGACCAAACCGGTCTGAGCGCCGGATGGTCTGGTTTTTGTAGCGGCCGCCTTCTGAGGCGGACGGTTTTCTGCGAGCTGGTCGAGATTCCAAAAAGAACCGGGGCGAAGCGTCTGGGCTACGCGGCTCAAGTGTCGGCGCGGTTACATCAGGCTCAGCGGGTCAACGTCGACCAGCACGGCGGTTTGCGGGATTTCTTGCGCGTCGCAGAAATTCATTGCGCCGCTTAGCAACTTGGTCATTCTCGGATCGCTTCGCCGATTTCAATAAAAATTGAAAACGATGTTCTTTCTTAAGCCTCGCCAGCGGAGCCGCCGCCGGACCAAGTACCCGCAAATCCTTTCCGCTGTGTGGAGACAGAAATCCGGATAATTGCTGCGACCACTTGATCGCCTTCTCCAGATTCACGTCTCGCACGATGATGTTGGCCAGCGCCGTGAATGGCGGGTACGCCATCATTTTGCGAAAGGTCATTTCCCGGTCGTAGAAGTTGCGGTAATCCTGCTTCACGGCATCCTGAATCGCGTAATGATCCGGGTAATACGTTTGAATCAGCACGCGGCCTTTCAGGTCGCCGCGGCCGGCTCGGCCGGCCACCTGTGTCAGCAACTGAAACGTGCGCTCGGCGGCACGGAAGTCCGGCATGGTTAGCGCAGAGTCGGCGCTCACGACTCCAACTAAAGTTACGCGGTGAAAATCGTGGCCCTTCGCCAGCATTTGCGTGCCGACCAGAATATCTAACGCTCCTCCCGCAAATGCGCCAAGCGTATCTTGAAATTGTTTCTTAGTGCGCGCCGTATCGCGGTCCAGGCGCGCAATGCGCGCTTCGGGAAATTCCTTGCGCAATCTTTCTTCGAGGTGCTCCGATCCTTCGCCAAAAAAATACACATACTTCGATTGGCACTTCGGACAGACCAGCGGAACGCTTTGAATCGAACCGCAGTAGTGACACTCCAGGCGGTTACGGTGCTTGTGATACGTCATCGAAATACTGCAGTTTGCGCATTGCACAGATGCGCCGCAGCTTCTGCACAGCACTGACCAGGAATATCCGCGTCGATTGATTAAGATCAGCGCCTGGGTTTGTGCGGCCAAACATTCCTGAATCCCTACGTGCAAGGCTGCGCTGATCGGGCTGGTTTGCTTGGTGCGCTGAAATTCTTCGCGCAGGTCGATGATTTCCACGCTAGCCATACTGCGGTCGGCCACTCGTGAAGCCAGCGTCAGCAATTCGTACTTGCCATTTTCCGCGTTGTGAAAAGATTCCAGCGACGGCGTCGCTGAGCCAAGCAAGGCGATCGCGTTCTCCATTTTTGCCCGAACGATCGCCACGTCGCGGCCGTGATAGCGCGGAGTCTCCTCCTGCTTGTAACTATTTTCCTGCTCCTCGTCGACGATAATCAGCCCCAGATTGCTGAGCGGGGCGAAAATCGCCGAGCGCGTGCCCACGACCACCCGCGCTTCGCCGTTGCGTACTCGCCACCACTCCCGCGCGCGGGCGACATCGCTTAACGCGGAGTGCAGCACCGCTACGCCTTCAAAGTGTGCGCCAAACCAAGCCCGGCATTGCCGGCCCAGCCATAACGTCAGCGCAATCTCCGGCACCAGAATAATGGCCGTCTTCCCGCGCGCCAAAGTTTCCTGTACCGCGCGCAAATAGACTTCGGTCTTCCCGCTGCCGGTAACTCCAAACAAAAGCTGCGTACCAAATTCGCCCAGTGCCGCACGCTCGCGGATCGCGCGCAGCGCGGCTTCTTGATGCGGATTTAATTCGTGCGCAGGAGGTTCGTAACCAGCGTCGAAGGGATCCTCGGCGGGATCGATAGGCTCCTCCCAGCTTTCGAGAACGCCTTGCCGCAGCAAACGTACAATCACACTGCGGGACACCTCGGCGAGCCGCAGCAGTTGCGTTAACGGCAGAGGCCCGCGCTCCGTTTGCAGCAGCTCGCGGATGCGGCGAAGGCGGTCCTCGCTGATCGGCTTGCTGCCACGCTGCTTCGACCGCTTTTCCACGTCGCTGTTGCTGGGCGCTTTTTCTTGGCCCTCGCTCGAGTATCCGCTCGTCTCTTCTCTCCACGCAATTACTTGCTGTGTTCTGCGAGCACTGCTTGAGACGCGCTCACGGATTTCGATCAGTCCGCGGCGCTGCAATTTTTGCAGCTGCACTGCGGTGATTCCGGTTTTGAGTGCCGCAGCCCAAGGCATCGGCTTGTCGCTTTTCGACAGCACTTGCAGCAGTCGCGTTTCGGTTTCCTCAGGATCGGGATTCTCGGCGTTAGCGTCTGCGATTGGCTCGGAGATTCCGAACAGTCTGAAGGTTGGGCCACAAAACCGCGGCTTCGCGACCGGCTTGCGCCAGCGAAACTTCGCGGCTGACGCGGACGTCGGTCATCGGCGGCAGAATTCCCCGCAAGACCTCTCCGATAGGCGCCAGATAGTATCCGGCGATCCATCGCGCGAGCTTGACAAGCTTGGCCGTCAGTGCCGGCGAGCCCTGATCCAGTACCTTGGAAATTTCTCTGATTTTAGTTTCTGACGGTATGCCCGCAGGACGGGCCTCCAGCAGTTCGACAACCGCGCCAACGAGCGACTTTCTCCGGAAGGGAACCAGTACACGGCTGCCGACTTGAACGCTTTCGGCATCGCCACCTGGGATTTCGTATGTAAATGTGGTCCGCAACGGGACAGGCAGCGCCACGTTGCAGTAGCGGGGGCTCATCGCTGCTTAGTGTATCAGTTGGCCGAAATGTGTTTGGTGCGTGGCGCCCGCGCTTTTCGCCGCGGGGCGCAGACCGCCACTCTCCCAGCCGAGGGGCGGTCCGCTTCCTGCTCCGCAACTATTTCGATTTGTAAGTGAACGAAAGCTTCGTCTCTTCGTTCACCACCAGTGGTCGCACGAAGCGATAAGAAGTCCCGGCGCGCGGAACATCCACGGCTACCGGCAACACGCCTGCTACGCGTTGCTGAAGATTGAACACGTTCGCGGAAGCGGTCGGCGGAGGCGCGGGCGCTTCTTTGTGTTTCTTATCTTTGCGGTGGCTGGTGGCAGTGTCCGTGTCAATTTCCGCTGCCTTCGATTCGACGTTGATGGTTTCAGTGGTCGAACCGATTTGCAGCATCGTGCTGTAAGTCTTTGGATTGGCAGGATCGTACGAAAGGTTTGACCGCGTCGCTCGAAAACCCGCTGCCGTAGTCGTCAGCGTGTAAGTGCCGGAAGGCACGCTGACGAGAAACCAGGACCCATCGGAAGAAGTGACAGCTGTATAGGTAGCACCAGTCGACAAATTTTGTACATCGACCCGGGCATTAGCGACAGCTGCCCCCGTTTGGTCGACAACGTGTCCAGCGAGTTGGCCCGGTGCGAGCACAACACCGGGACTAAGAGTCGACAACGACATGAAGCTAGTTGGCACCCCACCTCCTCCGACACCAACTTGAAAGCTCCCGGCGCCAGCGCTGGCGCTAACGCGGAAGCTCCCACCTCCGGTTCCACCACCATACCCAGGCCCGAGGCCCGCGCCACTTCCCGAGCCAATCCCACCGCCTGCGCCGGTACCAAATTGAGCCGGCAGCAACGCGGCAGAAAACGCGTCTCCCGAAAAATCCTTCACCTTGAATTGCTCCGGCAGAAAAAGCTCCCACTCCAGAACTCCGATCGGCACATCCATCTTTGGCAATGAAATATCACCGTCTCCCTTTCTGGAAAAAGGCGCACCCGAATGCAAGAAAACAAACGAAACCGTATAAGCGCCTGCGGGATGAAAACCCGCACGAAGCAACGGCACACGGTTCCCGTCCACTCCTTGCACCGGCTTCACTTTTCCTCCGGCCACTTCGGCGGTGAGGATAGTCGCTCCGGCAGGCAGCGAAACTTTCAAAAATGGCTGAGCCTGATTTTTTACGATCAGTCTTACTTCCGTCAGAGATTTCCCTTCAGAGGTCACCAGCGTTGTGATGGTCGCGTGTTCGGCGATCGCCGCCAACACGCCAGAGTCCGGAAAGCGCGTCCAGCTCAGCGCCAAGGCCGGCGATTCGCTGGGTTGCCGATGGTAGCGGAAGGCGGCCTGCAGCGAGTAGCGCGACAGCGCACGGAGGTATGGATTAATTTCCTTAAGGTCCAGGCGTTTCAGTCCGCCGGATTCCTGCGCAGTCAGCTCCAACGTGCCTTGGCCTTCGACGAGCACTTCGCCAGTTTCGCGTTGCGCGTCCTTAACGGCCAAAATTGGCGCCGCGGATTGCGAATCGCTGAGCGGCCGTTCCAGCGTAACCAGAAATTGTTGCGCACCAGTGGCGTGGCCGATGATTTTTAGCAGAAGCATACCGTTCTGCACTTCGCTGGACTCCAGCGTAGCCCCGTTTACCGCCGTGACTTCGAATCCGCTCGGAATCGCCATCGAAAATTGCTCGGGTTCGCCTTGCAAAACGTTGATGTCAATGAGCGCTGCGATCTGCAGATCGGATTCGGTCACAGAGATTAGTGATTTCACGTCCGAGAGGAAACGCGCTTCGCGAGGCGTTACCGGAGCCACCACCTCCCGCGTGTTCCACCAAATGTTCGCGACTTCGCCCGGTCGAAGCGTAGCTTCAATCTCGGTGTTGCCGCCGACCGAGGCTCGATGCGTGATAATTCCGTGATTGAGCTGCACATTGGTGCGCTCGCCAGGCACCGTCAGCGTAAGCCGCGCGCTCCCCGCTGACGGCACCGCAAGAGAAAACGAGGCGCGGCCCGTGTCGATGGTCAACGGTAAGCCGGCGTCCAGGCTTACCGCGAATTCCGCTTCGCCCGGAAGCACCGCGGCATGCGTGTTGTTTTCGAGAAGTAAAGGAAGCGCCTTACTGCCGTGATGCGCGTCGAAAACCGTCATCCCGGAAACGAGCGGCACCTTAGCCGAATTCGCGCTGAGCGTTTCGCCCTCAAATTCCACCGATCCCAGGACGTCGTCATTGTGTACGCGGAATTTTAAATCTGCGCTTTTCAGGATGTACGGAACCGGCGGCACTTCAGCATGTTTGCCAGGGCGATTCGCCAGGGCGAGCAAACGATTGTATTCATCGAGCGATAGCGTCACGTTGCCGGGCGCCGGCGGCGTGCTAATTGAATTTTGCTGCGCGACCGCTCCTTGCGCACAAAGCAGAGTGACCACGACGAACAGCGAAAGATAGCTCTTCATTTGCCACCTGCCTTTTTATCCTGCTGATAGCCGAACTCGACCGAGGGAACTTGATTTTCGCTGGTCAGTTGCGAAACGAGATAGACCGAGGGTCCAACCGTCGGAAGATTTAGAGTTAGCGGTAGAACGCCTACGGCGCGAGAGCCACGTTCGCTAGCGTGGAATTTGTCGACCAGCGTCTGCGCCGGCTTTTTACCTTCGTTTTTCTCGTCTGTAGCGATGGGCGCGCCTGCCACTGCCATCACGGATGGCGACTCAGTGTCTACCGGCGGCTCCCCCGCCACAGAGGTGAGAACCGCGGAAATGGGATCCGCATACTCCTCAGTGCGGAAGGAACCGGCTTCCGTCGCCAGCCTGAACTGCGGCGGGTAAAAAACTTGCAGGCCCGTGCGCGACACCGGCAAATCCAACGCAGGCAGAGAGAGTTTCAAGTGCCCCTTATCTGTCCAACCCGCGCCCGGCGCGAAATAAATGATCTCTACCGCGAACTCCGGCGCATCTTCTCCCGCCCGGGCTTTAGACAATGGCACGAGCAAGCTGCCATCCGGACCGGCGCCCGGACGAATCGGTTCTCCGGAGAGCGCAGCACTCCACAGCGTGGCGCCGGCAGGCAGCGTAATTTTCACAAAGCTGCGCTGGCTGTTGCGCACCGCGTAACGCGCTTCGACCAGCGATTTTCCATCCTTGGTGAAAAGCACTCGGTAGCGTGCTTCGCTCACATTGGCGAGCAAGACGGCTTGCTGCGTGTAGCGCGTTACCGTGATGTTCAAAGATCGCGGGGCTTGCGAGTCGCCGGAATGAGTGCGAAACGCCAGCAACGCCGGCGATTGCCTGCTGGAAACCGGTTCGCCCAGGTCCGTGGCATCAGCGCGCAGCAAGCCTTGCGTCTTGACGGAATCCTCTTTAATTTCTCCCGCGCCCAAAACGTCGACGCCCAAGCCGCCGGTTTCGCGTTCCACGCCGACGAGGCGCAAAAGAGGAATCTCCACTTGGCCGTCGCGCGGGACGGTAGCTTCCCCAGTAATCACGAAACTGGTGGATTGCTCGACCGGTTCGATAAACGTGACCAGCAATTCGCCGGATTTCACTTCCCAATCGGCCACCGCCGCCCCTTGCACCTGGTTTATGGTGACGTTATCGGGAACCCGCACCCGCGCTTCTTTGGCGATACCCTGTACCACCTCCAACGTTGCGCTGGCGCTGAGCGATGTGCTGTCTTCGCCGAGACCAACAAATTGCGTGAGCTTGCCGTGCAAGCGCAGCGGCAAAGTATTCTGGCGGTCTTCAATTTTGCGGCGCCACGCAAAAACGACTGGCTGCGAACCGCTGCCATACGCCGTCCATTTGTTTCTGTCCGGCGATTCTTTGCTTTCCGCGAAGATGCCTCCGTACAGCGTCAAATCGACTCCCGTGCGGGGAATTTCCAGAGTCACGCGCGTGACGCCCGAGGAAGTGGATGGAAGCGACAGGCGTTCCTCACCGGCGGCCGCGTCGATGGGCAGCGCTATATTCAGCGTGATGACCGCGCGGCCGGGATGCGCCAGCAGTGCGGACAATTGGCTGGCTCCATTGGCAGGGGCGAGCGACAACGGCTTGCCGTCGAGTTTCGCATCGCGCACAAAAAGTCCCGCCGGTATGGGCACGCGCACCCAGCCATTTTTGAGCACGTCCACGGTCAGCGTGGCCCGGCCAGCGGCCACACCAGAATCCGCCAACAGCTCGTATTCAACACGGCTTAGCGTGGCATCCACGGGCGGAGGTTCCGGCTCGCGCTCGGTCGGAAAGGCCCTGATCCGCAATGCGTGATAGTCGGGAACAGAGATAACCACCCACCCGGGCGAGCGAGAAGGTTCTTGCGCGGCCAGTGGCGTGACGAGTTGCGTGACCAGTCGCGTGGCGAAAAAAATCAGCAATCCAATCCTGCAAACAATAAAGAGTGATGTACAGACGGCATTCGGCGAACGCCGACAGACCTTTGCGTTGGGCATGGGTTTGCGCCTCACATGGATAGAACGTGCGAGGTGAGATTTCTTGCAGGTGGTTGAGGGTTGCTTAGATCGGCAATTATTTGCGGATAGTACTAGGAATCGATTTGACTAAGGAGTTTCTCGGTGGTTCGCAACGGGCATAACAGAAGACGCGGACGACCAGGTTTGCATCAGAGGAATTATCGATAGGAAAAGTGTGCTTACGCGTGAAGGTCGGATATTGTGGTTCGGAACTATGGGCAACAATTTGTGACACGAGTTAGGCGCAACACTAGCGTTTGCTCGGGCGCCTTTTTCCCTTGGCTTTATGTTTTGCGATTGAGCCAGATTTTCTCTTGGACTTCTGATTTTTTTCAACGCGCAGCTGCCATGCGGCGCGCAATGCGCCGGCCACTACGTCTTCATTGGCCGCCGATAGCACGATGTGTGTCGCGCCGTTGCGGCCCCAACCGCCCTTTACGGGAACAAAAATTTCCGGCAGTTCCGCCACGAACGCGGCTTGTTGTTCAGGCGTTAGCATCAGATTCCCGTAGCCCAGTTTGGCGTGGGCCAGAGTCGCGAAGATGCGGCCATCGACGCGGAAGTCTACGCTACCCATGTGCGAGCCTTCTTTCGCGTTCGGAAGACTTAAGGCGATGCGTCGGAAATTATGAATGTTCATGGCGCGATAGGTCGGAGCAATAGTGCGGACCCGAGTCAGATGGTTCGAAAACCCGCCTCAATCGCCAGGATGGCGGAAGCGCCTGCTACAACGCTTATGCTACAACAACGGCGGAGAGAGAGTTATAACGACGTATGTTTGCTGCCAGCAGGGTCGGCCGCGAAAAGTTGGTCAAGGGTTCTGCTCAGCTGATCCATCGTGTCCGGCTTCAGGATCAAATCTCGTAGTCCCATATGCAGCGCGCGTTCCTGATCCTCGGGGCGCACGTAGCCGGAGGTCATGACGATGGGTATGTCCGGCCGAATTTGCAACAATTGGCTGGACATATCGAAACCCGAGAGTTGCGGCATGGCCAGATCGGTCACCACCGCGTCAAATTGCGAAGGGTTAGCGCGAAATGTTTCCACCGCGTGAACGGGATTGGTCTCCCCCGTGACTTGGTAGCCGGAACGCTCCAGCGAGCGCTTTACCAGGGCTACCAGCGGCTCCTCGTCGTCAACATACATGATTTTCTCCCTGCGTTCGCGTTGTGCCTCAAGCACCGCCGGTTCGCTCTCGGATGCAGCACAACTCGTCGCGGGAAAATAGAGGCGGAACGCCGTGCCACGTCCCGGTTCGCTGTACACGGCTATGCCGCCGCCATGGTTTTTCATGATGCCGTGGACCACCGATAAGCCCAAACCGGTGCCTTCGCCAGGTTTTTTCGTGGTGAAGAAAGGATCAAAAATACGGTCGGCTACCGCGCGTTCCATGCCGGCGCCGTTGTCACTGACCAGCAATCGCAAGTAACGGCCGGCGGGAATTTCAGCGGGAGCGTTGGCGTCGTCTCCCGTCAAATCCACGGCGTCGAGCTGTACATCGATCATACCGTCGCTGCGACTGCCGATGGCATGTGCGGAGTTCGTCGCCAGATTTACGATGATCTGGTGCACTTGCGTGGGATCCGCTAGAACTACGGGAAGGCCCGGTGCAAACCTGGTGCGAAACCCGATCGTCGCTGGAATCGTGGCGCGTACCAGCTTCAGGGCTTCTTCCACTACCGGCTGCAAAAGCGTTGCATTGCGTTTCGGCTCTTCCGGTCGGCTGAAGGCTAAAATCCTGCGCACCAGATCGGTCGCCCTTGCTGCGGCTCGGGCGATTTCTCGCAAACTCTCTTGCGCCGGATGATTCGCCGGAACATCGGCGATCGCCAGCTGCGCATTGCCCCCGATCGCCAGCAAAATATTGTTGAAGTCATGTGCGATTCCGCCAGACAAAGTGCCCAGCGACTCCAACTTTTGCGATCGGGCCTGCAGCGCCTCCGATCGCTTTCGTTCCGTGAGGTCCGTGTTTACTTCCAGAATGCGTTTCGGGTTTCCCAGTGCGTCGCGGTACAGCACCCACTGGCTGCCTACGACTACCTTCCTTCCGTCTTTGGTGCGATGCCCCAATTCTCCTTCCCAGCTGTTCTTTTCGTCCAGCTGCCGCTCAATCTGCTCCACCGGTTCCGGAAAGACGGTTTGCAGTAGATCGTTCGAGATCTTTCCTTCGGCTTCAGCTCGGGAATATCCGTAGACTTTTTCCATCGCCGAACTCCACAACACGATGCGGTTTTGCATATCCCGAACGATTACCGGCGCAAGATCGAGCAGGCGGGCTTGTTGTCGCAGTTCTTCTTCTGCCTGAGCCCGTTCGCTGATGTCTCGCAAGATTACCGAGAAAATCCGTTGGCCGTTCACCTCCGCTTGGGAAATGGAGGCTTCAATCGGAAACTCTTCCCCATTGGCGCGCAGCCCATAGATGGCGTTCATAGCCCCCATTTTGCGGCGGCTCGTATTGGTATCGGCAAATGCATGAATATGCGAAGCATGCGCAGCTCGAAATCTTTGCGGCATCAACGCCTCAAGCTCGCTTCCCAGTGCCGAATCTGCGCTACGGCCAAACATTCGTTCGGCAGCCGGATTGAACAAAGTAATGCGCTGCTGTTCGTCTACGGTAATCACCGCATCCATAGCGGAGCCGATCACGGCGGCTAGCTTGGCTTCATCTTCCTGCAAGGCTTGCGCGATGCGCCGGTTCTCCGTCATATCCCGGGTCACCTTCGCAAAACCCGCAGGACGTCCTTGTTCATCACGAATCCCGGTCATCAGCACGTCGGCCCAGAAACGCGTGCCGTCCTTACGCACTCGCCAGCCTTGCTCTTCATAGTGGCCGGCACTCCTGGCCGTCTCCAGTGCTCGACGCGGCCGGTCTTCCGCCAATGCTTCCGGCGTGTAGAATCGCGAAAAGTGCTGCCCCACGATCTCCTCGGCGGAGTACTGTTTGAGCTTTTGCGCTCCCGGATTCCAGGTGACCACTCGGCCTTGTGCATCCAAAAGATAAATCGCGTAGTCTCGCACGCCGGAAATCAACAGCCGAAAGCGTTCTTCCGTGGAGCGCAGATGTTCATTGGCGACGCGGAGCGAGCGGTCCACTCGTGCGCGCTCGCGATTGCCTGCGTTGAGGAAGAACAAGGCCAGGAACACCAGGCACAGACTCAGGATCGTTCCCAGCGGCAGCAGTAGAAATGTTTTATCGGCAGTGGCCTTGGATTTTTGCTCGCGTACCGCCAGCAATGCGTATTCGTCAGCGCGCATTTGGGCTAGCACTTCCCGGATCCGGTCGGAGAGTGCAATACCAGTATGCGTATTGACCAATCTTTGCGCCTCAGGGAAACCGCTTTCCCGACGGGCGGCGATGGTCTTATCGCCCCATGCGTTGCGCAGCGCAATCAAGGCCGCCAGTTGTTCCGCGTGGAGTTGCTGACGGGGATTGTCGACGGTGAGCCCGCGAAACGCGCCTAGACTATTCTGTACTTGCTGTTTGCCTGACTCGCGACGGTCAAGTAAGTGTTCGTCGCCGGTGATCAAGAATCCGCGCTGGCCACTCTCGATGTCCGTCATGCCGCCGTCTATCGCCTCTACCGCGCTGATTGCTTCATGAGAGTGAGCGACCAAGAAAGCATCGTGTTGCAGACGAAACGTAAAGTCGTTGGCCACCATCGAAGTGCTGACCAAGCAAAGCACACCAACCAAAACACCCGCAGTGGTCCCTGGGTTCAGCGACCACTGCGCCTCTCCATCGCTGCCTATCGCCGCTAATATTCCGGCACCAACCAGAGTGAAACCCGCCGCGGTGTGGATGGCCACGCCGGTGTAATTCCAAAAGTGCAGATGCAGCGCCAAATCGCAAACATAGGCAATCACCGTCACCGCGCCAAACATCAGGATCGCCGCGCCCAGCGCGCCAGCCACCGGACTCCGCCATCGCGTCTTTAGCGGAAGTGAAGCGCAGAATAGCGCCAGTCCGGCGAATGCGAAGCACAGGGCGGAAGCGGGCGACATGCGGCCAAGGTTCACGTGAACAGCAACGAAAACAGCGAATAGCCGGTCGATGGCCAAATCTCTGCCAGAGATATATTCCGCAAGCGTAGCGGCTCCTAACACCGCAGTCAGCAGTGCTGGAACGGTGGCTGCATGATGAATCTTCTTTGATGCTCGGTTTATGGCCAGAAATGCCAGAGCGAGTGCGCAAAGCAACATTCCCATCGCGGTGTTAGGAACCATCGTTGGCAGGCTGGAAGAAATATTCTTTAGTGCGTCGATGCCGAGGAGCCAGCCGAGCAACCCCGTTCCACCGATAGCGGCGACGAACGCGCTGCACAGCCAAACCACCTTGCGAGGCGATACGAAGTGGCCGGATGAATCGGACAACCTTGCCTCCAGCGAAGCGACCAATGCTTCAAGATCCTGCACACACGCGAGAAAGCGGCCAAGACGTCGCGATGAGTGTTTACCTAAAAGGGAAGGGGAAAAGAAGGGTAACGACAGGCTAACGTTCGGGTGCAGGGAAGTCAACGAATATGCCTGGCGAGGAACGGCTAAATCGGTACCAAGTGTGTTTCGGAGCGTTTGTCGGCGTTGATTTGCGGTCTTTGGTGGGGTTGTGGGCGGCAGAATTTTTGAATCGTTGTGATTCTATTGGAGTTGAAGTCGTTTGTTTTGATAACGATTCGCAACTGTTCATTCTAATAGGTTTAGAGTCGAATCTTGTTTGCAAGAAGGTAACTAATACTGTCGAATAATTCGTTTGGCCAGAGCGCCTATCGGCGGGGGGATTTTCGGCTCCAGATGAAGTAGGTGGGGACGCCCAGGAGCAAGAGAAGCATGGCTTCGACCAGAAACTTGAATCCACCGGGGTTTTGTATGGCGGCGTAGATGGAATTCGCCACGATGGCGGCGGCGACCAGTACGAATACGAGAGGCGTCCAGGGGTAACCGGGGACGCGATACGGGAGGGGAATGCCCTTGGAAGCGCGACGGATGGGGAAAATGGCGGCGGCGCCTAGTCCATAGAAAATCCAGCCGATGAAGATGGCGCCGCCGGCGAGTTCGGCAAACTTCCCAGCAGAGGTCAGAACGGCGGACCAGACGCCTAAAGCCACGATGGCGACCGCTGGGGTGCGAAACCGCGGATGAACTTCCGCCAATTTTTTGAAAAAAAGATGGTCATTGGCCATGGCGTAAAAAACGCGCGGAGCGGTGAGGATCACGCTGTTGGTGGCGCTAAAGGTGGAAATCAGGATGGTGGCGGCGATCAATTTGCCGGCCCAAGGACCGAGCACTAGGGTAGTGGCTTCCGCGGCGATGGCTCCACTCATCGACGAACCGGCGGGGCCGAGCGCAACCAGGTACGCGACGTTGGCGATGAGATACAGAATCATGAGTGCGAGAGAGCCCATCAGAAACGCGCGAGGAAAAGACTTTTGCGGGTCGATCACCTCGCCAGCGCTGTAGGTGCCGAACTGCCAGCCTTCGTAGGCCCATAGAACGGCGATCATGGCCAAGCCGAAATTGGACAGTAGTGAGAAACCGTGTTGCGTCGTGCCCAAAGCGGGCGGCAGGTCCGCTGCGTGATGCCCCAGCGAGAGCAGCACGGCGCTTAAGAGCACGACCAGCCCCGCTTTGACCAGCGTGGTCCAGTTCTGCAGGTCGGAACTCTGGCGGGTGCCCCAGACGTTTACCGCGGTGACTGCAGCAATCATGACGACGGCCACGATGCTGGCTGCGCCTTCGCTAAGCGGGATGATTTCACGAAGGTAGCGCGTGAAGGCGTGGGCCAGCGCGCCAATGGTGGCGCTGGCGATCACCAAAAACAGGCACCAGCCATAGAGAAATGCCGGCAAGCGTCCGAAGCCATCGCGAATGAAGCAATACAGTCCACCCGCTTCGGGATTGCAAGCGGCGAGCTCTGCATAAGTAAGCGCGCCAAGCAGCGACAAAATTCCGCCAACTACCCACACGAGTAAAGCATAGCCAACGGAACCGTCCAGCTGGCCGAGCACCAAGCCGGGCGTGAGAAAAATACCTGAGCCAATCACCGACCCGATGAAGAGATACAAAAGGTCCCGTTGGCGAAGAGTGCGCAGCAGGGGCGGCATGGGTGGCTAGTGTCGCGTTATTTTTCGCGAATGCCAAACGGAAACTAAACCGGAAATCTCTGGTGGTAAATGCTGGATCAGCCGACGAGAATCGGCATAGGCATAAACGACAGGATGAAAACGATCAGGGCGAGGGCGGCCCCAAATCGGCGAGGGGGATCAAGCTGCTCCGGGTCGTAAATGGGCACGACGCGCAGGAAGCGGATACCGAACAGGAGAGCGGCCCAGATGTACCACAGCATGGATTGCCCGAAGTAGCCGAGCAACACCAGCGCGGCAGGCAGGAGCCAGGAAACGATGCGATGTCGCGCGGGGGCTCATGGAGCGAAGGATATGTCCGCCATCGAGTTGTCCGGCCGGCAGCAAATTCAGCGAGGTGGCGAATAGACCCACCCACGCGGCGCGGCCAATCGGATCGATCAGCACGTTCTGCACCGGCACGCCGGGATAAATCAGCGCAGACATCAGATGCAGCAACAGGGGATTGCCAAACGTGAGTGGAGTTTGCGCGTCCGGCAAGACCAATAATTTTGCGTGCGCGATCCCGTAGAGGAGAGCGGGAACGGCGAAGACGAAGCCAACCAGCGGCCCGCTGGCGCCGACGTCGAATAGGGAACGGTTGGTGCGAATCGGCGAGCGCATCAGAATGAACGCGCCGAAGGTGCCAATCAGCGACGGGAAGGGAATAAAAAAGGGATAGCTGGAGTGAATATGATTGCGGCGGCAGGCAAAGAAATGCCCGAGTTCGTGCGCAAGCAGGATGGTGAGCAACGTTAAGGCAAACGGCAATCCTGCCAGAAGCGCCGACGGGTTTTTGTAGAACAGCGTGTAGGAATGCAGTAATTCAGTAAATGAGCCGGGTTGATTGTTCGCAAAAGCCACAGCGAACTGCGTTCCCGCCGCCAGCGCCGTCGCCAGAGTCAGCAGAAATAAGCCGATAGCCAGAAACAAACTCTTGATCGAGGGGCGGGGAAACGGCTGATACATCCGCGTCTGAGCGGGGAGCCATCGCGGCTCTGGAGGCATTACGGTAGGTGAGATAGCGGTCGAGAAGTTGTTCACGTGGGCCTGGGTGACGGCGAATGTCCCTTACGAAAGAAATGTTCGTGGTGACAATTCCCCAAGCCCCAGTACAACACAAAAGGCAAATCCCGCGCCACTCCGCCGCGTCGCAGGATTTCCTGGGCAGCTCAGCCCATATGGGCGCCGGAAATGTACAGGTTGCGGAAAAAGTGATCGGTTCTGGTTATTCCGATAAGGAGGCCGGACTGAAGTCCGGCGCCTACAACGGCTGTCCCGCTTCTGACGGTCGGTCCCAAATGATCCAGGCCTGTCAACAATGATTTACCGCTTCATGAGTCCTGGAAATCTCAAGTGGGGACCGGACACTGCAAAAAGAAAGCGAGAACTATTCTCAGGCAGGAGCTTTGGCCTCTTTGCCTTCTTCCAGGCCTTGCAGTTCTTTGCCGGGCTTGAAGCGCACGGCTTTGCCGGGCGGTATGCTGACTTCCTCGCCAGTCCGCGGATTGCGGCCGATGCCCGTCTTGCGGGGCTTCACGCTAAACACCCCAAAGCGCCGCAGTTCGATGCGCTGGCCGCGGCCGAGCGCCATTTTAAGCGACTCGAAAACCGTCTCGACGGCCTGCTCCGCTTTCGTGCGGCTCACGTTCGTGGTGGTCACCACGGCATTTACAAGGTCCAACTTAATCACACAAGCCTCCGGTCAATCCGTTGGCAGATGCTAGAGGGTGCGCTGCGAGTTGTCAAGGACATGACGCCTACACTACACTGAGCGTCTTTTGGATGCAGTTCATTTGCAGCATGGTGCAGCGCGCCGAGCGCGCCACCTTTGGAGGATATGGATGTCTGTCAGGCCCGACCGCTGGATCCGCAAAATGTCGCTGGAACATAAAATGATCGAGCCGTTCACCGACCGGCAGATGCGCGAAGGGGTGATCAGCTACGGAGTGTCTTCGTATGGCTACGACATTCGCGTGGCGGATGAATTTCGTATCTTCACGAACGTGAATTCGACCATCGTCGATCCAAAAAAATTCGACGACCGTTCGCTGGTGGACTACAAAGGCGACGTCTGCATCATTCCGCCGAATTCCTTCGCGTTGGCGCGCTCGGTGGAATATTTCCGCATTCCGCGAAACGTGCTAACCATCTGCGTCGGCAAATCCACCTATGCACGCTGCGGCATCATCGTAAACGTCACACCGTTTGAGCCTGAGTGGGAAGGCTTCGTGACCCTGGAAATCAGCAATACCACGCCACTGCCCGCCAAGATTTACGCCAACGAAGGACTCTGTCAGGTAATTTTCTTCGAGTCTGACGACGATTGCGAAATCAGCTACAAAGATAAAAAAGGGAAGTATCAATCGCAGAGCGGAATCGTACTACCTCGCCTTTAAGGGTTTGTAGGGGCGCAGCTTTATCCCGAGTCTCGAGGGAATGCTGCGCCCCAACTCGCCCGGGCGTAAAAATTGTCGAAGGCCCCGTATTGCAATCCGCGGGTTACCGAAACAACTTGGCGGTAATCTCCGCCACATGTTTCCCCTGAAATTTCGCAACCTTTAGTTCATTCTCAGTCGGCTGCCGGGAGCCGTCCGCGCCCGCCATAGTGGTAGCACCGTAAGGCGTGCCGCCGGAAATCGCGCTCATATCCATCAATCCTTTTTCACTGTAAGGCACACCCACGATAATCATGCCGTGGTGCAAAAGCGTGGAATGAAAACTGGTGATGGTGGTTTCCTGGCCGCCATGCTGCGTGCCGGTGGAGGCGAACACGCTGCCTACTTTACCGATCAGTCCGCCGCCGAACCAAATCTGTCCAGTCTGATCGAGAAAATTGCGCATCTGGCCAGCCATATTGCCGAAGCGCGTGGGCGTGCCGAAGATGATTGCGTTCGCCTCGGTAAGGTTTTCCATGGTAGCCACGGGTACTTTTGCAAACGCAGCCTTCGCGCCTTTGGCTCCGTACTTTTCCAAAACGTCGTCAGGAATCGTCTCGGCCACCTGAAAAACGTTCACTTGCGTTCCGGAAACGCTGCCTGCACCCTCCGCGATGGCCTGCGCCATTTTATAAACGTGGCCATACATGCTGTAAAAAATGACGTTCACTTTGATGCCCATTTTTTCCTCCGTTGACTTGTTTTTTATTTCCCTGCGCAGAATCGACGATTCTGGCGAAGGCCAAAAGATCGTTCCTTAACTATGGACGACTCCGGTGACGGGGTAGCCCTGTTCGCGCCACGCGTCCAGGCCGCCCTGCAGCGGGCGGATGTGTTTGATGCCCTGGCGGCGCAACAACAACGCCAACCGCGCACTGGTAGCTTCGTTTGGACAGGTGCAATAGAGAATTACTTCACGATCGCGCGGCAGGTGATCGTTTTTCTCTTCGAGTTCCTTGGCGTCGATGCGAAACGCGCCGGGAATGGTTTCAGGGTCGGCATCAAAGTCCAGGTGATGGCGCAGATCGACGATCATGACCTCTTCACCCTCGTCCATTTTTTCCTTCAGCTCTTCTACGGTGATACGCGAGATACGCAGTTCGCGTAGGAAACGCTGCCTGGCGATAATTTTGTAGCCGATATAGCCGCCCATGGCGGCAATAATCAATACGAGGAGGCCGCCGCCGAGCGAAGCGGCGCGTTCGGCGATGCGTTCGATCTGGCCGCTGAACGCATAGCCAAGTGTGAGAAAGCTGCCGGCCCAGATCAGCGAACCGCCCGCGTCGTACAGCAGAAAGCGTCCCAGGCGCATGTGGAAGACGCCGGCGAGCGGAGGCGCAACGGTGCTGAAACCGGGAAAGAACTTCGCCACCAGAAGAGAGCGCGCGCCCTGTGTGGAGAACAGACCTTCCGTTTTGCGAACGCAAGAATCGGGTTCGAGCGAAATCTTGCAGAGTAACTGCAAAACTTTGATGCCTCGGAGGCGGCCCATTTCAAACCAGATGGAATCGGCGCACACGGAAGCAAACACGCTGACAATCAAACACGCAAAGAAGTTCAAATGTCCCGTGCCGGCTAAAGCACCGGCGGCCAAAAGCAAAGGCAGGGAAGGGACCGGCAAGCCAATCTGTTCGGCGAAAACCCAAACCAGCAATACGGCGTAGCCGTGGTGAAGAAGAAACTCGATCGTACTGTGCATGGGCCGGAAAAGGCTCCTCTAGCTTTTGCACCGTGGTTAGACGGTCTGGCAATGGTTACGAAAGGAAAGTAGCAGTATGGCCCCACTGGCCGGTCATGACAAATTCCCGAACGGGTTTGCGGGTTCGCGGAGCCGCTTCGCGGTCTTTATAAGGCTGTGGAAGGGCGGCTGGATCACCGGGATAGCCGATGGCGATGGCCGCGATAGCGTCCCAACCTTCCGGAATATTAAAAACCTCGCGAGCCCGATCCGGATCGAATCCGGCCATTTGGTGCACGCGCAGGCCGCGCGCGGTGGCTTCGACAGAGAGTAGCGCAGAGGCCGCTCCCGTATCGTAGTGCGCATTGCGGTTGGGGACGTTGTTCTTTGCGAAGTTGCGTTCGGAAACCGCGAGGGCCAGCACGGGCGCGTTCCTGGCCCAATTGGCGTTAAATTCCACCAGCACGCTGACCATATTCTCGAATTCTGCCGCATTATCTTTCGTGGCCACCAGATATGCCCAGGGCTGTTCGTTATTGCTGGAAGGGGCCCAGCGCGCGGCTTCAAACAAGCTGCGCAGTACCTCTGCGGGAACAGCCTTCTGGTCGAAAGCGCGAGGGCTCCAGCGCTCGCTGATTAGCGTATGGATCGGATAGTCTGTTGCGGCCGGCTTCTGCATAAGCGGAATCCTTTCGTTGCAAATGTGCGGTACAGAACTGCAAGCGGCACGCATGAATCGCGTGCCGCCCGCTTTGCGCCAAAGCGTTACTTTTGTTTGACCATTTCCAGGTCAATGGTGATGTTCACGTCGTCGCCGACGACCACGCCACCGCCGTCGATGTTGGCGTTCCATTTTACGCCGAAGTCTTGGCGGTTGATCTTGGTGCTGGCGCTGAGCGCGCTGCGAGTGTTGCCCCAGGGATCTTTTACCGACGCGGAAGGTCCGTCCACGTCCAAAACCACCTGCTTGGTGATACCACGAATGGTCAGATCGCCAGTGACTTTGAGTTTACCTGCGTTGGCCTGTTCCACTTTTGTCGATTTGAATGTCAACGTCGGATACTCCGCCGTGTCAAAAAACTTATCGCTCTTCAGGTCTTTGTCGCGCGGCGCTTCGCCGGTATCGACGGTGGTGGCGTCAATCGTGACGTTCACCGTGGATTTGGTGACGTCGGATTCGTTCCAGTTGATCGTGCCGTTCACATTCTTAAAGGCACCGCGCACCGTGGAAATCATCAGATGCTTGACGGCAAATTGTGCTGCAGTGTGCGCCGGATCAATCTTCCATGTGGTGGCGGTGTCGGCGGCTGCCGGAAGTGACAAGACGCCGGCGATGGTGACGGCGATAACAGCTCGATGCAAAATATGGCCCATGATGGTTTCTTCTCCTTTGATATTTGACTGCTGGTGCTTTTGAAAATGGAATTATCGGCACTGAAGGTCCGTGTGTCTGCTTTTCTGTATTGCTTCGCGAACTAAGCAAAGCCGGATTGCAGCTCGCTCAGCAATTCAGAAAGTGTTTTCAGTTTCGTGGCAGAGAAATGCGCAAACTGCTTCTTGTGCATCTCGCGCACCGGTGCATCGAGAGTTTTCAGCGCCGCGAGGCCCGCCGGGGTGATACGTGCCTTCACCACGCGGCGATCATCGGTTTGGCGTTCTCTCGATATCAATCCGCGCTTTTCCATGCGATCCAAAAGACGTGTGATATCCGGATCGTGCGAAATCATGCGCTCGCCGATGGCTCGGCAAGCCAGGCCAGCGGGTCCGGCGCCGCGCAGGATGCGCAAGACGTTGTACTGCGTCGCGGATAGTCCCGAGGCTTTTAGGAGTTGTTCGGCCTGCAGCGCTAGGGTGTCGGCAGCTTTTACGAGGGCCACGAAGACGTGGTCTTCGAGCGGGACGGTGGAGCAGGAATCTTTGCGCGGAGTGCTCACAGAAGCGAATATAGTCGTTATAACGACTATTGTCAAGAGGGAAAAATTTAGGCGCCAAGGGAAGGCTATTTGGTTCGTGTAGTTGCGGTTAAGCCTTCTTGAGCGGCCGGATTTGAAGTTGGCTGATGAAGCTGTTGGGCGCTTGCGTGACGATGGTGGCCACGGCGTGCGCTACATCTTCCGGCTTCAGCGCGTTGGGCTTTTGCTCAGCGCTCTTGCCGGAAAAGCCGGTGGCCACGCTGCCGGGACAAATGGTGCTGACGCGTATGCCGTAACCGCGCAGATCCTCGGCCATGCAGGCGGAAAGTCCCTGCAACCCCCATTTGGACGCGCAATAAATCGCTCCACCCGCAAAGGCATTGAGTCCCGCCAGGGAACTGATGTTGATGATGTCGCCAGCGCCGCGCGCGATCATGCCCTTGGCCGCGGCGCGGGATACCAGGAACACGCTTTTGAGATTGGTGTCTAACATAATGTCCCAGTCCGCGTCTGTTTGTTCGTGGAAGGGAGCGAAGCTGGCAACGCCGGCATTGTTCACCAGTATGGAGATTGCACCGAGCGAGCTTTCTACAGCGGAGATTAGTCTGTCGACGTCAGCTGGCTGCGTGACATCGGCGACGATGGCTTCGGCGCTGGCGCCTTTTTTGCGCAGCGCCGCAAGCGTTTCGTCCAGCGCGCTTTGTTGGCGGCCGCAGATAGCCACGCGCGCGCCGAGGTCCGCTAAACGCAAGGCGATGGCACGACCGATGCCTTTGCTGCCGCCGGTGACCAGCGCGGTCGCACCATGTAGTTGTTCAACACTTGACGATGCTGCGTCGCGCGGCAGCGCGAGTTGTTTCACTTATGAGTGCCATCAGATTCTTCCCATTGCGAGCCACCGTTTTTATGCGAAACTCATCCTATCACTTAGCAGTCTCCGCGCTGGTTGGATGGCTGGGCAGCGGGCTTCGTCACGGGCAAATCTCTACCGGGAAATATAGTTTGGAAATACAGATGTATTGGTACGCGTTTGGCTTGCGAAGTCCCGGTAGCTTTCCCTATACTTCCAAGGTTTCCCGGCCACGAAGCCTTCGCAGAGCACGGCAAGCCGGGTGTACGCAATCTTCCAGTTTATCGTCGGAGTTCTAGGAGAGTGGGAATGAGAGCAATCGGAAAATTCGGACGCTTCGCGATGGCTGCGGCGCTCAGCTTGGGCATCGCTAGTTTGCTGCCCGCGGGCGCACAGGCTCCTGCCGCGGACGCGAATGCCGGCGCCAGTAAACAGCCGTACACCATGGCGGAGTACAACGCGTATCAGGCCGCCACTGCGGAAAAGAATCCCGCCACGCAGATCAAGGCGCTGGATGATTTTGTTTCCAAATATCCGAATTCGGCGCTGCTCATTTATATCTATCCGCTCTATTACCAGAATTATTTCGCGCAAAAGAATTTTCCACGGGTGATCGAATATGCGGACAAGACCGCAGCGCTGGAGAAGGTCGGACCGAACGAAAGGTTTGGCGCGCTGTACGCGCACGTCGCTGCCTACAACGCAATTATTTCTGACCCAAGCCAAAAGGCCGCGCAGCAGGATGCGACGATGGCTAAGGCCGCGCAGGATGCCGCCGTCAATGCCATAAAAACGCTCGAGACAATGAAGAAGCCTGACGCGCTCACCGACGAGGCATTCACCACGCAAAAAAATCAGTCTCAGCTTTTCCTGACGGGTATTGCCGCGCAGGCCGCCATGATCCAGAAGAATTATGCGGATGCCATTAAATACTACAAAGCGGACTTGGCATTGAAACCGGACGATCCCATCGTGGAATACAATTTGGGCAAAGCGGAATTGGCCAGCACCCCTCCGCAAACCTTGGACGGAATGTGGGATATCGCCCGGGGCGCCAGCTCCAAGAACGCCACCGCGCAGCAATCCACTCAACTCAAGGCTTACCTCCGCAAACTGGTACAAAACTACCAGCAGGCTGCCTGCGATACGCTCACCGATGCCGAACTGAACGAACTGCTGCAGCTTGCGGGTAGCTCTCCTACCCGCCCCGATAGCTACAAGCTGCCCAGCGCCACGGACCTTTCCGCAGCGCAGAAAGACATGACCATCGCCTCCGTGATTGCCGACCTGAAAGCCGGCGGTGACAAAGGCAAAATCACCTGGCTCGCCGCGTGCGGTCTCGAGTTTCCCGACGTGCCCGGCAAAATCATCGAAGTCACGCCCGGCGCGGATTTGACACAAATCAAAGTCGCCTTCGTAACCACCGAGGCGGAATTTGACGCCGCCACCACTCCGAATATGGACGTGAAAATTGTCGGGCAGCCCGATGCCGCACGCGTCGAAAAAGACAATTCCGTGCGCTTCACCGCCACACTCACCTCTTATGATCCTGATCCCAACTTCATGCTGCACTGGGAAAAGGGCAAAGTGAACGTAGAGGATATTCCCAAGGAAAAGGGCAAAAAGCCGGTGCACCGCCCGGTCGGCAAGAAACCCAGCTGATTTTTCGCTTCTGAAAACAAAAGGCTCCCGGAATAAAGCCGGGAGCCTTTTGTATTTTAATTTCGCTATTTCTCTTGCGACCAGCCCTCCTGGCCGATTGCACAGGCCTCGATTACCGTCCGCGCTTGTGGCGATGCCCGTTGTGATCCAGCTTATACTCCTCAATTTTTCGGCTCAGTGTATTGCGATGAATCCCCAATTGTTCTGCAGCGCGCGATTGATTCCCGTGAGCCGTGTCCAGTACCTTCTTGATAAAGCGCTTTTCAAATTCGCCGACGGCCTCGTCAAACAAAATCCCGTCGTCGACCATTTTTCCCACTAGCCCTTCCAATTGATCTTTCACGGCGCCACGCTCCACAGAAATTTATTGAACGAGGGAACCTGAGTTAATCCAGTTCGTGTCCGGCCAGTATGCGAAACGCTTGCCGATACTTCGCCCGCGTCGCCGCCACCACTTCTTCGGGCAGCTCGGGGCCAGGAGGGGTCTTCGGCCAGCGAATCCGCTCCAGATAGTCGCGGACGAACTGTTTGTCGAACGATGGCTGGGCGCCACCGGGATTGTATTGATCCGCTGGCCAGAAGCGCGACGAATCCGGCGTCAATGCTTCGTCGATCCAGATCAACTCATCACGCAGCATGCCAAACTCGAACTTCGTATCCGCCAGAATCACTCCGCGCGGCTCCGCATAAGCGGCCGCTTGCCGGTAAATTTCCAGGCTCACGTTGCGTACGCGCTCCGCCAGGTTTTTCCCTATCGCCGCGCTCGCTTGTTCGAATGAAATATTTTCGTCATGCCCCGAAGTAGCCTTCGAAGCCGGTGTGAAAATCGGCTCCGGCAGCCGGTCCGATTCGCGCAGTCCCGCAGGCAGATCAATTCCGCAAATTTTTCCGGTCGCTTGGTAGTCCTTCCATCCGGAACCGGAAATATAACCGCGCACCACGCATTCGATCGGCAGCGGCGTCGTTTTCTTTACCACCATGGATCGCCCAGCCAGCGCGTCCCCATGCGCGTCAAAAGGCGCCGGAAAATTTGTCGAGCTGATCACATGGTTGGGAACAATGTTTTGCAGCAACGAAAACCAGAAGAGCGAAAGCTGCGTCAGTACGCGACCCTTGTCCGGAATCGGCGTGGGCATCACCACGTCGAACGCCGACAGGCGATCGGTCGCAACAATCAGCAACTCATCGCCCAAATCGTAAATGTCGCGGACCTTGCCCCGCGCGATTGGCGCGATGCCCGCGAAGTTGGTCTCTCGAATCGTTCGTACGGAAGAACTGGACGCCACGAAAATACGTTCCCCTGACTTGGAGGCGGTATTTTAGCGCACGGCAACGCGAAGTCCAACCGCGAAGCGGTGGAAATCAGTGGAAGAAATTATTCTGAAAATTTTCGCTTGACGCTACGCCGCGGACGCCGCACGCCGTTGCTTCGGCGTCGCATCCTCTTCGCCTTCCCAGCGCACGCTCACCAGTTTGGAAACGCCCGGTTCCTGCATCGTCACGCCGTAAAGCACGTTGCCGATCTCCATGGTCTTCCGATTGTGCGTCACCACGATGAATTGCGTCTGGCTGCTCATCTCCGTAATCAGCCGCGTAAAGCGCCCCACGTTGGCTTCATCCAGCGGCGCGTCGACTTCGTCCAGAATACAGAAGGGGCTCGGCTGGTAGCGGAAGATGGCGATCAGCAGCGCCAGCGCCGCCATCGCTTTTTCTCCGCCGCTCAGCAGCAACACGTTCTGCAGCCGCTTGCCCGGCGGCGAAGCCACCACGTCAATCCCCGCATCTCCCGAGCTGTCCACTTCCGTCAAGCGCATCTCCGCCATGCCGCCGCCAAAAATCGTGTGAAACGCCGTGGAGAAATTCGCATTGATCGCGTTGAACGCCTGTTCGAATTTCTCTTTGGAAATCAAATCCAGTTCCGCAATCGCCTGCTGCGTGTCGGTGATGGACTGAATCAAGTCATCGCGCTCGCGCGTCATGAACGTAAACCGCGTCTCGCACTCATTGAACTCTTCCAGCGCCATCATGTTCACCGCGCCCATCGCCTCGACGCGTTGCTTCATCTCGCGATAATTCGCCTCGGCCACCGCCAGCTCTTCGCCAGACATGAACGCCGACTCCGTCGCAATCAAATCCTCCGGCTGCGCGTTCACTTCCGCCATGCACGTCTCGCGCAGGTGCTCGCGATCCGAATCGTTCTTGGCCTTGCCAATTTCGAAGTGGCTGCGCTTCTCGCGAACTTCTTGCAGCGTCTGCCGCGCCATGCGCAGGTGATCGTCCATCCGCGTCACGTTGGTGCGCGCCGCATCCCACTCCGTCTCTAAATCGCGCTGGCGAATTTCCAGTCGCAATTTTTCTCCGCGCAGACCTTCCAGTTGCAGCTGCAACTCCTCATTCTGTTTCAGCAGCGCCGCCGATTCGTCGCTGATGGATAGTTCCTGCGCCCGCAGCGCCGTTTCGCGACGCTCCAGCTCCG
>CAWAZN010000005.1:0-94963 GCA_963786485.1 uncultured Acidobacteriota bacterium
CAATTCGGCGCTCGCGACTGGGGGATTTAGTCGCGGGCGCCGTTTTTTTGTGCGCGCTCAGAATTCAGCTCGGTCGCGAAATGGTTTGTTTTGGTGTGGGTTCACGATAGAATTGGCGTTTTGGTTTTTGCGGAATTTCGCAATAGGGCGACAGATCAAAGGGAAAGTCAGAGGAAAGCGGCGTCCACGCCCCTCGCGCAAAGCGCTCGGGGTAAACCGCACTCCAAAGATGGCTGAGATTCGGCTGCACAACACGATGGGCGGGGAGACGGAGGCGTTTGTTCCGTTGAAGGCGGGAGAGGTGCGCATGTACACGTGCGGGCCTACCGTGTACGACTACGCGCATATAGGGAATTTTCGGACGTTTGTGTTTCAGGATGTTTTACGGCGATTCCTGAAATTGCGCGGCTTCAAAATGATGCATGTGATGAATTTGACGGACGTGGATGACCGGATTATTGCCAATGCGGCGGCGGCGGGAGTGGGGATTCGCGAGTACACCGAAAAGTATGTGGCGGCGTTTTTTGCGGATTGCGAGGCGCTGAGTATTGAGTCGCCGGAGTACTGGATACGGGCTACGGACCATATCGAGGATATGGTGAAGCTGATTGAGCGGCTGCAGAAGAAGTCGTTCACGTATGAGGGCGAAGGATCGATTTATTACCGGATTACGAAATTTCCGGCGTACGGGAAATTGTCGAAGATCGATGTGGATGGGATTCAGGCCGGGGCACGAGTGGATAACGACCGGTACGAGAAAGAGAGCGCGCGGGATTTTGCGTTGTGGAAGGCTCCGAAGCCGGGCGAGCACTTTTGGGAGACGGCGATCGGGAATGGGCGGCCGGGGTGGCACATCGAGTGCTCGGCGATGGCGATGAAGTATCTGGGAGAGACGCTGGATATTCATACCGGCGGGATCGATCTTTCGTTTCCCCATCATGAGAACGAGATCGCGCAGAGCGAAGCGGCTACGGGGAAGACGTTTGCGCGGTACTGGATGCATGCGGAGCATTTGCTGGTCGAGGGCGAGAAGATGTCTAAATCGCTCGGGAATTTCTATACGATCCGCGATCTTTTTGCCAAGGGATACAAGCCTTCGGCGTTGCGGTTTGCTTTGGCGAGCGTGCCGTATCGGAAGCAGCTGAATTTTACGTTTGATGGACTGCAGCAGGCGGCTTCGTCGGTGGAGCGGTTGCGGAATTTTGCGGATCGGCTGGCGACGGGGAAATTCCCGGCGGGGTCGTCCAAGGAGATGGCGGCGCGGATTGAGCAGGCTGCGCGCGAGTTTGATGAGGGGATGTCTGACGATTTGAATACGGCGCGTGGGCTGGCGGCGGCGTTTGATTTGGTGCGCGACGTGAATATTGCGATTGATAAGGGTGCGTTCCGCCATGATGATGTGCGCGGCGTACAGAAGTTTTTGGATGATTTTGATCGTGTGTTTGCGGTGCTGCAGGACAACGATGGAGAGAAGTTGGCGGCACTGGGGTATGGCGGTCCGGCTAGCGGTGGGGATGATGCGGAGATCGAGGCCCTGGTGGCGGAGCGGCAGGCGGCTCGGCAAAAACGGGACTTTGCGGCCTCGGATCGCATACGTAAAGAGCTGGCGGAACGTGGTATTATTCTAGAGGATGCCAAGGACGGCGGCGTCCGCTGGAAGCGCAAATGAGAGCATTTCAATACCTTCGATTTCCGACGTATTGTTCGCCGGCCGAACTGCGTCCGAACCTTTACGGCGTAGATTAAGTAGTTTCCTTCCTTGGTTGGTCGCGCTTTTTTCCGCGTGATTTTCTGAAATACCTTTCTAGTTGGATTTTTGCGCGGGGACCGCACCGTAAAGCGGCGTCAAGCCCTTCGCGGAGACCGTTCAGGGTGAACCGCCCCACTCCAAGTTTTCGGTTGGTCCGTTTACAGGACAAAGATTAACGCAGAGACGCAGAGAGCACAGAGGTTCGCAGAGAAAAGCGGGCCCGGGAATACGGGAGAAATGAAATGACGACTGCTACTGAGACGAATTTGAAGTTGCCACGGTTGGTGACGGCTTTGCCTGGGCCCAATGCGGCGCGGGTGGTGGAGCGGGATGCGGCGGCGATGTCGCCTTCGTATACGCGGGATTATCCGTTGGTGGCGAAACGCGGGTCTGGCGCGATTGTTGAGGATGTGGATGGAAATGCATTTTTGGATTTCGCCGCGGGAATCGCGGTTTGTTCGACTGGGCATTGCCATCCGCATGTGGTTTCGGCGATTCAGAAGCAGGCCGCGGAATTGATCCACATGTCTGGAACGGATTTTTACTACGAGAGCATGCCGATTTTGGCGGAGCGGATTGCGGCGACGATGCCGGGTTCCGAGGCGAAGAAGGTTTTCTTCTGCAATTCGGGGACGGAGGCGGTGGAAGGCGCGATGAAGTTGGCGCGCTATGCTACCAAGCGCGACAAGATGATCGCGTTTTACGGATGCTTCCACGGACGGTCCATGGGGTCGCTTTCACTGACCGCTTCTAAAGCGACGCAGCGGAAGAATTTTGGGGCGCTGCTTTCGGGGATCGAGCATATTCCTTATCCCTATGCGTATCGCTGCGCGCATGGGCACACCGCGGAAACCTGCGGAGCGGAAATTCTGGAACAGCTTGAGGGGCAAATTTTCAAGCGGCTGTTTGATCCGGAGGATGTGGCGGGAATTATTATTGAGCCGATTCAAGGCGAAGGCGGATATGTCCCGGCACCGAAGTTCTTCCTGCAGGAACTGCAGCGGATTTGTCGCAAGCACGGGATCATGTTGATTTGCGACGAAGTGCAGTCCGGCATGGGCCGAACTGGCAAGTGGTGGGCGCACGAGTTTGCGGGGATTGAGCCGGATATTTTGTGCTCGGCAAAGGGAATTGCCAGCGGCATGCCGCTGGGAGCGTTTATCGCGCGCGAGAGCGTGATGCGCTGGAAGCCGGGCGCGCATGGCACCACGTTTGGTGGGAACCCGGTGTGCATCGCCGCGGCACTGGCCACGATGGATTTGATTGAAGGCGAGTATCGCGCCAATGCGGCGAAGATGGGTGAGTACATGTTTTCGCGCATGAAGGACTGGCCCGCGAAATTTAAGATTGTGGGCGATGTGCGCGGCCGCGGATTGATGATCGGCGTGGAGTTGGTGCGCGATCAACGGACCAAGGAGAAAGCGGCGGATCTGCGTAATTTTGTGGTGGATTCGGCGTTCCACAAGGGGCTGTTGATTCTTGGTGCGGGGGAAAATACGTTGCGATTGTCTCCGCCGCTTTTGATTGATCGAGGTGCAAGCGGATTTTGCGATTGCGACGTTGGAGAAGTGTTTTGTCGAGGCGGAGGGGAAGATCTAACGAGGATTTTTTGGGTTAGATAAGTTGTTTGCGGAGCGAGAGTTTTTTCTCGCTCCGTTTTTTTTGAGCAGAAGAAGTGGCGAGTGATTAGTGACGAGTGGCGAGTCATAGTGCTGGGAATTGAGGGGTGTTTTTGCTTATACTCCGCGCGGCGGTCTTTTTATGGCGATATTTTCAAGGCTGGCGTTTTCGGTCGTGAAGTGGAAAGCGCGGCGAGGGCTACGCCAAGATCGCTCGACGCCGGCTGAGCAAGGCGTTTCTGTGGAGAGGAAAATGGCGGCGCGGCGAACTGGTGTTCGCGGCGAGACGTACGCCTATTGGTATTTGCGACGGCTAGGTTATGTCTTTGTGGCGCGGAATTATATGCCGGCGCGGACGAAGGGCGAGATTGACATGATTGGGTATGACGGCGAGACGCTGGCGTTTGTGGAGGTGCGGACGCGGACGGTGCGCGAGGAAATGACGGCCTTGCCGGAGTTGAGCGTTACGGAGGAGAAGCAAAAGCTGGTGGCGCGAACGGCGAAAATGTTCTTGCTGGAGCGCCGGGTGAAAGAGTGTCCGTGCCGGTTTGATGTGCTGGCGATTGATAACGAGATTGGGCGGGCGCCGGTGGTGCGGCTGCACAAGGATGCGTTTAGTCCGCAGATGTGACCATACGGAAAAACATTGGGTTGCGAACGCTTTTCCTGCGACGCGAAAGAGATACAATCAGAGACGATTTGGCGCACGCTCCGCCCAGCGTGCGCACTACTCTAAAAACGATTTACTGCGGGGCAGCTGCCCGTAACTACGTCTGCTAAAGGTTTTGAGGAGGATTGCTTTGCCAGAATTGCGGAAAGACCCGATTACCGGGCGATGGGTGATTATTTCCACGGAGCGTGGAAAGCGGCCCAACGATTTCTTGCGCGAGAGCGTGATCGCGAAGAATCCGAAGAATTGTCCGTTCTGTCCGGGCGGCGAGGGCAAGACGCCATCGGAAATTCTGGTGTACGGGCGCGAGAGCGGCGGAGCGAACTCGTCGGGATGGAAGATTCGCGTGGTGCCGAATAAATTTCCCGCTTTGGGAATTGAAGGGGAACTGGACCGCGAAGGCGAAGGACTGTTTGACAAGATGAACGGCGTGGGTGCGCACGAAGTGATTATTGAGACGCCAGACCATATGTCGACGTTGGCGACGCTGTCGGAGCGAGCGCTGGAAGATGTTTTGTGGGCTTATCGCGACCGCATGCTGGATCTTGAAGAACGATAAGCGGTTTCGCTATGTGTTGATTTTTAAGAATCACGGCGAGGCAGCCGGGGCTACTGTGGAACATCCACACTCGCAGTTGATTGCTCTGCCGATTGTGCCGCGACGCGTGCGCGAAGAGGTGGATAGCTGCTGGCATTATTACGACGAAAAAGAACGCTGCATTTTCTGCGACATTATCCGGCAGGAGCGGGATACCGGAGAGCGGGTGATTGGGGAAAACGAACACTTCATTACGCTGGCGCCGTACGCGCCGCGGTTTCCGTTTGAGATGTGGCTGCTGCCGAAGGTGCACGGATCTTCTTACGAGAATAATCAGAGCACGATGTATTCGAGTCTGGCGCGGATGATGAAGGATACGTTGATGCGGCTGGACGAAGTGCTGGACCGGCCGGCTTATAACTTCATGATTCACACGTCGCCGATTGGGGAAGAGATCAATCCGCATTATCACTGGCACATAGAGATTATTCCGAAGCTGACGAAGGTGGCGGGATTTGAGTGGGGCACAGGGTTTTATATTAATCCGACGCCACCGGAGGAGTCGGCGAGGTTTTTGCGGGAAGCGAAGATTGCCGGAGTGGCGGAGAAAAAGTGATCGGGTTGGTGGTTGCGCGGCGAGTTGGTGGAGATGTCGAGGACGCACAGCCGGGATTTGCTGCGGCACGATCTGCCGCGGGGTTTTTGACGGAAACGAAAATTTGCCGGTGACTGAAAACAAGTAAGTCGGAGCCGAAATCTAGTGGCAACTGGATTGGCTGGCGCGGCTGATTTCCGATTTATTTGAGAACGCGCACAGGCCCTTCTTTCGTCAGGGCAGGCAGGAATGCCTGTGCTACGAAGAGTTGCTATACTTAAAAGTTCGGCGCGGTACCCAAGTGGCCCAAGGGAGAGGTCTGCAAAACCTCCATTCGTGGGTTCGAATCCCACCCGCGCCTCCAGTTTTCCTTTATTTTTTTCAAATAACAGCCTGACGGTTCTCTCCATCAGGCCTGTGTTTGTGGTGGGAACATTCGCGCAAGGAAGAACGTCGGGACGCGATCTGATCGTAATTCGCAACCTGAACAATTTGCAAAATGTTGTAATCCCTTCCAAGTATAAAAATTTATAACTGCGCGCAGGAGTTGTTGTCCGCAAGCACTGATGATCACTGTGGCATCGCTCAGCGTCGTGAAGTAGCGGCCACCAGCGTAGACGTTGTAGTTGTGCGCAACCGAGGCTTAGGGCTTCGCAGAAGAGAGTGCATGAGGAGTGATCGGCGGATTGCTGGATTGTCGCGCGTCTGAGGAAATCATAGGCTTACGGTCTGTACGGCTTCAGAGAAAACGCGGGGCGCGCGGGGTAGTCGAACCAAGAAGGTTGTTCCCGAGGCGGAGGTCTCTTCCACAACCACAGACCCGCCGTGGTCATGGATCACTTTACTCACGATGGCGAGCCCTAGTCCGGTTCCGTTCGATTTTCCAAAACTGACGAAGGGATCAAACAAAGTATCGCAAATGGGCGGCGGAACACCGGAGCCGTGATCGGTCACGCGGATATCGAAGAGCTCTGGCGAAGAGTGCATTTCGATTTTGATCTCGCCCAACGGCTGCACCGAAGCTTCGCAGGCATTCAGCACCAGGTTAAAAAAGACGCGTTCGATTTTTTGTGGATCGAAGGTTCCAGACATGTCTCCCGAAGCGTGAATGGAGATGTCCCGGTTGCGCATTTCCGCGCGAGCGCGAACAGCATCCACCGCGTGACGGATGGTCTCGTCAATCGCTGCCGGGCGTGGAGAAATTGAACCTTCTCCCCGCGATAATTCCCGAAGGGAATCCAGCAAGTCGGTCATCTGCTCCGAAGCGGTTTTGATTTCACCGTAAATCTCATCGCGATTGAGCTTTAACCTTTCCGCCTCATATAAGAATTCTGCGTTGGCCACCAATGCGGCAAGGTAATGCCGAAGATCGTGGGATATCGAGCTGGCGGCCCGGCCGAGGGCGGCAATTCGCTCGTTGGCAAATCGGCGCTGCTCCGCAGTTCGCAGTTCGCCGCGCATTTTGGAAAAAGCCACGGCGAGTTCCGCCACCTCGGTGCTGCCGCGGCGGTTTATGGAATAGCCGTAGTCGCCCACGGCTAGTGCACGAACTCCAGCAACCAAATTATCGAGCGGATGTGTGATGGTCCGTGACACAAAGCTCAGCAACAAAGCGGCAAGCACGAACGCTGATACACCCAGTATGAGGATGGTGCGATTCAGGCGAGCAAGGAAAGCGTTGGCGGGCTGGACGGACATTAACACGTAGCATTTGACATCTGCGCCCGGACCCCGATGCAACAAAGCGGTGGCAACCTGGTAAGCGTTCGAGCCCAGGAGCACTTCGCCGGGCGCGCTGGCGGGATCCAGGTCTGGCCGTAACTTACGTTGCAATTCGGTTCGTTCCGCAGGGGGGAGTGTGGTGGCAATGATTTTGTCGCCGATGGTAAGTGCGATTTGGCTGCCCGACGCCAGCGCCAACTGGGTGGCCACGGTCGTATCAATCTGGTAGCCAATCGCGATGAGGCCAATCTGCCGCTGAGTATCCCCGCTGCCAACGAAAATGCCATTCAAAAAAACACGATAGAGTTGGCCGTCGCTGTACCACCACGCCGCATCCTCAGCCTGGTCCAAGGATTTCCTCAGATTCAGCTGGGCGAGTTTCGCATTCAAGCCCGGCTGGGATACATGAAATCCGAAGACTTCTCCGTCCGGACTAGAAAGCAGGAATAGCTGGCTGCCCGCCAGCTTAAAGAAAGGTTCCGAAGCATCTTGGATGGTGAGCGAGTGCTGAGTTGCCATCACCGCTTTTAAGGTTGGAAGTTCGGCCAATATCGCTGCGGTTCGAGAGAGTTCAAGATCGCGCTCTTGCTGCACGTTTTCAAAGGCGTGTAGCGAGGCCTCCGTGCTCTCCTGCACTCCGTTCGCAATTCCCGAGCGCACCAGATAATGGACAATGACCAGCAGCGATCCCAACAGTGCGCAGATGATCAAGAGAGTGGCGACCAGCAATTGCGTGCGTAATCGCAGGTGCGCTAAGAGTCTCCAGACCGGTGGCATTATTTCTCTGGCGCTGGTCGCAAAATGTTGGATGTAAATTTGTAGCCCGTGCCATGCATGGTAAGGAGGTAACGAGGATTGGCCGGATCGGGCTCCAGCTTTTGCCGCAGTCGGAGGACGTGGTTATCCACGGTCCTCGTGGTCGGATAGTTCTGGTATCCCCATACTTCGTTCAACAATTCTTCTCTGGAGATCACGCGCGAAGGAGAAGCCGCGAAGTATTTCAGAAGTTTGAATTCTTGCGCGGTTAGAGTGAGGGGTTTTGCGCCGCGGGTAGCGACCATGCTGGTGAAATCGACCAGTACTTCATCGAAGGCTAGCACCTCGTGAGGGCTTCCCGAACCGGCAAAACCGCTTGCTTCCGACGGTTGGCTTCGGCGGCGCATCGCGCGACGTACGCGGGCCAATAATTCTTTGGGGCTAAACGGTTTCGTGACGTAATCGTCGGCGCCGAGCTCGAGCAGAAGCACCTTGTCTTCCACATCGTTGTTCGCGCTCAGCACCACCACCGGCACCGCTGCGGTGTGAGCTTTGAACGCGCGGCATACTTCTTTACCAGGCATTCTGGGAAGTTTCAGGTCCAGCACCACGACGCTGGGACTTTGCCTCTGGAACGTTTCAAACCCCGCAACTCCGTCTGAGGCAATCAAAACGGTGAACCCGTCCGATTGGAACAGGCGCTGAAGCGTTCGCTGCATTGGCCGGCTGTCTTCTACTACAAGTACGGTGTCCATCGTTTCCTTTGCACCGGAGAAAGTATCCGGCCGAGCAAAGCTCATTGAAGTTGGCTGGTGCTGTAAGTATACGCCGTCGCGTGGCGTGAGACCGTGGCTCCCCCTCGAAGAGATTCAGTCACGCAAAATTGCAATTATTTCTTCTTGGAGATCCGCCTCGTGTTTAAGGATGCAACGGTAAATAAATATTTGGCTTCCGTTGTCCGCCCGCTGTCCGGCGATTGTCAACAAATTGTAAAATCAAGGCTCTTGACTCGCGCTATGCATCAGAAATTGCACCTTCCGGCTCGGACAACTGTTGCTCTATCAGGGGCCATCGTAGTTGAGGTTTGGTGGCGGAACGTAATCCAGCCCGTACTTATTCTTATGGGCCAAGGTGAAATTTGGAATTTCGACCAGAGAAATCAGGCCCAAATTACGGGAAGAATCGGAAATCGTCACCACTCGCCGCAGTTCGTTTAACTCCGCGGGGGAGCTACGCTCGTACCATACATTCAACTGGTAACGCCCGTCCGGAACGTCGCGAATGATCACTTTTCCTCCCCAGTCCGAGAGAGCGAAATAGCGCGTAGCGACAGACAAAACGACGGCGCTCATCTCCGCGTGAATGTTGCAGAAGAGGTAACTGACTCCCGGCCGGTCAAAACGGATCGTGCGCGTCGTTCCGGCCTCATAGAGACCTAGATCGAAACGCCGTCCATCGTAAAGCGAAAAAATGTTGTGAAAAAAGGGATCCTGGTTTGGGAATTCCACAGTAGTGCCAACCGGCACAATCAGGAAGTGGGGGGCAAAAGTCTTGTTGCGCTGCACTAATCGCGCGGATTTTGGCGACTGGCTGGAATGCAATACAGTGCCCCCATGGGAGTCAAGAGGCGTAAGCCAGACCGCGACATTTGAGGCATCTAAAAGTTTGCTCGGCGCCGTCTGCGAAGAATTATTTCCCCCGGAGCGTGAGATGGACACATCGATCATTACTGATTTCTCTTCAGCAAAAATCGGAGTTCCGCCGCACGCAAACAACAACATGATCACGCGCATGCTTCGGATCACCTCAAGTATCGCTCGCGTCAAAACGTGTACCCCAGACTGATGGCTAACTGGTTGGCGATGTCAGGGATCTTGTCCAAAGTGTAGGTCTGCAATCGCCGGTACTCCACCGAAAACAGGACATCAGAGCGCACGCGATAAATGAAATTCACGAAAGGGCTCAGGTTCTTCGAGAGTAAAGGGCCATAGTAATTTGCGCTTGCGGGGGACGATCTTAGTTCGTTGGCGAATGGATTATCTTGTCCGTAGGCAAAGTTCACTTCGAGTTTGGCATTCGGTTTGAATTTCAATTGTAGCCAGCCCCCGGCGGAATCGAGGCCATAGATGGTGGTGCTTGGAGTGTTGATGGGCCCGGACAGCAAGAGGCTTTGGCCAATTCCTCCGCCGATTCCTCCCACCGCTCGCCCGCGATAAAATTCGCCGCTCACATCAAAGAAGCTCCCCAACGGAAGAACAACATCAGTTACTTCCGCCCACCCATCGATGTTCCTGCCGAAGCCCAAGTTCTGGCGTCCATAATAGCCACCCAATCCTACGATTAGATCGCGCCCAAACATTCGCTGGCGATATGCGATGCGCATGGCATAAGCCGGCTGGCCCGATAGCTCGCCAGCACTTGGATTTCGATAGCCCTGCCCCAGTGGAGGAGTTTCGCCGGTCAGCCCATCCAGGATACCCGCCTGGACCAGAACTCCGGCGCTTTCGGAAAGCGAGATGCGATGCTCGATTCGTATTTGCGGCGTCCAACTCCACAAATTACCGGTATAAGACAGAGCTGGAATCGCCAGGGATGTGAGCGTGGTTGGGGTGAGCGGGGCGAAAAAAAGCGAATCCTGCCCTGCAATGATAGAAGTATCCGCCCAGTCCAGCCGTATCGTCCCAGTGCGTAGACGAACGATGCCGAAAGCTGCGCCATTGGGCGTATCGGGAAAACCCCCGGCAAAGTCGAATTTCACGTTAGCGCTGGTGCGCGCCCCCGCAACGTCTGGCCCGAATGCTTCAACGCCGATCTGCGATTGACGCAGTGAGCCAGAAAATGATCCAGTCGCTGTTGGGTTTGCCGCTGGTACGGCAATTTGCGGAAAGTCGAGATTGTCAACCGAGCCGCGGGTGACATCGGTGTTCAGAAGAATGATTCCTGAGAGCCGTACGCGATATTTTGAACCACTTTCGACTTTGGTTTGACTCTGCTCGGTTAGTTTGTCGTTCGTCAATTCCTGATCATCTTCCAATTTGGAAATCCGGGATTGCAAGGAACTATCTGCTGCCGGCGGCCCCTGCAAGAGTTCCATACCAGCCGAGACGGATGGAGAAGCCAGCGGCTGCTGTGCGTGCGACTCGTCCACCAAACCTGCACCTGCCGCTTTGGCGGCCAGCTGCGCTTTAGCCTGCTCCAGTTCGGCGCGAAGTTGCTCCGCTTCTCGCGAGGTTTCTTGCTGAAGCCTATGTAGCTCGCTCATTTGCGAGTTAAGCGTTTGAACCTGAGACTGGAGTTGGTTCACCACTGCCGCCAAGGACTGCAAATCGTAGCCCTTCTCATTTGCGGGAGGAGCTGACGGCTCTTGGCATCTCGCCGCGCACGGGAACAAAATCAAAACTGTCGCGATCGCGATTGCTTGGAAATAGTGCCGTGCAGCGCGGTTTGTTCGCATTGTCGTAATCCTCAACACTCCGTGTGGAATTGGATTCTCTGGCATTTCCGTGCAAGCCGCTGCTGTCGACTCGTTATCACGGAAGATTTGATGCTCATCTAAACGCAACCGTCCCAGATGCATATAAATTCCCTGTATCGTTAAACTTAGCCAAAAAATACGAGAGTCGAGTTTCGTTTCTTGTTGGATGCAGAAAGACACTGCGATGAACCGCACACTCCCGAGTCATCATCCGTGACTGCTCTAGAGCACGTCGAAATATTTACAAGGATGAGACACCCGTGTTACCCGCCGGTGGCATGCGAGTTTCGCCAGTCGCTTACGGTAGGGGCGCGGGCAACACAATTTCAGAAAAGAAAGGGAAGAAACGAAATGGAAAAGGAAAAAAACCTGATGAACCGTGCCGTGAATCGGCGGGCTCTCTTGAAGAACGGTCTCGCGGCCGGAGGTGCGGTCGCCCTCGGAGCCGGCTTGCTCGGCACGGCGTCGTCCGCATTCGGAGATCAAGACGGACGCGGCGACGGACACAACCTCACCAGAGGAGATATTGCCATTGTCACCTTCTTAAGTGCTCTGGAGCAGGTTGAGGCCGATCTGTGGATTCAATATGCGGAACTCGGCGGCGCCACGAATCAAGGCCTCTCCCCGATCGATCTACCGGTTAAAACTGGGCTCGCTCCCGCGTACATCACCGGCCTAGAGGTGCTCGACGGCGATATGCCACAGTACATCGCCGACAATACCGACGACGAGATCAGTCATCACCGATTCCTGAATAACTACCTGGCGTCGAAGGGCGCAAAGACCATCGACCTGAGCCAGTTCGCCATTCTGCCGCCGAGCCAGGTATCGGGCGTGCCGCAAAATGGCCGTCTCACTAACCTGAAGCAGCTCACCATTGACACTTCTTGGTGGACCCGCTACCGCAGCTCCACGAAGAACCCGGATCTGGGAGGAACTTTTGAGAACGCGGTGCCCGATCTCGCCAAGGGACAGCACCCGGCTATTCCCCTGAGCGACAACGACCTGGTATTGGACGGCAGCGGAAACATCTCCAACCACCTGCAAGCGATCGCCAATACGGCGGGATTCCACTTTGCGTTTATCGAGCAAGGCGGCACCAGCCTGTATCCCGCGCTGGCGCAGAAGGTAAATGATCTGGAAGTTTTGCAGATCCTGCTGAGTATCGGCGGATCCGAAATCATGCACTTCCAGACTTGGCACGATAAAGCCGGGAACGCCACGAACATAACCGATGGCAATCTCACTTTTCCGAACCTCAACATCGGCGTCGACCCGAACAACGGAGCTACCGGCAGTAACGTTGCCGATTCGTTTCAGACCAATCTGATCATGCCCGAACCCACTATCTTCCTAAACCCTAAGCTTGGGCCGGTTTCCATCATCCGTCCGATTTCGGATCAGCAAGGTGGGGCAATGGCCGCCGTTACCAGCTTCGTGGAAGATGGCCTTTTCCTTGATCCGGCCACCAACAAAAACACCGGCATCGTGAGCGTCCTCATGCGTTTGGCGGAAGAGGCGGACGAGGCTCGCCGCAAGTTCTAAACGGGTGCGCTAAATCCGTATCGACACGCGCGAGCGGTGTCTAAAATAAGCAAGGTCATAAATGGCACGTGGGCCAGATTCTTTTCTGTTCATGAACTGGCCCACTTCTTTGAGATAGGTGGTGATGGTGCGATTTTCCAATAACTGTCATAGCGGTCATTATTTGACGGAGACGGTTTCCGCTTAATCCCCGAGATCTGCGGCTCGTCGAGATGACTTGTGGCCTTCGCCTCAGCATGGAAGCCTCCAAAACATCGGGTTTAGAAGGTCAATAGACTCAGGAAGGGGCACGCTAGTTCGATGAACTTGCGTTTGGGCACCGAAAAGTGATGGCCCCTGAGCTCAAATGGCAACAGAGCCACACCCAGCGCGATTCCAAAAACGTAGCCACAATGTAGCCCGGACTGCTTATTTTCGCTATTTTAGCGTTTCTGGCGATACGTAGAATGAATAACTTAGGTGTTTACAGCGTTCGGTGCGGGTTCGAATCCCACCCGCGCCTCCATCGCTTATGAAACCGATTGTTGCAAGTGACGCCGTATTGCGGAACGTCACCGCCGCCTAGTCGGTTTCAAGACTCAACCAATTACGGACGCTTATTGCCGAGGAGAATCCAAGAGTGGTCCAGTAGCGTTGCGTGTCGCTATACCAATCTCCATCTCGGTGTGTTTCTCGAAAGCGACATCCGTCCCTCGGCCGATAAAATTGCTATAAATCGACCGGCTGGCACCAAATGCGCCCATTGCGATCGCTAAAGGTTGAGAATGCACGGCCGTGCCAACAACGATGCCAATAACTCTAAAGCCGCCTGCTCCACCTTCCGCGCGGTTTAGAGTCTCGTCTTCGTGTGTGGCAGCTGCCAAACCGACGGCGACGCCGCTCTTCAGATACCGAACCCGAGAGGTTTGAGGCTCGGCTCCGCCTTCGGAATCCAGTTTTAAATCTTCCGACGTGGCAGACTGGACTCCCTGAAGCGTTGCCTCGATTTTGGACTCCAGCCCGTTGGGTAACACTAGATCGCGGAACACGAAGCGAAGTTGACCGTTGCGCTTCCAGCGCCGAGCCGGCCGGACTTGCACTACGCTACCTTTTAGAATGCTGCCCTGAGGGAGAATTAATTTACCGTCAGTCAGCAGTGGACGAGAGATGACAGCTTCAACGTCAGCGCCTTTCCGGGTACTCGCTGAATTCAGCGGCGTCGTTAGTGTGGCATGCACGAACGTTCCGTCAGGTATCTCTGAATCCAGCGATGTAAGAGTTTCTAGCGTGAGCGGCTCACTGCCAAATTCCAACGGGCTTTGAAGTTCTGCAACATATCTTGTGCCGGCTTCGATGTAGTTTGGATGCACGGGTAGTTGGGCCACAACATATCTTTCGAGTCGATGCAATTTGCCAGGTTTCTTTACCTGCTGCATCGCAGCGTCAAACCGGCTCTGCGCCTGTTCCTTTGCCTGTCTTGCTTTTTCACTTACGGTGCTCTTGGCGGATGGCTTTTTTTGATTCTGGCCGCTCACGAAACGAAGAACTTGACCTGAACCGGGCTGTACCCTGGTTTGCAGCGAAATGTGCTTTCCGTTGTCTAAAGACAATTCGCTAAAGCCAACCGTAATTTTGCTGGCCGGAGTGAAGTTGGTGTCTAACGCTGCGGCTATCCGACGGATGGTCGGCACACGATCAATTTGTAGAATTTGTCCGTCAATCTCGGTCCCGACCGGCAATACCAATTTGTCAAAGGCGTAGACAGGCTCGGTAAGATGCCCGTGAAGCGGCTGACCAACCCTTTGTATGCGAACCTCCTGGTCGAGTGCCAACGGCAAACCACTTCCCGCAGGAACGACGAGATCTAACGTGTCGTTCTTGCCGAACTTCGGAGCCTGCGTACTCTTGGCGGAGCGATGCTTCAAGGCGGGATTTACGCCAGGACTCGGATCTTGCGCCAAGGCCCAACCGCCGCAACAGCAACAGAGGCAGATCCCGCTGATCAAACGAACAAGCTTCACCAAGAATGCTCCGGCGTGGTCCTGACGCTTTACGATTTTCGGCTGAGGTAATAGTGGATGCGGATTCCAACGGCAGAGTTGTGCATTACGCCCGACCGTAGTCGGAGGTCTTCAGCGGATAATAAACCTCGTTGAGTTACCGGGCTTACATCTTTACGGGTGGTGGATAGTGACCGCTAAGTTAAAGCGCCCCGTTGCATATGTTTCTCGACCAGAGAATTGCAAGACTCTGTTCGTGGGTTCAAATCTCACCGCGCCTCCAACCTTTCAAGTGAGCACAACCCTACAACGTCGCCGCAGGACTTGTTTGGTAGAGATTCGTGTATCGCATGCTCTTCGCAAAACTAACGGACGGATTCTGCTACCGCTAATGTGCTGGAGTTGGAATCTGAAGTCGTGCCAAGGAGTTTTTTTCTTAGTGTGGAGACGCGAGAATGCGTCTGAGCAGCCATCATTCTGGAAGCGCGTGCCTTTTCGCGCCGGAGCTCGTGAAGCATCACGCGGAGCCGCTTGCGGGCCTTGTGTAATTGCGACTTAGAATCACCGACAGTGCGCCCGATAATCTCTGCAATCTCCCCATGTTGGTAGCCTTGGATGTCGTATAGCACGAAAACCAAGCGACAGCCTGCCGGCAAACGAGTGATGCAGCGCTGCAGGGTTATGCGGTCCACAGATCCCTCCAACAATAAGTCCGGCGCGCCGCATCCTATGCTCGGGGAAATGTGATCGTCGTCCGTTTCGGCGGTAGTCTCGAACGCGACACTCGGCAAACGCTTCCTGCGAAGGTGCATGAGCGCGAGATTGACGGCGAGCCTATGCAGCCAGGTCGAGAAAGCCGATTCACCGCGAAACGTGTGAAACTTGCGGAATACGAGCAGAAAAACTTCCTGGGTTAAGTCTTCCGCTTCGGTCGCGTTTCGCAGCATACGCAGGAACAAACCGTACACGCGCCGTTTATGCTGGCGGTACAGGTATTCGAATCCGGCGTGGTTTCCGTTGTGAGCGAGTTGGATGGCTTTCACTTCGTCGAGTTCTTCGACGGCGACAGGAGGTGCTGAGGGCACGGCCTTGTTCGGAGTGTGGTCCGCTTCAAGACACATCTCCGAACGTACGTCGTGCCGCCCGCCTGCAACTAGCCTTGGCATAGTTGCAGGCGACAGCGTGTACAGCTCGTTGTCGGCCGTTGCTGACATTCTTCTTTCCTTAGCGGCCCACAGTACGGATTGCTATAGAGGTCTGGTTTTCACTCACCTGCGGCGTCGCAGTGGATTGGGGGACGTCCTTCTGACGGGTCTCGTGTACAGGTTGCTTTCGTGCGGGTGTCCGATAGATAAAAGTCAAACCCAGGTCGGGAAGTTCGACTGCCTCAATGGTCCGCACGCCGGCGATGTCCCTCAGGTCCAGTTGGGAATGACCTGAAGCCGCGACGTCTTCGGCTGTAACGGCTTGGATAATGGCGCTGGCTTTCGATCCCTGCAGGTAAACTCTGTACGGGGCTCCGCTGGACGAAACTGTGATGGTGTAATCACCTGCTGGCAGCTTGGTGTTTCCCCATTGAACTTCAACGGGCAGCGTGAACTTTCCTTGGTAAGCAGTTGTCGCGTTGCCGACGACTCGCGGATGTAGCCAGTGCAAGAAGAGCCAGACTCAATTTCACGAGAGATTCAGAATACTTATTCGAAAACATTCAATTCTCCTCATTTATCTATTTGGACTTCTGAGACGTCGTATTGTCTGCAATATGTAAGACCGGGCAGACGCTCGAAAAATTCCACATCAATTCCTGTCTAAGAAATAAATTGTCGAGCCTCGGTCCTATCTGACCCGCGTACCCCTCGAAACGAAGTCCTTCACGATGCACTCCGCAACAGGGAAGTCCCATGAGCATTAACTGATTCAGGTCCGGCTTTATTCGTTGTCGTCCCCACAGCCCGCTGGAACGAAGCGGGAAAGCATATTGCGGAGTATCTGGAATAAATCGGCGGACGCGCCGGTCTTGATAAGCGAGTGCGTTGAATGATGAGCGCGATCAGTTCAGACAGCTGAATAGGTCGGAGCTGACTTAGGGATCGAGTTCTATCGAGCGCGGTATGAAGCGAACGAGCTTGGATCCGAAATAAAGGAGAAAGGTAATGAAACTATATAGCGCAGTGATGGCTCTGGTTTGTGTGCCAGTGGCTCTGGCAGGCAGCAATGTTCCGTACCCCAAGGAAAACGTGGCCGAGTTTGTGGCAGAGAAACTGGATGTGACGACGCTTCCTGCGACCATTCGGCCAAAACGGGAAAAGAATAAGAAGACATTCGACGACTACGGTTACGTGACCCAGCAGCCAGACGAGAACGGCGCTCTTGTCGAGACGGGGCCTGCGGGATCGCAAATCAAATTCAAGATCCTGGAGCAAAAAGAATCTGGAATATATGTGTGTGTGGGAGGCGCCGCAAAGGAGGCGGCCGGTGGCCAGGTACAGCAGGTATTGCTGCTGAAGCTGAAAGACCAAAGCGCACTCCTGAAAGCTCGGGAATCCTGGAAGGAATTTTCCGGTTGTCCCGTCATGGGTGTTGATCCTGCCTACTCGAGCGATGCTTACGTCAACTAGTTAGATCGGACGGGAGGGGTCGCTGTGAACAAAGTTTTCCTTGAAACGGCGGCCCCCCTTTATGCCGAACTAACATTGCTCCTTGAATTCGCGATGGCGGTAGGTCTGGTTATCGGCGCTCTACTGGCTCGCCTGGGACGTTTTCGGCAACACGCCTGGTGCCAGTCCGTAATCGTGCTGCTCAACCTTGCGGTGATTTTGCTGACGATGATTCCTTCGTTTCGGGTTCATGTGTATCCGAAGATACCGCTGAGACTTGGCAAGGCGTACTACGGGCTGGCCACGGCACACGCCGCACTGGGAACCGTGACGGAAGTTGCAGGACTGTACATTCTACTGGCCGTCGGCACGGAGGTTTTGCCGCAGAAATTGCGCATCACCAACTACAAAGTGTGGATGCGAACGGTACTCGTGCTCTGGTGGCTGGTGTTGTTGTTGGGATTGGCAACCTACGGTCGATGGTACGTACCAGGCTTGTTTCGGAAATGAAACTGGCGTGGGGCAGTGAGCAACATCGTTTTATATTTTCTGAGGAGGAATGAAATTGCGAAACGTATTGCGAATTGTTGGTTTCTTTTTGCTGATTGGATTTGTGGGCACGATAGGTTTCGCCTTCCCGACCACTAATTCCCAGAGCAGCCAGAGCGTGCAGGTCATCGAAGTCACCGCCAAAAAGTACGAATACACTCCGTCGCCCATCCGCGTGAAGCTCGGCGCTCAGGTGCAACTGAAGATCACGTCCCTCGATAAGACCCATGGGTTCAAGATCAATCTGTACCCGGATGGAGCGGACTCGAAGGGTGATCCAGGCCTAATCTTCGCCTCCGGCAACGACTGCTTCAAGATCGAGAAGGACGCTCCTACGGTGATCCAATTTGTGGCCCGCGCGCCCGGAACCTACTCATTCCATTGCTGCAATCGTTGCGGAATTGGCCACGGTGGAATGAAAGGCCAGTTGATCGTCGAACCCTAGTATCGGTCGGGAACTCGCGGCTGGAGTTACTGCCAGACCTTGCGGATCAAAGAATTCCGGGTCATCGGGAAGCTCGGAATAAATCCTGAGCGAATTCAGTTTCCATGGATGTCATCCGCAGTGCAGAGGTCAAGAACGAGCGCAATTTCGGTAGAGAGAGGGGAAATAATGCCGGAACATCAAATGACATTGGTCGATAAGCAAAGAATCGCCAGGGACACGATGGCGTTCTGGTTTGACGCCACGGAAACCGGCTTCGGATTCCGACCTGGGCAGCACGCCGATTTCATCTTCGCGCACTCGGACACGGGAGGGAGACTCGAAGGTGCGCGTACCTTCTCCTTCGCCAGCTCGCCTCATGACAAAGGATCGATCATGATCGCGATGCGAATGCGTAAGACGGACTTCAAGTCAGAATTGATGGCTGCGGCCCTGGGCACAAAGTTTGTTGTGAGCCGCCCCAGGGGCTCGTTCTTCCTGCACACGGATATCACGCGACCGGCGGTATTCCTGGCTGGGGGTATCGGCATTACGCCCGTTCGTAGCATCCTTCGGTGGGCCACGGAGGAGCGTTTACCGCACAAACTATATTTATTTTATGCGAATCGGGATTTGGGCGATGCCGCATTCATGGAGGAATTTGAAGACATGACCGCACAGAACCCAAATTTCACTCTTATCCCTACGATAACGGGAAGTAGAACTCTGGCCTGGCCGTATGAAAAAGGCCACATCGACCGCGAAATGCTCACACGTCATATTCGCGGGGTGAAGGGACCCGTCTACTACATTGCTGGTCCGTCGGGAATGGTTACGGCAATGACCAAGATGCTGAACGCATCGGGTGTGAACGATGACGATATAAAGGTGGAAGAATTCGGAGACTACAAGTCGTAAGCCATCGGCCGCTTGCTTGTTGCGGGTATTTTTGGTGCGCGCAGGTAGCTAACGGAGATTGCATTCCGAAGTCTGACTGGCTAGCTGCAAACCGCAACTGCCATCTTCGATGCGACTAACCGGCTGTGGCGCGCGGCGCGATAGAGATCGGAGGTGCGATTCTCGCATGCCGACCAGTCCCAAAATGAACCGATATTTGCCGCGCGTTCCAGCGCGGTCCCCATCCTAGTTAAGTAATATCCTCGCCCAGTTTCTAAAACCAATCGAATCAATGCAATCGGTCGTGCTCGAACGGCTTGACTGGCGCTGCGCGTGCCCTACGTTCTGCGGGGTGATGTGTGTTTGCAGATGGCAAACAGCGAATCACACGAGTCACGCGCCGGTGTAGCGGCGTTGGCATGGCCGCGGCGCTCGCTGTCTCTTTGACCTGGACGATGCCTGCAAGCATCGCGGCCCAGGCAGTGGCGTCGACGGAATACCAAAACAAAGCCGCTTTCCTGGCGCAATTTCCAAATTTCGTCGAGTGGCCGATCGACGCGTCCCAAACTGCGCAGACCTCTTTTCAAATTTGCGTTTACGGAGATTTTAGTTTTGGTACCTCGCTGGCGGAGTCAACGCGCGGAACGACGATTCATGGAAGAAAGTTGGAAGTGCGGTGGGTGCGCAAACTGCCGGAAGTTCGAAGCTGCCAAATTTTGTTCGTCAGCCGATCGGAGCACGCGCGCTATGGGCAAGTCTTGGCAGCCGTCGCGAACTCAGGAGTTCTTACGGTCGGCGAGACGGCGGGGTTCCTGGAAGCCGGTGGCACGATCTGTTTCTCGTACGACCGAGAATTGCTGCAGTTCGAAGTGAATCTGGCAGCCGCGCATGACGCGCGATTGAAAATGAGTGCGCAACTTTTAGGGCTGGCCAAACGAGTGATGAATCCGGCGGAAGGGACCAAGGGGTAAGCATGCGATTCACGCGCATTTCGGAAGGGTCGCTCCGCGGGAGGCTTTTGTGGTTGACGCTGGTTACGAGTGGCATCGGCATGGGTCTGGGTTACAGCGCATTTTTTTACTACGACACGCATTCGGCGCACGAGCGCAAGGCCGAAGACCTGCAGCAAGACGCTGACTTGATTGCGGCGAATGCCACACCGGTGTTGGCTTTCAATGACGCCGCAGCCGGGACGAAATTGTTGCAGTCCTTACGAACGCAACACGAGATACGGCGAGCGGTGCTCTATAGGGCCGACGATTCGATCTTAGCAGCATACCTTCGCGACGGCTTGGACGGCGTCGACGGGTTGCCGTCACGGCGATCGAGAGGCATTACGTGGGGTAAGGATTTTGTCGCTACCGAGGTGACGGTTGGGCTGGAGTCACGCGTATTCGGTTCGCTCTATTTGGAAAAGGACTTGCGCGATCTGCAACTCCGCAAAAAGCGATTCATCGAAGTGACCGCATTGATTGCGTTTCTGGGATTGGCGCTGATTTATTTTCTGACGGCAGCTCTTCAGAAAACGATTACTCGGCCGATTCTGGAGCTGGCGGGATTGGCGCGAGCGGTAGCAGCGCATCAGAAATACTCGCAACGCGCGCCCGAACTAGCGGGCCGCGAGCTGCGGCAGCTGGGAGCGGACTTTAACCACATGCTGGGCGAGATTGAGCGCCGCGATGCGGAGCTGCAAGAAGCGCATGATCAGCTGGAGAATCGCGTCGCTGAACGCACTTTGGAAGTGGAAGGACAAATGGCCGAGCGCCTGCGCGCGGAACGAGAGTTGGAAAAGCGCACGGTGTTCTTGAACACCTTGATCGCCAGCACTCCGATAGCCACCGTCGTGACGGACCGGCGGGGAAAAGTAACGCTGACGAATCCCGCATTTCAGAACTTGTTCGGCTATACGCCTGCGGAGTGCGACGGTCAGGATCTGCAAACCTTGATCGTGCCGAGGGCATTGCGCGAAGAAGTCCAAGCAGAGTTTCTACCTCCGGCAGACTTGCAGCCGGTGCAGAAAACCGCGCGCCGTATCGACAAAAATGGAAATCTGCTCGATGTAGAAGTGCATATTGTGCCGCTCGGGCCTAGAGGGAATCCAACTGAATTCCTCAAACTTTACCAGGATATTACGCAGAGAGTGCGATCCGAAAAGGCCATTCGGGAAAGCGAGCAGCTATTTCGGACGCTGAGTACAGCCGCTCCGGTCGGAATCTTCGTCGCCAGCTATGCTGGCTCTGCTTCTTACTTCAACGAACGTTGGCTTGGAAATGGCCGAACTAAGCGAGGCGGAAGCCCTGGGCTTTGGTTGGAAGTCCGCAGTGCATCCTGACGATTTGGAGCGAGTGCTCAAGGAATATGTTACAGCCACGAGTACGGGAGGGATCTTCCACTGCAGTTATCGATACATGAGCAAATCGGGGCGTTGTCGCCGTGTGGAGGCGATTGCTCGGGCGATCCCCGCGACTGAAGACGCTCCCGGTCGATTCATCGGCGTGGTGCAGGATGTCAGCGAGAAACATGAGACGGCGGAACGGCTGCGCTTGGCGAAGGAGTCCGCGGAAGCCGCCAGCATTGCGAAGAGCGAATTTCTGGCAAATATGAGCCACGAAATACGTACGCCCATGAACGGCATTCTGGGGATGACGGAACTGGCTCTCGAAACGACTTTGTCAACGGAACAGCGGGAATATCTGGAGATGGTAAAAGGGTCGGCAGAAAGCCTACTTTCCATCATCAATGACATTTTGGACTTTTCGAAAATTGAAGCAGGGCACTTGCAGATTGAGTGTGTGCCCTTTTCGTTGTTGGACTGTGTCGAGAATGCTTTACAGCCGTTAGCGGTGCGTGCGCAGGAAAAAGGACTCGACTTGGCGTGGAGTCTGCACCCAGACGCGCCGGAGTGGGTGTCTGGAGATCCGCTGCGGCTCCGCCAGATACTGGTGAATCTGGTGGGCAACGCGATTAAGTTCACCAAAGAAGGGCGCGTGAGCGTGCGGGTGGATGCGGTCGGTTCGCTAGGCGAGATTCCATCACTGCGATTTGCAGTTACGGATACGGGCGTAGGAATTCCACCGGAAAAGCACCGGACCATTTTCGAATCTTTTTCCCAGGCGGATTCCTCTACCACACGCGAATTTGGCGGAACCGGGTTGGGACTATCCATCTGCGCGCGACTCGTGAAATTAATGGGCTCGCAGATGGAACTGGAGAGCGCCCAGGGCGCTGGCAGTACATTTTCTTTCAATCTGCGGCTGCCGCTGGCCGAAGCGCCGCCACAAGAGTTGGGAACGCCAGTGCCTGCGCAACTTGCCGGATTGCGCGTCTTGGTGGTGGACGACAGTGAAGTAAATCGGCATCTGCTATCGCGACTGCTTCCACAGTGGGGACTGATACCTGTGCTGGCGACCTCCGGAGTGGAAGCCCTACAACTGTTAGAAGAACACCGCCGGTCCGGGCAAACGTTCGCCATGGTTCTCATGGATTGCAACATGCCGGGAATGAATGGGTATGTGGCTTCCGAAAATATCCGCAAGCTAACCGATCTCGAGCAAGTACCCATCATCATGCTGTCTTCCGGAGCTCTGCCACAGGATCAGGAACGCACGGCAAGACTGGGAATATCGCAATTTCTCAGCCGGCCCATGCGCCGCTCCGTACTGCACCGCGCAATTCTAAAAACACTGAACATGGCGGCGCCGGAGCTGCCTGAAAAAAAGCCGCGCCCCTCTGGAGAACGAAAACCGCTCTCGTTGCGCTTGTTACTGGTGGAAGACAACGCGGTCAACCAGAAGCTGGCAGTGCGGCTGCTCGAGAAAATGGGCAACCGCGTTTCGCTGGCAGTGAACGGCAAGGAAGCCACGGAAATGGTGGAACACCAGGATTTTGACGTGATCTTGATGGACATTCAGATGCCCGTCATGGGCGGCTTGGAAGCTACTCGAATCATTCGGGCCGCCAACAATCCACGGATAAGACAGTTGCCGATTATTGCCATGACGGCAAACGCCATGGCGGGTGATGCACAGAAATATCTGGAGGCCGGTATGGACGGCTACGTTTCGAAACCGATCGACAAGGAATTGCTGAAATCAGAACTGGAGCGTTTCGCGGAGCGTGCGAAAAATCAGACCATAGAGGCGCCAGCCCCGACATTGCCAACCGCACAGGTTGGCGCCAAGGCGCCATCGGTCGGATGAACAGATCTTCAACTTCAATGAATTGCTGGAACGTGTCGATAACGATCGCGATTTAATGCGCGAGTTGCTGGAAATCTTTAAGAACGACTTTCCTCGGCACCATTCCGAATTACTCGCAGCGGTTACCGGTGGCGATATGCGCCGGGTTCAGAGTATCGGGCACACCTTGAAAGGAATGTTTTCCAACCTGGCCGCAGGGCGCGCCGCTGCGATAGCGGCGGAACTGGAGAAAATTGGGAATGGCTCCAGTACATCGAGCTTGCCGGAGGCTTTGGCCTCGTTGGAAAAGGAATCGGCCGCACTGCTGCCCATTCTGGATTCCTGCTTAGAGGAGGTTTGCCGGTGAAGATATTGATTGCCGAGGATGACGCGATGTCTCGCCGGTTATTGCAAAAAACGCTGGAGCGAGCGGGCTACGACGTGGTGGCCGTGGAAAACGGGCGCTTGGCCCAGGAGGAGTTATGCCGAACAGATGGTCCTCGGCTCGCGCTGCTGGATTGGGAAATGCCAGAGGTGGACGGCCCCGGCGTTTGCCGTGAAGTGCGTTCGCGAAAAGACAAAAGCTACGTGTACATGATTTTTCTGACTTCCAAGGAGTCCAGCGAAGACAAAGTTACCGGTTTGCGCTCCGGAGCAGACGACTATCTGACGAAGCCTTTCAACGCAGAGGAACTAAAGGCCCGGTTGCGCACCGGCTTACGTATCCTGCATCTCGAAGATCGTCTGGTGGAAGCGCGCGAAGAGATGCGCTTCAAAGCCACGCATGATTCGCTTACCGGCCTGTGGAACCGCGGCGTGATCATGGAATTGCTGGATCGTGAACTTACGCGTTCGCAACGCGAGGCGCACAACACGGCCATTTTGTTATGCGACATCGACCATTTTAAGTCGGTCAACGATACTTACGGTCATCCAGCGGGGGACGAAGTGTTGCGTGAGGTGGCGCGGCGGCTACTTTCGTCTGTGCGCAGCTACGATTTTGCCGGGCGTTACGGTGGCGAAGAATTTCTGTTGGTGCTCAACAATTGCGATCCCACGTCCGCGCTGGCGCGCGCCGAGCAAATGCGTGAGGCCATCGCCAATCGGGAAGTAATTACGGACACCGCGCCGTTGCAACTGACGATGAGTGTGGGACTGCTGCGAAGTATCGACTGGCCCAATCTGTCTGCGGCCGATTGTCTGAATGAGGTGGACGCTGCGCTGTATGCAGCAAAATCCGGAGGGCGAAACTGCGTGCGGGTCGCGTTGCCCGCGGCAAAAGTCGACATCGCTCAATTGCACGCGAATGAAAAGGTATATCGAGGCGGGTAGAAACTTCTGGTCTCACAGCACCTTGTTTTTAGGATTGTTTTCTCCCAGCATCTGGCGCATCGCCGCCGTGGAGCCGGGGGCACGCTGTTCGCGCCACTTCTCCAGCCGCTTACAGGTCTCCTCAATATTTGAAAACAGCAACGGATTCTTGAATGCCGCTCGCCAGATGGGAACCACGGACCGCATGCGGTCCCACACCACCCAGATTTCGCCATTGCTCTCAAAAAACAGTTCGTCATTGATCAGGCCGCGATTGACGATGCTTCCCACCATTTCCCAATAGCTGATGACCATGCGGATGTACGTGTTCTCTTCGCTGCCTTGCGGATACTTTTGCATCATTTCATCGGGGGTCTGCGGGTGGAAGTGTTCAGTAAACCAGGCGCGCGCTTTGCGAATTTGCGGTTCGCGGCGCATATCATAGAGTCGCAGCAGCAAATTCACTTCTTCGTAGCTTACTTGAGACATGATGCTTCTCCTTCAAACGGTGTGCTTCGCATGCGCGGGGATCTCAAGGTTGCGCTTCGGGGGTGCCGGCAACGGCGGATGAGGACGATGCGAGAGAGTCCGCGCCGAAAGTATTCGTCCCGTTTGCGTTAGAGTTCCCGAAGCCGCTAGCGCCGTTCGCAAATTCGAAGCGCTGCACGCTGGACATGGGAATGCCTTGCTTTTGAAATTCCAGCTGGATACGGCGGCGCAATTCGCGAGCTACTTCATCCTGACGAGTCGGCGCGGTGCGCACCTGCAGACGTACCGTTGCGGCGCTGCGATCGATGCTTTGTACGCCGAGAATGCGTGGGCCATCGACCAGCGCCTGCGACCACGCAGCGTCGGTACGCAAATCGCCGGCTGCCGCTTCCAGCGCTGCCAGAGACTTGTCCACGGGGCTTTCCGGCGAAAGCGCGATGTCCACGAAAGCCTGGGACCAATCGCGGCTTAGGTTCGCCACCGTACGAATATCGCCATTTGCGATGGTGACCAGCGCGCCACGCGGATCGCGCACCACCGTGCGCCGCAAGGTGACGTGCTCGACGCGCCCAATGGTTTCGCCGACCTGAATGGTGTCGCCCACAACATACTGATCTTCCATAACAATAAAAAAGCCGGTGATGATGTCGCGAATCAAATTCTGCGCGCCAAATCCCAGGGCCACGCTGGCCAGTCCGGCCAGAGCCGCCACCGGTGTTACGTTGATACCGAACTCGGACAACGCAGTGAGGATCGCGACGGCCCACACCACTTTGCTGCCGGCGCTGTAAAGTACGCCGGAGACCGTGCGCGTTTGCTGTTCACGGCTTTGCGCCACGCGGGATTGCGATGCTGCGGGACGAACCAAAAGCTTGGTGAGAATGTGCAACAGCCGGTTCAGCAACAATGCAACCAGGAAGATTCCTGCCAGGTGCACAAGGTTCGCGAATGTGAAGTTGGACCAGGATGTGAACGGACTGGACATAATCTTTATGAGAGAGCGAGTATAACACTGGTAGATGTGCTCTTTTGTAGCTCGACCCGCGCCGCCCAGCGGCGCCGACGGAGATTCTATGGGTAGCTCAGAGTTGCAGTTTTCGGCGGCGCGCCGGCATTGGCTGCGGCGAGTCGGGGGCTATGCGTCAGCCTGCCTGCTGCTGGCGGCTGCTGTGCGATCGATGCCGCAAAATCCGCCTGGACGCCCCAATGGCAATGATCCTGGATCGAAGGATGAAGACGGTCCGCGACCGGCACTGCCTTCCTCCAAAGTGATTTTGGAAGCCAACGATAAGGACATCAAGAAAAGCGTTGAGAAACTTTTTCAACTGGCGACAGAGTTAAAAAACGAGGTGGAGAAGACGGACTCGGTGACCATACTGTCCCTGGCCATGGTGCGAAAAGCCGAAGAGATCGAGCGGCTGGCGAAAGAAATAAAGTCGCGCGCGAAGGGCTAATTGGCAGCCGAGCACGCGCAGATTGCAAAGAGCGCTCTGGCGTGGCGTCCGGCGAACGCGGTAGAATCGTTGTGCGCTACGGCTTCGGACCGCGGCGTCGCAGTAACTCCCCATTCGTCATATGCGCCTGTAGCTCAGCTGGATAGAGCGTTAGCCTCCGAAGCTAAAGGTCGTGAGTTCGAACCTCACCAGGCGCACCACGTATTGATCGCCGCCCCGCTGGACCTCAGCCAAAATCTGGTACTTTTCGCAGACCATCGCCGTCGCTTCCCAGCGCGATTCTTGCTTGCTTACCGCTCCGCGCCTTGCTAACGTCTTCTCCAGTTAGCGCACTCGCCTCCCATCCCAGTCGAATCCGAAACCCAGCTATCGGCGTATATAGAACGGAGGAAGACATGCGAACCTGGCTATTGCTCTCCGCCCTGCTGCTTGCTGGCTCTTCATCCGCGCAAACGACAACTCCGAAAGTGTCGACGAATCCGTCGCGTGCCAAGTCCGCGAGCGCTGCGAAGATCCACTGGATCGGCTGGAACGATGAAGTTTTCGCGCAGGCCAAGCGCGAAAATAAATTTGTACTGCTGGATCTGGAAGCGGTGTGGTGCCACTGGTGCCACGTCATGGACGAAACCACCTACCGCGACCCTAAAGTGCAGCAATTGTTGCAATCGCGTTATCTCGCCGTCAAAGTGGACCAGGATTCTCGCCCCGATTTATCCAATCGCTACGAAGACTACGGCTGGCCGGCCACAGTCGTCTTCGATTCCAATGGGCAGGAAATCATCAAGCGCCAGGGCTATCTCGATCCCGAAGAATTCGCCAGCATCCTCCAGGCGATTATCGATGATCCGTCGCCGGGACCCTCCGTCCAAAAAGAAGTTGCCATCGCTTATCCCTCCAACCCTCTGCTGCCCGAAAAATTGCGGGACCAACTACATACCAATTATCTAGCCGGATATGACAGCAAAGAGGGCGCCTGGGGCACCGGCTTCAAATTTATGGACTGGGATTCCGTCGAGTATGCGCTAGCCAACGCGGCGCATGGAGACGCTCAAACAGAAAAGATGGCGCGCCAGACGTTGACGGCGCAGCTGAATCTGCTCGATCCGGTTTGGGGCGGCGTCTATCAATACTCCACCGGCGGCGTCTGGACCAATCCGCACTTCGAGAAAATCATGTCTATGCAGGCGGAAGACATGCGCATCTACGCGCAAGCCTACGCGTTGTGGCATGATCCCGCCTACCTGCACGCTGCTGAATCCATCGATAAGTTTCTGACCGCTTTTCTGCTAAGTCCCAGCGGCGCGTTCTACACCAGCCAGGACGCGGACGTAGTCGAAGGCCAGCATAGCGCCGAGTACTTCAAGTTGGACGATGCAGGTCGCCGCAAGCAGGGCATCCCTCGCGTGGACAAACACATGTACGCCCGCGAAAACGGATGGGCCATCACCGGGTTGGTTACGCTGTACGGCGCAACGGGTGACCAGAAATATCTCGATCAAGCAATTCGCGCCACAAAATGGGTACAGCAGAATCGTGCTTTACCGAACGGCGGCTTTCGCCACGATACAAGAGATCTTGCCGGTCCGTATCTCGGCGACAACGTGTCCATGGCTCGCGCTTTCGTAGTTTTGTACGGCGCCACCGGCGATCGCCAATGGTTGGCCGATGCCGAAAAGACGATGGCCTACATCGACCAAACATTTAAGGGCCCAGCGGGCTACCTGACCGCCGCCCATCCGACAGACAGCAAATCAAAATCCCACCCGCAACGCGACGAAAACGTTATGCTGGGGCGTACGTCCAACCTACTGTTTAATTACACTGCCCGCCCTGCGTACCGCTCCATGACCGATCAAGCCATGCGCTATCTTGCTGCCCCGGAAATTGCCGAACGCCTGCCCGCCGCCAGCGTTCTGCTTGGTCGACTATGAAGTGGTTCGCCCGCCTTTGCACTTGACGGTCGTCGGCCACAAAGATGATCCTGCGGCCCAAGCTCTTTTCCAATCCGCTCTACGCTATCCTTCCGGCTACAAACGCCTGGAATGGTGGGACGTCCGGGAAGGCGCGCTCCCCAATCCCGACGTGCAATATCCTCAACTGAAAACAGCCGCCGCCTTTATCTGTACGCAGCGCGCGTGTTCTCCTCCGATTTTCAAGCCGAACGAGATTTCCGTCAAAGTGGATAAACTTTCAAACATTCAAGCCCGTGCTTCCGGCGGCGGAGCCCTCTGACCTTATGCGCGTTCATCAGCTATCCGGAACGCTCCATCGCGCGCAAATCGCGTCGGCCGGAATAGCGCACTTTCGAACAGGCCCTGTAACCTTGGGCCTGCTCTCAACTCTTATTGAGGCGGGATGCATTTCGGGGCTATACTCCCGGCTGTTGCCCGGGGTCCCGCAGCGATCCAAACCGCAGGGTGATCAGCTCTCCCTTCGGTACGCCGATCTAAAGGTCTTCGCGGCACAGTTCGGCCCGAAGTAGGTAGGGTAGTAAAATCACACTGGAGGGAAGAAGTATCATGACAAAGTCCAAGAAAATGTTAATTGCTAGCGCGGCGATCGCCGGCTTGCTCGGTGGCACAGGCGCGGCCATTCAGGCCTCCAACCTCATGCCCAGCGGCAAAGCTTCGTTCACCGCTCAGGACACTGACAAAAAGAGCGATGCTAAGGTGAAGGAAAAGCACGCTTGCAAGGGTCAGAACTCCTGCAAGGGCAACGGTGGGTGTAAGAGCAGCGATAACGGTTGCAAGGGCAAGAACTCTTGCAAGGGCAAGGGCGGCTGCGCGACCGACGGCTCCAAGATGCCAACCGCGTAATCGGGTAACAACCCTCAGCTTAGGGTCGCCAGGGCCTCGCGCTCCACAGCAGAAGCTGTCAAGCGCGAGGCCCTGGCACCGTTTTGTGGCTTGGTAGCGTGCAGGCTGCGGTCGGCCCAACCCGCAGTCTGTAACCTTAGTGCGGGGTGGGACTCTTACTGTGGCCGGAAGCGACTCGGCACCAAGCGTGGGACATAGCCCGGAGCCCCGCAAAGCGCCAACCCGCAGGGCGAGACAAGCTTCACCCTTCGGAATGCCTACGGTCTTCGTGGTGCGGTTCGGCCCGAGGTTTTGTGGTAGTAAAATCACACTGGAGGGAAGAAGTATCATGACAAAGTCCAAGAAAATGTTAATTGCTAGCGCGGCGATCGCCGGCTTGCTCGGTGGCACAGGCGCGGCCATTCAGGCCTCCAACCTCATGCCCAGCGGCAAGGCTTCGTTCACCGCTCAGGACACTGACAAAAAGAGCGATGCTAAGGTGAAGGAAAAGCACGCTTGCAAGGGTCAGAACTCCTGCAAGGGCAAGGGTGGGTGTAAGGCCAGCGACAACGGTTGCAAGGGCAAGAACTCTTGCAAGGGCAAGGGCGGCTGCGCGACCGACGGCTCCAAACCGCCAGCGGCATAATTCAACAATCGCAGTTAACCTTTCACCTCCAGTGGAGGGCTGGTCTTGCGCCAGTCTTCCTCTGAGGTGACGGAGCGTTCGAATGCCTGCAAATCGCTTTAATAATTTCACGGATTACGGGATTGGGATTGGGCTGCGCGCCACGCATTACGATCACATCCTCACGCGCAAACCGGTCTGCGACTGGTTCGAGATTATCTCGGAAAATTTCATGGTCGACGGCGGCCGGCCGATGGAAATCCTGGACCGCATTCTCGAGCAGTACCGCGTAGTGCAGCACGGCGTGTCTATGTATTTCGGTTCCGCGGATAAGATCGATCGCGAGCATCTGCGCCGGTTGAAGGCTTTGGTAAAGCGCACAAAAACGCCCTGGCTTTCCGATCACCTTTGCTGGGGTAGTGTGGACGGCCGCTATACCCACGATCTACTACCCATGCCGTACACCTTTGAGGCCGCAAAGATTACCGCGCAGAAAATTCGGGAAGTCCGCGATTACCTGGAAGTGCCATTGGTTGTGGAGAACGTTAGCAGTTATGCGGAGTTTCATGTCTCCGAAATGACCGAGTGGGAATTTTTAAACGAGGTGGTCGAACGAGCGGACTGCGGCATTCTGCTTGATGTGAACAATATTTACGTCTCGTCGCAAAATCACTCGTTTGACCCGCAGACCTACGTCAACAGCATTCCCGCGGATCGCGTCGCGCAGATCCATATCGCCGGCCATTCCAAGTACCGCAAATACATTCTCGACACTCACGATCATCCGGTAATCGATCCGGTCTGGAAGCTCTACGATCGCGCTATCCAGCGCGCCGGCCATACCGCTACGTTGCTCGAATGGGACGACCACATCCCCAGCTTCAACGAAGTTCACGACGAAGCTCTGAAAGCTGACAAATTCCTCGCCAGCGCTTCTTTGGCCGCCGCCGTATGAAACTGCTTGCTCTACAGCGCCGCATGGCTCGCGCCGTAATGACTCCGCTCACGCGCGGCGAGCGTATGCGTAACGTTTCTCCCGCCGGTCGCTCCATGCGTGCCGAAGCTGGCGCATTCATCAAGCCCAATGATCGGCTGACCTCATTCGAACGCCTGGAAATCTACAACCGGCAATATTGGTTCCGCATTTTAAGCGCGCTTACCGACGATTTCCCTGGACTGCGCGCCGTTCTCGGCGATCGCAAGTTTGACGCCTTGGCGCAAGCCTATCTGCGCGACTGTCCCAATACCTCTTTTACGTTGCGCAATCTCGGCTCAAAGCTCGAAGGCTGGCTGCGAAAGCACCCCAGATTTGCAGGGAATCGGCTGAATCTGGCTGTCGACATGGTCCGCCTCGAGTGGGCCGATATCGAAGCCTTCGACGGTGCGTCCGTCCCGGCTTTAAAAAAAGAAAATATAGTCGGCGCCGATCCCGCTACTCTGTGCCTTCGCCTCCAGCCCTATGTGCAGCTTCTCGCGCTGCGTTATCCGGTCGACGATCTGCTTCTGGATGTAAAAGGGAAAAATCAGGACGACGACGATTTCGCCAGTAACGCCATCAGCGAAAAGCGTCACAGCAAGCGTGTCGCCGCGGTTGCCAGGCTAAAGCCCGCTTCGATTTTCCTGGTAGTGCACCGCGTCGACTATTTCGTCTATTTCCGGCGCATCGACCAGGAAGAGTTCAATATCCTCACTGCGCTTCGTTCCGGCAAGACTCTCGAGCGCGCCATTACTGCCGCCTTCCGCGGCAGCAGCATTCCAGTCGACGAGCGTCCGGAAAACGTCGCCCAGTGGTTTCATAACTGGGCAGCCCTCGGCTGGTTCTGTCTTCAAGATAAATAAGCGCTGCATTCCGATCGTTGCTGATACTTAAGGAGAAGTCCGCGTCATGAATAGTCTCTTGCTGCTATTACACAAGCTTTACGCTTGGTTCGCGCGCACCGCGTCTTATCTACAATCGCCGTTCCTGCTGGCCGTGCGCCTCTACTGGGGATTTCAGATTGCCCAGAACGGCTGGGGCAAATTGCACAATCTTGCGAGGGTCACCGATTTTTTCACCAGCCTGAACATCCCCGCGCCAGGTCCAACTGCCACCTTTGTAGCCAGCTTCGAATTTGTCGGGGGCATCCTGCTGTTCGTCGGTCTCGGGTCGAGGCTCGTCGGCCTGATGCTCGCTTGTGACATGACCGTGGCGTATCTTGCCGCGGATCGCGAAGCCTTCTTTTCCTTCTTTCACGACCCGAACAAGTTTGCTGTCGCCGATCCGTTCGTCTTCCTCATGGCCGGTCTGATTATTCTGATTTTTGGCCCCGGACTCTTCTCACTGGACACCCTGGTGGAGCGCTGGATCATCAAACGAGAGAAGCCCGCGGTCTGAGCTTCAGATCGGCGGTAACGTGTCGCCCACCAAAGGATTTTGTACCAGCCGGGCTTTAGTTCATCCTGACGCAGGAAGGGTTCCGGCGAGTTCTGTCGCCGAAAACTCTAAGCCATCAGGAAGGTTTATCCCCGAGTGGCTAGCCTGTTTGACCGCGACGCTCTTAATTTTCAGTACGTGTTCCGCTTGCAATAGCGCCGCCCGCCCCGCTCAAATGCTCTCCACTCTGCAAATCGGCAAGTCACAAATCGACGTCACGCTGGAGGGCGGCGACCTGGCCGTGTCTCACGACGAACTCCTCGCTTGGGTCCGCAACGCCGCCGATTCCGTAGCCGCGTACTACCTGCGTTATCCGGTCCCTCACGTCGCCCTCCACATCATCGCCACGGAAGGTCGCGGGGTGAACGGCGGACGCACCTTCGGCTCAGAAGATGGCGGCATCATCCGCATCCACGTGGGGAAAGAAACTATCGCCGCCGGTCTCGCAAGGGACTGGATGCTGACGCATGAGATGGTCCACCTCACCTTCCCCTCCGTCCCAGAAAATCATCATTGGATTGAAGAGGGCATTGCCACCTACGTCGAACCCATAGCGCGTGTCCGCGCTAAAAAAATGGACCAGCATCAAATGTGGTTTGAAGTTGTGCGAGATTTGCATCAAGGCCTGCCTCAAGCTGGGGACCAAGGCCTCGACCACACGCACACCTGGGGGCGCACTTATTGGGGCGGCGCGCTTTTTTGTCTGTTGGCCGACGTGGAAATTCGCAAACAAACTGCAAACAAGAAAGGCCTGGACGATGCTCTGCGCGGCATCATGCAAGCCGGCGGCGACATGCGCCACGATTGGAACCTGGAAGAAGCTTTGGACGTCGGCGACCGCACCGTGGGCGTTGCAGTGCTCAAGCCTCTATATGAAAAAATGAAATCCGAGCCGTATCCCGTGGACCTGGCGGCACTGTGGCAACAACTCGGCATCGTCAAAGATGGCGATGATGTCCGTTTCGTTGCCGACGCTCCTTTATCCAAAATCCGCGAAGCCATCACCTTCGGGAATCAGCCGGCCTCATCAGCCGCTGCGCCGCGCACACTCAACCTTGGCCGCCGAAGCAACTCCACGCCCGCCGGCTGATTTTCACGGCCTCCGGAATTCAACCGGCAGCGGTTATCCACATCATTCAGGTATAATTTAAGAATGTCGATACTGCGTCCGCGAGTGCGACTGATGTGCACCTTCGTCGCTGCGGACAACTCAGGAGAGTGCGTCTTTGCAAGTGCGAAACCGAGCCGTCATCGTAGGCACCACCATCGTGGCTGTGTTGGTCTTCTGATACTCAACGTTCGCGTGGCCGCCGGTCATGCCGTGCTCGTTGAGTCCTCGCCCGCCGCCAATTCCACGGTGACTGGCCCCGATGTGCCCATAACCTTGCGCTATAACGTTCGCATTGAAGCTGGCCGCTCGCGCCTTTCGCTGGTCGGGCCGGATAATGCCGTGATTGCCCTTACGATTGGCAAACAGACTTCGCCGGATACCCTCACCACCAGCGCCAAAGACTTAAAACCCGGAGCCTACCGTCTGCGTTGGCAGGTTTTGGCCTCGGACGGGCATATCACTCGTGGAGAAGTAGCTTTTTCTGTGGCGGCTCACTAATCCACGACATGGAAAATCTCCTCAACATTTTCGGCTTCCTTTCCGTCCTGCTGCGCGCTGCCACGCTGTGCTTCCAGACCTTGACCATCGGCGGCATCGTTTTTCTGATCGTGGTCACCCGCAGCGCGGACCTGCGTACGGAAGCAGTAGTGGAGATCTGCCGAAAATGGATCACCATTTTTGCCCTCGCTTTGGCGGGTACCGAGATCTTTTACGTCTTCGCGGACACTCTGATCCTTATGCAGTCCGCGGATATGCCGCTCCGCGAAGCCGCGGGCGCTAATTTCGTTTTTGCCGGGATGCTCGCCGCGGTGTGTGGATTTCTAATCGCCGCCGTCTGCCGCTTTGCCAAATGGCGCGGCAACAGCGCCTTGCTGATTCCCGCATTCCTAATCCTTGGCGCGGCATTGATGACCAGTCATTCCGTCGCGCGCATGGATCACCGCGTATATCTCACGCTGTTGACCGGCCTGCACCAGGCCGCCACCGCGGCATGGATCGGCGGTCTGCCCTATTTGTTGCTTTCCCTCAAGTACGAATCGGATTCGGACGTTCGCCGGCGCATCACCGCGAACTTCTCGCAGATGGCGCTAATCAGCGTCATAGTCTTGTTCGCGGGCGGCCTCGGGCTGGCTGTCTCGTACGTCGGATCCTGGTCCGGCTTCTACGGCACCACCTACGGCGCCATGGTCACCACCAAGATCATTTTGTTTTGCTGCCTCTTGGCTCTCGGAGCTCTCAACTACCGCATCGTTCACAGTGTTCCGCAAGTTGGCGCCGTTCGCCCGTCCAGCCTCATGCGCTTCGGCGAGGTGGAAATCGGTATCGGCGTAACCATCATTCTCGCCGCCGCGTCACTCACCTCGCAACCGCCCGCCGTTGACCTGGAGTCCGATCGCGTCACCGCGCATGAAATTTATCAACGTTACGCGCCACGCATGCCGCGGCTCACCAGCCCGCAGCTCAGCGAACTGTCCGAATCTTCCGAACAGATTCAAAAGCGTCAGATCGCCTCGGGATTTGTGGTGCCAACATCCTACATTCCCGGCCAGCCCGTCCCGCATCAAGACACTCCCGGCGACATCGCCTGGTCCGAATACAATCACAACTGGGCCGGCATCATCGTCCTGGCTGTGGGCATCCTCTCGTTCATGGCCCGCACGGGATATTTCCCGTGGGCCAGACACTGGCCGCTGGTTTTTCTGGGTTTGGCAATATTTTTATTCCTAAGATCGGACCCCGAAAATTGGCCGCTGGGACCCAACGGCTTCTGGGAAAGTTTCTCTTCGCCGGACGTTCTACAACATCGCGTAATCGTTTTGCTAGTCACCGCGTTCGCCGTATTCGAATGGTCCGTCGTCACCCACCGCATAAAGTCGCCCTTCGCCGGCTTAGTTTTTCCCGGCGTCTGCGCAATTGGCGGAGCCATTCTGCTCACGCATTCCCATTCCCTGGGTAACGTCAAGGAGTCCCTGCTGATCGAGCTCAGCCACATTCCTCTGGCAATTTTCGGAATCGTCGCCGGCTGGTCCCGCTGGCTGGAGCTGCGCCTGCCCCCCGAAGACCGCACCCGCCGCGTCTTGTCCTGGATCTGGCCCGTCTGTTTCGTAATGATCGGCCTAATTTTGATGGACTACCACGAAGCGTAACGAAGCCAACCGCTTCGCCGGGGCACGGCATGCCGGGCCCGCGTTGCTCGCTAAAAATTCAGTCATCGCAGCATCCACCTCAGTGTGGATGCTGGTGCCGCCACTCCCAATAGCGACGCTGCTCCTCTTTATTCAACGAAGGATACTCGCGATACGTCTCGTGCCGCTCATTCCAATACACGTGATATCGCCGCACTTCGTAGCTATTCCAAGTGTGGTAGTCCCCGCCATATTCATCGTAGTAGCGCACGTGCGCAGAGCAACCACTCGAAACGATCATCCCCACTAGTCCCCATGCCAGCAGAGCTGCCTGCATAATCCGACGCCGAAGCTGCATATTTTCTCCTAAAGCGCGGAAAGGGAACTGCCGCGCTTGCGTAAATTAAAACGTCCGAACCTTTGGCCCGATCGTGCGTGATCTCAACCGTAGGGACATCCCCGGCCATTGGGTGAGATGAACAACGTGCGCGGAAAGATTTTGCCCGCCGCGCTGATTTTTATACCTTTAATCTTGTAGCTTTAACGCTCTAGCTTTTAAACGCTTGTTGCGTTTTGTCGACTGCTGACGCCGCCAAGTCACCATTCGTTCACCGGAAGTCATTAATTGTTTCTTCGCCACCGAACCATGCTATAGAATTGCCTTCGAGCCTTCAGCCGCTCCTCGCCATCTGAATCGCTCCCTTTCTCGCTAATGAGCAAACTTAGAATCCTCGTATCGCTCACCACGAACGACAACGACTATCAGATCGAGCAGGCCGAATCCGCTGAAAATTCCGCGCGCAAACTCAACCTTGATCTGCAGATTGTTTACGCCGATAACGACGCCATCAACCAGAGCACGCAAATCCTGAAAGCCGTGCAGGCTCCGCCGGCCGTTCGGCCTCACGCCGTGGTGTTCGAACCCGTCGGAGGCACGGCATTGCCGCAGGTCGCTCGCGCTGCTGCCACAGCGGGCATCGGCTGGGCCATCCTCAATCGCGAAGCGCCGTACGTTGGCGAGCTTCGCAAAGCCTCCACCGTCCCGATTTTCTCGCTCAGTTCCGATCACGTGGAAATCGGCCGCATCCAAGGCCGTCAGTTCGCTGCTCTCTTGCCGAAGGGCGGAGCCGTCCTGTATATCCAGGGCCCCACGGAAAATTCCGCCGCCAAAGAACGCACCGCCGGCATGCAGCAGACCAAGCCCGCCAACATTCAGGTCACTCTGCTCAAGGCGCAGTGGACCGAGGAAAGCTCCCAGAAATCCGTGCGCTCCTGGCTCAAGCTTTCCACGTCGCAGCGCGCCGCCATTGACATCGTTGCCGCTCAGGACGATTCCATGGCTGTCGGCGCCCGCAAAGCCTTTCAGGAGCTCCCGGAACTCGATCGCGAGCGATGGATGAGGCTTCCATTCCTCGGGTGTGATGGCCTCCCGAAGACCGGTCAGGCCTGGGTGCGCAGCGGTATTTTGACCGCTACCGTTTTCGTCCCGCCCAACGCCGGCCAAGCCATCGAAATGATCATCGATGCCCTGAACAAAAAGAAGGCGCTGCCTGAAACTGCCCTCACCGTGCCCACCTCGATCCCCGACCTTACCGAGCTAAAAAAACAATAGTGCGTCCGAGTATTAACCCGCGCATCATCAAAATACCCAGTAGAAGAACGATTTAGCTGCTTGCGTCAAAACCTGCTCAGGGTATAATGCGGCCATCCACCCATGCACGAAACGAATGCCAATCATCGAGGAAAACGCTAGTGAAAAAAAATGGCCCTTCGCAAAATGGCTCGTTGCAAAACCCCGCATTGCCAAGCTTAGACCGCAGAAAATTTCTCGCCGCCGGCACCACCGGTCTATTGGCGGCCGCCGTTCCCGCCGCTTCTTTTGCGTCTTCCTCGAAACCGCTCGCCATGCCGAATTGGCCGCCAACAGATAGCGAAACCAGTTCTGCCTCCGCCGCGCAATCCACCGGTGCCAAGCGAAAAATCCCCATCGGTGTCTTCGATCCCGTTTACGCCGATCTCTCCATGGACGCCATGCTGGACCGCGTCAGCGCTCTGGGCCTCGAAGCCATGGAAATCGGCACGGGCGGCTACCCGGACAATAAGCATTGCCCGCTCGATGAGCTTGTCGCTGATTCCGCCAAAGCCAAGGCCTGGCTCAAGAAATTCACTGACCGAAATATTCAAGTCGCCACCCTCAGCTGCCACGGCAATCCCGTCCATCCGGACGCCGCGCACGCCGCCAAAGACGCCGACACTTTTAAAAAGACCGTCCGCCTCGCGGAAATGATCGGCGTAAAAGTCATCGTCGGCTTCTCCGGCTGCCCCGGCGGCGGCCCCACGGATACCACACCCAACTGGATCACCTATCGCTGGCCGCCAGAGTACGCCAAAGCTCAGGACTGGCAGTGGAATGAACGGGTCATCCCTTACTGGAAAGAAGCCGCCAAATACGCCCGCGAACACGGCATTCATCGCCTCGCCTTTGAGATGCATCCGAACTTCGCGGTTTACAATCCGCGTACGCTGATGCGCTTGCGCGAGGCCGTCGGCGAGGAAATCGGCGCCAACTGCGACCTCAGCCATCTTTTCTGGCAGGGATGCGATCCTGTGGAAGTCATTCACTTCCTGGGCAAGCAAAACGCCATTTTCCACGCGCACATGAAAGACACGGTTTTCTTCCCGGACAACGTCAATAGATACGGCGTCCTGAATTTCTCCTTCGAAGCCAACGATCTCGCGCTCGCTTCGGAAACTTTCCGCGCCGTAGGCTACGGTCACAGCGCCAGCCTCTGGAAGTCCGTGCTCCAGGCGTATATGGACATCGGCTACGAAGGTATTCTCAGCATCGAGAATGAAGATCCGATTCTTCCGGGCCCCGTCGGCGTCGAACGCGCCGTCTACGTCCTGAAAAATGTCCGCAACGAGATACTAGGCACGTAACTATGCGTCGCAGGAAATTCCTGGAAGCCTGTGCCGTTTCGGCGCTCGCTTCTCCCGCGTTGCCTTGGGCCGCCGCCGCGGCGCACACTGCCGGGGATTTGTCTCCGCGGCCTGTGCCAAACGCTACGCCGAAATTTCCTGATAACGCTTCGCTTGCCGGTCCAGTCGCCGCGCCTACCTATCCGATGTCTGTGATGTTGTGGACCGTCCACACCGATCTGCCTTTCGATCAACGCCTCGAAAAGGTTGCCGAAGCCGGCTACCACGCCACGCAACTCGTCAACGAATATAAAGATTGGTCCAACGAAGACTTCGTCCGCTATCGCCGCAAAAGGGAATCGCTCGGTATCACCTATGACGCCGTTAGCGGCATCAACCACAGCCTGTGCGATCCTGCCCAACGTCCCGCGTTGCTCCAGGAAATTCAGGCCCATCTCAACGTCATGGAGCAGCTGCAGTCTTCCCGCCTGATTTTACTTTCCGGCAATCGCATCGAAGGCGTAAGCCACGCGCAAACCCACGCAGACTGCGTCGAAACCGTGAAAGCCGTAGCCGATCTGGCCGCCGCCAAAAATGTCGAAATCCTCCTGGAAAATATCGATCCCATCGAAAACCCCAACTATTTCCTGACCTCCATCACGGAAATTTTCCAGGTCGCGCGCGAAGTCAACCACCCCAACGTAAAAGTCCTCTACGATTTCTTCCACGAACAAATCGCCGAAGGCAATTTAATCGCAAAGCTCCAACCGAACATCGACCTGATCGCGCTGGTCCACGTAGCCGACGTCCCCGGCCGCCACGAACCCGGCACCGGCGAAATCAACTACTCCAACATTTTCAAAAAACTCCACGAATTAAATTACCGCGGCAACATAGCCATGGAATTCGAGCCCACAGGCGACACCGTAAAATCCCTGCGGACTGCCAGATTGTTAGCAAGCCGTTGTAGCGGCGGGTCTTCAGACCCGTGCCTTTCTGCTGAAACTCTATCTAGGAATCGCAGTAACGACTTTGTAGCGGCCGCCTTCTGAGGCGGACGCCTTTTGTTGCATCACCAAGGAGGCCACAAAAAAATGCAACGCCGAGACCTATTCCGCCTGCTAGCCGCCGGAGCCGCCATGCCCGCGCTAAGCACCAGCACCCTGGCCATGTTTCGCGCCTCGCAATCCGCCAGCGCCACCGCGTTACGCACCTTAAATCCTCAACAAAACGCGACAGTCATCGCCATGTCCGAAGGCATCATCCCGCAAACCGACACGCCCGGCGCGAAAGGCGCCAAAGTGAACGAATTCATCGACGTAATACTCACTGACTGGGCCACCGACGTAGAACGCAAACGCTTTCTTACCGGCCTCGCCGCCGTGGACGAACGCAGCAACAAACTCTACGCCAAGAATTTCTCAGACTGCACTCCAGACCAGCAAACCGCCCTTCTGCAAGCCATGGACGACGAATGGGTCCGCGAAGAAAGCGTTCCCAAACCCCACTATACCGGCTACGAAAAACGCGACCAGCAACTAACCGGAAATTGGTTCGGCATCTTCAAACGCCTCACCCTAACCGGCTACTACACCTCCGAAATCGGCTTCACCCAGGAACTAAAAAAGGTAATCATTCCCGGCTCCTATCACGGCTGCCAGCCCCTAAGCACCACCAAGGTCTAGCGGTGGAGCGCCCTGGTTTCGTTTTTTTGTAGGGGCACGGCATGCCGTGCCCGCTGTTTGAAGACGAAGGAGGTTGAGCGGCCGACTTTTTCGTAGTCGATTTGTCGGGCCGTACACGACGAGATAAGAAGGGGCTTTAGCCCCTGAAGTTTCACGGGAGACAAAATGCCAAAAGTAGAATACGACGCCATCGTCATCGGATCCGGAATCACCGGAGGTTGGGCCGCCAAAGAACTCACCGAAAAGGGTCTCAAAGTCCTGCTACTCGAGGCCGGCCGCCCCATCGTCCCCGAACGCGATTACGTCGAACACGTCCCCACCTGGGAATTAAAATATCGCGGCTGGGACAAGCGCGAAGAACGCGAACGGACCCAGAAAATCCAGCGCGAGTGCTACTACGCTTGCGACGAATACTCCTCACAATTCTTCGTCAATGATCTGGAAAATCCCTTCACCGTCGACGAAGGCAAACCTTTCGCCTGGATTCGCGGCCGTCAGGTCGGCGGCAAGTCCATTATGTGGGGCCGCCAAAGCTATCGCTGGAGCGATCTGGATTTCGAAGCCAACATGCGCGATGGCATCTCCGTGGACTGGCCCATCCGCTACAAAGATATCGAGCCGTGGTACGACTACGTCGAAGAGTTTGCCGGAATCAGCGGCCAAGCCGAAGGTCTTCCGCAACTTCCCGACGGAAAATTTCTGCCGCCGATGGAAATGAATTGCGCCGAGAGAGTAGTGAAGGAAGCCATTCCGAAACATTTTGACGACGGCCGCATGATGACCATCGGCCGCGCTGCGGTCCTTACGCAAGTGCATAAAGGCCGCGCTGCCTGCCACTATTGCGGTGTTTGCCATCGCGGCTGCATCACGCGCTCTTATTTCAGCAGCCTCAATTCCACGCTGCCCGCCGCGGAAAAAACGGGCAGGCTGACGCTTCGTCCCTACAGCGTAGTCCACAGCCTCATCTTCGATCCCGGCACGCGCAGGGTAACTGGCGCGCACGTCATCGATGGCCAGAGCAAGCAATCGCTCGAGTTTTACGGCAAGGTTGTGTTCGTCTGCGCTTCCGCGCTGGAATCGTCCCGCATTCTTCTGAATTCCAAGAGCCCGGAATTCCCGAATGGTCTCGCCAACTCCAGCGGACAAGTCGGGCGCAACATCATGGATCACGTCATGGGCGGCGGCGCGCAAGGTTTGATCCCCGGACACGAAGATCAGGAAGACTTCGGCAATCGCCCCAACGGCATTTACGTTCCGCGCTTCCGCAATGTAAAAACCAAAGAATCCGGATTCCTGCGAGGGTACGGTTACCAAGGCAGCGGTGGACGCGATGGCTGGGGCCGCGGTATCGGTGCAGCCGGCATCGGCGCCGATTTCAAAAATTCTCTCAGCCGCCCAGGGCCGTGGCGCTTCACCTTTTATGGGTTTGGCGAATGCTTGCCCAATTCCGCCAACTATCTCGAAATCAATCCAGACCTAAAAGATGCCTGGGGCATCCCCACGGTGAAAATTCACTGCGCTTTCGGTGAAAACGAAAATGCCTTGCTGAAGGATATGGCCATTCAAGCCGCGGAAATGCTCACCGCCGCAGGCGCCACGGATATTCACCCATTCGTCGAGAACAATCCGCCGGGTCTGACCATTCACGAAATGGGCACGGCGCGCATGGGTCGCGATCCTAAAACCTCTGTCCTCAACTCTTACAATCAGGCGCACGAAGTGAAAAATCTATTCATGACGGACGGCGCTTGCATGACTTCTTCTTCGTGCGTGAATCCTTCGCTGACCTACATGGCGCTTACCGCGCGCGCTGCGGACTACGCTGTTTCGCAAATGAAAAAGGGCGAACTGTAGTAATTTAGCCTCTATGTTCCAAGTCGCGAAGACCCCCAAGACCTACGACGTTATCGTTATCGGCTCCGGAGCCGGCGGCGGCATGGCCGCAAAAATCCTCACAGAAGGCGGCCTCACCGTTGCACTGCTCGAAGCCGGGCCGCAGGTCCATCCTGAAAAGGATTTCAAGATGCTCATGTGGCCTTACGACCTTCCGCATCGCGGCGCGGGAGTAGGCGGCCACGCTTCGGCAAATTTCAGCGAGTTCCTGGCACCCAATGGCGCGTGGCAAATCGAAGGCGAACCGTACACCTCCGCGCCCGGCGCCAATTTTCAGTGGTTTCGTTCGCGCATCGTCGGTGGCCGCACCAATCACTGGGGGCGCATCGCGCTTCGTTTCTCTCCCATCGATTTCAAATCCGGCACGCGCGATGGTCTTGGCGACGATTGGCCGATCGCTTACGAAGATCTTTCGCCGTATTACGACAAAGTCGAGTCCTACATCGGCGTCTTCGGCACCAAGGAAAACATCTCCAGCGCGCCGGACGGCATGTTTCTTCCCGCGCCCAAGCCGCGCTGTACGGAACTGCTCATCAAAAAAGCTTGCGACAAACTGGATATTCTTTGTATCCCGGCGCGCCTGGCCATTCTCACCAAATCCGTAAATGGCCGCCTTCCTTGCCACTACTGTGGGCAGTGCGGGCGCGGCTGCACCACGGCTTCGAATTTCAGTTCCAGCCAGGTACTGCTGCCGCCTGCCATGCAAACCGGGAAGCTCACGCTCATCACCGGAGCGATGGCTCGAGAAATTGTGGTCGGCAAAGACGGCAAAGCCACCGGCGTCTCCTACATCGATAAAGCCACGCGCTCGGAAATGCGTGTTAACGCGCGCGCCGTAGTTGTCGCCGCCAGCGCGTGCGAATCCGCGCGCCTGCTACTCAATTCCAAATCCTCGACGTTCCCGGATGGCTTGGCGAATTCCTCTGGCACCGTTGGTCGCTACCTCACGGACTCTGTAGGCAGCGATGGTTGGGGCACCGTTCCTCTGCTCGAGAAAATGCCGCCGCACAATCACGACGGCGTCGGCGGCATGCATTTGTACATTCCCTGGTGGAAATTCGATCGCAAGAATGATTTCCCGCGCGGCTACCACATTGAACTGTGGGGCGGACGCGATATGCCGGGAGTCGGCATGTTCAACGGCTTGTGCCATCGCGAAGAAGGGCTACGGCGCCACGTTGAAACAGAAAGCGCGAAAATCCTACGGCACCACCATCGGTTTTTCCGGACGCGGCGAAATGATTCCCAACGCCGACACCTACTGCGAAATCGATCCGGAAGTCGTCGACGAGTTCGGCATTCCCGTGCTGCGCTTTCATTTCAAATGGTCGGAATATGAATTGCGGCAGGCGCAGGACATGCAGCGCACCTTCCGCTCATTGATTGAAACCATGGGCGGCGAGTACCAAACGAAAACGCGCATTGACGGCCAATATCCCTTCGGCATTCTGGAGGGCGGGAAAATTATTCACGAAGTGGGCACCGCGCGCATGGGAGCCGATCCCAAAACTTCCGTGCTGAATTCCTATTGTCAGGCGCACGACGTGAAGAATGTTTTCGTCACGGATGGCGCACCGCTGGTTACCAATCCAGACAAAAATCCCACGCTCACCATCATGGCGCTTTCCTGGCGCGCTTCCGAATACCTGCTGGACGAAGCCAAGAAAGGAAATATCTAATGGCCGGCCAAACGTCGAACGATAACGCGACGCACGACAGCGCGCCGAAAAATAATGCGCCGAACTTGAATGGGATGAATACGAATGCACCAAAGGCGAATGCGCCGAGTGCGGGAATTTCCCGCCGCGATATTTTGCGCACCCTGGCCGTCGGCGCCGTCGGCGGCTCCGTGCTGCAGGTGATTCCCGCGGACGCCGCGGAATACATTCATGAATTGGTACGCAGCGAAAAGAATGCCGGAACTGTCGCAGGCGCGGTCGGCGGAAAGTACGTTCCAAAATATTTTTCTGCGCATCAGTACGCAACGATCACGTTTCTTTGCGATGCCATTATTCCCAAGGATGAAAAATCCGGCGGCGCCGTCGAAGCCGGCGCGCCGGAGTTTATCGATTTGCTGACCAGTGAGAATGAGAAGTATCAGCTGGCGCTGGGCGGCGGCTTGATGTGGCTGGACAGTCTCTGCGTCGACCGCTACAACACCACATTTCTCGACTGCTACGCCGCAACAAAAAATCGAAGTGATGGATTTGATTGCGTACCGCAAGAACGCCAAGCAGGACGCGTCGCTCAGCCAAGGCGTGGCGTTTTTTTCTTTCGTTCGCAATTTGACGTGCGACGCGTTTTACACCAGCAAAATCGGTATCGCCGATTTGCAATACATCGGCAACGTAACGCGCAGCGAATTTCCCGGTTGCCCTCCGCTGCCGACGGATAGTTGACGCGTTTCGCTTTTCTTGTTCCTCCTCTGATTGTGAAGAATCCTGCCGTTTGATCGGCGGGCACGGCATGCCGTGCCCCTACAACGCAAGCAGTCAGTAGCGCAGGTCGCTCAAATATTTGTAGCTGGCGGCGATGTCGTCGATGGATTTGGCGGCGTCGTTTTCGACGATGTAGTGTTTGATGCCGGCTTCGTCGGATTGCGCGAAGATGCGTTTGAAGTCCACATCGCCCTGGCCGACATTGCGCATGCGCGTGGCTTGCTCGTCCATCTTGCCGCCTTTGCCTTGCCAATCTTTTACGTGGACCAGCGGGAAGCGGCCGGGATAGCGCTTGAAGTACACCAGCGGATCGGCGCCAGCGACGGTGATCCAGCACAGATCGAGTTCCATTTTCACCAGCTTGGCGTCGCAAGTCTCCAACAAATAATCGTAGGGAAGTTTTCCGCCGAGCGAGGCGGCCGGCTCAAATTCAAAGGTGTGATTGTGATAGCAGAACTGAATGTCGGCTTTGTGGCATTGCTCGCCGGCGGTGTTGAACAAATCCGCGGAACGCTTCCAAATCTCGGGATCTTTGCGCTGGGCATCGTCCAGGTAAGGGCAGATGAGAAAACTCTGGCCCATGGTGTGGGCGATGTCGATGGCGGCGGGCAGACCGTTTTGAACGACTTCAAAGGAGATGTGCGAAGACGGCGAAGTCATGCTGTGGCTATCGAGAATGGCGCGCATCTGTTTGGCGGACTGATCAAAATAGCCGGCCATTTCGACTTCGCGGTAGCCGACGGCAGCAACTTTGGCGATGGTGCCGGGAACGTCCGTCTTCATCATTTCGCGGACGGTGTAGAGCTGCAGGCCGATGGGTTTGACGCGGTGATCGTCGGCCGGGGGTTCCCCGGCGCTCCAGCCGGTGCTGGCCCACGATAGGGGCAGGGTTAGGGCAGTGGATGCAGCGAGGGAGGAGCCGATGAATTTTCGTCTGTTCATGGCAGAAGTTTACTCCTGCCATGAGAAAAGAGGAATTCGTTTTGGAACGCGGCGCGGTTCGTTGGCGCCATGTAGACGGTTAACAGAATCTCGAGATGGCGGGGGTATACCGGTTTTTTGCGATGGTTAACATTCGATGGGAGTTGCGCGGAAAGTGGGTTGTAAGGTGTTGATTCTGCTGGGGTGAAAATTGACGTTTTTAGTTTGTCAAATTTGGGGGTTAAGGCATTTCGTTGTAGCGAGTTACGTGGGGATGGGTGGTTTTGACTCGGGTTTGTGGGTTGAGGTGAGGGTTGAGTTCGGAGGATCACGAGGGAGGATACGATGAAGATAACTCAATGTCAATAGTACCTTAGTTGTTATTCGAACGGCGGGTGGGTTTAGCGAGAGAAGAGGCAAAGGATAACGCAGAGACACAGAGTACACAGAGGAGCGCAGAGGAGTCGGTCACGTGGAGTTTGGGAAGGGCATAGAGGTGCGTCGCGGGTGGAGAAATGGTCGGCGGGAGGATCGGTGGGCCGGACCCTTCGTATCTCAGGGTGAACTGAAGTCCGGCGCCTACAACGGCGGTCTTGAAAGGGCGATGGCGGCGAAAGATGGACGAGTGCTCATGGGCGACGGTGGCGAAAAATGAAAAAGGCGGCGCTGGGTGGCGCCGCCTTTTTCTCGATGCGAGAGATTGACGCGCGTGCTCGGGTTGACGAGCGCGCGCCGACTTAGAACTGGAACCGCAGGCCGAATTGCATGATGCGCGGGCTGTGCGCGCCGTCGAGAACCAGGAAGCCGTTGCCTGCGCAACTGGGGTCGCCAGCATTGAAGGCAGGGCATCCATCGGCACCGCCCAAGCCTGAGCCGCCGGAAGAGGTCGAACCGGTCAGCTGATTCAGGTTTACGTGATTGAAGATGTTGAAGTTTTCCCAACGGAACTCAAAGGCGTAGCGTTCTTTGAACGCGAATCGCTTTAAAAGTCCGAAGTCAAAGTTTATCTGTCCGGGCAAGCGCAGCTCGTTGCGCCGGAATTGCCGAAGGTTAAGCCAGTGGGCAAGTCGAAGGCCGCCGGATTGTAGCGCAAGACCCGAATTGACCGCTGGCCGCAAACTGCGGCTTGCTGAGAAGCGGGGACGACATTGGGATTTCCCACGACGTCGAGATAGGCAGAAGTGCCGAGCCTTTAGCTACGCCGGCATTGTCGCCAAAGGTGCTACCGTCTGAAACGGTGAACGGTACGCCGGTTTGCGCGGTGGTGATGCCCGAAGCCTGCCAGCCCCCAAGCAAGGTGTGCGTCCAGCCAGGCTGTCTTAAAGAACGGCAGAGCGTATACGTAGCTGAGGGTGAACACATGACGCTCGTCAAAGTTCGAACTGGCGTGCTGGCCCGCCAAGTCGTAGGAATTCACGAATCCGCCGTCAAAGCGATCCGAAGAATCGTCTAGCGAATGGCTATAGGTGTAGGAGCCGCTGAAGGTTAGGTCGCCAACGGTCCGGTTGACCTCGACCTGCAGCGCGTTATAGGTGGAATTGGCGGTGTTCTCCAAGCGAGTGATGGAGTTATACCCCAGGAATGGACGGAAGTAAGCAGCGGCGGAATTACCGCAGGCGATGAACAGATTCCGCGCGGCCTGTCCGGTGACGACCGCTCCGGTGCTGATCGTTGGCGGAAGTGGTAAGCCGTTGGCATCGGTGACCGCCAGGATTATTGCAAACTGTCGCAATCGCCTGCGGTGATTGGAACTGCCGGCAGGGTACGGGTTCTGACCCGCAGGAACCGGGAAAAGCTGGTTGGAATCAAGTTGCTGATTCAGATGGGTGCCTTTGGCTCCGACGTAAGAAACCTGCATGACGACGTGGCCCGGCAGTTCGTGCTGTACGTCGAGATTCCACTGCTGCACGTAAGGCCATTGCACTTTGTCCGGAATGGAAAACGGGCTCAGCGGGCTGACGGCTCCGCCGCCTTGCGACGCGGTTCCGATATTGGCGTAGCCGGTGACGCTGCCGACGGCGCCGTTGAGGACGGTCTCGGAAGGACCATCCTGCAGAGACTCCGCATTGGCTTCGTTGCCGTTGGAGTGTTCAAAGAAGATACCGTAGCCGCCGCGAATGGCCCACTTGCCGTTACCGAGGGGATCCCAAGCGAAGCCAAACCGCGGAGCGGGGTTGATGAGTTTGTTTCTTTCGCACCCGTGGGTGCACCATTTTTTCCGCAGGTGATGAATCCGTTGAAAATATTTCCCGTGGTGGGGTCCAGTAGCTGGGAATTAATCGGGTCGTTGAACGGGAACAGAGCCGGAGCGGCGGAGGCGAGCAATTGCGAAGGAGTGAAGCCGGCTTCTCGATCGAATTTTTCTTGATATCGGCCGAAGAAACTCCAGCGTAATCCGAGATTTAGCGTGAATCTCTTGGTGACTCGCCAGTCGTCCTGGAAGTAGGGCTCAAGGATTTTATAGCGGTCGTAAAAGAGCGGCTGCGCGCTGGTTTGGGTGAAGCCGCGCTACTTGTCCCACCAGCAGGTCAGCAAACGGATTACCGGTGGTATTGGGGTTATTGGTGGCGAAAAGTGAGACGCACCTTGCAGAAACACGGTGTATTCTTGATTTTTCTGTGCGGCAGCGAAGTAGGCACCAAATATCAGGGTGTGCTTGCCGATGATCTTGGTCATGTTGTCGCGATAGGTGTAGGTGGGGTTGGCGTTCTTCCACGGGAAATAGCCGGTATCTAGCGCGAAGCCGCCGCCGCCGTATTCGTTCCCCAGAGTGTTGCCGACGCTGAAGTAGGCAGAGCGCCGCCCGGTGCGGTGGGAAACAGCGGGACCAGGTCAATTCCGGAGGCCGGAATCGCAACGCTGGTGGTGGTGGACAGATTGATGTGATCGGCGGTATAGCTGGCCACAAACTCGTTCGAGAGCGTAGGAGAAAAGTTGGAAGTGAGCCGCGCGACGAAGCTGGTGCGCGGGACCAACGAAATTGGTGTTCGACGTGTCGAAGCTGCTGCCCACAGCCCCACAAGGGGACCTTGGTTGACCGTTTTCCACGAATCGTGAATGTAGTGGAATGAGAGCCTCTCGTTGTCGGTAAGGTTGTGGTCGACACGGATCAGTTCTTCTCGCCAGGTGGTGGGATACGACGGGCTGCTGACGTAGGTGGGGATGGGGCTGCCAGCGGCTTGGCCCGCGCCGTAAGTACCGTTGAGTCCAGTGAAATTGTTTGCGTGCGGGAGGAGATTTACCAAGGCTGCGCCGGTGCTGGTGATGGGAACAGTGTTGTTAACAAATGGCTTGCACCGCCAGCCACGAGGCCTTGCGCCGGACATTCGGGGAACGCGCTGGGGTCGAATGCGGTCCCGGTGAAGACAGGACATACGTCGTTGAAATCTCCTCCCGCTCCGCATCTGAAGGCACCGGCTGGTTGATGGAACCGTCGGGGCTGGGGATTTTTTCACGACGCCATTCCTGAGACCAATAGAAGAAGGTCTTTTGTTTCGAGGGGTTGTAGAGATGAGGAATGTATACGGGCCCGCCGATGGTGTAGCCAAAGTCATGCTTTTTGTACGATGACCGGGGTAGTCCGCCACCTTGGTTTCCGTGTACCCACGGGTGGCGTTAAAGAGATCATTGCGTAGATATTCGAAAGCGCTGCCGTGAAAGTCCTTCGTGCCGGAGTGCAGTCTCCACTTCGACGGTGCCCGAACCGTTACGTCCATACTGCGCACCGTAGTGGAGGTAAGCACTTTAAATTCGGCGATAGAATCGAGGCTAGGGTAGACGTTCAGCTGGTGTTGCTGCCGTTGTCCATGTTGTCGCCACCGTCGATTTCCCAGTTGTTGTATTCAGTGCGGCCGCCGTTGATGCTGTAGGCGACGTTTCCAGCGATGCCGACAGCACCTTCGTCCTGTCCAGTCTGATTCACGACGCCGGGGGTGAGGGTGACGAGTTGTGTGAAGTTACGGCCATTCAGTTCGAGCTTCTCGACTTGCTTGCCGGTGATGGTGGCTGCGAGTTCCGACGGATTGCGTATCGACCTGCGCCACGCTCTTCACCGCTGACGATCTACTTCTTCGGTGACTGGCGCCGACCTTGAGGACGACGTCGACACGGGCTTTTTCGCCGACGTTGAGGACGATCTTCTTGGCAGCGTATTTTTGAAAGCCGGCCGCGGTGATGGAGAGGTCGTACGACGCACCGGGAAGAGCCGGCCACGATGTAGACGCCGTCGTCGTTTGTGATGGTCTCTCGAGTGATGTTACCGGTGGTGGAAACGATAGTGACTTGGCGCCGGAGATGGCGGCGCCGGAGTTATCGGTCACGGTTCCAGTGATGTATCCGGTGTCTTGAGCGTGAATGGCGGACGGGAGGCAGAGGAGGCAGCCAGCAGGATCGGGGCCGCACAAAGTTGGAGCAGACGGCTGCCAAAGTGAGAAGGAATGAGGTTGGCCTTCACGGTGAATCCTCCGAGAATTTTTAGAATGGGGGCGGCGAAACGCTGGAGGTAGCTGCTGCGAGACGCAAAAAACGACGAAGAATAACGTTTGCGCTGGCAGGCTGACTCCATTCACAACCCCTGCGGACACTCGACACTGTCTGCAAAACACCCCAAAACGCGCTATTAAAACGGATTAATACTGCATTTATGGGGGACTGTCAAGCGCGAAGTTGCGGGGTGATGCATTTGTGTTGTGGAAGAAATGGGGTCGGGGAGAGCTTGTTTTCGGTGGAGTGCTACGGGAGACTACTCCAGCATGAGCATGCGAAGTTTTAGAGTGGGACGCATCGTGCTGTTGGCCGGCGTAGTGGGCGCGGGCCCGGTCTGCGGGGCGGCATTTCCGGCGGCGCAATCGGCGGAGGCGCCAAAGAGCGTTCCCCACGTCGATCCGCGCGTGGAATTTTCCGCGGGACAGAATGCACTGCGTGACGGGGATCTGAACGCAGCGGAGAAAGCATTCCGGCGCGTGCTGACCGTCGATCCACGTTCGGCGGCGGCGTACGCGAATTTGGGCGTGATCGCCATGCGGCGGAAGGAATGGGACCACGCGCTGGAGCTATTGAAGAAGGCGGAGCATCTAGATCCAAAAATGGCGGGCATCCGATTGAATATCGGGATCACGGAGTTTCGGCGGGCGAACTACGGAGCGGCCATTGGTCCGTTGAATTCGGTGTTACGCGATCAGCCGGATTCGTCGCAGGCGCGCTACCTTCTGGGGCTGTGCCAAGTGTTCACGGAACACTACCCGGATGCGGTAACTACCTTGCAGTCCCTGTGGACGGAGCGCAGCGGCGATGTGATGTATCTGTATGTGCTAGGCATCGCCGCGCACAATGCGGGGAATGATGCGCTGGATCAACAGGCGCTTTCGCGGATGATCGAAGTGGGCGGAGACAGCGCGGAACTGCATTTCATTTTGGGAAAGTCTTATCTGAACCGGCACGAAGAAAACGCGGCCGTGCCGGAACTGAACCGCGCGATTGCGAGCAATCCGAATCTTCCGTTTGTACACTTCACGCTGGGTGTGGCGCATTCGCGCCTGGGCGACAACGATGATTTGGCGGAACAGGAATTTCGTAAGGACATCGCCATCGAGCCGGACCTGGCGGACAATTACGCCCAGCTGGGCTTTCTGTACACTCGTGCGCAAAAATTCCCTGAGAGTGAGCAGGCGTTTAGAGAGGCTTTGCGTCGCGACCCGCGCATGGCCGCGGCGCGCCTGGGCTTAGCGCAGCTTTACTTTAAGGAAGAAAAGTTTACTGCGGCGTTGCGAGAGGCGGATGCCGCGTTGCAATTGATACCGGAAAGCCAAAATGTGCACTACCTGCGCGGGCGTATTCTGACGCGGCTGGGGCGACGAGAAGAAGCGCGAACGGAATTGGCGGCGGCGCAAAAGGCGATGGATCAGAGCTTGGGGAAGGCGCGGGAGGATTTAGAAGAGAAGGCGATTCCCACGCCGGAATTGACGCACGAGCCCAATTAGATTTTTGCAGATTGTGGCTGTGACGGATTTTTTTACGTCGGCCGTTCTTGCTTAAATTTGTGGAGCAGGAAACGGGCCGCGTGCTTCTTCGAGTTTGGCGGCTACTTCCAACAATAGTTCATCCTCGTTTGGGCGGCCGATCAGCTGGACGCCGATGGGCAGGCCGTCTGCGGAAAGGTGCATGGGAACGGAGATGGCGGGGAAGCCGACCAGATTTAGCCATTGCGACGCGCGCATGGTTTGTCTGAATCCGGTGGGCCCGAGCCACGTGCCTTCACCGTGGCGAAACGCCGGCGCTTGGCAAACCGGCGACAGCAGGATGGGAACGCTGGACATTTTGCTGAGGATGCAGGCGCGCAGATGGTCGCGCGCGGTGCAGGATTCGAGGAGGGAATCGAGCGTTGGAGCAGGGTCAACTGCCGACGCGCTTAGATACTCGCGAAATTGCGGGGTCAGTTGCGATTCCTGGTTGGGCGCGATGGCGGAGCGGAATAGATGCGCTACCGTGGGGCCGAAGAAGAACCACCATAGGTCGAGGGCTTGCGAAATTTCTGGCAAAGAAAAATGGTGGACGGCGAATTCGCTGGAAGTAAGTGCAGTGGCGGCGGCTTGGACGGCTGATTCGGTTTCTGGCGTGTGCGGACCGAAGGGTTCCGTATTTAAGAGACCGATGCGAAGGTTTTTCAGGGATCCGGCGTTGAACGTGACGGGCGCAATTGCGGCGGCCAGCGGATCTGCCGAGTCAGGTCCGCGTAGAACTTCGAACAGGGCGCGGACGTCTGCGACGGTGCGGGCCATGGGGCCGACGACGCCGAGCCACGGGAAGGCACCGGCGGTTGGAGGAAAATGGCCGGTGAGCGGAATGCGGCCGGGCGTGGGTTTCAGGCCGACGATGCCGCAGAAATGTGCGGGGACGCGGATGGAGCCGCCGCCGTCGCTGCCGATTCCTGCGGTGCTGCAGTGTGCAGCAATGGCCGCGGCTTCGCCGCCACTGGAGCCGCCAGCGGAGTGCGCGAGGTTGTAGGGATTTGATGTGCGGCCCTGCAACGCATTATCCGTTTCATAGTGCATTAAATTTTCAGGGGCGTTGGTGTTGCCCAGCAGGATTGCGCCGGCGGATTTTAGTCGGGTGACCATCGTGGCGTCGTGGGTGGGAACGTATGCGGCTCTTAGTTGCGAGCCGGCGGGACAGGGCCACTGCGCTACGTCGATGCAATTTTTGACGGTTACCGGCACTCCGTGCAGTGGGCCCATATGACGGTTGGAGCGGCGGATGGCGTCGGCTTCCTGAGCTTGGGCGATGGCGCGAAAGTCATCGATGTGAGAGAAAGCGTTCAGTTGCGGCTGCAGGCGCGCGATGTTTTTTAGGTGGGCTTCGGTGAGCTCCAGCGCAGTAAATTTTCCGGCGCGCTGGCCGCGAGCGATTTCGGCGATGGAGAGGGAAGTGAGGGGGGACACTGCATGGAGAGTAAGCGCGGCGAGAGCGGCGGTCAAGATGGCTTGGTGCGCAGGAATAGCGTTGTAAAATCGATTGACGAGGGGTGAGGTGGACGACACACTGGTGTTGGCTGTGGACGCTGCGTGCGGCGTTTTGCGGCTTTCCGCGCGGATAGGATCACAACTTTCATGATTACGTTTTCTCGACGGATGGCGCCGGCGATTTTTGCGTGTGCGGCGATGTGTGCTTCATTGGCGGTGGTGCGGCATTTGCGGGCGCGGGAAGTTCATGCGGGGGCGGCGGTGGTATCGGCGGCCTTGGCGGATTCGAACGGCGAGGGCAACGCGTTTGCGAGCGTGCCTGTGGGGCGAGATGATGCGCAGGCGTTGCGGCTGAATACGTTGGGCGTGGCGTACATGAATCAGCAACGCTCCGCCGATGCGCAGAAACTTTTTGAGCAGGCGTTGCAGGCGGATCCGAACTTTGCGGTCGCTAAAGTGAATCTGGGAATTGCGTTGCTGGCGCAGCAGAAGCCGGAGCTGGCGCGTGTGCAACTGGAGGCGGGGACGGAAAAACGCGGCGACGATCCGTACGCCTGGTACAACTTGGGATTGGTATACAAGGATTTGAGTGAGCAGGAAAAAGGGATTGCGGCGTTCGAACGGGTGACGAAGCTGGCGCCGAATGAAGCGGACGCGTATTACTTTGTCGGATATTTGAACACGCAGCTGCAGAAATATGATGCGGCGATTGCGGCGTTTCAAAAGGGATTGGCGATTTTTCCGTATCACGCGTCGGCGGAATTTGGGTTGGCGCGGGCGTATCAGCGGAGTGGGAATGTCGCGGCTGCCAAGGAACATCTCGCCAAGTTTCAGAAAATTACCAGTGAACATTTAGGTGCGCCGTTTGGGGCGGGGTACGGCGATCAGGGGCGGTATTCGTACGCGGAATTTGCCAAGGGCGAAGGGCAGGACGCGCCGGCGGCGATTGCAGTGAAGTATGAGGCGGCTGCGACTTTTTCTGCGGCGGACAATGCAGCGAGTGCTCCGGGCGCGTTGCAGGGTGGGTCCGAGCAGTGGCGCTTGTTTTTTTGATTTTGATGGAGATGGGAAGCCGGATCTGTATTTGGTTAGCGCGGTGGCGGAGGGCAGCGGACATTTGCTGCACAATTTGGGGGACGGCAAGTTTGAGGAAGTGGCCGGAAGTAAGTCTGGATTGGAAGTGAAGGGCGCTGGGCTGGGATGTGCCGCAGGCGATTACGACAATGATGGAAAGACCGATCTGGCGGTGTGTTTTGCCGATGGTGTGAGGTTGTTTCACAACGAGGGCGCGGGGAGATTTGCAGATGTTACGGCCACCGTGGGAATTCGGCGGACTGCTGGGTGCGTGGGATTGACGTTTGTTGATTATGACCACGACGGCGATCTGGATTTGTATGTGACCAGCGCTGCTGCTGGTGCTGCTGGTGCTTCTACTACCAATTTCCTCTGGCGAAATAACGGCAACAGTACATTTACGGATGTTTCTGCGGAGACTGCGCTGGGCGTAGCGGGCACGAACGGTGGAATGGTGACTACGGATTTTAATAATGATCGCGCGATTGATTTTGTGATTGCGGGTGGCGCAAACGGCGCGTCGATTTATTTGAATCCGCGGGACGGAAAGTTCAGCGCGATTGGGGCGGTTGATTTCAAGAAGGAAGGGTTGCCGCCGGCGGTGGGCGTGGTGGCGCTCGATTTTGATAAAGATGGCTGGATGGATCTGGCGTTCACACATGAAGGTGCGCCGGGGATCAGTCTGTGGCGAAACGTCGAAGGGAAGCGACTGGAACGCGTGGCGCTGCCGGAATTCGGGTGGAAACACGGTTGGGGGCTGGCGGCACTCGACTACGACAACGATGGCTGGGTGGATCTGGTGGCGGCGGGAGAAACGTCCGATGGCGGCGAGTTGCGAATCTTGCGCAATCTCGGTTCGAAGGGCTGGCGCGACGTCAGTAAAGATTTGCAACTGGATGTGGTGAAGTTGAAGCAGCCGCGTGCGGTGCTCGTTGCCGATGTAACTGGCACGGGCGGCGCAGATTTGCTGGTGACGCAACTGGATGGACCTCCGGTGCTGCTGCGCAATCGCGGCGGGAACAAAAACAATTGGATGCGCATAGATTTGAAGGCGCTGAATGACAATAAGAGCGGAATCGGGACGAAAGTTGAATTGTATGCGGGGCCGCTGTATCAAAAGTGGGAAACGGTGGGGGCTTCAGGATACTTGGGGCAAAGCGCCGCGCCGATTCTGGCGGGGTTGGGCGCGGAAAAGAACGCCGAAGTGGTAAGGCTGCTGTGGCCCACGGGAGTTCCGCAGGATGAAGTGAATTTAGCGGCGGAGAAGACGCAAAGTATTGCGGAACTGGATCGTCGCGGCAGCAGTTGTCCCGTGCTGTTTTCGTGGAACGGGCGCGAATATGAATTTATTGCGGACATGATTGGTCCCGGCGTGGTGGGGCACTGGGTGGCTCCCGGCGAACGGGACGTTCCCGATCCCACGGAATATCTGAAAGTTCCCGCGCGCAGCGTTCACTCGAAAAACGGACTGCTGAGTTTCCGTTTCATGGAGCCGATGGAGGAGACGGTTTATCTCGATCAAGTGCGCCTGCTGGCCATCGACCATCCCGCGGCTTACGATGTCTTTCCGAACGAACGATTCGCCAGCAATCCGCCATTCCCGGAATTTGGCGTGATTGCCAGCAAAGACTCGCGGCTGCCGGTGGGCGCTTGGGACGATCACGGAAACGATGTGTTGCCGCTGATTGCGAAACACGATCGCCGCTACGTGACCAGCTTCGAAGAATTGCCGTATGCCGGTTTTGCGAAGTTGCATTGGCTGGAACTGGATCTAGGCGCGTGGGACGAGCATAAGCCGCTGCGACTGCTCATCGATGGCTACACCGATTATTTTACGGCGACGTCAATGTATGCCGCGGATCAAGCCGGGATCAAGGTCATCGCGCCGTACGTGGAAGCGCAGAACGCCAAGGGCGAATGGATTCGCGTGGTGGACGATATGGGATTCCCCGCGGGCCTGGCGCGCACCATGGTGGCGGACCTGACGGGCAAACTGCCCACCGGAACGCGCCGCATCCGCATCGTCAACAATTTGAAAATTTATTGGGACGACGTGCGCATCGACCAAACGCCTGATCCGAAGGACGCGCATGTTTCCGAAGTTCCGCTGGCCAACGCTTCGCTGGCGTTTCTGGGTTTTCCGCGCGAAACGCGGCTCACTCCTGCCAGCGACACGTTGTATTCCTACAGCCGCCGCAGCATGAGCGGACCTTACGCTCGAGCGGCGGGGAACTACACGCGCTACGGCGATGTTCGCGATTTGCTGAAAAATTCCGATGACCGGTTCACGATCTTCAGTTCCGGCGAAGGCGTGAAGCTCGATTTCGATCCGCGTAAACTGCCGACGTTACCTGCTGGCTGGGTGCGCGACTATTTCTTTTATGCCGATGGTTTCGAAAAGGATTTGGATTTCTACGCGGCGGATGGTTTTACGGTAGAACCGCTGCCGAAGCATTCGCTCACTTCGTATCCTTACGCGCCGGGCAAAGATTATCCGCAGGATGACGAACACTTGAATTATCAGCTGGACTACAACACGCGGCAGCGCTCGGATCGCATGCCGGCAACGCTGCGCTACGACTACAAGACTCCGAACTGAGTAACTGGGGACCGAGTCTACTGTTTATGCCCAAGCCCGCGGTGATGACCATTCGCGACGTGGCTCGTGAAAGCGGCTACTCGGCGTCTACGGTATCCATCGTTCTGAACAATGCGCCGCTGGCGCGCTACATTCCGGCGGAAACCAAGCAGCGTATTGAGAACGCCGCGCGTCATCTCGGCTATCGCCCCAATCCGCTGGCACGATCGCTGCGCAGCCGCAGATCAAATGTCGTCGGCGTGATGCTGTTCGATATTACCGATCCCTTTTGCACGCCCATTCTGCGCGGCATCGAAAATTCTCTGTATCAGGGAAGCATGCTTTCGTTGCTTGCGGATGCGCACAACGAGCCGCGCCGTTTCGAACGCTATCTGGAATTGCTGCTGGACCGCCGTGTGGAAGCGCTGATCGTAATCGCCAACTGGCTGGTGATGGACATCAAACTGCTAGCCGATGTTACGCGGCGCCAGGTGCCGACGGTAATCGTGGGACGCGAAATTGACATCGAGACCGTCAATACGGTTTCTGCGGACAACGAAGCGGGTGCGGCAGCAGCGCTCGATCATCTTTTTCGTTTGGGCCACCGCGAGATCGCGTTTATCCGCGGCCCGAAAATCGCTAGCCAGCACCGGTCAGCGTTGGAAGGGCATTCGCGAATACGCCAGCCACAGCGGGTTGCAGCTCGATGCTAAACGCATCGCCGAGTTGCCGGAATCCCTCGATCCCAATTCCAGTTTCGAAGCGGGCGCGCGGCTGACCACGGAACTGTTGCGCGCCAGTGGCAAACGCTTCACCGCGTTGATGGCGTTCGACGATATGACCGCGCTGGGCGCGCTTCGCGCGCTGAAGAAAAAGGGCGTGCGCGTGCCGGAAGATTGTTCCGTAGTTGGTTTCGACGACGTGGCGCAGGCGGCCTTGTCGGGGCCCTCGCTGACCACTGTTCGTCAGCCGATGGAAGCCATGGGTACGCTCAGCGTTGGCATAATTTTGGAAGCAATCGCCGCCGCCGAAGAGAAGCGCGAGATCCCTTTGGTGCGGCGACGGCTCCCTGCGGAGTTGGTGGTTCGCGAATCCACTCACCACGTTTAAGGTTTCAATCGAGATTGCAGAAGGTAGCCGGGCAACCCAGCCCAGATATTGGGAATCTCTAGCCCTGAGCATGCTCCGCTTTACTCCGACAAATCGCGAACAGCGAATGAAACTCCTAGTCTTGTTCTTCTGCGCTGCCTTTTTGGCACGGTGCGCGGCAGGACAAACAGTGCAGGCTCAAGCAGGTCAATCTGACGCTGTTACCCTCGCTCCAGATGATGCAGAGGATGAATCGACCGCGAATTTGCGGCGTTATTGCAGGGCTGCTCCCGCAGACTCGTACGCAGAGTGGTTAGTCCAGCAAGCGATGAGCAACCTACCGGAATTCGACAAGGAGTGGCTACAGGAAGACGTTGCGTACATTATCTCGCCTGACGAGCGATGTTCTTTCTTGCTTCTCGTGCAGCCGGAAGAACGCGAGCAATTTATCTCGCAGTTTTGGCTTCGCCGCATTCACGGAGGAAGGGTCATCGCCTGCTCTCCAGATCTCGCGGCGCGACCAAGTGCGTCCGCCTAGGAAGGCGGCCCCTACAAAATCCAGAAGCCGCGGCGCGGCCTAGTTAATGTCTTGCTTGGCTGCCAAACGCGTCACGAGGCCATTCACATAGGTCTTCTGATTTTCTGGGGCGCCCGTTTCCGCAACCTTCATCTCTTTCACGGCGTCGTCAAACTTGCCTTGTGACGAATACATGCGTGCCAGGCCGGCATGTACGTACCACTGGTCCGGATGCTTCGCGGCGTTTTCTTTGAAAATCGCAAACGCCTCGTCGTTCTTCTTTTCGCCTTGCAGTTGCCGCGCGTAGCCGTGCATCTGAATCGGGCTCGCCTGATCCAGCGCCTTTCGCAACGCCGCTGCGGCATCTTCTTTGCGGTTCAAGGCGGTTAACGTTTTCGACTTGGTCATCTCATTGTCAAAGCGATCTTCGATTTCAATGGACTTGTTGGCCAGCCGCAGTGCTTCGTCATACTCAATCTTTTCCGTCAGCAAATAGTTGGCTGCGTCATCCCAACTGATCCACGTGTATTGCGAGAGATTGCGAAGTTGCTTTTTCAAGCTGGCGTCGACTACCTGATGCACGTCGACGGAAACTTTGAAGGGTACAGCCAGCTTCTCCCACTCCAGTTCGATCACCGCGGAATCCGGTTGCAAGTCCTCGATGTCGTAGGTCAGCGCGTTGTGCATATCCGCGGTCTTCGGCTTTACGTTTACGCGTAGTGCATCTTCTTTTTCGTCGTAGGTGAAGGCGCCCCAAGACGTGGAATTCTTCGAGAAGATGATGGTCCACTCATCGGCGTTGGGCAGCATGTGCAGGCCGTAGGTGCCCTTATCAAGGGATTTGCCTTCAATGGTCACCGGGTCGCTGAAAGTGATGGTGGTATTTTCATTGGCTCCCGCGCGCCACACTTTGCCGTAGGGCACCAGGTCGCCCCACACCTTGCGATTGTTTACCAGCGGCCGGTGATAATTGATGGTGACGTCAGTTATACCGATCCGCTGCGAGATTTCCGCCCGTTGACTCGGCAACGGCAAGTCCAGCACGAAAGATTGCGCTCCGGCAACACACGGAACCGCAGCCAAAACTACGCCCAATACGCAACCTCTAAATTCAGTCTTTGAACATAAGAAGTCCTTTCTCTTCGACGCACTGCCAGAAAATTGTGGAATGGTGGAACCGCGGGCCACCCCGGCTCAGCGTTTAGACGTGCACGGTCTTGCAGCGTAAGCAGCTTGCCGGTGCTGAACAAAATCTGGCCCATTGACTATGTGGGATGCCAATTTGGACTGAGGTTGCGCGCTACTACGATCGGGTGCGTGGTGGCATCCGTTTCGGCGGGACGGCCTTACGAAAGCTTCTTCGAAAAATCGGTCAGTTCCATAAAGGTGGAGTCGATTTTCTCCACCAGTTTTCCATTGGCCTCGGATTTTTCTTTCACGCTGATCCACGCGGGGTCCGCCTGAAAAGACTTCCAGTTTGCGGCCGCCGCCTCTCGAGAGGGGTGCTGCAGAATGTAGATGAACGTGTTGCTCCGTTGCGGTTCGTCGAGAGGCATCCAGTACGCGACACTTTTCATTCCGTGTTGCGCGAAGAGCGCATCGGTGTGATCGCGAAATCGGGCCACCAGGTCGTTCACTTTTCCGGGCAGAGCGTGGTATATGCGCAGTTCGAAAATCATAGAGCCTTCTTGAGCGGTCTGTGCCACGTCCGAAAGTGCGGCAGACCAAGCGGACGCTGGCAGCAACGCCGCCAGCGGTAAAGATTGTAGCAATTTTCTTCTATTCATCTACGCATCCTAGCAGAACTCGGCACAAATTTCGGCAAGCTCATAAATCGGTAGTTTGCGGCAAAAAATTCTTGGGATTCCGGGTTAATCTCTTTTCTTCCGCAATTGCGCGCGAACCTTGACCAGTTCTTTTTTCTTGGCTTTGTCCACCGTCGGATATTCCAGTTTCAGGCTCTCCAGCGTTTCTACGACCGCCGCGGAGATCACCAGCCGCGTGAACCATTTATTGTCCGCCGGTACTACGTACCATGGCGCTTCCTTGCTGGCCGTTTCCTGGATCATCTCTTCATATGTCTTTTGATATTCATTCCAGTAACCGCGCTCTTGGATGTCCGCCATGGAGAATTTCCAGTTTTTTTGCGGATCATCGAGCCGCGAGAGGAATCTTTTTTTCTGCTCCTCCTTGGAGAGATGCAGAAAAAACTTTCGAACCACCACACCGTTGTCCGTCAGATAACGTTCGAAATGATTGATTTGCTTGTAGCGCTGCTCCCAAATGTCGTCATGTGTCAGTTTTTTGGGCAGGCGCTGCGGTTGCAGCAGGCTGCGATGGACGCGCACGACTAGCACTTCCTCGTAATAAGACCGGTTAAAGATGCCGATCTTGCCGCGCTCCGGCAGGGCTTTGTGCGCTCGCCACAAATAATCGTGGTCCAGTTCCTCGGGGCTCGGCGCTTTAAATGCGGTTACGTCGCAGCCTTGCGGATTTATGCCGGACATTACGTGCTTAATCGCGCCATCTTTTCCCGCCGCATCCATGGCCTGAAAAATAATCAGTAGCGCCCATTTATCCTGGGCATAGAGTTTGGCCTGCATATCGCAAAGCAGATTCGTGCCGTGCTCGAGAAGTTTGGCGGCTTGGTCTTTGGACTTGATGGAGCCGGTATCGTTCGGGTCGCAACGCTTCAGCCGAAACTTCTTGCCCTTGGAGACGCGGTATTGCTCTGCGAGGTCTTGGGCTTGCTTCAGATATTTGTCGGGTTTCATGGAGATGCACAAATTGTAGTGCAGAAAGGCGTCCTCCCGGAACTGGGAAGAGCGCCACCGGAACCGGCGCCTCGCAGACCGTCACGCAAACAAAGAGCTCGCCCCGCGATTGCGGAGCGAGCTCTGGCGTAGCGTCGTGCGGTTTCGTTCAACTGCTCAGCGCTTATTGCTACTGAGAACTACTTGTCCACTACTTGTCCGGTCGAGGGATTGAGGATCACGCGATCGTTGCGCGGATTCTTGAAATCGAAAGAGTTCAAGAGCGTTCCGGCGAACTGATCAAACGAACCGTTGCCGATTTGCGGAAGTTGCCAGTTGTCTTCGATGAAGCGCACAACCGAGCTTTGATCCGTAATCGTATGGTCCACGAAATTCTTTTTGGCGAAAGGAGATACGACCAGCAAGGGCAAGCGGGGGCCGTAGCCGCAGCGGGATTGCTGCGCAGCGATGGCTCCGCCCTTGTCGCCGCAGGCGTTCGGGCCGGTCAGGCCATCGGAGGTGCTGGCCGACTGGTTGATGATCGGAGACATTACGTGGTCGTACCAGCCGTCGGAGTCATCCCACGCGATGATCACCGCAGTGGTCTCCCAGTCCGGCAGGGTTTGCAGGAAGTTGATGGTCTGCGCTATGAACAGCTGTTCGTCGAGCGGCGAGGAGTTGCTCGGGTGCCCGTCGTTAGCGCGGTTCGCTTTCAAGTAAGTTACCGCGGGAAGGCCATTTGCCAGCGCGGACTTTTGGAAGAGGCTCAGATCGTATTGGTGATTCGCTACGCCATCGTGTCCCACTTCGGCCAAGTTGGCTGGGGCCAAGTGGTGCGGATTGGAAGTCGACTTGTAATATTCGAACGGGTTGTGATGCGCGCTGTAAGCCGCTTCCGGGGTGCCGTCGATGCGGTTGGTGGTGGCTCTGCACGCTGCTGGGGTTTTGGTCGTGCCATCCGGATTCAGGACGGCCGGGGTCGTCGGAGTGAATCCGCCCTGGAACCAGGCCCAAGAAATGCCCTTGGCGCTCAGCAAATTGCCAATGTTCAGGTTGGAGGCGGACATGCCCACCTTTTCGCCGCCGCTGCAATCGTCATAGAACGGATCGGGGTCGCCGATCACCGCCAGGTCCACCACGTCGCCGGTTGTGTTGACATTGGCGTTGGGGTCGGCGTTGCCGGTCATTCCGGAAACCACGTTGATCGCGCCGGGGGTCGAAGGCCCAAAGTTGGTGCCGAAGGAATTGTCGTTGAGCACAAAGTTCTGCGCGTAGTTCCACAGGCCGGTCACGGTGTTGCCGTCGTAGTAGCCCATTACGATTCCCGCGCCCAGGTTGGAAACATCCGGGAAGGTCTTGGAATTGCACGGGGTCGCCGCAAACTCTGGAAACTTGTCCATCAAACCGCTGTCAAACGCTTGCTGTTCCGGCGTGTAATCGTGGTTCTGGTCGCAGGTGTAGTTCTGGCTGGGAGCCAAACGCACGGGCGAGTAGAATGTGCCCGCGGCATCCTTGTTCAAATTGTGATTCATCAGGCCCGCCGTGAATCCGTTGACCGTGGGCGTGTCTCTCTTGGCTTTGAACTTCGTTTCTTCGCTGAGGTTTAGCGCGTCCGGATAGGAGCCGAAATAGTGGTCAAACGAGACGTTCTCTTGGAAAATTACCACCACGTGTTTGATCGGCGTCTCGGTGGCTGCGCCGCCGATGTCGTTTCCGCCGCCCTTCTTGTTGTCTTTGTCACCGGCCGCCAAGGCCGCGCCGGGGGCCACCAAGGCTAGATTCGCGGCCAGTAGCATGCTCGCCATCCAGCGTAAATTCTCTCGGATCATGAATTCTCCTCGTTGAAAGTTATTAAAGTTGAAAAGAGCTCGCTTGCTGCCTTACCGCGGACACGTGGGGGCCTGCGAGTTGCGGTCGGAATCAAACGCGTATCGTAGATACGCGGGTCGTGTTATTGGCAGATGACACCCTGATGAAAACCTTTTAACCAAGAAAACTGGGCAAGATTCTCCATTTTGTGTCAGCAAAATAGGAACTGCGTCCCTTGCCGAATCGGAGCCCTCGGGCCTATTTGCCCGGTGCTGGCGAACTGATTGGAGGATCGACCCGGATAAGGCCCATCATTCCGGAATCTTCGTGTTCCAGCAGATGGCAGTGGTAGGGGAACAGCCCTATCGCGTTGGGGTCGCGGAAGTCCATTCGCAGTTTCACGCGCGGATACACTGCATTTTTTCCATCCCAGAACGGTACATTCACGGTGTCGCGCAGGATGCCTTCGTTCACAGGCAGTCCAAAAAATTCCAGCAGCAGGAAATGCACCTGGTGAATATGGAAAGCATGCAATTCTTGTGAGCGATTTTCGATGATCCAGTCTTCGACGTCGCCCTGATGCGCCACGATGTTCGGAACATCGCTGCTCATATCAAACGCTTTAGGGGTATCTCCATCGACGGTAAGAAGAAATGTCGTCGGGCTGTTCGGGTCCTTCGGATCCTGCAATACTTCGGAAAAGTATAGCTTTCGCGTGCGAACCGGCCGGACGTCCCCGAGCCACGCCGTATCGGTCGGAGCGGTCGCGATAGGTGCGGCCTGCAACCGCGATCGAGGTTCCGGGGCATCCGCTTTCGCCACAATGGTGGCCAGCGGCCGCGTCGGATCATTCTCGCCTCCCGGCCCGGTGTTTACGCTGCGGGTTACCAGGCTGGCATCCACCCGTTCGGCGGGGCCTATCACCAGGAATTCAATGCGTCCGCCCGGCGGGATTCCCAAATGCTTTTGCCACAGCACCTTGGCAGCGCCCCCCAAGCTGTGGTGGCTCAGCGGTATCCCATCGACTGCGACGACTCCCATCGCCTGCGCTTGTCCCGCAAATAGCAACTGCAAACTCATATAGGTAAGCGCCGAGGCGTTGAGCACTCGCCAAAGCTGCCGCTCTCCGGGTTTCATCCGGATCACCGCCGCCGGGTAATTCGGGTAGGGGACTCGAACAAAGTTCAGCGATAAGTCCAGCGCTGGCTTGCCCGTCCCGGTTCCGGTGTTCTTTACGTCGCCGTCCGCATCCAGAACTACCGGAGGCATCTTTCCAGTAGCGTCGGGCGATGGCTCTGCGTTTGGGTTGAGCAGGTTCTGGTCGCGAATCACAAACACCCGCTCCGGCAAACCCGCCAGCTCCGGTTTGACCCGCTCGATTCCTTCCACAATCAACGCTCCAGAAGCTCCGCCCATCACCTGCACTTTCGTAGATCCATGAATGTGCGGGTGATACCAATACAATCCGGGTGGCTCATCCTTGGGTATCTGAAAGCGGTATTCGAAGGCAGCGTCTCCCGGCTGCACTGCCGTATGCAACACATCGTCCTGATGGCAGACCGGAGGAATCGTGATGCCGTGAAAATGCAGGTTCGTCGATCCCGTCTTCGATCCGCCGCCCGCACAGACTTCGCGTGTTGTCGTCCCAGGGTCACCGATGATCGGTTTGCGCGCCGTGGCGTTCTTACTCCCGGCGGGCAACTGCGGAATGCTGCCTGTTTCCACGGGTATTGCTTCATTTTTCAGTGTGATGACCACGTTATCGCCCGGCTGCACTCGCAGTGTAGGCTCCTGCCGACCGTCATCATCCACATAACAAAAGGTTTTCCGACCGGCAGCATCAACTCCGCTGTGGAACGTGAGCGTCAACCGCAGCAGCCCGTCCCGGCTTCGCAAATCCTCCGGCTCCGGAACCGTCGCACCGGCTGCCAACCGCGAGCAAACTCCAGCCTCTGAAGCTGTCGCAGCGGCCTGCGATGGTCCTGCTTGGACTTGCGGCGTTTGCGCAGGCGCTTTCTGCCCGAGCACAGCTACACTTCCAAACACAGAAATCCCAAAGCAAACCAACCCTCGCATAAAATTCATATGTCTGATGAAAATCCGCAGCCCCTGAATTGACCGAATTCCACTCGTCAATAATTACGCGCGCTCTGTTAATCCCCGATGAATAGAATGTCAACGCCGCCAAGCTCCTAATTCCAAATAACTTGTAAACAATCGCGATTGAACTCTGCAGCGAACCGGGAAAACTCGACCCCTCGTGTATACTTTCTTGGATCGCTCCCATTCATGATTCCTTTCCTGCACATCGGTTGGTTAACCATCCCGACCTTCGGCCTAATGGTCGCCACCGCCATTTTCGTAGCGGGCTTTATCATCCAAGCCGAATTGAATCGCCGCGGAATGGTGCTGACCAAACCGCACAAGCCCTCGAAATCGGAATCGAGAACCAAGTCCGTCGCTCCCCCTGTCAAATCCGACGACGGCTTTATGATCGTGGCGATCGCGGGAATCGCCGGGTTGGTCGGTGCGCGCCTGTACCACGTCCTCGAAACCCCAGCCGAATTCTTCGCCGACCCCAAGCCTATGTTGCTGACGCGCTACGGCTTCGCCTGGTTCGGCGGCTTCCTCGGCGGCTTCCTGGCATTGATCCTCATCGCCAAGTACTACAAAATTCCCATCCTGGAATTTTTCGATATCTGCTCTCCGGCTGCCACCGTCGGCTACGCCATCGGTCGCATCGGCTGCCTGCTTTCCGGAGACGGCGACTACGGCATTCCCACCACGCTCCCGTGGGGCATGAGTTTCCCCAACGGCGTGGTGCCCACCACGGACCGCGTGCATCCCACACCCATCTACGAATTCATCGTATGGATGGCCATCGCTGCTTTCCTCTGGCACATGGGTAGCAAATCGCTGCGCGGCCCCAAGGCCAAGGGCGAAATTTTCTGTAATTATTTAATACTCACGGGCTTGGCGCGCTTCCTCGTAGAGTTTCTGCGCATCAACCCACGTTCTTTCTTCGGTCTCTCAAATGCGCAGGCTGCCAGCCTGCTCTCCATTATTTTTGGCGCGGTGCTTCTTTGGCGTATTAAAGCTCGGTACTACGCGCGCAAACCGGAACACCGCATCGTCCAGCACATAAACACGCGCGGCGACGTGCTGCAGCCGGAATATCACAAACCCACTCCCGAATGTCCGCATCCTGAACGGTGGCATATGTATGACTCCATGAGCGCGGAAGCAGAAGTGCTGGATTTTCTGAAAGCGTTGGTTATCACCCTGAAGCCGGAACTGGTGGTCGAGACCGGAACTTTTTCCGGATTGAGCACTCTGCGTATCGCCGAGGGCTTGAAAGCCAACGGCCGAGGCAAAATTATCACCTGCGAATACGACCCGCAAGTCTACGCCACGGCCGTAAAACGCTTTCAAACCTCGGGCCTCACGGAGTGGATCGACGCGCGGAACGAATCTAGTCTGGAGATGAAGGTCGGCGGCACCATCGATTTTTTCTTTTCGGACAGTGAAACGTCTATCCGGGAGCGGGAAGTCCGCCGATTCCTGCCGCAGATCAACCCTTGCGGAATCGTTGTGATGCATGACGCCAACTCGGCGATGAACACCGTTCGTTCCGCGGCATTGAAAATGGAAGAGGAAGGATTGTTGTCGGTTTTGCTGTTGCCGACGCCGCGAGGTTTGGTTCTCGCGCAAAAGCGCCAAGGCCGAATCTAAGCGGGCCACGTATGGAGGCACGGCATGCCGTATCCGCTGGAGGCGTCAGCAGCCAACTAACTACAGCATCTGGCGCAGCACATACTGCAGAATGCCGCCGTGTTTGTAGTAGGAGACTTCCTCAGGGGTGTCGACGCGGGCGATGGCCGAAAATGTTCTTGCGGCATCGGCGGCTGTGGCTTTCACCGTAACGCTCTTCTTCGGCGCCAGCGACGCTACGCCCTCAATACTGAACACTTCGTGTCCCGTCAATCCCAGCGTCTCGCGATTTTGCCCCGGCAAGAATTCCAACGGCAATACGCCCATGCCGATCAAATTGCTGCGATGAATGCGCTCATAGCTTTCCGCAATCACCGCACGCACTCCTAGCAACCGCGTGCCCTTGGCCGCCCAATCGCGCGACGATCCCGAGCCATATTCTTTGCCAGCCAGCACCACCAGCGGCACGCCGGCTTCGCGGTATTTCAGCGCAGCGTCGTAGATAAACAATTTCTCGCCGTCGGGCAGATGCAGCGTCCAACTGCCTTCCGTTCCAGGCGCCAACTGATTCTTCAGGCGAATATTCGCGAACGTGCCGCGCATCATCACTTCATGATTGCCGCGCCGCGCGCCGTAGGAATTAAATTCATGTGGCTTTACACCGTGCGCAATCAAATATTTTCCGGCCGGCGAATCCACGGCGATCGAGCCTGCGGGAGAAATGTGATCCGTGGTTACGCTGTCGCCCAACATGGCCAGTACGCGCGCACCCTGAATATCCTGCAAATCCGGTGGACTGGCCGGCATATTCTCAAAATAGGGCGGCATCTTGATGTAGGTGGATTTTGGATCCCATTGGTAAACGTCGCCCTTGGGAATGGGCATGGACTTCCAGTGCGCGTCGCCTTCGTAAACTTCCGCATACTGCTTCGCGTATTGCGCGCTGGTGACCGCCGAGCGCACCGTGCTTTCAATTTCCTGGGGCGTGGGCCAAATATCGCTGAGCATCACGGGCTTGCCGTCGCTACCCGTGCCGAGCGGTTCGGTGGTCAAATCCACGTCCATACGACCCGCGAGCGCGTAGGCGACCACGAGAGGTGGCGAAGCCAGATAATTCGCCCGCACCAGCGGATGGATGCGTCCTTCAAAATTGCGATTGCCGCTGAGCACCGCCACCGCGACCATGTTGTTGTCTTTGATGGCCGCGCCGATATTGTCCGCCAGTGGCCCGCTGTTGCCGATGCACGTGGTGCAGCCGTAGCCCACGAGTTGAAAATTTAGTTTGTCGAGATATTGCGTGAGGCCGGCGGCGTTCAAATAATCGGTCACCACCTTGGACCCGGGCGCAAGGCTGGTTTTCACCCACGGTTTGGTGTGCAGGCCTCGCTCCACCGCTTTTCTGGCCAGCAGCGCCGCGCCCAGCATCAGCGAAGGATTGGACGTATTGGTGCAACTGGTGATCGCCGCGATGACTACGGCGCCACTCGATAGATCGAAGGAGTCGCCGTTGTTCTGCACATGTACCGGCTTCACGCTGGCGGCGTCCACAACTTTGGTGAAGGAGGATTTTGCGTCGCGCAACGACACGCGGTCTTGCGGACGCTTCGGTCCGGCCAACGTTGGCTCCACGGTTCTCAGGTCGAGCTGCAGCGTATCGCTGAAGTGCGGATCGGGCGTGTCGTCGGTGCGGAACAGAGATTGTTCCTTGCAATACGCTTCCACCAGCGCCACCTGTTCCTGGCTGCGCGCGGTAAATTCCAGATAAGAAAGCGTCTCGTCATCCACCGGGAAAAATCCCATGGTGGCGCCGTATTCCGGAGCCATGTTGGCAATCGTGGCGCGATCCGGAACGCTCAGGCTGGAAAGGCCCGAGCCGTAGAATTCCACAAATTTACCGACCACGCCTTTTTTGCGCAGCATCTCGGTGACCGTCAAAACCAAATCCGTGGCGGTGGCGCCTTCGCGCAGCCGGCCGTGTAGACGGAAGCCGACCACCTCGGGAATCAGCATCGAGGAAGGCTGGCCGAGCATCGCCGCTTCCGCTTCAATGCCGCCGACGCCCCAACCAAACACTCCCAGCGCGTTGACCATGGTGGTGTGCGAATCCGTGCCGACCAAGGAGTCCGGATAAGCCTCGAAGCGGCTGCCTGACGGTGTCACGCAAACCACGCGCGCCAGATATTCCAAATTCACTTGATGACAGATTCCAGTGTCCGGAGGAACCACCTTAAAATTTTGAAACGCAGTCTGGCCCCAGCGCAGGAAGGCGTAGCGCTCCACGTTGCGCTGAAACTCCAGTTCGGCATTCAAGCCGAAGGCATTTACATTGCCGAAATTATCTACCTGAACGGAGTGATCGATCACCAGCTCGGCGGGGAACAATGGATTGATGCGCTTGGGATTTCCGCCCATTTTGGTGAACGCTTCTCGCATTGCCGCCAGATCCACCACTGCGGGAACGCCCGTGAAATCTTGCAACAACACGCGGGCGGGCATGAAGGCAATTTCTTTTTCAGCGGAATGGGGCTTCCAGTTGGCCAGTGCCTGGATGTCCGCGGGCTTCACGAAGCGGCCGTCTTCGTTGCGCAGTAAATTTTCGAGCAGGATGCGCAGGGAGAACGGCAATTTGCCGAGGTGGCCGATGCCATCTTTTTCCAGCCGCTCGAGCCGGCGAATCTCGAAGCTCTGCGCTCCCACGTGCAGCGTGTCGCTGGTGTGAAAAGAATTTCCTGCCGAGATGGCCATTCCCGCCGTCCTTTCCACAAAATCCTGCATATATGATAACTGAATTTCTTTCGCGCTGCGGGCGGCTATACTTGGGTGGTGCGCAACGGAATGGCAACTTGCAGCGAGTCACAAGTTCCGTGCCGGGAGACTTGATTGTTATCGCTGGAATCGCAAGATTGGCGGAGTCTCAGGCATGCCTACGGGGAAGCCTCGGATATTCCGGATCTCCTTCGCCAGCTTGCACTGAATGCGGCACCGAAGAGCAGGTACGACGAAGAGCCTTGGTTCACGTTGTGGTCGTCGCTGTGTCATCAAGAGGATGTTTACGATGCGTCCTACGCCACGGTACCGCATATCGTGACGATCGGGATCGAGTGTGTCGGGCCCATCGATTCAGGATTCTTTCTGTTGCCGGCGTGTATTGAAGTTTTTCGAAACAACGGTCGAGGTCCGCAGGTTCCCGCGGAGTTATCAGAAGCTTATTTCGCCGCGCTCACAGGATTACATGAGTGCGCATATCGGCACGCCTCTGATAAATGGGATAGCGCGATGGCCCAATCGGTAGCGGCCGCGCTGGCGGCCGCCGCGGGCCAACTCAAGCTGGCCGAAGCCATACTGAAGTTAGACGACGATATGATGGGGAAGATCATTCAACTGGATATCTAAGCTTGGGCCGCGCATGAAAATCGTTCTCATAAGTACTTACGAGCTTGGGCGCCAACCGTTTGGGTTGGTATCGCCCGCGGCTTGGCTTCGCAAGCGCGGCCATCACGTGACGTGCCTGGACCTCACGCGGCAATCGTTGGACAAAGATGCAGTGGCGTCGGCTGAGTTGATTGCCATCTATCTGCCTATGCACACGGCGACGCGCTTGGCCGCGCAGCTGATTCCGGAACTCCGCGCGCAGAATCCGCAAGCGCATCTGTGTTGTTACGGGCTGTATGCGCCGATGAATGTGGAGTATCTGCGAAAGCTGGGCGTCCGGACGCTGCTCGGTGGCGAATTTGAGTCGGGCTTGGTTAGCCTTGCGGAGGAACTGTCGCAACGGAGCGCGCCGTCATCCGAAGGCCATGTGAGTGGTGAAGATGGTGGGAAGGTCCAGATGCAGGCGCTGATTTCGTTGGAACGGCTGGCCTTCGAAGTCCCCGATCGCGCCGGACTTTCTCCCATCGAAAAATATGCCCACTTGATTATGCCGGGCGATGGTTTTCGCATTGTGGGTTCCACGGAAGCGAGCCGCGGCTGCAAGCATGTCTGCCGACACTGCCCGATCGTGCCCGTTTACAACGGCGTGTTTCGCATCGTGTCCCGCGAAGTGGTTCTCGAAGATATTCGCAGGCAGGTGGCGGCGGGCGCGCAACACATCTCGTTTGGCGATCCGGATTTTTTCAACGGCATCGGCCACGCGCTGGAATTAATGAAGGCCTTCCATCAGGAATTTCCTGGCATCAGTTACGACGTCACCATAAAAATCGAGCATCTGATCGACTATCCGCAACATCTGGCCACGCTGCGCGACACCGGATGCTTGTTTGTGATCAGCGCCGTGGAATCCGTCGACAACGATTTTCTGGAGATCCTGGACAAGGGACACACGCGCGAGGATTTTCTTAATGTAGTAGCCGCGTTTCGCAATGTTGGCCTGACGCTACATCCCACGTTCGTGCCATTTTCTCCGTGGACCACACTCGAAGGTTTCATCGATTTGCTGCAGGTGATCCAGGAAGGAAACTTGATCGAACACGTTGCGCCGATTCAATTGGGAATTCGCCTGCTGATCCCCGCGGGTTCGCGTCTGCTGGACCTGCCTGAAGTTAAAGAACTGGTAGGCCCGTTCGATGCGCAGTCACTGGTATTTCCCTGGACGCATAGCGACCCTCGCGTCGACGCGCTGAGCCTAGCGGTACAAGATATCGCCGCGCATGCCGACTCGCAGAAACTTTCTCGCACCGTGGCTTTTTCTCTGATTTGGCAAACGGCTCACGCCGCAGCCGAGAGGATTGCGCCAACTCTGGATTTGCCGCGAGAGAGTAAGGCCGTGCCGTACCTGAGTGAGCCGTGGTATTGCTGCGCGGAACCGACGCCGGCGCAGTTCTTGTCTATTGGTGCCGCGGGAACTCTTCCCGCTGCGTACGCGCCCGCAAAAGTCGCTGTGAAAGCTCCCTCGGTTTCCGCGGACCAGTTTGTGTGAGAGCCTGCTCAGCACAATCCCGGAAAAAATAATCTATGCCTGAATCGCGAAAACGCGTCTTGTTGTTCAGCGCGAAGCTGGGTTACCAGACGCGCAGTTTTGAAGCCGCGGCAAAAAAACTAAACGTAGAGTTGGCGTACGTTACGGATCGTTGCCATCAATTGAGTGACCCTTGGGAAGACCATGCCATTGCCGCGCACTTTGAGAAGCCTGGCGAAGCCGCACAGACAGCTGTCGATCATTGGCGCGGCAAAAATGTGGACGGCATCCTCGCGCTCGGCGACCGTCCGGCCCACGCCGCGTCCTTTGCCGCGCGTGCGCTTGGCATTCCGTTTCATCACCCGGCGGCTGTGGAAGCGTGCCGCAATAAAAAACGAACCAGAGAAGTTTTGCGCGACGCGGGTTTGCCCGGCCCGTGGTTTCGCGCCATCGCTCTCGAACCGCCGCCGGAACCCGCGTTACTGGGTATCTCCTATCCCTGCGTATTGAAACCGCTGGCGCTTTCTGCCAGCCAGGGAGTGGTGCGCGCCAACAACCGCGAAGAATTCGTCGCGGCTGCGGCGCGCATCCGCAAACTGCTGCGCACTCCAGAGATTCAAGCCACGCGCGAAGCAAACTTGGACGAAATGATCGTGGAAGGCTATTTGCCGGGCAGGGAAGTGGCCGTGGAAGCGCTGATGACCGCCGGCGAATTGCGCGTGCTGGCCGTCTTCGACAAGCCCGACCCGCTCGAAGGCCCGTATTTCGAGGAGACAATTTATGTGACGCCGTCGCGCCTGTCCGCCAAGCAAATCGCGGCCATCGAGAAAATGTTGCGCGCGTGCGTGGCGGCATTGGGTTTGTCGCACGGGCCAGTGCACGCGGAGTTTCGCGTCGACGAGGCTACGGGAACTATTTGGCCGCTGGAAATTGCGCCGCGGCCGATCGGTGGATTGTGCGCGGAGAGTTTGCGCTTTGTTGGGCCAGATACCGCGAAGCACGCGGAAACTTTCGGCTTGGAAGAACTATTACTGCGCCACGCGCTGGAATTGCCGGGTAGCGACGCGGCGCGCGAATCGCTGGCTTCTGGAGTGATGATGATCCCGGTGCCTTCCAGCGGAATGTTTCAGGGTGTCAGTGGAGAGGCGGAAGCCGGAACAACAGCCGGCGTAAGCAAGATCGTCATCACCGCGCGCGTCCACGATTACATCGCCGCCTGGCCCGAAGGCTCCAGTTACCTGGGATTTATTTTTGCAACCGGAGAGAGTCCCGAAATCGTCGAAGCGGCCTTACGCGCAGCGCACGCCAAACTCAAATTTGAAATCACGTCGAGACTCTCAGTCCATCACCCATCCGCGCTTTTGTAGCGGCCGCCGTCTGCGGCGGACGTTTTTCTTAGGACGCGCCCAAAACGTGAACCTACCCTTTCGCCTTAGGCGCGACATACCCTTCTGGCAATTTTGCCCCCGCTCCAAAGAAAAACTGCTCCATCTGCTCTTCCATAATCTTCATCGAATTAGGGTCCAGCGGGTTCAAACGATATTCGTTCATCACCATCTTGGAATGCTCAATCCACAATTTCCAGGCGTCCTTGGAGACACTTTCATACACACGCTTCCCAATCTCGCCCTTCCAGGGAATGCGGTCGAGCCCGGGCAGGTCTTTATCGAACTTCACGCAATGTACGATGCGTTCGCCCGGTTTTACGGGCGCGCTGGCGGCCGGTGCCGGTGCGCAATTGTCGTCTGCCATGATCAAACCTCCCTGAATTGCACGAAACTTTACCTTACTGCACAACGCCGCAAATTCCTAGCGCACGGCGGAATAGTCCCTGCGTTCGCTCACTTCGCCGCATTCACGATGCATCGCCACACTGTGCTGTTATATTCGAGCGGTTATCAGTTACCGACAGGAGCATCCGCTATGACTCACACCGCCGCTATCTTTGTCCTGCTTCTCGCTGCACTACTCGAAGCCGGCGGCGATATGTTCCTGCGTTTCGGTTTGCGGTCCAATGCGCTTTGGCAACGCGGCCTGTTCTTTGCGGTCGGTGCGGCCGTCTTATTCGCCTATGGCTGGACGGTCAATCGCCCTCCGTGGGATTTCGGCAAACTGCTCGGACTCTACGTGGTGTTTTTCTTTGTGATCGCGCAGCTGATCTCCTGGCTGGCGTTCAAGCAACCGCCTTCACTCCAAGTCCTGTGTGGAGGAGGCTTGATCGTAGCAGGCGGCATGGTCATCGCGCTGGCAGGTTAAATTTCCGTTTAGTACCGTAAACTCAAAAAACCGCAACTACGCATCTGTGAAATTCTCAGACAAATCCAGGGCGACTTCGATAGACTACTTCTCCAACGCAGCCGAACCGCAATCTATATCCGAAAAAGTCTCGCTTTCAAGGGCAACCGTGGAATGATGCGCGCCACCAATTTCGAGTTCCGCAACCGCTGGTGGATCTTCGCGCTGATTTACGGACTGCCTTTCTTCCTATTATTGGTAGACCACGTCCCTGTCGGCGCGCGCATCGCGGACCGCCTCGCCGCCGGCGTACCCATGGAAGAAGACGACGCGCTCCACATCGTTTTCGGTGTCGCGGCGTTGCTGATGCTTCTGGCCGTACTGTTCCGCATGTGGGGCGCCGCCTATCTCGGTCAGGCGGTGGTCCACGACCACGTGGTCCGCAGCGAGGCGCTGCACGCCGACGGACCCTACCGCCACGTACGCAACCCGCTCTATTTCGGCAATGTGCTGATGGCGGTTGCGCTCAGTCTGTTCCTGCCGCTGATCGGTGTCCCCATCGTGCTAATCGCCATTCCACTTCTTTGTTACCGCCTGATCGGCCGCGAAGAAGCGGCTCTCTCTACCCACCAAGGTGTCAGCTACCAGAATTTTCTCGACGCCGTCCCGCGCATCTTTCCTGCCGTGATCGCGCGCATTCCCGCCAGCGGAAAAAGGCCGGACTGGGTCACCAGCTTCGGCGCCGAAGCATTCTTCATCTCTTTTTTTCTGGGTATCGCCGCATTCGCCCTCACCCTGAACATCTACTGCGTTTACGCAGGGTTCGCCGCGTCGCCGCTGCTCGGTTGGCTGGCACGTCTACTAACGCGAAAGCATGAAGCTGCCGTAAGCCATTAATGCAGCGCCGTCGCCGGAAAATATTTCCGCAAAAACTCTTCCAAAACGTGGCGCGTAATTTGCGTCCCCAAACCGTTCCAGGCAATGTCGTACCCGTGCTCGCCGTAAGGCACGGTGAGCAGTACATTCGGCACTCCGGCGCGATTCAGTTTCTCCATCAACTCCACGTGTCCCTTATACGGCACCAGGTGATCGTGGTCGCCCGCGGCAATCAGCATCGGCGGCAAATCCGCTCGCACATGGTCCACCGCTGAGACCGCCGCATACCGTCCCGGAAAATCTTCCGGCGCGCCCCCAATGTAGTTGCGTAGAAATACTTGTGCCCGCGCCGGACCCAGCGCCGTATTGAAATTCCAACCCATCGGAAAATCGTCCGGCGGATACAGCGCAAATACCGCGACCGGCCTAGGAACATTGCCGCCGCAGCTCGACGTCACCGTCCCGTCCGCAATTCCGAAAGCAAGCTGCAGTGCCAGCCCCGCGCCGGCGGATTGGCCAGCCACCAGAATCCGCGTGCCATCCACGTGATAGGTCTGCGCATTGGCGGCGATCCACCCCATCGCGCACGCCGCGTCCTGCGCGGCCTGATTCCAGGTCGGCGGCGGCGCCAACCGATAATCGATATCAAAGACGGTGTACCCGCGCCCCGCCAGCCAGCGATCCCACCCGTTCGGTTGACTGCGCTTTCCACGAATAAATCCGCCGCCGTGCATCATCAGCACCACGGCAGACGGACTCTCGCCTGGCGGCGACGGTTGATAAATATCCGCATACAAATCCTGTCCATCGATCTTCGCGAAACGCACCGTTTGGCTCAAGCGTTCCGGCAGCGCCGCCTTCTGCGTTGTGCCAAATAAATGATCCGTCCAGGAAATGGGCGCCCCAAACTCCCGCGCCGTGTTCACTAGCTTCACGAGCGGCAGCAACGCGCCAACAGCCACCAGCAACGACAAACACAAGATTGCGTTGCTCCAAGTATCCGTGCGCTTTCGCCGCGCGAGAATTGCTAAAACAACTCCCAGACACGCGGCCAAAAAAACATGCAGCGAAAGCGTCGATTCACATCCGGCGCCGACAACTCCCAGCACCGGAATTTGCGGCCACAACGCCCCGATAACGATGGACGCGACGAATAAAATCCATATCGTTGCAACCACCGTGAGCCACGGTCCCTTCGACCTCTGGGCAAAAACCGGCAGTTCCTCCCCGCCTCCATCAGTCATATCAAAAAGCTTATTTCATATCCCCTAAATTGCAACCGCTGAACGACGTCCCGCAAAATGCCCCGATGCCCTTGACAGACCAGTATGGCCTGTTCATTATCTCGCCGGGTAAGTCCATCGTTTCGTAACAATCGGTGCGATTGGCATGTTCAAGCATTAGCCTGGAGGCATGGCGTGAGAAATCATCTGCTAACACTCGCATTCCTGTGTACAGCCTTTTCTGCATCCGCCTACGCCCAGCAATCCGACTCATCGAAATCCCTAGAAGTGAGCCTTCCTTCTTTGCCTTGGCGCATGGTGTTCGACGCGCCGGGCTTCACTCAGCGGACTAACGAAATTCAACAGGGCGGGCGCCGATATTTCCTCGCGGACAGCAAATCAAATCCTTTTACAGTGTCGGTCTTTCTTGAACCCACCAATACTCCGCCGCCTCCTGGCGAGTGTGAACGTTCGTTGAAGGCGACCGCCTCGCGCAATGCGGCTACCTCCAACACTCCGCTACAAGGCGTGCACTATCGCAAGAATGGCGACATGCAAATCCTGGAATACACGCTCCCTGAGGCTGGTGGCGTAACTTTGAAGCAGCGAAATATCTTCGCGTGCATACCTAAAGACGACGCGTACATCGATATCCATATTTCTAAAGTGCTCTTCACTGACGCCGACCAACCCGCGGTGGATAAATTGCTGCAGTCCTTTCACATCGTCCCTCTCGATTCTTCCGCTGCTGCCGCGTCCAAGACCGGCGGCTCGGTGGACTCCGACGCAAGCCGCCAACTCTTTTTGGCGGGCAGTCGCGCTTTCAAAGACGGCAAATACCAGGAATCGATCGCCCCGTATCAGAAAGCGCTGGACTTAGAGAAGGCTTCGCCGAAACTGGAAAAAAACTTCTGGTTCGCTTTGATCGACAATTTGACGATGGCCTACGGAATCACGGGTAACCTTGCCGCTTCCAAAGCTACTGCCCAGTATGGGATCTCCAAGGATCCCGCGTATCCGCTGTTCTATTACAATCTGGCTTGTGCCGCCGCGGAAGAGGGCAAGATCGCGGATACGCAACACCTCCTCAAACTGGCTTACGATCGCCGCAGTAATGTGATTTCCGGTGAAACGATCCCCGACGCGCGTACCGACGACTCCTTCACGACCCTCATGAAGAATCCTGACTTTCGCGCATTCGTAAACGCCCTTTATTCCAACCAGAAATAACCGACGCCGGTTCGCCTCGCAGCCAGCCAATTTCGTTCCCTTGACAGACTCCCGCGCTGTCTTCACTATCTCGTAAGCATTTTCGGCGTATTTTGCGCGCGCCGCGAGAGAGTCGCCCAGTGCCGGACATCACCACGCTTTTTTGGGACATCGGTGGAGTCGTGTTGACCAATGGCTGGGACCGTCACGCGCGACGCAGCGCCGCCACGGAATTTCAATTTGATTACGAAGAATTCCAGGATCGCCACGACCTGGCCTTTCCGGCCTTCGACGCCGGCAATACCTCGCTGAATGAATATCTCGACCGCACGCTGTTCTACCGCCAGCGTCCTTTCACTCGCGACCAGTTCATCTCTTTCATGTACGCGCAGTCCAAGGAATTTCCCGAATCGCGCGCCATGCTGCATACCGTGGCCAAATCCGGGAAATACTTCGTCGGCGCGCTGAACAATGAGCCGCTCGAACTCAACAAATACCGCATCGAAACCTTCAAGCTGCGCCAGGATTTCCAGGTATTTTTCAGTTCTTGCTACGTCCACTCCCGCAAACCAGAAGAACTCATCTTTCGCGTGGCCCTGGCGGTTACCCAGCGTCTCCCGGGAAAATGCCTGTTTATCGATGATCGTCCCCTGAACTTAGAAAGTCCGCGCCGTTTGGGCATGAACGTCATCCATTATCAGAACGCCGCGCAATTACGTTCCGACCTCGGGTCGTACGGTGTTGAGGTATAGTTTCGAGGCGCTTGCGGGAAGCTTGACGGATGCTTGAGCTGTCGCGGCCCTGCCAGTCCTCAGTGTTAGTATTGAATCGTTTAAGTGCTGCAGCTTAAGGGAGGATGTATGTCCATACAGCCCAATCGTTCCGGATACGGCGGCGTCGCCGAGCCGGTAACCGTAATTCTTTTTGGCGCTTCCGGAGACCTCGCCAAGCGCAAAGTGATTCCGGCCATGTACGATTTGGCCACTCATAAGGCGCTCGGCTCGCGCCACGCCATCGTTGGTTTTTCCCGCACGGCCATGACCGACGAAAGTTTCCGCGCCACGATTGGTGAAGCCGCGAAAACCATTTCAGAAGTAGGGCCCATTGATCCCACGCAGTGGAATGAGTTCGCGGCCGACCTCTACTACAGCCAAGGCGACTACAATAAGCCTGAGTCGTTCACGCAACTGGCTAAGCGCCTGAAAGAACTTTCTGAGGCCAAGCAACTCGGCGGAAATCGCCTCTTTTATATTTCCACGCCCCCCGAAGTTTATCCGGACATTGTTGAGCAGATCGGCAAAGCTGGCCTCAACAAACCGGATTCACCCGATTCCTGGGTCCGCATCATCATTGAAAAGCCCTTTGGACGAGACTTGGCCTCTGCCGTCGATCTCAACCGCAAAGTCCTCTCGGTATTCGACGAAAGTCAGGTCTACCGCATCGACCACTATCTCGGCAAAGACACCGTGCAGAACCTCTTGGTCCTGCGCTTTGGCAACGGCATTTTCGAGCCGCTGTGGAATCGTAACTACGTCGATCACATTCAAATCACCGCCGGCGAAACGCTCGGCGTCGAACGCCGCGGCGGTTTTTATGAGACCACCGGCGCGCTGCGCGACATGATTCAAAGCCACGTGTTGCAGCTTACTTCCTTGTGCGCTGTGGAGCCGCCCGCCTCTTTCGGCGCCACCGCCGTCCGTAATGAAAAATTGAAAGTGCTGCAGTCCATTCGCCCCTTCGATCCCGGAATGATGGCGCAATCGGTGGTGCGTGGGCAGTATTCTGCAGGGAATATTGGTGGCAAAGACGTTCCCGGCTATCGTCAGGAACAGGGCGTCGATCCCCATTCGCGCACCGAAACTTTTGTGTCCGCCAAAGTACTCATCGACAACTGGCGCTGGGCTGGTGTGCCATTTTATTTACGAACCGGGAAACGCCTGGCCAAACGCAGCACGGAAATCGTTATCGAGTTCAAATGCGCCCCGCACATGGTTTTTCGCGATAAAGGCATTCAGCCCAATCGCCTGGTGCTGAACATTCAGCCGGATGAAGGGATTTCCGTTTCTTTCGGCGCCAAACGCCCCGGCACGGAAATGAACATCGGAAACGTCACCATGAAATTCAGCTATGAGGAAGGCTTCGGCAAGTCGACGCGGCCTGCCTACGCCACGTTGCTGAATGATTGTGTGCGCGGTGACGCCACGCTCTTTGACAGCGGCGAAAACGTTGAAGCCGCCTGGTCCTTGGTCGATCCCATCTTGGATGTATGGGGCGCCACGAAGAGCGCCAGCGTTCCGCAGTACGCCGCGGGCAGTTGGGGGCCGGCCGAATCCGTTGCGCTCATCGAGCGCGACGGCCGCCACTGGCACAACCCGGCCTAGCGAATTCTTCTACTCCGCCCGTTTTTGATTTTCTAACCGCTTCCGGGCGAGTCTGCGTGACGCAATTGTAGCGGCAAATCCTTGGGGGCCACGGTGATCCTTGCAGGTGATGTTGGCGGCACGAAATGCAATCTGGCTCTGTTCGCTGAAAAAGAAGGCAAGCTGAAGCTCGTTTTCAGCCAGCGCTTCGCCAGCAAAGAGTTTGCGCAATTCGATTTAATTGTGAAGGAATTTTCGCGTCTCGCCGCTCCCCACCTCGGTACCGACAAAATTGATGCCGCTGGATTTGGCATCGCGGGGCCTGTCATCGATGGCCAGGTGCGCGCCACGAATCTTCCTTGGATCGTGGAAGCCTCGCGTTTGAAATCTGATCTGAATGTTCCCCACATCGAGCTGATGAATGATTTGGGCGCGTGGGGACACAGCCTGCAGCATTTGCCGCCGGAAGATTTCTGCGTATTAAATCCCGGCAAACCCGAACATGGCGGTACGCGCGCCTTGCTCGCCGCGGGCACTGGTTTGGGCGAAGCCATTCTGGTGTGGAACAAGAATCGCTATTACGTGGTGCCCAGCGAAGGCGGCCACTCAGATTTTGCTCCGCACTCCGAGCAGCAGATCGAGCTGCTGCGTTTCATGCGTCGCCGCTATCCGCAAGTGAGTTGGGAATTGATTCTAAGTGGCCGCGGATTCCGCACCCTTCATGAATTCTTGAACCCGAATATCAAGCATCCTTCCTTTGAAGATCCCGATTCCGATCCTGCGCCCGAAATCACCCGCAATGGCTTGAACCGATCGTGCCGCGTCTGCGCCGACACTCTGGATCTGTGGACCGCCATTTACGGTGCGGAAGCGGGCAACCTCGCGCTGAAAGTTCTGGCGCTGGGCGGCGTGTATGTCGCCGGCGGAATCGCCGTGAAAATTCTAGAAAAAATGAAGGACGGCGCCTTTTCCGCCGCCTTCAAAGACAAATGGCACTTCGAAGGCCTACTCAGCAACATCCCCGTTTCCGTAATCCTCAACGAAACCGCCCCCCTACTAGGCGCCGCCTACGAAGCCCTAGCCGCCCTCGGCAAGTAGCACTTCGCGCTTTGTGGGTCGCGGCTTCAGTTTACCCAGAGGCACGAAGGGCCGCGACATTAACGCCGCCGCCGAAAGCGGCCTCAGCCGCTAAAGTCCATCCTTCCCCACAACCGGTTGCCTCTAGGAAATACTCCACCCACATCTCAGAGCCTCCGCACCTGACCTTGCTAACCTAACCTCATGCAGTACCTCGGCTACGACTTCGAAGACTGGAAGCCCATCTCGCCCACCGCGGGCATAGCCTGGCTCTCCTGCTATTTCCTTTTCCTGATTTACGCGGCCACCGACCGCACCGAATTCCTTTTCCTCGACTACGTCAATCTGATCATCCACGAGGGCGGCCACATGTTTTTTAGTTGGATGGGCCACACCATCATGATCATGGGTGGCACGCTGGGTGAACTTCTGGTACCAATGCTCTGCGCACTTTATTTTTTCCGGAAAAGGGAAGTAGTCGCCACGGCCTTTTGCGGTTTCTGGTTCTTCGAAAACTTTCTCTATATAGGTGTGTACATGGCCGACGCTCGCGCCCAGGCCCTCCCATTGGTAGGCGGCGACGAGCACGACTGGGCCACACTATTCGGCCAATGGGGATGGCTGCTTCAAGATCGACAAATTGGCTCAGCCACTCGCATCCTCGGATGGCTAGGAATGCTCGCAGTTATGCTCTGGCTGGCATTTCGTACTTGGTGCAGCAGAACGGACGAACAACCCCAGCCGCACTATCTCGCCTGAAGCGGCACTCAGCGAGCCATTCTAAGGGCCGTTCCGCTGCCCCCATCTGTGACAATTTGATAGACTACCTCTCGCGTGATTTTTTGTGCGTGCGCACATAGTTATGCAGCTAGTGCGCCAGGTTTTTAGCGCTTGCGGCGCACGCATATCCGTACGCGCTTGGAGAAAATGATGAGTACCACCATGAGTCCCGCCGCTGAATTGCAAAATTACGTGAATGGCGGCTGGCAGCGTTCCTCAGCCACCGAATTTGTAGACGTGATCAATCCCGCCACCGCCGAAGTCCTGGCACGCACTCCCATTTCCACCGTCAGCGACGTCGACGCTGCAGTACAGGCTGCCGCTGCGGCCTTTCCCGCCTGGCGCAGAACTCCTCCCGGAGAACGCGTGCAGTATCTTTTCAAGCTGAAAACGCTGCTTGAAGAACATATCGACGAGTTGGCGGCTATCACCACGCGCGAAAACGGAAAGACTTTCGCGGAAGCAAAAGCCGAGATGCGCCGTGGGATTGAAAACGTGGAGGTGGCCTGCGGCATTCCCATGATGATGCAGGGCCACGTGCTCGAAGACGTCACTCCAGGCGTGGATGAGATGCAGATTCGGCAACCGCTCGGGGTGGTCGCGGCGATTGTCCCGTTTAATTTTCCCGCGATGATTTCGTTCTGGTTTTTGCCTTACGCCATCGCCTGCGGCAATACCTTTGTGTTGAAGCCTTCGGAGCGCGTGCCGCTGACCATGCACCGCGCTATGGAGCTGCTCGAGAAGACCGGACTGCCTAAAGGCGTCGTGAATATTGTAAACGGTGGGAAAGATGTGGTGAACGCGCTGTGCGATCACCCGCAAGTTCGCGCGATTAGTTTTGTGGGTTCGACGCCGGTCGCCAAGCACGTCTACACACGCGCGGCGGCCAGCGGGAAGCGCATGCAGTGCCAAGGCGGCGCGAAAAATCACGTCATCGTTTTGCCGGACGCAGATATGGATCTCGCCAAACAAATTATCAGCGACAGCGCATTTGGCTGCGCCGGGCAGCGTTGCCTGGCGGTCTCCGTGGCGGTAACCGTCGGCGAAGCGCAGAAAACGTTTCGCGATGCCATTACGCAAGCGGCCTCCGCGATTCGCGTGGGCAACGGCATGGATAGCGGTGTGCAAATGGGGCCGGTGATTTCCGTGCAGAGCAAGGAGCGCATCGAGGGAATGATTTCCGCCGGAGTAAAAGAAGGGGCAAAGCCCTTGCTCGATGGTCGCAACACCAAGATTGACGGATTTGGTTCCGGGAGTTTTCTGACGCCCACAGTCCTCGACGGTTTGCCAGCAGATAGTTCGCTGGCGCACACCGAAATCTTCGGCCCAGTGCTGAGCCTGGTGCACGCCGATTCCATCGACGATGCGCTGGAATTCTTGCGGCGCAGCCCGTACGGAAACCAAGCTTCGCTCTTCACCACCAGTGGAGCGGCCGCACGAAAATTCCGTTACGAAGCACCCGCGGGGAATATTGGCATCAATATCGGTGTCGCCGCGCCGATGGCGTATTTCCCGTTCAGCGGCTGGAAAGAAAGTTTCTTTGGTATTTTGCACGGCCAAGGCCGCGACGCTGTAGAGTTCTACACCGAATCAAAAATCGTGGTCGAGCGCTGGTCCCGCCAGGAAACCCGCAAGTTTTAGTTTCCTTTGGAGTGCGGCGGCTTGGCGCCGCTTTCGCGAATGCAGCATGGAGAAAATTCCGCCATCGAGCTCTGCGGCGGATCTAGAAATGCTTGTGGTACCGTAGCCCATCACGGAATCCCGGCGCGATCAACGCTGCAAAGCGGCGTCAAGCCGCCGCACTCCAAAGTGAAGCCATGATCACCAAGCCATTGCATTTGGATGTCAACGAAAAAATCGAATGCGCCGAAACGCTGGCTTCGCGTTTTTACACCGACCCGACGATCCTGACGGTCGAGCGAGAGCGTATCTTTCATCGGACCTGGCAACTGGTCGGCACGCTGAGCCAGAGTTGCGGCGAAGTGAGCGGAGTGGCGCGCACGATTTCCGATCCAGAAAGTTATTTCACCGCCGAAGTCGCCGGCGAACCCATCATCATAGTCCGTGACAAGCAGGGCACGCTGCGCGCCTTCAGCAATGTCTGCCGACACCGCGCGGGACCGATCGCCCTCGGCAGCGGTTGCAAGCACGTGCTGCGCTGCCAATATCACGGCTGGACGTACACGCTGGAAGGAAAATTAATTGGTACGCCAGACACGGACGGTGTGGAGTTTTTCGATCGCAGCACGATGGGAATGGTTCCGCTGCGCGTGGATACCTGGGAACAATTTATCTTTGTGAATTTTGATGCCGCCGCTCCGCCGCTTGCGGAAGTGCTGGGACAGATTCCGCAGCAGGCAGCGAGATTTCAATTTGCAGGCCTGCAATTCGCCGAGCGCCGCGACTATGTGATCGACTGCAACTGGAAGGTGTACGATGCCTTTTTTGCGGTGGCCTTTGCGAATGTAGAGACAGGAGATGGACCAGACGGGAGTTTCGTCGACGGCTTTCGGGCCCCAGGTTCTTTCCAGCCACGCGAGATCTTTGCGGGGCGTGAGCTGGCACCAGCCGACTGGAATGGTGCCGTCGAAAGCGATGAGCCCGGGTGGTGGGCCTTGGCGGACGATCGATTTGAATGCGGATTTATTTTTTGCGGGAGCGTTGCGACGATATTCGGCTCCGATGCGCCAGTACATGCACCTGCAGTTGTTGCAGGCGCCTTTTCGACCGAAGAGATCTTCGATGGCGGGCCAGAGGTCGGGAGTGGCGGGGCGGACGGTTATGGGTGGTGTGGTGTTTTTCGTTGAGGGAGTCCGAGGCATGTTTGGGTGTCGACGGCTGAGGGACAGTCCGCGAGAAATCCTAATGGGGATTTTAACGCAGAGTGCACAGAGGACGCGGAGAAGAACCGAGGTTACGGCTTGGGGATGGGGGCGCGCATGATTTGCGCGGGAGTGCGCTTGGAGGTAGGGGTGGTGGCGCCGTGGTCGTTGAGGGTGTTCCAGCCGGAGTTGGCGATGTAGTAGAAGTCGGAGCCGAGGACTACGCCGTGGGTGGGGTCGCCTAGCGTGGTGGTGGCGCGTTCGATGGTTTTTTCGGCGACGATTTTGGTTAGGGCGTCGTCCATCGTGAAGGCAGTGACGCGTTCAGGCGAGGTGCCGTTCTGTACGGCGAGCAGCGTTTGATGGTCGAGATACAGGCCGTCGATGCCAATGATGGCGAAGCGACCGTCGAGCGAGAGCCAGGTGACTTGCTTGGTAGCGATGTCCAGTATGCCGATTCCGCGGGCGTAATCGGGGACAAAGAGATGGTTGCCGTCGGGAAGTGGAACGGGTGTTTGCGGAGAGACGAAATCGCCATTATCGAGACGCTGCAGGGTTTTGGCGCCGACGGGAAGGCGATAGACGCCACCGCTCGCCCCGTCAGAAGCAATCACGTCGCCGGCGGGGGAGAGAGTCATGTCGCCCAGCGCGCTGCCGTGCGGGCCTTCGACGCGCGCGAGCAGCTTTGCGGTTTTCAGGTCGAAGCAAAGTAGTGCGGAGCGCCCCCAATCTTTCTTGAGGACGCTGGTGAAACCCTGCAGGGCTACTTCGGTGGCCCATACCTTGCTGCGAGCCACATCGATTTTTATGGCCAGCATCGGCCAATGGTTTGGGGATCTCGCGAAATCGCGAGAGAGGCCTTGCGCGTCGGCGGAAATAATTTTTTTCTCCAGGACGCTGGTGATGAAGAATCGCTTGGAGTTGGGATCGTAGTCGATGTCTTCCGGCAAAAGATCCGTGTCTTTCAAACTGAACGCTGCGGTCGCCAGAGTGCTGGGGCTGGCGTTGTCTTTCATGCGTTTGGCGATATCCGTGAACTCCGGCTGTTGGCGCAGCGTGGCGAAGTCTGGCGAAGTGAGGAGTATGTCGTTGGCCTGACCCATGCGAACAAATTGCTGCAGTTCGGACATGGCGGCAACTAGATCGCCGAGATGCACATCGGCGCGTGCGGCTTCGAGCAGGGAATTGGGAGCACCGTGGGTGAAGGCTTTGAAATCTTTGGCAGCGCGAAGGTTGGCGGCCCAATCGCCGGCGGCGTGAGAATCGTGCAGCGCTTTGTAGATGCTGTTGTGCTGCTCGCTGGCGGTGCCGGCCGATTGCGCGGCGCAGTGCAAAGCGAAGAGGAAAATCAGGGAAATTTTGCACAAGTGGCGAAGAGTGCGAATCATTAGGCGGAGCAGCTCCTTTTGTTGAGCGTAAGCTGCGCGCGCGGGGTGTGGCAAGCCAGGATAGGAAGGCAAAGGATAACGCGGAGACGCAGAGTGCGCAGAGTGACACAGAGGCGGACTTGGACGCTTGGCGTTGACGTTTCGGTGCGGCGTAGGGAAAGGCCGCCCGTACGGGGGCAAGCAGACATCAACCCAGGTCCTGCGAGAGGGGCCGTGGACAAGTTGCGGTGACAGGTTACAGGTGCCGGACTAAAGTCCGGCACCTAGATGAATTCGAAGGCGGTGTTATTCCTGCTCGGCCGGGGCGGTTGGAATGGGGAGGCCCGCGCGAGCCAGGATGCGGTGCAGGGCTTCGTCGCCGCCTGCGCCGCGCTGCGTCGCTGCGATGTTGCCGTCGCGGTCGATCACCACATAGATGGGATAAACGGTGGCCTGATACATGGCGGCGAGGTTGGTGTCGTCGGTGAGCACGACGCGGGAAGTACGTGGATGCTGCGCCAGATATTTGTTTACGGTTTTTTTAGACTCGCCCACATTCACCGCCAGCACTAACAAACCTTTGTCGGAGTAATCGTGATTGAGCTTATCCACGAAGCCGGCTTCAGAGGCGCAAAAGGAACACCAGGTGGTCCAGAAATCGAGCAGGACAATTTTGCCTTTGATGGACGCATTGGTGAATTTTTCGCCGGCCATGGTTTTTGGCGTTGAAGCGCGGCGCAGGCTCCGTGTCTTGCGAGTTGGCCAAGGTGGCGCATGTTGCGAACAGGGCTGAGCAGAGAACTATTTTGTGAACGGCGTGAGGGCGGGGCATGGTGGGGGCACGATAACACAAAACCGATCACAGTGCGGCAAGTACTGTAATGGTACACGAACGATGTCTGAGCAGGCCGTAAAGGCGAAACGCCAGACCGTGGTGCTGATGAAATTAGCGGCGGTCTGGCGTTTTGTGGCGCTGGGGTTTGGCTGGCGGACGATTTACGCTGAGGCGGATTTTTGTGCGCTGATGAAGGCTAGGAGGTCGGCGTTGATGACGTCTTTGTTGGTGGAGCACATGCCGTGGGGCAGGCCAGGATAGACCTTGAGCTGTGCGCCTTTGCCCTAATCTTTGTAATAAATTTGCGTGCCGTCTTTGATGGTGATGGTGGCCATGAGATTCTCCTTCTTGAGCTTTCTTTGCTGCGTGGATTCTGAATGATCGGAGCCGCGTCAAGCCGCCGTGTCAGGGCAGATGCAGCTTGTCGAGGGTTGGTCTGATCTTGTTTTTGTTGACGTGCTGGCAGCGGGCACGGCACGCCGTGCCCCTACAAGAGCGTTGCGGGGTATTGTAGCCGCGGCTTTCTTTTCGCGAGAAGTAAAATGAAAAGGCCGGTGCAGTGTGTGCACCGGCCCTCTACGAATGGCACGGCTAGTTTCTACGGATGCGCGGGGGCGGGTGTGGGAGCCGGAGTCGCCGGGGCGGTCTTGTTGAAATCGAAATTCACTTTGGGGGCATTGCGCGCGCCTTCGTCGGTCTTGAAGTAGGCGTCGTTGCGCGTGAAGCCAGACATGCTGGCGATCAGGCTGTTCGGGAAGGTGACCAGGAAGGTGTTGTAGTCCTGTACGACCTGATTGTATTTACGGCGCTCGATGGCAATGCGATTTTCCGTGCCAGCCAGTTCATCCTGCAAGCGCATAAAATTTTCGTTGGACTTCAATTGCGGATAATTTTCGACGACGACCAGCAAGCGGCTCAGCGCGGAATCGAGCTGTCCGTTGGCGGCGATCTTGTCCGCAGGAGTTTGCGCGCCGATCAGTGCGGAACGCGCTTTGGCGATATCGCCGTAAACAATCTGTTCTTGCGTGGCGTAGCCTTTTACGGTTTCCACCAGGTTGGGAATCAGGTCCGCGCGGCGCTGCAGGACCACGTCGACCTGCGACCATTCCGCGCTAACGGCTTCTTTTTTGACGGCCATCTGATTGCGAATTCCGATGAAGGAACTACCCACGACCAGGGCGATTAGAACGAGGACGACGACCGCGATGATGGCTATTTTCATGGCTCCCTCAGCGTTGCGTTAGATTGAAGATAACTTAGAATTTGCGCGTTGTCGCGCAAATCCGCGAAACGGCCGAACATTCAGCGTGTCACGCTTTGGCCACGCGTTGCCATTCATGCTTGGGGATTAATTGATCGAGCGCCACGATCACTTTTTCGATGGCCTGCAGATAGGCGCCATAGAGGGCCACGATGTCTGCGCCAGCTTCGCCGGTCTCGCGCAGCTGAAAGGCGCCGGCGAAGGCGGAGGCGTCCGCGCCGGCGATGGCCGCGGTGCGCGCCACGACTTCCTTTCGTGATGCGGGTGGCGTTTCGTCAAAGGCGATCAGCACGTGGCGGAAAAGGGTGACCACCGAAGAAGTGGACTTGGCCAACACCGCGCTTAACTCCCGCGAATTTCCCGAAGCCAGCAAAAAGTGTTGCCGAAGTTTTACCAGCGTGGTGCGGAGTTCGTGCTCAAGTTCGACCCGGTGCAGATTCATGGGAATGTTGATGGCGGCTACGGGATCTTTGCCGTGCAGAACGCGATGCGCGTTGCGAATGTCCAGAATTTCTATGGCGAAGACGTCGGAAGAGCGGCGCAACTCCTCTTCGGTGAAAAAGAGGGGAGCGGGTTCACGCTGCTCGTTGATCCACCACTGCACCGCGGGAGCCACGCGGCGGAGTTCGGCCGCTGCGAGAGAGCCGAGCACGCAGAGCACGTTTAGATCGGAGCGCTGTTCGTGAAAATCGCCACGCGCGGCCGAGCCGTATAGGACTACTGAGTGCAGATTCGCGCCTGCCAGTTCTTTCAGGCGGTTCACCAATTCGCTTAACTTCGCATCCGTCGATAACATTTTGCCTCCTACTGCTTCCGCCGCGTTCGCTTACCAACTGCCGGACGCGCCACCACCCCCGCTGCTGCCTCCACCGAAGCCGCCGAAGCCACCGCCGCCGGAGTAACCGCCACCACCGCCGCCAAATCCGCCGCCGCCGCGATAACCGCTGCCACCGCCGCCTCCACTGAGCATGCCGAGGAGGAACCACAACAGCCCTCTACCACCTCCCCCACCACCGCGGCGGGCGGCCAGAAAAATCAGCACAATTACAATCAGGAAAATCACCGCGCCGATGGACGAGCCGCCGGAATCATCGGACGTTGGTGCGGCACGCCGTTGCGGCTGGCCAGAGAGAGTTACTCCGCGATCGTCGGCGATATATTTGGCGAGTTGCCATGCGCCGGTTTGAATGGCGCCGCTGTAATCGCCGGAGCGCAAGAAGGGAACCATGGCGCGGCCGGTATCGCCGGCGCGCGCATCGTTGATGACCGGCTCCAGTCCGTAGCCCACCTCGATGCGATATTTGCGCTCGTCCGGCGAAACGAGCAGGAGCACACCGCGATCGTCTTTCTTGCCGCCGACGCCCAGTTTCTTATAGAGGTCGTTGGCGTAGTTCTCGACGGACTCGCCTTCGAGCGAATGCACCGTGACGATGGCCATCTGCGCGCCGGTTTTCTGTTCCAGCTCGGTGCCCAGCGCTTCGAGTTTCGTTTTGGTGTCCGCGTTGAGTGCGCCGGCCAAGTCTGTTACATAGCCGCTCGGCGTGATCTTGGAGATGTCTTCGGCGCGGGAAAGCTGCGAGAGGCTCAGTGCAATACAGAGGACGAGAAAATATCTGGGAAGGGCGAGGCGCATTTTAGGAGGGGCAATTCGCTCGGCTTGATGACTATAGGGCTATCGAGACTACGAGTAAAGCGTGGGCCGTGTTTCGAGTGATCTTGGCCCAGGCTGCAGCGCATCGCTGCAAGTGGCTTGGTTAAGACCGTCCGAAGGGCCAGTTGACGCCGAAGAACGAGGGAATGGGACGCTCGGTGCATTTAGTACCCAAACGATTGATACTGGGCTCAACGGGTATGCCGCATGAATCTACGTTTCGCCAAAACATTATATGAATGTCCCGATTGTAGCAGCTCCGCGATCCGGCGTTCTATGCGCAGAGGATTTGTAGAACGATTTTTCTTGCGGATGGTCATGGTGTGGCCGTACCGCTGCGACGACTGCGACTCGCGCTTCTGGGGCTTCCAGCGCAAGATGCCCGCGGCCGCGGTCGGCCGCTATTCGACCGCCGCCTAATTCCTTCAAGCAAAGTCGAACCTAAGTATTTCCCGTCCGCGCGGTTCATCAGAGGAGTCATGATAAAACCGTTGCGTGAATTCCACGGCAGGTTTGTCTATGGCGTCGCAATCTTTCAAGACTAATATTTCGCACTCTTATGTCGCGATGGCCATCAGCGCGGAGCATCTAGCTGTGCCAAGCCCTGGCGGACGCGGCCGATGGAACCCCATCGCTGTGGCTCGAGCAGGCCTACGAAAACGAACAGGACGTCTTAAAAATCGCAAACTTACCTCCGTGGCTTGTAGAGCACCTGCTCATAACGACGATGGAAACCTCCTGCGGAATGCCTTTCCGCCCTTGTTAGACTAAACCCACGGGACTCGCGTCCTCGCGCATGACTCCCTATCCTACAGATCAACGCTATTTCGAGCGCCAGATCGTTTACGCCCGGCCCATCATCACCGTGCTGGCGATACTAGCGCTATTCGAACTGCAGCCATCGCACGCGGTGCGCCGCTCCGTTTCCTTCCTGGTCGCCTACCTGATCCTTGCGATTTTAGTGTTGCGGCTCGAACGCGTGTTGCGTGCCCGTGCCTGGCACCTGCCGCTGGCCTGCGACATTCTAGTGCTGGCATGTTTTCTATATCTCAGTCCTTCTTCGGTTCCGGTGTGGTTTCCGTATCTGTTCATCTGCTACTCCGCCGGAGTTCGTTGGGGTTTTGACGGTGCGCTTCCACTGGCTGGCTTGTTGGCGCTCAGCTTGGTTCTCTTCACCATCAATCGCGACGAAATCCATTTCATCCGCGTGCTTGGCTGGCTGGCGATTACCGGAGGAACATTTGCGGGAGGCGTCGGCCTGGCATTTCTTGGCGATCTGAGTCGTCGTTTTGCTACGGAAAACGCCTTTTTTTCCCGCGTCAGCAGCACCATGAACGTGGAGCAGGGCTTGGCCGAATCCTTACGCTTGTTACTTGAAGAACTGGCCGCCGCTTTTGCCGCCGATGAAGCCATGCTGCTCTATCGCGACGTGGATCTCGAGCGCATCTTCCTATGGCGCCTGCGCGCCGGGGAAAGCGAGCGACTCGTCCCGGAGACTCTGCCCTTGTCGCGCACCGACGGCTTCCTGCTGGACGATTTGGACGCCACGCTCTGCTGGAACAGCTTGATCGGCGCAGGCTCTGGATTCGGATGGGACCGCCGCGACGGCCGCAAACTAAAAAATCTGCCGCGCATTCCCGGCCCGACCCAAGCCGAACTCAAGATTCGCTCGCTCATGACCGTCGCTTTCGACCAGGCCGGCGCGCCCGTAGGCCGCTTTTTTCTGCTGAACGGCCGCGCAGGGAACAAGCCCTTCGAAAAGGCCGACCTGGCTTGGCTGGAGCGCATCGCTTTCCACATCAGCCCCTCCCTCGAGAATATTTTCCTGCTCCGCCACCTGCGCGCGCGCGCTATCGAAGCGGAACGCAGCCGTATCTCGCGAGACCTGCACGACGGTATTCTCCAGACGTTGATCAGCGTGGAAATTCAGCTGGACGTGCTGCGCCGCCGCGTCCCCACCACCCCGGATCAAGCGGTCAGTGGCCTCGCCAATCTGCAACAGACCGTTCGCAACGAAGGCGCGGAGCTGCGCCACATGGTCACCGACCTGCGTCCGCTCCGCGTGCAAAGCGCCGATTTGGTCGATTTGATGCGGGGATTTGCCGAGCGCTTCCGCAACGAATCGGCTTTGGCGCTGGATTTATTGATTGATTCGGCTGAGTTGCAGTCCCCGGATCGCATCTGCCGCGAACTCTTCCAGATTTACCGTGAAGCACTTAACAACATAAAAAAGCATGCTAAGGCTTCCCATGTCGTGGTAAAACTGACGCAGGACGATAGCGCCTTAACATTAGTAGTAGACGACAACGGTGAAGGATTCAGTTTCGCAGGCAAGTTCACTGGGGATGAATTGGACCGCTTGCGATTAGGACCAATTTCAATCAAGGAAAGAACGCGGACCGTGGGGGGCGTGTTGACGATCGAATCTAACCCGGGCCATGGTGCGCGTCTGACTATCGAGATACCGCTCGCCTGACCATGGCCAAAACCAAACAACAAATTCGTGTCCTGCTGGCGGACGACCATGCCATTTTCCGTGACGGACTGCGCAAAATGCTGGAATCCGACGAGGAAATGACCATCGTCGGCGAAGCGCAGAACGGCACGGAGTGCATCAAGCTGCTCGCCAAGCTCAAGCCGGATATTCTGCTGCTCGACTTGCGCATGCCGGATAAAGACGGCCTCGCGGTGCTCGAAGAAGTAAATTTCGACACGCTCCCGACGCGTGTGATCGTTCTTACCGCCGCCGAAGATGATCGCGACGTGGTACGCGCCATGCGTCTTGGTGCCCGCGGCGTGGTTCTGAAACAATCCGCCACCGATTTGCTGGTGAAGAGCATTCAGCGCGTTTTCGCGGGAGAAATCTGGCTGGACAATCGCATGACCGCCGAGGTCATGAAGGCCTTTTCCAAGTCTTCAGAATCTGGCCCGCGCCGCGAAAAGCCGCTCCTCAGCGATCGCGAAAAAGAAATCGTGCAGCTGGTAGCCCAGGGCTTTCGCAACAAGGAAATCGGCGAAAAGCTTTTCATTTCCGAGCAAACCGTAAAGAATCACCTACACAACATCTTCGACAAACTCGGCGTTTCCGATCGCCTGGAACTGGCTCTTTACGCCATCCATCACCGGCTCATTGATCACACCTAAATAGTCGGAGTCTTCGCCTGTAGTACGTGACAATGCGACCTTCCTTTCTCAAAAAACACTGTATTTACTCCTACTGTAATTCCACAAATTAGTCGTTGGGCAAGTACCACTCCCTTCACCCCGGGTTGTGATAAGCTCCCGAAACTTGATCGCGGATTGGTGGTAATCCGTGTCCGACTGCCGCTTTCCGCAACAACATCATGGCTCGTTTTTTTCAGCGCCTGACTCCTCGCATTCGTTCGTGGCGGACAGGCGACAATTCCAAACTTGGGCGGATTATGCGAAAACCAGCGTCGTTGCTCTGCCTCATCGCGTGTATTGTTGCGTTCAGCATTTCCATTCGGTGCGCAAGCGCGCAAGATGTGCCTATACCAGCGCGCATCGTTAGCGCGATTGATCCCGCACAGATGGTCACGCTGCAGGGGAACGTGCATCCCTTGGCGCGCGCCGCTTACGATCAGGGACCGCTGGCGGACGCCCAACCGCTGCATCGCATGCTGCTCCTATTACAACGCGGGCCAGACCAGGAAAAAACGCTGCGCCAATTGCTGGACGATCAGCAAAGTGTCTCCTCGCCCAATTTCCACCAATGGTTGACGCCGCCGCAGTTCGGCGCACAGTTCGGTCCGGCGCCTGCGGACGTGCAGACCGTTACGACTTGGTTGCAATCTCAGGGTTTCAAAATCAATCGTGTCTCCGCGGGAATGAGCGTCATCGAGTTTGACGGTACCGCCGGCCAGGTGCGCAACGCCTTTCATACCCAAATGCATCGCTACGTGGTCAACGGCCAGGAGCACAACGCCAACGCCAGCGACCCGCAAATTCCCGCAGCGCTCGCGCCTGTCGTTGCCGGAATCGTTTCGCTGCACAATTTTCCCGCGCAGTCTCACTTGATGAAGATGGGCGCATTCACGCACGGCGCAAAAACCGGCGCGCCGCGGCCACTCTACTCGCCGCTCTTCTCACCGCCGAACGGCGACAATCAAACTTTTCCACTCGTTCCCGCCGATTTCGGCACGATCTATAACGTCACGCCGCTGTGGAACGCCGGCATCGACGGAACAGGCCAGTCCATTGCCGTGGTCGGAGAATCGCAAATTAACATCACCGACGTTCAGAATTTTCGCGCGCTCTTCGGCCTCTCCAGCAATTTCACCAGCGAAAACATCATCGTCGACGGTATCGACCCCGGCATCGTCGAGGGCGACGAGACGGAATCCGATCTTGATATCGAATGGTCGGGCGCCGTCGCGAAAAACGCCACCATCAAATTTGTGATCGCCGCGAGCACAGAAGTCACCGGCGGCACGCACCTCTCCGCCCTGTACATCGTGGACCACAACGTTGCGCCGGTCCTGAGTGAGAGCTACGGCGTTTGCGAAAAGTCTTTGGGCACCATCAACAATCAGTATTACAACGCCTTATGGGAACAGGCTGCCGCGCAAGGCATCACCGTGCTGCTTTCCTCCGGCGACGGTGGCTCCGCGGGCTGCGATGACTTCAACGCGGGAGCTCCCGCCACGCAGGGCCTGGCCGTGAGCGGCTACGCCTCTACGCCTTTCGACGTCGCTGTTGGCGGCACGGACTTCGATCAGATTAATAAGTGGCAGCAATTCTGGAGTCTCACCAACGATCCCGTCACCTTCGGCTCCGCGCTGGGCTACATTCCTGAAATCCCGTGGAACGATTCCTGCGCACAGCTTGGCCTGACGGGATGCGGTTCATCGCAGGTCGGCGGCCAACTCACGAATATTGTTGCCGGAAGCGGCGGCCCCAGCAGCATATACAGCAAGCCTTCTTGGCAATCCGGCGCGGGCGTTCCTGCGGATAACAAACGCGATATTCCCGATGTGTCCCTTTTCGCCAGCAATGGATTCACCGGTTCCGGCTACCTCATTTGCGCCAGCGACCAGGGCGGTTTTTGCCAGTCCGGCACGCAATTCTTTTCTTACGTGGCTATCGGTGGCACGTCCGCCTCCGCCCCGGCATTTGCGGGAATCATGGCCCTAGTCAATCATTCGCAGGCCCAACAAAGCCTCAGCAGCCGCCAGGGGAACGCCAACTACATTTTGTACGCGCTGGCCAAAAAACAAGCCAACATCACGCCGGCGTTGAATTGCAATGCCTCTGCGGGCCCGGTCTCCAGCTGCACCTTCCACGACGTGACCAGGGGCAACAGCTTCCTCGCAAATAGCCTAACGGGAACGAATTCTGTCGCGTGCCAAGGGGCCTCTCCAAATTGCAGCGCCACCGTCGCCTCGCAAAGCGGGGCGCTCGTCGCGCCGGGAACCGCCACGCCCAAAGTGTTGGCATGGACGACCAATCCATCGTACGACTTGGCCGTTGGCTTGGGCTCCGTAAACGCCCAAAATCTGGTGACCAACTGGAAGTCCGCCAACGCCACCGCCACCACCACCACGCTTTCATTGAATGGCGGATCGGCCGTAAACATCACGCACGGAGCTCCAGTGTCGGTAACCATCGGCGTCACTCCCACAGTCGCCATCGGTGACGTGGCGCTCGTTGGCACGCTCGCTGATAACAGCACCGTCGGCATGGCGCACTTCACCCTCGCGAATGGCGCCGCCTCCGGAACAACTTCCAATCTCGACGGCGGCACCTACAAAGTCACGGCGCACTACGAAGGCGACGGCACCAACGCGCCTAGCGATTCGTCCGCGGTGAACGTCGTCGTGGCCCCGGGAAACAGCAACACCTTTCTGACTGTCCCCACCTTCAACCCGACGACCGGCCGCGAAACTTC
>CAWAZN010000006.1:0-49405 GCA_963786485.1 uncultured Acidobacteriota bacterium
ATGGCAGCGTCCAACGGAATTCCCTCGATGCCAATGCAGGCGTCACGATCTGGACGTGACAACACGGTCGATGGGCAAATCCAGTCCGCGAAGTTGCGGAGTTCGCAGATTCTGCCGGCGCCGACCTATCGGATGAAGCCCCCGAACAATCGGCCAAACCCACGGCGGCGCTGTCGACCGGCCGTTTCTACGACGTTGCATTGCAGATCGGCAGGCAACGCCGCGGAGCACGTTCACGGAGCTGATATCTGCCCGGAACTTGAGTTTCTGGTTTCTATTTATCGCAGGCTTAATTGCAGCAGGACTTGGCGCGCTGCACGCGCTTGAACCGGGGCACGGCAAAACCATTGTGGCGGCGTACCTCGTAGGATCGCGTGGAACGTCGCGGCACGCGGTCTTCCTCGGCGTCATCGTTACTGCTGCGCACACAGCCGGTGTATATCTTCTGGGAGCGATTACCCTGTACGCCTCCAAATACATCGTGCCCGAACAACTTTATCCCTGGCTCGGGGTAACCTCCGGAATCACCATCGCAGTGCTCGCTGCCTACATGATGATTCGCGCGTGGACCGGTGAAGACGGCGATCACGGCCACGAAATCGGCAGTGCGCATAGCCATTGGTTTGCTTCGCTCGGACGAAGCCGCATAACAGTACCTGACGATTTAGATAGTTTGAGGAATTCCGGAGTGGAATCAACCGGACAGCCGGGGAAAAACGTCTCTCTCACCCAGCTGCTCGCCTTAGGAATTACCGGTGGAATGGTGCCGTGTCCGGCGGCGCTGGTTGTATTGCTCGGGGCCGTTTCTTTGCATCGCGTCGGGTTTGGACTGTTCCTCATCGTGGCATTCAGTTTTGGTCTAGCAGCGATCCTTATCGCGATTGGATTGTCGATGGTGTACGCCGGACAGTTCTTGGCGCGCTGGAAAAGCGACGGCTCCCTCGTCAAACGTTGGCTGCCGCTCGCGTCTTCTGGCTGCATGTTACTGCTCGGCCTGGGTATCACAGCTCAAGCGTTCATGACCACGGGAATCGGCTCCAATTTTCTTGCGCAGGCCAAGCTGTCCTCCTTCGTCGGTATTGTGCTGCTTGGTCTGTTCCTGGGCGTGCGCCACTCTACCGGATCCTGACCACGTAGTAGCAGTCTCCCACCATCGCGAGTCGTGAGCGTTTCCGTTGGCAGGGGACGTTGATCGGCGTGCTCTGAGGCATCGAGTTCACACGCTGACCATTTCCTTGGTCGGTTTCGGCATTTATTCTTTTTTGCCTTGGTTCTTCCCGCCAGAGTTCGGCCTTTTCGATGAGTCTTCCGTCGCTTTGATGCTGATCCTTTTCGGTGCTGCTCGATCTAGCCGGCGCGCTGCGCTCGTTAAGCCAATTTCGATTTACACCGCCGGAGGATGGGAAAAGGACCTCAGATTCCGGGCCGCGCACAACACTTTCCGATGCTTCTGTGGACGACCGCTGCGAAAGAGCTGATCGCGCGAATACGGGCGTACCGGTTTTTCCGCCCACTCCTCGTCGGTCCGTCCCGGCCTTGCGCGCTCCGCAGCCGTCCGGCTCTATTGGTGCTGTCCACCATTCGAACCTGCCTATCGGCCGTTGCGTGCCTACTCGTCTTCGGAGTTCGGCACAATTTCAGATGATGTTGATCGCCACCGCGATAGCCATGCCCGTTCCTACACCGGCGAACACTTCGAGGCCGCAGCGGCATACTGTATCTCCGATTTCGGAAGTTGTCAGCACCGCCTTCGGACTATTTCTCGTCTATCGAATCGGTTTTGTAGATGGCCTCTTCCGAGCCAACGTCCACTGGACTCCGCAGTAACATTTCCGACGGCCTGCTTGATCCTCCGAAGTTAGGCGATTGCTGCAACCGCTCGTTGTCATTCCGTCCTCTCTCACACCTGGACTGCGCCGCCTGTGTGCGGCGCTTCTGTGGCAGAATGCGGTCGTGTTCAAGCGGCTCACTAATCGTAAAGAATGGACCTTCTTCGCAGTTTTACCGAAGGCCGCGCCGGCTCTCGCCACCGCTTGGTGGATGACTCTTTTGCTGAGAGGGATTTTGCCGGCGGCCTTCGCGATCGCCATGGGCGCTCTTGTCGGCGCGGTACAACGCGGCGGTTCTCTCACCAATTCGCTCGCGATCGCCGGCACGATTTTCGTGTTGCTTCAAGTGCTCAGCCCAATTCATCAGGCGCTCAGTGCCAACCTGGGAGACCGAACTGCCGCATGGCTTTACGACCGCCTAACCGAAGCCTGTGTACGTCCGCCGGGCATGCGTCACCTTGAGGATCCCCAGCTCACCAGCGATCTCACCGTCGCGCGCGACTTCGACCTCGGCATGACCGGGCCGCCACTTTCGATCTCCATGGATTTCATCGCGGGCGGCATGGTCGAGATGGTGGGGGGTCTCGCGTCCGCGGCGATTCTCGCGAGATTCGCGTGGTGGTCGCCGATCGTCTTGGCGGGTGCCTGGCTGGCGACGCATTGGCTCTTGCGCGAGAGTGCCGTCTGGTGGGACCGCAACACCGATGAAGTGCGCGCCGCGCAAAGGGACGCCGAGTACGCCTACCGTCTGGCCGTCGACCCGCCTGCCAGTAAAGAGTTGCGGCTTTTCGGCCTCGCCCACTGGACGATCGATCGTTTCAAAGCCACGCGAACACATTTGCATGAGCTTCAATATAAAGCCACACGTCTGCGGGAACGCCCCGTCATCTGGAGCATGCTCTTGGTGATTTCCGCCAATGTCTTAGTTTTCTGGCTGATAGCGAGTGGCGCGATAAACGGCCGCATCAGTCTCGGGGACGCCGTAGTCTATCTGCAGAGCGCCATCGGAGTATCAATGATTGCCTTCGGTGGATTCAGTTGGGCGCTGGACGGGTCGGCTGCTCCGGTCGCCGCGGTTCTGCGGCTTGAGCCCGCGATGCGTCACGCCGGCGAGCTGCAATCAGGCAATCGTCCCGCGGCCTCCATGCCGGCACGAGAGATTCGCCTTCGTGATGTGACGTTTGCCTACGATGCGGGAGCACCCGTACTGGAACACTTCGATCTCACGATTCCCGCCGGTTCGTCGCTGGCTATCGTTGGGCAGAACGGCGCCGGCAAGACCACCATCGCAAAATTATTGTGCCGTTTGTACGACCCGCAGGACGGCGTTATCGAAATCGATGGTGTCGACCTCCGAGACTTTGATCTCGCCTCGTGGCGCTCGCGCATCACCGCCGTATTCCAGGATTTTCTCCGTCTGGAGCTACCGCTGCGCGATAACGTCGCTCCAAACGGAGCTCCGGACGATATTCTCCGTGCCGCGCTGGAGTCGGCAGGAGCATCGAAGCTGGCCTCGCTCGATACCGTGCTGGCACGCGGCTACGATGGCGGAACCGATCTCTCGGGCGGCCAATGGCAACGAGTCGCGCTCGCGCGAGCGTTAGCAGCTGTCCGTGTTGGCGCCGGCGTCGTACTGCTGGACGAGCCCACCGCGCAGCTCGACGTCCGAGGCGAGGCGGAGATCTTCGACCGCTTGCTCGCCGCCACTCGCCATTGCACTACCATTCTGATCTCGCATCGTTTTTCTACCGTGCGCCACGCCGACCGTATCTGTGTGCTTGAACATGGCCGCGTGATCGAACTGGGCACGCACGACGAGCTGATGGCGCTGGCCGGGCGCTATCGCACGATGTTCGATCTGCAAGCCCATCGCTTTCAGACTCCGGACGAAGAATTGGGTGCGACGTATGACGCCCTCTCCTAATCGAGACAACAAGATCGAGCCGCTGCCTCCGGCGCTCTCGTCCATGTGGCGCTTGTGCAAGTTGGGCTATCGCCACGAGCCACGATTGATGCTCTCTGCGTTCGTACTATCCCAGCTCGCCGCGTTGCCCGACGCGTTGCTGGCGCTGTGGCTGATGCTGCTCGGCAAGGGCGTTCTCGAGCATCGCCCCGGCCTGGTGGAAGGCGCGGCAGATCGGCCTCGCAGTATCGACGGCCGCAACTTGGTTCCTCCGCACCGTCAGCACTCGCGTGCAGCGCCGTTTCCGAGACAAGGTGACCATCGCGCTCGAGTCCCACGTCGCACAGCTACAAGCCTCAGTGGCCACCATCGCGCACCAGGAACGCCCCGAATATCTGGATCGCATATCCATGCTGCGCAACCAGATATTCGTGCTGGACCACATGTACATGTCGCTGTTTTCCACCGTGGGGTGGATCCTGCGGCTGGGCGTGACCATGGCTTTGCTGGCGTCGATTCACCCGGCGCTCCTTTTGCTCGTTTTGTTTGCGGTGCCGACCGTGCTGGCGTCCACGTGGCGGCCAGACGTGGAGCGCTCCGCCCAAGAACGTGGAGCGCAAAGCGGTCGGCTGGCGCGTCACCTTTTCACCGTCGCTACGACCGCATCGCCCGGGAAGGAAGTGCGCGTCCTCGGCATCGGAGAGCAGCTCGTCGCCGATCGTCGGTCGGCATGGCAACGTTGGTATGCGCCAGTGGCCCATGCCAGATGGGGCTCAGCGCTGTGGTACGCGCTGGCGTGGCTGATATTTGGATTGGCATATGTCGGAGCTGTTGTCTTCGTGTCTTCCGTGATTCACGCGCCTGCGAGCTCCGTACTGCTCGTGCTTGCCGCGGGCGCTCGTCTCTCCGCATATATTGGCGCCACTGTGGGAGAGATTGGATTTCTACGCGGATTCTGGATGGACGGCTCGCGGCGTCTCGCCTGGCTGGAGGACTACGCCGCTTCCGTGGCGGCACTGGGAGATTTGCCGGTTCCCGCCAATTTGCGCCACGGAATACGACTTGAGCATGTGTCGTTCACGTACCCTGGCACCTCGCGCGTTGTACTCGACGACGTGTCGTTGACTTTGCCGGCTGGCGCGGTGGTCGCGATCGTCGGAGAGAACGGCGCCGGCAAGACAACTCTGGTCAAACTGCTCGCGAAAATGTACGAACCATCATCCGGCGCGATCTTTGTGGACGATACGCCCCTGGCGCGTATGCCGGCCGACATTTGGCGAACACGTTTGGCGGGCGCGTTCCAGGATTTTTTTCGATTTGAATTTCGCGCTCGGCATACAGTGGGTTTGGGCGACGTTCCTCGGCTGGATGACGGCCCCGCAGTGCACTCCGCGGTCGAACGAGCGGGCGCTGCGGACGTGGTCGTCCGCCTGCCCTTGGGCCTGGAAACACAACTCGGCCCGACGTGGCCGAGCGGAGTCGAAGTATCTTTCGGTCAGTGGCAGAAACTGGCGCTGGCGCGAGGCTTCATGCGCGACGTACCGCTACTGTTAGTGTTGGATGAACCGACCGCGGCCCTAGACGCGGAGACGGAACACGCGCTGTTCGAGCGTTACTCCGCTGCTCTCCGAGGCGATGGCGAGAGTGACGGTGGCCGCATCACCATCCTCGTATCGCACCGTTTCTCCACCGTGCGCATGGCTGATCTGATCGTCGTGCTCGACGGAGCCCGCCTTGTGGAGTTCGGCTCCCACCAGGAGTTAATGACTAAAAACGGCCGATACGCAGAGTTGTACGGCATCCAGGCAGCCGCCTACCGCTGAACATCTGGTTGATCCTGGTCGTAGGGGTCTTGAACTTAGGCAGCAAACTACCCAAATCCTGCGTCCAAGCTGGCAGGACTTCCCTTGCGAGGACTTCTTAGGACGGTCCTGACGGGTTCGGCAAGTTACTCACCAAGACCGGAACCACCCTCGCAACGTCCTTTCTTTTAGGGCCATTTGACACTAAAATTGGAGCGAAGACGGGCCGATACCGGCTGACAGACCGACGGACTGCAGCTAGGACCGGTACACTCCGAAACGCCTCACACTGCGTGTGGAAGCATACTCGCCCGTTTGGGCGAAACATTTTGCTGTCGGCTACCGTACTTACAGGTGCTGCCGAGTCCGTGTGTCGCGGGGGTCGGTCCTACCAGTTTTCTCAGTTTGCACTCGGACGCTAGTTTTTGCGGAATATGAAGGGGAATGGCATGAAGACGTGGAAAAAAGTGTTGATCGGCATCGGTGCCTTGGTTGTGGTTGGCGTAATTGTTATGGTCAGCATCAACCAGGCCAACAAGGGTGTGGTGACCGTGCAGACGGCCAAGGTCGCCAACCAGGATTCGCTGGTTTCCCAGGTTACGGCCTCCGGTGAGGTTAAGCCCACCACGTACACCAACGTGACCGCGCAGGGATTTGGGCGGATCACGGAAATTTTGGTGCACGAGGGCGATCACATCAAGAAGGGCGAAAAGCTGCTCCTGCAGGAAAATGTCCAGGCCAACGCCGATGTGCAGGCTCAGGACGCCACCATTCATTCGACGGAATCCGCGGTGCTAGCCGCTGAGGCCAGTTACAAAGCGGCGCAGGCAGACCTGCTGCAGCAGCGCGCCAACCTGGAAAAAGCGAAGCTTGACTACGACCGCGGCCAAGGCCTATTCAAAGACGGCCTCATCCCCAAGCAGGATTTCGATCAGCGCAAGACCAGTTATGACGCGGCGGTGGCCGGTGTCGCCGCCTCCGAAGCGCGCATGCAATCCTTGAACGCGCAAGTGGCGCAGTCCCGCGCGATGGTGAGTCAGAGCCACGCCGTACTCGTCCACACCCAGGACATTCTTTCCAAGACCGCTTACACTTCGCCGATCAACGGTATCGTCAGCTATCTTCCGGTGCGCCTGGGCGAATATGTGGTGCCTGGAATTCAGAACGCCAACGGCAGCTTTTTGATGACGTTGTCGGACATGTCCGTCGTCACCGCGGAAGTGAAAGTCGATGAGACCGATATTGTGAACGTCAAAATCGGACAGGACGCCGACGTAACCATTGACGCCGTCCCCAACAAAATCTTTAAGGGCAAAGTAACCGAAATTGGCTCTCAGGCCGTGTTGCGCAGCTCTGGCTTGGCCACCACGCAATCGACCACCAGCACCCAGGAAGCCAAGGACTTCAAGGTGGTGATAACGCTCGCCGAACCGCCGGAGAATTTGCGGCCCGGCCTTTCGACTACCGCGAAAATCAAAACTGCGGAAAAGAAAAACGTGATCGCCATTCCCATCCAGGCTTTGGCGGTGCGCACGCGTAAAGATTTGCAGGAAGCTGCCAAGAATGCCAAGAAAGGCAACTCCAGCGTTGCGCTGGCCGCGCCCCCGCCGGCTCCGGCTGGCGCGGATCCTAAAAAGGATGAGGTCCAGGGCGTGTTTGTCGTGTCAGGAAAATCGGCGGTCTTCAAGCCCGTGGAAACCGGAATCGCCGGAGTTACGGACATCGAAATCACCAAGGGTCTCAATCCCGGCGACGAAATCGTGATCGGCAGCTACAAGGCTTTGCGCACGCTAAAGCCGGAAGCCAGCGTCAAAGTGGATAACTCCGCGCCGAAGAAGCCGGACGACGAGAAGAGCTAGTCGCACACTCGCATCATTCTGCGTCCCGCAGCAATAAACAGGAGATAGTTAATGCCCCTCGAAACGACGACGGCCGATTCCTACCGCGAAGATCTGGTCAGCTCTGGCGTTGTCATCAAGACCGAAGAGCTGGTGAAGATGTATCAGATGGGCACGGAAATGGTGCACGCGCTCAGCGGCGTGGATCTGCAGATTCGCAAAGGGGAATACGTCGCTATCATGGGCCCTTCCGGCTCCGGCAAATCCACGTTGATGAATCTGATTGGCTGCCTGGATTCGCCCAGCTCCGGAAAATATTGGCTGGCTGGCCGTCTCGTAAGTGATCTCGATGACGATGAGCTGGCGTATATTCGCAACAAAGAAATCGGCTTCGTCTTTCAGACTTTTAATTTGCTGCCACGCGCCACAGCGTTGCACAACGTGGAATTGCCGCTGATTTACAACGGAACTCCGGCTGAGGAACGTATCGAAAAAGCCAAGTTGGCGCTGGAACGCGTGGATTTGACTTCCCGCATGAGCCACAAACCGAACGAATTATCCGGTGGACAGCGCCAGCGCGTGGCCATCGCGCGCGCTCTTGTAAATTCACCATCCATCGTTCTCGCCGACGAACCCACCGGAAACCTGGATTCCAAGACCGGTGAAGAAATCATGATCCTGTTTGCCAACCTTCATGCGCAGGGTAACACCATAATCGTAGTCACTCATGAGATGGATATCGCGCAACACGCACACCGTATTATTCATATTCGCGATGGGAAAATTGCTTCCGACGAACTGGTAAAGAAATAGTCGTCCGCGGTACTCGCTGATTTTTGATTGTTCCGCGCTTTAGTGGCTGTGTTCCGCGACAGCTACATCGACTTCCACGAATTTTTCCGCGGAGTGCAGATACGTTCGCGAAATGCGATCGTGCCACGTCAGGGTGTCTTCGTCCCACATCGACCAGAGGAACCCCAGAAACATAGTACCTGCGGAAAGCACATATCCCGCGCTGCGTAGCATCATCTGGCGCGGAGAAGGCGGCTCCCCGGTAAAGCTGACCACCTGCAAATTGCGCAGCATCATTCCGGGTGTGGTCCCTCCGAAAATTGTAAAAATCGCGAAGTACTGCAGGTAAACGATAGCGAAGGTGGCGAGGCAAACCGCGCCGCTTAATTTGCTGACGGTAAACACGCCACCAACCGCGCTGAACAAAGCCAGGAAGGCGCCGAACGCGAATAGCAGACATGCGCCATCGATCGCAGCTGCGATTCGGCGCTCTTCAATCGTGGCCGCGGGAAACAGTCCGTGGTGTTCGGAAATTTGCGGAGCGCCGGAAGCTTGCCGAGCGGAAGTTTGCCCAGCGAAAGACGCGTTGTGTGCATCCGCTTCATGCTCCGGCGGCAACGAAACGTCGATGACCATGCGGTTGTCATCGTGGTTTTTTGTGGGCGGCCGTCCGATCGCGATCGTAAACGAAAATTCTTCCTTCGCCGGGATTTGTGGCTCTACCTCATAGGATGTTTCGGACCCGAGATATTTCGCCGGCGCGGCTGCAGCGCCCGTACCACGGCCTGAGCCGGAGGAGTGGTTGACGATAGTGGAGCGGCCAACGGCAGTGGACTGCCCAGCTGTTGTAGCGTGCCTCATGGCGCCAGGATATTTGGCTGGCGCAGCAGCGGTCGCCGCGCCGAGAGTGGCGCGAGATGCGGATGGCGCCGCCGTACGTGACGCGGGCTCGAAAGAAAATTGCGATTGCGCCGCGTTCATAACTGGCTTCTTCTTGCGGCCGCGATAATTTTCGAGCCGCAACGCCAACTCGTCGCGCCAAGCAGCATTGGTATCCGCAAAGGATACCGGCGCGGAAGCAGGAGTGTTGGGAGATAGCGCGTCGGCCGGCGGAGCGGCACCAGGCGTTGAAGCGATTTCACAGAAAGTACAGGCGCGTACGCTCGATGGCAGTACGGCGCCGCATTGCAAGCAGGTTTTGGTCACCGGTGAGTTTTGCGCTGCGGACGCTCACACTCCGGTGGGAGTGTACGAAAAGAAGAGTAACACGCAAATACGCCGGTAAAACGGCGTGTTCTGCCGTGATGTTTCGAAAAAGTTATCGGTATTTTCTGGTAGGAGGCGAGGGAAAGTTCGCTTTGCGTGCGCCCGAATAGACACGAATCGAACGCACGAAACTGCGACAAAGGCAGATCACAGAATTGGAACAGGAATCGTAAAGGGGAGGTCAGGCGTCTAGCTGCTGCGCCAGCATGTCTCTGCTGAAGGCGATACGGCGGTCCAGGGCAACAGCGGCGAAATAGGCGCACTGCGCGCGCTCGAGGTCCGTCCAGGCCTTCCAGGACGGCTTCAAGCTCGCAACGGTGGAGCGCAGGAAGTTCAACATACCGAAATAGGCGCCAATGGCCTGCAAGCGAGTGCGATCATCCGGGCTTTCCGGGCAAAGATGCAGCAGCTGCACCACACGGGGATAGTCCTCTCCGGAGGCGGCTTTCTGGATACCAGTAACATCCTGCACTTCACGCGAAAGCGGCTGCCGCGCCGAGGCGGCAATGATCGAGCGGCAGTAAGATACAAAGAACTGCAGCAAGAGCGTGACGGAGCAGATGAGAATAAAGGCGGGCATCATCGAGGCACCAACGCCAGCCGCGAAGGCCGCATGCGATCGCTGTCATTAAGCTTCCAGAAGGCATACGCCCACGCGAGAGGCAGCACGAACCCGAAGAGCTGCACGAAAGAAAGGAAGATCGCGCGCTTCGAGGGATACAAATTGGTAAGAGCGTAGGTGGTGGCGAACAGACTGAAGTACACGCCCAGCGAAAGAACCAATTGCACCAGCTGGGTGCGGCTTTCACGCAGCTTCATGATGGCAGCCCACAAGACGTAGGTGAGCACCAGGCCAACGAAATACAGGTTCTGAGAAAGCTCCAGCACAAAATGGGTGAGCAATTTGGCGTTCGATTGCTGCACGACGCCGTAGGAAAATAAAGCAGTGCCAGCTAGCAACAAAACAGCGCCGAGTCGCACCAAACGGTTGGCGCTAAGGTCGCTGAATACGTGGGCATATAAACTCGTCAGCGCGAAATACAAAAGGATGGTGAGCAGCGCGTCCGAGTAGTAATAAAAGTATAGGTATTCCGAAGAACTGTAACCGTAATGCGCAAGAATGCGATAGCGCCCGATGCTAATGAGCACCGAGGCGGCCATATACAGATTGAGGATAAGATAACGGCGAAAAGTCCCTTTAACAACGGCGCACACCACCACGGCCACTTCGAGAAGCGTGCAGAGCAGCCAGAGGATGTTTACGAGACCAGGCACGTTTCCTCTAATCGTAGCCTTGGCCGTTGCGGGGACCCGAGTCTTAGCTGGATCCAACCACTACCGCATTAGTTCCAAGGCACTGGAGGAGCTGGTGCGCCACCGTTCTTCCAAGGTACTGGTGGTGCAGGTGCTCCGCCATTCTTCCAGGGCACCGGTGGTGCTGGCGCTCCGCCGTTTGCAAAAATAACGGCTCCATCGCTGTGAGCAGCGACGGCGGTTTTCAGGCTCATCGCTCCGGCCAAAACGAGCATGGACAGAGTGATAACTGCGAGTTTGCGTGACATTAAGTGCCTCCGGGAATGGATACGACCCCGGACGCACTCTATCCTTTACAGCAGGAAAGTCAAGCATCCCGCAATACAAACCTGTGAAAATTCAGTGCACAACCCCGCATCCTGCGCCTGCCAGGGGTTAGCCGGACAGTCAGGACTGAGGTGTTGCGACCAGAGTGAGAATAGGATCCGCAGGTTGTAGGAGCAACGGTACTGTGGTACCAAATGGCATAGGACTTTGGTTTGGTATTCTCTATTACCTGTTCTCGACTGCCTCGTCGTGGCGTAGGCCCACCCCGGATGAAAAGCTAAGTGCGCATTCTAAAGGACTTACAGGGCGAAATTTCGTAAGTGCGCATTCTAAAAGGGCTAACGGAGGTTAGATGGCTAAGTGTTGATTCAATGAGACTTAAGCTCCCATAGGCGGGCGGAGAAGATTGGGACTCGCATTTGCGAGCTGGAGTCGGGCTTCTGGGCGGTGCATCACGGATTTCCTTATTACCAATAGCCTGAGCGTCGAGAAAATCCAGAAAAAAATGCCTCAGGTGTGGGGCCGATTGATCGAATGGCATCAATTTCGGATGTCAACTCTAAGAGCTGAAAATCTGAGATTTTCCACAGCCTGTAGAGTCGGAGCGCCGACATTCGACTTAGATCTGACCCAGGCGAGTTGCTATACGAGCACCTGTGCCACACCTGGGAACGCGTCGAAGGATTATCTAGCTGGCGCAATTATCCTTAACGATTATCGGGTGGTGTCAGTGGGATAGCTTTCATGAACTTCCCGGGACACGTTTTTGCTGGCGGTCTGGCGAAAACTGTAGAGCTCGGCTTGACACTTCGGGTAGCTAGTTCGTAGCATAATGGATTGGTTCCAGCCGGCGTAGCTCAGTGGTAGAGCGAGGGTCTCATAATCCCTAGGTCGTGGGTTCGATTCCCTCCGCCGGCACCACTTGTGTTCGTCGACCTACCGTAAAAACTGCGTCATCCCGTCACTTCGACGCTGGGACTTTGGTTAGCTTCACCAATCATTCTATCCGTATCCACCTGTTGCACTATTGCAGCAACCTCCTCACTACATCTTGATTTAGGCGGTTGCTTCGTTTTCTTCGATCTTCGATCTATAGATTATTTGTGAAGGGCGCGGCGAATGGAGGCATCGATCGTTTCCAAGGCAGCTCTGCCGGTGGCTTCCCCCATGGCGCGATAGTTTTCGAAGTGGGATTCGTCGAACCACTGATTCGCAGTGGTGTCGTTGGGAAACGAAGCATTTCTGGTGGAGTAGCCCAGGATGTCTGCGGCGTCCGCAGCGACGAGCTTGAGGTAGATGAGCACTCCGTCATCGTGCGAATTGCCTCTCGTGTAGCGGATAGTGCCGATGGCAAAATGCGCTGAAGCGCGCGGCGGCTGGCCAGCCGGGGTGATCCTGCCGGTTTCATCCGCGGTGATCGTAATTTCAATGCCGAAGTCGGAGCGGCAGCGCTCCATGACGTTGTGCAAATCGCTGAAACCGTAGGCAGAGTCGCAGGAGGCATCAGAAGCGACGATTAATTTGCAGCGGCAACGCACCAGTTCGTAAATCCCCAAATTTTCGAAATGCCCACCATCCGAAAGATATACGTAGTCGCTGTCGTCGTCGGTGGCACGCCAAGAGTTCGCATAACAACCAATAGAATCCGAAGGTAGGACTGGTGCTTCGCCAATTCTTAACTCTTCCTTTGGGATTGGCCAACCACCAGCCAAGCCGGACATCGAAGAGCGTCATGAGAAATGCGAGATCGGGCCCGAGTAAGATCCCATATTGGGACTGGCGGCGGCTCCGGAAATAGCCATGGCGGTTCCGAGTCGCGCGCCAGCTTTGGAGTCCGGACGGTCGGCCCCGGCGGCGGAGGTTGGCGCAAATATGGACTCTGAGGCGGTGCCCCCCGCGGTAGGCCGCGTGAAACCACCATAGGGCGGAGTGAGCACGAACGACCGGGCTTTGCGCGTTTGTAAACCGAGTTCCTTGCGCGAACTACGTTGAGGCTGGTGTTCCGGACGAGCTCGGCGTGTCGCGCCCCTACAGGATCAGGGTTTCTTCTTGTCTAGTTTGAGATTGAGGACCATCTCTTTGCGGCTGTCGAAGCTAGAGATGGTGCGGGTCTGGGATTTCGCCCCGTCTTTTTCGGCGTGCAATTCATAGTCGGCATTGGGATCCAGACCGCTAAAGCGATAGTTTCCGGAATTGTCGCTGATGTAACTGCGGACGGTGTTGGTGCGCGTATTTTTCAGAAAGACCACGCTGGCGGGAATGGGCGAATCGCTTTTATCGATGACGACGCCGCTGACGGAGCGGAGTTGCGCTTCGCGTTTGGCATCCGGCGCTTGAGCTCGGGACGGTGGTACGTAGAGCGCCAGGCCTAGAAGCACCACAAGAAAAATTGAATATCTAAGAGAGCAGCTCACTTTTTCCTTTCGGGCGGACGCTCCATGTGAATGACCATATTGTCTTCGCTGGATTGGTTCTTGGCGTCTATCGTGGTGGTGTGGTCGGTGAAATCTTGAGCCTGAGTGAGCAGTTCGTAGTCACTGCCCGGCGGAACACGGATTGCGAACTCCCCACGGGAATTGGTGACGGTGCTCCAGCGATATTTTTTCTCGCCGTGGCGCTTTACGCGCAGCTGGGCGCCGGGCAGAGACAACGACTTCTCGTCGTACACAGTGCCGCGAATCAGGAAGGCATCAAGATGGCGAATGTGCTTGGAGTTGGTGGAACTCTCCGCTTGTGGCGGGGCTGGGTCCGGCGGTGGAGGCGGAGGCGGCTCTTGAGCGTGAAGAATGGCTGCCGCAGCAGAAAGCGCTACTAGCGGTAAAAACACGAAATGCCGTCGCTGAAGATTCATCGATTACTTGGATGTAGGCGCTCTATAGCAAGATGCTTGAAAGGCGAAATTGACGCAAAATCGAACTATTCATCTTCGTCATCCTCGTCATCATCCTCGTCCTCGTCATCATCCTCGTCGTCGTCATCATCGTCATCGTCGAGAAGGTCGCCGTTTTCCTTGGCGCCTTCGGCGACTTCCTCTTCTTCCTCATCGTCATCGGAAATGCGATTGAGGGTAACGGGATGAGTTTGGGAAACTTCGAGTTCCGATTCGCATTCGGGGCAACTAAGAATTTCGCCTTCTTCGACTTCGTCCTCGTCGACGTCGATTTCAGTGGCACATTTAGGGCAGCGGATCACGGCTCCAGCCTCCGTTGAATTGTTCGCATCGCGCGCCGAACTGCGCGGCTTGCTGTGCAGCGTATTATATACCGCGCCGATGGAAGTCAATGGTAGCGGTAAATTAGGGCCGATTCCATGACAACGGTTGCGCGCGGGGAACGTGACAGGTGAAGCGATGAGAAGTTCGCGGGAATATCCGGAGCGGCCGATCGTGGGGATCGGGGGCGTGGTGATTCATGAAGGAGCGCACATTGTTGATTCGAAGAGGCAGCGAACCGCTGCTGGGGCAATGGTCGATACCGGGCGGGAGCCTGGAGTTGGCGGAGACGCTGCAGGAAGGCGTAGCGCGGGAGTTGCTGGAGGAGACGGGAGTGGTGGTTCGCGTGGGAGAGATGATTGAAATTTTCGAGAGAATTTTTCTGGAGACTCCGGCGCGAGTGGTGGAAGGGGTTGCGCGGCCGCGTTATCACTACGTGATCGTGGATTATTTGTGTGAGTGGGTGAGCGGAGAGGCTAGGGCGGGAGGGGATGCGGTGGATGTGGCTTGGGCGGAAGAAGAGGAATTGGGAAAGTTTGAGATGACTCCGACGGCGATGCGAGTTTTGGGGAAGGCGTTCGCGATGTGGCGGGCGGGGGTGAGGGGCGGGTAAAAGGATTTGCTTGGTGGCACCACAAAAACTTTGCGGCGAGATGAGGGGATACGGCTACGTATATACGTGAACAAGAACCGCACCCACAAAACCAGCGGGTGCGGCACCCGACGTCGGTAACTGGGCCGACCTGAAAGGACGGCCCGCAGGTGAGTACTCGGGATGCGAGCTAGAATGCGACTTGGGTGGGGATGGCGCCGCGGGTGCGTTCTCTGCTGCGAAATTCGCGGATGGCGGCGGCCAGATCGTCGGCGGTGAAGTCTGGCCAGCGCTTGTTGAGGAAGACGAATTCGGCGAAGGCGCATTCCCAGAGCAAGAAATCGGAGAGGCGCTGCTCTCCTCCGGTGCGGATCAACAGATCAATTTCAATTGGCGCGCCGTGATGAATTTCGGCGAGCACGTTGGCGAAGGATTCCGGGGAGAGCTGCGTGGCTTTGTAGAAGCGGCAGGCGGCCATGTAGATCGACTCGCGAGAGGAGTAGTCGACGGCGAGGCGAAGATGCATGCGCGTGCCGTGAACCGTGCTGGCTTCAGCGTCGGCGATGACTTCCTTCAGGGCGCCGGGGAGCCGGTCTCGGCGGCCGATGATGCTGAGGCGGATGCGGTCGGCGACACAGCGCGACGTTTCAATCAAGAGATATTCGTGAAGGATGTTGAGGATGCCGCGGATTTCGCCGGCCGGGCGCGCCCAGTTCGCGGAAGAGAGCGCGAAGAGCGTGAGGGTTTTTACGCCCAGCCGCGGAGCAGCGGCGATGATTTTTTCCGCAGCGGCGGCTCCGGCGCGGTGGCCGGCGGTGCGGGTGAGGCCGCGCTCCGTGCCCCAGCGGCCGTTGCCATCGGAGATGATGGCGACGTGCAAGGGATCGGGTCCGGGGACAGGCGGCGGCAAGAGCGCAGCGACGTCTGTGGCAGTGATGAGGTTCGGCATGTTTTCGGTGCTCCTTGTCTAACTGCGGTTAGAGATCGTTTTCTGGGGCGATCGAAAGAGCCAATCGATCCGCCGCCGGTTGCAATATTGAAGAGTACTTTGTAATGCAAAGTAGACGAGCAAAAAAATTTGAACGTTAGCGCTCGCGGGTCGCGCGAATCAAAGCCTCCATGTGATTGAGATAGCGTTCGAGGGCGCGACGGCCAGCGGCAGCCAGGCGATATTCGGTCTTAGGTAGGCGGCCATCGAAAGATTTATTGCACGTGATGTAGTCGGCTTCCTCGAGTTTGCGCGCGTGGACGCTGAGATTGCCGTCGGTAGTCTTCAGCAGGGCTTTTAGCTCGTTGAAGGTGAGCGAGCGGTTCACGGCGAGAGCGCTGACGATTCCGAGGCGAATGCGTTCGTGGATCAGGCGATCAAGATCCGCGGTTACGGCTTCGCGGGCGCCAATGCGGACGGACGCGTGCGGAGCAGCGGCGTCCGACTCTTTGCCTTCACGCGGGCGCGGAATGCGCTCCTGGCGAATTGCCGATGATTTGGGCATGAAACTTTCCCTCAGCCTCCGTAGTGCCGGGCGATCCAATAACCGAATGCGATGTGAACGAATCCGAAGCCGGCAGCCATAAGGGTGTCCTGCCAGGCGATGGGAGCGAAGAGCGCGACGGTTCCCAGCGCAATCAGGCAGAGACCCATGAGCGGAACAGCACGAACGGAAAAAGCGCCGCCCGTGACGATGGCGGTGCCGTATAGCAAAAGCCAAAATCCGGGAAGAGCCCAGAATAGGCCGACGCTGGCCAAGATGTAGGTGAGCAAGGCGCCGACGAAGAGCGGTGGCGCAAAACTTAATATGAAACGGCGACCCGGTCCGGAGAAGAGTTTGGTGTTGGCGCGGCGAGCTTTGGTGGCCACGGCTGGCGCGGCGATGGCAATGGCGACGAAGGCTTCCGCGAGCCACACGGTGAGCCAGGCGCGGTTCCCGTGTTGGCGGGAGGCGATCACAGCGGCAACGATGGCGGTAACACCGATGGCTACGCCGCCCCAGCCTGGAACACCCGTGAATTCGCCGGCTTGCTCCATGGTTTCGCGGATGTATTTGAGATGGTCGGCTACGCGCGCGTCAATGGGAATGGGGGCGGAATTGGGTGCGGGGGTGCGAAGTGGACCGGTGGCGGCCATGATGCGCAATGATAGGGGTGGCCGGGCAGGCTGTCAAGTACTTTGTTACACAAAGTTACCACGTAGATTTACGAGTCTGGTGGCGACGGAGCATCAGCGTTGACGGGGGTAGCGGCCCACCAGGGCGTTCCAACGGATGATGAAGACGTCGGCGAACATTTGTACGCTGTCGCGCAGCATGCTCACTTTGGTGCCGGGCGAGTGCGCCCATCGCACGGGGATTTCGGTGGAACGCAGGCCGTGGTGGCGGGCGAGGTACAGGAGTTCAGGATCGAAGCCGAAACGCTCGATACGTTGCTGTTCGAAAATGATCTTACATTTTTCGCGTTTGAAGGCTTTGAAGCCGCACTGCGTGTCCACGAAGGGGAGGCGAAGACAGAGGCGGACGACGGTGTTGAAAATAATCCCGGCAAACTCGCGGAAACGGGATTGACGGGCGCTGATGAGGCTGCGGTTCATGGCGCGGGAACCGATGGCTACATCGAACGCTGGTTCCGCGCCGTCAACGGCGTCGAGTAATTTGTCTGCTTCGTCAATGGGCGCGGAAAGGTCGGCATCGGTGAAGAGCGCGATACGTCCGCGGGCTTCCAGCATGCCGTGGCGAACGCTGAAACCCTTGCCGCGATTGATGCCGTTGGAAACTACGCGGATGGCCATCAACTGGTCGCTCATGGCGTTCACAACGGAGGCAGTACCGTCGGTCGAGCCGTCGTCGACGACGAGAACCTCCACTGACCGAGGCGAGGTGGCGGTGTACGCGGCGATTTTAGCAAGCGTGTCTGGCAGGCGGGATTCTTCGTTATAGGCGGGGATGATGATGGAGAGGTCGGGAGCGGCGGGGGGCATCGCTACGAATTCTGGCAGCGATTGCGGAAATTGCAAAGCGCGTTTTGGAATCGATGAAGGCGAAAGTCGGAGAAGTAAATTGTTCGCGCTGCGCTCAGGTGAGAGCGGGTTCGGCCTCAGCGGCGTGTCTTTTCCACGCACTGGTGGCTAGAATCTCGGCGATTTGAGAAATGGCAAAATCGCATTCGGCTTCGCTGTTGTAAAAGTGCGGTGAAAGGCGAATGCCGGCTTTGGGGCGGTAGTCGATCAGGATCTCGCGAGCTAACAATTCTCTGCTGACGGCTTGAGCGTTGGGACAATCGATGGAGACGGTGCCAGCGCGCTCTTGGGGATTTTCCGGAGTGTTCACCCGCCAGCCATGGGATTTGGCGGCGTCAAAGAGGCGTTGCGTCATGCGCATGGATTTTTCGCGGATCGCGGCGATACCAACCTCGTTGAGGATCTGCAGTCCCGGCTGACAGGCGTACAACGCCGGGATATGCGGAGTGCCATTCAGAAAGCCGAACGAATCGTCGCGCTTATCAACAGGACCAATCTCGAAATTAAACGGGCGTTGATGGGCGATCCAACCGGTGAGCGCGGGCCGTAGCTTCGAGCGAAGATCTTCGCGCACGTACAGATAGGCTACACCGGGACCACCGCACAGCCACTTGAGAACGCCACCTACGGCAAAATCCACATTCAGTGCGCGAACATCGATGGGAATTGTGCCGGTCCCCTGAAATACATCGAGAATTACGTGCGCGCCGACTTTATGCGCGCGTTCGATGATGGCTTGCGCGTTGACAATGTACGAACTGCGAAAAAGGACCAGAGAGATGGGAACCAAGAGAGTGGTTTCGTCGATGGCCGCGAGGAATTTGTCGAGGTCGATGCGGATGTCGTCCGCAGAGGGAACGATTTCCACGCGAGCGCCCTTGCGCGCTTGCTCATGGTAGAAATATTGGACCGAGGGGAATTCCAGATCGAACATTACGACCTTGTTGCGAGGACCGCGAAAATCGAAGCAGGAAGAAATCACCGCCTGGGTCAACGTAACATTTTGGTGGAGAGAGATTTCGCCGGCGCGGGCTCCTATGAGCGGGGCGATTTTGTCGCCAACGCCTACGGCCATTTCCCACCAGCCCTCTTCCCAGGCGCGCACTCCGCGAGTGGCCCAGGAATCCGCATAATTGCGCAGGCCGTCGTAAACACCCTTGGGCATGGCACCGAGGGAATTGCTGATCAAGTAGGTGGAGCGATCAAGAATCGGAAATTCGCTGCGATATTTTAAAAGACTATCCATCGGAGTTGGCGCGTGCTCGACGCGATGTCGTCGCATTAAAGCGCGTCCAAACAAAATAGCATAGCGAAAGGAACAGTAGCCACACGGGACCGGCGATGAGGGTTATGCGAAAACCGGGCACCCACCAAGTAGAAATCAGGACGGCAATCAGGGCGATCAGTCCGGCGAGCGAACTCCACGGCCCTGGCGGCGCGAAACGGGCGAAAGGCATACCGGTGCGTGCGGCGGAGGCACGAAAAGCCAGATGGGCTGCGAGAGTGATGATCCAGGCGAACGGTCCGCCGAAGAAGGCTACTCCGATCAAGTAGACGAACGCGGATTCCTGAAAGAAGTGAGAACGAAGGGCTGCCACGAGCAAACCTGCGCCGGATGCGATAACCGATGCGACCGGCATACCGCGTTTGCTGAGGTTGCCGAGAAAGCCGGGCGCGTAACCGCCGCGCGCCAACGAAAAGAGCATACGGGCGGTGAAGTAAAGATTGCACATCGCGCTGGAAAGGGCCGCGGTGAGAACCACAAAATTCATGATGTGGCCGGCGGACGGGATATAAACGGTTTGAAAAACGCGCACAAAGGGGCTTTCGGCCACGCCAATGTTGGTCCAGGGGACAAGACCCACGACCAGCGTAAGGCTGCCAAGATAGAAAACTGCCAGGATCAACAGCGTGCGGCGCAATGCGCGCGGAACGGCAACCTTAGGATTCTCAGCTTCGCCGGCGGTGGTGCCCACAATTTCCAGGCCCAGATAGCTGAAAATGGCCATCACGACGCCTAATCCGACGCCGCGCCAGCCGTATGGGAAAAAGCCGCCATACGCCGTGAAATTCCGGAAACCTACCCTGGGAAAACCGATACCGAAGAGAATGGCCAGCCCTAGAATGAGAAAAATTACGATGGTGACCACCTTAATCATGGCCAGAAAATATTCAAAGGTGCCAAAGTTCTTTACATCGATGGTGTTGACGTAAAGAATGGCGGCAGAAAATGCCGTGATCCACATCCAAGAAGGCACAGTGGGAAACCACAGCTTGCAGTAGATCTGAGCCGCCACCACCTCGCTGCCGATGATGAGCACCAGCGTAAACCAATAGGTGTAGCGGACGGCAAAGCCAGCCCACGGATGCAGATACATTTCTGCGTACAGCCCGAATGAACCGGGCGCAGGATGCGCGGCGGACATTTCCGCTAAAGCCCACATCACGGTGAGAGCGATCAACGCGCCGACAGCAAAACTAATGACGACGGCGGGGCCGGCAAGTTGCACGGAAAGCGCGCTGCCGAGGAACAATCCTGTGCCAATGGTGGAGCCCAACCCGATCATAGCCACCTGACGCGGCGAAAGACTGTGGCGTAAGCCTTGTTCCCGTTCGGCTAGCTTTGCGTTTGCAGGCTCCGTGCTGGCGCCAGGCACAGAGAAATTGGTGGGCGCACTCATCCAGCGGATGGTACCAGAGGAGTTCCCATCCGTCTTGCGCGTGCGGACCTGTCCCCTCGGACGGTGCGGCACAGAGCACGACTGTCCTTTGCGCTTCCTCTTATCGGCAAGCACATTTTCTAAAATGTTGACGTGGCGGAAAGACTAAGCAAGCGCCACGGAGGCAGTGATGAAAGCGGCGTTGGCACTGGTGGTGATTTACATCGGAACATTCCTGGTGGCGATCCAAGGGGCTTCGCAGAACTCGACGCAAGCAGCAGCGCCAAACCAAACGGCGTCACAAACGAGTGCTGCAAGAGCGATTGATCCGGTGAAAGAAGCGGATATCCGAGCTCTGCTGGAACTGGTGGGCGCGCGGGATATGGTGCAAGACGGTGTGACGGCGTCCGCGGAACAGTATCGCGAGAAATTGCTAGCCACCGTTCCGAACAACGAGAAGGGCCAGGCGTTTGTAACGTCCTTCGTCAACAACTACCAGAAGAAATACGACACGGATCAGGTTTCGGAACAGCTGGTGGGAATTTATGACAAACACTATTCCGAAGAAGAAATAAAAGGATTGCTGCAATTCTATGGCTCTCCGCTAGGACAGAGAGTAGCGGCAGAAATGCCGCGCATCAGCCAGGAGATCCAGACAGTGGCGCGTGCGGAAGGAAAAAAGGCAGCTACGGAATCCTTGCTCGCTGTGAAAGCGCAAGACCCGAACGCGGAAGCAACGCCAAGGTTGGGAGCTGGGCAACGGCGTTGGCAGCAGAAAACAGGAACGGAAAGTTCACAAGCACTTCCTGCCGAGACGCAACCGCAGTAACAACTGCGATCGGATAAATTTCCTAGTCGAACCGTTTCTTGATAACCACGTCGATACCGAACGTACCGTTGTAGTCGCGCAGGGCCACGATCGAGACGTTGCGATTCACGTTGTACTCCACCTGGATTACCTGTTGTTGCGTTGAACCCACATTGGAAACGTAAGTGATGGTCAGGTTACGCGAAATCTGCTGCTCGACGGTGACGCGAGCGGCGGGATTTTGATCTGTAGCCCCAGAGCCAAGGGTCGTCAGGCCGGGATCCACCCGGAAACGTGTAATGCCGAATAATCTTTCGAGGCGTCCACCGAGTTGACTGGAGATAGCTTCGGAAAGTAGCGCGGTCGCTCCGGCGCTGCTTCCCTGACTGCCGCCGGCAGTTCTCGTGGTGGCTTCGGAGGAGGTCTGGCCTAGCGCTAACAGGGTGATGATGTCGTTCGATGGCAACGGAGGATCGGAGCGGTACGACAGCGCTAGCTTGCTGGAGGGACCGTTAAAATTCAGGGTGACTTCATATTGCTGAATGGTGGTGGTGGCTTCGACGTTGAGCACGGGATCCAAGCGGAACGGATCGGCGAAGTTGATGTCTCCGCGCGAAACGCGGTAGCGATTGCCGGCAAAGAACAGGTCGCCGGAGAGAATGTGGACGTGACCCAGCAGGATCGGGTGCTCCCATGTGCCACGGATGCGCACATCCGCGTCGGCTTCCAGTTCGGCGCCTGGCCACTCCATGCGCGCGTCCGGCCCAGAAACGCCGGAAATATCGAACTGCAGGTTCCTGAGAAACGGCGAATTGCTGGACGGTCCAGAAATATTTCCGTTGCCGGAAAATAGCACAGCGGCAGATTCGACGCCGGCATTCAGATTGACGCGCTCGACGACGACCTTGCCGGAGAGCAGCCCGGAGTCGGGTGTACCGGTGAGGCGAAGATTGCCGCCGACCAGCCAGCTCATGCCTTCGGGGTAGCGGACGCGCACGCGATCCGTCCGCACGCTGACGTCAAAGCGCAGCGGAAGATCGGCGTAGCTGACGCTGCCGGAAAGATTGAGTGTTCCGCCGCCGACTTCCGCGGTAACTCCTTGAAAGAATGCGCGCGTCGCATCGAAGATCAAATCGCCCTTGATGGCGCTTAGCCCGGTGGGGAAATCTGTGGCGCGGGCGGAGGCGTTTTCGACGTGGACTTTTCCGGTGATGCGCGGGCGGTCCATAAACCCTTCAAAGGAAGCGTTGATTTGCGCGGTGCCGTGTGCGTCCAAATCCGGGACGAAACCGGTGAGCAACCTAAGGTCGAGGTCACCGTTCAATTTCAGATTGACAGGGCGCCGGCCAGAAAAACTCACGGACCCTTCAACTTGAAGATTGGTATCCGTGCCGTGCAGGGTCGCCAGCTCGATCTGAAATGCATCGCGCGTGGAACGGAAATGAATAGGGCCGGCATTTTCGAGGCGCACATTTTCGTAATTCAAGACGAGATGCGAGAGCTGCGCGTCGACCGAGATGTTGTGGGGATCTTTCAACGAGCCATCAATGGCGATATCTCCCGCGGCTTCGCCATGGCCGCTGAATTCCTTTACGTGCAGCGCAGTGAGAAGGAACGGATCGAGATCGATGTTGCTGATGGTGGCTTTGCCCTTTAACGGGTACGGATCGGAAAGACCGAGGGAAACGTTTCCGACCAAGCTGCCATTGGTCATCTCCGAAGAGACCTTCAGCTCGGCGGCGCGGCCGTCAGAATGAAGTTCAGCGTCGAAACTTCCGAGAACGTCTGAACCGACACGTAAATTCACTACCCGCAGAGTGCCTTCGCCTTGCGGAGCTTTGACGGGGCCACTGGCTTTGAGGCGGAAACTGACTTGACCGCCGATGGGAAACCGTTTGGATTGCAGTTGCGAGAAATTTTCGATTGGTAAGGATGCTCCCACCAATTCCGCAGACATCGTCTTGTCAGCGAAGGTGTAACCAGCATGGCCGGTAACAATTCCCGCACCACGTGTGGCCTCCGTGCCCGGCGCGAAAAAGCGCAGCTCAGCGTCGGAGATTTGCACCGAGTCTGGTTGCAGATTTAGCTGGCCGCGCAAGCTATCGAAGGCGAAACCGTAGGCATTGGCGTTGGCGAGATCGAACAAGCCAGTTACAGATGGTTGGGCGCGCGTGCCGCGAGCGTGGAATTGGCCGCTCAACACGCCGGTGACGGGATAGCCGATTTGCAGCAGCTGTTGCACGGCGTCTACGGGAGTTTTTTCGACACTGGCATCCACGCTCCAGCTATTCTCCGGACGAAAACTCCAGTCGTTGAGTTCCAGCGTGGCGTTGAGTGCGATGTCCATCTGGCCGCGATGCGCGCGCGCGTTTTCAAAAGTGAGGCCTTCGGGGGAATAGGTGACATCACCTTCCAGAGTGTCGAGCGCAACGGTGTCGTACTGGATGTGTTCGCCGCGCAGATGCCCTTGAAACGTGGGGCCGCCGAGAGGTCCGGTGATTTTACCGTCCCAGTGAATCGCGCCGGACAAGGGCCTTGTGGCTTCCGGGGAACCCGGCGCAGCTCCCTGAATTTTGTTGATGAACTCGCGATTGGCTTCGAGGGCTTCCGTATCTAATTTGAAATTTAAGTCGGAGCGGCGAGGCTGCAACGTTCCAGAAATGGTGGCGCTCAGTTGCGGCGTGGCGAAAGTGCCCTGGTCGATGGTGAGAATATTCGGGTCGGCCACCCATCCGAACTGCCAGTCCGCGGTGATGGGCTGATATCCGGGAGTCACATCCTCAGCGGGTTCCCAGTGCGTGGTGCCCTTGATGTCGAAATGGGCAAACGCGCCAGTCCAGTTTTCGATGGTGTCGGCGCTGAGCATGGCGTCCCAACGCAATTCATCGACGGGGAAATTTAATTCCTCGGCGGCAGTGAGGGCGCGGCTGAGGCGGATGTTTTTGGCGTGAGTTTCGGCGCGAAAACGGGAATCACTGAAACGCATGGTGACTTTTCCGGTGACGCTGCCGCCGAACGCGCCCGCGTAAAAATCAGGAACCACCAATCCTTGATTGTCGATTTTGTACGTTCCGCGGCTGTTGAGATCGGGAGTGTGAAATTGAACGTACGGCAAGACGATATTTTCACCGAAATAGTCTCCGCTGCCCTGGTATTTACCGTCGATCAGTTTGCCTTCGCCATGCACTTCCACTACGCCGGTTGGTACCAGCGGCTGGCGCGTCATTTCGCGGACGTCAAATAAATCTGCCCAGCCGCGGTAGCGAAACGACCATTGGGGATTGGAGAAGCCGTTCATTTCCCCCTGAGCATCCACGTGCGAGCGGCCGGCGCTGACGACTCCCTGTTCGAGCGTGATGCCGTTTTGCCACATGGTGAATTTGGCGTCGACGTCTACCGGAAGCGGAGCGAAATTAAGAGTTGTGTAGTGAATGGACTGCCAGGCGAATTTCCCCAGGTACAGGGGGTGATCCAGCGCGCCGCTGGCATCCAGGGCCAACTGCAGGTCGCCGCCTTCGACGGCTACCGGCGTACGCACATCGTTGTAGAGCATCCAGCCGTCCGTGATTTCCAGATGACGAATGTGGAGATTAAAAAGCGTCTGGCGTAGATCGCTGTTGCCTGCGGGCCGCTGGGGCTGCGGCACATTCGTGGTGCCATCTTTGGCGACGCGCACGTGAACGGCTGCATGACGCAGAACCAATTCGTCCAAAGAGACACGGCGGCCCCAGAAAGAATCGACACGCAGGCCGGCGAATACCTCTTCGGCGGAAAACAACGGCTCAGTGCCCTCTGGTTCGCGGCCGTGAATTACCAAGCCGTGCAGTTTGACTTGCAGGGAGAACCATCCAATGGAAAGCGTACGCAGCTCCGTGCGACCACCGGTGATCAAATTGATCCGAGAGATAATCAGCCGGCGTAGCAGCGGGTTGGCGGCTCCACTGCCGAAGAAAATAACGATCAGAGAGGCAAGCACCACAATTTTTACGCTGAGCACCCACGCAGCGGGGCGCAACCAGCGCCACCATCTCCGCTTTGGCGTGGCTTCCATCATTTGGCGCCCGCGTTCAGAAGATTTTCCACGTGCAGACCGTTGCGGCTTTCTTTCAACCAGCGATTGGCTTCGTCGTTGATGCCTTGTTGCACTAAAAATTCCTGGATCAGGTCGCGGGCCGCTTCGAACGTGGGAGGTTGCACACCGCGCGCCTTGGCGCGGGCGACCACGCCGGTCTGGTAGTAGTCCTCAATGGCCTTGGGATCAATTTGCACCGAGGGACGAAAACGAGAGTCCAAATAGTTGCTGAGATACAGTTGCGCGCCGGCCATTTCCGAGATTTCGGCGTCCGTCAGGCTGGCTTCATTTTTTCGCGTCTCGTATTCTTGCGGCGATGCGAAGGATTTTTTAATGCGTTCGACATTGCGCTGGACGTCCGCAGGGGAAGGCGCTGGAAAACGTGATGTTTCTGCTTCGGTGCGCACCACCCACTGATCAATGAGCAACTGCAAAATTTCTTCGTTCGTCTGGGATTTTCCGTCGAGAAATTGCTGGTAGTGGCTCAACTTTTCGACGTCGCTCAGCAGAATTATGTCTCCCTCGATACGGGCAACGATGCGATCGACGACCTGTTGGGCATGCGCTGTGAAGCACACACCTATCATGAGGAACGCGAGAACTATCGTTGGCGGGGCGATTTTGCGCATTAGAAGGATGGCCCCAAGTTGAAGAAGATTTGAAATTTGGGAAGGCGTGTCCCCTGGCACATTCCTGGACAAGTATTGGGATTGATCGGCAGGTTGCTGGGCACCGGAATCACGAACAGCGGGCGATTGATCTGGTAACCCAAGTCGACGCGGATGGGACCGACTGGAGTCGCGTAACGCACACCGAAACCAACGGTATGCGAGAAATAGTTGAGTTCGTTGGTGCAATTAAATTCGCAATGATTGGGAGTGTCGAACACGGGAGTCGGCGGCCGGTAGCGAAGGGTTACGTGCGACAACTGGCTGTACACGTTACCTCCGTCATAGAAAATTGCGCCGCCAAGTTTTGAGCCGACGAACGGAAGATGCATGGGAAAACGAAATTCCTGGTTCAAGGCCAGCAACGCCTGGCCGCCGACGGGAAATCCGGTGCCCGCGTCTCTGGGCCCCGCCTGGTTCAAGGCGAAGCCGCGCAAGGAGGTGCCACCGCCGGCGAAGAAACGCTCGGGAAGAGGAATCAACTCGGGCGTGCCCGGTGGGGATGGAAAGGTCAGAGAATCGGTGTTGCGGAACGGTTCCAGGATTCCGATGCGAATGGAACGCGCGAAACTGAAGTGACCTTTGATGCGGTAGTACGTAGAGTTCTGAAAAAACATTCGAAAGAAGCTGGCGCTGGAACCGATTTTTGTGTCGGCCACCGCGAAGTCCGCGCTATTAAAGGTGCCTTTGGTGGCTTCGGCGGGATTGTCCCGGCTGTCGCGCAGCCAAGTGATACCCACTTCCGAGACGAGCGTGGGTTGTTCAAACAGCGGGATCTCTTCCTGCGGCACATTCAAATTCGAAACGACGACTTTTCGAAAGGAATATTTGTACACCAGCGTAGTTTTCGGAGTGAGCACCTGATTGATCTGCGCCGAACCTTCATACCGGGATTGCGAGAAGGTGTTGATATCTTGTGATCTTTCCGTGTAGGCGCTGACCTGCAGGTTCAAGTTTTCGTCGTTGAAAAGGTTGGGGTGCAGGTATCCTAGCAAGACGCGATCTTCGATGGTGCTGCCGCGAACCTTTAGAGAGAGCGAGTCGGCGCGACCTGTCAAATTGTTGCGCGTAATCTCAAAAATTCCGCGTGGCGCAGCCTGTACTTCTCCCCCAGTGGGATTTGTGGTGCTGGCGAGCCGCTGCACTTCGAAGCCGCCGCCGTACGCAATGGTGTAGCGCTTGGCTTCTTCAACCAGCACAACTACATCCTTGTCAGGGTCCGTCCCATCAGGATTCTGAGGGCTGATCGTGACGCGGTTGAAAATTCCCAGGTTGTAGAGTCGCCGCTGTGATTCCACCACGTCGCCCTGGCGCAGCGGCGCGTTGTCTTTCACGCGCACCTCGCGGCGAATGACGTGTTCGCGGGTATGCCGGTAGCCGCTCAGCAAAACGTTGCGGACACGCGTCTGCGGACCTTCTGTTATGTGGTAGACGAGGCGGACAGGCTCGGCCTGCGGAACGGATGCGTTATTAGCGGGAGCTTTTTGTTGTTCCTCTTGCGGTGCGGCAGCCTGATCGTCCGTCGAAGCATTCGCCTCGGGAGCCTTTACGCGATCCGCGGTCGAAGTGAAAGACGCCTCCGGGAATCCTTCATTGAAATATTTGGCCAGAATATTGTCGCGATCCGACGCCACATTGGATTCGGAATACGGCTGGCCCTGCGTTGAGCCGACGACCTGCAGCAGTTCATCTTCTTTGAAAGCGTGTATGCCGTCGATGGACAAAGTCGCCACCCTGGTCTGCGCTCCTTCAGTGACGTTGAAACGCACGAACCGGTCGCCCTGTTTCCCCCGGTAGTTGTCGATAATTTCCGGTTTCACGGTGGCATCCAGAAATCCGTTGGAAGTGTAGACGTTGCGCATGGACTGCGCGTCGGAGTCCACCAAGCGTTGGCTGAAGCGCGACCGAACGCTAAACGCTGCCACAGCAATCTGCAAACGGCTCTTTAGCAGGTCCGTAGGAAAATATCTGTTGCCCTCGATCGCGATGCCGACTAGCTTGTGGCGATCGCCGCGCTCAATGTGATAGGTGATTATCTCTTCGGTGCCTGGGGAGCCGTTTGCGCGCTTCTCCGTGTCATGCGTTTCCGTTTTGTAATCGACGGTGGCATCGAAGTAGCCGTCGCGTTCCTGACGCTCACGCAAATTGCGTTTGCCCTCTTCGAGCAGGTCCGTATCGACTGCGCCTTCCTGATAAATGGGTACCAGCCGTTTCAAATCTCCCTTGGAAACTTTGGCGCCCGTCACCACCACCTTAATCCGCGGGCCTTCGCTCACATCCAGGGTCAGCGGAATGGTGTGGTTTGCGGCATCGTATTCTCCGCGTCGGATTACCGCGCGCGCGCTGAGCAAACCTTTCTTCGTAAGATATTTTCGGACGCGGTCGGTACCGCGCTGCAGGCGTGCCGAAGTAACAAAGTTGCCGATTTTGATTTTGGTCCGCTTTAAGAGCTCCTCAGTGGAAAATTCTGTTCCGTTCGTCAGCTGAATGGCGCCAACCTTCGCGCGCGGCCCCGGCGTGATATGCACGATCACATCGATTTGGTGCGTCTTCGGATAGGGGACCGTTTCCGCCGTCAGCACTGCGGTATACAAACCGTCCACGCGCAACGCCTCGCGAAGCCTCTCGAGGCCTTCGTCCACCGTACTGCGCCGGTAGATATCGCCAAGATTGATTTGCATGGCCGCCGCGGCGGATGCGTCGCTGGGCGGAGCCTGCAATCCTTGGATGATCACCTGATTAAAATACAGATTTTCCACGGCGATGAAATCGAGCCGGATTCCCCCGACAACAGGCGTGGTTACGGCTCGCAGGTCGGAATAGTCGCCGGTGCGGTACAGGGCACGAAGCCCCGCGGCCACATCCGAACGCTGCAACGGCTTGCCTATTTCCACGGGCACGCCACGCGGACAGTCGGAAAGTACCCGACCATCCTCGGTGACAACACGTACGGCTACAACATTTGCCTGAGAAGGAGCGGCCTTCAGTTGGGAAGTAGCCTCAGCGGGGGTAGCGGGCGCCTCCTGCGCACGCGCATGCGTAGCCCCATTCAAGAGCGCCAGTGCGAGAAACGCCCGTAACCTGTTGGCCCTGCACCATTTCATGCGGCTTTATGCTCAGACGAAGCGTAGCACAGCGGCGTTGCCTGCCCCCGGCACATTGGAGCTATCATGAGGTCTGCTGGTTGCGGAGCTCGCGTCATACGCTTCCAATAGGTTCTAACCCGAAAGTGAACGAAACTCTCCATCAAAAATATTCCCGGCAGATGCTGTTCACGCCGCTTGGCCCTGAGGGGCAGGAACGGCTGCGAGCTTCGAGCGCGGTGATTGTAGGTTGCGGCGCCATCGGCGCCGCAGCGGCCAATCTGCTGGTGCGCGCGGGCGTCGGCCGCGTGCGCATTATCGACCGCGATTTCGTCGAGCCTTCCAATTTGCAACGGCAGATCCTTTTTGACGAACAAGATGCGTTGTCTGCGCTGCCGAAAGCGATCGCAGCCGAGCGCAAACTCCGCGCGATCAATTCCGATGTCGCAGTAACTGGCGTGGTGGCGGATCTGGTTCCGGGCAATGCTTCAGAGCTGCTGGGCGATTGTGACCTAATTCTCGATGGCACGGATAATTTTGAAACACGCCTGCTGGTGAATGATTTTGCCGTAAAGCATACGCTCCCGTGGATTTACGCTGCAGCCGTGGCCAGTTACGGCGTCACCATGGTGATACGGCCCGGCGCTACCGCATGCTTGGCATGCCTGCTTGGCGAAGGGAACGCTGCCAGCCATGAAGAGACCTGCGACACCATCGGAGTGCTGGGGCCGATCGTGAATTTGATTGCGTCGCTGGAAGTGGCCGAGGGACTAAAACTCCTTGCCAGTCGCGACAACGCGCTGACCGGTAAGCTGACTTCCTGCGATGTGTGGTCCGGGCGCATGCAGTCTGTCCACGTGGAACGCAATCCAGAGTGCCGAGCTTGCGGGCGGCACGAATACTCCTATTTGGAAGGCCAGGCGCAACCGCATATAACGATGTGCGGTCGCGACTCCGTGCAAATTCATGAACGCGGGCGTGATCTTGATCTAGCTGCTTTGCGCGTCAGGCTCGAGCAGGTGGTCGGCGCCGTGCGGCAAAACGACTTTCTACTGCGCTTCAGCATTCCGCCGCATGAAATGACCGTTTTCGCCGACGGTCGCGCCATCCTGAAAGGGTCACAAGACCCGGCGCTGGCGCGATCTTTGTACGCGCGATACATCGGCTCCTGAGGGTACGCACCAGCGCCACGGCCCGCGGTCCTCGCTCCCGAAATTACAGATATATTTTTTTGAAATTACCGCGGGTGTGAGACGCGCCCGAACGAACTGCGCATATTCGCACGGTCGAGATTCTCTCGCAAATTCATAAGCGTAAGAAATGTACTCAGGATGCGGGCTTTTAAGTCATCCGTGAGGTGCAATCCACTGGTGGCGACGCGAGCGAGCGATTCTCCGTTGGTCGTGATGAACGCCATAATCTCCCGCTGCCGCTCGTGAGGAGCATTGCCCAACGCAGTTTCGCGCCGCATTTCCGCACAGCTGGCTTCCAAAGACAGCGTGAAATGCAACAAACACAAGCGATGTTCCGAGATCACCGCCGGGGCGTCGTTTTTGCAACCATGTATCTGGCAAGGTGTGGGCATTTTTGCCTGCACGTGATAGTTAACATCCCTGTGACGGAAAATCCAGCAACCTTCCGCGGGATGCTGCGAAAACCGCATCAGGCACGCCCCATTTAGTACCTTGCAGGGCACATTCATTAGTTTGTGAACTCCATTTAGCACCCCAAACTCCGCTATGCCGCAACTGTTTTTGACGCGGAGTTAACATGGGCGTGGGCGGATGAAAAACATCATAAATAAATAATGTATAAAAATGCAGAACCGTGTATAATCTTTTTATGGGTGCGGCAAAGACATTTCGGCACGGACAGATTCTTCGATTGGTTAGCGGTGCAGCCATCGCCAGCCAGGAAGAATTGCGCCGCAAGCTGGCTGCGGAAAAGCTTCGCGTCACGCAGGCTACTCTCTCCCGGGATATTCAAGAGTTGCGGTTGGTGAAGACGCAGGGTGGGTACCGCTCCGCGTCCGCGCTGCCGCAGGACGTCGCTCCACTGCCCCAGTTAACCCGAGCCCTCACGGAATTTTTACGAGACATTCGCCCGGCCGTGAATATGTTGGTGCTAAAAACTCCTCCTAGTGGGGCGCAGCCTTTGGCGGCCGCCGTGGACGGCGCGAAATTTCCGGAAGTGGCCGGCACCATCGCTGGCGACGACACCGTGCTGATCATCACTCCCAGCAAGAAGTCGCGCGAATCCCTGCAAAAGAAAATCGAAGCGCTGGTGAAATGAGAGATCTCGGCCACATCGCAGTCCTTGGTGTCACCGGCTACAGCGGTCTGGAGCTGGCGCAACTCCTTTTGCGCCATCCTTCCACCAAATCCACAGTCTTTTACGTGCGCGACACGAAGGGCGCTAAGTGCCTGTCCGAACTTTTTCCCAGATTCCGCGGCTGGGGCAACGCTCCTGTCCGGCAACTTTCCGACAATGCCATCACTGACAGTGCGGCCGGCACGGCTTTTTTGGCCACTCCGCATGAAACTTCCGCCGCTCTCGGACCCGTTCTGCTGGAATCCGGCATGCGTGTCATTGATCTCAGCGGAGCGTTTCGCTTCAAGAGCGGCGAAACTTTCGTCTCCTGGTACAAATCTCCCGCCGTGCATTCACCGTTTCTGCAGCATGCGGTTTACGGCCTGCCTGAACTCTATTCCTCCAATCCGTCGGAGAATCCCTTGACCAGCGCGCGTCTGGTCGCCAATCCCGGCTGCTACGCCACCAGCGTCATCCTCGCTCTGCGGCCTCTGACGGCCGCCGGATGGATCGCCCCCGACAGTTCCGTGATCGCCGACTGCAAATCCGGTGCGAGCGGCGCCGGAAAAGAACCCCGCAAAGACTTGCATTTCGTGGAAGTCGACGAAAATTTCAAAGCTTACAATCTTTTTTCACATCGCCATACGCCGGAAATTCTCGAACACACCGGTCTGCTCTCCGAGCAACTGACATTTTCCACGCACCTCCTGCCGATCGCGCGCGGCATCCTATCCACTGTTTATGTCTCGCTCAAGGAAAAACGCAGCGCCGAAGAAGTGCAATCTCTTTTTCGGAAGTTTTATGCCAGCCGCTCCATGATACGCATCCACATAGCTGAGACTTTGCCGGAGCTGCAGCACGTGACGCACACAAATTTCTGCGACTTGGGTTTTGCTGTCGACAAAAGCGGCCGCCGCCTGATCGTCGTTTCCTGCTTGGACAATTTGGGCAAAGGCGCCGCAGGACAAGCTGTTCAGAACTGGAATCACATGCTGGGAATAGAGGAGCATACCGCCATCCAATGAGAACCGTTATCAAATTCGCAGGTGCTTTGCTGGAAGATGAAGCCGTCGTTCGCGACCTCGCTCGTCAGGTCGTAGTCCTCGCGCAAGAAGGCCACGAAATTCTCGTGGTCCACGGCGGTGGCCGCCTGTTCACTGCAACGCTGCAGCGCATGGGCATTGAAAGTAAATTCACCAATGGCCTGCGTATCACAGATCGTGAAACGCGCGATGTCGCGGTGATGGTATTCGCTGGCTTGCTGAACAAGCGCTTGGCTGCAGCCATTACTGCTGAAGGTCAACCGGCTATCGGTATTTCCGCAGCGGACGCCGCTTGCTTCACCGCCGAGCCGATGGTGCATGACGAAGTCGTGGGAGGTTTGGGCTTTGTCGGCTATCTCACCGGCCTCAACTCCGAGTTCATTGAATCCCTGTGGCGCGAAAATTTATTGCCTGTCGCGGCTTGCCTGGGACTGGGCGTCGACAACGAGTTGTACAACATTAACGCCGATCACATGGCCGCCGCCTGCGCGGAATACCTGGGCGCGGAGCAACTGATCTATCTGACGGACGTACCAGGCGTGCTGGATGGCGAGCGCGTGCTCTCCAGCGTTACCTGCGAAGAAGTGGAACGCCTGGTGCAGTGCCACGTGGTGTCCGGCGGGATGGTGTTGAAACTGGAAGCCGCGAAGCGCGCCATCGAAGGCCACGTGCGTGAAGTGCGTATCGTGGGTGGAGGCGCTCCGGATGCGCTGCTGCTTGCGGTCCACGCGACGCAGACGCCCGTTGAGGCAGTGCCGATGATTCCTGGAACACGAATCATGCGCGAACCTCTTTCCGCGGCTCAGGCGGCGCTCTCAGCGGCATGAAGCGCACCTTAAAAAAATCGCGTAAGGTTCCGCGGCCTCTCGCCGTGAAGCGCTCCGGCGCGGCTTCACGCGTTGCCGCGGACCAACGTTTGCTGGATGCCGAAAAGTTCTTGCTGCCCACCTACAAACGGCAGCCACTGGTCTTCACGCACGGGCGCGGGGCCTACGTTTACGATTCCACCGGCAAGAAGTATCTCGATTTTCTTGGCGGCATCGCCGTAAACGGACTGGGGCACGCGCATCCGCGCATCGTGAAGGTTATCCGCCGCGAAGCTGCGCGCGCCATTCACCTGTCCAACCTATTTCATAACGCATACCAAGGACCGCTGGCACGCAAACTCGCGGAGTGGTCTGGCATGGATCGCGTGTTTTTCTCGAATAGCGGCACAGAGGCCATCGATGGTGCGCTGAAGTTGGCGCGGCTGTACGCACGTCCGGATGGCCTGCCCATGGAAGCTGCTTCGCCGAAACATCGCATCCTGGCCATGGAGAATTCTTTCCACGGCCGCACCTTTGGCGCTCTCAGCGTAACCGCCACGGAAAAATATCGTCTGCCATTCGCACCTGTGCTGCCTGGCGTGGAATTTGTGCGCTTCAACGACGTCGCCGACCTGGAAAGTAAATTCGACGACACTGTTTGCGCGGTAATTCTGGAAACGATTCAAGGTGAAGGTGGCATTTATCCCGCCAGCGAAGCGTTCTGGAATCGTGCGCGCGCACTAACCACGAAACATGGTGCGTTGCTGATCGCCGACGAAATTCAATGCGGGCTGGGACGAACCGGCCGCTATTTCGCTTATCAGAAATTCTCGTCCAAGCCAGACATCGTGCTGGTCGCCAAACCGCTGGCCGCGGGTCTCCCGCTCGGCGCCATTCTCACTAGCGAAGCAGTCGCCGCACGCGTTTCGCCGGGCGTTCACGGAACTACGTTTGGCGGCGGACCGCTGATCTGCGCTACTGCTCTGGAATTTCTGAACATCGTGGACGAAACCAAAGTGCTGGCCAACATTCGCGAACGGGGCGCTGAAATGCGTCAGGGCCTGGAAGTATTGGCGAAAAAATTCGACTTTGTGCGTGAAGTGCGCGGCGAAGGCTTGATCTTGGGCGTCGAACTCTCCATCAATGGCGCATCTTTGGTGACCTCGGCCCTGCAACGCGGATTGCTCATCAATTGCACGCACGATTTCACCATTCGTCTCCTTCCTTCATTCCTGATTTCCAAGGCCGAGGTCCGCAGCTTCCTCAAAATTTTCGAGGCGCTGTTGACCGAAGCGAAAGAAGTGTCTTCCTTTGCGGAAGACGCCGGCCCCCATTCCCAACACGCCCACGCGGCGACCAGATAAAGGTAAATAATGACCACGACTACGCTTGCAGCACCTATTTTATTGTCCAACGATCTGCTCACCGGAGCGGAGTGGAGCCCCTCGCACACGCACGACCTGCTTCGCCTAACTGCGGACATCAAAGCGCACCCGGCACGGTACTCGGAAGTCTTGCGCGGCAAATTCATCGCGCTGATTTTTGAGAAACCTTCGCTGCGCACGCGCGTCACGTTCGAGGTAGGCATCCAGTCCATGGGCGGCTCGGTGGTGTTTCTTGATCACACCCAGGCGCGGCTCGGCGAACGCGAATCGATCGCGGACGTGGCGCGCAATCTGGAACGTTGGGTGCAGGGCATCGTTGCACGCGTCTATGAACAGCGCGTCCTCGACGAAATGGCGGCTAGCGCCGGTATTCCGGTAATCAACGCGCTCTCCGACCGCTTTCACCCATGCCAGGCGCTGGCGGATTTTTTCACGCTGGAAGAAAAAGTCGGCAATCTGCGCGGATTCAAGCTGGCCTATGTGGGAGACGGCAACAATGTCTGCCATTCCCTGATTTTTCTGGCGGCGCGCTTAGGAGTTCACCTGCGCATCGCCACGCCGCCCAATTACGCTCCGGACCGCGACGTGTTGCAGGACTCCAAGCGTGTAGCCAAAGAAACTCGCGCAAAAATTGAGCTCGTGAACGATCCTCGCGAGGCCGTCGCCGGCGCGGAAGCGGTGTACACCGATTCCTGGACCAGCATGGGCTTTGAGGCGCAACAGGAAGTACGCAACACGGTGTTCGCGCCCTATCAGGTGAACGCCGCGCTGATGTCGCTCGCCGCGCCCAGCGCCTTCTTTATGCATTGCCTTCCGGCGCATCGCGGCTGCGAAGTCACTTCAGAAATACTCGACGGCCCGCAATCCGTGGTCCTCGATCAATCCGAGAATCGCATGTACGTCCAGAAAGCAATTCTCCAAACGCTATTCTCTTAGTCCGCGGATATAGAGCACGGCGTACCGTGCCCGTCCGTATTCACATCGGAAGAGTTCCATCCGACATTTCTTCAAAATCGAAAGGGAAACACCAAGTGACTAGAACAGCTCCAAGCAAGCCCAAAAAAGTTGTCCTCGCGTATTCCGGAGGCCTCGACACCTCCATCATCATTCCGTGGCTGAAAGAAAATTACGGCTGCGAAGTGATCGCCATGATCGGTGACGTCGGCCAGCAGGAAGATCTAGAAGCCGCCAAAAAGAAAGCGCTGGCCACGGGAGCCTCGAGCGCCACCATCGAAGATCTTCGCGAAGAATTTGTGCGCGATTACATCTGGCCCACTCTCCGCGCCGGAGCGATTTACGAACACACCTATCTTCTCGGCACCAGCATGGCACGACCGGTCATCGCCAAGCGCCAGGCGGAAATCGCGCTGCAACTCGGCGCGGACGGCCTCTCCCATGGCTGTACAGGTAAGGGCAACGATCAGGTGCGCTTCGAACTGGCTTTCAAAGCCATCGCCCCCAACGTGCAAATCATCGCCCCGTGGCGCGAATGGGATATCGACTCGCGCGAAGATGCCATCGCCTACGCGCAAGCCCACAATGTGCAAGTCGAACAAAGCAAAAAAAATATCTACAGCCGCGACCGCAACATCTGGCACCTGAGCCACGAAGGCGGCGAACTCGAAGATCCCGCCAACGCCCCAAACGAAGCCATGTGGCAGTGGGTCGTCTCACCGGAGAAAGCTCCCGACAAACCGGAAGAGGTAGAGATCGGTTTCGAATCCGGTATTCCCGTTTCCGTGAATGGCGCGAAACTCGGCCCCGTAGATTTGCTCAACAAATTAAATGACATCGCCGCACGAAACGGCGTCGGTCGCACCGACCTCGTCGAAAATCGCTTGGTCGGCATGAAGTCTCGCGGAGCCTACGAAACACCCGGCGGCACGCTGCTCATCAAAGCGCATCAGGAACTGGAACGCCTCACCGTCGACCGCGAAACCGCGCACTTCCAGCAAGCGCTCTCCAATCGCTATGCGGAACTCGTCTACAACGGCGTGTGGTTCTCCACGATTGCGCGAATCGCTGGACGGTTTCTTCAAAGTGGCCCAGCAGTTTGTAACCGGCTCTGTCGGCCTGAAATTGTGGAAGGGCACGCTGAACGTCACCAGCCGCAAATCCCCCTTCTCGCTCTATCGCGCGGACTTGGCCAGCTTCACCATGGGCCGCTACAATCCCAAAGATGCCGAAGGCTTCATCAATCTTTTCGCGCTCCCGGTAACGGTGCGCCCCAAAGCCAAAGCAGAAAGCGGCAAACAGTAGTTTTTGGAGTGCGGCGGTTTACCCTGAGTGCTCTGCGCGAAGGGCTTGACGCCGCACTCCAAATTGAGACCAAATGACCGCCACCACGCGCAAAGACGATCGCCTCTGGGGAGGCCGCTTCGAATCCGCGCCGGACGCGCACTTCGACGCCTTCCAGCGCTCCTTCGCGTTCGATAAACGGCTGCTGCCCTACGAAATCGCCGTAGACCGCGCGTGGGCAAAAGCCCTCGAACCCATCGGCATTTTCACCGCCTACGAAGTGCAGCTGACCCTCGCTGCTCTCGATCGTCTCGCCAAGCGCGTCGAAACGGATCCGGCCTGGGTCGAACTTTTCGGCGCCGATGCCGAAGATGTCCACCACTTCCTAGAAAGAGCGCTCGTCGAAGAGCTAGGTCCCCTGGGTTGGAAACTGCACACCGGCCGCAGCCGCAACGAATTGGTCGCCACGGATTTCCGTCTGTTCATCCGCGACGCCGCGAAGCATACGCAACACTCGCTAGCCAAAGTAGCAAAAGCCCTGCTGGCCCAAGCCAAAACGCATTTAGGCGTACCCATGGCCGGCATGACGCACATGCAACACGCCCAACCCATTTTGCTTTCGCATTTTCTACTGGCCCAAGCCGAGCCGCTTATGCGCGATCTCCCGCGCCTGCAAAGCGCCCGGGAATCCTCCAGATGCCTGCCCCATGGGCTCCGGTGCCATCGCCGGCAACAGTTTCAATATCGATCGCGAAGCCATCGCCCGCGAACTCGGCTTCGCAAAAATTACCGAGAACAGTCTCGACGCTGTCAGCGACCGCGACTTCGCGCTCGACTATCTCTTTGCGCTTTCCGGAATCGCCACGCATCTCTCGCGCATCGCCGAAGATTACGTACTCTTCGCCTCGCAGGAATTCGCCTACGTCCAGCTTTCCGACGAATACTCCACCGGCAGCAGCTTGATGCCGCAAAAGAAAAACCCCGATTCCTGGGAACTGATCCGCGGAAAATCCGGACGCATAACCGCCGCGCTAATCGCCTTGCTGACCACGCTAAAGGGCTTGCCCACCAGCTATCAACGCGATCTGCAGGAAGATAAAGAATCACTCTTCAGCGCGCACGATCAGATCAACGCCATGCTGGCCGTCGCCGCCGGAGCGATCTCCACCACCAGTTTTCGTGTGGAACGCCTGCGCCAAGCCGCCGAAAATCCGGTATTGCTGGCTACCGAAGCCGCGGATTATCTGGTTCTTAAGGGCGTGCCTTTTCGCCAGGCGCACGACATCGTGGGAAAAGTTCTACGCGCGGCCGAACAATCTGGCAAGTCCTGGGTGCACCTGCCTCTCGCGGAGTTGCAAAAAATCTCGCCCAGCTTTGGCGAGGACTTCGCGGACGGCCTAAACGTCAACGCCGCCATCGCTTCAAAAAAAGTTCCCGGCGGCACCGCGCCCGATTCCGTACGCGCCGCCATCGCCGATTTGGAAAGCCGTTTACTCAACCTAGGAGCCAGACCATGATCGCGAAGTTATCTCTGCAACATTCCGTCAGCCAAAACTCTTCCGCGAATCGCGTGGAGGATGGGAGGTTGCTTCCGGGTTCGCCACGCTAGCCCTACCGGAGCCCAAGCATTGAAGCACGCCCTTTCAGAAGCGTCCCTGCCACGTGGCTTTCGTTTCGCAGCCACGGCCTGCGGCCTGAAAAAAACCGGTGCCCTCGACCTCGCGATGCTTTCGAGCGAGGTTCCCGCCAGCGCCGCCGCCGTCTTCACGCAAAATCTGGTCGCCGCCGCCCCGGTGGTCATCTCCCGCGAACATCTGAAAAAATCCAAAGGCCGCATGCGCGCCGTTATCGTCAATGCCGGCAACGCGAATTGCGCCACCGGCGCAGTCGGCCACGCCGCCGCGCTGCGCACCGTCAATGACGCCGCCAAACGCCTCGCCTGCCAGCCGCACGAACTGTTCGTCTGCTCCACCGGCGTAATCGGCGTGCCGCTACCGATCGACAAAGTCCTGCGCGGCCTGCCCATCGTGACGCGGCACCAGCGCCCCTCCGCGCGTTCCTTCGCGGAGCTGTCGCTCGCCATCTGCACCACCGACACGCGCCCGAAGACCGCCTCTGCGTCGTTCAAAATGTCTGGCAAACGCGTGCACCTCGTCGGCTGCGCCAAGGGCGCCGGCATGATTCATCCCAACATGGCCACCATGCTGGCCTTTGTAGCCACTGACGCCGCTATCGCACCTGGGCTCCTGCAAAAAACTTTGCAAGACGTCACCTCCCGCACCTTCAACGCCATCAGCGTCGACGGCGACACCTCTACGAACGACACTCTGCTGGTTCTTGCCAATGGCGCTGCCGGGGCGCCCGCCATTAAATCCAACACCGCGGCGCATCGCGCCTTTCTCGAAGCTCTCGAAGACGTCTGCCGTTCGCTCGCGCTGCAAATCGTCGCCGATGGCGAAGGCGCTCAGCGCGTAATCGAAATCGAAGTGCGCGGCGCAAAATCCGAAGCCTCCGCCAAACGCATCGCCGCCACCATCGCCACGTCGCCGCTGGTAAAAACCGCGTTCGCCGGGGGCGACCCAAACTGGGGCCGCATCTTCGCCGCTGCCGGCCGCTCCGGCGAAAAGTTCGACCCGAAATTGGTCGACATTAAGATGGCCGGAACTCCGGTCTTGCGCCGCGGCCAACCGCTCAATTTCAACGAACGCATAGCCAGCAACCGCTTGCTGGCCGACCACATCCTGATCGTCGTGGACCTGCACTCCGGCAAAGCCGTAACCCGCTACTGGACCTGCGACTTCACCGCCGAATACGTGCGCATCAACGCCAGCTACCGCACCTGACCTATCGCCGCTGACGCAACGGGTTTGTAGGGGCACGGCATGCCGTGCCCGCTGCAACCCCGCCACCGCTTTCCCATCCAGCGAAACGCCAACGTGACCCTCGCCTACAGTCTATTTCCGGTTGCAAATACTGCTCTTTTTCGAGACCATTCCCCTGACCGCTGAACTACCGCTACGTGACCGCAGCGTTTCATTTCTCCCTGCCCTGCGCTCGACACTCCAGCTCCTCAGCGCGCCTCCGCAGCTCGCACGTCTGCTCCGGACAGAAGGAGTGCCCAGGTGAAGAAGCTCTATATCGGTAACCTTCCGTTTTCCTCCACAGAAGACCAGCTCAACGAATGGTTCGCGCAAATTGGAGTCACTCCTTCCGCCGTCACGCTTATTCGAGACCGCTTCACCGGACAATCGCGCGGCTTCGGATTCGTGGAAGTCTCCGTCGACGAAGACGCAGAGAAAGCCATCACCGGCCTCAATGGCCAAAATTTTGGCGGACGCAATCTGGTCGTCAACGAAGCCAAGCCGCAAGCGGAACGCGGCAGTGGCGGCGGTGGTAACCGCGGTGGTGGCGGTGGTTATGGTGGGGGCCGCGGAGGCGGAGGTGGCGGCCGTAGCGGCGGAGGTGGTGGAAGAGGCGGAGGTGGTGGCGGTCGCGGTGGGGGAGGCGGTGACCGAGGTGGTGACCGCGGCGGAGATCGCGGAGGCAATGACCGCGGCAATCGTTGGTAAGACTTTAGTTTGAGCGGCAACTCGGCGGAGCCCAGTTCACTGGCTCCGCCTTTGCTTTTGTAAAGGCACGGTAAATATCCGCGCGTAACAACTTTATCTTCACCGTGTTTATCTTCACCGTGCGTGACGGCCGAGAAGACTCTCAACCTGACTGCGGTTCGCCTCCGAAACAATTCACCGGGTAACGGGTTTGAAACATCTAAGGAAGGAATGTTTCGGGCGACCACGCATTGTGAAGTATTGTCACCGCTGCAAGCACTATGTAGCGCGGCTTTCCGTCTAACGGCCCGTCTAACGAAAAGTAACGGAAAGACCTGACGCCGATTCTGCGCGGAGCAGTGAACCTTCCGCGGCAACCCGGCATCCAACGCAGCGAGTAGGACGTAATCTTTACGAGCATGACCACTTGGCACAAACGCGATTGGCAACAATTCTACGAACTGGCTCGCCGCCCGATGCAGCGCCGCCGCCCGCCGCGCCCCATCTATCCCAGCGGCCTCAATAGAGTTCTGCCCGCTGCCGGCTTCAGCCTCTCCGAACTCGATGACGCCAACATCGACCTCGAACTAGCCGAACGCCTGGGCTTACCGGTGGACGCCGGCCGCATGGGCGCCTACGGCCCCAACGTTACGGTTCTACGCGATTTCGTTCGTACCTCCCGCCAGCCCTATTAGGACTTGCCTTCCTGAACTTTGTTCCCTTGATACCACCGAGCATTCGTATCGGCAAAGTGTCGCCACTCTGTCGGAAGCTCCTCCATTGGAAAAATCGCTGCGACCGGACAAACCGGGATGCAGGCTCCGCAATCGATACATTCCTCAGGGTTAATATACAGCTGGGGCGTGGCCGAGAATCCTGTCTCTACTCGCGTCGGGTGAATGCAATCGCAGGGACAGACGTCGACGCAAGCTGTATCCTTAATCCCGATACATGGTTCTGCAATTACGAGTGTCATGAACTGCTCCTCAGAGGTATTTGTCACTTTCCCTCTCGAGGGCATCATGAAGTTCTTGGCCTTTTGAGGCGATGACTTAAGTCACGCCCCCTTAGGTGCTCTCGGCGATTTCCTCTCGTAGCGCGGCAATGTCTGGAACTGTCACGGTACGGCCACTCATATGAATCAGTCCGTTTCCATGCAGACGGCCCAAATTTCGCGAGATCAACTCTCGAACCGTTCCCAGCCTGACCGCAAGCTCCTCATTGTTTTCGGTTAATCGAAATTGCCTCGCTTGACCGTCCTGCAAACCGGACTCGGTAGCTAGGCGGACGAAATGCGCCAAGAGTCGCGCGCGCACCGTGGAGAAAGACAGTTCTTCCACCAAAGTGACCAGGTGGCGCAGGCGGCGCCCCAACACCCTGAAAACCTTCAGAGCGATCTCGGGATTTTGCACGCAAATTTTTCGGAATGTCTGCGCGGGTATCCGCAGCAATGTGCTGTCGCTGGCCGCCTCAGCGCTAGCTGGGTAGCGACCACCGTCGAACACTGCCACTTCCGCGAGCGAACCGCCCTTCCGTTCGATGCTGAGCAATTGCTGCCGTCCGTTGGTCGCGGTTTTGAGTATCTTGACCGAGCCCGCCTCGACGATCAGCAGTTCGCGGCAGAGATCACCCTCTCCGAATATTACGGAACCCGAATCGAAATGAACGCGCGCCACGCTCTGTGCCAGGAGCATAAGCTCCGCCTCAGACATATCCGCGAATAGCGGAAGACGGCGCACTGTTTCTAGAAAATCTGACCTTAAACTCATACGGCTCACTTAGTACTGCATTCCGTTAGGTGATCTCCGTAAAAAGATCGGAAATCGTTGGCCGTTCCCTTGGGGCCTATTGCGAATTCGCGATGCGCGTTTGTACCCTGCTGATATTGCAGGTAAAATTAGTATTCGTCATATGGCCTCGCCATTCAATATTGTCTCGAATGTTGTGCCGGTCGCGCCGCCCCCGCCGAATGCCCATCCGCGTCCCGAATGGCTGCGCGTTAAATTTTTCGGCGGTGATCGCTACCAGGAACTGAAGCGCACCATGCGCACCCTGGACCTGCATACCGTCTGCGAAAGCGCCCGCTGCCCCAACATGGGCGAATGCTGGGAGCACGGCACCGCCACTTTCATGATTCTGGGAGACATCTGCACTCGCGCTTGCGGTTTCTGCGCTGTGCCCAGCGGCAAGCCCGCCGCACCGCCCGATGAAGACGAGCCTTTCCGCGTCGCGGAAGCGGTGGCCCGCATGAAATTGCGCTACGCGGTAGTCACCAGCGTGAATCGCGACGACCAGCCCGACGGCGGCGCCGCCATTTTCGCGCGCACCATTCAGGAAATTCGCAATCGCGTTCCTGGCTGCAAAGTGGAAGTTTTAATCCCTGATTTTCGCGGAAATTGGGACGCTCTAAATTTGGTCCTGGCCACGCGCCCCGATGTGCTGAATCACAACACCGAAACCGTTCCGCGTCTCTATCGCCAAGTTCGCAAAGGCGCCCTCTATGAGCGCTCGCTCGAACTGTTGCGCCGCTCCAAAGAAGCTCATCCCGGAAGTGCCTACTAAAACCGGTTTGATGCTGGGTTTGGGAGAAGAAACCGAAGAAGTACTAAGCACCATGCAGGATCTAGCCGCGCAGGGAACAAACATCCTGACCCTGGGCCAATACCTGCAGCCGACCCGCGAACATCTTCCGATCGTCCGCTACGTCCATCCCGATGAATTTGCCGAATACAAAGTGAAGGGTGAAGCCATGGGCTTCAGCCACGTAGAAGCCGGCCCGCTCGTCCGTTCCTCCTACCACGCCTTCGAACAAACCGAATCCGCCACGCGCAGCTGACTTTGGAGTGCGGTTTACCCTGAGCGCTTTGCGCGAAGGGCCGGACGCCGCTTTGCGATTTAACCTTTTGTTCGGATCAAAACCTACTTCGCAGCCCCCGCCATCGTCCAATCCGTGAACGGCACAGCCCGCCCACCCCGAATCACCGTCGGCACCACATGGTCGAATCCCTTGTGATCCTTGCTGCTGTAGTCCAGCTTCAACTGCGGTCCCAGCCCCACATCCAGCCCATGGATGGATTCGATCCCGCGAATCAACCCCTCACGCGTCAAATCTTTCCCCGCGCGTTTCAACCCCTCCACCATGACCATGGCGTCCACAAATCCCTCAAAGCTGACGAAGTTCGCCGCGGTCCCCGGATAATATTTCTGTAGCGCCCGGCGATACAGCGTCACCGCCTTAAAATCCGTAAGGTAATACGGCTGTACCACCTGGGTGATCACCACGCTCTTCTGCGTCGTTGCCCGCCTGCGTAATCAATTCATCGGTACCCACGAAAGACACCGTGGAAAAGAGCGGTTTCCAGCCTTTGGTATGGGCTTGCTGCAAAATGGGAGCCACGGTGTTGGAAGGACCCACTACCACCACCGCGTCGGGATTCGCGGCCCGCACGATATCGATTGCCCCGCCCACTTGGGAAGTCTGCCGCTTGTACGACGCGATGGCTACCGGCTCGGCTCCGTGCGCTTTCAGCGCTTCTTTCACTCCCGCCAGCACGGCGTCTCCAAAAGAATCGTCAGGATAGATCACCGCAATCTTGCGGTAACCCAAAGTGTTCCAGAAGCCGTCAATCTGTTCGCGGGTTTCATCGAAATACGACGCGCGCACATTAATGACCCAATGGCGCAGCGGCTGGTACAGCGTTTGCGCTCCGGTGAACAAACCCACCAGCGGAATCTTGTTGGTTTCCGCCAGCGGCAGATATTTCACCGCAGTCGGCGTTCCCACGAAAAATCCCAGAGCGAATACCTTCTCGCTCATCATTTTGTCGAAGCACGCCTGGGTCTTGGCCGGATCGTAACTGTCGTCGCTAACCACTAGCCGCAGCTTGCGGCCTTCCACGCCACCTGCTTCATTCACCGTGTCGAAATAGGCTTTCGCGCCGGTCACCGTTTCTGTTCCAAGGAATTTGGATGGCCCTTCCAGGGCCGAGCACGATCCGATCAGAATCTCATTGTCGGTGACGCCCGGCGCCGTCTGGCAGCGTACCGGCGCTGAGCAGAATGCGGCCACCATCAAGATGGGCAATATCGTTTGCAGCTTCAGCATCTTCCGCGTTCGCATGATCTTACCCTCACGCAAGCATAGGATTAGTGCAGTCTTACGCCGAATTTAGCCCTGGATTGATTTTTAGCCGTGGATTAAATGATACGCGAGGGAGCCTACACGCCATGCTGCAACGTTGCGAATCCGCCAGCCTTGCCGCCTATCAATTAATGACTGAGCGAGGCGCGAATGATCGTGCCAGACACAAGTTCACCCCGTTGCCGGTTGGCAAGCGGGGTGAATTTGCAACAATTGAATTTGAATGTGGCGTGCGCGAAAAACTAAGCCGCTGCGGCCGCTGCTGCAGCCGTCGCCGCCGCAGCCTTCTTGGCCGCCTTGGCTACCGTCGACGCCTTGCGCCGGCGCTTGGTCTTCGGAGGCGTTGCAGGCGCTTCGCCGATTAATTCCGCGGTCATAATACTGGTAACGAACAACTTCGGCCCGTGATCGTCAAAATCCACCGCGGTACGTTCCTGATCGGAAGCGGTCACAATCCCGAGTCCGTAAACCTCGTGCTTGATGGTCTGGCCTTCTTGCATCGTCTGCACAATGCCCTCCTTGGTTGATTGCAATACTCAGTAAGAACTTGTCGATTCGAATCGCTGCTCAGAACCACTACGCATTGCTCAAAGATAGCTGCGAGATGGGCACAAAATGGGCCCGCGTCTACCGCGGGCCCTTCAAACTTAGACTCCGGTTACGTTTTCCGCCTGCAATCCCTTTGGGCCTTTTTTGACTTCGAACTCTACGGCTTGCCCTTCGTTCAGCGATTTATAGCCTTCCATGGCGATCGCCGAAAAATGTACGAATACGTCTTCCCCGGTCTGGCGTTGAATGAAGCCAAAACCTTTGGACGCGTTGAACCACTTAACTGTGCCTTGTTCCTTCACGGTACTACCTCGAATTGAATTGCCTTGCCGTCTTGGCTCGTTCCCTGAAGATCGCGATCGTTGGTCCGCGAAGCGGTCAATGCCTGATCGATACAGGTTCCGTCACTGCCTTTGGCTTGTAGAATTAGCAGCGAGAAGAAACCGCAGCCCTTCCGACATGCAAAAGGTTATACAAGAGCAACAAATGCTATGAAAAATAGTACTACAAAAAGGCAGTTTTGTCCACAGGCGCGATGGGTCGTAAGGACCCAGTCAAGCATGCCTAACTCGTTATTTTTGTGTTATTTATGCGCTCAGGAGAGTGTATTTAAACTCAAGTTAACAGGAAAAACCTTTAGTCAATCGGTTCTGGTTCCAGCGTTGGCGTAGCTTCCCCCACGCCCTTCTTTTCCCAGTACTTACGTACCCACGCTTCCCAGCTCTTGCCCGCCGCCGTGTCGCGCCCGGAAAACACCAGTGACGCTATATCGGCATACGCAATTTTGCGCCTCTCGCTGCCATTGCTCGGCATGATCCGCAAAAAACTGTTCTGCAACGTCGGCCCGACGACACGGTCGAAAATATAGCCGTCCAGCACCGAGCCATCTTTGGCAGTTATCGTGACATCTCCGCGATAATCAAACGCCGTTTCCAGCGCCTCGCGCACATCTTTCTCGGTCGCCAGCTCGGGAGTCCAACCCTGTACGCTGGCGTGCGCAAACCCCGGCGCAACTTCCAGTTTCTCCGGATCTATGGCCACGTTGGGACCCGCTTCCCCGGCACGTTCTGCGTGTAAAGGCGCGCTCATGCGTGCGTCTCTTCCATCCGCGCTCCGGCGGCCACTTCGTTCGCCTGAATCTGAATCAACGGATTGTACGAATGCACCGGCTTCGCAGGCTCATTCAACATGTTCAACGCTTCCGCGTCTTCATACGTGCCCGCCAGCATCGATTTCACCGTAGCCCACAATCCGCCAATCCCGCTAAAAGTATGATCCACCGCCGACGCTTCATACCCGCTGTGCACCATGCAATTCGCGCACTTGGGATTTCCCGATTCGGTGCCGTAATTTTGCCACGCCGTCGATTCCATCAACTCCTGGAACGTATCCGCGTAACCGTCCTGCAGCAAATAACAGGGTTTCTGCCAGCCAAAGAGGTTATACGTCGGCATGCCCCATGGCGTGCACTTGTAATTCTGCTTGCCCATCAAAAATTCCAAAAACAGCGTCGATTGGTTGAACCGCCACGACTTTTTCCGGTTCGCCAGAATCGAGCGGAACAGCCGCCGCGTCCGCGCCCGTCCCAGGAAGTGCTTTTGATCCGGAGCTTTATCGTAGGAATACCCCGGCGAAAGCATCATGCCTTCCACGCCGAGTTCCATCATCTCGTCGAAGAACGACCGCACGCTCTTCGGATCCGCCCCATCAAACAAAGTCGTATTGGTCGTCACGCGAAACCCGCGCTTCACCGCTTCGCGAATTCCTTCAATCGCCAGCTCGTATCCGCCTTCGCGGCAAACCGAAAAATCGTGGTGTTCTTTCTGCCCATCCATGTGGACAGAAAACGTCAAATATTTGCTCGGCTTAAACAGGTGCAGCTTCTCTTTCAGCAAAATCGCGTTGGTGCACAAATAAATGTATTTCTTGCGCGCTACCAGCCCCTCGACAATCTTGTCGATCTGCGAGTGCATCAGCGGCTCGCCGCCCGGAATCGAAACCATCGGAGTCCCGCACTCGTCCACGGCCTTGAAGCACTGTTCCGGCGTCAGTTCCTGCTTCAAAATGTGCGCCGGGTACTGAATCTTCCCGCATCCCGCACACGCCAGGTTGCAGCGAAACAGCGGCTCCAGCATCAGCACAAAGGGATAGCGCTTCCGCCCCATCAGCTTCTGCTTCAGCAAATAGGTCGCAACCGTAAATCCCTGAGAAATCGGTACCGGCATCCGTTATCCCTGCAATTCCAAAGATTTGCGCAAGTAGAGTGATGCGTTAACGCACACCAACCCGCACACTAATATTGTACCCGACATCCCCGATTTCCATAGCCCACGTTTTTATCCTGTAACTCAGCCTTACCTTCGTGGCGCGCGCCCTGGGAACGCCAATCGCCCGATTGCCGCTTTGACTTCTCACTCGCAACCTCGGAACCCTTGTTGTTCCTTCGCGGCCGAGCCCCCTGCAGCGGCTCCACCAAAGCGCAATAAAATGGTTGCTCTTTCATTCCCGCTCAGTAGTAATGTGCAACCAGGAGGTTGCACATTATGAATCCCGCACCCGCATTTGCCAATCGCATCGAAAAACGCATCGAACTGCGCGCCCCCGTCTCTCGCGTCTGGCGCGCCATCACCGACCACCACCAGTTCAGCCAATGGTTTGGCGTCAAAATGGACGACCCGTTCGCCGCAGGCCAGCCTTCCACAGGCCAAATCACCCTGCGCGGCTACGAACACCTGAAGTTTCAAATCGACGTCCAGAAAATCGAGCCCGAACGCTATTTCTCTTTCAACTGGCATCCCTACGCCATCGACCCGAAAATCGACTACAGCCATGAAACGCCCACCCTCGTCGAATTCACCTTTGAAAAAATTCCCACCGGCACGCTGCTGACCGTCGCCGAGTCCGGTTTCGACAAAATTCCCGCCGACCGCCAACTCGAAGCCTTCCGCAAAAACGACAACGGCTGGGCGCAGCAAATGCAGAACATCGAGAAATTCCTTGCCGAGAACAGCTAGCCGCGCGGCGCAACGCCGCACGCACGCCATACTCTTCGCCGCCCTGGGCGACGCCACCCGCCTCGCGCTGGTGGCCAAGCTCAGCGGCGGCGAGCCGCGCTCCATCTCCGATCTAACGTCGGGCTCCGCGCTAACGCGTCAAGCCATCACCAAACATTTGCAGGTATTGCAAAACGCCAAAATCGTCCACGGCATCCGCGCCGGCCGCGAAAACCTCTTCAAGTTCAACCCGCAGCCGCTAGCCGAAATCAAAACGTACTTGGACCGCGTCTCCGAACAATGGGACGAATCCCTCTCCCGCCTAAAATCCTTCGTGGAAACCGAACCGTAGTCAGGTCCGGTTATGCTTCTGCGCTCGCACTATCGCGATCTCAACAAATCGGGTGCCGCACCCACTGGTCTCGTGGGTGCGGGTTTAGATCCAACATCGAAGCTGCATCCTCAGCGCTACTCGGCGAACTCTGTGTCTCTGCGTTGTCCTTGCTCCTTTCAGCCTTTACCCTCATCCGCCGACGGCCCATAAATCGCCGGCACTTTCGCATCATTCAATCGCAGATACACCGTCAACTGCCCGCGATGATGCGCCATGTGATTCAACACGCCGTCGCGAATCGCTTCATAACGCGTCTGCTCGCTCAATAGTTTTCCCGCCGCCAACATCCGCCACTTCGTGTTCAGCAGCCTGTCGTCCGTAGTTTTGGCGAACGCCTCACGCCCGTTCTGCAGACTCTTCTCAAACTGTTCCAGCAATTCTGCGCGTGTCTTCCACTCCGCCGGTCTGTGCTTCGGCCCGCCCGGCGGATTAATGTCAAATTCATCCTGGTTCAGCACCATCTCTACCCACGACGGAACAGTCGCCACGATCGTCGCCAGATATCCCATCGGCATCGACTTCGGATGCGGCTTCCAATCGTTCTTCCCCTCCGGCACCTGTTCCAAAGTTTTCCGTATCCCCACCGCCTCCCGCTCCAGCTCCGCCCCCAACAATTCCGTAATCTTCATACCCGCCTCCTGCCACTTCGATGCACACCCTCAACCACCCGGGTTCATCTGCAAGGCTCTGTTACAACTCATGTCGCCGACGATCCTCTTTATGCTGAGCGTTGATCTGGGTGCAGGTGTCCACAATGATCATTTTTCTCGGCGCTGCCTGGCACGCGGAACGCGCCGAAGGGCGAAAGAAATAGCCTCTGCGATGGCGTAGAACTCGCCAAAGATCGATCGGACTCGCCCCGCGGTGTGCAGATAAAGCCTGA
>CAWAZN010000007.1:0-397684 GCA_963786485.1 uncultured Acidobacteriota bacterium
CCTGAAAAACCACGCTTGGTCAGGATCACTCCACGGGCAACGAACGTTCTCCTCCGAAATTCACTACGCAGAACTCCGTGACGAAATAATTTGCGTCAGCACCTCTTGAGACTTTGCCTACTAGTCTGAATACAAAAATGATTAGCGTTTTCTCTGCCTGTTCTGTGCCTACCGTCTGAGTATTTCCAAAGTTACGGAATTACCCGTGGTTCACTCTGGGAACTGCCGCCAGTCAAATCTCGACATGGGATGAAAGGTATTGTGCGGAGCCCTCCACAAATCCCCTATGTGCGTGATTCTGCTGGGGAAACAGGATTGTGCGTGGATGGAAACGGCAGTGCAAGAGCTTCCCCTCGAAGCGCGGTCGGTCCGCTCTTGCGTTCGCACGATTGCACGTGAACCAAAACGCGGGTACGAAATAGTGAGCAACCTCGTGGCTACTAAAGGAAGCGCACGCGAGAGAAAAACAAACGATTTGAAATTCTGGCAACGAAAACGAGACACGAAAGAGGCGGGACGCGGAGTCGCGCGGGCAGCGCTGGACGGAGCATCGCGCCTGGAAATCGCCGGCGAAGCCTTGCGGGAACTGCGCTCGGATGACACTGCGGATCGGGTGGGCATTTGGCTGGCGAGCGAAAATGAAAACGCCTATGTCACGAAGACTATCGTCGAGCCCGTGATCCAGAATACCGAACAAGCAGCCGACAGAAACGCAGGTTCACCAGAGCGCGTCTGGCGAGGCGTGGTTTGGGATCGCGAAAGCGAAAACATGCCACAGGAATGGCAGCAGCTCTCCGCTGAGGCGCCTTTGCCGGACGAAGTAGTATTCGGCGGGCGCAGCGTGGAACAAGATATCGGCGATGGTAAACAGTTGATGCTGATCAGCATCCTGATGGAGCTGCAGAAGGTTTTGTGGGTGCCGATCGGAGTTCGCGGCAGGGTGCAAGGCGTGATCTTATGCGGCGCCCGCCAAGCTAGCATCACATTGCCGGTGCTGCATGCGGAACGCGTGGCCGCGGAACTGGCGCTGCATCTTTTGTTGGCAGAAGAACGAGCCGTGGCACGAGAACGGCACGCGGATATGGCACTGACTCGACGGGTGCGTGCCGAGCTCGAAAGCGACGGCAGCCCTGAGGTGGTGCTAGCCCGCTTGGCGGACAGCATGGTAACGACCGAATCCGCGGGAATCGGCGCGGCGTTTGTGAGCATCGGCATTTCGCGTGAAGGCGCGCAGTTAAGCGAACGGACAATAAACGTGGAGGCCACCTCCATCGAGTTTCGGTGGAAAAGCGGCGACAAGGATTGGCTGAGGATGGCGGAAGGCGGAGCCGTTTCCGAGACGTGGCAGAAAGCGTTGCGCGAACGGCGTTCTGCGGGGGCCGCTGCACAGGCGATGTGGATGAAGACCCCGATCGCGAGAATTGTGGCAGTGCCGATCGAAGCTGAGGGCGCACTCTGCGGCGTATTGCTGGCGGGACTGCACAGCGGCGCGGCCTCACTCGCTTCGCTGGAAAGGCTGGAATATCACGCGTCGCTCGCGGGATTGGCGTTGGCCCGGCGTGTGCGCGAGCAGACCAACGCACGCGTCGCAAAGCGGCACCGAGCGCACCTGGCGGAAACTCGCGAAAAACTTTTACTGGTCGACCAACGAGGATGTGTTGCGGAAGTGAGCGCATCCATTTCTGAATTGCTGACGGGTTCTGAACTATTGACGAAGCTCGGACGCTTGCCGGGAGAGGAGGAGAACGCGGCACGGCGAGCTCAGGACGCCCTAAAGAGCGTCGAGCGCACGGCGGAAAACTTTGCAGCGTTTGGCGGAGATCGAGCGAATGGTAATGGGTTAGGCCGCTCGATTCACGGGCGCGAAATCGGCGAGTCTCTCGTGGGCGCAACTTTGGAATCCCTGTTTCGCCTACAAGACCGCCGCGCGGTAGAACAGTGGCGATTGCGCGAAACGGGGGTCCGCGAGGGACGCTGGAATGCCGGCGAGGAGACGCTGGACGCTGAGCTCCGAAACGGCGTTAAGGTTCGGCTGCGCGTTGGGCTACCGAGCACGAGCGGCCTTACAGTCGTCAACCTGGCCGAACGTGATGGACAGAGCGCGACAACGGATGTCGTAAACAACGCACAGGCGTTGGAGGGCGTGCTTGAGTGGTTGGAAGAAGGTGTGGTGCTCTTCGATGCGCACGAGAACGTGCGCGCGCACAATACACGGTTCGAACAATTAGCGGGGCTCGGTCCGCTGGAGTCCGCAAAAGGCGAGTCGCTACAGGGTTTGATCTTGCGCATGGGAGGCCAGTCCGCGGACCCGGCGAGGTTTGCGGAGCGGTGGCGCGAGTTGGCGAACATTGAAGGCGGCACGCGGGATGAACTGCGCATGACTAAACCTTCGGCGCGCTTGCTGGAACGGACGGCACGTCCCGTCTTCGACGCAGTGGGCAGAAAACTGGGGCGCGTCGAAGTGTACCGGGATCTCACCGCGCAACGGATGTTCCAGTCGCAACTGTTGCAGACGGAAAAGCTCGCCGCGCTGGGGCAGATGGTGAGCGGCGTGGCGCATGAATTGAGCAATCCGCTGACCAGCATTCTGGGGTACGCGCAACGCATGCTGCTGCGCGCGGATACCGCCGGAAAATCACCGGAAGTGCGGCAGATTTTCCAGGAAGCGGAGCGCGCGGCCGGTATTGTGCGACAACTGCTTTTCAGCGCGCGCGAGACACCACCGGAACGGCGCCGCGTGGCCCTCAACCAGGTGGTGTTGCGTTCCATGGAGTTGCAACGCTTCAGCATGGCCACGGAAAAAATCAGCCTGGAACTGGATCTCGATCCGGGGCTGCCGGTGGTACTGGGAGACGCGGCGCAGCTACAACAAGTGCTGATGAATCTCGTAGGGAACGCGCGGCAAGCGATCGAACAAAAAGGCACAGGCGGGCGGATTCGCGTGCGCACGCTACAAGTAGCCGAGCGGCGGGTGCAGTTGGAGGTGGAAGACGATGGACCCGGTGTGCCGCAGAGCATTCTGGCGCGCATTTTCGATCCGTTTTTTACCACCAAGGCGGAAGGGGTGGGTACCGGACTGGGGCTCTCCATAGTGCTGAGTATCGTGCGCGAGCATGGCGGATCCGTGAACGTGCAAAATGCAGCGCAAGGTGGAGCTGTTTTTACTGTGGAATTGCCAGTGGCCGAAGGAGTGTCCCTGACGCCCCCCTGGCCCACGGGGAGTTTTCAACGGGCACTGCATTTGGGCGCGGCGATGGAAGCTTCCGCTCCCGGGGCAAAATACGTCAAAGTTCCGGACGTCGACGAAGATCCGCATGCTCACGCAAGCGAGGCGCGGCAACGCAGTCCATTGTCTGGACGCGTGCTGGTGGTCGAAGACGAACCAACCGTAGCGCGGTTGATCGCCGACGTGTTGCATGACGAAGGTTTAGTGGTGGAAGTATTACTCGACGGACGCGAAGGACTCAAGCGCATCACGGAGCGACGATTCGATCTGGTGATCTGCGACATGCGTATGCCGGGATTAGACGGCCAGCAGTTTTATCGGCAGCTGGCGAAAAGCGGGAATGCGTTGCAGCACCGTTTTCTTTTCGTGACTGGGGACGTAATTGCGCCGGCCACACAAGCATTTCTCGAGCAGAATCAGCTGCCGCATCTGGCGAAACCGTTTCGTGTGGAAGAGTTGACGGAACGCGTGCGTGAGGTGTTGCAGCCTAGCGCCATGGGAGCGGCACAGGCCGGCGGCTCTTCGAAAAATGCCGCACGAAAAAGTGCACTGAGCAAGGCGCGATGAGTCGGCACGCCGAACAACGAGTTGTGCAGCAGGAGTCATTTCGCGCTAAGGACGTTATGGATAATCTGGGTGAGGCTTTAGACGGCTTAGGGGAGGATTTTGGAGAGGTTCTCCGCCACGAATTAAACAATCCTCTAACTGGAATTCTGGGCAATGCCGAACTGCTGCTTTCCGAAATTCGCCGGAACGACGACGGCCGCCTACCCGCGGGCGGGCTACAACGTCTCGAAACCATCGCGACACTGGCCGTGCGCTTGCGCGAGACGATTCGCCGGCTAAGCCAAGAGTGGGAAGTACGGAATGCCGTACCTCGAGAAAAGTCCGAACGATAAATATCGAGGACCCAGCACTTCAGACTGAGGTCTTCTGCCAAATCCGTGACACCCAACTGTTAAGTCCCAAAGATCTCCAGGCACGGTCCTAACCCTTCCCGTGGCGCGAAATGCTTTTCAATCGCGTGGCAGGCTGCTAGGCTTACCAGCCAGCGTGGTCCAGGCAGGCGTAAGCAATGAGCGAAAGTATGGGCGTTGCCAAAGTGGCGGAGATGTTCCCGGACTTGCTGGCTGGAGTTCGGCTGATGGAGGGCCGCTTGACGCCGGACGACCTGGCGCGGCACGTGGTGCGCGCGGCTATGGCCCAAAAAGGCGTAAGCGGAGCGCGTTTGTGGCGCGTCCCGCGCGGCAAAGCGGAAGTTTGGGCCAGCGCCGGAAGTTTGCCTCCAGTAGGAGCGCGTACTGGCGAAGAGAACTCCGCGATGGTGGCGCAGAGCGATGATCCCACATTGTGGACTTGCGCCTTAGGCAGCGACGACTACCAGGTGCGGGCGCTGGAAGTGCGCGGTGCTGCGGCGCTGTCCAGTGAGGTGCGCATCCAGCTGGAATATGTGGCGCGATTTGCCGCAGTGGTTTTGGCGCTGGCGGAACGTCGCGGCGCGATGGAAGAGCTGTCCTGCATCGTGGAAGCGACCAAGCGGCTTAACTCCACACTCGATCTTGGCGAGCTGATTCACATTATTTTGCAGATTGCCACGCGGCAGACCGGCGCGGAACGCGGCACGGTGTTCCTGCTGGATAAGGAACGCGAAGAGATCTGGTCGCTGGTGGGCTTAGGACTCGAGCAGCACGCCATTCGCCTGCCGTTGAGCAAAGGAATTGCCGGTTGGGTGGCACGCGAAGGCGTGGCCGTGCGGTTGGAGGATGCGTACTCCGATCCGCGCTTTGAGCCGGAAGTGGATAAGAAACTGGGCTTTCGCACCGGCCGGCTATTGTGCCTGCCGATCCGCAACGAAGACGGCGTAATCGTCGGCGTGCTGCAACTTTTGAATAAGAAAGAAGAATTTACGGCGGAAGACGAAGCCTTCATCGATACGCTTTCGATTCACGTGGCCATCGCCCTCGAAAAGGCGCAACTCCACGGCGAGCGCATCGAGAAAGAAAAACTGGAACGCGATCTGGAACTTGCACGAGAGATTCAAGCGGGATTCCTGCCGGAAGCTCCGCCGGAATTTTGCGGAGCGGAAATCGCCGTGTCGCATCGCGCCTCGCAAAGGGTGGGCGGAGATTATTACGATTTCTTGCCGGTGCCCGGAGCGGATGGTTGCGAGGCGTCGCTGCTGATTGTGGTGGCGGACGTAGAGGGCAAGGGCGCGGCGTCGGCGCTGGTGATGGCCAATGTGCAGGCCACCTTGCATGCGCTGGCGGACCGCGTGGAACCGCTGGAAAAATTGCCGGCTACCATCAACCAGAAATTGCTGGACGGCGGGCGCGCTTCGGCCGCGGCGGGACGGCATACAAAATATCTGAGCATGTTCTTGGGACTGCTGCAGCCGGGCGGCAGGAAATTGAAATATGTAAATGCCGGGCATGTGCCCCCGGCATTGATTCGCGCCGACGGACGAATTGAATACCTGGAAGATGGCGGAATGATCGTAGGTTTGTTTCCGGGCGTTGGGTATGAGTGCGGCGTGGTGGAACTGGGCGCGGGTGACGTTCTGGTGGCGTGTACCGACGGAATTACAGAAGCGATGGACGCCGCTGGGAATGAGTTTGGCAAGCCGGAACTGGCGGCCAGCGTGGCGGCCAAGCGAACTCTGGAGCCGCAGGAAATTTTGCGGGCGGTGATCTGCGAAGTCGAAAAGCATTCCAAAGGCGGGATGTATGAGGACGACCGGATCTTGCTGGTGATGAAAATGAAGTGACGTTCTGAAAGAAAATCGCGATGTATCTAAGCCCGTCTCTGGCGGGCTTTTCTGTTTGGCGACCGATTCGGTGGGCGCGGCCTACGTGTTTCGGGTGACACCAAAGCGAATGGCTACGATCGAAACAAGACGGATTCGCGCTGGAACATTTTGATGGCGATGAATAGCGCGGCTCCGGCGTAGATGCACGTCGAAGCAAAAATGATGGCGATAAAGTTCCAGTGATAGGTGCCAGCGATTAATTCCTTGCAGAGCAAGCTGACGTTCAGGATGGGCACGAGAGCCAGTTTCGGCGTCAGGTCGATTCCCGGCAGCATGGCAGCGACGGCGGGAATGATGACCAGAAAAGTCATTGGAGTGAGGTAGCTTTGCGCTTCCTTATACGTCTTGGCGAAAAGCGCGATGGTGAACAGAACGGCGGAGAACAATACGGCGATGGGCAACGCCATCAAAAATACCGAGAGAGCCGCGGTGGCGTGGATCGCAAGCTCCGTGTGCTTCGTGCCCGGTTCGGCCAAATCGAACGCGTGAAAGTGTTGCGCCACCCAGAAGGAAACACCCATGGAGGTGACGGAAAGCGCGGCCGTTGCGAGCGAGGCGCTAAGCACCAGCGAGAATTTTCCCAGCACCAAATCTTTGCGAGAGATAGGGCTTGAAAGGATGGTCTCCATAGTGCCGCGTTCTTTTTCGCCGGCGGTCAAGTCCATTGCTGGATACATCGCTCCGGTCATGCACAGCAGGATCACCATATAACCGATCAAGCCGCCGATCGCCGCGCCTCCCACCTTTTCTGGAGGCGCGACGTTTTGTTGCTTCACTTCGAAAGGCTTCAAGACGGTGGTTGGCAGGTTTTTGGCGGCCAGGCGATCCTTCACCACCTCGTCGCGATACTCGGTCAAGCGCTTTTCCACCTTTTCAGCGGCGAAGGAAGATTTCAGCTCACCGCCGTAGGTGTAGATCATTACCGTGTCGGGTTGTTGTGTGGTGAGGGTAGCTTCGAAGTTTGGTGGAATCTCCACCGCGGCGCGCACATCTTTGTTAATGACCTGATCTTTCCAGTTGGCCGCAGCTGGAACGATTTCGACCCTGTCGAGTTTTTTCAATTGCTCCATGACCCCGGGCGAATCGACCCCGCCGAGTACCATCACTTTGGCGGATTCTTCCTTGGCTTTTCCCAACAGCAAGGAAGCCACTGACGCGAAGCCGACGCTCATCACGGGAAATAGTAACAGTGGCACTACGATCGTAGAGATAAGCGTGCGGCGATCTCGCAGCGCTTCGGTGAGTTCTTTGCGATAAACCACGGCGATGCTTTTGAGCGGCATCAGTTGGCTCCTTCGCCGACATAATGCGGAGCGACAACCTTCACAAAGATTTCTTCGAGATCCTGTTCGCCGTGTTTGGCTCGCAGTTCGGCGAGCGTGCCCTCCGTGAGCAGCTTTCCGGACTGAATGATGCCGATGGTGTCGCAGAGCTTTTCGACTTCGGCCATGATGTGCGTAGAGAAAATGACCGTTTTGCCGTGGTCGCGGCATTCGCGAATGAAAGCGGTGATGGTGCGGGCGGTCATGATGTCCAGGCCGAGAGTTGGCTCGTCGAAGATCATCACCGGGGGATCGTGGATCAGCGTCCGCGCGATTGAGGTTTTTTGTTTCATGCCGGTGGAGAGCTTGTCGCAGCGACGGTCGCGAAAAGAGCTCATGTCCAGGCGGGAGAAAATGTCGTCGATGCGGCGGCTTAATGTGGCTTCATCAAGTCCATTAAGACGTCCGAAATATTGCACCATCTCGAGCGCGGTCAGGCGGGGATAGAGGGCAGTGGCCGTCGACAGGAAGCCCACGTTGGCGCGAACCTTTTCCGGATGGTCGACGACATCGTGGCCGCAGAGTATGGCGGTGCCGTCCGTAGGCTCCAGAATGGTGGCCAGCATGCGCAGCGTGGTGGTTTTGCCGGCGCCGTTGGCACCCAGCAAACCGTAAATCTTTCCGGGCTGACACGTGAAACTGACATGATCCACGGCCCGAATTACGCCGCGTTTCTTGTCCTGGAAGCTTTTGCAAAGGCCGCGAGCTTCAATCATTTCGAGGGTCCCCACGAAGATGGCCTGCCGAACGTTCTGAGTGTACTACGCGGGTTCAGCGAGAAAGTTACCTGGGTTGGCGGTTTGGTGTGACAAAGTGGTGCCTTCGCGGCATCTAACTGCAGTCTGTTGTGTGTGTTGCTTCAACGGCAGAATCGTTCATTAGTGTCGGCGGGACCGTTCGGAGATTTTGTTGCGTAAGCGGTGGTTACGACGAGAGCCGAGTCCCACTTAATTGGCCGAAGGAATGACGTTCTCGTTCGCCGTGCGAAGTTGCTAGAATAAATACAACTCGTGCATAGCGGCGAGCGCGTGGCGCGCCTTACGTCCCCACACATGGGCATTTAATCGAAGACAACTTTGTAAGCGGAATCGTTTTTAACACCAGTGGTGCGCGAAGCGGAGAGAGTGCGTAGAAAGAAATTATGGATCGCAGGTTGAGAAACCGCATTCTGATATTTCTGGCGTTGGCGGCAATAGCGGCATTTATCCTGGTGCGCCTGAGCGGCCGGCAGCCGGTTGCCAAGATTTCCGCCGTGCTTCCAATTCGCGAAAATTTGTCTTCGTCAGTCGATAGCAACGGAAAAGTTGAGCCGATTGCACCGTTTGTGGTCCGCGCCCAGCTGGATACTTTCGTTGAGAAAGTACAAGGAGTGGAAGGGCAACAGGTCAAAAAGGGCCAGCTCTTGCTCGAACTGAATGTGAAGGATGCCGCGGCGCAGTTGGCGGAGGCTCGCGCCAAACTCCTGCGTGCGCAGGACGATCTGCGGTCGGCGAAAGCCGGCGGACGGGCGGACGATGCGGCACGGGCGATCGGTGATTTGGCCAAGGCGGAGGCTGAACGCGACAGGTTGCAAAGGAATCACGACGCGCTGGAAAGGCTGGTAGCCAAGCAGGCCGCAACCAAAGACGAGCTGGCAACCAACGAACTGGCCCTGGCCAGTGCGCAAGCCGAAGTGACGCGATTGGCGGGCGCCAAGAAAGAGTTTGGGCTCGATTTATCGTTGAGTTCCAGCCGGGCGGCGTTGCAGGTGCAACAAGCGCAGAGCGAAGTAGCGGCGCTGGAAGAAAAAGTTCGCGACGGCCGTATCACTGCACCGACCGATGGCACGCTATATTCACTGCCGGTGAAGGCCGGCGACTATGTGAGAGTCGGAGATTTACTGGCGCAGATGGCGGACCTGCACCGCGTGCGCGTGCGAGCGTTTATCGACGAGCCGGAACTTGGCGCGATACAGCAGAACGAACCGGTGAAAATCACCTGGGACGCGCTTCCGAATCGCACCTGGGCCGGCCGCACCGAAATCGTTCCGAAACAAGTGGTGCCGCGGGGCACGCGCAGCGTTGGCGAATTGTTGTGCGCAGTGAGCAATGACGGTTTGGAGTTGCTGCCGAATATAAATGTGAACGTAAGAATTAATTCTCAGGAGCGGGTTAATGTTTTGTCGGTGCCGCGCGGTACGGTTTCCACGGAGAATGGCCGAAGATTTGTTTTCGTGGTGAAGAAGAATCCATTGGCGGTTAGTCAATCCACGCTCGAAAAGCGTGAAATTAAGGTGGGCATTGCCGACTCCATCAGCTACGAAGTCGTTAGCGGACTGCAACAAGATGAATTGGTGGCGCTGCCCGGCGACACTGATTTGCACGATGGCATGGCGGTGAAAGTGGTGAACACCGATTCCGACTATGTTCGAGGACAGAGATAGCCGATTTTCCGGAGCCGCATGATAGGCCTAAGAGAACACGGTGTGCGGCGTTTCGGAATTGGATCTTTTTTTGTGCTATTGGCGGTAATGCCGCTGTGTGGACTTTCAGCCTCCGCCGCAAATGGAGAGCCGGTTGACGCTCTACAAGACGCGCAAAAGGCTTACCAGGATTCCGATTACCCCAAGGCGATCCAGTTGGCCGCCGAGGCGGCGAATGCCAATCCGCAGGATCCGAAAATCCAGCTGCTTCTGACGAAGGCACACCTGGAATCGCAACAATATGATGCGGCAATCCGGAGCGCCGAAAAGGCGGTTGCGCTCGATCCGAAGAGTTCCGTGTACCACGAGTGGCTCGGGCGTGCGTACGGCGAAAAAGCTGATCACAGCTCTTTCATGAGTGCTCTAGGCTTTGCGAAAAAAACTCGCAAAGAATTTCAGGCGGCGGTGGAACTTGACGGGCAGAACTTTACAGCTCGCCAGGCGGTGATCGAATTTGATTGTGCGGCCCCGGCGATGGCCGGCGGTGGCGAAGACAAAGCACGCCCGGAGATCGCCCAAATGGTCCAGCTGGATGTCGCGGAGGGCCACTATGCGGAAGCCAACTGCCGCAGGCAGAAGAAGGACCTTCCGGCAGCCGACGTCGGGTTCAAGAAGGCGCTACAAGCCAATTTGAAATCCGAAGAACGTGTGTTTGATGTTGGTGATTATGCCGTACGTCGCAACGACGCGGAAATGCTGCTGACCGTCGCGAGTCTCGGAGCGAAACTTGGGCCTGAGGATCCACGACCGAAGTTTTATCGTGCGGTGGCTTTGGTGCTAAAAAAGCAGAGCGCAGAGGACGCTGAGAATCTTTTGCGCGAATACCTCAAAGAAGCTCCCACACGCTCCGGTTATCCGCGTGCCACCGCCGTGCACTATTGGCTCGGGCAGTCCTTCGAAGGCCAGAAAAAAGAAGGTGCCGCGCGCGCTGAGTATGAAACCGCTCTGAAGCTGGACTCCAAGAATAAAAATGCGCAAGAAGCGTTGAAGAGATTGAAGAAAGGCTGAACCGCGAACGAACGCGCGGCGAGCGAAATTATTTCGTCATGATGGATTTACGAGAAACCGTCTCTGTGGCCGTCGACGCCCTTCGCGCCAATAAGGTGCGCGCAATGTTGACGTCACTGGGGGTGATTATCGGCAGCGCCTCCATCGTGCTGGTGGTTACCGTGGCGCTGACCAGTCAAAAATTTGTAATCTCCCAGATTGAAGCGGTAGGCTCCAACCTGATCTCCGCGAGTCTGGTGCAGAGCCCGGACAAATCGCAGCCGCTCAGCTATGAACTAAGCCTCGCGGATATGGCGGAAGCCAAAGTCGCGATTGCCGGTGTGAACATGGTTGCCGGTTTGCGCGAACTGCCCATGACCGTGGTCGTCGGCGGAGTCGTGCGGCCCGTTAATTTAATCGGTGTCACAGAGGGCTATCAGGCGATTCGACGCCTGATTATTGTCCGAGGGCGCTACTTTGACGAACAAGACGTCGAGTCCCGCGCGAAGGAATGTTTGATCACCAAAGAGTTGGCGGACCGGGTGTACGGTCTGGAAAATCCCATCGGCAGACAGTTGCGCATGGGCGAGTTGACCTTCTCCGTGATTGGCGTATTCAAGGAACGCGTCTCCACCTTCGGCCTCACCGAAATTCAAAAAGAGTCGGTGATCATTCCGTTCCCTTTGATGAAGTATTACACCGGCGTCGAAGCCATTCGCGTTTTGTACGTGCAAGCCACGCAGCCAGATGAAGTAGAGCGAGTGCAAAAACAATTGACGCAATTGTTGGCCAGCCGCCATCCCCCCGGCGCGGTCTATGACGTGAATACGCTAACCGCTATCCTAACCGCGGCGAAAAACATTTCTCGTGGATTGACCATAATGTTGATCCTGGTGGCTTTCATCGCCTTGCTAATCAGCGGAATCGGCATCATGAACATCATGTTGGTGACTGTGCAGGAACGCACCCGCGAGATCGGTATTCGAAAAGCCATCGGCGCGGCCCGCCAGGAAATCATGTACCAATTTCTTATAGAAGCTTTTCTGATCAGCGGCGGAGGAGCAGTTCTGGGAATCCTGATCGGCATCGCCATTCCGGTAACCGCGCAAATGCTCCTGCCCGGAAACCTGCGCGTGCCGATTTCGCCCATCAGCGTGGTCGTGGCTTTCGTGGTTTCCTGTTCGACCGGCTTGCTGTTCGGATATTTGCCGGCCAATGAAGCCGCAAAGCTGCAACCAGTCGAATCGCTGCGTTACGAGTGATTCCGCAAGTTCATTCTGAGCAACCACCGTTCGAGGTATATCCGTGAAACGAAATTTGAATCATTATCTAGCGTCGATCGTAAGCGGCAATCAAAAAAGAATTGCAGTCGGCGCGGTTGGTTTGTTGCTAAGCGGCGCCGTCCTCTGCGCACAGGATCTCCCGCAGCATCCCGCCCCTTCACGCGGGGTAACCGCCGCCCTTTCGTACGGTCCGGACGCGTCATCCGCTGGGCAGACCGTTGCGCAGACCGCTCCAACAAACAGCCCCGCAGTACCGCTCTCTCTCACACTGCAGCACGCCATTCAGCTAGCACTGCAAAACAGCAAAGACATTCAGCTCGCGAAAATTCAAACCGGGTTGGCCGATCGCTCGGCGGATATCACCAAAGCGCAATTTCTGCCCAACATCTATGCCGGTTCGGGCGCCGGCTACACTTTTGGTATTCCGGAAACGCCGGGAGGGCGCGCGCCCTCGATTTTCAGTCTCACGTATCAACAGGAAGTTTTGAACGAGCCGTTGCGCGGTCAAGCCAAAGAACTGCAGGAGCAGGCCAGTGCGCAACGAATCGCACTGGCCGAAGTACGCAACGGCGTAATCGTGCACACCGCGATGGCCTACTTGGAAATTGAGAAGGTACGCCACTCGCTCGCCTTGCTGCGCGGCGAACAAGAAAGCGCCGAGAAAATTCTGGATGTCACCAAAGAACGCCAGGGCGAAGGATTTGAATTGCCGGTGGAGATCACCAAAGCCCAGCTAACGCGCGCGCAAGTGCTGCAGAAAATCCTGCAGCTCGAAGGCCGCGAGGACGAATTGCAGGTTTACCTGAAGAGCCAGTTAGGACTCGCCGCTGACCAGGAAATTGAGGTCAGTGCGGACGATTTGCCCGGCGAAGCGGAGCAGCAAGGCGCCAACCTGGTAGCGCTAGCGCTGGAAAATAACACCGGATTGCAGCTGGCGGAATCTGACGTGCGTGCCCGCGAATTCCGCCTGAAGGGTGAAAAGCGCGGCTATTTTCCCACGCTGCAGCTCGTGGGCATCTACAGCGTTTTGGGTAAATACAACAATTACCAGGAATTTTTCAATCACTTCGAACGTAACAATCTGAACGCCGGCATCAACGTGCAGATACCGCTCTTCAGCGCGAAAACCAAGGCCAACATTGGCTTAGCCCAGGTGAATCTGGATGCCGCCAAATCCACGTTGGCGAATCGCAAATCGCAAGTCACTGCGGACGTTCGCCAAAAGAGCCGCCTGGTTCGCGAAAAAGACGCCGCTAAAGAAGTCGCCCGCCTGGAATTGCAGCTGGCCCAACAAAATGTGGAAGTGCTGCAATCGCAATTCGGCGAAGGCCGCATAAATCTACGTGACGTGGAACGCGCCCGCGTCACCGAAAATGATCGTTGGATGGATTTTCTGGATGCCAATTTCGCGCGTCAGCAAGCGGAGCTTGAACTGCTGCAGACTGCTGGCCAATTGGACAAAGTGTGGCAATAGCCTTAGGGTGCGATTTGTAGTCAGTGTCTATGCTCAAACTTCTCCAAAGCCATGTTTGATCCCCGCGACGCCGAACGCTTGAGTAAAGTCGTCTCCGAACTAGGCCAAGGCTTCGCCGCTCTCCCGGAATTTTCCTCTCAGGCCCCTGAAATTGAACGCATCGACGAAATTCTTTCCGAGACCGCGCAGCGACTCCGGGAAAACTATCCCTATTTTCATCCGCTGTATGCAGGCCAAATGTTGAAGCCGCCACACCCCGTGGCGCGCCTGGCGTACGCGATGGCGATGAATATAAATCCCAACAATCATGCTTTGGATGGCGGTCGCGCCACCTCGGCGATGGAAAAAGAAGCCGTCGCGGAAATCGCCGCAATGTTCGGTCTCGATCAACACCTCGGCCATTTATGCGGTGGCGGCACAATGGCCAACTTGGAGGCACTTTGGGTAGCAGGCCAATTGCATCCCGGGAAAACCATTCTGGCCAGCGAGCAAGCGCATTACACCCACAAGAGAATCAGCGCCACGTTGCAACTTGCCTGTGAATCCGTGCCCTGCGATGCGCTGGGCCGCATGGACATGAACGCGCTGGAAGACAAGCTAAAGCAAAAAGCCATCGGCACGGTGGTAGCCACCCTCGGAACGACCGCCACGGGTTCCGTTGATCCGCTTCCGGAAATTTTGGAGCTTCAACAAAAATATGGCTTTCGTATTCATGTGGACGCCGCGTACGGCGGCTACTACGTTCTCGCCAGAAATCTCGAAGCGGCTGCATCGCAAGCGTTTTCAAGCATTGCGGAAGCTGATTCTATCGTCATCGATCCGCATAAACACGGTTTGCAGCCATATGGTTGCGGTTGTGTGCTGTTCCGCGATCCCAACGTAGGAAAATTGTATAAACACGATTCTCCCTACACCTATTTCAGCTCCACAGAACTGCACCTTGGTGAAATCAGCCTGGAATGCTCGCGCCCCGGAGCGGCTGCAGCGGCCTTGTGGGCCACCCAAAAACTTTTGCCTCTCGTCCCAGAAGGAAAGTTCGCTCTCTCCTTGCAACGGAGTCGCGATGCGGCCCTGGCGTTTTACCATCGTCTCCACCATAGCGAGAATTTCGTTCCGGCCTTCGCGCCGGAACTGGATATCGTAATATTCGCGCCGCGGACCGCTTCGGCAACCGAATCTTCAGCGTTATCGCGACAAATTTTCGAAGCAGCCGCTCGTCAGGATTTGCATTTGGCGTTGGCGGATCTTCCCGCCAAGTTCTGGCGTGCCAGCTGCGGTTCCATGAATCTCGACCAAGAAAAGATCACCTGTCTTCGCTCCGTGTCTCATGAAGCCCGAACACCTCGATTGGATCCCCCAGATTTGGGACCGTTTGCAGACCGCCAGCAATGCCGTCCGAGGCTCAATTGGCCCCTTTTAAGCACACCGCTAAACCCCGCAAACCCTCTGTTCAATGCGAGATAACACCTGTTGGCAGAAAGGTTTGAGCCTGCGTACGTAACTCGGGTAAACTAATGTCTGGGGCATTATCGCGTTGCCCGGCTGTGTGCGCGTTGGCCTCATTAGATGGCGCATCAGATAGATAGGCCCATAGGGGGCCGTTCGCGAATCGAATGGTATTGCCGCCGCCAAGTTAGCGGCGACGACGTTTTACTGAGGGTGATGAATGCCGGATGTAATGAGAACTTTGCTGTTGAACCCGCCGAGTTTTGAGAACTTTGATGGCGGCGCAAGCTCGCGTTGGCCCGCCACGCGCGAAATCGAATCCTATTGGTACCCGGTTTGGCTGTCCTATCCCGCCGGCATGATTCCCGGTAGCCGTTTGCTGGACGCTTCGCCGCACAAAATCAACTGGCAGCAAACCGTAGAAATCTGCAAAGAGTACGAATTCCTGGTCCTGTTCACTTCCACGGTTGGTTTCGACAGCGACATTAAACTTCTCCGCAAAATCAAGGAAGCCAATCCTTCCATGAAGGTGGCCTTCGTCGGCCCGCAGGGACATATCAAGCCCAATGAAACTTTGCTCGCCAGCGAAGACATCGACTTCGTGACCCACGGAGAACTCGATCACGCCGTGACGGAGTTTGCCCATGGCAAGCCGCTCAGCGAAATCCTGGGCATCAGCTATCGCAAAGACGGCGAAATCGTGCACACCGCGCACCGTGAACAGATGCACACCGCGGAACTCGATGCACTTCCGTTTGCCACGGATACCTACAAGCGCGACCTGCAAATCGAGCGCTACAACGTTCCGTTCCTCTTGCATCCTTTTGTTTCTTTCTACACCACGCGCGGATGTCCCGCCATGTGCACTTTCTGCATGTGGCCGCAGACCATTTCCGGTCATGCCTGGCGTACTCGCTCGGTGGATAACGTCGTACAGGAAGTGAAGAACACGATCGAATATTTCCCTCAAATGAAGGAAATTTTCTTCGACGACGACACGTTTAATATCCGCAAAGATCGCGCCATCGAGCTGGCCACCAAATTCAAGCCGCTGAAATTTCAGTGGTCCTGCACGGCCCGTTGCCACAGCAAGTATGAAGAGTTGAAAGTAATGGCGGACGGCGGCGCGCGTCTCTTCATCGTTGGCTTTGAATCCGGCGATCCGCAAATTCTGAAGAACATTAAAAAAGGCGCGACCGTCGAAATGGCGCGCGAGTTCATGAAGAACACCAAGAAAGTGGGCATCAAAGTCCACGGCGATTTCATCATCGGCCTTCCGGGCGAAACCAAAGACACCATTCGCAAGACCATCGATTTCGCCAAAGAACTCGATTGCGAAACTATTCAAGTCTCCCTGGCCCACGCTATGCCCGGCACGGAATTGCACACCACCATGTCCGAGCAGGGCTTCCTGCGCGTCGAAGCCTTGGCCGATTCCACCGGTCACCAGTTGCCGCACATTGAATATCCGCACCTCAACAAAGCGGACATGATGGCCGGCGTCAATCGTTTCTACGACGAATACTATTTCCGCCCGAAAGTTGTTTGGCGCATCGTCAAAGAAGCGCTGTGGGACGATCACGAGCGCAAGCGCCTCTATCATGAGGCCACCGCCTTCTTGAAGCTCCGCGCCGAACGCTGGAAGTGGGTACGCAACGGCGGCGACGCTCCAAAGACCATGATCTCCGTTCCGGCGCCGCCTTCGGCCTCCGGAAACGATTAATCCTCTGGCACATGACCCTGGAACGGCGGCTACGCGTCAAGACTCTCTTCATGGTCTTGCTTATGGTGGTGTGCGCCAACGTTGGCGACCTGATGCTCAAGCGCGGTATGTCGCGCATCGGCGAAGTACAACCTTCCATAGCTGGATTGGCGCGCGCGTTTCCCCTCACCGTCTCTAACGGCAGCATCTGGATCGGCATTTTTTTTCTGAGCGGATTCATGCTCAGCTACATGACCGTGCTCAGCTGGGCGGATTACAGCTACGTGATGCCGGCCGGAGCTTTCGGCTATGCAATCCTCACGCTGCTGGCGGTGGTGTTTCTGCATGAAAGCGTCTCACCGCGGCGTTGGATAGGCGTGGTTTTGATTTGCGTCGGTGTGCTGCTCGTCGGGCAAACCAAACCGCGAACCACCTCGGTAATCGAGCAGGTTCCGGCATGACCCGCTTCGTAGTCGTCCTCGCACTTCTGATTTTTGGCAGCACTGGCGGCGAGATTGCCATCACCTATGGCATGAAAGCGACTGGCGAGCCCGAACGGCTTCGCCCGAAAGAGCTGCTGCAATTCTTGGCGCGTGCTCTCTGCAATGCCTGGTTCTGGGTGGGCGCGCCCTTGATGGCTCTAGCGTTTTACGCACTCCTCGTACTGCTTTCATGGGAGCCGATCAGTTTGGTGATTCCGGCATCTGCTCTCAGCTATGTTGTCGGCACGCTCGGCGCGAAATATATTCTCGGAGAGCAAGTGAGCACCGCACGCTGGGCGGGAGTCGTGTTGGTTTGTTTGGGCGTGGCTCTGGTGGCCAAGGGGTGAAAGGCGGCTGCGTTTGATGCACACCCATGCGCTCTGGCGATACGCGGTATTTTTGGTGGCCATCGGACCGTTGGTGTATTACCTGTTGGCGAGCATCGCCGGCTGGCGTTTCTTTTCTCGTGAACGCGGCCGCCAAATTCCGGAGTTCACTCCGCCCGTTAGTATCCTGAAAGCCGTACGCGGAACAGATTTTGCTACGTTTGAGAATTACGCCAGCTTCTGCCGCCAGAATTATCCCGAGTACGAAATAATCTTTGCCTTGAACGACGCAGAAGACAGCGCCGCTCCGATCATCCAGCGATTAATCGAAGAATTTCCAGATCAAAAAATCCGCGTGCTGGTAGGCGCGGAGAATCTCGGCGCGAATCGCAAGGTAAACAAACTCGCCCGCATGTCTCAGGAAGCGCGCTACGAAATCCTCGCTCTTTCGGACGGCGACGTCCGCGTGTCTCCAAACTATTTACGCGAAGTAGTTGCGCCCTTCGCCAGCAAACAAATCAGCGCGGTTACCTCTTTCTATGCCGGAATCGCCCAGCCAAATCTGGGAGCCGAACTAGAAGCTATCGGCGCGGCCAGCGATTTCTTTGCGGGAGTATTGATGGCCAACTGGTTAGAGGGCATTCACTTCGCGCTCGGCGCTTCCATCGTCACCACCAAAACCTGGCTCGCCAAAATCGGCGGCTTCGCCAGCATTGCCGACATGCTCGCGGATGATTACGAGCTCGGCAATCGCATCGCCGGAGCAGGCGGCACGGTATTGCTCTCTCGCGAAATTGTTTGGACCATGTACCCCGCACAAACTTTTCACGGATTCTGGGATCATCAAACACGTTGGGCGCGCACCGTTCGTTTGTGCCGGCCGGCGTCCTATTTCGGATTGATTTTCACGCATGGCTTGCCATGGGCTGTGTTGGCATTTCTCGTCGCTCCAACGACGCTGGTTGGTGCCAGTTTTCTAGCTGCGTATCTGCTGCTCCGCTTGCTGGTGGCGTGGACGGTTGGCGTTTGGGGCGTTCGCGATGACACTGTTCGTCGCAAGCCGTGGCTCATTCCCCTGCGCGACGCGGCCAATGTCATTGTTTGGATAGCCGGCCTGTTTGGCGACCGTGTGGTCTGGGGTGGCGTTCAGTACGTCGTGCATCGCGGCCGCATGTCCCCAATTTCGGTGCAATCGAAGCTGTAGAGCCATCCGCGGCGTAGACCGAAGCCTTAACTAACACGCCCTACCATTTTGACTTACCCACTTTCAAATATCCCCGAAGCAGGGTAAGCTCCGTGGCCTATGCAAAATCGTTCTTTTACTGCGTTTCTAGCCTTCCTGCTCGGCATCTTGGCCTGCGGCATTTCCGCAACGGCTGCCCCAGACGACTTGGCGCACCCCGAAAAACCCGCTGCCGCCAAGCTCCAAAACGCGTCGACGGACCCGACCCAGTCCCCCGACGCACGCGCGGAAGCCATCCTCAGTCAGCTGACTCTCGACGAAAAAATCTCTCTTCTCCACGGCAACGGCATGGCCGGTGTAGAACGCTGGCAAATGCCGCTCACCGCACTTACCAACGGAGGAGCCGGCTACGTAGAAGGAATTCCTCGATTGGGGATTCCTCCATTGGTCATTTCTGATGCCGCTTACGGCGTCCGCAGTAGCGGCGAGAATGGACGCTACGCCACCGCATTGCCCAGTTGCCTCGGCGCCGCAGCCAGCTGGGATCCGGACGCCGCCTACGCCTACGGTTCGTTGATCGGTCGCGAATTAAGAGCGCAGGGCTTTAACATGTCGCTCGGCGGAGGCACTAACCTTACGCGTGAGCCGCGCGATGGCCGCACCTTCGAATATCTCGGCGAAGATCCCATTCTCGCCGGAACCATGGTCGGTAATCTGCTCAAAGGTCTGCAAGCGCAACACGTCCTCGGCAACGTCAAGCATTACGCCATCAACGACCAGGAGACCGGCCGCGATTTCGTTAACGCCATCATCTCGAAACGCGCCATGCAGGAAAGCGACCTTCTGGCTTTTCACATCGGTCTGCGCATTTCCGACGCTGGTGCGGTGATGTGCTCTTACAACCGCGTCAACGGTGACTTCGCTTGCGAAAATTCCTATTTGCTTAGCAGCGTTCTTAAGAACGATTGGAAATTTAAGGGCTTCGTCGTTTCCGATTGGGGCGGCACGCACAGCACCATCAAAGCCTCTGCGGCAGGTCTCGACAACGAGCAGCCCATGGGAGACTTCTTTGGACCGGCGCTGAAGGCCGCCGTAGTTGCCGGCAAAGTTCCTGTCTCCGAAATCGATGAGCATGTGCGACGAATTCTTCGCTCCGAGTTTGCCATCGGCCTCGTGGACCACCCGATACAGAAGTCCGTTGTAGATGCCCCGGCAGGACTCGAAATGGCCCAGCAGTTTGCCGAGCAGAGCATCGTCCTGCTTCGCAACGATCGAAACATTCTTCCTCTCGACGGCAAAAAATTGCAGCGCGTCGCCGTGATCGGCAACCATGCTGATGTCGGCATGATTTCCGGAGGCGGCTCAGCCCAAGTAGATCCTCCCGGCGGCAACGCCATTGCCCCTCCCGGAAAAGGAGCCACCACCTGGCAGGCCCACATCTGGTTTCCCACTTCTCCGCTAAAAGCCCTGCGCGCGAAATTGCCAAACAGCAAAGTGGAATTTAGCTCCGGACAAAACGTGGACTCCGCGGTCGCCCTCGCCAAAAATTCAGACGTCGCCATCGTCTTCGCTTATCAATGGGAAAGCGAAGGCTTGGATCTCGCCACGTTAGCTCTGCCCGATAATCAGGACGACCTCATCGAACAAGTTGCCGCCGCGAATCCGCACACCATCGTGGTCCTCGAAACTGGCGGTCCCGTGTTGATGCCCTGGGCCGACAAAGTCAGTGGAATTGTCGAAGCCTGGTACGCCGGCAGCAGCGGACACATCGCCGTTACCAATATTTTGCTCGGTGAAGTAAATCCTACCGCCAAGCTCGCCGTAACGTTCCCGAAGAGCGATCAGGATCTGCCGCATCCGACCATCGCAAACGTGCCGCTCGTCGAACCAGACAAACCGGTCGCTCGCCGGCTCACTGCCCGCCTACTCCGTCACCTATGACGAGGGCCTGAAGGTTGGCTACAAGTGGTACGACGCCGAACACAAACCCGTGCTATTTCCCTTTGGCTTCGGCCTTTCGTACACCACTTATCGCTATTCGAATCTAAGAGTGGATCCCGTCGCGCATAAAGTCAGTTTCACCGTCACCAATAATGGAAATCGCGCGGGCGCGGAAATCGCCCAAGTTTATGTTTCTCTGCCGGCCGCAGCCAACGAACCGCCCAAGCGTCTCGTCGGCTGGAGCAAGCCGAAACTGGCCGCCGGAGAAAGCCGCGAAGTCACTGTGGACATCGATCCGCAATATTTGCAGGTCTTCGACGAAAATGCGAACGCCTTTAAGCTGGTTCCCGGACAATATACTTTCGCCGTCGGCGGCTCTTCACAGGATCTCGGGCTAAAACAAGAGGTCAGCCTGAAGTAGTCGCCCGGAAAAAATCCACCCGAGCTGAGAATCCAGCGGCCAACGCGCAAGGTTGATGGCAGGTCTATTCAACGATACAATATTCACACTGTTGCTGATCTCCGTAGTTGGCGATCATCACGCAGTTCACCTCGTCGGAACCCGTCATCCGCGCACCCTGCCGTTGCAGGAACCGTAGGCACCTCGAGGGAATTACCACCGCACATCGTCGCTTCGCCTACTGGGAGGTCGTCCAATTGGCAGGACTCCAGATTCTGAATCTGGCTATCCTGGTTCGAGTCCAGGCCTCCCAGCCAATTTTCTTTGCTCTTCAGTAACACAGACTTCAGTCTGTGCCCGGTCTCAGCCAATTTCCTGACATAAACCTCTCGCGGCTAATCTCTGAATTTCACATCGGTCACTTCGAAATCTCACCGTCAACTTCCTTAAAAATCTCAGCCGCCATATGAAACGCCGTATTCGCCGCTGGCACCCCGCAATAAATCGCCGACTGCAGCAACACTTCCTTAATCTCCTCCCGCGCCACGCCATTTCGCACTGCCGCCCGCAAATGCAACTTAAACTCTTCGCCGCGATTCAGCGCCACCATCATCGCTAATGTCAGCAGGCTTCTCGTTTGCCGCGGCAACCCCGGCCGCGCCCAAATTTCTCCCCACGCATACCGCGTGATCAACTCCTGAAACTCCGTGGTGAACTCATCGCGTTTGTCCAGCGCCGCATCAACGTGCTTATCGCCCAGCACCGCCCGCCGTACCTTCAATCCTTCTTCGTAACGTTGCCGCTCATCCATTTTTCAAACTCCTCCGCCCGTAAGAAAACGCAACGCCTCTCGCGTGAATTCTTCGGCCGCTTCCACATTCGAAAGATGCGACGCATTCAACTCGCAATAACGCGCACCGGGAATGCTCTTCGCCAGTAACTTCCCGTCCGCCGGCGGCGAAACCGGATCCTGCGTCCCGGAAATAATCAGCGTTTCCGCCTGTATGCGCGAAAGCTCCTCTCGCAAATCCGCATCGCGCAAAGCCATGCAGCAATTCACATAACCATCCGGCGAAATCGCTTCGATCATCCGCCGCATCGCCTCCACTTTACCTGGCGCCGTCTCGCGAAACTCTTTCGTAAACCACCGCTCCACCACTTGTCCGGCCACCAGCTTCATTCCGTCAGCGCGCACCGCCGCAATGCGCTTATCCCATCCCTCCGCTGTTCCAAACTTCGCCGACGCACTAGCAATCACCATTTTCCTGAAACGTCCGCTCGCATCCAGTCCCAGCTGCAATCCGGTTAGCCCGCCCATGCTCAGGCCGCAAAAATGCTGCTTGCTCAATCTTCAGCGCGTCCAGTAATCGCACCACATCCTGCGCCAGCTGTCCAAATGTATAAGGCCCGGTCGTGACTTCAGATTGCCCATGTCCCCGCGTGTCATAGCGCAGCACACGGAAACTTTTTTCAAACTCGGCCAACTGTCGTTCCCACATGGCCGTCGTAGTGCCCAGCGAATTCGACAACACCAGCACCGGTGCAGACGCCGCACCCGTCAACTCATAATGAATTTTGTAGTCCGCCAGCTGCACGAAGGGCACGCCTTATTCGCTCCCACGTTTCGAAGTTGTCTTCGCAGTCTTTGCCGCCGCCAGCACTCGATCAATCGCATCACTCGAGTTACCTAAGTGTTTCCCCGCGTCAAACAACTCCGAAATTTCCGCCGCGCTAAAGTGCTCGCTTATGCCCGGCGTTTTCACCAACACATCGCGCAAATGTTCCTTTGCGGAGCTCGCACGCGCACAAGCCTGCTCCAATAACCTGCGCGCATCTTTTTTCCCGATCTTCGCGGCCAATGCTGTCGTCACCGCTTCGGCGTAAATCAACCCACGCGGCAACTCCAGATTGCTTTCCATGCGTTGCGCATCCACTTCGAGCCCATCCATCGTAATTCGCAAATGGTGCAGCGCTCCCGCGCTTAACCGCAAAATGTCCGGCAGCGTCTCCCATTCCGCGTGCCAGCCTCCCAGCCCCCGTTCATCTTCTTGCGCCATCGCGCTCAGTACCGTCGAGACTAACCCTGGAACCCGCAACGCCGCGGCCAGAATCACCGCGCAACTCACCGGATTACGTTTGTGCGGCATGCTGGACGATACGCCGTGCCCTTCGCGGCTCGGTTCATGCAACTCGCCGATTTCTGTCTGTGCATGCAAGGAAATGTCTCGCGCAATTTTCCCCAGCGTGCCCGTCAGCAGCCCCATCGTGGTCGCCAGTTCGGCGAAGCGATCCCGCGCGCTGTGCCAGGCCACCGCGGGCCACGCCAGCATTAACTCCTTGGCCAGCGCTTTAGAAACCGTGTCGCCATCGCGCCCTAGCGCGGAAAGATTGCCCACAGCGCCGCCGAATTGCACCGTCAAGAATCGCTGCCGCAATTCAGACAATCGCTCTCGATGACGCAACAATGCGTCGAGCCAGCCCGTCACCTTCAGCCCAAAAGTAATCGGCGCGGCGTGTTGCATCCAGCTGCGGCCCACCATCACCGTTCCCCGATGTGTGTCGGCGAGCTCCGCCAGCGTTAGGGATAACTGATCAACCTCACGATCGACAATGTCTAGTACTGCGCGAACTTGTAAAACGAAACCTGTATCAATCGCGTCCTGGCTCGTCGCGCCCCAATGCACAAATCCCGCAGCCGCCGCATCGTTGCCGGACACCAACGCTGTGAGCTGCTGCAGCATCGGAATCGCTAGATTGCCCGCGCTCGCAGCGCTGTGTTGCAGCGCCGCAAGGTCAAATAGTTTCGCATCGCACTTGGCGGCAATCGCCGTAGCAGCTGTGGTCGGAATCACGCCACAACTGGCCTCGGCGCGAGCCAGTGCTGCCTCAAAATCCAGCATGCCTTGCAGCCGCGCACGATCGCTTAGCGCTGCATCAATTTCTGCCATACCAAACAGCGAGTCCAGCAGCCCCATCCAGCGTCACCCACCTATTTTTCCGAAAAGCACAACATGTAGCATTTGTAGGGGCACGGCATGCCGTGCCCGTCCGGCGTATTCCCGCAGGCAATTTCAATCATCAACACGCAAAAAATACGGTCTCTTCTGGCCCCTGCAATTTCACATTCCATTCAAACCGGCCAGGCATCGCCGCAGAAGCCCGCGCAATCAAAGTACCGCGCCGCCCTTCCGGGACCAACTGCAATATCGGATCAGCGGCATTCTTCGCTTCATCGCCGAAATAAATTCGCGTCACCAACCTGGTGAGCAACCCGCGCATAAAAATAGAGACGAGCAGATGTGGCGCCATTTCCATTCCAGCATTCTTGACGGAACCAGGTTTCACCGTAACAAACTGAAACCGACCTTGTTCGTCGGTAGCTACGCGCCCAAATCCGCGAAACCGACTTTCCCCGCCGGCTTTCCCGGCCGGCTCATCGCAGTCGTACTTACCATTGACATCCGCCTGCCAGATTTCCAGCAGCGCATCCGGTACCGCTGCGTCGTCGCCGTCGCGCACCGTCCCGCAAACAACGATTCGTTCTCCGTGCACCGAGTCGTTTGCCAGAGTAGCGTCACACAATCTCTCCAGCCCAATACTAAAAAACGGCCCAATCGTTTGCGATGATGTAGGTACCTTGTTCATTTATTTTTCCGTCGGCGTCGCGTGGCGCCCGCGCAGCACGATATCAAATCGAAAGCCCAGCGCCGTCTCTGGAATCGTCGTATCCCAGTCGAATGCCGCAATCAATCGCGCTCTCGCTTGCGCATCTGCGATCGAATTGAAAATTGGATCGAATGTTTGCAATGCATCGCCCGGAAAATACATTTGTGTAATCAATCGCGTCGCGAACGCCGGCCCAAATACCGAGAAATGGATGTGCGCCGGCCGCCACGCGTTCGTATGATTTCGCCAGGGATAAGCACCAGGTTTCACAGACACAAATCGATAGCGCCCTTCATTATCCGTCAACGCATGACCGCAACCGGTGAAGTTGGGATCTAGCGGCGCCTCATGCTGGTCGCTCTTGTGTAAGTATCGTCCCGCTGCGTTAGCCTGCCAGATTTCGATCAACGTGTTGCGCACCGGCCGCGCATCTTCATCCAGCACTCTGCCGCTGACCACAATGCGTTCACCAATCGGCGCGCCCGCGGACTGCTTGGTCAAGTCGCAAGCGCCTTCCGAAATATCGGCGGCGCAAAAAATCGGTCCGGTGACTTCTGAAATGGTGTGAGGTATTTCGATCAGCGGCTTTGTCGGCGCGCGCTTTCGTGAAGAAACATACGGCGTATACAGTAATTCCGGCTGCGTACCGGGATGTCGCAAACGATAGTCGATCGAACCCGCCATCGAACGCGTGCTCCTAAGCCGCCCCAGTCAACCGCACGAGCATTAACTGCAAGATGATATCGCAGCAGGCTGTCGCACCGCTGGTTCGCGTTAAACCCGTTGCGCCAACGCCGGCATCAAGTGTTGTTCCACCCACGGCAACACCCACTCGGATGCCACATCCTCCGCCATCGTGCCCGCACTGGCGTCGTGCAAAAGCACATCGCCAGCTCGTTGTGCGCCCAATTCCGTCAGCAATTTGTCGAACCGCAAGCCGCCTTGGCAAAACGTGTCGCCGTAAGTCCGATCTCCCAGCGCGATGACGCCGTAGACAATTCCGCGCAGATCCGGCCGCCGTTCCTCCAGGCTCGTAAAAAGTCCTTGCGCATTGTCCGGCACGTCTCCGCTGCCATATGTCGAACTGCAGATAAGATACGCCCCGCCCTTGTCCCCGGCGGTATCGAAGACGCTCGCATCGCGGCCATCCATCAATACGATCTCGCAGCAATGCCCCGCCTTGGCGAGAACATCCTGAATGTCCTTCGCGGCAGCTTCCGCCGTCCCCGTCATCGTCCCCACCAATATCCGCAATTCCGCCAAATGGCACCTTTTTTTGTAGCGCGGGGCCTGTTCCGCGTAGACTTTGCCTCTCGATATGTATTATACTGCATAACGCGCGCAAGGCAATGCGTCATAATGCATGAACACCTCAACTCGCCACTCCCTTCGCCTCCCAAACAGGACCTGCTAAGCGAAGTCGAAGCTCAGGACGCGTTCTACCTGCAGAATCTTGGTCAGCGCATCCGCGAAGCTCGCGCGAAGCGCGGAATGAGTCGGCGCGTGCTGTCGCGCGACTCGCGGGTTTCGGAGCGCTACTTGGCTCAGCTGGAAACCGGCCAAGGCAACATTTCGATCCTGCTTCTGCGCCAAATCAGCCAAGCGCTGGACTTGCCCATCGCGGAATTGCTTTACGACGGCGCCCAGCAATCGACCGATTTAAAACGCGCCAAAGATTTTTTGGAAAAATTGCCCGCCGAAAAGCTGCAGCGCGCCCGCGAATTGCTGGCGCGCGAATTTGCGTCCGCGGATCCTGCCGCGCGTCACCAGCGCATCGCCATCGTCGGATTGCGCGGAGCAGGGAAGTCCACGCTGGGCGCGCTTCTTGCGAAGCATCTCGCAGTCCCGTTTATCGAGCTCGATCGCGTCATCGAAGAACGCAGCGGTTTGGGACTCAGCGTCATTTTCGATCTCTATGGACAAAGCGGATTTCGCCGCCTCGAGCGCGAGTGTCTCGACCAGGTTCTTCAGCAATATCCCAAGTTTGTGCTGGCTACTGGCGGCAGCCTCGTCAGCGAATCCGCCACGTACGAGCGCTTGCTCGCCGAGTGCTTCACCGTCTGGCTCCGCGCCACGCCCGAAGAGCACATGCAACGTGTCATCGCCCAAGGCGACACGCGCCCGATGTCTGAGGATCGCGAAGCTGCCATGTCCGAACTGAAAAGCATTTTGGCCGTGCGCGAACCGCTCTATCGCCGCGCCGACGCTACGATTGACACCAGCCGAAAATCCGAAGAAGCGACGTTGCAAGAGTTGCGGAGTACGTTCGCTGAGATGTCCGCGTCTCCAACGAATTCAGAAATTGCAGAGGAGCAATCTGTCAAATGAGCACCGCACCCGCCGATCTCGCCGCCAAAGAAAAAGAGTTGGTCCTGTTTGACGCGCCGGCTTCTGGCAACTACCAACACTGGAAGCTCAACATTGATGGCCGCATCGCCACTCTGGCCATGAACGTAAATGAAGACGGCGGATTGCGTCCCGGCTACAAGCTCAAACTGAATTCCTACGATCTCGGCGTGGACATCGAGCTACACAACATTTTGCAAAGCATCCGCTTCGAGCATCCGGAAGTTGCCTGCGTGGTCCTCACCAGCGGAAAAGAAAAAATCTTCTGCGCCGGCGCGAACATTTACATGCTCGGCACTTCCTCGCACGCCTGGAAGGTAAATTTCTGCAAATTTACCAACGAAACCCGCAACGGCATGGAAGATTCCAGCCGCCACGACGGCCTTAAATTTTTAGCCGCGTTAAACGGCACTACCGCTGGCGGCGGCTATGAATTGGCTCTGGCCTGCGACGAAATCATCCTCATCGATGATCGCTCCAGCGCCGTAAGCCTTCCGGAAGTCCCCTTGCTCGGCGTGCTTCCTGGCACTGGTGGGCTCACCCGCGTTGTGGATAAACGCCACGTGCGCCGCGACCTCGCCGATATTTTCTGCACCAATCCAGACGGCGTTCGCGGCGAACGCGCTAAGTCTTGGGGACTAGTTGACGATACCGTAGCTCCTGCGCAATTCGCCGCGTCGGTCCGGCAGCGCGCAGAGCGCTTGGCCTCCACTTCCACCCGCGAGGCCAGCGCCAAAGGCATCACGCTTCACCCTCTCGAGCGAAAAATCGATGAGCGCGGTTACCACTACAAGTATGTTGATGTGCAGTTCGATCGCGAACTTCGCAGTGCCACGTTGACTGTGCGAGCGCCGCAAGACGCGCAACCGCAGACCGTGGCGGAGATTCACGCGCTGGGCGATCGCTGGTGGCCGTTGCAAATGGCTCGCGAACTCGACGACGCTATCCTGCTCTTGCGCATTAACGAACCCGAATGCGGTCTGCTGCTTCTCAGGACTTCCGGCGATGCGAGTACGGTTTTGGCGTATGGCGACACTCTCGAGAATTTGTCCGGAGATTGGCTCGTTCGTGAAACGATCGGTCTGCTGCGGCGTACCTTCGCTCGTCTCGATGTTTCCTCGCGCAGTATGTTCGCGGTTATCGAGCCGGCGTCTTGCTTCGCTGGTCTTTTGTTTGAATTGGCGCTGGCTGCCGACCGCAGTTACATGCTTTCTTCCGAAGAATCCGAGAATTCCCCACAAATCGCGCTGGACGCGACGAATTTCAAATTATTCCCCACCGTAAACGGTGCCACGCGTTTGGCGATGCGTTTTGCCAATCAAAAAGAAAAGCTCGCCGACCTCGAAAAACTCTCCGGCAAGTTGCTCTCCGCGGTCGAGGCTCTGGAAGCCGGCTTGATCACCGTCGCTCCGGACGATCTCGATTGGGAAGACGAATTGCGCATGGCCACTGAAGAACGGTGCAGTCTTTCTCCGGACGCCCTCACCGGCATGGAAGCCAGTCTGCGTTTTCCCGGTGCGGAAAATATCGAAACAAAAGTTTTCGGACGCCTCTCGGCTTGGCAAAACTGGGTATTCATTCGCCCAAACTCCACCGGCGAAAATGGTGCACTGAAACTTTTCGGCACCGGTAAAAAATCCCGCTTCGATTGGGAGCGAATCTAAAATGACCATGAACTATCAGGACCGCATTCCCAACAATATTGAACTGGGAGCGAATCGCACACTGCAGCGCGCTCTCGAACACTGGCAACCCGCGTTTCTCAAATGGTGGCACGGCCTCGGGCCCAGCGACTTCAATGCGAGCGACGTGTATCTGCGTACCGCCACCAGCGTCGATGCCAAAGGCTGGGCCACTTACGGCTACGTGCGCATGCCGGAATACCGCTGGGGAATTTTTCTTGCGGAGCCTGATCCGGAGCGCCGCATCGGCTTTGGCGATAATTTTGGCCAGCCGGTTTGGCAACAAGTTCCCGGCGAACATCGTTCCACTCTTCGCCGGCTGATCGTTACGCAGGGAGACACGGAACCTGCCAGCGTTGAGCAGCAGCGACTGCTCGGCCACACCGCTCCTTCGCTCTACGACCTGCGAAATATTTTTCAAGTGAACGTGGAAGAAGGCCGACACCTTTGGGCGATGGTGTATCTGCTGCACGCGCATTTCGGCCGCGACGGCCGCGAAGAAGCCGAAGAACTTCTGGAACGCCATTCCGGCGATGCCGACAAGCCGCGAATTCTTGGCACCTTCAACGAACCCATCAGCGATTGGCTCAGTTTTTACATGTTCACGTATTTCACGGATCGCGACGGAAAATTCCAATTGAAGTGTTTGGCCGAATCCAGCTTCGATCACCTGTCTCGCACGTGCAAATTCATGCTCACCGAAGAAGCTCACCACATGTTTGTGGGAGATACGGGAATTGCCAGAGTGATCAAGCGCAGCCTGGAAGTGATGGCGGAAATGAACACGCAAGATCCCGAAGCGGTGCGCAAAGCCGGCGCGGTCGATCTGCCGCTCATTCAAAAATATCTAAATTTCTGGTTCAGTTCTTCGCTCGATTTATTTGGCGGAGATTCTTCTTCTAACGCCGCCAGCTATTTTGCGAATGGCCTGAAAGGCCGCCCAGACGAAGCTCGTTTCGAGGATCACTTGGCCGCTGATTCCACTTTTACCTTGGAACTTCCTGACGGCAAGGGTGGAATCAAATCCGAGCAAATTCCCATGCGCAACGCCATGAACGAAGTGGCTCGCGAAGCCTACGTAAAAGATTGCCAGATGGGTGTTACCCGCTGGAACAAGCTGATCGAGAGGGCGGGTTGCGATTTTCGGATGGCGCTGCCGAGCCCCCGCTTTCGGCGGTCGGTGGGCAGCTGGGCGAACATTCCTACCGATACCCAGGGGCAGATCATCAGCAGGGAAGCGTTCGATGCTCGACTGCCGGAATGGCTACCAACGGAAGGGGACCGCGCTTTCATCCGCAGCCTGATGAAGGGGGTCTACGAAGTGGGAAAGATCGCAGGGTGGATCGCGCCGCCAGACCGTGGAATCAACAACTTAGACATCAACTACGAGTATGTGAAATTCCACTGAGGAGGTACCCCACCCGGTGAATTGCGAATCGTTGTGATTCTATGGAACTTAAAGTCCTTTGTTTTGATAACGATTCGCAAGTGTTGATTCTGCTAGGGTTACAGAGGGTTTATGTTGGCTATTTAGTCAGCAACTCCAGCCCTCGAGGGTAATGGCGAGCAGCCGACGATAATTAAAAGCATAAGTGTACGATGTTGTACTAATTTTGTCAAGTGAAATTGCACGAATTGGGCGCGCGAAGGTCGCTTAAAGGCGAACCGGGCGTGCCTGGCGTAGAATAGAGTGTTGGGAATTTGAAACGGAAGGGCCTAAATGTCGCAAACATCAACTGCGCAACTGCGCGAGCCAAAATTGAAGGTAGCAAAAAAACGCAATCCCGCCACACCGCTGAGCAAGAACGACCACCTGCTCCGCTGGGTGGAGAAAATGGCGCAACTGACGCAACCGGCCAGGATTCATTGGGTGGACGGTTCGCAGGAAGAGAACGACGCCATCTGCGCGGAAATGGTGGAAAGCGGCACGTTCACCAAGTTGAATGAAAAGCTGTGGCCGGGCTGTTACTACGCGCGCTCGGATGCCAACGACGTGGCGCGCGTGGAAGATCGTACGTTTATTTGCTCGTACTCCAAGGATGCTGCCGGTCCTACCAATAATTGGGAAGATCCGTTCGAGATGCGCAAGAAACTGCGCGGGCTTTTCAAAGGAGCGATGCACGGGCGGACTATGTATGTGCTGCCGTTTAGCATGGGCCCGGTTGGGTCGCCGCTTTCCAAAATCGGCGTGCAACTGACGGATTCGCCGTACGTGGTGGTGAACATGCGCATCATGGCGCGTATGGGCATGGCGGTGATTGAAGAAATTGATAAAGGCGCGCGCGTGGTGCCGTGTATGCATTCGGTAGGCGTTCCCCTGGCTTCCGGGCAAAAAGATGTGCCGTGGCCGTGCAACAAAGAGAAGTACATCGTGCATTTCCCGGAGTCGCGGGAAATCTGGTCCTATGGCTCCGGTTATGGCGGGAACGCGCTGCTGGGGAAAAAATGTTTTGCGCTACGCATCGCTTCCAACATCGCGCGTGACGAAGGCTGGATGGCCGAGCACATGCTGATCGTCGGCGTGGAAGATCCACAGGGCGATAAGACGTATGTGGCCGCGGCATTTCCCAGCGCGTGCGGAAAAACAAATTTTGCGATGTTGATTCCGCCAAAAGGTTTTGAAGGCTGGAAGGTCTGGACGGTGGGCGATGACATTGCCTGGATTCGTCCCGACGAGAGCGGTTCACTGCGGGCGATCAATCCGGAAGCGGGCTTTTTTGGCGTGGCGCCGGGCACCAGCAAAAAAACCAACCCTAATGCCATGGCTACGCTGGCGAGAAACACTATTTTTACGAATGTGGCGTTAACGCCCGAGGGCGGAGTGTGGTGGGAGGGCATGACGGACACACCGCCGGCGGAATGTACGGACTGGCAGGGTAACAAGTGGACGCCGCAAATCGCCAAGGAGACCGGAGCGAAGGCTGCGCACCCCAATGCGCGGTTTACGGCGCCCGCGTCGCAATGCCCAACGATCGATCCGGCGTGGGAAGACCCGAGCGGGGTGCCCATCAGCGCGATCGTTTTCGGTGGACGCCGGGCCACGACGATGCCTTTGGTGTTTCAAGCATTTAATTGGTCGTCCGGAGTGTACGTCGGCGCCACGATGGGGTCGGAGATGACGGCAGCGGCGGCCGGTACGGTTGGCAAAGTTCGCCGCGACCCGATGGCTATGTTGCCTTTCTGCGGGTACCACATGGGCGACTATTTCCGGCACTGGATCAAGATGCAGCGCTCGTTGAATATGACGCCCAAGATTTTTCACGTGAATTGGTTCCGCAAAGATGCGGAAGGCAATTTCATGTGGCCCGGGTTTCGGCGAAAATATGCGGGTTTTGAAATGGATCGTGGACCGCGTGAAGGGCCGCTCGCTGGGCCGCGAGACGCCGATTGGCTGGATGCCGCAGTATGCGGATATGGAATGGAAAGGCCTGGATTTTTCGCCAGAGAAATTCGAGGCGTTGCAGAAGTTCGATCGCGAAGAGTGGCATCGCGAGGTGATCGGTCACGAGGAACTGTTTATTCAGTTGCATGATCACTTGCCGAAGGAAATGGTGTACGAGCGGGAGTTGTTGATTTGCCGGTTGTAGATGGGTGTCGGTTGATTTGGTGGCGGAATTAAAAAGCTCGGGAAATTGTTTGATCTAAACCCGCACCCACAGAACCAGTGGGTGCGGCACCCGCGTTGGTTAGAGCCGTCAGTCGGTCGACCCTGAAAAGGCGGGCACGATATATCGTGCCCCTACAAGGTCGGCGACGCGCCTGCTACCAAAATACAGAGAAAACGTAGAGGAAGTTTTGCGCGATATCCCCGATACTGGGCGGGATGGCGCGACTCTCAGAATACAAGCGCAAGCGAAATTTCAAAGTGACGGCGGAGCCGGCGGGCGATGCGGCGGTTCGTCCGTTGGGCAACGCGCCGGGAAATGCCTGCGGCGAAGCCGTCGCGCGAGTTTGTGATTCAGAAACACGCAGCTACGCGGCTGCATTACGACTTGCGGCTGGAAATGGACGGCGTGTTGAAATCGTGGGCGGTGCCGAAAGGGCCGTCGCTCGATCCCAGCGTCAAACGGCTAGCCATCCACGTCGAGGACCACCCGTTCGAATACCGAAAATTTGAGGGCCAGATTCCGCAGGGAGAATACGGCGGAGGCGACGTAATTGTGTGGGATCGCGGAACCTACACAGTCGACGGAACGTTGAGCGGGCAAGCGCAATTGGCCAAGGGAGATTTGAAATTCACCCTGCGGGGAGAAAAACTGCAGGGAAGTTTTGTGCTGGTGAAGATTCGCAGCAGCCAAAAGCAGAACGAATGGCTGCTGATCAAGCACAAAGACGAATTCGTAGACACGAGCTGGGACATCGAGCAGCACGGGGAATCGGTGGTCTCCGGGCGGGCGGTGAGTACTGCGAAGAAATCTGCAAGCAAAGCGTCTCAAGGCAACAAGGTGGGAGTTTTTGCGAAGAGCGACAAATCTCGCAGCAAGCTGGGAATCGCTGAAATTGCAGGTGCACAGAAGGCCGCGATGCCGAAAGAAATTGACGTGACCCTAGCGCGGTTGGCGGACAAACCATTTTCTAATCCGGATTGGGTCTTTGAGATTAAGTGGGATGGCGTGAGGACTGTGGCGTTCGTGGAAAACGGGCGGGTGACTTTACAGGCTCGGTCGGGGCGGAATGTTACCCGGGAATATCCGGAATTTCAGGAGCTGCCGCGGCAAGTGCGTGCTGGTTCGGCGATCTTGGACGGCGAAATCGTGGCGCTGGACCCGGATGGCAGAAGCAATTTTCAGAAATTACAGGACCGCATCGGGGTGGAGAATCCCTCGGCGAAACTGCTCGAGGCTACGCCCACCGTTTATTACGCGTTCGATCTGTTGTATTGCGACGGCTACGATTTGCGGAGAGCGGCGCTGCGGGATCGCAAGAAGCTGCTGGAAGAAATTTTAGATACGGATGAACTGGTGCGATATTCCTCGCACGTGGAAGAAAAGGGCGAAGAACTTCTGGCGGTGGCGAGGGAGAAATTGCTGGAAGGCATCGTGGCCAAAGATGGTCAGAGCACGTACACGGGCAGCCGAACTTCGAACTGGCTGAAATTTAAGATTGTGAATGAGCTGGACGCGGTGGTTGGCGGATGGACGGCACCGCGGCGGAGCCGCAAATACTTTGGCGCGCTGGTGGTGGGGCTGTACAACGGAAAAGATTTGCAGGCGATCGGGAGCGTGGGCACGGGATTCGACGAAGAAAAGCAGCGGGAAATTTTCGAGACGTTGCAGACGCTAGGCGTGGATAAGAGCCCCTTTCGGCCAATCCCAAAGCTCGCAGAAGCGGTGGAGTGGGTGAGGCCCGAATTGGTGGCACGCGTGAAGTTCGCGAACTGGACGGACGGGGACAATTTGCGGGCTCCGGTATTTTTATCGTTGCGAAATGATCGAGAGGCGAAAAGCGTTACGTTTGCATCGGAGAGGCCGGAGAAGGTTGACCAGAACAGTGCGTCGCAGGCTGAAGAGGGGGACGGTGAATTAGGCGGACGGAAAGACGGCAAAAAAGAAGTCGTCTCTTTCCAAGTGGGCGCACATGAGGTCTTCTTCACGCGTGAAGCCGGAGGCAGCACCTGAAGCGAAACGAGCTTGCCTAAGAGTTTCTGATGCGGGCAGCGACTGATGCCGGAACAGAGATTGCGCAGCGAATCCGCAGCGAAGCGCGGCAGGACTTGACACTGGATATCGACGGAAAGAGTGTGCACTTCACGCATCTGGACAAGGTGTATTTTCCGGAGTCAGGCATTACCAAGCGAGACTTACTTTCGTATTACAGCGAGATGGCGGAGTACATCTTGCCTTTTCTTGAGGGGCGAGCGCTGGTTTTGCGACGCTATCCTAATGGAATTACCGGGACCACGTTTTTTCAAAAGGAAGCGCCGGCGGGAATACCGGATTGGCTGAAGACCGCCACGGTTTTTTCCGATGAACGGGGCGGAGAGATGCGCTACGTGATGGCCGACGATCGCGCGGCGCTGCTGTACCTGACGAACCTGGGATGCATCGATCACAATCCCTGGTCCAGTCGAGCGGATGCGCAGGATACGCCAGATTATGTATTTTTCGATCTCGATCCGACGCCAGAGACTCCTTTTAGTCTGGTGGTAAAAGTTGCTGCGGAAATTTATGAAGTTCTGAAAGCGATTCAAATGCCGTGTTATCTAAAGACTTCCGGTGCGTCTGGTTTTCACATTTTTATACCGCTGCTGGCGAAGTATACGTATGAACAGACCAGGACGTTTGCGGAGGTGGTAGGGCGCGTGGCGGCCGCGCGGTTGCCGAAGATCACGACGTTTGAGAGAGCGGTGCGGCGGCGGCCTAAGGGAACGGTGTTGATTGATGCGTTGCAGAATGCTCGAGGCAAACCGCTGGCCGCAGCTTATTCCGTGCGGGCTTTTCCCAAAGCGCCGGTGTCCACGCCGTTGAGCGCCGCGGAGTTGCGAGACGCGAGCGATCCGAGCGAGTGGAACATTCGGAGTATGCCGGCACGGGTAAAGAAAAAAGGAAATTTGTGGGGCGATTTCTGGAAAAACCGCCAAGACCTGGCGATGGGCCTGCGGCGGTTAGAGAAACTTGTGAAGGAGTAGGAGCGGGCAGGATGAAAGCGTAAGCACGCAAAAGCGTATTGTTACTCGATGTGGCCCTTACAACCGGGGTGTCCACACTTGCAATCGAGGTCGGGTGTTTTCTCCATTGCAGCACATTGCGGGCTGCAATACTTTTCAGTGGTCTGACAAGAACAGTTTGGGTGTGCGCATTTATTTAGTGCCATATCGCTCTCCTCGGTAGATGAAGTTTGTGGGCATTTGCAAAGTCGAGGCCAAGAGTTAGCGTGCTGCGGCTGTTGTAGCTCGCGAGCGCTGTTCCGAAAACAGCGAGATCATCGCCTCGTTGAAAGCCGGAATATCGTTGGGCTGGCGGCTGCTGACCCAATTTCGCTCGCGGATTACTTCGCGATCCTCCCAGTCCGCGCCGGAATTCCGCACGTCATCCTGAATGGTGTGGTAGCTGGTCATTTTTCGACCGCGTGTTAGACCCGCAGAAATCAGAAGCCAGGGAGCGTGGCAGATGACAGCTATTGGTTTTCCGGCGGCGTCGATCTCTTTCACAAATTTCTGAGCGTTTTGGTCGACGCGCAAGGCATCGGCGTTGAGGGCGCCACCGGGCAGAAGTACGGCGTCAAAATCGGCGGCTTTCGCTGAGCCCAAATCCAAATCCGCATTCACCTTCTCGCCTTTGGTATCGTGATTAAAACCCTGCAGCGAGCCTTGCTTCGGAGCAATCACAGTGGTGCGGGCTCCGGCATCTTCCAGAGCCTTGCGAGGTTTGATCAGTTCGGCGACTTCGAAGCCGTCGGTTGCGAGAATGGCGACTTTCAGGCCGTTCAGCCGACGATCATTCGAACCGCGAGAATTGGCAGCAGGCATTTGACTTGAGTTTTGGTTCGTTCCGTTGTGCTGATCCATTGTTCCCCCGAGTGTGTTCGTTAATCGTCTATTTTCGACGTGTATCTTCGGAGGGGATATCCGGCATTTGCAGTAGTCCACAACTGGAACGCTGGTAGCTGCAGAGAGGCGCTTCAGTTAGGCGTTGAAGATGGCTAACGGAAAATCGGATAGCAGATCGTTTACGGGGAGAATCCAGGAGGTTTGCGAAGTTGCGGCCGAAGCGGTGGCGCCGTCAAGAACGCTGTGCCATCGCTGAGGTGCGGTTGGCGGCAAAACGATCTGCGTGTCTCGGAATATTTCGGCTATTTGCGGAAGTACACTGCCCACCGGGGGCGGCCCGGCAACGCTCAGAGTTTTCGCCAACCACCTTGGAACTACCACCAGCGCCCAAGCGTTTTCCAGGCGCCGGAAGAATGCAACGATATTCTCTGCGTTTGGGCCGCGCACTTCTGCCGGAAGAAATTGTCCTTCGGCGAAGAGAGCGGGGTGCGCGTTGCGGAATTGCAAGGTGTTGCGGATGAGCCAAAGCTTTATTTGGCCGTCGTTCCAGGATTCGATTTGTTCTCGGCTGGAGGGGCTCATCTTGGCGGGCGGGGCCGGGGCCAGATTTTGCAGCAGTGCCTGGCGAGCGGCAAAATCCACGGGCTGCCGATTATCTGGATCTACGAGCCGCAAATCCCAGAGTTCAGAGCCCTGGAAAAAATCAGGCACGCCGGGCGCGGTCATTTTTAGCAGCGCCTGAGCCAATCCGTTGATCATTCCGAAATACGAGATGGATTGTGCAAAGTCATGGAAGTCGGAAAGAAATTCCGCGGAATGCGTTGGTGACAAGATGGCGGAGACAAAATCATGGACTGCGGTCTTCGTGTGCTTCGTTTGGGCGTGTCCATCGCGTGTGGACCATGGCTTCGCGAACGGCCTTGACCATGTATTCCTGAATGCGCTTTTCGAACGTTGTCTGGCCTTCAGCCGTGTTCGCGGGTAGCCAGGTTCCCAGCAAGGTTTGGTACAGAAAATATTCTTCGTTGCGGTCGGGAATCATTTTTCCGTCGACCAGAGTTTTGTGATCGGCATTCCAGGAGGACCAACGTTGTAGCCGTATGTTCCAGTGTTCGGGAATTTCGGAGAGCACATTGATGCGGGCGCGCACATCTTCGCTGCGTTTTGTGTCGTGCGTGGTGGTGGCGTTCATGGCGTGCGGCCATCGTTCGGCGCGCGTGCGGAGAAAAGACCAGAAGTCAGTTTCAGAACTGGCGGCGGAGGGTACGGGATCGCCGCCAACTTCGTTCAACGAGAGCAACGGGTGATAGACATACAGGGCGGTATCTTCGACGCCCTTCGCGACGATGGGGCCGGTGAACTGTTGCCAGCGCATGATGAACGCCAGCCGCGCTTCACGTTGCCCGGCAAAAACGTAGGGCGGATTCTCCAGGAGCAGAACATCCCGCAAAAAATCGAAGCAGGCGGCATCAAGATGCGGTTTGCGTTCGCGGGCTTCGGCAATGGCGCGTTCGATGAAGTGGCGCGCTTCCGGCGGAATTTCCAGGCTGCGGATGTAGGTGCGATAGGCCGGGATACATGCGGTGGTTTCGATGAGCGCTTCGAGCAAAGTGGTGCGCGGCAATTCGCGGGCGTAACGGTCCTGCGCGGCGAGCTCGCCGAGTTGGCGGCCCAGCGAGCGCATCTCTACGCCTAGCAGCGTGCTCATTACCAGCTTTTTTTTCTGATACAGAACGTCGGAGAACCTGGTGTCTCTTCCGGTGAAGGAAGTGTAGATATTTTCGATGGCGTTCGCGCCCTGCGGATCTACGAAGACGTCGTTCGAATAATTGAGATAGTCGTAACCAGTGGTACCGCTGGTGGGCCAGTCCGATGGCAAGGATTCTCCGCGCGCCAATATTTTTTCAACGAGGATGTAGGCTGTTGAGGCGTCATTTGGGGGGGCTGAAGCGTCGGGCGTTGCGGTTGTTGCTGCGGAAGAATTTGCGACTGCGTTTGGGGAGGTGGCAGCGCTGGAGTCGTCGGAACCAGCGAGGCGTTGCTGCAGGCGCGTTAGGTACGAAGCGGGGTCGCGTAAGCCGTCGATGTGGTCGATGCGCAAACCGGTGAGCACATCTTTGGTGACGGTACGCAGCAGCGGAGCGTGCAAAGCGTCGAAAACGAGTGGATCGTCGACGCGCATGCCGACGAGTTCCGAAACGGCGAAAAATCGGCGGTAATTAATGGTGTCGTTAGGGTTTTGCCAGTAGGCCAGTTTGTAGTGCTGTGCGGCGAGAATCGATTGCAGTTCGTTGAAGCTGGCGGGGTCATTTTTGTTGCCGTTGATTTCCGCCAGTGATTCATTGATGATGCGCGCAATTTCTTTGTCGTTGATCAGCGTCTGCAAACGTTCACGCAAAGCTGCGAAACGCAATCGGCGTTCCGAAGAATCGCCAGATATGTTTGAGCTGGTCGAAGAAAATGAGTCGAAGGCGGCCAGGATACCTTCGTATTCCTGAAAGGCGGAGGATTCTTCGCCAAGGAAGTGGCGCAGGGGTTTCGTGGCGTGGCGCAAAATATTGCGATAGGAGCGCGGAGCCACTGGAAATGTCAGGTCAAAATATTTTATGAAAAATTTGGCATCTTCGAAAGACAGAGAGAGGTCGGCGGAATCCAGAACTTCACCGAAGGGTTTTCCCAAGACGGGGAGAAGAATGCGCTCTTCCATGTCGCGCGGGCCGGGATGCCAGTCGATGTCGAAGTATGAGGCGAAGGCGGAGTTGGGGCCGCTTTCGAGAACATCCATCCACCAAGGATTCTCGCTGCTGGCCGCCATGTGATTGGGCACAACGTCTAGAAGCAGGCCCATGCCGCGCTTTTGCAGTTCACGCTGAAACGTTGCGAAGCCTTCTTCTCCACCGAGATCAGGATTGATACGCGCGGGATCGGTGCCGTCGTAACCGTGGGTGCTGCCGCTCCGGCTGGTGAGAATGGGCGACGCGTAAACATCGGAGATTCCTAGTTGTTGCAGATAGTCGAGGATGTTGCACGCGTCCACAAAGGTAAAGCCACGGTGGAACTGCAGGCGATAGGTGGCGACGGGGATGCGCGTGGCGGTCATCGCTGCTACGCGGCTTGAATGCGAAGCTTGTCGCGTAAAATGGCGAGTTCGCTCATCCAACGTTGCGCGGTGGCGTCGCCGGACTCGGCAGCAGCGCGGTGATTTTCGGTGGCCTGAATGATTGCTCCGTAACACACGTTTTGTGCTTGCCAGATCACTACCGGGAAAGGAAGTGCGAGAGCAAAATCCAGAAGTTTGCGCAATCTTTCCGCGGTGTCGAAATTGTCTGGATGCTCGGCAAATTCCCCAGCTTCTCTTTCGATGCGTTGGCGAATCGCGTATTCCAGAGTGGTGGTGTCCACGTTAATGTGGCTGCTGGCTGCTTCCTTCAAGAAGCTATTTATGGCGTCGGCATCGATTTCCGGTTTTTCCACGGCCTGATGCAACTGGCTGTTTATGGCGATTTCCGCAGCGGACTTAAACGGGGGAGGGATAGGAATATTCAGGCCGTCCAGAAAACGCATCATGGCGCCCTGGTTTTCGTAAATGGTGCGGTAGGCGGCTGCAGCGGAGTTCAGCGAATCATTGAGAATAATGTCCACGATTTTTCTCTGTTCATCTCGGAACAGAGTGCGTAGCGAAATCTTCTGGCTGGGATAGGCCTCATCCAAGAGGCGGATTACTTCCGCGGTCTCCGCACGGGAAAAGGTGTCCAGTAGCTGTTGGTCGGTTTTCTTGTCGACTTCAACGTCAGAAGGCTTGGCGCCACCGGTGACGTTGTGATCGCCCAGATGGAGCACGGCAAAGCTCATGGGGGCGGCCTCATGGGTGATTGCTGAGCGGAATTTCGCACGGCCGGTGGCCAGCCGCAGTTTCCCTTCGGCTTCCAGGACGTATTCCTCACGGGCCACGTCATAACAAAAGATTTTGGTTCTTTCGCCATAAGTCTCAAAGAGGGAGCTGATGGCGTAGTGCCCGGCAAGTTTTTCCATATCGACACAGGCGGGAATCACCCATTTTTCATAAATCTTGGCGCCATCGCCGTGTTCCGGCAAATTGCTCTTGGCCAAACGAAGTTTGTCCAGAAATTCTTTCTCAATCTCTCCACCAAGAACCTTTTTAGCGAGCTGCACCGCATGCCCGGCGTAGTGGAGGACTTGCACGGTTTCGAGGCCAGAGAGTTCGTCGAAAAACCAGCCGCAACTGGTGTACATAAGCATGGCGTGGCGCTGCATTTCCAGAAGTTTCAGCGCGAGGACTTGTTCTTCTTCACTTAGGGGATGGGAGGCATGCTCGGCGAAGAAAGCCCCAATAGACTCATCGCTGCGGTCCAGAATGACGCGAATGTATTCATCGCGCGCACGCCAGGGATTTTTGAGGAGCGGAGCGGCTTTCTGTTCAAATCCAGGAGCCAGACAATCGCGCAACCAATCAAGCGCCGCACGCAAAGGAGCACGCCATTGCTGATTCCAATCGCCGTGACCACCTGAGTTACAACCGCAATTCGAGCGCCAGCGCTCAATGCCGTGAACGCAGCTCCAGGAAGTATTGTCAACAATTTCGACGAGGTTATCCGGCGGATATTTTTCGAGGAATTGACCGTAGTTGGTCAGTTCAGCCAGCTTATTGGATTCAATGTAGTGCAGCGCGTAACTGAGCGCCATTTCTCCGTAGTGATGATGGTGGCCGTAGCTCTCCCCATCGGTGGCGATGTGGGTGAGTTGCGGCCAATCTCGCGCATCCGAAAAGCCGGACAGCAGGCGATCAGCAAAACGCTTACCGTCATTCAGCAGGCCTTCGAACGCGACGCCTTGCGAAATCGGACCATCGTAAAAAAACACGCTGATCGTTTTCTTGGAAGGGAGACGAACCTGGTACGCGCGGCTCGGGTCAATCTTGTCGCCAGATACGTCCTTCCAGACGCGGCCATCTCTTTGTCTTATCCGTTTGGCCTGACGGGGGGCGAGGATGGTGAACTTGATGCCATTGTCCGCCAGCACTTCCAGTGTTTCGGTGTTCACAGCGGTTTCGGGAAGCCACATACCTTCAGGCTTGCGGCCGAAGCGGTGCTCGAAGTCGATGATTCCCCATTTCACCTGGGAATCTTTATCGCGCTTGTTGGCCAACGGAAGAATCATGTGATTGTAGGCCTGTGCGATGGCGTTGCCGTGTCCGGAAAATCGCTCCTGGCTTTGCTTGTCGGCGCGCAGGATCGATTCATAGACGCGTGGCGATTTCGCTTCCAACCAGGAGAGAAGCGTCGGGCCGAAATTAAAACTTATCTGTGCGTAGTTATTTACCAGCTGCAGGATGCGCTGTTCGCCGTCCACGATGCGGGAGGTGGCGTTCGGGGCGTAGCATTCCGCGGTGATGCGCTCATTCCAGTCGTGATAGGGATAGGCGGAATCCTGAAGCTCAACCGCTTCGAGAGACGGGTTTTCACGGGGCGGTTGATAGAAATGACCGTGCACACAGATGTAGCGCATTATTTCTCCGAAATAAAATTGCCTTCTTCAAGCACTACAAAAGACCTAGGTTGAAGTGTAAAAGGCACGGACCATCGGGCGGGCGAGTCATTTTGTGGAAACGTATGGGAATCGAGAAGTGCGCGCCATTCTCCCGGGATGACGTCAGACGTGACCTCTGCAGGCCGCGCACCGAAATGAAAAAGCATGGCCAAAGCTCCTGTAGCGGATCTGCGCAAGAGCAGCAGGGTTTCTAACGGTTCGAAAACGGTAATACGCGTTTCCGCCCGATGGCCCAAGTGAAATGTCCTTCGCAAGTTCAACAGGTGCTTGTAAAAGGCACGCAGCGACAGATGCGGCTCCTGTCTTTTCAAGTCATGTTTCAACCGCGACGAAATGAATGTTTCCGTGCTTTGCGGGTCGGGAACTTCATTGCGCCAGCCAAGGGCGGCAAATTCTTTACTACGCCCTTTGCGGACCGCTTCAATCAATCCCGCATCTTCATGACTCGTGAAATACTGAAATGGCGCGGTTTCGCCATACTCCTCGCCCATGAACAACATGGGCACGAACGGGGAAAGCAAGGTGATCCCGGCGGCCAATTTCAAGCCGTCCAGGTCGACCAGAGCCGACAAACGCTCGGCGCGCGCGCGGTTTCCCACCTGATCATGATTTTGGCTGCACACCACAAAATGTTCGGGCGAAATGCCGCGCGGAGAATTGCCATATTTTCGGCCACGGAATTTTGACGCTTGGCCCTGGTAATACCAACCATCGCGGAGCGTGCCAGCGAGGTGTTGGAGCGTGCCAAAGTCCGCGTAATAGCCGGAGGTCTCCCTGGTGAGCAAAGTGTGGACAGAGTGGTGGAAATCGTCGCTCCACTGGGTGTCGAGAGCGTAGCCCCCGCGCTCCGGCGGGTCGAGGATCCTTCGATCGTTCAAATCGCTTTCGGCAATCAGCACCAGCTTGCGACCGGTGCGCGCAGCCAGATCTGCGACGGCAATTTTTAGTTCGGCAAGAAAGTGCTTCGCGCCAAAGTCGCGGATGCCGTCGATGGCGTCGAGTCGTAGCCCGTCGAAGCGATATTCCTCCAACCAATAGATAGCGTTGGAAATGAAAAAATCGCGGACCGGCGTGCTGTTGCGTCCATCAAAATTGAGCGCCGATCCCCACGGTGTGCGGTAGCGATTCGTAAAATACTTGCCGTATTTCCCCGCATAGTTTCCCTCTGGACCGAGATGGTTGTAGACGACGTCCAGCACCACGGTGAGGTTGCGCTGATGGGCGGCGTCCACCAGACGCTGCAGGCCGTGCGGGCCACCGTAAGTGTTCTGCGGCGCAAAAACGTACACACCGTCATAGCCCCAATTGCGCGAACCGGGAAATTGAGCCACGGGCATGATTTCAATCGTGGTGATGCCGAGCTCCGCCAACTCATCGAGATGAGAGATGACGCCGTCAAAGGTGCCTTCGGGCGTGTAGGTGCCGACGTGGAGTTCGTACAGCACTGCGGATGGGAGTTCGAGCGGTTTCCACTCGTTTATCTTCCATTGGAAAGAGCGGGTGTCCACAATCTGCGAAGGGCCGTGTACGCCGTGTGGTTGCGAACGCGATGCGGGATCAGGCCATTCTTCGGCGCCGTCCAAGCGATAGAGGTAGGTGGTCTCCGCGGGTAGCGCAGCAAGTTCGACGGAGTGAAAGCCGTCGGCGTCTTTGGTCATCGCCACGAACTGATCGTCAGGTGTTTTGAGGTGCAATTCCACCGACGAAATTGCCGGCGCCCAAACACAGAAGCGCCAGCCCCCGTTGGGGAGGGGAGTAGCGCCGACAATTTTCGGTGAGGATGAGCTGGTCAAATAATCCGTCTCGTAGAGAAGCATCCGGCACACAACTGTGCCACCGTGCAAAGCGCGAAAAGTATAGCGGTTGGATGCAGTTCAAGGGCAAATTGGAACAGGGACGATTTTGGCTCGCACCTGTCGCTTGGTCTCTTGATGTCGCGCGCGACTAGCCGTTTTTTGACTTCGAAGCGGGCGCCGTCTTGGTGGCCGGAGCAACAGCGCTGGGATTATTGGCCGCTGCGCCAGACGCTGTCACGGATCTTGCCTTATCGAGCGTCGTCGATGCCGTGTTGGATGACGAGTGCTTGGCGGTCAAGACGAATGTGTCACCCTTCATATAGGCGGCTGCGGTTTGCGGATCCACGCAGATGGGAAACCGGAAAATCACGTAAGACTGCGAGGGTTTGCAGCAGGTTAGAATCGCGCGATCACTCTGCAACAGGACTTGAACATCGGCCGCTTCGGCGCCCGGCAGAGTGGCGTTAGCTGTGGACCAAGAACCCGATTCACGAACCGGCGAACCGTGCTGCAGAACTTCGGATTCGGCTCTAAACCAATGGACTTGATCTTCTCCGGCAGGCCGGCCGGCGCCTTCGAAAATCTCATAAGCACGTTTCGCAATATTGTCGTGGAGAACGGCGGCGAAGGCGTCGTGATTGCCATCTGTGATGATCTGTACGTTGCGTTGCGTATGCTGTGTTAATGCAGTAGCTGGTGCGGACATAAGGGGCCCCTTGGAATGTTGCAAAATTATCGGCCGCGCTCTTGACTATGAAATCCCTCAGACTTCAGAGCGACCGACAACACATTGTAACGCACTGTGAAACGCGACAAATACAGGGGAGCTCGTAGCAAAAAGTGCTTGGGAGGAAGAACAGGTGCCTGTGTTCGGAGCAGGCACCTGTTCGGAGAGAGGTCGATACTAGAGGCTAACTTGAAGGGAGCTTAACTTTTGGTGTGATACCCGACCATCCGGTGTTTCCTGTAGAAATTGTAAATATTTGTAATGCTTGGGAATAACGATTTTCCCGTCCGAAGGGTTTTCGTGCACGGCGGCACTCTTTCGCTGTGCGGACGTGAAAAAACCGCTTGAGGAGGCTTCTTGGCTTCCCCAAGCGGTTTCTTTTGGCAGGCTCAAGGCCGTGCCGAGCGGTAGTTTTCTGGTTTAGTAGCTTCCGGCAGCGCGGCGGGAAGGATCGTTGGTCTTGACGTCTGCGGAGGATTCCGACGTCGACGAGACGTCCTCTGCGCCAGTCTGTTCCATGATTTTCTTGGCAGCGGTGATCTCGTCAGAGGTGTCGCAGTGCACGGAGACCAAGATGCCGCCCTTCTTAATGCGGCCTTCATAGCGCTTGGCTTCGTACTCGGGTATGCCGAGGCCGACGAGCGCCCCGGTAAAGCCGCCAACGGCTCCGCCGACACCCAAGCCGGCGAGTGCCGCAACAATCGGACCCGCTGCGATGAATGGGCCAACGCCAGGTATGGCCAGCGCGCCGATGCCCGCAAGCCATCCGAGCGCTCCACCTACGACCGCGCCGGTGCTAGCTCCTGCGGTGGCACCTTCGGGAGCCTTGGTGGACTTATCCGTGGCGATTTCTTTAGAACCGAGATTTTCCGGCAACAACACCGAAATGGCGGAATTGGAAAAGCCAGCGTCTTTGAAGGCAGTTACCGCGTTCTCGACACCCGGTCGCGTTCCATAAATACCTAATACTGATTTGTTTTTAGCCATGATCCTCTCCTTTAAGAAGTCTTGGACGCCGGAAGCGGCGTTCGCTGAAGGACTTCTCGGTGAAACTGTCGAGAAACATGTTCGTCTGCATGCGCGCAGAGGCACATACGACGAACGCTGCATCTGGAAACAATGTTCATGGCAGAGGTCTTACAGGTGTGAAGGGGGATTTTCATTTTGAGACGATGGCCGCTGACGATTTTTGCAGGCCACGTATTGTGAAAGTCTGGTAAATAAATCGTAAGGCAAACATTTGTTCACAATGCAGATGAGGACATTCTTCGGAAACTAGCGATCCTGAATTTCGCCGCAACAGGACTTTCCGAACACGCGCTTGAAAAGTACTAGGTCCTGCAGTAATTACCTGAGAAATGAAAATTTACGTTCGCACTTGAGTTAATTCCAGCTGCTATATCGTATCTAACCTACTCATTTTATTGATGCTTACTAGGAAGGGGCTTTTGGCCTCAGGTGTGCGCTGTAGAGAAGCACTTAACTCAGCATCATCCGACATGGAATTCGATCGCAACATGCAGGGAGGGGAAGCGATGGGGCTCGTTTACGATGTATTTGAGCGCTTACCGGACGGCCAGCCAATGTGGGTCAAGGCCGTGGCAACGCTAGATGAAGCGCGCGGTCAGATCGTGGACTTGATGGCGACGCGGGGAGGCACGGCAGACGATTTCTTTGTTTACGACGTTCGGCGCGGCACGGAGGTCGCGGTCCTCGACGCGTGAAATCGCTTTCGGTACTACTACGCGGCTGTGCGATTTCCTGTAAAACTTCCTGAAAAATATTTATAGCTTTATCGATTTGCGGTTTGCTGATTACCAGTGGGGGCTGAAAACGGACTACGTTTCCGTTTACGCCTCCGACACCCACCAATAAGCCCTGCCGCAGACAACGGTCTCGAAGGCTTTCGGCCTCCGAGGCCGCTGGCGTTTTCATTTGATCTCTAACCAGTTCGACGCCAATCATCAGGCCTAGTCCGCGCACATCACCGATCAGAGAATTTTCTTTCTGCAGGGCGCGAAGCTTGTTCATCGCGTAATCACCTTTGTCCGTCGCCTGCGCAGCCAGATTTTCTTGTTCCATAAATTCAATGTTGGCTAGCGCGGCGGCGCAGGAAACGGGATTGCCGCCAAAAGTGGAAAGATGATCGCCGGGTTTGTAGGCGGCGGCGATTTCCGGGCGGGTGGTGAAGGCGCTGAGCGGGAAGCCGTCGGCGATGCCCTTGGCGGTAACCAGAATGTCCGGAACTACTCCGTAGTATTCGATGGCAAACATTTTCCCGGTGCGAGCGAAACCGCATTGCACTTCGTCGGCGATGAAGAGAATGCCGTAGTGATCGAGGACCTTTTTTACTTCCTTAAAATAATTCGGCGGAGGGACGATGATGCCACCTTCGCCCATCACCGGCTCGGCGATGAAGGCGGCGACGTCGTTGGAGGTCGCGAAGCGCACGATTTCGTCGATGGCTTGCGCGCAGTGGCGAGCGACGGCATCCGGATCGTCTGGCCACAGCGAGCGGTATACGTATGGAGCTGGAGCAAAAGAGACACCCGCAGCGTAGGGGCCGCCTTTCTTCTTTCTGGCATAGTTGCCGGTGACACTTAAAGCGCCCCAGCTGCGCCCGTGAAAACTGCCGTGCAGAGAAATAAATTCGTGCTTGCCGCTGTATAGGCGGGCAAGTTTCATGGCGCCTTCGATGGCTTCGGCGCCACTGTTGCCGAAAAATGTTTTGGTCAGACCGCGCGGTGCGATGTGCGCGATTTTCTCCGCTAAATCCGCTACCGGTTGTACGTGATAAAGGTAGGACGAGCAGTGCACCAGCTTGTCCATCTGCGCTTTCGCGGCAGCGACCACTTGCGGGTTGCCATGCCCGGCATTGACGACGGAGATGCCCGCGAAGCAATCCAGATATTCGCGGCCGTGAATGTCCGTTACGGTGGCACCGCTGGCTTTATCGATGACGATGGGCGCGACCGATTTGAGGAAGCCGGTCATCACGTAATCTTTGTATTTCTGGATGGTGTCGAGCATAGCGCTCTCCGCAGCGTGGCAAAATTCTAGGTATTCTCGCAAAGTAGGCGGGTAAAGGCTACTTTTTTATAGTAGAGATGGCGCGAAAGGCGTTTGCTACTGGCCTTCGGTGGTGAAGGATACGTAGAGTAAGCGCTCGTCGCGCTGGATTTGCATGGCCACGGACGCGCCGGGTGGCAGAGTTTTTAGTGCGGTACGAAGGCGGTCCAGAGTGGTCATCGGCTCGCCGTTTAGTGTGCGAATCACGTCGCCGGCAGCAAGCGGAACTTCGATGCTGGCTCCCGCGGCCCGTGCGGCTACCAGGATGCCGAAGGGATCGCGCAGGTCCGGCGCCATGGCGGCGACTTTATCGGTGATTTCCACACCCAAAATTCCGAGGGCGGGAATCAGACTTTTTTCCGGGTCGGCCAGCGCGGCGATCTGATCCATGTCTCGCGGCGGATCCATGGCTTTCACATCGAAGGATAACTGTTCTTTGCCGCGCAAAACTTCCAGATGGATTTTCTCGCCGGATTCTCGCGAAAGGAATTGCAGGCCGACGAAGGGGAGATTTTCCGCGGAGCGGCCGTCCACGGAAAGCAGCACGTCGCCAATTTGTATTCCCGCGGCGATTGCGGGAGTTCCGGGCTTGACGTCAGAAATGATTACGCCGTAGGCACGAGGCAATTTCAGTGCGGCGGCCAGCGAAGGCGTAATGGTCTGGATGCCAATACCGATTTCTGTTTTGTGCAGGTGGCCGAATTGGCGCAACTGGCGGTAAGCAACGCTTACGACGCTTGAGGGGATCGCAAAACCCAGTCCTTCGTTGCCGCCGGATTGCGAAAGGATGAAGGTGTTCACGCCCACGACTTCGCCATTGACGTTCACCAGCGGACCGCCGGAGTTTCCAGGATTTATGGGTGCGTCCGTCTGCACGTAGACCATCGGCGAATCGAGATCGGTCTGGCGGGCCACGGCGGAAATTACGCCCATGGTCACGGTGTTGCGCAAGCCCTCCGGGCTGCCGAAGGCGAAAACAATTTCGCCCTGGTGTAAGTTGCGATAGGCGGCGACGGGCAAGGCCGGGAGTTTCACAGTTTCGTCGATTTTCAGCAAGGCCAAGTCGATATCGCGCGCGACGCCTACCACGCGGGCTGAGACGATGTTGCTGCGGGTCGAAAGTGCGGCGGTGACCGAGGTTTCGTTGGTCATCAGCGGCAATACCACGCGGACGCGCTGTGCGCCATTCACGACGTGGGCGTTGGTAACGATGTAACCGCTGGGATCAATTACAAATCCAGAACCAATGGCCCGCTGCCTGCCGATAATTACCGCGGTGCTTCCGTGGTCGCCTTCTTCCAAAGGGCCGTAGCCGGTTACCAGGATCTGCACGACGCTGGGTGAAACTTTCTTGATGAGGTTATCGACGGATTCGTTCAGCTTGTGCAGCGCGTCAGTCGACTGGGCGGAAGAACTTTCCGCAGTCTGCGCGCGCGTCAAACTGGGCGACAGCAGGGCCCAGAACAACATAAGATACGCAATCCATCTACATCTGCAGTAATGCTGTAGTGCGGGCCGAGTCATGGAAAATCCCTCCGTGCAGTATCTCCTTCGTGCAAGGTCCGGGACGAGGACGTCACCGGAAGACTTCAAGGGTACAACGAAAGAGGTGAGCACCGTCTCTCTCAGCCCGGAAATACAAAAAATCCCGCGCTCGGAAGGGCCTCGCAGGTTGTCGCATACCCGGCTTCGCGGCGGGTGTTCTACCGGACGCTTTTGACATATGCTACTCGCGACGCGCCGCGCAATAGTGCGAAACTATCCTGATTGTTGCACGTGAGGTCCAGCCCCCATGCCCAGACTGCAAACCACCGAAGATCGGCGCCTCGAAGAAGCGCGCACACGAAAACATCATTGGAAGCGCTGGGGGCCGTATCTTTCGGAGCGGCAATGGGGCACGGTGCGCGAAGACTACAGCCCGGGCGGCACTGCCTGGGAGTTTTTGCCGCACGATCACGCCCGCTCCCGCGCCTACCGCTGGGGAGAGGACGGCATCTCGGGATTCAGCGACCGTCACCAAATTATTTGTCTCGGCCTGGCGATGTGGAACGGACGCGATCCCATTCTGAAAGAGCGACTCTTCGGTCTTACCGGGAATCAGGGCAACCACGGCGAAGACGTCAAGGAATGCTATTTCTATCTGGATTCCACGCCCACGCACAGCTACATGAAGATGCTCTACAAGTATCCTCACGCCGAATATCCCTACCAGGGATTGATTGACGAAAATAATCGCCGCAACCGCCATGATCCAGAATATGAGTTGGTAGACACCGGGGTCTTTAACGAGCATCGCTACTTCGACGTTTTTACGGAATACGCTAAAGCAGATGTGGAAGACGTCCTCATCAAGATTACGGTTGCGAATCGCGGACCGGAGCCGGCGGAACTTCACCTGCTGCCCACACTGTGGTTTCGCAACACCTGGTCTTGGGGAAGGGATCCGAGGCGTCCCTCCATCAAAAAAACCAACAGCGTTCCCGGCGGTTTGTGTTGCGAAGTGCAGCATTGGCAATACGGCAAGCGCTGGCTGCTGTGCGAAGGGTCGCCCGAACTGCTGTTCACGGAAAATGAAACGAACAACGCGAAACTATTCAACTCCAAGAACGCTTCGCCATACGTTAAAGATGGTTTTCATGAATATTTGATCCGGGGGAATCAAGCGGCTGTAAATCCGGCGCTTTGCGGCACGAAGATGGCTGCGCACTATGAGCTGACGCTGGGTCCTGGTGAATCGCGAACCATAAAAATGCGATTAACGGATTTGGCGCCGCTCGCTGAAATGAACGGCGACTCCGGTGGCGCCGGCAGCCCGGCTTCACCCGGCCATGTCGACCGCGCCGAAGGTATTCCGGCGACGAATGATTTTGCCGCGGGCTACGATGGCGTTTTTGTGGCTCGGCAAAAAGAGGCGGACGAATTTTTTGCATCACGCATTCCCAAGCAGCTTTCCGATGACGCGAAAAATGTGATGCGGCAATCGCTTTCCGGAATGTTGATTTCGAAACAGTTCTATCACTACGACGTGCTGACCTGGCTGCAAGGCGATCCGGCCAGCCCGCCTCCGCCGCAAGAACGCTGGCAGGGGCGGAATAAGAATTGGACGCATCTCTACAACGACGACATCATTTCCATGCCGGACAAATGGGAATACCCCTGGTATGCCGCCTGGGATTTGGCGTTTCACTGCATTCCGCTAGCACTGGTCGATCCGGATTTCGCCAAGGAACAACTGATCCTGCTACTTCGCGAATGGTACATGAATCCCAACGGACAACTGCCGGCGTATGAGTGGGCGTTCGGCGACGTGAATCCCCCCGTTCATGCCTGGGCTGCTTGGCGCGTTTACAAGATTGAACGGCGTGTTCGCGGCGTAGCGGACCGCGGCTTCCTCGAGAAAGTCTTTCACAAGTTGCTGTTAAATTTCACGTGGTGGGTGAACCGCAAAGATCCCGAAGGCATGAATATTTTCCAAGGCGGATTTCTGGGATTAGACAACATCGGGGTGTTCGATCGCTCCGCTCCGTTGCCTACAGGCGGGAACCTGGAGCAATCCGACGGCACCAGTTGGATGGCGATGTTCTGCCTGAACATGCTGGCCATCGCGCTGGAACTGGCCAAGGAAGATCCCGCATACGAAGACGTGGCCAGCAAATTCTTCGAACATTTTGTCGGGATTGCCCGCGCCATGAATGACGTCGGTAAAAAAGGCATTTCATTGTGGGACGACGAAGACGGATTTTTCTATGATGTGCTGCAGTTGCCGAATGGCGACGAGCACTTCATGAAGATTCGTTCCATGGTCGGTTTGATCCCACTATTCGCCGTTGAAACGCTGGAGCCGGAAGTGATTGATCGACTTCCTGGCTTCAAGCGTCGCATGCAGTGGTTCATCGATAATCACACCGGCCTTCCAGAGCATTTGGAAAGTACGCAGCGCTCAGCGCGCGGTGTACGCAGGCTGTTGTCGCTGGTGAATCGCAAGCAATTGACGCGTGTGCTGGCGCGCATGCTGGATGAAGCGGAATTTCTTTCGCCACATGGCGTACGCGCATTGTCTCGCTATCACAAGGATCATCCGTATGAAGTCGAGGTAAACGGCCACATCAACCGCGTCGACTACGAACCGGCGGAATCCTCCACCGGCATTTTTGGCGGTAATTCCAACTGGCGCGGCCCGATATGGTTTCCCGTAAATTATCTGTTGGTGGAATCACTGCAGAAATTTCACCATTACTATGGCGAAGATTTCAAGGTGGAATGCCCCACGAACTCCAAAGCCGAAATGGATTTGTGGCAAGTGGCGGCAGAAATCTCTCGGCGGCTGGTGCATATTTTCCTGCGCGGAGATGACGGCCGCCGTTCCGTAGCAGGTGGCGAAGAGTTGTATCAGAGCGATCCGTACTGGAAAGATTTGCTGCAGTATTATGAATATTTCCACGGCGACAACGGTGCGGGCATCGGAGCAAATCACCAGACAGGTTGGACCGGCCTGGTAGCCAAGTTACTTGAGCAGAGCGGCGAGTAACAAGGATTCGTATCGAATAACGACCGAGCCTGCGATTCGGCATTTGCGTGTTGCTGCAAGTGCCCGATCTCGAGAAACGAACAGGCACCTTATGCCGAAAGAAAAACCAAAGACATCTCGGACGGCACCGCCAAAAAGCGTACCGTTGGCTGCGCCGCGCGCCGCGCCACAAAACACGGCGCCCACAATGAGCCGTGCGACTCAACCCGAAAAGCAGTTTGAGCTGACACCCGAAGCCGAAGTTCATTTTGGCCGAGACGTTTGTGGAGATTTCGCCGCAGCGGAATCGCGCGAGTGGTTGGTGACCAATGGACTGGGGGGATTTGCCTCCGGCACCATGGCTGGGAGCGCCACTCGTCGCTACCACGGACTACTAGTCGCGGCGTTGCAGCCGCCCGTTGGACGCACGCAACTGGTCGCAGGCGTAAATGAAGCCGTCCATTACCTTGGCCGCGATCTTGCCTTAACCACCAATCGCTGGATCAGCGGAGCGGTCGATACACAAGCCATCTCCTCTCTGCAAAGTTTCCATCTGGAGGGCATGAAGCCAGTGTGGACCTTCGCGCTGGGCGATGCGTTGCTGGAAAAACGCATCTGGATGCGCCAAGGCGAAAACACCACATATGTGCAATACAGCATGCTGTGCGGCAGCGCACCATTAGCGCTTGAGGTAAAAGCGCTGGTGAATTATCGAGATTTCCACTCGGTTACGCATGCCGGGGATTGGCGCATGAATATCGCACCCGTGGAAGGTGGGGTCTCCATCACCGCTTTTGAAGGCGCGAAGACATTTTTCCTCAAAAGCGACTCGGCCAGCTGTGAACCACGCTCGGAGTGGTACCGCAACTTCTTTCTGCCGGCGGAAAAAGAACGCGGGTTGGATGATTCTGAGGACTGCCTTTTTGCTGCGCTCTTTCGCTCCGAACTGAAAGTTGGTCAGAGCGTGTTGCTGGTGTTCAGCACGGAAGCGGGTGCTTCTCTGGATGCGGAAGGGGCTCGCGAAGAACAAGCCAACCACGACGTAAAAATATTTCACGCCTGGCAGGGTGCACACATGCCGGAGGATGAATCGGCATCAACGGAAGCCATTGCGTTAGAGGAAGCTCCCGCGTGGATTTGGCAGTTGGTGCTGGCCGCGGATCAATTCATCGTGCAGCGCGCCTTGCCGGCCACAGCGGAGCACCCGGAGGACCCGGACGGCCGCACGATCATTGCCGGATACCATTGGTTCGCAGACTGGGGACGCGACACCATGATCGCGCTGCCGGGTCTTACATTAACAACCGGGCGCACTGATGTGGCGCGCCAGATTCTTTTGGCGTTCGCGCGCTACGTTGATGGCGGCATGCTACCCAATAATTTTCCTGACGCCGCAGGGGCACCCGGGTACAACACGGTGGATGCCGCGCTGTGGTACTTCGAGGCGGTGCGGCAATATTTTTCGACTACGCAAGACGCAGCGACCTTGCAGAACCTTTACCCGGTGCTGGCTAGCATTGTGGAAGGCTACGCGAACGGCACGCGTTATAACATTCACGTCGATCCCGCGGACGGATTGGTCTATTCCGGCGAACCGGGCGTGCAACTGACTTGGATGGACGCGAAAGTTGGAGACTGGGTGGTTACTCCGCGCACCGGCAAAGCGGTGGAGATTAATGCACTGTGGATCAATGCCCTGGTAACGATGGCAGAATTCTCTCGCGTGCTGGTGAAGCCGGCGGATCGCTATAAACGGTTGCTAGAGCAAGCCTCCATTCATTTCGCAAAATTCTGGAATGCAGATCACAATTGTTGCTACGACGTGATTGATACTCCTGGCGGCCAGCCAGACCCAGCGCTGCGGCCAAATCAGATTTTCGCCGTGTCGCTTCCAGTCAGCGCGCTGACCCTAGAACAACAAAAAGGCGTGGTCGATGCTTGCGCTCGAGAACTGCTGACTTCTTTCGGATTGCGAAGTTTGGCTGCCGGAGAACCGGGTTATGTTGGCCACTATGGCGGGGATCAACGCTCACGCGACGGTGCATATCATCAAGGCACGGTTTGGGGATGGCTGCTCGGCGCGTTTGTTCTGGCGAAATTACGCGTCGATGGCGACCGCGCCGCGGCGTTGCGCACCCTGCAGCCGCTTGGGCGGCAGATTTATACTTATGGACTCGGCACCGTTGGTGAGATCTTCGACGGTGATGCGCCCTTCGCTCCTCGCGGATGCATCGCGCAAGCCTGGACGGTGGCGGAGTTGCTGCGCGTGTGGCACGAAGTAGCGAAGCCCACTTAACTACCGATTATTTCCCGGCCAGCATTGTTCGTCCCGCAAACTAGTAATCCGCATAAAAACGTATTGTTCCATCATATTGGATTGCTGTATTCTGCCTACCTTGCGATGCCGCCTTCGAAGGAGGACGTGTGCAAAAGTTTTTGGCTCCACGAGAAGCGGCTAAAGTCCTGGGCATCAGTTATCCCACACTAAAACAGTGGATTTACGCTGGCAAGATCAGGACCAACAAGACTCCCGGAGGGCATCATCGGGTTCCAGAAAGCGAAATCGATCGGTTGTTTCCGCAAAAGCAAGAACGCGGAGAAATTCTCCAGCGACGCGGCAGCTTTCGACGCATCAGCGGACGGAACCAACTGATCGGCCGCGTCCGCGCCATCAAGTTCAGCGGGTTACTGGCGCAAGTGACGCTAGGCGTTGGCGAGCAACAGATCACCGCAATCATTACCGCGGATGCCGCGCGAGAGATGCGCTTGAAACCCGGAGAGAGGGTAGCGGCCCTGGTGAAATCCACTGAAGTAATGATCTTGCGAGTGTGAGTCGGCTGCCCTGCGATATGTTTCGAATGAATTTCATGAAACCTTTCAGACTTGCAAAATTCCCACGCCGGAGCGTTTTCGCTCTGCTCACTGCGATAGCGATTTGTCTTGCTTCTGCAGATATCGCGTTGCTTCATGTGTGCGCTAATAGCCGAGAGGCGCAGGGTCTTCCCGCGTTGAGAGTGTCCGCTGCGGCAGATCTGCAATTCGCTATGCCAGAACTCATTATGGAATTCGAGAAAAAAAATATTGCTACGCTCCAGGTTTCCTATGGCTCCAGCGGAAATTTCTTCACCCAGATTCAGAATGGCGCTCCTTTCGATCTGTTTTTTTCCGCGGATAGCGAATACGTAAAAAAGCTGGATGCCGACGGATTGTCTGAGCCCGGAACTTCCGGAGTTTATGCGATAGGTCGTTTGGTGGTTTGGACTCGCGCGGATGCCGCGGTTGATGTGCCCCGCGATGGTTGGAAAGCTTTGCTCGATTCGCGGGTGGAGAAGATCGCCATTGCGAACCCGTCCCACGCGCCTTATGGGAAAGCTGCGGAGGAGGCGCTGCGCAGCGCAGGAATATACGATCAGGTAAAAGGTAAATTGGTGTTTGGCGAAAACATTTCGCAGGCGGCGCAGTTTGTGCAGAGTGGTAATGCGCAAGCGGGCTTGGTGGCTTTATCTCTGGCAATCTCCCCAGCCATGAAAGGCGGCCATCGCTGGGAAGTTCCTGTCGGCGCCTATCCGCCGATTGAACAGAGCGCCGCGGTGTTGCGCAACTCGAAAAATGTGGCAGCAGCTCGCGCCTTCCTGGACTTTGTACGCGGCGAGCAAGGCCGCGAGATTCTGCGGAAGTATGGATTTTCGTTCGCCGCTGCCAAGGACTAACTTTTTTTGTTTGTGTGAGTGCGAATGCATGAGTACATCCCTGGAACCGCTTTGGCTATCGATGGAGCTGGCAGCGCTGGTCGCGGTGCTGTTGCTGTTCATCGGTGTGCCCGTGGCCTACTGGCTGGCGTTTAGCGCGTGGCGCGGGAAATTTTTGTTGGAAGCGGTAGTAGCGTTGCCGCTGGTGCTTCCTCCCACAGTGCTGGGATTTTACGCGCTGTTGGCGATGGGGCCGAACGGACCATTAGGAAAAATCTGGGGCCTCGTCTTCGGGCATGGGCTGGCATTCACTTTTGCTGGATTGGTGATTGCTTCGATGTTTTATAGTTTTCCCTTTGCCGTGCAGCCGCTGATGATCTCGTTTGAAAATATTGATAAAAAATTGCTGAACGCTTCGGCGGTACTCGGTGCCGATGCGTGGCGTACGTTCCGCTCGGTGATTTTGCCGTTGTCGCGGCCGGCGATCATTACTGCCCTGGTGCTCTGTTTTGCGCATACACTGGGCGAATTTGGCGTGGTGCTAATGGTTGGCGGAAATTTGCCGGGCGTTACGCGGACCGCGTCGATCGCGATTTACGATCAGGTGCAATCGCTGGAATATGGCGCGGCAAATCGCATGGCGCTGACACTGTTGATTATTTCCTTCACGGTGCTGAGCATTGTGTACGCCGTGAATCGCCGGGCGCGCAGCCGCGCGTGGATGCCGTGGACCACGAACTAGCTCGAGGGCTTTCGGTTTCTGTCCGCAAAGCGCGGCGCAGCCCAGGTCACGCGCCGTTTGTGCTGGATGTTTCGCTGGACATTCCGCCGGGATTTACGATTCTGTGCGGTCCTTCCGGAGCGGGAAAATCGACGTTGCTCGATTGTGTTGCGGGATTAACTAAGCCTGACAGCGGCCGCATCACCATCGCCGACGGGACAGTATTTGATTCGGACTCGCGCGTGAACCTACCCGCGCATCAGCGTGCGATCGCCTACGTGTTCCAATCCGCATCTCTATTTCCGCACTTAAGCGTGGAAGAAAATATTGTTTACGGAATCTCCCATCTTGCGCAGGCGGAACGAAACCGCCGTCTTGATGAAATTCTCACTGCGTTTCGTGTTGAAGCTTTGCGTTTGCGGCGACCATCAGAAATTTCTGGCGGAGAAGCGCAGCGTGTCGAACTGGCTCGCTCACTGGTTGGCGATCCGCGAGCGCTATTGCTCGATGAGCCGCTGACTGGACTCGACGACGAATTGCGGGCGCAAATCATCGGGGACCTGCAAGCTTGGCGCGCGGCCAGAAATATCCCTATTGTTTACGTTACGCACAGCATGTCTGAGGCGCGGGCGCTAGGCGGCAAGATCGTTACGCTGCGAAATGGGGCAGTGGTTGAGAGTTAAATCGGTGTAGCTACTTCGCCGACTTGTTTCGATCCGAGATGGCTTCTCAAGATTATCAGAGGCCCTTTGCACTCGGCGATTTGGCCGCTGTTTTATCCGGCGTCGAAAATTTCACTTCGCTCGCTTCTAGAGTGTTTCCGACCGGTATGGCGTGGACGAAAACTTTTTCCCCTACCGCCAGGTCGCTCGCGGTAGCCGGTTGATCGGAATTTTGCACGCGGCGAATAAAGACCGTGTTCTTGATCAGCTTTCACTTCGGTGGTTTTGCCGTCCGCGGTCTTGATCGAAACGGCCGTGGGGCTTACCGACGTAATGATGCCGCCGATGTGAACCTGGTCTCCGTGGGCGAAGGCTCCGGTGGTCGTCAGTGAGAGGAAAACTGCGAGGACTAGTGTGCGCATTGCTGTGGTCACTCCGACTGCAGGATAGCACTTTGCGTTGCGTCCTTCACTCCGGGCCAAGGTGCTTCGGTGCCTCGTGCATTCAGGTCGCCTGACCCTCAATGTTTGTGATTCGGGGCTGGCTTGGAATCGGCTGCTGGAGCATCCAGAAAATTGTTCTCGTCTTTCTCTTCTTCCCGGTCGTCGGGGCCTTTGGGATTGTGCTGCTCCATGTCCATGCGCTCCGCGGGAGATAGGGATGCGATGTGGCGAATAAAGAGAACCAGCTTCCAAGTGTCTTGCTGGTCGCCGCCATGCGAGGTAAAGGCGGGCATTCCCGTAAAACGTACGCCATGCTCGATGATCCAGAAAATTTCGCCGTCGCTGAGGTTCTGCGTTTCCGGTTGACGAAGATCGGGAGGCTTCGGGTACATACCGCGGCCGAGCATGGTGTTGGCGTCGCCATCGTTGCCGTGGCACACCGCGCAATGGTCGGCGAAGTGGCGGCGAGCGTCTTGCAAAAGCTCTGGCGAAGCTTGCAGCGGATTCGTCGCAGCTTTCGCGTTTGCCGGGATGGAGAGCCTGTGCGCATGCTGCGCAAAGAACGCTTCCAGTTTGGTGGGTGTTGCCGCGGCGCTGAGACCGTCGTGGAGAATCAGCGAACCGGCGATGCCGCCGCCGACCAACACTATAATGGCGATGACCAAAACAACTACGGCCAAACGTTTCACGCGATCCCCTGCCTAACGGTGCCGGTATCACAATACCTCAAACTCGAGTACGGAAGAATGCCACGCCCAGAACCGAACCAGCTTCCGCTAAGTATGTTGTTGTATGAGGGACAGACTTCGGTAAGGGTTGCCGCCACTTTTGCTATCCGGAAGTGACTACGATGGCGCTGCAGGGGGCGGTGCCAACGCGGCTGTGTCGCGGGGCAGCAGAGAATCGAAGTACAGAAAGTCTCTGCTTTCGAGAAGCCTCTGATCGGTGCCAACTTCTACCAGACTCAGTTTGCGGCACGGGCGCAGTTGCCGGAGTTTGTCTCCGACGTGATACTTGTTACCGTGATCTCACGACGAAAGGGTAGCTAGTGAAGGAAAAGGTGTGCGCTTCTTTAGACGAGGCTGTGGAAGGCATCGCAGATGGCGCGCGAATCATGTTTGGCGGATTCGGCGGCTCGGGTTTTCCCAACAATTTGATTGAGGCGTTGGTGCGCCGAGGGACAAGGAACATTACGGCTATCAGCAATAATTGCGGCACGAAAGAAGGTGAGCTGTCACCACTCTTCAAGGCTGGGCGGATTTCTCACGTGATTGCAGCGTTTCCAGGTCCGCATTCTTTCTATTTTCAGGAAGGCTACGCACGCGGCGAAGTGACCATTGAATTAGTGCCGCAAGGAATTTTGTGCGAACGCATGCGCGCGGCGGCCGCCGGGATATTGGGTTTTTACACCACAGTGGGGGTAGCCACTGAAGTTGCCGCGGGAAAAGAAGAACGGAGTCATTGACGGGAAGCGCTGCATTTTGGAGTCGCCTATTCACGCCGACTACGCGTTCATCAAGGCGGACAAAGCGGACGGCCTCGGCAACTTGACGTATCGCATGGCGGCGCGAAATTTCAATCCCATCATGGCCATGGCTGCTGCCAAAACGATTGTGGAGGTCGAAGAGGTCGTACCGGTCGGGTCCATCGATCCCGAACACGTAGTGACGCCGGCCATTTTTGTGCATCGCGTGGTGGTGGCCAAGGGGATTCGCTATGCCAACTAAGCCCCGCCTAACGCGGGAACAGATTGCAGCGCGCGCAGCGCGATTGCTGCCAGACGGCGCGTACGTGAATCTGGGTTGGGGGATTCCGAACCTGATCGCGGATCATCTGCCCCCGGGAGTCACCGTCTATTTTCACAGTGAGAATGGAATTCTGGGAATGGGGCGCCGCGCGAGGGCTGGTGAAGAAGATTTCGATCTGGTCGACGCTATGAAAGTGCCGGTGACTTTGATCCCCGGCGCTTCCTTTTTTCATCAGGCGGACGCTCACTTGATGACGCGCGGGGGACACTTGGACGTCGCGGTATTGGGCGCCTTTCAAGTCTCCGAGCGCGGAGATTTAGCGAACTGGAAAGTGCCCGGCGCCAAAGGCGTCGGCGCCATCGGCGGAGCCATGGATATCGCTGCGGGGACGAAGAAGGTAATCGTGTGCATGGAGCACACGACGCGCGACGGCCAGCCAAAAATCGTAAAGGAATTAACCTACCCGCTGACCTGCTTGGCGTGCGTGGATACGATCGTGACGGATATCGCGGTGATTGACGTTACGGAGCAGGGACTTTTCCTGCGAGATCTGGCGTCCGGCTGGAATTCGGAGGAAGTCCAGGAATTGACCGGAGCGGAATTGCATTTCTAGTTCTGCGGCCGGGCGCTGATCGCGAACGGAGATCCAAGCAACCATCTGCTCTCTTCACGCGAAGCTGCTATCGTGTAACGGGAGAGAATGCCAAATGGATGGGCATGCAATTCCCTACAAATCAAGGAGTACGCCTTACGTTACTGCCCTCGTGGTTTCGGCCATTGCGCTGCGGCTTTTTGCTGCGAGGCGGTTTTTTCGCGGAATCTCAGCGGGGCGCTGGGCTGCTTCTCTTGGCGCTGTCGCCAGTGCTATCAAGCTGGTCGAGATTTCGATCCGCGTCGTTCGCAAAGAAACGCCTGTGGGCCACATCTTATTGCCGACGATTATTCTCATCCAGTTGCTTCGCGTCAGTATTGCCGGCGCTTCGCGCACAGGACTGTTTGTCTGCGCTGTCGTCTTTGAAATATGCGTGCTGGTTTTCGCCGTCGCGCTGCTGCGAAGAGCCGGCGCAAGAGCGGTGGGCTCGGCGCTGGAAGATCATTTCGAGCGCGTCTTCGCGCAGTTCCTTCCCGAACGGATGGCGGGCTTGGTGGCGCGCGACGTAGTCCTGCTCTGGGAAGGCCTGTGCTGGGCGGCCAGAAGGTTCCGTACGCTTCCGGTGTCGGGATTCGGCTATCTCGAGCAGTCGTTCATCGCAGTGCTGCCCATTGCCGCGCCAATTCTTTGTATCGCCGAAGAAATCGTGCTCGGCGTTCTGCTACGCCACCAGGCGCTCTGGATCAGGCTGAGCGTTGTTGGCCTCGACATTTGGGCGATTCTGTATGTCTTTGGAATATATGCCACCTGCCAGGCTAGGCCCCATCAGGTCACAAGCCAATCGGTGCGGCTTGCGCAGGGCATCTTCGGCAGATGCGAATTCGATCCGGTCCTTGTGGTGGGGGCGAGCCCAGAGCAAGAGCCGGCACGAAAAGACCCTAGCGCCGTTCGCCTTACCCTCAAAGGATCGCCGGCGGTCAAGGTTCAGCTCAGCCAGCCAGTCACGGTGAAACGGATGTTCCGCGGGGAACAAAAGTTCCACACCCTTGTCGTCTCCGCCGATAATCCCAGCGCTCTGTGTCGCGCCCTCCGGGAGGCACAGGCGAGCGCAAAGGCACGCTGACGCTCCAAGACACGAGTGAGCGTGATGAAATGCGGTGCAAGTCATCTCACAAAATAGATTGTCGTGGGCAAGATGGAAGTTATTGACACCACCGCGCGGCATAAGTGACGAAGCGCAACAGGAATTCGCTACATGCGTGCGGCAACGCGTGCCGCGGTTTTCTCTTCTGGCGTGCGAATAATCAACACCAAGCTGTCCGTAAGCGGCACACCCTCACTGGGAATAGCCAGTTGGTAGTCCCACTCCAGGCGTTCCGGCAAATCCTTGGCTTCCGTATCGAGCGGGTAGACCGGCCGGATGTTGAAGGCGACCGGCGTGTAATTGGTCAGTGGTCGCAGCTCTAATCCGTGCTTCCAATAAAGAGATAGACGCAATTCGCTGACGGTGGCACGCGTCAGATACTTACGGGTTCCGGTTTCCTTCAATTTTGTCGAGCAGGGAAAATCGTACAGCGCGAATTGCAGCAAAAGTACCTTGGGGAACGCCGTTACGGTTTCTTTGCCACGCTGAAAAACGGTTTCCGCGTCTTTTTTATCAATCCGTTTCAGGTCGTCAAAAAAGTGTTTGGCGGTCACGCGGCCGGAAACTCGGAAACAGGTATTGCTGGAGATAGAGCCGTCAGTTTCGAGAAAGATGCCGCCATCATAGTTCCAGACGGATTTTTCACGGGCGCACGTGTGTGGCGGGACGACAAGGAACGCGACCGCGGCGAAGGCCAGCGCCGCGACAAAGCTTGCTTTGGGAAAGCTCCAAGTCATATTCGCCACTTCGTAGAGCGAGTTTACACTCGCCCTTGATGCGGTGGCAAAGGGGTTCGGATAGGGCGAATGCAAACGGTCAAGAGACTCCGCGTTTGGCTTAGCTACGGATGGGTCATCTCTTCGGCGCGGACCAGCGCGTCGAATTTTTCTTCGGTGATGAAGCCGAGCTTCAAGGCCGCGGTCTTCAGGCTGCTGTGGTCCACGTGGGCGGTGTGAGCGACTTTAGCGGCGTTGTCATATCCGATGGTGGGTGCGAGGGCGGTAACCAACATCAGGGAGTTTTTTACGTAGTGATCGATCTTCTGGTGGTTTACTTCAATGCCTTCTACGCAATGGTGGACAAAGCTGGTCATGGCGTCGGTCAACAGTTCCACGGAGTGCAAATAATTAAAGATCATCACCGGCTTGTACACGTTCAACTCAAAATTTCCTTGTGAACCGGCAAACCCGATAGCGGCGTCATTGCCCATCACCTGTACCGCCACCATGGTGAGCGCTTCGCACTGCGTGGGATTCACTTTGCCCGGCATGATGCTGGAGCCCGGCTCGTTTTCGGGAAGAGTCAATTCGCCGAGGCCGCAGCGGGGACCGGAGGCCAGCCACCGGATGTCGTTGGCGATCTTCATCAAGGACGCTGCCAGAGTCTTCAGCGCACCGCTGGCAAAGACGATTTCGTCATGAGCGCTGAGTGCCGCGAATTTGTTGGGGTGGGAACGGAAGGGCAGTCCGCTAAGTTCAGAAATCTTGCGTGCCGCGCGCTCTGCGAACTCCGGATGAGCGTTCAAGCCGGTACCAACCGCAGTGCCCCCGATAGCCAGATCGTAGAGTCCGTCCAGCGCAACAGCCACGCGCCCGCCGTCACGGTCAAGCAGGTTAACCCAGCCGGAAAATTCCTGACCCACCGTTAAAGGTGTGGCGTCTTGCAGGTGTGTACGTCCGATTTTTACGATGTCGGCAAATTCCTTGCGCTTGGCCTCTAACGCATCCCGCAGCGACTTTATCGCAGGCAGCAACCGCCGCGCCGTTTCCGTGGCGGCGGCAATGTGCATCGCCGCAGGAAATGTATCGTTGCTCGATTGCGACATGTTCACATCATCGTTGGGATGGATCGGCTTCTTGCTGCCCATCACGCCGCCGGCCAGTTCAATACCACGATTGGAAATCACTTCGTTGACGTTCATATTCGTCTGCGTGCCGCTGCCGGTTTGCCAGATGCGCAGCGGAAAATGGTCGTGCAATTTTCCGGAGATGACTTCGTCCGCGGCGAGAGAGATTAGCTTGGTCTTCTCGATGTCCAGCTTTCCCAGATCGTGATTTACCAATGCAGCGGCCTTTTTGAGGATGCCGAAGGCGCGGATCAGCTCCGGGGGCATGGTGTCTTTGCCGATATCGAAATGGACCAGCGACCGCGCTGTTTGCGCTCCGTAATACCGGTCCGCGGGCACTTCCATTTTGCCCATACTGTCGGATTCCGTGCGGGTGGGGATTTGGTGGGTACTCTCGGTCATATCCGGCTCCTGCGTAATTTAGCAGGATAAGTTTAGCAGCAAGCGCTGCGGACGAGCGCGTCGACAAGCCTCGCTGTGGTGATCGGTTTTCAGGTTAAGGGCCAGTTCAGCAGGCCGGACTCCAGTCATCCGAACATTGTTGAACCCTGTTCACATAACTTGTCGGCAAACGTAGTGAAGAGCTACTGTACCCATCGGTACCCATCGTGCGTCTCAGGAGTGCGGCTGACCAGCACCATCGTAAGTCTGGTCGTCGAGACAGTTCTGAGTCCCACAAATCCATTCGAAGTTAGAGTAAGTAGCAGGGAGGCGAGCATGCGAGTTCCCATATTGCTGGCTGTGATGGTGTCCGCGGCGGTAGCGCAAGTGTCCGGTTGCGGTGGCGGGATGATCCCCACGCCGACGCCCGCACCTGCATGCGTGCCGCCGTCGCAACCCTCATTTGCTTACGTTTTAAACGGATTCACGGCTGACTCGGTGTCCATGTTCACCGCGAATTCCTGCACAGGAATGCTCACGCCAACCACGCCGCCGACCGTGGCCACCGGAGTCAACCCGGAAGAGTTGGTGGTGGATCCGCGCGGCAGGTTTCTGTATGTGGCGAACTTGGTCTCCAACGCTTCAGACGAGGCAACCATCTCCATGTTCACCATCGATGCCACGACCGGAGTCTTGACGCCAACAACACCGCCCACCGTGCACACCGGATTTCTTCCGCAGGGCATTGGGATCGATCCGGCAGGAAAATTTGTGTACACCGCGAATAGCGACGACAACACCGTTTCCATGTTTGTTATCAACCCTGGGACCGGCGTGCTCACGCCGACGGTGCCAGCCACAGTCGCGGCGGGCTCGAGCCCTCTGTCCGTAACAGTGCATCCGTCGGGAAAGTTTGCATACGTTTCGAACCAGGATGACAACACCGTTTCGATGTTCACGATCAATCCCAACACCGGCGTGCTGACACCGATGTCGCCAGCGACGGTGCCAACCGGCAATTCACCGTTCGAGTTGACTGTCGATCCCACCGGAAAATTTGCATATGTCCCTAACGCCTACAGCCCCAATAACACGGTATCGCAATACACAGTGGATGCAGAGAGCGGCGCGCTAATTCCCAACGCCACAACTGAAGTCGTTGTGGGAAATCAGCCCACTTCCGTGGCGGTCGATCCGACTGGCAAGTTTGCCTACGTGGTGAATCGCGCAGACAACACCGTAACCGCCTTCAAAGTCGACGCCAGCTCGGGGAATTTGGTCCCGAACGGGCTAGTGGTTCAAACAGGGCAACAGCCCTTCCGGATTGTCACCGACGCTGCGGGAAAATTCGCGTTCGTCGTGAACGAAAACGCCGGAGTGTCCATCTTTGTGATCAACAACAGCGGCACTCTGACGAACGCTGGGACGATGTTTGCGGGGAGCAGTCCCGTGTCCATGGTGATCACGGGCAACGCGCCTTAGGCTTGAAAACACTACCTGCGCACCGGCCGACGCGGGCAACTCGTTCGCGCTCCGACCGTTACTCCGAACGGCACGTTCGGTTTACGGGTAGGCTGCCTGCAGGGCTTCGCGAAAAAGCATTGTGTATACTTGTATCTGGCGAACGTCGTGGGGAGTTCGCCAGACTATGCCTGCTGCAATCAAAACTGGAGCAACGGCCAAAGTGCGTTTAGCGCGCAGCTTGCGCTTTGTGCGCACTCGCACGCGCGAACTACTGATGATCGGCAAGGCTTTGGCGTCCACGAAGCATCCGATCCTGGTGCACATTATTCCCGATGCGCCGCTGCAATCTGGCCTGCGGCTATTGCAATGAGTATGACGACGTGTCCAAGCCCGTACCGCTCGAAGAGATGAAACGCCGCCTCGACTACCTGGCGGACATGGGCACCTCGGTGATCACCATCAGCGGCGGCGAACCGCTCATGCATCCAGAGCTGGAGGAAGTAATCCGCCACATTCGCTCACGCGGAATGATTGCCGGGATGATTACCAACGGATTTTTGCTCAGCGTAGACCGCATCAATAAGTTGAACGCCGCCGGTCTCGAGCATCTGCAGATCAGCATCGACAATGTGACGCCGGACGACATGTCGCTGAAGAGCCTGAAAACGCTGGATAGCCGCCTGGAAATGCTGCAAAGGCACGCGGTTTTTCAGGTGAACATTAATTCGGTGCTGGGCAGTGGTGTAAAGAATCCGCAGGATGCGTTAACGATTGCACAGCGCGCGGTCGGCTTGGGATTCACCAGTACCGTCGGCATCATTCACGATCATAAGGGACAGCTGAAACCCCTGGGCGAAACCGAGACTGGTATTTTTGAAGCAGTGATGGAACTGGGCAAGCGTTCCTATTCGCGATTCAACGATTTTCAGCACAGTGTCGCGCGCGGGAAAGAACACAACTGGCGCTGCCGCTCAGGTTCGCGCTACCTCTATGTTTGCGAGGATGGCCTAGTCCATTGGTGCTCGCAGCAACGCGGCTATCCGGGAATCCCGCTGGCGCAATACACTCCAGAAATGCGCCACCGCGAATACGCCACGAAAAAGTTCTGCGCGCCTCGATGCACCGTTTCCTGCGTGCAGCAAGTAGCCATGCTGGACAACTGGCGCGACCCGCAAACCTTGAAGCCTTCGTTGAAAAAGCCGGTGGCAGCGCCACCTCCACAATTGGTCCAAATTGGCAGCACACCTTCGGACTCCTAGCCAACTAAATTCCAGGTGTTTCCTGTTTCCTATTTTCTTTCCGTGCACAGTCCCGATGCGGCAGTGTTGCAGTTACGGCCTCGCCCAACAACAATTGCTACATGACGGTTCCGGCTATTGAAACCGAGAAACTCACGAAAGAGTATCCGTACGGGTTTCTCAATTTAAAGAAGAAGATCTCGCTAGAGAACTTGACCATGCGGGTCGAGACTGGCGAAGTGTTCGGGTTTTTGGGGCCAAATGGAGCAGGAAAATCGACCACCATCAAGCTGTTGATGGGGCTGATTTTCCCCACCAGCGGCAGTGCGCGCCTGCTCGGGCAAGCCCACTTCCGACATTGAAATGCATCGAGATATCGGCTACTTGCCGGAGCAGCCGTATTTTTACGACTACCTCACCGCTGCCGAGGTGCTCGACTATTTCGCCAAGTTTTATGATTTGTCTGCCGCGGATCGCAAAGAACGCGTGCTGCGCATGCTTAAGAAGGTCGGGCTGGAGACCGCCGGAAATATTCAGCTGCGCAAATATTCCAAAGGCATGTTGCAGCGCGTTGGTTTGGCGCAGGCCATTCTGCACGATCCGCAACTGGTGATTCTGGATGAACCCATGTCTGGGCTCGATCCTGTCGGGCGCCGCGAAGTTCGCGACATTATTCTGGAACTCAAGAGCGCCGGAAAAACCATCTTGTTTTCCACGCATATTTTGTCGGACGCAGAAATGCTCTGCGATCGCGTGGGCGTGATCGTCAGCGGGAAATTGCAGGGCATAGGCGCCCCCGGCGAACTCGTGGGTGTGCAAACCCAAAAAATGGAAATCCTGTTTTCGCTCCCGGAGACGCAGAACACCGTGCGCTTGTTGGCCCACGCGACTCGCACCGGAGAGCGCTATCGCCTCGAACTTCCGGAAGCCGAGCTGTATCCCGCACTGGACCAGTTGCGCGACGCTGGCGCGAAAATTTTGTCCGTGGCGCAGGTTAAGCCTTCGCTCGAAGAATATTTCATGCACCTGGTATCCGCGGATCGTGCGCAGGCGGCTGCCGTCGAGGTGAGCGGCAAATGACGCATATCGGCGCCATCGGCCTGAACACCTTTCGCGAAGCGGTACGCGACCGCGTTCTCTACAATTTGGTCTTTTTCGCGCTGCTGATGATGGGCGCGGCCGTCCTCGTTGGACAGATTTCCATCGGAATCGAAGAAGTCGTGATCGTCAGCCTGGGGCTCAGCGCCATCTCATTCATCGGATTGCTGATGGCCGTATTCATCGGCGTGGGGTTGGTTTCCAAAGAAATGGATAAGCGCACCATTTATGCACTGCTTTCCAAGCCCGTACGGCGCTGGGAGTTTTTGCTGGGCAAATTCACCGGCCTGATCTTTACATTGGCGGTGAATACCGCGGCGATGGCGGCGGGTCTATTTGCCGCGCTGCTCTACGTGAAGCATCATCTTGAGCGTACAGACGCCATCGTGTTAGTCGCGGTGTATTTTGTTCTGCTGAAGCTGGCAATCATCGTTGCCCTGGCGCTGCTATTTTCCTGCTCCACCACCTCGCTGCTTTCCATTCTGTATTGCGCCGGCTTCTATGTGGCGGGTTCTTTCGTGCAGCAAATGCGCACACTGCGCGCGGATTTGCTGGGCCCGTTCGCGGGCGTGATGCGCTGGCTCTCTTACTTGCTGCCGAATTTTCAAAACTTCAGCGTGACCGGCCTCGCTGCACACGGGGTTCCTGTGCCTCGCACCCTCATTTTACAGAACACCTTGTACGCTGCTTTGTACTGCGCCATTGTGCTGGTCGCCGCCAGCATGATTTTGTCTCGCAGGAATCTGAAATGAAAACGCGGAATGGATGGCTTCTCGCGGCGTTCATCGTGATGGGCTTTGCTGCCGTCTGGCGTCTGCAATTGGCCATCGACATCGAGCGCGCTTCGGCTATTCGCGAGAGTGACGAATTATTGCTCACTTCGCCGCGCATGCTGAAACTGATGAGTTTCGAGTACGCTCCACTCCTCGGGCAAATCTACTGGACTCGCGCCGTGCAATATTACGGTGAACAGCACGCCGCCGCTGGCAGAGACTTCACTTCGTTGTGGCCATTGCTCGATATCGCTACCACTCTCGACCCGAAACTCTTGCCCGCCTACCGGTTTGGCTCCATGTTTTTAAGCGCCCCTGCACCCGGCGGCGCCGGAAGACCGGATCAGGCGGTAAGCCTGCTGCGACGGGGCATTCAGGAAAATCCGGACTACTGGCGCTTCTATCAGGATTTGGGCTTCATCTATTACATGGACGCCAAAGACTATCCCAAGGCCGCGCAGGCTTTCGAAGAAGGCAGTAGAAAGCCCAAAGCGCAACTTTGGATGCGTGTGATGGCCGCCAAAGTCGCAGCCGAAGGCGAATCGTTTGAAACTTCCATGTTTTTATGGCGCGATGTGTATCAGAGCGCCATCGACCCTGATACTAAAAAAGGTGCACTGACGCATTTACAGTTGCTGCAGGCGCGGCAGGATTGCAAACAACTCGATGCGCTGGGCGAGGAGTATGAGAAGCGCTTTGGGCATCGTCCCAGCAACCTCAACCAACTGATTCAATCGGGAATGTTGAGCGCCATGCCCGCGGATCCAGTGGGATTCGCATATGTTCTTGATGCGGACGGGAAGGCGCAGCTGAATCCACGCAGTCCTCTGACGGAAAAGAAAAAAATACTTGACTCTGTTAAATAACGCTCCGCGTTATTCGCTGACGCACAGCAGCGTCATTTCCGGATCGATAACCAGCTTGCGAGGTGCAACCGTCGTCGTAAAGTGAAACGATGTCTTGGCACCTTCCGCGGTAACTGTTCCCAGATAAATGTTCCTTCCATTCGGGCCGCCGGCATACAACGGCACTGGAGCAATAAATGAACGCGGAACTCCGGTTTGCAGCAAAGTCCCTTTCACCAGAAATCCATTTTCCGCGGCGTGGCTGGTAAACTCCACACGATAATGGGGAATCCCCGTCCCATGTACCCACTGCTCAAAAAACCATTCCATCGAATGGCCGCCTTCCAAGTCCATCTGTGGCGTCATGACCGCTTCCACTTCTTTCTGTAAATCCGCGGTGGAGAGCGCGCGATAGGCGTAGTTCGTGGCCAGCGTCCGCATTAAGTTTGTGAAGCGTGCGTCCGGATCCTGCGCCCGGGGTTGCCGCAACATTTCGCGGATCATGTGGAACACCCAGCCACCCTTGCTGTAGATCAGCACATCGTAATCGCGCGGCGCCTTGGATGAATTCAGCCGCGATCCCAGAGTGAGAGCGCCGCTTTCGGCCGGCGCTTCGTCCGTACTGTTTTCTGGTTTGGTCACAAGTGACTTGCGAAAGCGCTCCAACCAGATGCGCAACTCGTGCCCCCGGCTCTTCTGACTATCCGCGAACATCAGGGACAGATAGGTGGCGATCGCCTCATCGATCCACTGATCGCGGTAACTGGACCAGCCCACTACGTTGCCCCACCACTGGTGCGCCACTTCGTGGTACGGCACCAGTTCCGTGAAATGCGCCTGGCCGCTTTCCGAAAGCCCCATCCGGCGTTGCACGTCAGGGGAAAGAAACGCGTATGTCGAAAGGTACAAAAGTCCCGGCCAACCCTGGCCGAAACTTCCCGGCATTTGCGAAACGTTCAAGCGAGCGAAACGGAAACGCGCCGCTGAATTTTTCATAGAAGCGAATGGAAGTGTCAATTTCCTTGCCAAGTTGCTTCATCTCTTCGGTGGGACTGGGATTCTGCGCGTAGTTGAAATCGGCGGCCGCCGCCCGGTCGCCCTCCGCGCCTGCGCCACGCCGCATACCCGGCAATCCACCAATCCCGCCGGAGGAAGGATGCAGTCGGTTGCTCAGTTCCTGCTCAAGCTGCCGGTTTGCGTAAATTTCCACGGAGTAGCTCGGCTCCGCCACTGCTGCTGAGGCATATTCCCCCAGATTGAAGCCAGCCACGGAAATCGGGTGCTCGGTGCGCCAGTGTCCAACGCGGTATTCTCCGTCCACGCGTTCGTCCAGTTTGGTCCCGGTAGCCACCAGTTGCATCCGACGCGGCCAGCGCATGGACAATTCGTATTGCGCGAAATCCGCCGTATCTCCCAGACGCGGATACCAACTATCGCGCGCCCCTACCACCAACACTCCATTTCCAGCGTCGGCAATCACGTTGCCGCGATAATGAAAACGTAAGCGGAAGTGTTCTCCCGCCGCCGGCGCGTGCTGCATCACCACAAATATTGCGTCCATCCCGCGCTCATCGCGCACCTGCGCATTCAGCCCTTCGTTCTGAAAAAACGGCAGCGCCGCCCCCTGCTCATCGGTGATTCGGTCCACCAGTAGGGCGCGCGCCAGCGCAAAGTTCAACATGCGCTCTCCGCCAGTCTCTGCCTGAATTTCTACGGTAGCGCTGCCCTCCAGCGCCTTGCTCGGTTCAATCGTCGTGTTTACGTCGTAATTCAGCGCGCGGAAACCCGGCGTAGCCACGGTGTCTCCGGGCGGAACACAGGAAACCCACACGTCGTAGAACTCCAGGCCAGTCGCTGGTCCGGTAGCGTGTCGCGGCTGTCCCAGAAGGAATGGCTCTTGCCGCTGCAAGTCATAGTAAAGATCGAACGGCCCGGTCGCCACGCCTTGCACCCCGGCATAGAAATACGGTTTGAGGTTCTGCGTCAGATACGCATCCATGATTCGCAGCGTATGCGCATTGTTTACTTCGGCGACGATCGCGGACCATTTGTCAGCGAACTCCTGATCCGGCAGCGAGGTGGATTTTGCTTCGCGCAGTTGATCTTGCAGCTCTCCAGCCGTGCTGTCCGTGAAACGCAGATAGGCCGAAGTAAAATCTTCGTCGAGCACCGTAGCTCCCAGAAAACGGGCCATCTGCTGTTTTTCTACTTGGTCGCGCGGCGCGGAGAGCACGTGCCCGCGCCCGGAAAATACCGCGCCGGTTACCTGGCCATTCAGCGCCGTCAAGAAAGCCAGCTTGCCTTCCTCAAAAGAAAGCGTGGCGATGCCCCGACGCAAGATCACGCGGCTATCCTCGTCGATGCGATATACGGCCGCTGGATCAACCCGCAGCGCATCAAGCGCGTAATAAAGTTCGCGTGGAGACTGTGCCTCGGAAAGCAGAAATTTGTGTTCGCCGCCCGCAAGCACCGGGCTTGCACACCACGCCATTACCAGCGATGCGGCGCAGAACAACAACTTCCAGCGCGACTTGCAAGCTAAACTCGCCGCGCGAGTGTAGTCACTTTCGGCAATCTGCAACAAGCTCATGGCGGGGTTTGCGGCCTGAGACCGCTAAAATCGTGGAATGCGACCGTTGTTGCCGCTATTCCGTTTGGACGTACTCCGTACCGCGATGTTAGCTCTAACCTTGCTTGGGTGGGGCAGCGTGTGCCTGGCAGACACCATCGTCCTGAAAAATGGTCGTCGCATTAACGCCTTCAACGTCGTAGAAGCCGGTGACAAGATTCGCTACGAGACCTCCGCAGGCGAGCTGAGCCTCCCCAAATCCATCGTCGACCACATCGAGAAAAACGGCTCCGGGCCGATGCCCGGCTCCTCGACGTCAGACGCTGCTAGCCTGGCTATTACTCCCCCGGTCCTCGCGTCGGCTCCGGGTGGCGACGAAATCGCCCAGGCCGCGGTGCACGACGGTGCCGTAGACCGAGCGTACATCGCCAAACTGGAAGGCGCAGCCCGCTCCACGGGAGCGTCCGCCGAAACGCCGGTGGCCGTCGCTCATCACGCTGCAGCCATGTTTGAACTTTCCCACGGAGATATGGAGCGCGCCCTCTCCGACGAGCGCACTGCTCTTAACTGCGCCCCGCAAGAACCAGTCCTGCTCATGAACATGGCCTACCTCCATCTCCGTCGCAGCGAATACACCCAGTCTCTCGAATATCTCGAACGCGCTCGTCACGTTGCTCCGGGGAATCCCGATATTTCCAAGCTCGCCGGCTGGTCCTACTACGGCATGAACAAAATCGACCAGGCCGTCGCAGAGTGGAAAAATTCCCTGGCGCTTCGGTCCGGACATCGAAGTGCAAGCCGCCTTGGACAAAGCCCTGCGCGACAAGCAGGAAGAAGAAAGCTACAAAGAAAATGAGAGCGCGCACTTCACCCTGAAATACAGTGGCAGCGCCGAACCCGGCTTGGCGCGCGATGTTTTGCGGACACTGGAGCTGCACTTTGCTGCCATCGAATCGGAGCTGAATTTTTCTCCGTCCGGATCCCATCGGTGTTGTTCTCTATACCCAACAGGCTTTCGCGGACATCACCAAAGCACCTGGCTGGGTCGGCGCGCTGAACGACGGCCGCATCCGCGTCCCGGTGCAGGGCCTTACGTCCATGACGCCCGAACTATCGCGCGTCTTGAAACATGAATTGACGCACAGCTTCGTTGGCCAGAAAACGCGCGGCCATGCGCCTACGTGGATTCAAGAAGGTCTAGCGCAATGGATGGAAGGCCAGCGCAGCAGCCAGAGCGCAGCGATACTCTCCCAGATTTACGTCGACGGCCACGCCGCTTCTCTCGGCCGCTTCGAAGGTTCGTGGCTCAGCCTGAACAACGATCAAGCCGCATACGCGTATAGCTGGGCCCTCGCCAACGTTGAGTACATCATCGAAGCCGACGGCATGGGCGACATCGAACGCATCCTCGATCGCATCGGCTCCGGCCAACCCACCGAAGCCGCCCTCCGCGAAGTCCTCCGCAGCGACTACGCCGAAGTCTCCCAATCCACCAACGACTACCTCCGTAAAACCTACCTACGCTAGGCTGCCACCCTCGCCCGCCAATGCCGCCAAGCTGTCTTGCCGGGCCAGAGAACCAGCAAACACCAGAAAATAATCGGAAGCCCGTATTCGAATGCCATACCGACGACCGTCGCAATCGACGAAACCGTCGTGCTTACTCCCTCGATCAACGAGTTGCGAATTTCCAGCCACGTCCCGCCCAGCCTGGCCTCCAACGGCGCGCGAAAATCCTCCAGTAGCATCAACTGAATATGCGCCTGCGCCACGGTGGAGAGAAGGCTGTCTCTCTGTCGGATCGCTTCGCGCACGGCACTGTCCGACTGCGCGATTTCCTTTTCTACTTCCAACGCGTCGTGCAGCTGCCCCTTACGTTCTCTTTGTAGAGCTCGCAACCGATCCAGCGTCCGCTTCGAGGCTTCCACGTTGCGTGAGGAGTTCTCCAATTTGACCGCCGAATCTTCTCCGCCTTCCGCCACCACCTCCGCGCGGCCCAATTTCTTTAAATCGCCCAGAGTTGTGTCAAATTCACTGGCCGGAACCGAAAGGGTTGCCGAAAGTATGCGGCCTCGCCCTGTGCGGCTATCAGTCGCCAGATGTTCTAGAAACCCGTGATGAGCGCTGGCGATCTCGCTCACTCTCGAGCGCACGGGTTCGAAGTTATCTGTATGCAATCGCAGGTCGCCATTCCGCGAAATCCATTGCCCCGAGCCCGCCTGGTACTCCCCGTTCGATATCATGCTCATATCCAACGGCGTTCCCCATAGCGGGCTCCGGCGCGAACTCTCGATGCCATGGAACAGTTGCGTTACGGCAACTCTGCACGCAATCGCGAATACTAGGGTAAACACGATCAGTCCGCCCACAAACAAAAACACCCGCTTCACCACAGAACGCCGTTTGGCTGGCTCGATCATAAGCGCCTCACCCACAGATAGAGGCCGCTTCAGCCAAAAAGTTCCCGTCACCTGTTGCTGATTTAGATCGTGTTTCGCTGCGAGAAAGGTGAGAGCCGTTGTTTTTCCTAAACCACCCGCAACATCGTCGCTAGCAGTGCCGCCCGCTCCGCCATCTTCGCCACGACCACGTGCTCTCCGGGAGAATGCGCCCCATCCCCCACCGCGCCCATCCCATCTAACGTCGGCACGCCCAGCGCCGCCGTCAAATTTCCGTCCGACCCGCCGCCCGCGCAACATTCCCCAATGCGCAGCCCCAGTTCCGCCGCACACACCTGCGCCTTAGCAAAAAGCTCCGCACTCATTCCGCGTTCCAGCGGCGGACGATCAAATCCTCCGCGCAACTCCAACCTCGCCCCCCGATGCACCGGTTGCAACGCGCGAAACCGTTTCTCAATCGCGCGCATATCCGCAACGCGCAACGCCCGCAAATCAAAAACCGCCCGCGCCCGATCCGCAATCACATTCGTCCGCGACCCGCCTTCGACAATATCCGCGTTCACGCTGATCCCGCGCTTCAAATCGTTCCACTTCTCCACGCGCGAAATCTGCGCAGCCAACTCGTGAATCGCATTCACTCCATCCTGCGGCGCCAGCCCCGCGTGCGCCGCGCGTCCATGCACAATCAATTCCATTTCCCCAACGCCCTTGCGCGAAGTCTTCAGCAGCCCGCGCGCCCCGAACGCCGGCTCCAGCACCAGCACCGCATCGCTCCGTCGCGCCTCCGCCTCGAGCAACGCCCGCGATGACCCGCTCCCAATCTCTTCGTCCGACGTCCACAAAAAAACAATCCGTTTCCGCAGCGGCGCGCGCAGCGCCAGCAACGCGCGAAACGCAAACAGCGCCTGCACAATCCCGCCCTTCATATCAAAAACTCCAGGCCCATACGCTCGCCCACTCTTCACACGAAACGGCATCGTGCGCAAAGTTCCCGACGCGTACACGGTATCGTAGTGCCCCAGCACCAATATTTGCCCACGCCCCGCAGATCCCGCCGGAGCCCACACAATACGCAAATGATCCCCCCGGCTTTTCTGCGCCACTCGCTCAACGCGAGCGCCGAGCCCGCTCCACTCCTTCGCGAGCAACGCACAACACCGATCCGCCGCAACTTTCTCCAAGCTAGGCGATTCACACTCCACCACTCGCCGCAAACACACCACCATCTCCGTAGTTTGCCCCCGCAGCACTTTCAGCAGTTGCCTTGCACCAAAAGTTTCTTTCATAGCCGCCGATGCTACCACGCCGCCTTTCGTGGCACAGCCTTCTGAGGCGGACGCCTTTCTTCCACGGCCCACTGTCGTCGCGCCGAAGCCCACCCAATCGATTCCCACCATTCAGTCCCCAATTTCCCGCCATTTCGCATATAATTAGAAGTTTGCCAACGCTTCCAAAAGCGCGACAGGGGCGCTTGCACCTCGACGGAGACACACGCATGTTGATGGACGTCATCGCCATTCAGAAACTCTTGCCGCATCGTTACCCATTCCTAATGGTCGACGGCATCCTCGAACTGGAATCCCTCAAGCGCATCGTCGGCATCAAAAATGTCAGCATCAATGAACACTATTTTCAGGGCCATTTCCCCGGCAAACCTGTAATGCCCGGCGTGCTCATCATCGAAGCCATGGCGCAAACCGGTGGCTTGCTCTGCCTGCTCGAAATCCCCGATCGAGACAAAAAGCTTCTGTATTTCGTCGCCCTTGACGGCGCGCGTTTCCGCCGGCCGGTTGTCCCCGGCGACCAACTCCGCATCGAAATGAACCTGGTTTTCTGGCGCCGAGATTTCGCCAAACTCGAAGGCACTGCCAGCGTCGACGGCCAGCTTTGCGCCGAAGCCACGCTGATGTGTCGCATGATCGACCGAGACGCGCCCGCAGACACCGCAGCAGAACCAGCAAAATGACCGCCCCAGCTATCCATCAACACGCCGTCGTTGCGCCTGGCGCCAAAATCCCCGCCAGCGTGAGCATCGGCGCGTACGCCATCATCGGCGAAGACGTACAACTCGGCGAAGACTGCATCGTTCACCCGCACGCCGTAATCAACGGCCCCACCATCGCGGGCCGCAAAAATGTCTTTCATCCCTTCAGCTTCGATCGGTGGCGATCCGCAGGACCTGAAATTCTCCGGCGAAAAAACTTATCTGCATATTGGAGACGAAAACACTTTCCGCGAAAACGTCACGGTCAGCCGCGGCACCGTTGGCGGCGGTGGAAAAACCACTATCGGAAGCGGCAGCCTGTTCATGGCTTACTCGCACATCGCGCACGATTGCCACGTCGGCAATCAAACCATTTTCGCCAACGGCGCCACGCTCGCCGGTCACGTAACCGTCGAAGATTTCGCCACCGTCGGCGCATTTTCCCCCGTGCACCAGTTCTGCCGCATCGGCCGCTACGCCTACATTGGCGCATCCACTGTCATCACTCAGGACGTTCCGCCATTCTCACGCGTGGTCACCGAGCGCCAGACCATCAGTTACGGCATCAACGCCGTGGGCCTGCAACGCAAAGGTTTCTCCGCACAGCGCTTGGCCGCTCTAAAAGGCGCATTCCGCCTGCTGATTCGCGCCAAGCTGAATACCTCGCAAGCTCTCGAAGAGATGAAAAAAAATCTCGCCAGTTCCGAAGATGTCCAGGAATTGATTCAGTTTATTGAAGCTGCGCAGCGCGGTATCGTTAAATAAGTGTCGCCCGCCTCTTTGCCCATGCAGAATCCGTCGTCCACTTTCGAAACAGAATCCTCCAGCACTGGCTGGGGACTTATCGCCGGCAACGGTCGTTTTCCTTTTCTAGTTTTGGAAGCTGCGCGCCAGCAAGGCATTGATATGGCGGTCATCGCGTTGAAAGAAGAAGCCGCGCCGGAACTTGCCGAGCTCACCAAACGCATCCACTGGGTCAGCCTCGGCGAACTCAGCAAAGCCATCGACCTGATGCACCAAGAAGGCGTGACGAAGGCGGTGATGGCCGGGCAGGTAAAACACAATAAAATTTTCAGCAGCATACGGCCGGACTGGAAACTCGCCAAACTACTTTTTTCCCTCACCACCAAAAACACCGACGCCTTAATCGGTGGCGTCGCCAAGATCCTCGAAGAAGAAAACATTCATCTCGTAAACTCCACACATTTTTTGCAACCGCTGCTTCCCGCCGCAGGCGTACTCACCAAGCGTGCCCCCAATCCACAAGAATCTTCGGACATCGCCTACGGTCTGGGCGTGGCCAGAAAAATCTCCGCCATGGATATCGGTCAAACCGTCGTGGTTTCCGACGGCGCGTGCGTGGCTGTCGAAGCCATGGAAGGCACCGACGAGACCATCAGTCGCGCCGCGCGCCTCACCGCTACCCGCAGCCAGGAGAAGCCACTGGTGGTTATCAAAGTAAGCAAGCCCGGCCAGGACATGCGCTTTGACGTACCCGTCGTCGGCCTCTCCACCATCGAACACATGCGCACCTCCGGTGCAACGGCGTTGGCTATCGACGCTGGCAGGACCCTGTTGTTCGATCGCACAAACTTAATCGCACTGGCCGACGCCTCGGGCATTACCATCGAAGCGTTTGCGCCGGAAGTTGGCGTGGAACCAAAGGCCTTCCCCGCGGGAAGCAAGTAAAAATGAACGCTGCCACCAATTCATCCGGAAAAATTCGCGTTGCCCTCGTCGGTGCCGGCGAATTCGGCAGGAATCACGCTCGCGTATATCACGAACTCGAGCACGTCGAATTTGTCGGAGTCTGCGACACGGATGCCGCCAAAGCTTCAGCGATCGCTGCGGAGTTTAGAGTTCCCGTAATTGCGCGTATTGAAGATTTGCAGAATCGTGCGGACGCCGCCAGTGTTGCCGTTCCCACCGTCGCCCACGCGGAAATCGGTTGCCGGCTAATGGATTTGGGTCTCGACGTCCTCATCGAAAAGCCCATGGCCCGCACGTTGCAAGACGCCGACGATCTGCTCGCCGCCGCTTCGCGCAACAAACGCATCCTGCAAGTCGGCCACGTCGAGCGTTTCAATCCCGCAGTCGTTGCCGTCCTACCCATCATTAATCGCCCGCTTTTTTTCGAAGTTCACCGCCTCGGCGTCTTCACCCCACGCAGCCTCGACGTGGACGTAATTTTCGATCTGATGATTCACGACCTGGACATTCTTCTCGCCATCGTTCAGCAGCCGGTCACCGAAGTGAAAGCCGTCGGCATTCCGGTGCTTACCGACAAGGTGGACATCGCTCACGCGCGCCTGGAATTTGCCGGCGGCGCGGTCGCCAACGTCACCGCCAGCCGCGTCTCCACGGAACGCGTCCGCAAAATGCGCTTTTTTCAGCAGCACGAATACATTTCGCTCGATTACGCGCGTCGCGACGCATTACGCGTCGGCGTCAAACGCCCCGGCCCGCAGCCGGAATTCGCGTTTGAAAAATTGCCGGCTCCAGAGACGGAACCTCTTCGCGCCGAACTGGAAGCCTTTATCAAAGCGGTAGAAACGCGCGAGCCGCCGGTAACCAATGGCCAAGCCGGTCGCGCGGCACTCGAGCTAGCCTCGCGTGTAATGGAAAGCATCCTTGCCCACGCCGAAAGCGTCAATATCTCTAGCAAACCGCCAGCGCCACCAGCCGGCGCACCCGTACCATTTGAAAAACGAGCGCAATGATTCCCAGAACCCTAGTTCCTGTCGACGCCCGCCCGCCTGCCGTAAATGGCACCGAGCCGACCTCGCGTCGCCGCCCCACGAACTTGGATGAACGCACCTTGGTGCCCGCCATGCTGCCCATCGTGCAGCTGGATGGCCGCAGCACCATTCCCGCCAATCTGCCGCTGGAATCCATCTCCGCGCGCGTGGTTGTCCCGCGAGACGTTAATCGCGAAGCCTACAACGTCGTCGAAGACCACACTGTTCCGGCGCAACCTTCCGAGCTGGACGAACGCGTAACCGTCCCTCTCGGCTCCAAAGCTCCGGAATTTGTGCTCCCCGCGGAATTCACCCCGCCCGATATCGTCACGCCAGATATTTTCACTACTGGCGATGTTCACCTGGCCCCCCAGCCGGTTAAGGAAGAAACCGCCAAGTGGGACGCCATCAAATTGGTGGTTTCCGTCGGCATACACATCATTTTGGTTTTCGTGTTGATTCAGTATTTCGCCCGCCGCCCGCCTTCGCCACACGACGAAGAAATCGCGCGCCTTATGACTCCCCTAGTCGCGCCTAGCTTGGCGGACATCGAGCCGTCCCGCACCCCGGCGCCGCCCGCGCCGCACATTAAAGTGGACCCGCGCACCGTGGCGCGCGTCGCACCCACCCCAGTCAAGCCCATTGAGCCCCCGAAGGTTGTTGAGCCGCCCCGCGAACTTCCCTCGAGCCCCGTCGCCAAACCCAACGCCGCTCAGCAGGCGCCACCGGACAGTCCCAAGGCGGACGCTCCCAAGCCCGCGTTGAAACTGGAAATCCCCGACTCGCCCGTAGCGCGACCGAACCTCACCCTGCCGAGAGAGGCCACTTCCGGACCTTCCATGGGTAGCGTGCTGCACCCCCAGGATCGTCCCTCCGGGCCAACACCCAGAATCACCGGTGGCGGCGCCGTCCGTTCTGGAGGAGGCCGTGGCAGCGGAGGCGCCGCGTACGGCGGGCTCGAAATGCTCACGCCAGACGAAGGCGTGGACTTTAGCGGCTATCTGCAGCGCGTGTATCTGACGGTGAAGCGCAATTGGTTCGCGGTCATGCCCGGCAGCGTCGAGCTCGGTGAACAGGGCATTGTCCAACTAACCTTCCGCATCAACCGCGACGGCAGTGTAAGCGTTGGCGATCCGGAAATCGTACGCCAATCAGGTAAGGAACCACTGGACCGCGCGGCCTACTCTTCCGTGCGCGCCTCCAACCCCTTCGAGAGCTTGCCGCCACAATTCAAAGGTCCCTTCATCGAACTGCGCTACACCTATTTCTACAACATCCAGCCCGGCTCCATCGGCCAGTAACAGCGTTGTAGCGGCGGGTCTTTAGACCCGTGCTGTTGATTTTTTCGTCCGCCGAACTGCTTGCTCGCACCCTGCTAAACTGTCTCCACATGCAACTCCCACGCCAACAAGTCATCGGCGCGATTCTTCTGGCGCTTCGATCGTATTGCTGATTTTTCTCTACCGCGCCCGCCACATCCTCTTTCCATGACCAGCAATCCTCCGCTCATCGCCATCCTCGGTCCCACAGCCTCCGGCAAATCGGCGCTGGCCATGCACCTGGCGCAAAAATTCCACGGAGAAATTCTGGCGTGCGATTCCACACAGCTTTACCGCGGCTTCGACATCGGCACTGGAAAGCCCAGCAAGGCGGATCAGCAAGCCGTCCCGCATCATTTGCTGGATGTCCTCAACCCGGACGAAGAAGCCAGCGCTGGCGGCTACCGGGAAATGGCAATCGCCGTTCTGGAGGATCTACGCCGGCGCGGCAAACTTCCCATTCTCACTGTTGGCACCGGCTTGTACATGCGCGCCCTTGTTTGAAGGTTTAGCCGATCTCCCGCAGCGCTCGGAAGAAGTCCGCGAGCGCTTGCGCGGCATGATCGATAAACATGGACCGAGCTATCTCCATCGCCTGCTGCAACATTTGGATCGCGATTCAGCCGCCCGCATTGCTCGCCAGCGACATTCAAAAGTTAACTCGCGCCATCGAGGTCTGCGTCCTGGCGCGCAAGCCGCTCACGCAAGTACATAGCGCAGGCCGCAATCCACTGCAAGGCTGGCAAATCATAAAAATTGGATTGGAACCGCCGCGCGAAGAACTCTACTCTCGCATCCACCAACGCATTGACGCCATGCTGGCCGCCGGATGGCAGGACGAAGTACTCCGCCTAACCGCCGCCAGCGGAACAGAGAACTCCAAACCGTTCGATTTTCTGGGATACAAAGAATTGCGCGCAGTCCAGCGCCACGAACTCGCGTTGCCGGAGGCCCGCGCCGCCATTCAACAATCCACCCGCCGCTACGCCAAACGCCAGCTAACCTGGTTCCGCCGCGAAAATTCCGTGCATTGGCTCACCGGCTTCGGCGACAACCCTCAAACCCAAAAACAAGCGACCGAGTTTGTGAACTTGTAGGCGCGTTGTAGCGGCGGGTCTTCAGACCCGTGCTTTTGATTTTACTGCGCCTTCTAAACCCGCCCCATCGCATCACTCTCCGCGCGTAACGGCTCCGTGATCCCCGTGCGGAAATCACTCAAGATATCGTCGATGCGGTCCATGGCTTCGTCAATTCCGCGCAATCGTGCGCCGGGATCTTCCGATAACGCCGATCCCGTAACCGCCACCAGCGATTCACGTATGCGCAAGTTCAATTGGCCAATCATCAGAATCCGCTCCTTGGCGAATTCAAAATGGTGGTTTTCGTAGCTGGCGGATAAATAATAAAAAACGGCCATGGCCCCCAGGATTCCGATCACCAGGTCATTGACGATGGTTTTGGAGCCGTTCATTCCGATGCGCTCCATGCCAATATCCATCGCATAATTTGTCCCGCCCAGCAGGATGCAGGTTAGTATTGCCGGCAACAGCCGGCCGACCAGCGAGGTCCGATTTTTTTCCCTTGTAGATGCCATCGATCACTTCCTTGAGAAATTGCAAGACCCGCCCGCTACAGTGGGACGGCTGCACGGGAGCCCAACGAGAATACACCAGGCCCGGGCGCAAGAAATAAACACAAATCACCGCATCAAAGTTGTAAGCGAGGATTTCAAGCGAGAATATTTTGCGGTCGTGGAAGGCCTCGCCGGAGCGAACGGGAATATTTAAACCCAATCCAAAACATGCGTCGAGGCTGGAGCTGTAGAACGAACCATCCAAGTCATTAATTTGGTGGCACTTGCGGCCTTCATAGTCCACCCTCAAATGCTAAGTCCTTTGTAATGCGCACTTACAAGATTTCGCAAAATAACCCCTTTAGAATGCGCACTTACAAAAAATACCGGGGGTGTGGTCAGACCACCGATGGACCACCGAATCGCCACCAAAGTGCCACGAAAGCTGAGCCGATGGCCTCGAAACGGCGACGTTGAAATCCCAGCCACGTGAGGAGCGTATAATCTCCCTGGGCAACCATTGCGGCTCCGCGGCGTCTCTAGATTGACGGGTATATTTTGACCAAAGCTCCACAACAAGTGTCTAACGCCGAACGCACGCTCCTTGTCGGAATCGGTTGGAAGCGCGCGCCGCGATTTCCCGGTATGCCCGCAGGCGAGCAGGGACGCGAGTCGCTACTCGAATTGGTGGAATTGGCAACGAGCGCGGGCGCGGAGATCGTGTCGACCGTTTTTCAGGTGCGTGATTCCGCCGATCCCGCGACGCTGGTGGGGCGCGGCAAACTGGATGAGATTCGCGCCGAAGCCAACGCCCACCGTGCCCAGCTGATTGTTTTTGATAGTAATCTTTCGCCGGTGCAGCAGCGCAACATCGAAGAGCTTACGGAACGGCGCGTCATCGACCGCACGCAATTGATTTTGGATATTTTTGCCCGTCACGCGCGCAGCCGCGAAGGGCAGCTTCAGGTGGAACTGGCGCAATTGAATTACCTGCTGCCGCGCCTGACCGGAAAAGGCACCGCGATGTCCCGGCTGGGCGGCAAGAGCGGTGGCGGAGGTTCCGGCGGGGCGGGCGGAGGCGCCGGGCGTATCGGCGTACGCGGCCCCGGTGAAAAGAAACTGGAAACGGATCGCCGCCGCATTCGCGACCGCGTCAGCAAAATCAAAGGCAGCATCGAAGAAGTGCGCAAACAGCGCGCGCTGCGTCGCGAAGCGAGAAATGCCGTTCCGCTCGGCACCATCGCGCTGGTCGGCTACACCAACGCGGGAAAATCCACTTTGTTCAATGCGCTGAGCCGCGCCGAAGTGTTGGTTTCGTCTCGCATGTTCGCCACGCTGGACCCGACGATTCGCGCGGTTCGCTTGCCTTCGCATCGCCGCGTGTTAGTTTCGGACACGGTGGGATTCATTCGCGATCTGCCCAAAGGGCTTGCTGGCGGCGTTTCGCGCCACGTTGGAAGAAGTGCAGGAAGCAGCGCTGATCCTGCACGTCAGTGACGTCTCCAATCCGCATCACGCCGAATTGGATGATGAGGTGCAGGAAAATTCTGGATGAACTAGGCGTCTCCGGCCGACCGGTCTTGCGAGTGCTCAATAAAATTGACAGGCTCTCGCCCGATGAGCGGCAAACGCTGGCGCATGAAGGAACGAGGTACGACAGCAATGGGGACGGAAGACGAGATATCGACGGAGACGAAGATCGCGGTACGGCCCGGAAGGCGAATGGTGCCTTCGACAGTGGTGCTCCGGTGCTGGTTTCCGCCATGACGGGTGAAGGCCTGGACGAATTGCTGCGGCGCATCGACCAAGCCATGCCCGTCGATCCCACCGTGGAGATGACGCTGCGGATGCCGCTGACCGAGGGCCGCAAGCTGGCGCTCATCCACGCCATGGGGAAGGTGATGCGCTCGGAAGTTGATGATACGAATATGTTTCTGGACGCGGAAGTGCCGGAATCGATTGTTCGCCGGCTGCGGCTGGCGGACTATAAATTTGCCGGAACTTTCCCGGTCGCCGTGTCGTAAGTATCTTCAGGAGACGCTGCCATGCTCGCTCTGGTTCTCTGGTGCTTCCTGTTTATCGTCTGCTGGCCGATTGCGCTGCTGGCGCTGATCGCCTACCCGTTTGTCTGGCTGTTGACTTTGCCATTCCGCCTCGTCGGCATCGCGGTGCACGGCGTGTTTGCATTGCTCACGGCTATGTTCATGCTTCCGGTGCGTTTGCTGCGCGGCCCTCGCCTGATCTAGCGCTTCCTTTCTCGCCCCCACATTCTGCTGATACGCTATCGTCTGGACGAATCGTTCGTCGATAAGATATACCGTTGCCATTTCCTTACAAGCGAGGGACCGCTTTCTGACGATACGCATGCGTGTGCTTACAGCAGCCGCGATAGGGTGTGTGTTCGCGACGAAGTACTTTTGCGCAGAAGCCGGTGCGGCTTACGGCTGCGCAAGTTGCGCAAGAAGTGCGCGACTATCGCATGAATAACGAAGACCGAATCATTCGCGAACTTTCCGATTTTCTGGCGATTCCCAATATCGCTTCGGACACCCCGAACATTCAGAGAAATGCGGATCACTTGGTGGAGTTGCTGGAGGCGCGCGGAATTGAAACGCATCTTTTCGCCATCAAAGATCGCGGTCCGGTAATTTTCGGGAAGCTGAATTCGCTGACAGCAACGAAGACGATTATTTTTTACGCACATTATGACGGGCAGCCGGTAGATGCCGCCGCGTGGAGTGATGGCGGCAAGCCGTTCGAGCCGACGCTGCGCAGCAATGCTCTTGAAGCGGGCGGCAAGCGAATACCGTTTCCGGAGAATACGCCGCAGCATCCGGCGATTTACAACGACGACTGGCGGATTTATGCTCGGTCTTCTTCGGATGATAAGTCGCCGATCATCGCGCTGCTGGCGGCATTGGACGCGCTACGCGCGAAAAATATTCCGCTGACCGTTAATCTGAAAGTGATTCTGGATGGCGAAGAAGAAGCGGGATCGCCAAATCTGGAACGCACGCTGCTGTTGCACAAAAATGTGCTGGATGCGGATTTGCTGATCACCGGAGATGGGCCAGTGCATCAGAGCGGGCGGCCGCTGGTATTTTTCGGCAATCGCGGTGTGCTGGGACTCGACATTACGACGTATGGCGCGATTCGCGCGCTACACAGCGGACACTATGGAAACTGGGCGCCGAATGCGGCACTGGAATTGTCGAAATTACTAGCGGGAATGAAGGATGAAACTGGCCACGTGGTGATTCCCGGATTTTACGAGGACGTGGTGCCGCTGGGGCCGGTCGAACAAAAGGCGCTAGAAGAGATGCCGGACAATGATGCGCAACTGGCGAAGGATTTGCAGTTCAAGAAGCCGGATGGCGGCGGAATGAAATTGATCGAGTTGTTGCAGTTGCCATCGCTGAATATTCGCGGGATGCGCAGCGCGTACGTGGGGGACCAGGCGCAAAACGTAGTGCCGGAGAGGGCGGAGGCGTCGCTGGATGTGCGGTTGGTGAAAGGCGAGGATCCGGACAAGAAGTACGAACAAATTCTTGAGTACATTCGCAAACAGGATTTTTTTATCACCAGTGCGGAGCCGACGAAGGAAGAACGGTTGTCGCATGATCATGTGGCGAAAGTGACCAAAGGCGAATTCAATTATCGCGCTTCGCGAACGGCGATGGATTTGCCGATTTCGCAGTTGGTGATTAGCGTGGTGCAGGGCGCGACGAATAAGGAGGCGGTGATTGCGCCGACGCTGGGCGGGAGCGTGCCGATGTACATTTTTGAGGATTTGAAGTTGCCGTGGGTGGGAGTGCCGATCGTGAATGCGGATAACCATCAGCATAGTTCGGATGAGAATTTGCGATTGGGGAATTTGTGGCGGGGAATTGAGATTTATGCGGCGTTGTTGGCGGGTTTGTGAGCGCGCGCGACCTGTGAGTCGGGTAGCGCTGCCGCCGCGTGTCCCCCAACGGCACGGTATACCGTCATTCCGAGCGCAGCGAGGAATCTGCTTTCCGATGCACCCCGCGAAAACAAGGCGGTAAAAGTGGGTGGCCACGCCGCAGAAAGCAGATTCCTCGCTGCGCTCGGAATGACAGAGCTTTGACAGACTTGAGCAGTGTTCAGAGGGCGAGAAAATTTTTCAGGAGTTGCTTGCCGGATTCGGTGAGCACCGATTCGGGGTGGAACTGGACGCCTTCGATTTTATGTTTTTTGTGGCGGAGGCCCATGATGATGCCGTCGTCGGTTTCGGCGGTGATGGTGAGTTCGCGGGGCAGAGATTTTTTTTCGACGATCAGGGAGTGGTAGCGCGTGGCGGTGAAAGGGTCGTCTAGATTGTTGAAGACGCCTTTGCCGTCGTGATGGATTTGGCTGGTTTTGCCGTGGAATAGTTTGGGAGCGCGGACGATTTTTCCTCCGAAGGCTGCGCCCATGGCTTGATGGCCCAGGCAGACACCCAGAATTGGAAATTTTCCCGCCAGTTTTTCAATTACTTCAATGGAGATGCCGGCGTCTTGCGGGGTGCACGGGCCGGGAGAGATCACGATCCGTTCTGGGCGGCGATGCTGGATTTCTTCTACGGAGATTTTGTCGTTGCGATGGACTTGGACGTCGCAGCCTAGTTCGCCCAGGTATTGGGCCAGGTTGTAGGTAAAGGAGTCGTAGTTGTCGAGGAGTAGGATCATTGGCGAATTTTTATTGTACAGCGCGTGGCGTTAGTTTGCTGGTGGCCGACTTGGCGACGAAATCGGGCGGGCAAGGGAAAAAAAGGCCGGACGGGCACGTCATGCCGTGCCTCTACTGGTTCTGCGCTAACTCGAGCGCTTTGCGTAGGGCCCCGGCTTTGTTGATGCTTTCCTGGAATTCGCCGGCGGGACTGGAGTCGGCGACGATGCCGCCTCCGGCCTGAATGTAGGCCACACCATTTTTGATGACCATGGTGCGCAACGCGATGCACGAATCGAGATTGCCGGCGAAATCCAGATACAAGACGCCTCCGGCGTAGATGCCGCGACGGGTGCGTTCGAGCTCTTCGATGATTTCCATGGCGCGAACTTTGGGAGCACCGGAAACGGTCCCGGCGGGGAAGCAGGCCATGAGCGCGTCGAAGCAATCGACGTCTTTGCGGAGTTGACCGCGCAAGCTGGATACCAGATGCATAACGTGGGAATAGCGCTCCACGATCATCAGCTTTTCCACTTTGATGGAGCCGTATTCGCAGACGCGGCCGAGATCGTTGCGGCCGAGGTCCACTAGCATGATGTGCTCGGCGCGTTCCTTTTCGCTGGCGTGCAGTTCCTTTTCCAGTTTTAGATCTTCGGCTTCGTCTTTGCCGCGCGGCAAGGTTCCGGCGATCGGGCGGTAAAAGACTTCGCGGCCCTGAACTTTTACGAGCATTTCCGGAGAACTGCCGACCACGGCAATATCGTTCATCTGCAAATAAAAAAGATACGGCGAAGGATTGACGGCGCGTAACTGGCGATAGATTTCAAATGGCGTGGCGGAAGTCTTTGCGGAGAATCGCTGGCTGACGACCACTTGAAAAATATCTCCGGCACGGATGTATTCCTTGGCTTTGCGGACGGCGGCGAGATATTCGGGACGGCGAAAATTGGAGGCGAGTTGCAATTTCGTATTTTTCTTGCGGGATTTGGGCCGAGCGGCTCGCTCGGCGGCTGCGGGTTCGTCCAGTAATTTGCGAGTGCGCGCGATCTCTTTGACGGCGGCGTTATATTTCGCGCGCAAGGTGCCTGGGCCTTCGGTGAACACATTGCGCACGACCCACAGGCGATGCTGCACGTGATCGAAGGCCAAGAGGCCGTGGTAGAACATCAACTGCGCGTCGTAGAGGCCGATGTCATCGCGAAGGCGCGCGGGTAAACGCTCGATGAGGCGCACCATGTCGTATGAAAAGTAGCCGATGGCGCCAGCGACGAGCGGAGGAAGGCCGGGGAGCCGAACGGGGCGAAAGCGCGCAATGCGTTCGCGAAGGAATGTGACGGGATCACGCTCTTCCCACAGCAGGTGGTCGTGACTTTCGAGAACGCAGGCGCCCTTGGCGTAGCGAAAAATTTCTTCGGGATTGGCGCCGCAGAACGTGTAGCGGGCGATTTTTTCGCCGCCCTCGACGCTCTCGAGCAGGAAGGAATAGCGGGCGCCCTGTGCGATACGCAGATAAGCGCTGACGGGCGTGAGCAAATCCGCGGAGAAAACGTCGTAGACGGGGATGAGATTGCCCTGTTTTGCGAGGCGCTTAAATTCGGCGAAGTCCGGCTGAATCATCGGCGCGCTTCCGATTGCAGCGCAGCTAGAACGGCGGCACGCATTTTGGCCACGGGCGCGGTTTTACGTGTCCACATTTCCCACTGGGCTACGCCCTGCGCGACGAACATGTCGAGTCCAGAGATTGTGGCGATGCGTTTTTGCGCGGCAAGTTTCAAGAGCGCGGTCCTCTGCGGGCGGTAAATCAGATCCATAACGACTCGACAGTGTAACTCCGCGGCGGTCAGAGGCGAAACGCCGGGGTGCGGATACATGCCGATGGGCGTGGCGTTGAGGATGGCGTCGAATTTTTCAGTTCGCAGAGCGTTGCGTGGAAGGGCTTCGCCACCGCAGGCGCGGGCGAGTTGGCGAGCGGCGACTTCGCGACGGGCACAGATGGCCACCGAGGCGCCGGCACGAGCGAGCGCGAATGCGGCGGCGCGGGCGGAACCGCCTGCGCCGAAAATAAGGACGCGGCTTTGGCGTAGTTTCATGCGCGACGCGAGGGCGCGGAGGACACCGAGATAATCTGTGTTGCTCCCATGCAGAGAACCATCGGCACGGACGGTGACAGTGTTGGCCGCGCCGATGTCCGCAGCCAGAGGATCGCACGATTGCAAATACTTCAGGATGGCTTCCTTGTGAGGAATCGTGACGCTGAAGCCGCGCAGGCCGATGGCCGGGACGGTTTTCAGAAATTCGCGGAGGTTGGGAACAAGGAAGGGCAGATAAACCGCGTTCATGCGAGTTGCGATGAAGGCGGTGTTGTGGAGCGCGGGAGAAAGCGAGTGGCCGACGGGATCACCGATGACGCCGAATATTTTTGTGGTGTGATTCAGCTGGTCGGCGCGGTATAGATTTTTCATCTGGTGTAGCGAGACTTGGCCTGGGGCAGTGGTTTCTCCGACCGGTGCGTAGGCGAGTGCGCTGCCGGCGCGCAGGGCTAGGATTCTCAGGGGCAGCGCGAGTTCGCCCATGGGCACGGCGACGAACGCGCGCGATTTCTTGGCAGGAGCCAGCAAACGCAAAGCGTCCGAATAATTTTCGGACAGCGCGGCAATTTTTACGGCGTCGACTTGGCCGTGGTTCGCGACTTCCACGGTGCGTGGCAGGGGCGGAGTGCGGTCGAAGTCATGGATGGACAGCATTATTTTTGATGGGACGGCGTAGTCGCGCACAGATTGCTGCGGTAGTTCGCGAAAGGTCTCCATTTCAATGTCGCACCAAGAGCAGCCGGCGGCGCGGGCTTCCATCAGCCAGAAAAGTTCGTGAGGGATGCCACCGGAGAGGCGGCCACCGCCCTCGGTGCGGCGGCACGTGGCGATCAAAGTGGCGCCAGGAACCTTTTGTGTGCGTAGCCAGGCAAGGAATTTGCGGCGTTCCACGTCGCTGCGGAGCCAATCGAGGCGCAATTCGATAGTGCGCGTTTGTTTCAGCGCCCCTCGCAGTTGGGCGCGCATAAGCTTAGCCGTGGGGGCGGCAAGAACAGCGCAGAGGCGGCTGGGGCCGCTCCCGAATGGACTTGGTACTCGATTCAACACGCGCAAAACACCGGACGCACCTCGTAAAGCGCTGAAAAGACATGCCCTACCGTACAGTATCCCTTACGTAAAGCCTCTGCGCTCAATCCGTTGACGGCGTACTAGGCCCCTGTTAATTTCACTACAGCACAGTTCCCGCACGGCCCCAACAGGGCGTGATTCGAAGGAGTTCGGCATGCGCGCTAATTTGGCAGTTCTATCGCTATCGCTGTTGCTTGGTGCCGCGGCAACCTCGGCACAGAGTTTACCGCAATCCGCACCGTCATCGCAGGTGCCGGGGTATTCCGCGGCGAACTGCTCTGGATTTATCACCGACGAAAAGCTGCCGGGCGAGATCCGGCTGATCTCTGGCGAACAGTCGGAATACAAGGTCGTTTTTACGACCGGCAACTATGTGTACATCAACCGCGGCCAGGACCAGGGCGTGCGCGTCGGCGACCGGTTCATGGTGGTGCGGCAAGAAAGAGATTATTTGACAGACAACGTCAACTGGTTCAAGGGCCAGACGAAACTGCTGAAGTCGCTGGGTAACGCCTATATTGATGAAGGGCAAGTGCGCGTCATCAATGTGCAGCCGAAGGTATCCATCGGGGAAGTGATTTTCAGCTGCAACTTCCTGCAGCGCGGAGACATTTTGCGCCCGTATGTTGATCGCCCTTCTCCTCCGTACAAAGACGCTGCGGCGTTCGATCATTTCGCGCCGGTGAGCGGCAAGCCTGTGGGAACGCTGGTGGGCGGATATGATAATGCGGACGCTTACGGGCAGAACAGCACGCTGTATATGAATCTGGGCGCCGCGCAAGGTTTGAAGGTGGGCGACTATGTTCGTGTATTCCGCCATCAAGGCGAACCGGGTGAACGCGCTCCGCAGACCGCGGATTATCAGTACAAATTGTATGGATTTGGCAGCACACCGCAGCGCTACTCGTGGAAAGATTTACCGCGCGAAATCCTGGGCGAAGGCATTGTGCTGAACGTGAGCAAGAATGCCGCGACGGTGCTGATCACCTTCAGCTCCGGCGAGGTGTACGCAGGGGATTACGCCGAGATCGAATAAGAACAACGTAATCATTGTTGGAAAAGTCCGCCGGGAGTTTCGGCGGGCTTTTCTTTGTTGAGGGCCTATGTTTCAAGGCTGACGGCCGCCGGCGCTCCCTGCAAATTACAGAGGAACGGCGTCTTGGGAGTTCTTGCGGGCTTCGAGCATGCGCAGCCTGCGGCGCTGTTTTATGCGGTCGTCGACTTTGGCCCAGAAGCGCAGAAAGTATTGCGCAGCAGAAATCAGCGCGCTGGCGACGACGAGCCACAATAAAACTTTTGCGATCAGGTGCAATGAAGGGTGGCGTGCTCCTGCAATGAGCACCGCGACGGCGCAAACCTGCAGGACCATTTTCGTCTTGCCGAGGACGCTGGCTTCGATGGTAAAACCTTCGCCGAAGCGATGTTGCGAAGACCCAGAACGGTAAACTCGCGGCCGATGATGATGACGACCATCCAGCCGGGGACGAGATGCATGTCCACGAGGGAGACGAAGGCGGCGGAAATTAGAAGTTTGTCGGCGATGGGGTCCAGGAGAATGCCAAGGGTGGTTACCTCAGAGCGACGGCGCGCGAGGTAACCGTCGAGCATGTCCGTGGCGGCGGCGGTCGAGCAAAATGAGGACGCCCCAGAATTCAAAATGCATGGTGAAGCCGAGCATTTCGATGTGGGCTCACGTCAGGAGTACGACGATCAATACGGGTACGAAGAATATCCGGAGCAGCGTCGATGCGTTGGGAAGATCATGGGCGCCGAACCGGCGGTCTTGGCAGCCTGCGAGGGCGAAAAATCGCCGCAGAGTCACTATAGACTTCGCACTTGTGGGCGTCAACGATGGCGAAGGGTGTTTTGTATGGCGATGGTGATGTGGGGGTAGGGTACTCTCCTCTGAATAAAGGATTTCCAGTAGAAGGGCTGGTTTGGGATTTCGGGGGGGCTTGCCGGCGGGGCAATCTGTGCAAATATGAACAGTGCGATTTTGGGGGAGGAAGTCACGGCTAGACGCGAAATGGTAGGACTTATCGTCTGTAGCTGTATCAAATAACTTACGTCTTCTAGATCGATTCGGCGGTTACTAATCGGTCACGCAACCTGAGCATTAACCCGTTTGGCGCGGGGGGTTGGAGTTTCCACAATGTTTTCCACAGAGTACTCGTTGAGTTTTGCCCGGCTAAGCTGCCCGTAAATGCTGTCTTGTGAGCTTTTTGCGGGAGTCTCGAGATGATAACGTCGATGCGGACAGCTATAGCGCATTCGGATGGGTGTGTGGTGCGGAGTGTCGGCAATCTCGTCAACAGTGGTCGTCAGGGGAGTTGGTTGGAAAGAGCGATGAGCTGGGCAGTCTTTCGCGCGCTTTTCCGGAGTCGATGGCGCCTCGAGCGAGGCGAGTGGCGTGGGGAAGTCATCGACGATGCCAGCGGCTACTCGGGCAGCGCCAGCGTTGACGGCGACGATGTGAGACGGCCCTGAGTTTCAATTGCACATCGGGTGAGTGCGATTCGTCTGCGGGAACGGTCTCGAAGAGTTGCGAAATGGTTGCCACGTTCTGCCGCACGCTCCCGCCTGCGATTGCTTCGAGGGGCGCGCGGGACTCCAAAGGTTTCGGGCGAGACGGTGTAGCGAGAAATTTTGCCGTCGCGGACTTCGGCGACCTGCGTCTCGCCGGCCAGGGAAATTTCGTCGAAGCCGCCAGCGCCGTGAACGACGAACGCGCGCGTGACGCCAAGATCGATGAGCGCCTCCGCCATCGGAGTAAGCACTTGATCGGAATTTACGCCGAGGACTTGCGCGGGGGCTCCCGCTGGATTGGTTAGCGGACCGAGCAGGTTGAAAATTGTGCGGACGCCAATCTCCTTGCGCGCGGGTGTGGCGTGTTTGGTGGCGGTGTGCGCGGCTTGAGCGAACAGAAAGCCGATGCCGATTTCGCGGATGGCGCGGCCGGAGTGTTGTAGAGGAATATCGATGCGCACGCCGAGCGCTTCGAGAACATCCGCGGAGCCGCTTTGCGAACTGGCGGAACGATTGCCGTGCTTGGCTACGGCGCGCCACAGGCTGCAGCGACGATCGCAGCGGCGGTGGAAATGTTGAAGGTGTTGGCGCCGTCTCCACCGGTGCCGCAGGTGTCGACCAGATTCGGCGGCAGTTCGCTGCCCGGAACAAACACGGGAGCGACGCGGCGACGCATGGCGCTGGCGAACCCAGCCAGTTCTTCGGCGCGAATTGCACGACGGTTCAGCGCCAACAGCAGGCGGACGATCTCGGGAGTACCCAAGCGGCCGTCCAGCAGAGCCTCCATCAAAGCAGCGGCTTCCTCGCGCGTTAAACAATTTCCGGCTTCAAGATGTTCGATCGCGGAAGTTTCAAAAGCGCTCCTTGATGATTGCCATGTTCGCGCAATTTGCCTGCGATTTACGCTGCCTTGCTCCACTTCGCGGTTTCCGAGTAAACTTCAGTGTTTGGAAAGCAGCAAAATTCTAGCACTGATGGAAGCGCAATGAAGATTCACGAGTATCAGGCCAAGGCGATCCTCGCGCGATATGGAGTTACGACGCCGCGCGGCGAAGTGGCGTTTACAAAAGAGGAAGCGCGGGAAGCGGCGCAGCGCCTCAAATCCAACATCGTCGTGGTGAAGGCGCAGATTCATGCCGGTGGGCGCGGCAAGGCGGGCGGCGTTAAATTGGCGCACTCGCCGGAAGAAGCGGCGGAGATTGCCAGCCAGATGCTGGGAATGAATCTGGTGACGATACAGACCGGGCCGTCCGGGCGAATCGTCAAGCGACTTTTGATTGAAGAAGGACTCGATATCAAGCGGGAGTTGTACTTGAGCCTGTTGGTGGATCGCGGAACGGGCCGAGTAATTTTCATGGGCAGCGCCGCGGGCGGAATGGAAATTGAGGAAGTCGCCAAGGATCATCCAGAGTCGATTCTGCAGGAAGTGATCAATCCGGTGGTGGGATTGCAGCCGTATCAGGCGCGAAAAATCGCCTTTGGCCTGGGATTGCCGGGCGAAATCGCGGCGGTAGCGGTGCCATTTCTACAGTCACTGTATGCCGCGTTCATCGATACGGATGCGGCGATGCTGGAAATCAATCCGGTGATTGTGACCGGTGATGGCCGGTTGGTAGCGTTGGACGCGAAGATGACATTTGACGACAACGGCCTGTTCCGCCACAAGGAATTGCGGGCGCTGCGCGATTTGGACGAGGAAGATCCGCTCGAGGTGGAAGCTTCGAAATACGGACTCAACTACATCAAGCTGGATGGCTCGGTGGCGTGCATGGTCAACGGCGCGGGACTCGCAATGGCCACGATGGACATCATCAAGTACGCGGGCGGTTCGCCGGCAAATTTCCTGGATGTGGGCGGAGGAGCATCCGCGGATCAAGTGAAAAACGCATTCCGGATTTTGATGAGCGATTCCAGCGTGCGCGCGGTGTTTATCAATATTTTTGGCGGCATTTTGCGCTGCGATGTGCTGGCGACGGGCGTGGTGGCTGCGGCGAAAGACCTCCAGTTGACGGTTCCCGTGGTGGTTCGCATGGAGGGCACCAACGTGGAGTTGGGGCAGAAGATTCTGCGAGACAGCAAACTGAATTTCACGATTGCGGACGGTATGAAGGATGGAGCTACAAAAGTGGTGCAGCTGGCGAGGGGTGCACGATGAGCGTTCTCGTTGATGATAAAACGCGATTGATCGTGCAGGGTTTTACGGGACGCGAAGGCACTTTTCACGCGCAGCAGATGATCGAGTACGGCACGCAAGTGGTCGGCGGAGTGACGCCGGGGAAGGGTGGCACCAAACATCTGGAGCGTCCGGTGTTCAATACCGTGGCCGATGCGGTGAAGGGAACCAGCGCCAATGCCACGGTGATTTTCGTTCCGCCACCGTACGCCGCGGACGCCATCCTGGAAGCGGCCGATTCGCAAATTCCATTGATTATCTGCATCACCGAGGGCATTCCGGTTCTGGATATGGTTCGCGTGGCGGCTGCGGTGGATTTCAAGAAGTCACGGCTGATTGGGCCTAACTGCCCGGGTGTGATTTCTCCGGGTAAATGCAAAATCGGAATCATGCCGGGCCGCATTCACAAGCAGGGCCACGTGGGCGTAGTCAGCCGCAGCGGAACTCTAACGTATGAAGCGGTCGACCAATTGACGCGATTGGGGATCGGTCAATCCACGTGTATAGGAATCGGTGGCGACCCCATCATCGGTACGTCGTTTCTGGACGCGATTAAATTGTTCAACGATGATCCGGATACGCACGCGATCATCATGATTGGCGAAATCGGCGGAAACGCGGAAGAACGCGCGGCTGAATTTATCAAGGGCAACGTAAAAAAGCCGGTGGTCGGCTTTATCGCCGGGCAGACTGCTCCGCCGGGCCGTCGCATGGGCCACGCGGGTGCCATCATCAGTGGGGGCCAAGGCACCGCGAAGGATAAATACACAGCCATGGCTGCGGCAGGAATCAAGACAGTGCAAACGCCGGCGGATCTGGGATCAACGATGCAAGCGGCACTTAAGGGCTAAGCAGAAAGTTTTTGCAAAACGCGTCGGGGTCGTCCGGCGAATTTCAGTCGGCACATCGTCGGCAATAATCAAAATTCGGGAGGAAATTTTTTCGTGGCTATTGAACGTACATTCGCAATCATCAAGCCGGACGCAGTTGCTGCCAATCAGCAAGGCGAAATCCTGGCGCGCATTCACAAACATGGTTTCAAAATTGTGGCGTTGAAATCGATGCGCCTGACCAAAGAGGAAGCGGGCGGCTTTTATTACGTGCACAAGGCACGGCCGTTTTTTGGCGAACTGACGGACTTCATGTCTTCCGGGAAAATTATTGCGATGGTGCTCGAAGCGGATAATGCCATCGCTAAGTGGCGCGATGCGATGGGCGCGACGGATCCCAAGAAGGCGGCACCAGGCACGATTCGCTGCGATCTCGGCACAAGCATTGGCACGAACTGCACGCACGGTTCGGATGCTCCGGAAACGGCGGCATTCGAAATTTCCTATTTCTTCTCCGGCATGGAACTGATCTAGTTTCGCGACCGCAGTTCGATTCCCCAAGCAAATTGCCGGGCGAGGTTAGGGGCCACTGGTCTCTTGGTGCTACGTAGCCTAAAATGCGGGGCACGCATCTACCTAATGCGGACCATCGCCTAAATCGCAGACCGCGGCGCTGGTTGCGATGGGGGGAAATCGTGAAACGTCGAGAATTTTTGCGTTATGCCAGCGTGGTATCGGCGGGATTGGCGCTACCGGCGGCGAGGCGCTTCCATGGCGAGGACCTCCGAGGGACGCGGTTCCTGGCGGACATTCGACGTCACGACTCGCGTGGAAATCTTGCATCCCTCTGGCACCACGCGCATTTGGGTCCCGGCAGCTCTCCTGCAGCGAACGCCGTTCCAAAACACACTGTCAAATACCTTTGTTGCGGAAGGCGGCTCAGCGCGACTCGTTGAAAATGGCAATGAAGGGTTGGGCATCGTCGCCGCGGAATTTCCAGAGGGCGCGAAACCGGCGCTTACGCTCACGAGTCGTGTGGCAACTCGAGACTTTGCGGTCGATATGATGTCGCCGCGCAAAACCGCGTCGGAAGACTCCGGCGATATTCGTCGTTTCCTGCAACCAAGCAAACTTGCGCCAACGGACGGAATTGTAAAAGCGAAATCCGACGAAATCGTCAAGAACGCGAATACCGATGTTGCGAAAGCGCGCGCGATTTACGAATGGATCGTGGATAACACATTTCGCAATCCTAAAACGCGCGGCTGCGGCACTGGTGATATTCGCTTCATGCTGGAGTCTGGTGATTTGGGCGGTAAATGTGCGGATCTGAATGCGTTGTACGTTGGGCTGGCTCGCGCGGCAGGGCTTCCTGCGCGGGATGTATATGGAATCCGCACGGTCAAGTCCGATTTGGGATACAAGAGCCTCGGAGCTTCGTCGGAAAAGGTGACCAAATCGCAACACTGCCGGGCTGAAGTCTATTTGGCCGAATACGGGTGGGTGCCTGTCGACCCGGCCGATGTGCGCAAGGTAGTGTTGGAAGAGCCGCCCGGGAATCTTTCCTTGAACGACGAAATGGTCAAGAAGGCGCGAACGCGTCTATTCGGTTCATGGGAAATGAACTGGATGGCATTCAACTTTGCGAACGACGTCGTTTTGCCCGGATCGAAGGGAGCGCCAGTCTCCTTCTTTATGTATCCGCAAGCGGAAACCGCAGAGGGCCGGCTGGACTGCCTGGATGCCGACGCCTTCAAGTACGAAATTTCCTCGAAAGAAGTAGTTTCCGCTTCCTGAGGAATTCCCAACCAGAGGGCGGCGGAATTTTTTCTGTCCCTACTACTACGCTTGCAAGTTTCCTTTAGTCACTATAATGTTAGGGCGACTCTCACATTGTGTCCTGGGCGCTGGTCCGCGCGCCAAGAGAGAGAAGCGCAATGAGCCGCAAAAAAAGCGCGCTGCAACAACCTCCCAGCGCTCCTGATGCTCCCAACGGTACAAAAACTCGCGAGCGTGCACCTTCCGGAAAGTTAGCGAAAAGCGGGCTGCGCGAACGCAAGAAAGCGCGGCAGCGGCAGCAGATCGTGGAGGCCGCCCTGCACCTTTTCCGCCAGCGCGGCTACGAAAATACACGTATCGACGACATCGTGCAGACGCTGGAAATCAGTCAACCCACGTTTTTTCGATATTTTCCAAGCAAAGAGGCGGTTCTACGGGAAGTCGGGCGGAGAGCGTTCGCGCGGCAAGCGGAAAGCCTCAAGGCGGAATTGTCTACCAAAGCGACGACGGAACAACGCTTGCGCAGATTCTATGAAACTTTGGGAAACGTAACGGAAGTGGGCCGGCCCTTGTGGCAAGCGGTGATTCTGGCGGGGGCGATGGATCCGGTGCGCTCGCCCGAACTGCGTGGAGCAGAGGCAACGACGGTAAGTTTGCTGCGCGAGATTATCGCCGAGGGCCAGAAAAATGGAGAAATCACCAAGGACTTTCCGGTGGTGCATCTGGCGGAGTTCATGGAAGGGATGTTCAATACAGTGGTACGCCAGTGGGCCGTGGATCTGACCGGTCCCCACAAGCTTACCGAACGCGTTCGCAGCGCCGTGGATTTTTTTCTGCGCGGAGCGAAGCCGTGAAAACGATTGCCCTACAACTCTTAGCTCAATCTAATTCTAGATAAATTCCCCCACACGCGAAGCGCCAGAGGAATACTCATGAAAGCAGCCGTCCTGCGCGAATTCAAATCTCCATTGTCAATGGAGGATGTCGCCAAACCCACGTTGGCGGCTGACGAAGTGCTGATTGAGGTGCACGCTTGCGGGGTTTGTCACTCGGATTTGCATGTGGCGGATGGAGACTGGCCGCAGATCGTGCCGATTACCAAGAAGCCCCTGATTCTGGGGCATGAGATTGCGGGCCGCATTGTCGAGGTGGGTGGGCAAGTGAGTGATTTGCACGTCGGTGATCGGGTCGGTGTGCCATGGGTGTATTGGACGTGCGGAGTTTGCGAGTTCTGTCGCGAGGGCAATGAGAATCTCTGCAGTAAGCAAAAAATCACTGGAGTAACCGTAGACGGCGGATACGCTGAATTTGTAAAAGCCCCGGCGACGCACGCAACAAAAATTCCCGATGAGCTTTCTTTTGTAGATGCCGCGCCTTTGTTCTGCGCGGGCGTCACTGTTTATCGGGCTCTGCGCCACGCGAAATTGATGCCGGGGCAGAGGTTGGCCATCTTCGGGGTCGGCGGATTGGGCCATCTGGCAGTCCAGATCGGCGTGGGTTTAGGCGCCGCAGTGACCGCGATCGACATTTCTGATGACAAACTTGCGCAAGCCCGAGCCCTCGGCGCGTCGACGACGCTGAATGCCACGACGGTAAATGTGGTGAAGGAAATTCGACGCGCCGGCAGCGCGCACGTGGTTCTTGTCACTTCCGCTGCCAAGGCTGCGTACGATTCCGCGTTCCCGTGCGTCAGGCCGGTCGGAACTTTATTAGTTGTCGGACTGCCATCTGAGAATATCTGCTTCCCTCCTATCTTGATGGCGGCAACGGAAGTGCGCATTCAAGCCTCCTCGGTAGGCACGCGCCAGGATTTACGTGAACTGTTGGCGATGGCAGCCGCGGGCAAGGTCCGCTGCCAGGTAACGACGCGGCCCATGGCTGAGGCGAATCAAGCGCTGGAAGATTTACGCAAGGGCGCGATTACCGGCCGTGTGGTGTTGACCCCAGCCTAACGTGTCACGGTTTTCGTACTTCGCAAAGCAAATGTAGTTTCCTTGAGCCATCCACTTAGGTAGACTTGCGCATCTCAGGCATCAAGAAAGCTGATGGTAAGTATCGGAGTTTGTGTTGACATTAGTTTCTATAATGTGATACTTGCTATCATAATTTGTAAGACTTGCTGCTTGTGGGGTACGGGTGACTCGAAGAGACGGTTTTATCGGTCTAGTTGCGCCGCGTGTAGGTCCGCCACCCCGGCCTTCTTGCGACGACGGCTACTTGCCTCCCCGTACGATATTTCCAAATAGAAGTTCGCCCCGCTAGTCATGCATCTTTTCGTTAAAGCGCGTCACGTAATGGCATTTGTGGCGGCGCCCCGGAGGGTCCGATGAAGTCGATATTGCTCTCGTTTTTGGCACTCGTTTTACTGATGAGCCCTTCGGCAAGAGCACAAGGCGTGGGCGCGTCTGGGCAGATTAAGGGAACAGTGTTCGATCCCTCCGGCAGCGTGATTCCCAGCGCGACTGTGGAAGCGGTGGATACGGCTAAGGGTACGCGCTACACCGCGGTGTCTGACGTGACCGGGCAATATCAGTTCGCAATCCTTCCGCCTTCCACGTACGACGTGACGTCGCGTTTTTCGGGTTTGCAGACCCAGGTGCAAAAAGGACTGCTACTGCAAGTAGGACAGACGGCTATCGTGGATTTTCACCTGGCGCTCGCAGGGGCGAAGGTGGAAGTGGAAGTATCGGCGGAACCTCCCGCCATTGAAACCACGCGGGGAAGCCAGGCGGAAACAATTTCGCAGACGTACGTGGACGACTTGCCGATCAATCGGCGCGACTATTTGACGTTTACGCTGCTGCTTCCGGGCGTGAGCAACTCCAACACGATTGCGGATAACGCGGATTTTCGCGTCAAGCAAACTCCGCAGAGCGGTTTATCTTTTTACGGCAGCAACGGGCGCGGTAACAGCGTAACGGTGGATGGCGGCGAGTTTAATGATGATGCCGGCGGCGTCCGGCTGAACTTGAGTCAGGATGCGGTGCAAGAATTTCAGGTGAACCGCAGCAATTACACCGCGGAACTGGGTGGCGCGAGCGGGGCGTCTATTAATATTGTTTCAAAATCGGGCGGCAATGAATTGCATGGCAATTTTTATGGTTTGTTCCGCGGGGACGGGCTGGATGCACGCGATCATTTTGCGCTGCAGCCGGCGCTGCTTCCGGGAGATCTATTCACCGTCAACCCTGAATCCGCGGCAACGCCGGTGAAGAATTCCCTCAGTCGTCAGCAGTTCGGCGGCAACTTGGGCTTCCCGCTGAAAAAAGATCGCATGTTTTTGTATGTCGGGTATGAAGGTTTGCGGTCGGACGCAGAGGATTCGGTGCCGCTGTTGACCAATAGCAGCGTTTTTAACGCTTCGCCGGATCAAAATGCGATTTTTGCGGGGCTCGCAACTCTGCCGGGAAATCCGAACGTTCCGTGCTTGTCTGATCCTGCAGATCCGATTAACGGTCCGCCAACGTTTTTGCCGGCGCAGACCTGCGCGTTCGTGTTGTCGCACTGCCTGAATATCACGGCGGCGGCCAGTCCCTGCCAGACGAATGGCGCCACGCAAGCGCTGAACCCCTTCATCATCAACCAAGCGGAGACGAATGGCGGACTATTTCCGTTTCCCATTCGCCAACACCTGGCTTCCGCTCGGCTCGACTATCACTTCAGCGACCGGAATCAGGCGTTCCTCCGATACAGTTTTGCGCACCTAGAGGAGACTGACCCCGACGTGCAGGCGCTTACGGGAATTTCGCGCGGCACTTCCGAACTGGCTTGGGACAGCACCCTGCAGGGTTCGTGGTTTCACTCCTTCAGTCCGGCCACGCAGAATGAGTTGCGTCTGCAGTGGAATATGTATCAATTCAACGTGAACACCAACGACCCGGGTGGACCAGGCATTGACGTACAAGGCTTCGGATTCTTCAATCGCGGAATTTTCTTGCCGAGTCACACGCGCGCGGGCAGGTACGAGATCGCCGATAACTTCAGCATGGTGCGCGGCCATCACACCTTCAAATTTGGCGCCAGCGAATTGATCCGCGGCAATAACACAACTTCTCAGACATTTTTCGCCGGTCGTTTTGAATTTCTGGAACTGCCGGGCATCGTTCTAAGCCCGTGCTTGCAGGTTCCGATCTTCTGCGGCTTGCCGCCGGGGCCTAGCCCAACCACCGGCCTCACCGTTCCCGCGAGCTCTGCGCTATCGCCATTACAAGCTTACAGCCTCGGTGCCCCAGGATTTTATGAGCAAGGCTTCGGCAATCCGCAATATCAGCAAACCCGACCGTTCACCGCCCTCTTCGCGCAAGACACCTGGCAAATTGCGCCAAATTTCACGCTGAATTACGGACTGCGCTACGAAGTGGATACGCAGTACGGAACGCTGCACACTCCGAAAAAGAATTTTGCTCCACGCGTTTCGCTGGCGTGGGATCCGTTCGGAGACCACAAGACCGTTGTTCGCGCAGGTTATGGAATTTTCTATTCGCAGATCTACGCGCAGATTCCCGGCGTAGTGGCGACCCTTGGGAATATTAACGACACGCGCAAGATTGCCAACAGCCTGGTAAAACTCACTGGCGTTCCGGGCGATCCCGGCGTGGCGAACTCCGCAGCGATTTTCCAAACGCTGTTCGGAGAAGGGAAAATAAACTGCGGCACGCCGCCGGCCGGTCAGGTGGCCTGTGTCGGTCCCGCGGACCTGGAAGCTTTGGGCCTGAACATTGCAGAACACTGGTCCCCTGCCTCCTGGCACCGTGCTGTTCGCAGGACAGTCGGACTACAAGAGCCCGATGTCGCAGCAGGCGTCTTTGGGTATTGAGCACGATTGGGGCGGCGGTGTTTCGGTGTCCGCAAACTATGTGTACGTGCACACCACGCACTTGCCGGTGGCCATCGATACCAATTTGTTGCCCGGAGCTCCGACGGATACGATTCCCTCCAGCGGATTACCATCCAATGGAAATCCGATTCAGGATTGGGGCAGCCCGGTCTGCTTTACGAATCCATCGCCGTGTTTTGCGGATTCCTCGCTGACGATTCTGCAAAACAACGTTTACAGTTCGATCGCCTCGGCTGTGTACAACGGTGGAATATTCGAACTGAAAAAGCGATACGGCAATCATTTCACTGTGCTCGCCAACTACACGTTCAGCAAAGCCATTGATGATTCGACGGACTTCAACAGCGACTATTCGCCGTTCAATGCTACCTGTCTGCGCTGCGAACGCTCGCTCTCCGATTTCGATCAACGCCACAAGATCGTGCTGGCGGGGGTTTTCGATAGTCCATTCGTTAACTCCAAAATATTTGGCGGCTTCCAACTGGCACCCATCTTCAGCTACAACAGCGGGCACCCCTTCAATCTTTTGGCGGCAGCAGACACCAATAGCGATGGTCACTTCACCAACGATCGTCCCGCGGGCGCGGGACGCAACACCGGAATCGGCCCCAGCTACACGGATGTCGACTTGCGGTTGAGCCGATCCTTCAAACTCACTGAACACGCTTCGGTGTTGATTACCGCGGAAGGCTTCAACTTGGCCAATCACACGAATTTTTCCAGTGTGAATAACGTTGTTGGTCCGCAATTCGCGGCGCCCTTCAACGTTCACGGCAGTGCTGACTTGTTTCCGAACCAGCCACTGGCATTCACGGCGGCGTTCCCGGCTCGTGACTTTCAGATCGGAGCACGCTTCACGTTCTAACTCCAAGGCGCCAGCGAAAACTGGCGCGCTCACAAAACCTGCTTCGCAGCGCCGCTTCAAATCGTAGCCCCGCTTCGCAGCACAAAGTTCCGTTGTTCTGATTTGGCAGGCATGCGGTAGCTTTGCAAAAAATCGTTTCGCAGGAGGCCAGTACCATGAAGCATCCATTCAAGTGGGCAGTTCGATTCGTCGGATCCGTAGTTGTTCTATCTTTTGCGATCGCCTTTGCGGCGCAGGGGCAGACGGGTGTGGCCACGCACTCGGGAAGTTTGCCCGACGGCGCGACTTATCTCGTCGAAGTGCCCGCGAATTGGAATGGCACGCTATTCCTGTATAGCCATGGATATGTAACACCCGGCGCAGCCAATCCCGCTCAAGACGTGGGCGATCCGATCACGCGCTTCTTCATGCTGAGCAGCGGATTCGCGCTGGCGGGTTCTTCTTATGCGACCACCGGCTGGGCCATCCATGAGGCTATCCCGGATCAGATCGCCGTTCTGGACTTGTTTAAGCAATTCGTCGGGCATCCGAAGCGAACCATCGCTTGGGGCCATTCCCTCGGCGGGATTATTACCGCGGGCCTGATTCAGGAGCATCCAGAGCGCTTTGATGCCGCGCTGCCGATGTGTGGCGTGCTGAGCGGCGGTGTGGCCACCTGGAACACTGCGCTCGATTCGGAATTTTCCTTCAAAGTGTTAGTCGCTCCCGGCACGGGATTGCAGATCGTGGACATTGCCAATCCCACCGCCAATCTGGACCTATCCGAAGAAATCCTCGCCCAGGCGCAGCAGTCCCCGCAGGGCCGGGCGCGCATCGCGCTAGGCGCGGCGCTGGCGGATACACCTGGTTGGTTTACGCCGCTGTCTCCAGAGCCGGCGGCCGACGATTTCGCCGCGCAGGAACAGAACCAATTCCTGTGGGATCAACAGATTGATTTTCCATTCGTTTTCGCGTTCCGCAGGGAATTGGAACTACGTGCGCAAGGCAATGTGTCCTGGAACACCGGAGTCGACTATCGCCATCAATTTGAGCGCTCCATCAACCGAGATGAGGTTCGTGCTCTTTACCAGCAGGCCGGGCTCGATCTGGACGCCGATCTGCGCACGCTGAATGATGCAGCGCGCGTGAGGGAGGATCGCGAAGCCGTTCAGTATGTGGAAAACAATATTATTTTCGATGGGCGTATCCACTTCCCGGTTCTGACGCTACATACCAAGGGCGACGGACTGGTGGTTCCGCAGAATGAAAGCGCGTACAAGAAAGTTGTCGACGAACTGGGCAACGATCGTTTCTTGCGGCAGACGTACGTCTCGCGCGCCGGCCACTGCGCCTTTACTCCCGCGGAAACGATAACCGCGGTGCAGACATTGCTCGCTCGGCTCGACACCGGTCGCTGGCCGGCCATCGACGCTGCGGACCTGAATAAAGAAGCCACGGCACTCGGACCGAACTTCAATGTATTCAGCGTTTCGAACGTGGTCGTGCCTGTTCCTCCGGCGTTCATCGATTTCACGCCAAGTCCGTACCTGCGTACCTTTGACGCGGTCACCGGGGAATGCTTCTTCGGATTCCTGTGTGGCGATCCGTTGTTTCCTTTTGGCCTGCACTAGAACCGAGTTTCAGCACGCGTGAAATGGAGAACACTGCATGCAATCGCCGGTCGTCGGTGAATTCATGGGCACAATGGTGTTGGTGTTGTTGGGCAACGGGGTCATCGCCGACGTGGTACTTTCCCGCTCGAAGGCGCAGGGTGGCGGATGGATTGTAATCTCCACGGGTTGGGCGTTCGCGGCCATGGCGGGCCTGTTCACCGCCATCGCCTGCGGAAGTCACGAAGCCAACATCAATCCCGCGGTAACGCTGGCTACTGCCATCGTTACGCATAATTTTTCGAAGCTCATTCCATTTATCTGTGCGCAGATGCTCGGTGCCTTCGTTGGCTCGGCTCTGGTGTGGTTGCACTTTCTTGCCGCATTGGGCAGTCACTGAGGATCCAGTCCACAAACTCAGTTGTTTCTGCAGCCACCCGGCGATTCCCAACAAACCTGCTAATTTAGCTCGGCGAAATTATTGCCACCACCGTGTTGGTGTTTGGCGGAGCCTGCATTATCAGCCGCGCGAATATTCCTCCGGGCTTGGCCCCGTTCCTGATCGCAGGCCTGGTTTGGGGGTTGATTCTGGCGTTGGCCGGAACCACCGGCACGAGCATGAATCCGGCTCGCGATTTGGGTTCGCGCATCGCTCACGCGGTTTTGCCAATCGCCGGGAAGGGAAGTTCGGATTGGGGTTACGCGCCTATCTCCGCGTTGGGCACCTTTGCCGGTGGAGCGCTGGGTGCTCTAGCCATCAGGTTTTTCCTCACATGAGCAGAGTGCGCTGATTCCGGGCGTATTGTTAGTTACAAAAATATGATATAAACTATCAGATTATTGCGATGGCGCTTTTGACCCGGCAGAGTCGAGGGACATGAACAAGTACCAGATGTTTGATCTGACCGCGCGCGTAGCGGTGATCACGGGTGGTTCCGTAGGTCTCGGTCGTCAGATGGCGGAAGGCTTTGCGCAAATGGGCGCCAACTTGGTTTTGTGTGCCCGCAAAGAAAGAACGATGCGCGCAAGCCGCCGAGGAATTGGCGAAGTTTGGCGTAAAAACCCTGGCCTTAGCTTGTGACGTGAAAGATCCGGCCAGCATTCGCGCCGTAACGGAAACGGCGCAAAAAGAATTTGGCCGTATCGACATTTTGGTCAACAACGCCGGCACGTCCTGGGGCGCGCCGACGGAGGAGATGACGCTGGAGCAATGGAACAAGGTCATCGAAACCAATCTGACCGGTACATTTCTTTTTTCCCAAGCCGTCGGCAAGGTCATGATCGCGCAGCGTCGCGGAAAAATTATCAACATTGCCAGCGTGGCCGGAATGCGCGGCTCGCCGCCGAGGTTTTCCGCGATTGGCTACAGCACCAGCAAGGCTGGAGTCATCATGTTCACCAAGGATCTGGCCTGCAAGTGGGGCATGTACAACATTCAGGTGAATGCTATTGCCCCGGGATGGTTTCCGACAGACATGTCTGAGAAAGTGATTGAGCGAAATAAAGAAGAATTCCTCGCGGGCATTCCACTCGGCCGTTTTGGCGGGCCGGAGGATTTAAAGGGCGCCGCAATTTTCCTGGCGTCGGACGCCTCCAACTTTGTCACCGGGCACACCCTGGTGGTCGACGGAGGGCAATCCGCCTAAGCTATACGGCGAGGCTCCCTATGAACATTCCGCTCACGCCCTTGCGTTTCCTTCGTTACGCCGAGCAGCAATACCCTGTTCGAACCGCGGTAGTCTGCGACGACAAGCGCTACAACTATAAAGAGTTTGGCGATCGCGCTCGTCATCTCGCGGGTGCGTTGCTGCAGGTCGGTGTACAACCCGGCGACCGCGTGGCGTTTCTCAGCACCAACTGCCATCGACTACTGGAAGCCTATTACGGCGTACTGGAAGCCGGGGCGGTTCTGCTGCCGCTGAATATCCGGCTCTCCGCCAGCGAGCTCGGTTACATCCTTAACGATTCCGGCGCCACGATTCTATTCATTGAAAGGCAATTTCTTCCCTGCGTGGAAGCGTTCCGCAAGGATCTGACGACCGTAAAAACCTTTGTACTGCTCGAAGGCACTCCAGACCTTCCCTGGCTCGCGCCGCAAAACTATGAAGAATTTATCGCTGCGGCTACGCCGCACCGCGCGGACATCGCATCGATCGATGAAAATGCGGTTGCCGAACTTTTTTATACCAGCGGGACCAGCGCCAATCCCAAAGGCGTGATGCTCACCCATCGCAACATTTACCTTCACGCAGTACACGTATGCATGGCATTCCAAATCCCCAACGGCAACGTCGAGCTGCACACCATTCCGCTGTTTCACGCCAACGGTTGGGGAGTAGCGCATTTTCTGACGCTGCTTGGTGGCAAACACGTGATGATTCACCGCTTTGACCCCAAGGAAGTATTTCGTTTGATCGAAGCAGAAGGCGCTCGCACCTGCAGTCTCGTGCCCATCATGGCCACGGCTCTGGTGAATTGCCCGGAGCGAAAAAATTATAACTTGAGTAGCCTGACGCGCATTGTCATCGGCGGCGCCGCGTCTTCGCCCACCTTGATTCGCGAAGTGGAAGAAACATTTGGCTGCCAGTGTTTTTCGGGCTATGGACTGACGGAAACTTCTCCCGCGCTCTCACTTTCGCCCATGAAAGATGGAATGGGCTGGGAAGGGGAGCAGCGATACATCGGCCAAGCCATGACTGGCTATCCTGTTCCCGGAGTGGAAATGCGCGTCGTCGATGCCAACGATAAAGATGTTCCGGCAGACGGTGTGAGCATTGGCGAAATTATCGTGCGCGGCGATGGCGTCATGGAAGGGTATTGGGGACAGCCCGAGGCTTCCGCGGAAGCGCTGCGCGGCGGCTGGTTTCACACTGGCGACATGGCTACCTTAAATGCGGATGGCTACTTCCTCGTCGTTGATCGCAAGAAAGACATCATCGTCAGCGGCGGCGAAAATATTTCGTCTCTGGAGCTGGAAAAAGCCATCCTGGCGCATCCGGCCATCCTGGAAGCCTGCGTGATTCCCGTTCCGGACGCCAAGTGGGGCGAAGTTCCCAAGGCGTTGCTGGTACGAAAGCCGAATGCCCAAATTGAAGAACAGGAATTGCTGGAGTTCTGCCGCGGCAAGCTTTCGCACTACAAATGTCCGCGCACCGTCGAATTCGTGGACAATCTGCCAAAAACCGCCACTGGGAAAATCTTGAAGAAAGACATTCGCAAGAAGTACTGGCACGGCAAAGATACGTTGCGCCCCGAAGCGGCCGAATCTAGCAAGGCCGCAACGTAGGACCTGGGAACGGAAGATTTCGCGTAAAGCTTTCTCAACCGGTAAGGAGTTTGTTGTATGGATTTGAGACTAACCGCCGAAGAAACCTGCCTTCCGCGACGAACTGCGCGCCTGGCTGGCTACCAATGCTCCTAAAGACTGGGCGGAGTGGCGCGAGAAACCCCTCGAAGAATCGTATCCGTACCTGCGCGCGTGGCAGCGCAAACTTCACGACGGCCGCTGGGCCGCGGTTTCTTGGCCAAAAGAATATGGCGGCCGCAGCGCCACGCTGATGCAGCAATCTCTTTTCTGGGAAGAGATGGCCCGGGTGGAAGCGCCGCCCATGGCAAATTCTCTGGGGCTGGGATTAATTGGCCCGACCATCATCGCCTGTGGCACGGAAGCGCAGAAAAAACGCTTCATCCCCAAAATTCTGAGTGCCGAAGAAATCTGGTGCCAGGGCTTCTCCGAACCAAACGCCGGCTCCGACCTCGCTGGGTTGCAGACGGAAGCCAAGCTCGACGGCGACCACTACATTGTCAACGGCCAAAAAGTTTGGACCAGCTACGGTTGGGTCGGCGACTGGTGCGAACTTATCGTCCGCACCGATCCCACCGCCGCGAAACACAAAGGCCTCACCGCGATTCTGGTCGACATGAAAACGCCGGGCGTAGAGGTTCGTCCGCTACGCCAAATGACCGGCGAATCCGAATTCAACGAGCTTTTCTTTCGCGACGTAAAGGTTCCCGCAGAAAACGTTCTGGGCAAAGTGAATGACGGCTGGAACGTGGCCATGAGCACGCTCATGTACGAACGCGGCTCTTACGGCGCGCGGCTGCAGCTCACCTTCAATCGTTACATCAGCCGCCTGATCGAGCTGGCTCACAAAATTCAGCGCAACGGCAAACCCGCCAGCCAGGACCCGTTGATTCGCCAAAAGTTGGCGCAATGCAGCGCCGAAATTGAAATTATGCGCTTCAATCAGATGCGCGCGTTCAGCCGCATTACGGCCACCGGTGTTCCCGGTCCCGAAGGCAGCATTCAGAAAATTTTCTGGAGCGAGTTGAATCAGCGGCTGCAACAAATCGCCCAGGAAATTCTTGGACCTTATGGCCAGCTTCTGTCCGGCGATGCGCATGCCATCGACAAAGGCATCTGGGCTTACGCCTATTTGCGAACGCGCGGTAACACCATCGAAGCCGGTACGTCCGAAGTGCAGCGCAACATCATCGGACATTTCGTTTTAGGCTTGCCCAGAAGTTACTAGCTAGAAGCGAAATTGAACTGAGCGCGAACGAAAGGGAATCGGAATGCAATTCGGCCTGAGTGAAAGCCAGGAATTTCTGAAAGACAGCGCCCGAAAATTCTTCGCCGGCGAATGTCCCAGTTCCGAGATGCGCCGTTTGATGGAAACGGAGACCGCCTACGACCCGCAACTTTGGGCCAAACTTACGGACCAGGGTTACACCGGAATTATTTTTTCTGAAGAATATGGTGGCGTCGCTCTCGGCAAGGTTGAGCTGATGCTCTTGATGGAGGAAGCCGGCCGCGCTCTGTTGCCGGGACCATTTTTTTCCACCGTAGTGTTAGCGGGCTCCGTGATTGATGCCCTAGCCTCACCCGCTCTTTAAGAAAAAATATCTCGCCCCGATCTGCGAAGGTCGCGCGCGTGCCACGGTCGCGATCCTGGAATCTTCCGCCAGCTGGAATGTTAACAGACGTCCAACTGACTGCCGCCAACAACAAACTTACTGGCGAGAAATTGTTCGTGTCAGACGCCGCGGTAGCCGACTTCATTCTGGTCGTCGCAAAAAATGGCGTTTACGCTGTGGACCGCGATGCTCCTGGCCTCAAAATCACGCCAATGTCCGCCATGGACCTCACCAGAAAACTTTACGTCGTCGAATTCAAAAACACTCCAGCAGAACTGATCGGTCCGACCACTGATCTTCCGCGCGCGTTCGACGTCGCCAGCGCCGCGCTTGCCGCCGAATTGGTTGGCGGAATGCAGCGCACGCTGGATATCACCGTGGAGTACGCAAAAACTCGCAAACAATTTGGCAAACCCATCGGCATGTTCCAAGCGGTGCAGCATCAGTGCGCCGATATGTATCTGGAAACGGAAAGCGCTCGCAGCGCCGTTTATTATGCCGGCTGGGCTCTCGAGGAAAACGCCCCCGATGCTGCAGCAGCGGTCTCTATTGCTAAAATGTATGCCAGCGATGCGGGACGCACCGTCGGCAATCGCGGCATCCAGATTCACGGCGGCATGGGCTTTACGTGGGAAAACGACGTGCACCTATATTACCGGCGCGCCAAGGCCAACGAGAACGCCTTCGGTGACGCCACGTTTCATCGCGAGCGCCTGGCCCAACTGTTGATCGACGCTCCCGCGGCCGCACATGCAACTTCTTTGTAGGGGCACGGCATGCCGTGCCCGACGCAAGCCGTGACGTACAATAGTCAGTGTTTAAAAAAGAGAGAAAAAAATGTCTGACCTAGTTCAGCTAACCAAACAAAACGACATCGCTGTGATCACCATCAACAATCCCCCGGTGAATGCCCTGAGTCCCGGCGTTCCCGAAGGCGTTGCCGAAGCCATCGACCAAATTAATAAAGATGCCTCCGTGAAAGCCGCAGTCCTGATCGGCGGCGGCCGCACTTTCGTCGCCGGAGCCGACATAAAAGAATTCGGCAAACTTACCAGCGGCAAACCGCGCGGCGCAGGCTTGCTTCCCGTCCTGTTGAAAATCGAGGACAGCAAAAAGCCCATCATCGTGGCCATTCACGGCACGGCATTCGGCGGCGGGTTGGAACTCGCCATGTCCGGCCACTATCGCGTCGCGGTAGCCAGCGCCCAAGTCGGCCAACCGGAAGTAAAACTGGGCATCATTCCCGGAGCCGCGGGCACGCAGCGTTTGCCAAGGCTCGCCGGCGTGCAAACCGCCATCGAAATGTGCACCACTGGAAATCCCGTAAAAGCTACCGACGCTCTGAAATTCGGCATCATCGACAAAATTATTGATGGAGATCTTCTGACCGGCGCCATCGCGTTTGCCCAAGAAGTAGCCGATAAACCTGCCCCAAAAACTCGCGAGCGCAACGAAAAACTCGGCAATGCTGCAAACAATGCCGCAATATTTTCTGCCGCACGCGACACCGTTGCCAAGAAACAACGCGGCCTGAAAGCCCCGATGGCGGCCATCGAAGCGATCGAAGCCTCCACAAAAATGCCCTTCGATCAGGGTTGCCAGTTTGAAGAAAAACTTTTCATCGACTGCCTGTTCTCCGACCAGTCCAAATCCCTGATTCACGTATTTTTCAGCGAAAGGGAAGTCAGCAAAATCCCCGACGTCCCGAAAGACACGCCGCTCATCCCCATCAAATCCGCCGCGGTTGTCGGCGCCGGCACCATGGGCGGCGGCATCGCCATGGTGCTCGCCAATGCCGGCATTCCCGTTCTTTTGAAGGAAACCGATCAAGCCGCACTCGATCGTGGACTCAACACCATCAAATCGAATTACGACACCTCGGTAAAACGGGGACGCTTCACTCCGGAAGCTGCGGCCGAGCGATTCAATCGCATCAAGCCCACGTTGTCCTACGACGGTTTCGCCGACGCCGATCTGGTCATCGAAGCCGTTTTCGAAGGCATGGCCCTCAAAAAAGAAATCTTCCAGCAACTCGATAAAATCTGTAAGCCCGGCGCAATCCTTGCCAGCAACACCTCGACGTTGAGCATTGACGAAATCGCTAGCGCTACGAAACGCCCTGAATCCGTCATCGGCCTGCATTTTTTCAGCCCTGCGAATGTCATGCGCCTTCTGGAAATTGTGCGCGGTAAAGCCACCTCCAAAGAAGTGATCGCCACGGCCATGAATCTCGCAAAGACGTTGGGCAAGGTTGGCGTCCTGGTAGGAAACTGCCGAGGCTTTGTCGGCAACCGCATGTTTGGCCCATACCGGCGCGAAGCGCAATTCCTGGTGGAAGAAGGCGCCGCGATCGAATCCGTTGACAAAGCCATGACCGATTTTGGAATGGCCATGGGCCCGCTGGCCGTCGGCGATCTCGCCGGACTCGACGTGGGCTGGCGCATTCGCAAGGAATATCGCCATCTTGAAAAGCCAGGCGTTCGCCAGCCTTTCGCGGAAGACAATCTTTGCGAACAAGGCCGCTTCGGACAAAAAACGGGCGCGGGCTGGTACAAGTACGACGAAAATCGCCGTGCGGTTAGTGACCCGGAAGCGGCTGCGCTCATAAAGAAATGGGTAGGCGAAGCCGGCACGCCGCAGCGCCAAATCACCGCGGAAGAAATCATCGATCGCTGCCTCTATGCACTGGTCAACGAAGGTGCCCGCATTCTAGAAGAAGGATACGCGTTGCGCGCGTCCGACATCGACATCATCTACCTGAACGGCTACGGCTTTCCCGCGCACCGCGGCGGACCCATGTGGTACGCCGACACTGTCGGCCTGAAAAAAGTTTTGGCGCGCATCGAGGAATTTCACCGCCAACACGGCGAACTCTGGGAACCGGCCCCATTACTAAAGCGCCTGGCCGCCGAAAACAAAACCTTCGCCGACTGGGGCAAAACCGAAACCGCCGCCGCCCGCTAAATTTGGAGTGCGGCGGCTCGACGCCGCTTTGCCGTTGCAGTTGCCGTGGCCGTCGTAACGGCCGTCTTCTGAGGCGGTCGCCTTTGATTTGGTTTTTGACTTGTAGTAGCGCCGCATGCTGCACGTTTTGTGCAAGATCGACCCGTCGACGACGGGTTATGTAGGGACCGTCCTTCAGTTCACCCTGACGAAGGAAGGGGGCGGCCCGGTTTCATGTTTCGCGTGAAAAATTATACGCCCAGAATCTGGAGCCGCAACCATGAGAGAAGCTGTAATCGTAGCCAGCACCAGAACGCCCCTGGCCAAATCCTTCCGGGGCTCCTTCAACTTAACGCGCCCGGAAGATCTGGTCGCGCACTGCATCAAAGACGTCCTCAAGAAAACCTCTAAACTCGATCCCGCGGAAATCGAAGACGTCGTCTTAGGCTGCGGCCAGCCCCACGGCGCCCAAGGCCAAAACATCGGCCGCACCGCCGCCATGCTCTCTGGGCTGCCCAGTAGTGTCGCCGGCACCACGATCAATCGTTTTTGCTCCAGCGGACTTCAAGCCATTGCCGTAGCCGCGCATCAGATCATCAGCGAAGGCGTTGACGCCGCGATCGGCGGCGGCGTGGAAAGCATTACCATGCTAACGCGTGACAACGATCCTCATCCGGTCTTGCTCGAAAAGATGCCGGGCATCTACATGGTGATGGGCAACACCGCCGAAGTCGTAGCCAAGCGCTACAAAATAGATCGCCGTACACAGGATGAATATTCTCTGTTAAGCCAACAGCGCACCGCGCGCGCCCAAAAAGAAAATTTCTTTGACGCTGAAATCGCGCCGATAACTGTAACGCGCGGCCTGCTCGACAAGAAAACCGGCGAGATCGTCAGCAAAGAGCAAGCCACCATAAATCGTGACGAGTGCAATCGTCCGGACACTACAATCGAAGGTTTGCTCGCGCTCAAACCGCACTTCGATCCAGACAGCGGGCAAGGCACTGTAACCGCCGGCAACTCCAGCCAGCTCTCCGATGGCGCCAGCACCACGCTGTTAATGTCTCGCGAGCGCGCCGACCAGCTGAAGATTCCCTACAAATTAATTTTTCGTGGCTTTCAGGTCGCCGGCTGCGAACCAGACGAAATGGGCATCGGGCCGGTCTTTGCCATCCCGAAACTCTTGAAGCGCACGGGACTAAAAATGGCGGACGTCGATCTCTGGGAGCTCAACGAAGCCTTCGCCGTTCAAGTCATCTATTGCCAGGATCGTTTGGGCATTGATCCGCAAAAACTAAACGTCAACGGCGGCAGCATCGCCATCGGCCATCCCTTCGGCATGACCGGTTCTCGTATGGTCGGCACGCTAGCCAACGAAATGGCGCGCCGAAGCGCGCGCTTCGGCGTCGTCACCATGTGCGTAGGCGGAGGTCAAGGCGCTGCCGGCCTCTTCGAACGCGCCTAACTTGCACCTGCGCCGTGCGTAAAGTACTTTCGAGTGCGCTGGTTCACTCTGAACGATTTTGTGCGAAGACTCGGCGCCTTCTTGTTTCCAATGCAACCCAACTCGCCACTCGCCACTGATCACCCGCCACTTTCTTTGAGCGAAGCGTCTAACGCATTGTCCTGCGCGATGATTTCCTTTCGGGTTTCTTCATCCGTCTAAACCAATGAGCCTTCTCTATTTGATCCGCCACGCTCAAGCATCTTTTCTACAGGAAAATTACGACAAGCTCTCCCCACTCGGCGAGCAACAAGCCGCTATTCTCGGCGAATATTGGGCCGCCAGAAAATTGAAATTCGACCGCATAGCCACAGGTCCCTGTGAACGCCAAAAACGCACCGCGCAATTAATCGCTCGCCCCTACCAGGCATCGAATCAAAATTTCCCTGAACTCCAGAAATTGGAGGAATTCGACGAATACCAGGCGGAAGCTGTACTGAAACGCGCTCTTCCGGAGTTATTGGCGACCGACGAACCCATCGCCAAACTCCAAGCTGCCTTTAAATCTTCCACGACCAACGTCGAGCAGAGAAAACATTTCCAAAAGCTCTTCGAATCCGTAATCAACAAATGGGTTCGCGCGGAAATCTCACCCGAAGACGTAGAATCTTGGCAGGAATTCAAAGCGCGGGTAAATGGTGGTCTGAACAAATTCCTGACCCACGGCCAACGCGGCGAAACCGTAGCCATCTTCACCTCCGGCGGCCCAATTGCCATCGCCATGCAAACCGCCCTCGGACTCTCCGACGAATCCGCCCTGGGAGTAAGCTGGATGTCGCAAAACTGCAGCTGGAGCGAATTTCTCTACGGTGCGGACCGCTTCACGTTGAGCACGTTCAATTCCCATCCGCACCTGGAAGATCCTGAGATGCTCACCTACCGCTGAGTAAAAAATATGGCCGACCTGATCGACAAACCCGCGACCATCCGTACCGGCGAAGAACTCAACGTCGAAAAACTCGAACCCTACCTCCGCGCAAAATTTCCCACCGCCGAAATCAGCCACCTCCAGATTCAGCAATATCCCAGCGGCCATTCCAACCTTACCTACGCCATCCGCCTCGGCGAAAAGGAATTGGTGCTCCGCCGTCCGCCCTTCGGCAGCAAAGTAAAATCCGCCCACGATATGGGCCGCGAATTTCGCGTCCTCGCAAAACTCCATGCAGTCTTTCCGCCCGCTCCGGAAGTCCTAGCCTTTTGCGATGACGCCGATATTCTAGGCGCCCCGTTTTATCTGATGCAGCCGATCCACGGAGTGATCCTACGCAAAAATCTTCCGCCAGAAATCGATCTACCCTCCGAAAAAGCTCGGCGGCTCAATGAATCACTGATCGACACCCTGATTGCACTGCATCGCGTTGACTACGCAAAGGCGGGCCTCGGTGATTTAGGAAAGCCCGAGGGTTACTTGGCCCGGCAAGTCCGTGGCTGGATCGAGCGTTATCACAATTCGAAAACGCACGACTATCCGGAAGTAGAAAAAATTGCCAACTGGCTTGAACAAAACATGCCTGCGGCGCAATCCGCCGCGCTGATTCACAACGACTACAAATTCGACAACGTAGTTCTCGACGCCGGCGACATCACAAAAATAAAAGGCGTGCTCGATTGGGAAATGGCCACGCTCGGTGATCCGCTAACCGACCTCGGCACGACGTTGGCATACTGGGTGAATCAGACCGACCCCGAAGACCTAAAACAAAATCTCTCCGATGTAACCACGCAAACCGGAAGTATGAGCCGGGAAGAGGTCGCCCAGTACTACGCAAAAAATACAAATTCCGATCTAGCTCACATCGCCTTCTATCTGGCCTTCGCCCGTTTCAAACTCGCGGTCATCGTCCAGCAAATTTTCTATCGTTACCACCAGGGCCTGACGCAGGACCCACGTTTCGCCACTCTTCCAGCCAGAGTGATCGCCCTCCTCCGCGCCGCCCTCCACACCGCCCAAACCAACCAAATCTAGTAGCGGTCTATTTGGAGTGCGGCGGCTCGACGCCGCTTTCAAACTGCCACACCCACACCATCTCCAACTACCTCTCGCCAACCCCTCCATTCCGAACGCCCTACCAAGATTCCCAAAATGAAACCCAAAGTTACCAGAATGGTTCTTGACAAAATTCTACTAAAGCGGTATTCTACTCGGGTAGAGAACTACGCCCGAGTCTCCTCGAATTACACGCTCCCAGACCAACAGTCGCGCAACAAAAACCAGTAACCACAAAGTTAACACCTCGACCCAATAACCCGTGCAGAATGAACACTTACAAATCTGTATCAAAACAAAGGACTTCAAGTCCTTCAGAATGAACACTTACAAAAAACTAGGGAGGGGTACGCCGAGGAATCACCAGGCCTAAATGTAGTACCGAACAATCCATTCCGCCACGCAGTTGGGTTTCCCCGACCCTTCACTTTCGATCTTCACGGAAAAAGTGCTATCGACCGACTCCGCATTCTCTGTAAGCGCCGCCAGCCCCACCCTCGCTCGAATGCGCGATCCAACTTTCACCGGCGCCGGAAAGCGGACCCGGTTCAACCCATAATTCACCGCGAAGCGCACGCCACCTTCTACGGTGATCACATCCTTAATAAAGTGGCTGACCAGCGACAGCGTCAAAAATCCATGCGCAATCGTCGCCCCATAAGGAGACTCCGCAGCCGCGCGCACTTGATCGAGATGAATCCATTGCCGGTCTTCCGTAGCTTCCGCAAACTGCGCAACGCGCTCCTGAGAAATGAGCAACCAATCAGACACACCAATCTCGCGCCCGATGTATTCGTGCAATTCTTTAACGTTCTTAACAACTAGAGGAGGCATAAGGATTCGAGACAGTAGCACAGACTTCAGTCTGTGAGCTTTTCCGTCACAGGCAGAAACATTGTCGCGTCAGCCGAGCACGCATTCTTCCGGAAGCAAAAAGTTCAGTCCGTCGCCGCCGTTTTTTTACTTTTGCCCAACTCAAATTTCGCGATGGATTCCACGTGCACTTCATCCGGACCATCCGCCAGCCGCAACGTCCGTACCATCGCCCACGCACTTGCCAAAAACGTATCTTGCGAGACGCCCATTCCGCCATGCGCTTGAATCGCCCGATCAATCACCCGCAACGCCACATTCGGCGCCACCACCTTGATCATCGCAATCTCGGCTCGTGCTTCTTTGTTGCCGACCGTATCCATCATGTACGCGGCTTTCAACGTCAGCAGCCGAGCCTGCTCAATTTCCATGCGCGACGCCGCGATATCCGCGCGAATCGTGCCTTGCTCGGCGAGCGGCTTCCCGAAAGCCACGCGCGCCTGCACTCGTTTGCACATCGCCGCGAGCGCTCGCTCAGCCACGCCGATGCACCGCATGCAGTGGTGAATGCGCCCCGGCCCCAGTCGTCCTTGCGCAATTTCAAAGCCTCGGCCTTCACCCAGCAAAATATTTGTGGCCGGCACGCGCACTTTTTCAAAGTGAATCTCCGCATGCCCGTGCGGCGCGTGATCGTAGCCGTACACCGAAAGCATCCGGACAATCTTCACCCCGGGAGTAGTCAGGGGCACCAGAATCATGGACTGCTGTTTGTGCGTCGCCGCGGCAGGATCCGTCTTGCCCATCAGAATCGCAATCTTGCAGCGCGGATCTCCCGCTCCCGAAGACCACCATTTCTTCCCATCAATTACATAAGAGTCGCCGTCGCGCGCAATGCGTGTCGAAATATTTGTAGCATCCGAAGACGCCACTTCCGGTTCGGTCATCGCGAAGCACGAACGAATCTCTCCGGCCAGCAGTGGTTTCAGCCACTCTTCCTTCTGCTTCGCGGTGCCGTATCGCGCCAGCACTTCCATATTTCCCGTATCCGGCGCCGAGCAATTGAAAACTTCCGGCGCAATATGGCTGCGACCCATCACTTCGCACAGTGGCGCGTATTCCAAATTCGTAAGTCCCGCACCATTTTCATCGGCCGGCAAAAACAGGTTCCACAGTCCCTCTGCGCGAGCCTTTGTTTTTAATTCCTCCACGACGCGCGTAGGTTTCCAGCGATCCTTCGCGATCTCCGCATCAAAACGCTCTTCATTGGGGTACACGTGCGCTTCCATGAACTTAAGCAAACGCTGTTGAAACTCTTGAGTTTTCGCGCTGAGCTCAAAATTCATAGGCTTGCTTCTTGCAGTGGCGGCTTCTCGTGGGCATTTGTGGGTGGAGGATGTGATGAACCCGCATCATTTTCCGGTAAAAACGGGCGGACGCTTCTCCACGAAGTGCGCCACGCCTTCCTTAAAATCTTCGCACTGCAAGCTGAGAAGCATTTCCCGTTCGGCGAGTTCAAACGATTCGGCCAGCGTCTGAAACATTCCGTCGTAGACCTGCCGCTTCATCACCCGCAACGATCGCGGACTTACATTCACGGCGATATCTGACGCGTATTTCTGAACGGACTCGGCGAAAGTGGCTTGCGGCAAGACCTGGTTCGCTAACCCCATGCGAAACGCTTCCGCCGCATCGATCACCCGCGCGCTGAAAAGCAGATCGAGCGCGTTGGCGTGTCCCACCAGTCGCGGAAGCATCCACGCCATGCCGTATTCCGCAATCAATCCGCGGCGCGAAAACGCCGTACCAAAGCGCGCTCCCTCGGACGCCAGTCGAATGTCGCAATACAGAGCAATCACCAATCCCAGCCCAATACTCGGGCCATTGATCGCGGCGATCACTGGTTTGCTGAGAGAAGGAAAGTAAGAATATTTTTTCTGGAAATCACGCCGCACATCGGTTTTGTCGCCGCCCACGGGTTCCAGAGCCTGCGCGCGCAACGCCGGATCGAGTCCCTTTTGCGCCAGTCCGCTAAGCATCGAAATGTCCGCGCCAGAGCAGAACCCGCGACCCGCGCCAGTCAACACAATCACGCGAACATCTGTGTCCGCGTCTGCCGCGGTCATGGCTTCGCGCACTTCGCGCTCCATCACCGGAGTCCACGCATTCAGTTTGTCGGGTCGATTCAGCGTGAGGGTGGCGACGCGTTCCGCCACGGTGTACAGCGTTTCCTGGTTTTGCATGACGATGCAGATTATATACAATCGCGCCGGCGATAGTTACCTACATCTTTGTGCGACTATCGCTTTGCTGTCCGCAGCGCTCCCGGTGCAGCTAACGCCATTCCCCCTGATCGTTGCCGGAAAGCGCGCGATCCAGATAGGACGCCGCGCTGATCAACGCGAGATGTGAAAGGGCCTGCGGAAAATTTCCCATGTGCTCGCCGCTCGGCCCCAACTGCTCTGCGTACAATCCCAAATGATTAGCGTAGCTGATCATGCGCTCAAACAGCAGTCGCGCTTTGTCCACCTGATGCGAGCGCGCCAGGCATTCGATATACCAGAAGGAACACGCCGTGAACGTCCCTTCCGAGCCTTCTAGCCCGTCGACTCCTGTCGCCGATGCATTGTAGCGATAAACCAGCGCGTCTTCCGTCAAGTCCGTTTCGATCTTTTTCATGGTGCCCAGCCAGCGCCGATCGATCGGACTGATGAATCGCAACAGCGGCATCAGCAGCGCGGAAGCATCTACAAAATCCGCGCCCCTATAGGCCACGAAGGAATTTAGTTTCTCGTTCCAGAACTCTTCAAAAACACTTTCATAGATCGTGGTGCGCAGCACCTGCCAATCATGAAATGGCGCAGGCATCGACCGTTTTTCCGCCAGGCGCAGCGCGCGATCGATGGCCACCCAGCACATCACCCGCGAATGCAAAAAATGTTTCGCGCCAGCGCGTATCTCCCAGATCCCTTCGTCGGGCCGTCTCCAGTTCTGGCCCACCCATTCCACCAGTCCGCAGATACTTTTCCAGCCGTCGTAAGGAATCGCGTTGCCGTATTTCGTGGCCAGATACACCGCGTCGATCAACTCTCCGTAAATATCCAGCTGCAGTTGCGTGCTGGCCGCATTGCCGATACGCACTGGCTGGGAATGATCGTAACCGGCAAAATTGTCCAGCGTGCTTTCGTCAAGATCCTTGCCGCCATTGGCGCGATACATCACCTGCAAAGGTCCGCCTTCCGCCTGCAGATCGATGCGGTCCTTAAGCCACAACATAAAACTGCGAGCTTCCTCGGTATAGCCCAGCCGCATGAGCGCATAAAGGGTGAACGCCGCATCGCGCATCCAGGTATAACGGTAGTCCCAGTTGCGCTCGCCTCCTGCACGTTCCGGTAAACCAAACGTAGGTGCCGCGATGATTGAGCCGTGCTTGCAGCTGGTCAGCAGCTTCAACACCAGCGCCGAGCGCGTAACAATCTCCCGCCAACGCCCCTTGTAGTGTGATTTCGCGGCCCACAGTTTCCAGTACTTCGTCGTTTCAGAAAAAGCTTCGGCGATTGCTTCCTTGGAAATGGCCGTCGCCAAATCCTCGCGGACTCCGCACTCAAAAATAAAGGAAGCCTCATCGCCCGTTTTCAGGGTGAACGTTGCCACAGCATCCGCGCCGTCGCGTTTGAGCGGCACGTTGCCGATCAGCCGTACGGGAGGGCAGGGATACCCAGCCATTTGGAACTCGATCATGTTTTCTTGAAGTTGTTTCGCTTTGTGTTTTTGCCTGCCGTAATCAAACCGGGGGCGACAAGCTAATTGGAAAGCAATCTCGCCTTTTATAGCGCGCACCGTGCGGATAATCCGGTGCCAGCTGCCGTCAGAGTTGATCGGCATGTAGTCCACAATCTCCGCAATCGCGTTTACCGAGTGATACCGCGTCGTCAGGATATTCGTCTCGGGCATGTACATCTGCTTGCGGCGGCTGTCCCGCAGTTCCGGAGCGATGGAAAACGAACCGCCCTTTTTGCTGTCGAGGAGCGCGGCAAAGACCGTCGGCGAATCAAAATCCGGCAAGCACAGAAAATCAATGCTAGCGTCGGTGCTGATCAAGGCCACCGTGTGCAAGTCGCCGATAACCCCGTAATCTTCAATGGGCGTGCTCTTCATTTTTTAAGGCCGCTCCGAACGTGGCAGGACTCTGGCGGTGCGCGCGTTTACGTACATCGTCGTCATATAGATGAAGTTACGCGGCCTTTAGGTTTGCGCTGGCACTAATCGAAGTGAAAACATCGCCACGAATATCGAGAGAATCGGCAGGGTCACGGAGTGGGCCTTTATCAGAGTGGAACCACAGAGATGGTGCGACAATCACGCCACTTTCAGCGAAATCATCGAACATGATTTTCCCAGCATGCGATTGCGACACGCCCCGACGGCTTACAAGCAACCCACGCCCCTTGATCCTAGGAGCGTTTCTTCGGAACCTTCGCGCCCTTCTTGCGCGCTTCAGAAAGTCCGATGGCGATCGCTTGCTTGCGAGATTTGACCGTTCCGCCTTTACCGCCTTTGCCGGATTTCAAGGTGCCGCGCTTTTCACGGTGCATCGCGCTCTTCACGCTTTTCGCTGCGGCCTTGCCATATTTTCTTTTTCCGGACTTTCTTCCTGATCGTTTGGTTGTCGCCATGGGACGCTCCTGTGGCTTAGAGTGCAAAATAACGAAAACAGGGTGCAGTCCGCGGAATACTACGCACTTTTTTGCAACTCTCCCGAACCGCGCGTTTTTATGGTTTTGTTTTCGGTGCGGGAAACTTCTACAGCGATGAGACCATACGCGCGATGGCGTCGTCGAAAGACGCATGCCCATCCAAGTACGGCTGCCAATAGCGCGTCAACAGCGACAAATAGTCATCCCATCCCCGCGCGTACAAATTCTCGCGCACCGCGTACGGTGTAGAGCCGCCTCCGGGAACCGTCCGATCGTCGAACGTCGGAGTCGTGGCAGCATCGGCGGAGACGGTGGACAAATGGTTGGCCGCTTCCGTGGCTGACGTATCGTCGCCTTCGGTGGTAGCCGAGCGGATTAATTCGCCGGTCGTATAAGAAACCAGCGCATGCCAAAGATCGCGCGGAATGGCTTTGTTTCGCTGGCGGCATTCCCGCGCGATGGCTTGTTCCACAGGTTCCGCAATGCCATGCGACGCTTCGTGGAAAAGTACTTCGAGCGCAGCGGTGTCTTGATTGCGCGGGTCCAGGCTGGAAATCGTCACGCGCAGCGGATCGAGCGTGGTGTACGCACCGGACCAATCGGCATACGCCGAAACGTCCACGCGAATTTTCGGCTTCGGCCATTTGGTTTGATACGCGGAAGCCAGCCGCTCGGAGATGCCCACGCCTTGCCCGCGAATCAGCGGAGCGACATCCGCGATCCAACGGCGATTTGCGCGATCGTCGTTGCGCCAATAGTGCGCGCGATACACCACCGCGGCGCCTTCCAGAACGTGAGTAATATTCGGCGGCAAGCCGGCATCGCAAGTTTTCTTGCGCGCGCCGGAAAGTTCGTCGCAATCTTCAAAATCGCCCAGCTGGTTCTTCAGCAAAATTAAGTCGTTGCTGAAACCCAGATCGTGCCTTGCGTAATTCGCTGCATAAAAATTAATGGCGTCGTCCCAAGCGCGCTGTTCCGCGGTCGTCAGCACTGGACGGGGTGTGGTGGACAAGATCCACTACCGAGTGCGCGTATTTGCCGGGTTGCGGATGCTCGGAAGGAGTGATGCGTTCTCGCGCTTCGCGATACAGGGTGTGGTGCAGGTTGATCCAGAAGCCGCTGTGAAATTCAAAGACCGGCAGGGGGCCGAACATGGAATCGCTCTGCGGCTCAGGGGCGGCGGCAATTGCCACAGCCGGCACGAGCAGCGCAAGCAACAGAACAGAGCGAAGGCATGTAGAGAGCACGCGCATGGGAATTAATTGATAGTAGCGTCAACGCACGGCGGTTACAAACGTGATTCTCTGTGGCGAATCGGGCTACCGTCGATTATTGCGCGGCTGAAGCCCTGCAGCTGTTTCCATGAGTGTGATGTCTCGCGGGGGTGGGCCGTTGACTTTATGTTTCGGCGCGAAGAGATTATCCGTGAGTACCGCTGCCGGCGGCAGCTTCGGAGACCCAGGCACTGACGGTTTCGAGCTGTTCGCCGGGAAGGGGATGCGCGAAAGCTACGCCCATGCCCATTTGCGGCACCTTGTACGCGACTTGCGCCTGACATTCAAAAACGCGGCGGCCATGTTCGAGGCGGATGCGTACGGGAGCACCGGCTTCGGCGGGATTCAGCGTATCCAAATAGCAGCCCGTCAGGCTGATGTCCGAGCAACGAAGTTTGAAGGTGGTGTTGGTGGCCAAGTCTGTGGCTTGGGCTTCCATTCTGACCGCAAAGCGCGGTGCTCCGCGTCGCTCCGAGGCGCTGTTCAGCATAGCGAGTCTCCTGTTGTTTTGGAGAGTATAGACCGGGAGCCCACAGAATGAAGCGCTAACGTTGCCTACGGCAAGTTTGGTTACGGCGGCCGCAGTATACGATTTGATCGACCGCAAAGCGGCGTCAAGCCGCCGCACTCCAAATAAAGGACTTAAGCTTATAGAGGCGCCCGGACGTTTGGCATGGCCACAGCGTTCGATGGCTACCCCGATTGATCCTTTTCGCTGGTTTAAGTGAGGGGGACCGTCACTCGATTTTGGGGTCGTTGGCACTGCCCACGGCGCCCCGGTGGTCGGCTCCGTGGATCGTACCGGCGGCGTCGCGAAAATAAGAACGCTTTCCAGCGTTGCCGTAAGGTGAGGGCGAAGCCGCGATTTCAAAACGCGCAACCGCGCCGAGGGTGCTGGCGCCTACAACAACATAGCGAAATGCGTAGCCACCCTTCTTCCCTGCAGAGAGTTCCGCATCCAGCATGTCCGCGGTCTCGGCGCTGGGTTTGGCTTTGCTTTTGCCGTTCGGAAGATCCGGCGGGGGACCCAGCTGCGCAAGGGTTTCCGGCAGGCGCAAATACGTCACGCGATAATTTTCCACGGCTTGCGCCACCATCTTCAGATAGTCGAGCGCAGCGCTTTCGTTGGCGTTGATTTCCTCGGAATTCCATTCCACTTCGAGCGCCGGTAAATCCAGAAAGACCACGCCGAGCGATACCAAGCGCCACTGAGTATCTTCACGGACGAGGCCCACGCTGACGCGGACTACATCAGTGCCAGAAGTGTCCGTGGCATCGCGCAACTCGACGGGAAGGATCGCCAGGTTGTCTTGCTGGTCCGCGCCGCCAATCTGAATTTCCGCTGCGCCATCGGGAGTTTCGCAGCGCACTGTCGGGCGACCGGAAACGTTTAGCGTGGTGGTCGCTTTTCCTGGCTGGCCGAGCAGTACGAAGCGTTTCATGAAGGAAATGCGGGCGGCGGGAGTCATGCGGAAAAATGCCTGCTTGTTGCGCGCGGTGAGAAATTTTGCAAAATCCGTTTGCGATTGCGAACAGGCCGCAGTCAAAGCCTGGCTCAAAGCGTCGGCAGGCCCGGCGGCGATCTGGCCGCTCACGGAGCTGGATTCCTGGGCAAAGCTCGGCCAGCTGAAAATAGTAAGGCACGCCAAGACGAGAATAAATTTCGGAACAAACCTTAGAGCCAAAATGGTTGAGCTACGTGAAGACGAGTTGTGGGAGGAGCGTGGCATTTAGTCTTTAGCGGGCTCAAGAATCGCAGCGAGATTTTGCGTGAAAGCGGAACGCGGCATAACTTCGGTACAGCCCGCGGCTTGTGCTTGTGCCGCTAGATCGCGTTGCACGTGCGAGAGAAAGGCAACCACGCGAAGCTGCGGATGCGATTTTCGCAACATCTCAATCACGCCGATGGGATTGTTGCGCGCGTTCAGATCGATGACCGCTAATTTCGGCAAGGGATCGAGCAAGGTCTGCAGCGCGTCGGCGTTGGTGGCAACCTTTACTTCGATGCCGAGATGTTTGGCGGTTTCGGCGAGTTTCATTTGGAAGAAAAGATCGTCCATTAAGGCGATGACTCTACCCATGTGAGAAGGTCCTTTCGTGGACGGAGTTGCATCCGAGATCGACAGCGGAGGCGAGGCCGTCAGTTCGTGAAGTTTGTGGACGATGCCACAGAGAACCGTCCGCCGTCAGAAGGCGGCCGCTACAAAAGCTGCTTTGACGCGTCTATCTGTGCGCTTAGTGGCTGCCGCCGGGGCTGTGGGCGCCTACGGTTTTGTCTGGGACGTCGCCGTCGCGGCCTTTGACGCGGTCATAGACGCTGAGCAGGCTTACGGAGCCAAGAGCTTCGTTGTAGAACGTGGGAACGCCGAGGGCGGTGCGCAATTCTTCGTTGAATTTCCGCAAACCCTCGAGGTGCGTGGCCAGTGCGGGAAGTTTGACGCCTTCGTCGGTGAGCAGAAATTTCTGGTAGCCGGCGTCCCAAAGGCGGGTGAACTGACCTTTGAGCATGATCGTGGGAAGAATGGTCATCTGATACGAACCATCCGTGCCTTGGCGAAATTCCGCGCCGCAGCCGTATTTTTCCACGCGGACTACGCCGCGCGTGCTGCCCACCGCAAAGCCCAGGGCGGCGAGGCTTTCGATCGCTTTGGGAGAAAACTTGTCTTCGACGTTCCACATAGGCGATTAGAGTAATGAATCCGTGAGTTGGTGTAAAGGAGCGTGGGAACCGGGTTGTTTATTGTCTGGCGGGCTTAGGGTGATTTCTGTAAGTTGCGGTAAGCTCGGGATATATCTTCGGATTGAGAGTGGGCATCGAATTTGTTGTCGGTTCGCTGCGGGAAAAACAAAGACTAACGCAGAGGGACACTGAGTACACAGAGGGCGCGGAGGCGTGGTGCGGGTAAAGGTGTCCGCTACAGAGGGGACGGCTAAGTCAAAGACCGCACCCTTAGAACCAAAGGGTGCGGCACCCTCGTTGGATAGAGGGTCGCTGAGGTCAAGAATATTTCGAGGAAAATGAGCGGGAATGATGAGCGGGAAAGTGGCTAAGACGATTGCGCGGGTGGGAGAGTCCGTGTTGGCGCGGATTGGGAATACGCCGCTGGTGCGGATGGCGCGCATTGGCGCGGAGTTTCCGCGCGTGACGATTTGCGGGAAAGCGGAATGGTTCAATCCGGGCGGTTCGGTAAAGGACCGGCCGGCGATGAGCATGATTGAAGCAGGAATTGCCTCGGGCGCTTTGCGGCCGGGGAAGACGATTATTGACGCTACCAGTGGGAATACTGGAATTGCTTACGCGATGATTGGCGCGGCGATGGGATATCCGGTGAAACTGTGTTTGCCAGACAGTGCGTCGCCGGAGCGGAAGTTGATGCTGCGGGCGTATGGGGCGGAGCTGGTGTTTACACCCGGGGATGAAAGCACGGACGGGGCGATCCGACGCGTGCATGAGATCGTGGATTCCGAGCCGGAGAAATATTTTTATCCGGATCAGTATAGTAATGATGCGAACTGGCAGGCACATTACCGCACAACCGCGAACGAAATTTGGGAACAAACGGGCGGCGCGATTACGCATTTCGTAGCTGGTCTAGGGACGAGTGGGACGTTCATGGGGACCACGCGTCGGCTTCGAGAATTGAAGCCGTCGGTGCGGTGCATTTCGTTGCAGCCGGATGGGCCGTTTCATGGACTAGAAGGCTGGAAGGATATGGCGACCGCTTTGCGGCCGGCGATTTATGACGAGACGCTGGCGGATGAGAATTTGCTGGTAGAGACGGAAAAGGCCTACGGAATTGTTAAGCGGGCGGCGCGAGAGGAAGGGTTATTGTTGAGTCCTAGCGCGGGCGCGGCGCTTTTGGGGTCGCTGGTGGTGGCTGCGCGGGTGCCTAAGAATGAGGACGCGGTGATTGTTACCGTATTTGCGGATTCGGCGGTGAAGTATTTGAATGAGAGGTTTTGGGGAGAAGATTAGCGTGTTGAGCGGGCGGGTTTTTTTGAGAAGAAGTGGCGAGTGGTTAGTGACGAGTGGCGAGTGAGGGATTTGAGTATGGAAATTACGGCGCCTTTGACGATTACTTCGAAGTTGGCTGAGGAAATCCGCGGGCATGGGGCGGAGACTTATCCGCATGAATGTTGCGGGGCGCTTTTGGGCCGTGAGGAACTGGTTGAGGGGAAGAAGATTGTTCGCGAGATTTTGGCGTTGTTTCCGTTAGTCAATCGACGGGATGATTCGCCGCGCAATCGATTTTCGGTGACGGCGGAAGATGTGCGAGCAGCGGAGAAAGCGGCGAAGGAGAAAGAGCTGGAAGTGGTGGGCTGGTATCATTCGCATCCGGACCATCCGGCGAAGCCGAGCCAGTATGATTGTGATCATGCTTGGCCGTGGTATAGCTACGTGATTGTGAGCGTGGCGAATGGGAAGCCGCAGGAGATGACGTCGTGGCGGTTGAACGATGATCGGGTGGATTTCGCTTCCGAGAATATTGAATTGCATGACGGGCGAGCGGCGGGGCAGAGCTAGGAAGCAGGCTTTGCATCGGCTTTCGACTGCTGGCATCTGATAACTTAGCGATCTTTTGGGAGAGTGTGCTTATGGCGGTGACAGTGATTATTCCGACTCCGTTGCGGGTTTATGCGGGGAAGAAACAGAGTACTGAGGTTAAGGCAGGGTCAGTGGGAGATGCCTTGACGCAGTTGACCGCGGAATTTGCGGAGCTGAAGAAACATCTTTTCACCGAGGATGGGCAGTTGCGGAGTTTTGTGAATGTGTATTTGAACGATGAGGATATTCGGTATTTGGCGAAAGATAAGACGGTGACCAAGGATGGAGATACGGTGAGCATTGTGCCGTCGATTGCGGGTGGATGTAGCTAGGAATTTTTCGCGCGAAACATCGATACAAATTCTAAATTGTGGCGTGGTTTCAGCAGGCACGGCATGCCGTGCCCTACGAGGGTATATGGCTACTGACACAGTGGTGAAGACGGGCGGAGTTGCTACTTCGCTGACGAATGATGAGATTTTGCGGTACAGCCGGCATTTGATTATGCCGGAGGTGGGGATGGAGGGGCAGCTTCGGCTGAAGAACGCCAAGGTTCTGCTTATTGGGACTGGTGGGCTGGGAGCGCCTCTTGGCTTGTATTTAGCGGCGGCGGGCGTGGGAAAATTGGGTCTCGTCGATTTTGATGTGGTGGATTTTACAAATTTGCAGCGACAGGTGGCGTTTGGAACTTCTGATGTCGGAAAATCTAAATCCGAAGCGGCGCGCGAACGGCTTTCCAATTTGAATCCGGCGATTGAAGTGATCGCTTACGAGACGAAACTTACCAGCGAGAATGCGCTGGAATTGTTTAAAGATTACGACGTGATTGTGGACGGGACGGATAATTTCCCCACCCGGTATTTAGTCAACGATGCGTGCATTTTGCTGGGCAAGCCGAACGTGTACGGATCGATTTTTCGATTTGAAGGGCAAGCGACCGTGTTTGGCATGCCGGATGGACCCTGCTATCGCTGCTTGTATCCCGAGCCACCTCCGCCGGGATTGGTGCCTTCCTGCGCGGAAGGCGGAGTGCTGGGCGTGTTGCCGGGAATCGTAGGTTCGATTCAGGCGATGGAGACGATCAAGTTGTTGTTGAAGGCGGGCGACAGTTTGTCTGGGCGGTTGCTGCTGTTCGACGCGCTGGGCATGAAGTTTCGCGAATTGAAATTGCGGAAGAATCCGAACTGCCCGATGTGCGGCGAGCACCGGACGATCACAAAATTAATTGATTACTACGAGTTCTGCGGAGTACGCGGAGAGGAAGCCCCGGAGGTGGATTTACACGTGCCTGAGATTACGCCGAAAGAGTTGAAAGCGCGGCTCGATAAGGGAGACGATTTATTTATCCTGGATGTGCGCGAGCCGCACGAGTATCAAATTTGCAATTTGAAGGGAACGCTGATTCCGCTGGGCGAATTGCCGCGGCGGGTGCATGAGCTGGACTCTTCGCGAGAGATTGTGGCGCATTGCCGGAGCGGTAAGCGGTCTGGCGAGGCGGTGGATTTTCTACGCAAGGCGGGATTTAAGAAGATATTGAATTTGAAGGGTGGGATATTGGCGTGGTCGGATGAGGTGGATCCGACAGTGCCGAAGTATTGAAACAGCGAAGGCGTCGCATAAGAAACTGGGCCTACATAATCGCTGGGTTCGTGTAGACTTGGGGCGAATTTCAAAGGGTGGATATGGCGGCTACGAAGATTACGATTGGGAATAATGGGTCGATTCGGGTGGAAGGCGATTTTGAGATTGTGGATCCGCAAGGGGTGGCGTTTGGATTGGCGGGTCGGACGGCGATTGGGCTCTGCCGGTGCGGGCAGTCGGCGAACAAGCCGTTTTGCGATGGGTCGCATAATGCGACGGGGTTTAGGGATACGGTGGTAGCGCGGGAGTTGCCGCCGCCCAAGCCCAAGGTTTAGGGCATTCGGCGGCTTCCAAGGGCGGCGGTTAGCGCGCGTTAGGTGAGCGAGGAGAACACGGCACGACGTGTTTCCCCACGACGAGCGCGATTGGAAGTGTTCCAAGGCGTGAGACTGTCTCAGGGTGAGACAGTTCTAAGCCAGTGTCCTGATACTGCCCCTCAGGGCGGTAACTACAACGAAACAAAAATGATAAGGCTGTGGAAGGCTGAATTAGGGCCGTTTCTCGCCGTCTCGCATGCGTATCACCAAGTCCCTGCTTCTTTTGGTACTGCTGTAACCCTCTAAAGTTCAACTACTTACAAGCCGATAAATGAGAGCAGAAAAGGGCACCAAGTTGCAATCCTTGGGAGTTGTCCGTCTTTCTTCGGCATTTGGGGGCTTTCGTGGGTGGTTGGGGCAAGATGACCGGGTTTCATGGCGAGGGGGCGCTAGCAAGTCGCGCGAATGAGTTCGCGCGTCGGCTGGTGTCGGACCCTGCCGGGGCACGGTCCACCGGAAGCGCCGCTGCCGCGTCGCAAGAAGCGGCGGGTGAGATGGCACCACTCGAGGGCATGTCTGCACCCTCTATCTCGTCGCAATTCAAGATCGTGCGTCCGCGGATCGTAATCGCCGGGGCTGCGGCGGTTGTTCTGGTTTTCTTCGGCTTGATTTTCTTTGCGCGCCAGTTTGGCATGGCCGTTTCCCCGGAAGTGTACTTGTACCTGGAGGTGGGCGGAACGCTTTTGAGTTTCTGCTATGCGGCAAACGCGTTGGTGCGCTTTCGCGGAACGCACGATCGCACGGCGTTGATCTTAGCGTTTGGCTTTGTGCTGTCTGGAATTATCGAGGCGGCAGCGTATTTTGGTTTGGACAATATGCTGGCGTCGGGACCGGCGGCGTTGTCGCACGTGCCGCTGGGCTGGATGGTCAGCCGGACATTGCTGGCGGTATTGCTGCTGGCGGCGATCGGCGTAGAGCGTTTCATGCCGACCGCGCGGCAGCCGAGTAAAGAGACCGCTGGAGCGTTGCTGGTAGTGGCGGTGGCGGCGTACCTGACGAGCGCGGCGTTTCTCGCGGCTCCTTCCGCGCCCGTGGCTCACGCACAAAATATTCTTTCGCGGCCCTGGGATTTGCTGCCAGGGGCGCTCTTCCTCTTGGCGGCGATCAGTTTTTACCAACGCATCACCGCAACTAAAAACGCTTCGACACTGTATGACTACACGCTGCTAGTGGTTGCGGCGCTGAATGTGGTGTGCCATGTTTCCGCGGCTTTTTCGGCGCACATGTTTGACGGGCCGTTTTTTCTGGCGGAGCTGGCCAAGACTGCGGGTTACATCGTAATGCTTTCCGGCGCGCTGCTGGATCAGGCGCGGTTGTTTGATCAGGTTCGCAACATGGCGGTGAGCGATTCGTTGACCGGGCTGGCGAACTACCGGCGGCTGATCAGCGTGATGGAAGCGGAGCTGGACCGTTCGCGACGGACGCAACGACCGTTCAGCATTGTGTTGCTGGACATGGATGGACTCAAGGCGATCAACGATAAGCACGGACATTTGGTGGGGAGCCGGGCGCTGGTGCGGCTGGGAAAAATTTTGCGGAATCATTCGCGTGCTATCGATACGGCGGCGCGCTATGGCGGAGATGAATTCGCCCTGGTGCTGCCCGAAGCCGGGCCGGAAATCGCGAATCGCGTGGTGAGCCGGATTCGCGAGCGTATCGCGCCGAAGCGGAATCGCCGGCGCTTTCGGCGAGCGCTGGAGTGGCAGCGTTTCCCGAGGATGGCGATACGCCGGAGAAATTGCTGGGCGCGGCGGATCGCGCTCTTGTACGGCATGAAGAATCGCGGGCGTGGAACGAAAAATCTGGCGCGGATTGCGGCATGTCTATGAAGACTCCGCCGAGCATGACGGGTACACCGGTGGCGAATTTCCACCGTGCCGATGCGCGGATACCGATGGAAATACCCGTGGTGCTGGACGGACACCGCCGTCAGCCGGGCACGGAATCGACTTTTACGGAAAACGTAAGTGCGCGTGGCGCGCGAGTTACCAGTGTGCGCCGCTGGGAACAGAACGAACGATTGACGTTCGCGTCACGCACTGGAGAATTTCGCTCCTCGGCTCGAGTAGCTTACTGCCAACCATTGCAAGGCGACGGCTTTGCAATTGGCGTGGAGTTTATCGAGCCAAAAGGGCGATGGGTAGTTCAATCCCCCAAATAGCTTGAACTGTAAAAGAGCGAGCGGAAGGGAGGGAACGTCTGGAACAGAAGTCAGATAACTAGCGCGAAGTAAGAAGTATGCAGTAAAAAAATTAGAAGCGCCGCAACGGCTAAACCGTTCGGCGCTTTTCGTTTTTTTATGAGGAGCGGTTCGATATTCAGGCATGCTCACTGGTTTTTTGCGGCTAACACTTCGGCATAAACTCTTGCGGTATTTTCGACCATGCGCTCGGCGGAAAAGCGGCGGAGCACCTCGTCGCGGGCGGCGGCTCCCAGGCGTTCGCGCAGCGCGGGATCTCCGATAATGCGGAGCATGGCGGCTGCGAATTCTTCGGCGTTGGGCTCGGCGGCGAGGGCGGTGCGATCGTTGTCCACCACTTCGCCAAGAGCTCCACGAGTGGTGGAAATGCAGGGGAGCGCCAGGGCCATGGCAGTTTGCAGAGCGGTGCCGAGACCTTCAAATTCGGAGGGGAAGGCGAAGGCGTCGAGAGCGGCGTAGACGGCGTCGACGTTTTGTACGAAGCCGGGGAAAAGCACGGCGTCTGATTGATGCAATTCTTTCGCCAGGGATTCGAGTTCGCGGCGGCACGGGCCATCTCCGGCGAGCAAAAGGCGAGTTGCGGGATGAGCGGCACGAACTTTGGGCAATGCGGCGATGAGATGACGCTGACCTTTTTCCTTCACGAAGACGCTGACGCACCCGAAGAGAAATTCGTTTTCAGCGATGCCGAAGGCTTGGCGGGAGGCGGCGCGGATTTGGCGGCGAGGTTAGCACGGGGATTTCGACACCTTCGTTTACGACCGAGATGCGCGAAGCGGCGATGCCGGAATCGATGAGGCTTTGGGCGACTGCGCGGCTATTTGGCAAGAAACGTGTGACGGCGCGGTAGCGGGCTTGCGAGATAAGATTTCTTTTTAATGGGAAACCGATTCGCCGCGAGAGCAGGATCGGCAGATGCCTGTGAACTCCGGCGAGCCATGCGGCGCTTAGGGCGTGGGGTTCGTTGAGGTGGACGAGATCGAAGCAATGTCTACGGATTATTGCGTGAAAGGATTTCGCGGCGCTGAGGCGGAGGGTGCCGCGGGGGATTTCGATAACCGATATTTGCGCGGCGGCGGCGCGGGTGGCGAGAGGGGCATCCTTGGCGGCGAGCAGAGTCACATCGTGGCCGGCGTCACGGAGCCCGCGCAAGGTGAGCAGGGCTTGGCTTTGGCCGCCGCGCCACTCGCGGTCCAGGTCGGCGAAGAGGATTTTCATTTCGCGCGGCTTTCGTTTTGGTGATCGGCGCGGAGTAAGTCGCCGAGCTGGCCATACTTGAGGCGAACGGAACGGGCCGCCATTTGGGCGATGAGTGCGCCGCGGTAGCCGTCGAGGAATCCTCCACGCAGAATATAGGTGCGCAGCCAGCTCCATGGGGTGGCAAAAAGTAGTGCGGGGAGCCAGCTTTTCCTGCCGGCGGCGTGCATCTGTTGCGCGGCAAGGGCAGAGTAACGGGCGACCTTTTCTTCGTGTTCGGCGAAGGTGTCGATGGTGTAGTGCAAGATGTCGCCGTTCAGGCGTCCGGGAGCGCCAGTGAAACGCAGAGCTTCGTGAATGATGCCGGTGAATTTGGCCGCTTCGCGAAGGTAAAGGCGGCGTTGAAAATCAGGATACCAGCCGGAGTGACGGATCCAGGCACCGAGATACCAGGCGCGGCGGGAGGCTTCGTAAACTTGAAATTTTGGCGGGCGTTGCTTCCATTCGAGCAGGGAAGTTTGCAGCGGCGCGCTTAACTCCTCATCAGCGTCCAGAGAGAGTATCCAGTCATTGCTGGCTTGAGCTGCGGCGAAGTTTTTCTGTTCCGCATAGTTCGTCCATGGGCGCAGGAAGAATTTCGCGCCGGCGCGACGAGCAATTTCTTCGGTGGCATCGGCGCTGCCGGAGTCCACGACGATTACTTCGTCGGCGATGGGCGCGAGGGAGGCCAAAGCGGTAGCGAGACGGCGTTCTTCATTCAGAGTGATGAGGCAGGCGGACAGGCGATTTAGAGAGGTGGGCGACATGGGACAAATTCGCGTCAGTATCTCACAGGAACGTCCGGTGCCTGAGGTTTCGCGCGGCGAGACAATGCCGGTCAAGACCCTTCTTGGCGCCAACTGACTGCTGTATTGGCAGTGTGTTTGCTGCGTATTTGCTATGCTAGGAGAACCCTAATCAGGATACGCATCAGGAGAGAGTTGTGACCGAGCATATTTCGCGCAAGGAATTGAAACAGGACAAGATCAAGGAAACGTTTGAACACGGCGCAGAAGCCGTTTATTCGCACAGCAAACTGGCGACGGTGTTGATACTGGCGGTTTTGGTGGTGGCGTGCGCTTATGGCGGTTGGAAACTTTATAACGACCGGCAAACCGCGAAAGCCACGGTGGAATTTGACGCGGCGATGAAGATTTACAGCGCACGAATTGCCGGCACTCCAGAACCGGGGGCGGATCCGAACGAAGTGACCTACGCGAACGAGGCCGCCCGAGCGCAGGACGCTGCACCGAAATTCGCGGCGGTCGCCGACAAATATCCGAATACACAGCCGGGAAAACTAGCGCGCTACTACTCGGCGCTCTGTGCCGAGAATCTCGAACATCCGAATCAAGCGGTGGAAGATCTGAAGAAGCTCGGCGACAGCAGCGATAAAGAAGTCGCGGCAATGGCGCAATATCAGCTTAGCGTGATCTACGCGCGTACTGGAAAGACCGAAGACGCCATCAAGATTTTGCGGGCACTCGCGGATAAACCAACGGTGTTAGTGCCGCACCCAGTGGTGTTGCTCGATCTTGCCGGGCTGCTGCGGCAAACCAATCCGCAGGAAGCGACCACGCTCTACCAACAAGTGAAAAAGGATTATCCAGAGCCGGCGATCTCCGACGAAGCGGACCGTGGCTTGAATGCGATGGCGCCGAAGTCGTAAATTTTTTCGCGAGACTGCGTCGCGATAATCCTTAATACGATCCACGCGAAGAGCGATGCCTGTCCCGACCGCAAAATCGTCCATCACTCCAGTTGTTCTGGCGACGTGGGCGATGCATCCGGAAAATTCCCGCGGTCGGCGTTGCCCCGAAGTTCCGCATCCTTATCGCAGCGAATACGCGCGAGACCGCGATCGCATCATTCATTCACGCGCATTTCGCCGGTTGGAAGCCAAAACGCAGGTGTTCACCACCCGTTATTCGGACCACTTTCGCAATCGCTTAACACACACCATTGAAGTTTCGCAGATTGCGCGGACCGTGGCGTCGGCTTTGGGAGCCAACACGGAATTGGCGGAAGCGCTCGCGCTGGTGCACGACATTGGGCATCCGCCCTTTGGCCACGCCGGCGAACGCAAACTAGATGAGTTGATGCGGCCGCACGGCGGCAGTTTTAATCACAATTTGCACGCGTTGCGCATCGTCGAGCACTTCGAACAGCGCTATCTGGATTTCCCCGGACTTAACTTAACGTTCGAAGTTCGCGAAGGTATCGTCAAACACTCACGCGACTATTTACCGGGAAGTTTTCCGGAACTTGCGGAATATTTGCTGGAATCGCGTCCTCCTCTCGAAGCGCAGCTGATCGACTGCGTAGACGAAATTGCATACAACACCGCGGATCTGGATGATGCGCGCGAAGCGGAACTGCTGGATCCGGTGACGCTGCGACAGGAAGTGCCGCTTTTCGCGGAGGCTTACGACGCGGTGGCGACGGACTATCCGGCGGGTGGAAACACGGCGTGGAGCGAGCTGGACAGCGCAAAATTTGAAACGCTCAAGTTTAACGAAGCGCTGAAACGGGTGCTCAATAGGCTAGTGACCGACCTGATCGAAACGACCGCAGAACGAGTGCAACTATCCAACGCCAAAACTACGGATGATATTCGCCGTCATCCGGAGCGCCTGGCGGGATTCAGCGAGCCATTGGCGCGCGGAAATGGCCAGCTGAAGCGGTTTCTGCACGCCAACATTTATAACCATCCGGCGATCACGCAGGAGCGGGATCGTTCGGTGCAATGTTTGGCAGAGCTGTTCGAACTTTATCTTCGTTCCACGGGCAGCATGCCAGCACAATACGAAGAACTTGCACACACAACCGCTCGCCACGTGGTGGTGTGCGATTACATCGCAGGCATGACCGATCAATTTCTGCTGCGGCAGCACCGGGAACATTTTGGCGAATGAAGTTCGAGCGATTCAGTCGGTCCTTATCTCTGCGTGTTGCCGACGCATGGCAAAGCGTACAATCACTCTGCGACATGCAAGTTAGGCCGTATATGTTCGAAAGAGGCAGGATGCGCGGCGCATTTACGCGAGTTTTGGTGCTGTTGGCGTGCTTGCTCGCGGCGCCGACGCTATACGCGCAAGCGGGACTGTTAACGCCCGCTACCACTCCGTCGACGGCGGCGCCTGCCAAGCCCGCGGTTCCTCCGGATCGGCTTGGTCGCGAAACCCCGCGAGGCACGGTGCTGGGGTTCGTGCGCGCCGCGCAAGATGAGAATTACCGGGTGGCGGTGCAGTATTTCGAAACACCCAAAGGGCGGCACCGGCCATCCGTCGAGGATGACCAGGAACTTGCCGTGCAATTGTTGTCTATCCTGAATGAAAAATTCACCCCAGCTTCGCTCGATGCTCTGAGTCGCAGCCCCGATGGCACGCCTGATGACGGCCTCCCACGCAAATGAAGAGGCGATCTACGGCGCGCTGGATCGGCGCGAGACCTTTACGCTTTCCCTGATCCGCGTGGAAGATGAGCAGGGCGTAAAGCTGTGGTACATCTCGCGAAAAACTCTGGAGGGTGTGCCGCAAGTTTACGACTCTCTGCACTTTGCGCGGATCGAAAAAATGTTGCCCAAGGTGCTGGTGAATCATCGGCCGTTGGCGATGCCGTTATGGCAATGGCTGGCGATCTTTCTGTTCGTACCGGTCGCTCTAGGGCTGGGCTGGGTGATTGCGCAGTTTATCGGGCTGATGCTACGCACCTGGCAGAAGTATCGTAAGCAAACGCCAACGGCGGTGTCTTTCAAGGTTGGACCGGGCACTTTCCTGATCGCCGCGATCATCCATTATCGCTTCGTGGCGCTGGTGGGTGCATCGCTGCTGTACCGCCAGTATTACCGGCGCGTCATTTGGGTACTTTTGGCGGCCGCAATCTATTGGGCGTTCACTCGTATCAGTCGCGTAATCAACCGAAAAATTGGGAACCAGCTAACGGCCAAAGGATTGCTTGCCGAGCGTTCGCTGGTGTCGCTGACGCGGCGCGTTTTGGACGTATGCTTTTTTGTTTTGCTCGCGCTCGTGTTGCTCAGTTCCATGGGCGTGAACGTTACGGCGGCGCTGGCCGGACTGGGCATCGGCGGACTAGCGATAGGCTTGGGCGCGCAAAAGACATTCGAAAATTTGCTCGGCGGCATCAGCATCCTTACAGACAAGGCGTTGCAGGCGGGGGATAACTGCAAAATCGGCGATCAAGTCGGCACGGTAGAAGATATCGGTTTGCGTTCGACAAAGATTCGCACGCCGGACCGCACTCTGGTTTCCATTCCCAACGGCACGGTAGCGACAGCGGTTTTGGAAAACTACCGGCTGCGGGACAAGATGCTTTGCCGACAGATCGTGCGCCTGCGCTACGACATGTCTCCGCAACATCTTGAATACGTGCTGGAAGAGCTGCGCAAAGTGCTATGAAGGGCATCCCAAAGTAGAAAACAAGACGGCGCGTGTGCGCTTGTTACGATTTGCGGACTACGCGTTCGAAGTAGAGGTCTTTGCCTACATCCTGGAACGAGAGAATGAAGCATTTCTGGCAGAACAGGAGAATCTGATTCTGCAGATTATGAGTACGCTAGATCGGACGGGACGCGGGAATCGCGTTGCCTTCGATTTCCAGTGTGGTCACGCAGGATTCTTGGGTGAATCCGCAAGAAAAGAAGAAGGGTGCTGCGCCCGACGCCGGCGAGACAAAAACGTAAAGCACGGTGCGGCAAGAGCAAAAGCACGGGTCTGAAGACCCGCCGCTACAACACCCGCGATACAACAGCACGTACTAACTACTGGTTGAAGGTATTGCACGCGGCGACGGAGCCGCTGTCGAAGCCTTTGCGAAACCAGTTCATGCGTTGGTCTGACGAGCCGTGGGTGAAGGATTCCGGGCTCACATGGCCGGTGGACATTTTCTGCAAGCGATCATCGCCGACCGCCGCAGCGGCTCCCAAAGCGGACTGAATGTCCGCGGGATCGAGTAAGCCCCGTTGTTGAGTCGAGTGCGCCCAGATTCCTGCGAAACAATCGGCTTGTAATTCCAGGCGTACGGATAAAGGATTCTGCTGGCGCGGATCGCTGCGCTGCAGCTGCGAAACTTTTTGTTCGATACCAAGGATTTTCTGCACGTGATGACCTAGTTCGTGAGCCAAAACGTAGGCCTGGGCAAACTCGCCAGGGGCTCCGAAGCGGCGCTTTAGTTCGTCGAAGAACGCCAAGTCGATATACACCTTTTCATCTTCCGGACAATAAAAAGGGCCGGTAGCACTTTGCGCGCCGCCGCAACCGGACTGCGTGTAATCGCGGAATAGCACGAGTTTCGCATGGCGATACGGGCGATTCGATTGTTCGGGAAGAATTTCCGTCCAGGTTTTCTGAGTATCGTCGAGCACGAAGGAAACAAACTGGACGGTTGGTTTTTCCGCGGCGTCTCGCGCCGAATCCGGTTGGCGGGGACCGCTAACTGCCGAAGGCGCAGAACCAGGGCCCGCATTACCTCCACTGAACAACGCGAAAAAGTTTTGCTTAAACACCACGCTAAGAATCAGCAGGATAATGATTCCGCCGATTCCAATATGGGGCCCGCCCAGTTGGAAGCCGCCGCCGCCGCCCCCGCCGGTTTCGTCTCGGCGGTCCTCGATGTCCTGGCTTTCGCCGCCTGGTGTCCACCGCATGGTTGCTCTCCTCCGCCGGGCTTCGCGAAAGAATAGTAGCACTACTCGGCGCAAATCATTTGCAGTCACGGATGGGGACAAACGCACCAAATTTGCACGGAACAAATGCCCGTGCACTTGCGTTTGGAGAGTTAGCGGAGGTCGACGAAGTGTGGCTAACGGTGGTGATCGCGTTTTTCCTGGCGACGAGTTCGGTTCTTGCGCAAGAGCCTTTGCATGTGAAGGTCAATCTGGTGAGTGTGTCGTTCACAGTGCACAGCGCACAGGGCGCGCCAGTAGACAATCTGACGAAAGAGGATTTCGATCTGTACGAAGACGCCGTGCCGCAGAACATCGCCTTTTTTGCGCGCAGCCTGGATTTACCGCTGACTCTGGGATTGATCGTGGACGCCAGCGGCAGCCAGGACCAATTTTCCAAGCAGCATCAGCACGACCTGGAAGTATTTTTAAAGGAAGTTCTGGGGCCCAAAGATCGCGCGTTTTTGGTTTGTTTCGGCAATCACATTCGCCTGGTCAGCGATTTTTCCAACGACCCGGCGCAGCTGGTGGAGGGACTGAAGAAATTCGAACACAAAGACCGCGGGTTTTCGGAACTGGGTCCGGGTGAAGAGCGCGATCTGGGGACGGCGTTTTACGACGCAATTTTCTATTCGATTACCGAGAAGATGATGCAGCAGGAACATGGCCGGCGGGCACTCTTGATTTTCAGCGATGGCGAAGACAATTCCAGCTCGCACGATATGATGACCACCATCGAAACCGCGCAGAGCAAAGATGTGCCGCTCTTCGCCATCCGCTATACCGAGAAACAGCATGGCAAACTCACCGCCCGGAACAAGTACGGAATCAACGTGATGGGGCGCATCGCCAAAGAAACTGGCGGGGAAGAGTTTGACGCGGAGACAACGGACCCCCACGTGTATTTCCGGCAGATTGGAGAGGAATTGCGCAGCAGTTATGAGTTGGCGTACTACCCCAGCGAGCCAGCGGCGGATGACAGCTTTCGAAAAATCCGCATCCACGCAAAAACGCCGGTCTTAAGCGTGCGCTCCAAGACCGGCTACTTCCCCCGGTAACGCGGGAACGGGAGTTTCGGCGCGCTCTGGAGTATCGATGCGAATTTCCGTCAGGTCCGAAAGCAGCCGGGCGGCCCAGCGATAGACGTTGTACTCGCGCACTTGTACGCGCATCCGCAGCATTCGTTCGGCTTCCTGATCTTCCGGCATGTTGAGCGCTTTCAGGATGGCCTCGGCTACCTGTTGCACATCGTAAGGATTAACCTGCAGCGCATCGGTTAGCTCCAGCGAGGCGCCGGCGAAGGTGCTCAGGATCAGTACGCCGCGATTGTCGTCACGCGCGGCTACAAATTCTTTGGCAACCAGGTTCATGCCGTCGTGCAGCGAAGTGACCATACACAAGGAAGCTGCGCGGTAATAACGCGAAATCTCTTCGTGGCTGTGATGCTTCTTGAGCAATACGATGGGCTTCCAACGTCCCGCCTGGAAGCGCGCGTTGATGCGGTCGGCTTCGATGGTGACTTCATCCAGGAACTGGCGGTAGCGCTCGATATCCGTGCGGCTCGGCGCGCCGATTTGGATGAAAGAAAACCGCCGTTGGTACGCGGGATTCACTTCCAGAAAACGTTCAATGCCGCGGAAGCGCTCCAGGATGCCCTTGGTGTAGTCCACGCGATCTACGCCGACGCCCAGCAGGGAAGCTTCGATACCGAGCTCCGCGCACAAAGCGGCACGTTCGCCGCCGGAATTTCGCGATTCGTTGACGGCCAGCGTCGGTTCTTGAAACGCGACGCTGATGGGATAGGGCCGGACCAGTGTCACGTGGCCCTGGCGATTGACGGCGAAACGGTCCCACTCCGTCAGTGCTTCCACGGCGCGGTCCACGGTTTCCAGAAAATTATTGCAGTGAGACTGCGTGTGGAATCCCACCAGGTCGGCGCCGAGCAATCCATCCACCAGGTCGCGTTGATAGGGAGAAATTCCAAACACTTCCGGATTCGGCCAGGGAATGTGCCAGAAGATGGCGACGCGCGCATCCGGGCGGGCTTCTTTGATCATGCGCGGCAAAAGTGCAAAGTGATAGTCCTGCACCAAAACGATTGGGGATTCGGTACCCTGCATCTCTTCGAGTACGGCATCGGCAAAGCGCCGGTTGGCTTGCTGATAGTGCGTCCAATCCTGCGGACGGAAAATGGGCCGCGTGTGCGCGATGTGGCAGAGCGGCCATAGACCTTCGTTCGCGAAGCCCTCGTAATAACCCTTTTCTTCCTCTTCACTCAGCCACACGCGGCGCAACGTGTAGGTCGGATGGTCGGGTGGCACACGCAAATGATCGTGCGAATCCACCGTATCGCGATCGGCGTTTCCCGAGCCGTGGGCCACCCAAGTTCCATCGCAGGCCAGCAGCACGGGCTCGAGCGCGGTAACCAGACCGCTAGCTGGCACTAACACCTGTATGGAACGGTCTCTGTCGTTGTACACATGCATGTACGGCTCGCGATTGGCGACTACGAACAGAGGTTTATTTTGCAACTTGCCGGCCAGGCTCACGCGCAGCCGCTCGGCGGTCCAGACGGAGACGTTGGATTCGCGCAAACGCGCTTCTTCTTCGGCAGTGGCGCGCGCGTCTTTTAAGTCTCGCGCCAAGTGCGTGACTTCTTTGTGGATCTGATCGAAGAGGGGACCCTGAGGCAAGTTACCTTGCGTCTGAGTTCCTCCTGTGCGCAGATTTCGCAGCCAGTCAGCTGTGCGCGTGAGAGGACCGGTCAGCGTCATGCGCACGAGCAGCAGAGCCAACCCGGCGATGAGCACGGTTTGCACCGCCGCGTTCAACAGGGAATCGCGCAGAGTGCGCATCACTTGCTGATCGACGTAGGTGGTGTCGTGAACGAGTACCAGCGTTCCGGCCGGCTTTTCGTTGCGATGCACAGTCAACGCGTAAATATGCAGCGGTTGCGCCCCGCTGACGAACTCTCCAAATCCGGCATCATGATCCGCTGCCCTTTTGGCGACGGACGGCCGGGACCGGAAACCATCCTCCAAGGAGGGAGTGAGGACGATGACTTGGCCCGCAGTGTCGTAGAGCGCAACGCCCTTGAGGTGTTCGCGCTGGCCGAACCGATCCACTAGCCGCTGCAGGCCTTTGTCGTTTCCCTTGTCCAGGATCTGTTCGACACTCTCCTGCAAACTGTCGCCCAGAATTTCCGCGCGGCGAGTGAGGTCACTGCGCAGAAGCTTCCGCTGTGTGCGTACCTGGTAGGTGGCGAACAGCAGAGACACCACGGCCACGCTCACGATCAGTGGCAGCACAAGTCTCAGGGTGGTGCGCATTCGTCGGCCTCGGGGACGAAATACAAGAGTGCCTAAGCGACACCCTTCACGCGCCACGACATTGGCACGTTCACTACTCGTCGCGTTACCAGAACTTTAGTGAGCAGCTATTCGAATTGCCGATGGTCAGAATCGTCAGGGGTATTTGCCCGCGGTTCTGGAGGCAGTGGAGCGGTCCAGACCGCCACCGTGAAACACGCGAGAGCCATCGTCATAAAAGACAAAATCAAACGAAGGCGCATAGCAGTTTACCTCCCTCAAAGGGTTAGAGCTTGGCTGGGGGAGATTGGTTTCGCGGCGGCGTTCATTTTGCGCGAAAAACAATCTTTGTAAGCTCTACATTAAAAGACAGTTATGAACTAATCGCCGTCGCAACGCCGCATCTGCTGAGAAAACTCTTCGCTAGTGAACTCGCCTCTAATTCTATACCCGTGAATCCAACAAGACAAACTCTTAGCCAAAAATTGTCAGAACTGGCGTTAGTATAGTTGGGAGCAGTTGGACGTAATGGCTAAATCGCAAAACCGGGACAGACGCCGGAGCCGACGGCGCAAACTTACGCAACTCGTGTACCTCGAATTCGGCCGCGAAAACGGCGGCATGATTCGCGACGTTTCCGAGGGGGGGTTGCGGTTCCACTTGATGAATCGCGTCACGGTGGGGGAAGAACTGCGCTTTGGCATCACCGTTGATCCGGCGCGCCGGATCGAAGGCAAAGCGCGCATGATCTGGACCGATGCCTCAGGCAAGTCCGGGGGCATGGCCATTACGGAAATGTCTCCGGAATCTCGCGCGACGATGTTTTCGTGGCTGGCGGACATTGATTCGCCCGTGCAACCTGCACCGGCTTCGCAGGCTCCCAAAGCAGCTCGTCCCCAGCCTTCGTCAGCTGGAAGCGCGGATGTTAGTCAGTCTGCCCCCGCTGCTGCGTCGACGCCCGTGCCACCACCTATCGCGCCGCCTCCAGCAGCGCAACAAGCTCCAGCAGCGCAACCAACCCCAACAGTCCAACAAGCTCCAGCAGTGCAACCTGCTGCCGCTTCACAGCAATCGGCGGGGGTTGAGCCGACTCCATCGGTTGTCCCTCCTGCGCCTGATGCGGTCCGGACAGCTTCACCGGCCTCCACCTCGGCGAATTCGCCCGCAGAAACGCCCACCTCAGTTTCAACGCCGCCTCCGCCGCCTCCGCAACGCCACCGCCTCCTCCCCAGCCAGTCGCGCAGCAACCTGCGCCGCCTCTCCCGGAAATTAGCACGTCGCTCTTCTATGGAATCGACACGGACCTCACTCGGGATCCCGGTCCCGCACCGCCGTCACTGGTTTCCCATGACGATTGGAAGCGCGCCGCCCGCGAGATAGAAGCGGAAGAACGACCCTTCCGCTCTTCCAGAACCACAACATTAGAAGACAGGCCCGCGCCATCGCCACCCCGCCGAGAGAGTCGCAAGTATTCAGAACTCGCCGACCACGTGGATCCGATGCGCGAATTCCTGAAGTCTCCTCCGGAACCAATTCCGGAGCCGCATCCAAGGCCAAACCGAGCGGCAAATCACGCGCCAAATCCGATAGTTTGATCCGCAGTTCGAGCAACACCAACTTCCGCTACCCGTCCAGACCAATCAGCCGCGAGCCGTCTCTAAGGCGCGTGTTGGAGTTGTGTTCCTGTTAGCGATTGTTTGCGGACTCGGTGTGGCTTACGGAGGAATCGTCTATCGGCAGCCATTGGGCCGCCTCGTTATCAGCTTTGGCCAAATGATCACCGGCGAAGCGAGCTCCGCGGTTCCCTCGGGAGATTCGGCATCAGGCCCAACGCAAAATCCATCCACTGCGCAGGATCCACGTAGTGCCGACAAGAGCGGGACCTCCGCAATTGGTGGTGGCGCAGCGAATGTACCCCCGCAACCTTCTGCGCCCGCACAACAGTCTGGCGTTCCTGTCATTCCCCCGGACGGGAGGGTGTCCACTCCAAACTCCACCGAACCTCTTACACAGGCTCCCGAACAGAACCGCTCAAGCGCCTCGCAACAGTCCGTCACGCAACAACCCATTACGCAACCCAACGCACAGCCCGCCACCCCGCAGCCCGAACTAACTTCCGGCGGAAAGGAGATCGTCCCCGGTAAGCCTCGCAGACTTCCTGACGACGTAGCCTCACTCTGGCAAGCCGTGGAAAATGGCGACACCGTCGCCGAGGTGGCTCTGGCGAACCACTACGCCATCGGCGCAGGTGTGGAACGGAACTGTGCCCAGGCCCGCGTCTTGTTGGAAGCTGCTGCCAAGCATGGCAACGAAGCGGCCGTGAAACGACTCATCCAATTGCGGTCGTCCGGCTGCCAGTAAAACATCCGCACAAACCGCCTCGGAAATCCTGTCGGTTTCTTGACTTGCAGCCCACACGCCTGAATAATGTTAAAGCATGAGCGTACGCGCCGGAGGCGCTGAAGACATGTTCCTTGATGTTAAGGATCTGGCCGTCCGCAAGCTGCCCATTCGCAAGAGCTATGCGCCGGGCAGCATCGATTATCAAACGTCAGAAATTAAGCAGGTCGCGCCGCTCGAAGTGAACGCCACGGCCGAGTTGTTTGACGGTGATATCCGCATTGAAGGCCACTTGGAGACCAAGGTCGAGCTTTCGTGTGCGCGTTGCCTGGAACCGGTGGTGGAAGAGGTGCATCGTGACTTCGACCTTTCCTACACACCGCTTCCCAAGCAGACGAAGCCGGAAGAAGAGCGTTTGAAGGATGATGAGTCGGAAATTGCATTTTTCTCCGGTGAGGGACTGTTCCTCGCAGACGTCTTGCGAGAGCAAGTGCTGCTGGCGCTTCCTATGAAAGTGATTTGCCAGAGCGATTGCCGTGGCTTATGCGCCAATTGTGGCGCAAACTTGAACCACGAAGAGTGCCGCTGTGAAACCCACGCAACAGATCCGCGAATGGCTCCCCTCGCGAGACTGAAGCAGGACTGGCTGAAGAAACAATAGATTTCGGGCCGTGACACGCCCAGGAAAAAGCCGCTCGCGAAGAGCGCGTATAAGGAGTACTGCTATGCCTAACCCTAAACGAAGGCACTCAAAACGCCGAACCAGCACGCGCCGCGCCCACGATTTCTTGACGAAGCCCGCGCTCGGCAAATGCCCCAATTGCCACGAAGTGAAGCAGCCGCATCAGGCTTGCCCGCACTGCGGCTATTACAAGGGCAAAGCCGTCAAAGAATCAGCGTAAGGTTGCCGCGTCAAGCCTGCTGGAAAATCATCCATGATCACCATCGCTGTTGACGCCATGGGCGGTGACAACGCGCCCCGCCCGGAGGTCGAAGGCAGTGTGCTGGCTGCACGCGAGCTAGGTGTGCGCGTGTTGCTGGTCGGCCAGCCCGCCATCGTCCGCGCGGAGCTGGCGAAGCACGCCCCGTCGAATCTGCCGATCGAAATTATCGCGGCCAGCGAAGTGATCACCATGCAGGATCATCCGGTGCAGGCCTTTCGCAAAAAGAAGGACAGCTCCGTGCACGTAGCGGCGCGGCTGGTTCGCGAAGCTAAGGCCGATGGGTTGGTCAGCGCGGGAAACACTGGCGCTGTGATGACCGTGGCGAAATTTTTACTGGGAACTCTGGAGTCGGTGGATCGCGTCGCGCTCGCGGCGCCATTTCCAAACGCCAAAGGCGGCGTCTCGGTTTTGCTCGACGTCGGAGCCAACGTCGATTCGCGTCCCGAGCATCTGGTGCAGTTCGCGGTGATGGGCGAAGTCTACTACCGCGCCACGTTCAGCGCGGGCCATCGACGTCCGCGTGTTGGCCTATTGTCGGTCGGTGCGGAAGAAATAAAGGGCAATGAACTTACGCGCGAAGTGTACACGCGATTGAAAAAAAGCACCGTGCATTTCGTCGGCAACGTCGAAGGCGGCGACCTGTTTTCCGGAGACGTGGATGTCATCGTCTGCGACGGATTTATCGGCAACGTCGCGCTGAAAATCTGCGAAGGCTTGGCCCTCAATATTTTCGGCTTGCTCAAGAAATCCTTAAAGAGCACTTTGGTATCTCAGGTAGGAGCAGTTCTTTCGCAGGGGGCGTTTAAAGGCCTCAGAAAAACCATCGATTACACGGAACAGGGTGGAGCACCACTTCTTGGTGTACGCGGTGTTTGTGTAATTGGACACGGCCGTTCCAACGCCAACGCCGTTAAGAATGCCATTCGCGTGGCTGCGGGCCTCGCTCGCGCACGCTCAAACGAAAAAATCGAACAGGAGCTCTCGGTGGCCGGCGACCTGTCCTGACGGCGACCAGAGAGAAAATTATGGGCAAAGTAGCGTTTGTTTTTCCGGGACAAGCTTCGCAATACCCGGGCATGGGCAAGGAACTGGCGGATAAGTATCCTTCCGCGCGTGCCGTCTTCGATGAAGCCGACAAAGTTTTGGGATTTCCTATTTCCACGATGTGCTTTGAAGGCTCCGAAGACGATCTGAAACAGACCGCCAACACGCAGCCGGCGATTCTTACCACTTCTGTCGCTATTTATCGCGTTCTGGCGGAGCGCGGCCTCACTCCTGATTTCGTGGCGGGGCATAGCCTCGGCGAGTACTCCGCCTTGGTCGCAGCCGGCTCTCTGAAATTTTCTGACGCGGTGCAAATCGTCCGCAAACGCGGCCAGCTGATGCAAGATGCGGTACCGGCGGGCCAGGGCGCTATGGCCGCCATTATGGGCCTCTCGCCTGCGGTGGTTACAGATGCATGCAAGCGCGCTGCGGGAAACGAAATTTGCACCCCGGCGAATCTCAACTCTCCGGAGCAGACCGTGATCTCCGGTCACGCGGCCGCCGTGAAACGCGCCGTGGAAATCGCCTCGCAACTCGGCGCCAAGCGTGCCGTGATGCTGGCTGTAAGCGCCCCTTTTCATAGCGCGCTCATGATGCCCGCGCAAGAAAAACTCGCCGTCGAGCTGAAGAAAATAAATTTTGCCAACTTGCGTGTGCCGCTGGTTACCAACGTAGACGCGGATACCGAAACGCTCGGCGACGAAGCTCGCGATGCACTGATCCGCCAAGTCAGCATGCCGGTTCGTTGGGAAGAATCGATTCGTGCGCTCATCGACGAAGGTGTAAACACTTTTGTGGAAGTCGGCCCCGGCCGCGTCCTGACCGGTTTGCTCCGCCAGATCGAGCGCTCCGTCTCTACGCTGAACGTCGAAGACGAAAAGAGCCTGAACGCCACCGTCGATAAAATAGCCGGAGCCCGCAGCGACGCCGCCTAATAGTGATTTCAGGGTGCCGCACCCACTGGTCTCGTGGGTGCGGTTTTTGAAGTTGTAGTTGCTCCAGCCGTTGACGTGGCTTTTGTAGTTGTAGGTGCCGGACTTTAGTCCGGCCCACTGAGCAAAAAAAGAACGGTGCCCCAAAAGTGTTCAGCTTAAAAGACAAAGTAGCCCTGGTAACCGGCGCCTCCCAAGGCATAGGCCGCGACACCGCCTTGGCCCTAGCCAAAACCGGCGCAAAGGTAGCCGCAGCCGCCCGCAACGAAGAAAAACTATCTTCGCTCGTAAACGAGATCACGCAAGTCGGCGGCGAAGCGATCGCCGTAAAGCTGGACGTCTCCGACCAGGACCAGGTAAAAGCCGCCTTCAAACAGGTCACCGATAGATTCGGCCGCCTCGATATCCTGGTCAACAACGCCGCCATCACCAAAGACGGCTTGGCCATGCGCATGAAAGCCGAAGATTGGAATGCTGTAATCGCCACAAATTTGACTGGTGCCCACTTTTGCACCCAGCAAGCGCTCGCGATCATGATGCGCGCCCGCGCGGGACGCATCATCAACATCTCCAGCATCGTGGCGGAAATGGGCAACGCCGGGCAATCCAACTACGTTGCCAGCAAAGCCGGTTTGATCGGCCTTACCAAAGCCATCGCCATAGAAATTGCCTCGCGAAATATCACGGTAAATGCCGTAGCGCCCGGTTTTATTGAGACTCCCATGACCGACGTCCTGAGCGCCGAAGTAAAAGAAGACCTGAAAAAACGCGTCCCGCTCGGCCGCATGGGCACTCCAGCCGACGTAACCGCCGCAATCATATTCCTGGCCAGCGACGAAGCCGCCTATATCACCGGTCACGTCCTCGACGTCAACGGGGGTATGTATTTCTCTTAAGTGGCCAAGAGCACAGACTTCAGTCTGTGAGCCCCCGTGCAGCCGATCTAGCTTGGCCCTGCAACATGACTCGTAGGCAAACCATCAAACGCGCAAAAGTTGACCTTGCGCAAAGGCCTGTCTAGAATGCAAAGGGCTATCAGAACGACGACTTTCACTTATTCGGGCAGCGTAGGCCGAATAATCGCGCGGTATGCGAATGAACCGCGCTCTCTGCAACGGCACCACAGGGTACAAAGCACGGATCGACTTCAGCACTAATAAAACAGATTATGCGATCGCAGAATCGCGGAGGATAGAATGGCGAGCACGGAAGAGCGCGTAAAGCAGATTATCGTTGAGCAACTCGGCGTGGACGAAGCCGAAGTTACCCCCACAGCATCTTTCGTGGACGACCTGGGAGCCGATTCGCTCGATCAGGTGGAATTGGTCATGGCCTTCGAAGAAGCTTTCGGCATTGAGGTGCCGGACGAAGACGCCGAGAAAATGACCACCGTCAAGGATGCCGTCGAGTACATCGACAAACATTCCAAAGGGAAGTAAGCAGCATCTAATATCTGAGACATCTTAGCCACTTACAGGGGAGCGTCGAACTTTGACTCGCCGGGTAGTAGTCACGGGCGTTGGACTGGTCTGCGCGCTGGGTATCGGTACGGAGGAAGTGTGGAAAAACCTCCTCGCCGGCCAGAGCGGCATCGGCCCCATTACGCTTTTTGATACCGCCGATTTTGACTGCAAGATCGCCGGCGAGGTCAAAAATTTCGACCCCTTTTTATGGATCGAAAAAAAAGAACTCAAAAAAATGGGCCGCTTCATCCAGATCGCTCTGGCTGGAGCCGATTTCGCCGTCAAGTCCGCGAACTGGACGCCCGAACAATCCGATCTTGATGAAGTCGGCGTGTACGTGTCTTCCGGCATCGGCGGATTCGACATCATCGAACGCGAACACTGGAAGCTGGTAAAGGGCGGGCCCAGCCGCATTTCTCCGTTCTTTATCCCGTCGGCGATCGTGAATCTGGCCTCTGGACATATTTCGATTCGCTATGGCGCGCGCGGGCCAAACTCCGCGACGGCCACGGCCTGCTCCGCCAGCGCGCACGCCATTGGTGACTCCTTCAAAATCATCGAGCGCGGCGCGGCGGAAATGATGATTTGCGGCGGAACGGAAGCCACCATCACCCCTATGGGCGTTGGCGGCTTCGCCAGCATGAAGGCGCTCTCCACTCGCAACGACGATCCTGCGCACGCCAGCCGCCCCTTCGACGCGCAACGCGACGGCTTCGTCGTTGGCGAAGGCGCCGGAATTTTGGTGCTTGAGTCGCTGGAGCATGCGCAAAAGCGCGGCGCAAATATTCTCGCCGAAATCGTTGGCTACGGAATGTCTGGCGACGCCTTTCACATCACACAGCCCGCGGAAAATGGCGACGGCGCCTATCGTGTAATGAAAGCCGCCATCAAAGACGCGAAGCTTACGCCGGAAGATATCGGTTACGTGAATGCCCACGGCACTTCGACGCCGCTCGGCGACACCATCGAAACTCGCGCGCTCAAGCGGGTCTTCGGCGACCGCGCCAAACAGGTTCCCATCAGCAGCACCAAGTCCATGACCGGCCATCTGCTCGGTGGAGCCGGAGGCTTGGAAGCGGGCATCCTGGTTTTGGCTCTGCGCGATCAGACGTTGCCGCCCACGATCAACCAGGAAACTCCCGATCCCGAGTGCGATCTCGATTACATCCCGAACGTAGCCCGCAAAGTGGATTTGGAATACGCGCTCTCCAACTCTTTCGGCTTCGGCGGCACCAACGCCGCCCTGATTTTCAAACGCTGGGGCGGTAAGTAACCTTGGAGTGCGGCGGTTTACCCTGAGTCCCGAAGGGCTTGACGCCGCTTTCGTCGGAGCCGTCCAGCCTTATCGAGATACGCCGCGCATCTGTAGGTGCCGGACTTCAGTCCGGCCGATCGATCCGCTGGACGCCTGCATTTCGTCCGCCCAGTCGTCTTTGCCTTTGTAGCGGCCGGGCTTTAGTCAACCAACGCTTTTCGTCCAGTTCATCGCGAATTTCATTAGTCACTAACAATTGTTAGCATATATAATCAAACCCAGCGCCCCAACATCCAAGGACCGCCATTCATGAACATTATCGTCTGCATCAAACAAGTCCCCGCCAAAGATGCGCCTCTGGCCATTGCCGGGAACTGGATCAAGGAATCAGACATCGGCTTCGAGATGAACGAGCCAGACAGCTTCGCCCTCGAAGAAGCTCTGCGCCTCAAGGAAAAACACGGCGGCGAAGTTATCGCCCTCAGCATGGGCCCCGAACGCGTTAAGCAGACCATCAAAGAAGCTCTCGCCAAAGGTGCCGACCGCGGCATCCACATCGCCGACGATCAATTTGCGCAACTCGATCCGCTGGCCACTGCCAGCGCATTGGCCGCAGCCATCAAAAAAGAAAAAGCCGATCTGATTCTCACCGGCCTGCAAAGCGACGATCACGGCTTCGGACAAACTGGCGTTCTGCTCGCCGGTGTCTTGGACTTGCCGCACGCCACCATCATTATGCAAATCGAAGTAGCCGACGGCCGCATGAAACTGAAGCGCGAACTCGAAGCCGGCTGGTTCCAGCACATCGAATGCCCGCTGCCTGCCGTCCTCAGCATTCAATCCGGCATCAACAAAGTCCGCTACGCCACGCTGAAAGGCATTATGGCCGCCAAGAAAAAAGAGATCGCCGTAATCACCCGCGAATCGCTGGGCGCTGCCTCCGCTCCAACGCAAAAAATCGAAAAAATCTACATCCCTACCAAAACCAAAAAAACCGAGTTCCTTACGGGCTCTGCGAAAGACGTAGCCACAAAATTGGTAGAGAAACTGAAATTCGAAGCCAGGGTGATTTGAGCTCTTAAGTAGCACAGACTTCAGTCTGTGTGCAGTTGCAACGCAACGAAGATCGATCAAGAAAAGCACAGGACGATCCCTAACGAACGAATCCGAACGCCGAGACATCGAGAGCAAAAATGAAAATCCTGGTCATCACCGAACTTCGCCAAGGCAAATGGAACAACACCAGCTTCGAAACCCTGGCCGCCGCGCAGCAAATCGCCCAAGAAACGCAAAGCACCGTGAGCGCCCTAGTCATCGGCAAAGGCATCGGCGCGTTTGCCGATGAACTAGCCGCCAAAGAAGTAGCTGAAGTGCTGCAAGTGGAACACGATCTTCTGGAAGCCTATACGCCCGATGGCTACTGCGTCGCGCTGAAACAAGTCATCGAACAATCCAAACCCGATCTGGTCCTGCTACCGCACACCTACCAAGTCCGCGACTTCGCCCCAAAACTGGCCGCCATGCTCGGCAAAGGCATGATCGGCGACTGTGTCGGCCACCGTATCGACGGCGGCAAATTAGTTTTCATCCGCCAAATGTTTCAAGGCAAAACCGCCGCCGACGTGAGCTTTCCAAGGCGACGGTCCGTGGTTCGCCAGCTTTCAGTCCGGAGCCTTTCGCGCTGATTTACTGAAGCCAAATGCCGGCGGCAAAGCACCAGTGAACAAGATCGCGGTAGAAATAAAGCCTGAACAAATCCGCACCAAGCCGCTCGATCTTTTCAAAGAAGCTAAGTCTGCGGTAGATCTCACGCAAGCCCCGATTATCGTCAGCGTCGGCCGCGGCATCAAAGCTCCGGAAAATATTCCGCAAGCCGAAGCCCTCGCCAAAGCCATCGGCGGAGAAATCGCCGCGTCACGCCCCATCTGCGACGAAGGCTGGCTCCCCATGGAACGCCAAATCGGCAGCTCCGGCCAAACCGTCGCGCCAAAACTATATTTGGCGTTAGGCATCAGCGGCGCCATCCAGCACGTCGTCGGCATGAAAGGCGCTCGCACGATCGTGGCCATCAACAAAGACCAAAACGCCCCCATCTTCGAAATCGCCGACTACGGCGTTGTCGGCGACATTTTCGAAATCATGCCCGCCCTAACCGAAGCTCTCGAAAAAGCAAAGAGTTCGTAGCGCAAAATCTTCGTCGCCCTTACACTTCAGTGGGGAGCGAGGTCAGTTTGGAGTGCGACGGCTTGACGCCGCTTTTCCGAGTAATGCCGATCAGATGACCTTCGACGACTACAAAATTGTTATTTGTCCACAGGATGATCGCATGTCTTGGGTTGCTGAAATTCCCGCCATTCCCGGCTGTTACGCCTCGATGAAGACTCGCGAAGCGGACCTCGCCGAGCTGCTTTTAGTTTTTGAAATGATCGCCGAAGAGTACCGAGAAAAGGGACGCGATCTCCCTGCAGATACTACCGAATTTGTGAACGCTTGATTCGCTATGACCGTACAGAGAGAACAACTCGAAGCGGATGTTTTGATCGTGGGCGCGGGGCCGGCAGGTTTGAGCTGCGCGCTGCATCTCGCCAATTTAATCAAAGCCCACAACGCTTCCGGCGCCAAGCCTGAGCTTTCCGCTGAAAATATTTACGTCCTCGAAAAAGGCCGCGAAGTCGGCGCCCACCAGCTTTCCGGCGCCATCATGAACCCCAAAGCGCTCGCTGAACTTGTCCCTGATTTCGCCAAATCCGCGCCGCTAGATACTCCCGTCACCGATTCCGCCGCGCTGATCTTCACCAAAGGCTCATCGTTCCGCGCGCCCATCACTCCGCCGCCGTTCGTGAACACCGGCAATTACGTCGTCTCTCTGAACAAAATCACCAAATGGCTAGGCGGCCTCGTCGAAGCGGCCGGCGTAAATCTCTTCACGCAATTCGGCGGCAGGGAACTCATCTTCGAAGGCGATGGCATCGCCGGCGTCATCACCGAAGACAAAGGCATCGACAAGCACGGCAAGCCCAAAGATAATTTCACGCCGGGCTACGAACTCCGCGCCAAAGTTACCGTCCTCGCTGAAGGCACGCGCGGCTCTCTCACCAAAACGCTCGTAGAAAAAAAGAAACTCGACAATCTAAATCCGCAAAGCTACGGCATCGGCATCAAGGAATTGTGGGACGTCCAGCCCGGAAAAGTCCCCGCCGGCTACGTCGCGCACACTCTCGGCTGGCCCGTGCCCACGGACATGTACGGTGGCGGCTGGATTTACGGTCTCTCCAACAATCGCCTGTCCGTCGGCTTGGTCGTCGCCCTCGAATACGCCGACTCCGAATTCGATCCGCACGCCGCGTTTCAGAAATGGAAGACGCATCCGCACGTCGCCAAAATTCTTGAAGGCGGCAAGATGGTACGTTATGGCGCGAAATCCCTGCCCTACGGCGGTTGGTACGCCATGCCGAAAAATTATCTCGACGGCGGCCTGATCATCGGAGACTCCGGAAGCTTCCTCGATTCCCAGCGCCTAAAAGGCATTCACTTAGCAATGAAAAGCGGCATGCTCGCCGCGGAAACAATCTTCGACGCCCTGAAAGCCGGCGATACGACATCGAAAACTCTCTCCGCATTCCCCAAAAAAGTGGAAGCCAGCTACATCAAAAAAGAATTGTGGCAAGTCCGCAATTTCCACCAGTCTTTTCAACACGGCATGCTCGGCGGCTTTATCCACACCGGCTTGCAGCAAATCACCGGCGGCCGCGGACTAATCGACCCGATGCGCAGCCACGCCGGCTACACGCACTACAAAAAACTTGGACCGGAAAAAGCTAAAGAAGAAGCCGCTGGCCACAAACCCGAACGGTTCAAAGGCGACGGCGTCCTCACCTTCGACCGCCTCACCGACGTCTACCACTCCGGCACGCGCCACGACGACGACCAGCCTTCGCACCTGCTTGTCCGCGATCTAAATGTCTGCGCCACTAAATGCGTCGTCGAGTACGGAAATCCCTGCCAGTATTTTTGCCCCGCCGCCGTCTACGAAATGGCTAAAGATGGCGAGGGCCAAAAATTAAAAATAAATTTTGCCAACTGCGTCCACTGCAAAACTTGCGACATCGCCGACCCCTACCAAATCATCGATTGGGTCGTCCCCGAAGGTGGCGGCGGCCCCAACTACGAAGGCATGTAAGATCCGGTCGCTCCTACGATAGTAAAACCTCCCGCGTCCCGAATTAATTCTGTTTGCGCATTCAGCTTCTCCCTTTATCCTCAATCACAAATCAAATGACCAATCTGGCGCGCAAACTCACGCTCTGGAACTATTTCGCGCTAGGCTTCGGCACCATGGTCGGCACCGGCTGGATCGTCTTGATGGACGATTGGCTCGGCCGCGGCGGCCCTCTTGGCGCGATGTTGGGATTTGCGATCGGCGGAGTCTTGCTGCTTCCGGTCGGTTACGTGTACGGCCAGTGGGTCGCCCGCCTGCCCGATGCCGCCGGCGAAGCCGCATACACCGCGCAAGTATTTTCTCCGGTCGTCAGCTACTTCACCGGTTGGATGATGTTGCTGGCATATTTCATTGTCTGCCCGTGGGAAGCCGTGGTCGTCGGCAAACTGGCCGCCTATATTTTTCCAGGCTTGAATACCCTCGAAATTTATCGCGTCGCCGGCCAGCCCGTCTTTTTACCGCGCCTAATTTTGGGCGTGGCACTCACCATAATTCTGGCGTACATAAATTATCGCGGAGTGCGGGCCAGCGGAATTTTGCAAAATTGGGCGACTTCGGCCGTGCTGGTGGTGTCCTTCTTTTTGCTACTGGTCAGCGCGCGCAGCGGATCTGCCTCCAATTTCAAGCCGCTGTTTAGCCACGCGCCGCTGGCATCCGTGCTGCTAACGCTGCAAATCATGCCCTATTTCATTACCGGATTCGAGTCATCTCCCAAAGCCGCCGAAGAGGCGCATCCCGGGTTTCTCCCGCGCGATTTCTTCAAAGCGATCGCCATGGCGCTGCTTGTAGGCGCCGGATTTTATGTACTGGTGATCGCCGCGGTGGCATACATTACGCCGTGGCAAGGTTTGCTCGGCCAGCGCTTCGCCACCGTGGTGGCCTTCCAGCAAGCCACCCACTCCGTATGGCTGGCCCGCCTGATTTTGCTGATCACTCTGGCCGGCTTGTTGCAGATATTTAATGGAAACTTTGTAGCGTCCACGCGCCTGCTTTTCGCCTTCGGACGGCGTGGCACGATCCCCTCAGCTTTTGCCACGGTGCATCCGCAATTTTTGACGCCCACCACCGCAATCGTGGGAATTTCCGTAGCCACCGTAGTTGGCCTCGCCATTGGCGACGCCCTGCTTATCCCGGTCACAGAAGTTGGCTCGATGGCCGCCTCCCTCGGATGGCTTGCGGCATGCGCATCATTTTTTGCCGTGGAAAAAACTACGCGTATGCGCGTGATCGCCGCGGTCGGCGCCGTGGTGTCGCTCTTGTTGGTCTTGATGAAGTTGTTGCCGATTATTCCCGGCCACTTTTCCGGCGCGGAATGGATCGCATTAACGGTTTGGATCGTCCTCGGAATGGTGTTTCATGCGAGTCGGCGCAGGGTTGCCTCGTCGGTCGGTTAAAAAATTTTTGCGCAATTGAGATGTCGCATTAATGAACACGTGGCGTGCACGGGTTCAACCTCCACGAAGTAGTTTGATCTTCAATCTGGGGGTAACCTATGTATCTTGCTGATGTAAGAAAGTGTGATGCGAAGAAACGTGATCCTCGAAAGTGGTTCACAAAAGTTACCGCGTGCGGACTGACGCTCGCGGTATCGCTGCTCGGCTTTGGCGCCCCAGCCCAAGCTGCCAACGACGATCAGGGTAAGGATCAGGACAAGGCGGTGGACGCCATCAAAACCGCCACGCCCATCAAGCACGTCATCATCATCGTCGGCGAGAATCGCAGCTTCGATCATCTTTTCGCCACGTACGAGCCGAAAGACAAAAGAGAGAAGGTGTTGAACCTGTTGTCCGAAGGCATCATCTACGCCGACGGCACACCAGGTCCAAAGTTCGCTAAGGCCCATCAATTCCAGATCACCTCCGCCCCGAACGGCGGAAAATTCTTTAGCAGCGCCGATCTGGCGAACAAGCAGCTTTACTCCGTGCTGCCGGCGCCCGATTTGAACGGCGTACAAAATCCGCCCGCCGCGGCCCTCTTGGGTCTGGGCGGCGATCCAGGTTTGCCGCCGCAGGATCAGTTCCTCCTCGGAACCGGAGGAACCGGTCTGACCGTCAGCGAAGGTCCGGATACCCGCATTCCCAACGTCACCAACCTCTTGCCGGGTCCGTTCCAATTGACCAGCGCGAGTTTGCCGTTCGACGCCTACGCCGGGGACACCGTCCATCAGTATTTTCAAATGGTCCAGCAGGTGGATTGCGCTATCGACGCCGAGCACGTATCGAAGGACAACCCGACAGGTTGTCTCCATGATCTGCAGTCGGCGATCGACACCACCTACAGCACGCCTGCCGGCAGCACACCGCACGACACCGGGCAGACCATGGAATTCTTCAATATGCAGAACGGCGACGCCCCCGTTTTCAAGAGTCTTGCCGACAAATACACCATGAGCGACAACTATCACCAGCCCGTGCTGGGCGGCACCGGCCCGGACAGCCAGCCGCTCGGCTTTGCCGATCAGGTTTTCTTCAGCGACGGTAAGGGCAATCCCGCAACGCCTGCGGCGGCCAACATCTATAATCCCGATCCCGTGGCCGGAACGCTCAACCTCTATACGCACCGGGCGCAATGGTTCAATTGCTCCGACCCGAGCCAGCCCGGCATCGCGGCGATCACCGACTATCTGAATGCGCTCCCCTATAAGGTGCAGACCAAGTGTGGCCCCGGCGAATATTGGCAGGCCGTAAACGTCAACCCGGCCTTCACGCCGAAAGGGACGCCGCAGAGCGGTCTGATCGTGCCGCCGACGCAGCAGCAGAGCATCGGCGACGTGCTCAGCGCCCACAATATTCCCTGGAAATATTATGGCGGGGCCTTCGATGCCAGTGGAACCGGCGGCCCATTGGACGGGGTCTATTGCAATATCTGCAACCCGTTCGAGTATGAGGCGAGCTATCCGAGCATGGTTGCGGACCACATGCGCGACGTCACTGATCTATTCACCGATCTCGTGAACGGCACACTGCCAGCAGTTTCCTACGTGAAGCCGGACGGCGTCATGGACGGCCACCCCGCTTCGTCGAAGTGGGGCCTCTTCGAAGCCTTCACGGAAAATATCATCGAACTGGCGAAAAGCAACCCGGAGCAGTGGGCCGAAACCGCGATCTTCGTTACCGTGGATGAGGGTGGCGGCTTCTACGACTCCGGCTTTATCCAGCCGGTCGATTTCTTCGGCACCGGCCCGCGCATTCCCATGATCGCCGTTTCGCCCTTTTCCACCGGTGGCCACATCAGCCACGTCTATAGCGAGCATTCTTCGTTCGTCAAGTTCGTCGAACGCAACTGGCTGCTCGACACGAAGCTGAGTGATCGCAGCCGCGATAACTTGGCCAATCCCAAGCAGGACGGCGATCACTCCTACGTGCCGCGCAACATGCCGGCCATCGGCGACTTGTTCGACCTGTTCGACTTTGATCGTCATGGTCACGATGACATCATGACGGCGGTCACTAAGGCGATTCGCACACCCGTGCTGCAGCCCGGTGCGGCACAGGTGGCAAAATAAAACGTCAAAAGCCGCGCCCTTGAAATCTCAAGGGCGCGGCTTTTCGTTCTCAAACCCGATTCGTCCTCTGCGAGTGGATCTGGCGCACACATAGACTAGAGAAATGGATTGCAGTGATGCGTTGAACCTGCGCGAGCTAATTCGGCAGCAGTCCGTAAACGTCCAATTCACCCGGAACCGAAGTGCTGGAAGCGTCTCCGCCCTGATTATTGCCGCGCGTTCCCACATAAACTTTTCCGTTGGCAACCGTCGGCACCGTAAACTTCACCGCATTCCCCGCCGAATTGCCGCTGTTCCACAGCGGCGAAGATAGATTGCTGGCGTCGAATCCATACAGCACCGCGGATCCACAGCTCTGTGCTTGTTGCGTGCAATACGCTTGAGTATTCAGTGCCCACACGATTCCGTTCGTCGTGCCAGAGGACGAAACCGAGGGCGTAGCGCCCGGGGAATCCGAAATTCACAGAACCAGATTGCGAAGTCGCCGCGGTATTGAACTGCCCCTTCGTCGTATCGAATGAAAATGCCTTCATCGGCCCGCCAATCCCGGCGATGTACAGGGTATTGTTCCAGAATGCCGCGGTCGCGAAGATGGCGTTGCCGACGGAAAATTTTTGTACTGCATTGGAATCCAACGGATTCGCGTTGGCTGCCATACCCACCAAGATTGTCTCGATTCAGCAGAAACAGGTTTCCTTCTTTGCCGCCGCCGATCACCAGATGCTGGTGCGGACTTCCAGCCGGCTGGTCCACCACAATAGCTGCTCCACCTGCGCCGTGATCGGAGTCGCCGGCCGAGAGGCTTAGCTGATCCGCGGGAGTGAAATATCCCGCCACCGCAAGTCCGCCAGAGGTGCTGAGTTTAACGGTGCTGTCACCGTAATCGCGGCCGCCGGAGTCGGCGTCAAACGTGCCGTTCCCGGTCAGAAAATACATGTTGCCGCCCGAATCCACGGAAGGCGCTCCGCCAGACATCCAGATGCCCACATCGCTTCCATCCGGGTTGGCATTAAATACGGTGACGATACTTAGTGTGCTTTTGTTAAAGCCCACCACCCATCCGTGATAGGGCCCTACATCGCCGTGCGACGCCCATGCGGCGTACACCACATTATTCGCCAGCACTAATCCTGGCCGTTGATTCTCGCGCAACGTATTGAAGCTCACTTTGCCGCCGGAGGTTCCGTCTCCAGTTCCTGCCACGGCGATCGCTGTGGTCAGATCGTTCGCCGCTACCGGCTCTGACCCGTCCAGCAAACTGATCGCGTGCAATCGCTGGTGGCAATTTGTTGCCGGAGTGCCGTTCGTTCCGCTCACTTTGCTTTTCGCGATCACATACAACAGGTTAGTCGCAGGATCGATCACCGGGGTTCCCAGAATACCGATGTCCGACTGAATGTCGCCGCTGTTCACATCGTTCCAGTCCACCCAGGTTTCGCCGCTGCCCAGCAAACTCTTCGGCGTCCACAGTTGCTTGCAGGGAGATGCATCTGCGTCAAATGCGTAGACGGTATCGTGCATGGTCACCACGACCACGGCGTTATGTTTCACGCCGCCGATAGTCAGGTTGGCCACCCAGAGCGGTTGCGCATAGACGGTGCCATCCACCGCGCACGAAAATAGTTTGCCGAACGTCGCCGAAGTTACTTTCGCGGTGGTCAGGGCGTATTCCTTGGCGTTCACGCCGTCCCGCGCCAAATCGTTGTGATAGGTAAACACGCCGGCCAGATCGGTGACGCCGATTGCCGCGGAAGCGTTCTTGGAGCCGTCAGCCATGCTGGTCGCCGTTACGTTGACGACGCCAGCGGTTGTTCCCGCCACGAACGTTGCGGAAGTAGCCGTCACGTTCTTGAATGTGCCGCACGCTGCGCCGCTGCACGAAGCACCGGAAGCGCTCCACGTAACGCCAGCCCCGCCTACATCATTGGTCACCGTAGCGGTGAAATTCAGGTTCTGTGACACTGTCAACCCACCACGCTTTGGCGTAACCGTCACGCTGACCGATCCACTGCTGCTGCCGGCCGTGAGCGTAATCATGGCGGAAACGGTTTTTGAAGTGTCTGTTACCGACGTCGCTTTTAGAGCCACCATAGCGGGTGACGGAAGCGATGCGGGTGCCGTGTACGTGATAGCCATCCCGGACGAGCTAGTAGATGCCGAGAGCGTGCCGCACGCGGTGCCCATGCATCCCGCGCCGGATAAAGCCCACGTCACGCCTTTATTCTGCGTATCGTTCGCCACTGTGGCCGTAAATTGCGCAGTTGCCGAAGTCACCACCGAAGCGCTGGTGACGTTCAGGCTCAAAGCCACGGGCGAAGGCGACTGCGGGGTCGAATTTGACGACGAACCACCACAACCCGCCATTAGCAAGAGGAGCGCAGCCAGTGGTGTGCTGACGCGAGAAAAACTACGGTAAGAAAACTTGGACATGTACTGGAAGCCTCGACGTTGGACGCTGCAGAGTTACGTTTTGGTGCATTCCGCACACCTGGGTTTGTTGCGGAAATGATGTAGGCGAATTATAAATCCATTAGTTTCGTGGATAACAGAAGCCAACCGATTGCCGCCAAGTGGTTACCGACCATCTGGCCACGTAACCCCGGACATTGGGGCAGGATGAGATTCGAGAATCTTGAGGGTTTTGCCCGATTAAGGCGTGGAAGGCCACAGTTTCTGCATGAATGTTTTTACGCGCTGCGTGAAAGTCGGAGCGGCGGGTTTCTTTGCTGCCGGCGTTGCGGGGGTTGGCGCCGCAGGCCGCGCCGTAGCGGGCGAAACTCCCGCGGCCGCGACTGTCGCTGGGGCCATCACTGGTTCGCCCAAAACGCGTCCTTGAAAAATGACCGTAGGCCTGACACGGACGCGGCGGACCAAAATCACCGTGCTCGGATCGTATTCCGGTTGCACTTTGGCGTTTGCGAGATACACCAGCGGAGGCTCGATCACCTGATAGATAGGCTCTTCTTTTTCCGTCGGTTTGTGCGACGCCGGAGGTGGAATCAGCGGTTTCGCGTCGTACGTTCTTTTCCGCAGATCTTCCGTGGTGGCCAGCGTGCTCACTTCTGGAGTTGCTTCCGCGTTAGGAATTATCGATGTCGGCGTCGGCGCTGCGGACGCTGAGGCGGACAAATCTGCTTCGCAAATGCAGCGTCCCGTGCTGGTGCGGAGCGAATCCAGTTGGCCGTTGAGCAGGAGAACATCACCGGCCTGCGGAATCACCACGCTTTGCCCGGTGAGTTGTTGCTCGATGCGCACCGCTCCGCGGGCGGCGCGAACGCACATCGCGCCCGGATTATCGAATCCCACCAGCAAGTCCTGCGTGGCTTCGCCAATGGAAATCGGCTGCGCCTTAATCTGTGCGGTGTACACCGTCAATATCGGTTGCTGCTCGATGACCGCATGAATGGTGCCGGTCTCCAGCGCCACGGTTAACGCTCCTGCGGCTTTCAGCACAGACAGATGTGCCGGGCCGCAGATGGTGATCGTGCCGCCTTCCACCAAATTGATGCGCGCCGTGCCAGACCTAACGCGGACATCACTGCCGCTGTGCAGCACCGTTTTCGCTTGGCCGTTCACCACTTCCACGCTCATGGGGCCGGATACAGCGATCGCATTCCCTTCGATGGTGCCGATGGCATCGCCGATCTTGGTAGGCGCTGGTGGATTGTCGACAGTGGACTCGGGTAGAGATTTATTAAGCGAAGTTCCAGACGCACCACGCGCCTCTTTGGCCGGTGCGGAAAATGTTCCTGCCAAGCCGCACAGTAGCAGCGCAGCACCAGTTACGGTGATGCTGGCGAACTTGGCGTATCGTGCTCGTTGTGATGGACCAGAAAGAATCATTGTTCCCCAAGACAGATTCCCTGAGACAAAATTCCTATAAAAGAGTCCTTAAGACAGATGCACGCACGGGGATGCGTGCTGTACCGGGTTTTCACTCAACGTGTCCAGGTTGCTGCGCGCGAAATTGCCACTGATGGTGTCGCACATCCACGCATCACCTGGGGACCGCGAAAAAGTAACCGCTTATACTATAAGCGATGACCCTGCCCGAAGCAGCGAAGAGTAGCGCGGCGGAACCGGAAACGGTTAACACGCACTATGACGTGCGCTTGCCGACTTTGCCCTGGTCGCGGCGAATACAAATTCCGCTGATCGCAGCCGCGGTATATAGCGTGATTCGCGCGCTGGGGCCGACGCTGCGCTATGAAGTTCTCGGTTGGCAACATGCCGAGCGGGTCTACGCGCAAAAAAATCGCTGCATATTTGCGTTCTGGCATCGCGTGATTATTCCCGTAGTGTGGTGGGCCCGCGATCGCGGCATAGTCGTGATGAATACCACGGCGTTTGACGGACAGTGGACGCGCAAAGTGATCGAGTGGCTGGGATTTGGGACCGCGCAGGGCAGTTCGTCGAAAGGCGGACTGCGCGGCTTGGCGGTGATGGCACGGCGTCTGGCGGAAGGTGACGACTGCGCATTTACCATCGATGGTCCGCGGGGGCCGCGCTACATCGCCAAGCCGGGACCAGTGATGCTGGCGCGCAAAACGGGCTGTGCAATATTGGTATTCCACATTGGCGTGGACCGCGGCAGAACGTTTGAAAAGACGTGGGACCACTTCTTGTTGCCGGCGCCTTTTGCCCGCACCGTGATGCTGTTCGCGCCGCCGATTTACGTGCCGCAAGACGCGGACGCCGATGGAATGGAAGCCAAACAAAAAGAAATGCAACGCGAATTAGAACGCGTCAGAGATATTGCGGAAAGCTGGTTTTCCCTGACGGAAGGAACGAGCACAAACACCGCGCGAGTTTTCTTTGTAGCGGCCGCCTTCTGAGGCGGACGCTTTTGGCGGTGTTAAAATCGAAAGAAACCACAGAATCGAGTGCTCGCATGTGTGCTGCACATGGAGGAAGCTCAGCCGCCATGGGAAAACCGTCCGCCTCAGAAGGCGGCCGCTACAACTACGAGCTGCCGGGGCGCTCGGACAATGTGATGGGTAGGTCGATCTTTTTTCCGCCGCGATAGACGGCTACGGTGACTTTGTCGCCGGGACGTTTGTGATTCAGCAAAATGTTTACGTCGAACTGATTGGCGACCTTCTGACCGTCGATGGCCACGATGATGTCTCCGCCGATGTAAATGCGGCGCATGCCGGCATTGGCGGTGCGATCTCCGCCGCGAATGCCACCCTTGGCCGCCGGGCCGTTGGCGGTGACGGTTTCCACCAGCAAGCCTTCCTGCACCGGTAGATCGAGCGCACCGGCCAAGTATCCGCCGACAGGCAGCGTTTCCACGCCCAGGAACGCCGTGTGCACGCGTCCATCGGTCATCAAATCGTGCGCAATATTTTTTGCGGTGTTGATGGGAATGGCAAAGCCGATGCCGGCGGTGGTGCCACTGGGTGTGTAGATCGCGGAATTAATTCCGATCACTTCGCCGTGTGAATTGATGAGTGGTCCGCCGGAATTTCCGCGATTGATGGCGGCGTCGGTCTGAATGGCTTCGTCGATAAAGGTGGTTTGGCTGGTTTGCACCGTGCGGCCGAGCGCGCTGACCACGCCGGTGGTCAGCGTGGACTGAAAGCCAAATGGGTTACCGATGGCCAAGACCTTTTGACCCACCTGCAGACCGGAGGAATCCCCTAATTGCAAAAACGCCAGCGGTTTGCCCTTGGGTTCGATTTTCACCAAGAGCCACGTCGTTGCGTTGATCCGCTCCGACCACTTTCGCCGGGTAGCGCGACTGGTCACCGAGAACCACTTCAATGCTCTGCGCTTCTTGAATCACATGGAAATTGGTGAGGATGTAGCCGCGTGGATCGATGACGAATCCAGAGCCGGCGCCTTCGACGGGGACGGCATCCATGAAGAAATCATATTGCGTGGCTTTGGTGAGGATGTTGGCTACGGCAGGCGAGGCCTGGCGGTACACGCGGACGTTGATGGATTCATCGTCAGTGAGGATGCCATCGCGTTTGGCTTGCGTGGCGCGATCGACGGGCGGAACGGCGGCGGCATTGTCGGTCTGTCCGGGCGGAACGGCGCCTACATTGATGGGTTGGTGCGGACCGAATCGCGCGCCGACCCAATAGGCGCCGAACAAAATCACCAGCGCCGCCAGAATCAGGCGCGCGCGGACGGAGGCGTTAACCGGAGCCATCGAGGAGTCTCTCTTTCCATTTTCTCTAACCCTAGTATAAGGAAAAGGACGCGGTAGGTCATTTCTGGGTAGCGAGCCTTGGCTGACCTTCGGCGGCTTGGTTTAAAACGTCAAGAACCGCACCCACAGAACCAGTGGGTTCGGCACCCTGCAAATTGGGCATCAGAGTTTGATTTCGCGTAGCTTGCCGGTGGCTACGTCGTAGACGAAGCCGCGGATGATCACGGATTTTGGGACCCAGGGGTGGGTGTTTAGTTTTTGCAGCTGGTGGCGGACATTTTCGTCGATGTTTTGGAAGGCGAAGAAGAATGCCGGGGAGATGGCGGCGGTGCCGGTGCGGTTTTGGATGCGGGTGCGCAGGTCTTGCTCGCTGGTGTGCATGAGTCCGCAATCGGTGTGATTGATGACCATAAATTCCTCGGTGCCCAGCAAGTGGTGGGAGATCACCAGGGAGCGCAAGCTGTCTTCCGTAACGATGCCGCCGGCGTTGCGAATGATGTGGGCGTCGCCGGTCTTCAGTCCGAGAGTGCGGATGGAGAGGCGCGTGTCCATGCAGGTGAGGATGGCCAGCTTGCGAGCGGGGCGGGGAGTCAGCGCCCGGAGCTCGTGAGTGCGCGAATAGACTTCGTTGGCGACTAGGACGTCATCGATTACGGTCATGGTGGACCAAGTCTAGCTTAGCTACCTGACAGCGCGAAACTGAAGCGACCCGAGATGTGACCCCCCTCCCCTTTTTTTGTAAGTGTTCATTGCAAAGGACTTTAAGTCGTTTAGATTCCGCAGTTAGGGAAGTGTTCATTCTGCAGGGGTTAGAATGGTTCTGAGTTTACGAATTAATAACTAGAAAAGTGTGGAATGCGGGGCGGTTGTCGCGATAAGGACGCAGTTCTAACCAGACCTAGGGTACCGCATTATAGATCATTTTGTCAAGTCCTTTGTAGGTACCGGTGGACGGTTATCGGACTTGAGCTGAAAAGGTCGAATGCTACGGTGGCGGCGATGTGGGAGGCTGCGGATTGCTTCAGCGGCTAAAGCCGGTTGTGTAGTGTGGAGCGAACGGCCCGACTGAAGTCGGGCCCTCCTGAACTAAGGCCCTCCTGAATTAAGGGTCTCCTGGAGCACGGCCCCCTAAACTCGGACCCTCCTGAGGCAAAAACCTTTGCTAGAGTTCGCCGGGCGAAGGAGTTGAGGCTCGGTTAGGTCCGATTTGGGACTTCGTCTTGAGGAAGTGGCGAGTGGTTAGTGGCGAGTGGCGAGGTCTAAACGGGCAGATCGGGAAGAGTTACTTGGGGTGGCGGAGGGTTTCGATCAGGGAGGTGACTTGGCGACGGGTGTCTTCTAGGGTGAGGGAGCAGTCGATTTTGTAGGTGGCGTGCTGGAGTTTTTCGGCGGCGGGGAGTTGGGAGGCGATGCGGCGCTGTGCGTCGGTTCGCGAGTAGCCACGGGCGAGAAGGCGCTGGAGTTGTTGCTCGGGAGTGCACCAGGTGATGACCATGCCGTCGAGCTGTTTTTCGAAGCCGGCTTCGACGAGGAGGGCGGCTTCGACGAAGACAATGTCTCGGTCGCCGGTACGTTGCCACTCGGCGAATTTCTGGAGCATGGCGGCGTGCACGCGTGGGTGAACGATGGCGTTCAGGCGAGCGAGTTTTGCGGGATCGGCGAAGACAATCGCGGCTAGTTTGGAGCGGTCGATGCGTTTGCCGTCTGGGGCGATTTCGTGGCCAAATTCGGCGACAACTTCTCGGTAGGCGGGCTGCCCGGGTTCGATGAGTTGATGAGCGAGGGCGTCGGCGTCGAGTACCGTGAAGCCCTGCGCGCGCAGCATGGACGCGACGAAGCTTTTGCCGCTGGCGATTCCGCCGGTGAGGCCAAGTTTCAGCACGCTGAAATTATCTCGCGCCTGTCGTGGAGCTTGCACCGGCGGCTGAGGAGGCGCTGGGAGATTCGGAGACGGAGGATCCGGGCTGAGAAGTGCCGCGGCGCAGATGGGCGGCTTTGACGGTGTTGCTCATCAGCATGGTGATGGTCATGGGACCGACGCCACCGGGAACGGGAGTGAGAGCGCCAGCGATATTGATGGCGTCGGGGTGAACGTCGCCGATCAAGGCGGAGCCTTTGGCTTTGAATTTTTCAAGACGCTGCGGGAAATTTTTGAGGAGGCTTTCGGCTTCGGCGGCGTCCGTGACGCGATTAGTGCCGACGTCGATTACCGCGGCGCCGGGCTTGATCCAGTCGGCGGCGACGTAGCCGGCTTTGCCCATGGCGGCTACGACGATGTCGGCGCGGCGGACGACGTCCGGCAGGTTTTGCGTTTTGGAATGACACATGGTGACGGTGGCGTTGGCATGCAGAAGCAGAAGCGACATAGGCTTGCCGACGATGTCGCTGCGGCCAAGGACTACGGCGTTGGCGCCTTCGATTTTTATGTCGTTGCGGCGAAGAATTTCCATGCAGCCTGCGGGAGTGCAAGCGACCAGGCCCGGGCGGTTGGTTACGAGCTTGCCCAGGTTGATCGGATGAAAGCCGTCGACATCTTTGGCGGGATCGACGGCTTCGAGGACGCGCTTGGCGTCGACCTGTTTGGGGAGGGGGAGCTGGATTAGAATGCCGTCGACGCGGTAGTCGTTGTTGAGGTCGGCGACGAGTTGCAGCATTTCGTCGGTGGTGACGTTGGGAGCGGGGGTGTGCAGCCAACTGTTGAGGCCGAGATGATGGCAGGCTTCGATTTTGCTTTTTACGTAGAGTTGAGAGGCAGGATCGTTTCCGACCAGGACGGCGGCGAGGCCGGGGCGGATGTGCTCGTGGATGTGCATGCCGATGTATTGGGCGCGGATGTCCGCGAAGATTTCGTCGCGAATTTTGATGCCATCAAGTAGGCGAGCGGGCATGAGGAAATTGTAGCATGGGGTAAAAAGTGGCGATGAGGATGGCTGCGGGAAAAGCGGCGTCAAGCCGCCCTTCGCGCGAACCGCTCAGGGTAAACCGCACTCCAAAACGGAAAAGCTTAACGCAGAGAAAGCAGAGAGCACAGAGGGCGCGGAGAGTTTCGGTTGTGACAATGAGTCGCGTTCAGGTATGTTGCCATGAATGGGCGCGGGGAGCCGAGTGTTCACACTAAGACTCGCTGTGGTGTTGCTTCTGCAGGCGTTGGGGATTGCTGCGCATGGGTTTGCGCTGCGGGATGGCGAGACGTTGGGGACAGTGCGCTTTGCGACTTCGTGCAACGAAGCGGCGCAGCAGGAATTCAACCGAACGGTAGCTCTGCTGCACTCTTTCCAGTTCTCCCGAGCTGTCGCTGGATTCAACGTGGTCCTGACGGACGACCCGTCTTGCGGGATGGCCTACTGGGGAATCGCGCTTAGCAGTTGGAGTAATCCGTTTGCGGCGAATCTGAAAGACAGAGCACAGTTGCAAATGGGGCGGGAAAGCGCCGACCGTGGCAAGGCTTTGAGCGCGAAGAGCGAACGCGAACAGGCTTATATCGCGGCGGTCGGCAAACTGTATGCCGATTTTGAAAATACTGCGCAACGCGCCCGGTTGCTGGCCTATCGCGACGCCATGCACGATGTGGCGGTGAAATATCCCGACGACCACGAAGCGCAAATTTTTTACGCGCTGGCGCTGGCGGCTTCGGAAGATCCGTCCGACAAGACCTACGCCAGCCGGCTGCAGGCCGGCGCGATTCTGGAAAAATTGTTTGCGGTGGAACCAGATCATCCTGGTTTGGCGCATTACATCATTCATGCCTATGACGTGCCCGCGCTGGCTGCCCGCGCCCTGGTAGCGGCCCGGCGTTATTCGGCAATTGCGCCGGATGCTCCGCATGCGCTGCATATGCCCTCGCACACATTTACGCGTACAGGCTTCTGGCAAGAATCCATTGACGCGAATATTGCGGCGGCCTCGGCGGCTCGCCATGATGGTCAGACGGCGGAAGAGTTGCACTGCAGCGATTACGAGGTGTACGCGTATTTGCAGACGGGTCAGGACCGGGCAGCACGGCGAATCGCCGACTCCTTGCCAGAAATTTCTGCGCGTTTCGATCCGAAGGCGGTGATGAGCGGCGCGGGCGGCCCAGCGACAGGATATTTTGCGCTGGCTGCTATTCCCGCGCGCTACGCGCTGGAGCGGCAAGACTGGAAGCAGGCTGCGCAGCTGGCCGTGCACGAGACGCCTTCTCCATACACTGAGGCCATGACGTGGTTTGCGCGCGGATTGGGGGCGGCTAGACTGGGTCTGGCGCCGGGTGCGATCGAGTCCGCCGCGGCGCTGCACCAGATTCACGAGCGCCTGGTTCAAAGGAGGGGAGAACTATTGGGCGCGCCAAGTAGAAATTCAGGAAATGGCGATCAACGCGTGGAGTGCCTGGGCGCAAGGAAAAAACGAAGAGGCCTTGCGGCAGATGAAATTGGCGGTGGAGATGGAAGACGCCACGGAAAAGAGCGCGATCACGCCAGGGCCCTTAGCACCGGCTCGCGAGTTGCTTGGCGAAATGTTGCTGCAAATGAATCAGCCGACACAGGCTTTCGAGCAGTTCGAATTGACGCTGAAAAAAGAGCCGCGGCGCTTTCGCGCGCTGTATGGCGCGGCGCACGCTGCGGAGCTTAGCGGAAATCGTGAGGCCAGCAAGAAATACCACAGCGAGCTATTGAGGGTCGCTGCACGTGCCGACGATCCTGGCCGGCCAGAGCTTGGCGAGAGTCGGCGGGCTGTTTCGCGGGATTAGTGAATCGGTACCAAAACCCTTAACGCAGAGAAAGAAGAGAGCACAGAGGGCGCGGAGACTTGGCTGGTGAATTTGAGTTGTCGAGCTTGCTTAAATTGCTTGGCGGGCTTTGGCGGGGATGCTAGGATGCGCGCACGCGGCGAAAATTTTGTGAGGGGGGAAATTTATGGTGGTGCGAAGGATTGGACCGGGGTCGGCGTTTAAGGTGGGGTTGGTGATTTATGCGGTGATTGGGTTGGTGGTGGGAGTGATTGTGGCGGCGATTTCGAGCACGGTGGGGTCGCTCGGGTCGGCGATTCCGGGAGCGAGCGGATCGCATATTGGGCTTGGATTCGGGATGGGGATTGGGGCGATTTTTATTGCGCCGATCTTTTATGGAATTTCTGGCGGGATTATCGCGGCGGTGATGGCGCTGGTTTATAACCTGGTGGCGGGATGGGTTGGGGGGTTGGAGGTGGATATCAGTTAGTTTTGGCGGGACGGGTTCGCCGCGCGATTTGAAATGGAATAGCCCGCTTTGTTTTCTGGCGGGCTTTTCGTTTTTTGGTTAGGCAGAAAACAAAAAGGAAAAAGCTTAACGCAGAGGGCACAGAGAGGCGCAGAGGACACGGAGGGTTGGGTGGCGATTGTGAGCAAGAATGGTGGGCGTAAGCCAGTGGGTGGTGAGAGCGGCGCGCGGCTTGGATTTGGGGCGGCTGCGGCTGAGATATTTTTGGTGAATGAGCGGATGAATCAGATGGTTATTGAGGGGTTGGAGGCGAGGGCTTGGCGGGCGAAACCTGCGGGTGGGGGCCGCAGCATTGTGGCGATTTTTACGCATGTGCACAACGTGCGGTGCAAGTGGGTGCGGCTTACGGCGCCGCACTTGAAAGTGCCGCGTCAGCTGGATCGGGCGCGGTGCACAGTGCGACAGGCCAGGGACGGGTTGGCGGAGAGTGCGGCGCGGTGCGCGGAGATGTTGGCGGAGGCGCTTGGCGGAGATGGCGGACACATTACGAAATTTGTTCGCGATGGATGGGCGCGGCCTTGGCCGGTTGGCCCGGAGATGCTGTGTTACATGATTGCTCATGAGGCGCATCATCGCGGGCAGGTTTGTATGTTGGCGCGGCAGATGGGATATAAATTGCCGGATGCGGTGAATTATGGAGTTTGGAATTGGGAGAAATTGTGGAAGAGGAGTGGCGCGGGCGACGGATTGGCGAGCGTGAACAGCGGATCGCGACGCAGGGGGAAGTGAGAGGAACCGCGGCGTGGGAACTTATCAATTGACAGAACTAATACGTCAATATAGCTTCCTCCGTGTGCTCCGTTCGGATGGAGCACGGCGGAGAAGATAACCTTGGCCAGGCGCACATTTTTGTCACAGTTGATCGGTCTTCCTTTTCTAGCATTGGGGGCGAAGGCCCAGGAATCGAAAAAAGTTCTGAAGATTATGATGAGGAGTTCCTGGGGAACCGACGACCCGACCCGAGCCTCATTTGTGTTCGCACATGCGCTCGCGTTGTCGGACGCGGGCCACGAAGTTCAGATATTCCTAACTGCTGACGCCACGTATCTGATGCGCAAGGCGACGTCCGATGCAGTGCTTCCGATTGGTTGGCCACCGCTCAGTGAATTGCGCGAGAAAATCGTCGCCAAACACATTCCGGTGTTTTCTTGAGGAGCTTGCAGCCGAGCCCGTGGGGTTTCGGAAAATGATCTCGTAACCTGGAACGCGAAGTTCGGTAACCCAGCCACCTTTGTTTCTCTAGTTGAGTGGGCTGATCGGATAATCGCCGAGTAGAGCCGCATTGCGGCAACCCGTGCATGGTCCCAGTGCGAACTTCACCGGTAGTCCGACGAACGGGGTACTGAGATTTCTGCCCAGACAAAGCTCTCTTGTCAAAAAAACCAAAGGCCCGGGAGCTTGGTGCTCTCGGGCCTTGGTGTTTGGTGTGGTTAAAAAATTCACGGGTCTGAAGACCCGCCGCCACAACCGCCGTTAAGAGCGATTAGTAGATGTCGTATTGCTCCCAGTGAAGGGTGGCGTCGGACTGGATGATGACGTGTTTGTGCGAGGTTTGCTCTAGTTCGTCCATGAGCATGGACTCGCGGGTTTTGAGGGCTTTGGCGATTTCGGGGTTTACGCGCAAAGTCAGGTTCGGGCTTTCGCGGTCTACGGCGGCCATCTTGCGGGCCTCTGCCTGGATTTCGTAGCAGAGCGTGGGGATGGACTTCACCATGCCGCTGCCGGTGCAGTACGGGCACGGTTGGCAGAGGACGCGTTCGAGAGCTTGCTTGGTGCGTTTGCGGGTGATGCAGACCAAGCCGAACTCGTTGAAGGACAGAGCTTTTGATGGAGCTTTGTCTTCTTCGAGGGCGTTTTGCAACGCGGAGAGAACTTTTTCGCGGTTGCGGCGCTCTTCCATGTCGATGAAGTCGACGACGATGATGCCGCCGAGATCGCGGAGGCGAATCTGGCGGACGATTTCTTTGACGGCTTCGAGGTTGGTCTTGACGATGGTGTCTTCGAGGCGGATGGAGCCTTTGCCGACGAATTTACCGGTGTTGACGTCAATGGCCACCAGGGCTTCGGTGTGGTTGATGACGATGTAGCCGCCGGACTTGAGCCACACCTTGGCACGCAGCGCTTTATCGAGCTCGTGCTGGATGCCGAACTCTTCAAAAATCGGCTGTTCCTTGGTGTAGAGCTTCACGCGGTTGACGAGCTTGGGCTGGAAGCGGCTGACGAATTCGACGACTTTGCCGTATTCCTCTTCGTTGTCGATCCAGATGGCGGTGAAATCATCGCTGACGTAATCGCGCAGAATGCGTTCGACGAGATTTAGATCGCGATGGAGGAGGGCGGGAGCTTTGCGCTCTTCGCTCTTCTGCTTGATTTCGTTCCAGGTCTTGCCGAGGAAGTCGATGTCGGTGCGGATTTCTTCGTCGGTGGCGCCGCCTGCCGCGGTGCGTACGATGAAGCCGCCGGGATACGAGCCGCGCGCTTCACCAACGAGACGGCGGAGGCGCGAGCGATTTTCCGCGCTTTCAATTTTGCGGGAAACGCCGATGTGGTCGATGGTGGGCATGTAGACCAGGAAGCGGCCCGGCAGAGCGACGTGGCTGGTGATGCGCGCGCCCTTTTTGCCGAGAGGTTCCTTGGCGATTTGCACGACCACTTCCTGGCCGGCTTTCAGCATTTCAGAAATTAATTGCGGGCGACGCGACGGGCCGGAATGGCCGTGTCCGCGATGATGACCGCCACCGGGACGGCGTTCGAAACGCTGACCGCCTCCGCCGGAACGTCCGCGATCGAAGCGCGGACGGCCTTCGCCGCTGCCGCGATTTTCGAAGGTGCGGGATTCGGAAGGACGGTTGCCACGCGAATCGGCGCTGCGATTTTCGCCGCCGCGATTGTCGTGGCCGCGATTATCGTGACGGGGGCCACGGTTGTCGTGGCGTCCACCGTCGCGACGAGGGCCGCGGTCTCTGCCGCCGCTTCCGCTGCGGAAGGGGCGCTGGAATCGAGAGCGCGGATTGCCGCCGCCGACGCGAGCGGACTCGCGCGGGAAATCTTCGCGTGGGGCACCGGGAGCGCGCGGTGCGCGGGTTTCGCCGGGGAGCAAGATCACTTCCTCTTCGACGACTGCGCCAAGTTCGGAGACGGGAAGGTCACCGGATTCGCCGGCAGCTTCGGCTTGCTGAGCGGCTTCGTGCTCGGCATCCGCATGCGCCTCTTCATGAGCAGCCTCGGCATCGGCTTCCGATTGCTCGGAGGCGCTGAGGCTTTCAACCGCCTCTTGCTGAACTTGAAGCTCTTCTTCTTCGTCGTCTTCCTCGGAATCTTCTTCGTGATCGTGCGAGTGCTGTGGCTCGTCCTGTTCGTCGTCTTCTTCCTCGTCGTCCTCTTCGAGGGCTTCGCCCCCGGCTGCGGTTTCCGCCACGGCAAAGGTTTCCTGATTTTTGGCTTCGACAAATTCAGAGGCGAGCGAGGCGACCTGGTCCTCGTTGAGATCGACTTCGCCGCGCACGGGAGGTTCAGATTCTTCGGACTGGCGGGAAGCTGGTAGCACCAGCGGAGTTTTTTCTGTGCCGGCTTCGTCAGACTGGTCCGAGGCAGCAATGGTTTCTTCTTCCGAAGTGGCGCCGCCATCGGTTACGCCTTCTTCGGCGAGCAGCCAACGCGGGAGTCCGCCAGAAAAGCGCCGAGGACCTCCCACAGGCGCGCCGGTCTTTTCGGGCGAGATGCCGGTTGGCGCGACGTTCATCGCGCGGTTGGGCAGAAGATCTTCGACTTCTGGCTGCGGTTCGTCGTGAATTTCCGGCTCGACGTGTTGCACAGGAACTGAAGAAGCCGCGGGCTTGCCGCGATATTTGGCGAGAGATTCGCCGGGCAGCACAATCGGTTCCTCGGCTGGATCGTACGGAGCGGAAGGCGAACTCTGCCGGGTGCTTTCGCGGCGTGGCTCACCACCGCGTGGTTCGAAGCCGCGAGAGGAGCCGCCACGGTAGCCGCCACGATCTCCGCCACGGTCGCCGCGATTCTGATCGCCGCGATTATCGCGGCTGCGCGGCTCAAAATTGCCGGGCTCGAAGCCGCGGTCGTTACCGCGATCACCACCCCGGTCATGGCCGCGTGATTCGCCGGAAGGCGAAGCGTATTTGGACGGGGGAAGGTTGCGTCCTGGGCCAGCGTTCTGCTGCGGAGGAGCGTTGCGCGGACCGTTGTCCGGACCGCCACCGCTGCCGCCGCGGCGACGACCACCGCGCCGGCCCCAACGTCCACCGCGTCCGCGATCACCACCACGGTCGCCTCCTCTATCCCCACCCCGGTCACCACCGCGATCGGAGCCGCCGGCGTTCTGCCCGCCACGGCCGCCGCGGTCATTGCCGCGGCCGAAATTCTGACCGCCGCGATCGCGGCCGCCACTGGATGGATAGTTCTGCGTGGGGTTGTAGTGCGGCGAAAAATTCTGCGGAGCGGAAGCGTTAGACTCGGGCTGCTTTTCGTCAGCGGGATCGAGGCTTTCGCTGTGAAGGCTATCGAGATGTTCACCGGGGAGCGAATCGAGTGGCGCTACGTTGCCGGGCTCTGGTTCGGCGTGTTCCTCGCCAGACAGTGCGCCTTCACCGCCGGAAAGATGCGCGATGGGGTGCAGAGGCTCGGAGAGCGCCAAATCTTGAAAGTGTTCGGCTTCGTGCGGAGCGAGAGCAATTTCTTCGCCCTCGGCATGAGCGCCGTGCAGTGTTTCGCCGGGGAGTAGCTCAATGGTGGAAGCTGCGCCACCAACTATCGCCGGCGCTGTGACCGGAGCGTCGTGCGAATGCCCGTGATCGTAATCCTCGAGATTTTCGAAGACGTCGCTGACGTAGAGAAAGGCGTCGCCATCGAGACCAATTTCGACGAAGGCCGATTGCATTCCAGGAAGGACGCGAGTGACTTTACCTTTGTAGATGCTGCCGACGAGGGCGAATTCTTTTTCGCGCTCGATGTAAATCTCGACTAGCTGGCCTTCTTCCATAATCGCGACCCGCCGTTCATGGGAGGCCGCGGAAATAACCAATTCTTTTGACATGAAAAAAACTCCTTATATGCGGGCCCGGCAGCGCCGGGGCCGTCTTTTTGAGCGGGCGCTAAGCGACCGCCTTGCTGTGCGGCGCCGGCAGAGCCGGCTCCTGCACGCATCGCCGCGAGCGAAAGCCCGTCGAGGGTCCGTACCAGATAGGTTTGACTCGGTGAGAGCGAAACACGCGCAGAGCACACCTCTAGGGCGATGGCTCGGCGGTCGAAGCTGGAGGGAAGCTTGCTCCTCAGGCTATCGAGGCTGGTGCGTTGCCGGGACGTTGCCGGGCAAACGGCGGACGATGCTGTCCTGCTTGTTGAAATCTTTCTTACCTGCGACTGACGAGCAGTCGACTTAACTCTTTTGCCGGTGCGGCCCCGAAAAACAGCTGGGGCGCGTCACGCGGACTGGCGGCCGGCTCAGTTCACGAAGCGGCGGAGCCGAACATTCATAACCAGGCCAATCGCCAGGAAAACAAACAGCGTGGCGGAACCACCGTAACTCATTAAGGGTAACGGGATACCGGTAACCGGCATAGCGCCGATGACCATTGCCACGTTTACTAAAACATGGAAACCGAGCGCGGCTGCTACGCCCATGACCAGAAACATTCCCGCGCGATCTTTCGCGCGTTGAGCATTCTGCACCAAGCGAAGCAAAAGCGCCATATACAGTCCCAAGGCTAGGAGGACGCCTTTGAATCCCTGTTCTTCCGCCCACGCCGACATGATGAAGTCTGAATATCGGACGGGGATGTAGCCCAGTTGATTCTGACTGCCATTTCCAAAACCTTTGCCCCAGAAGCCGCCGGAGCCGACGGCAATCTTCGATTGCAGCAATTGATAGCCGGAGCCCTTGGCATCATCTTCCGGATGCAAGAAGGAAGTGATCCGCTCCCGTTGATATGGCTTCAAAATATGCTTACTGACGGGCGGGTAAAATACACTTCCTACTAAGAGTACACCTACTAGGGAAATAATGGCAGCGTGATGCCACTGCAATCCGGCCAGAAAGGCACCGATGACCAGGAGGGGCATGAGCACCAGGGCCGTGCCCAAATCCGGCTGTTTGAGGATCAAGACCAATGGGAAACCGACCAGCAGACTGGCTTTAATTAAGTCACGGAGGGAAAGTTCGTCGGACTGGACTTCCGCGAAAAAACGAGCTAAGGCGATAATGATAATTAATTTGACGAGCTCGGAAACTTGCAGGAATTCGCCCAGAACCGGTAGCCAGCGCTTGGCTCCGAAACGCGTGTGGCCGAAGGCTAAGACAGCAATCAGGGCTACGACCCCGATCAGATACAGGATGAAGGCCTGATCGAGGATTAAGTGGTAGTCCAGCCGCGAGAGCGCGAACATCAGGATTACGCCGACGATCAGCCAGCGGATCTGCCGCATATGCATGCCGGCCAGCGCACTGCCATGGGTGGCCGAGTAAATCTCGATCACGCCAAGGGTGCAGATGGCGGCCAGGATGGCTATCAGCCACCAATCGTAATCTTTTGTTCCTGGTGCGTCCTTCATGCTGTGTTCCCGTCCTGCACGGTGCAACTCACTTCATTACCGAAAAATTTGGCGCTAGATGCTCGCCAGAATCAATGTTGTGCCACTGCTTTTGCCGCACTTGCCACCGACACAACAGGCGCCGTGGCGCGCACGGCCCCCTGCGTCGTGGCGGAGCTCTTGCGCTTCAATGCTACTTGCGGAGCTACTGCCTGCGGAACGACTGCCGCAGTGACGGAATTTGCGGCCGCAGGCGCGGCTTCGCCATCGAGGTCGTGGTGCTCCAATTCGACAGTGTATTGACCTTGGTCCTTCTTATTTTTCTTGTCGTAATAAGTCTTGATGATATCGCGCACCACCGGGCCGGACGCGGTGCCCCCATGCTGGCCGCTTTCCTGGACCAGGACGGCCACGACAATTTCCGGATTGCGTTTCGGCGCGTAGCCCACGAACCAGGCATTGTCTTCAAATTTTGCCTGTTTGCCGAGGCGGTCACGCGTGGCGTAGCCAATGACCTGGGCGGTGCCGGATTTGCCGCTCAACTCGACACCCGTTAGCTTCAGGCTCCCACCGGTGCCACCCGGCTCGTTAACCACCCCATACATCGCGTCGGTGAGCTTTTCCACCGTGGGTTCGGAGATGGATACGCGCTCTTCTGCCACGTTTTGCGCGTCTTTAAGCAGGTGCGGCTGTTTGAAAACGCCGCCGCTAGCAATGCCGCCAATCATTCGGGCCAGTTGCAGCGGGGTAGCGGTGACGGCGCCCTGACCGATGGCCACGGAAATGGTTTCGCCGGCGTACCACTTGCGGTGTTGGACGCGCTCGGCCCATTCCGAGGAGGGCATCAGACCGGGTTCTTCGGAGGGCAAGTCGATGCCAGTCCTTTTGCCCAAGCCAAACTTGGTGGCGTAGTAGGCGAGGCGATCGATGCCCAGCCTCATGCCCACGTTATAGAAAAAGATGTCGCAGGATTTGAGTATCGCTTCGTGGAGGTTCGTTACGCCATGGGAGCGGGGCCCGCTCTTCGCCGAGTAGATATAACACTTGAACTGACGGCCATAGAAGGTTGCGAAGCCGGGACAGAAGGTCGTAAAGCTCTCTGGTGGAACTTTATCCTCTAGCATGGCCGCCGCAGTGACGATTTTGAATACCGACCCGGGGGCCAGTTGCGCTTGAATCGCGCGATTCAACAGCGGCCGCAGGGGATCTTCGTTCAGTTTGCGCCACTCTTCCTTGGAAATTTGCACGGCGAAATCGTTGGGGTCGGGAGTTGGACGGCTGACCATGGCCAGAACTTCGCCAGTGCGTGGATCGAGGGCCACAACGGCGCCGGGGCGCTGGCCGAGAGATTCTTCAGCGATTTTTTGCAAATCGTAGTCGATCGTCAGCGTGATTTGTTTGCCGGGAATGGCTTCCTGCGTGGAGAGCCGTCCTACTTCCTTGCCAACGCTATTTACGATCACGCGCCGCATACCGTCGGTGCCGACCAGTAGATCGTTGTACTGGCGCTCAAGGCCGCTTTTTCCCGCAAGGTCGCCGGGACGAAATTTGCCGTCGCTGGCTTCAATTTGCGCTTCGCTGACTTCCCCTACGTAGCCACTGGCGTGACCCATGAAGCCGTCCGGCAAATATCGCCGGCGGTGCACCATTAACATTTCCAGAAGTGGAATGTCGGCGCGATGCGATTCGATAAAGGCCACGTCGGCCTTAGTGGCTTCCGGCTTGATGACGATGGGCTGAAATTTCGGGAGGGCCTTGGTCGCGTTCAGCTGTTCGTGTAGGTCGTCGATGGGGATTCCGAGGCCATCCGCGATGGCCGGAAGATTCTTCTCAACGACGGCGGGATCATCGCGCAGCAGCAGGACGCTGAAGCTGGGGTAATTGTCCACCAGCACGCGTCCATCGCGATCCAACATGCGCCCGCGAGGGGCGATGATGGGAATCGAACGCACCCGATTGCGCTCGGCCATTACGCCGTAGCGATCGGAGTCGATTACCTGCAGCTTCCAAAAGCCCAACAGCAGCACGCCGATCATTCCCACGATGACGTAGGAGACAATCGCCAGCCGCGCTTGCGGCAATCTTTTATCGTTGCGAAACCAGATGGACACGAAAACTCCGCGCGCAAAATGCCTGTATCGCTTGCGCTTTGGTGAGACGGAACTCAGGGCCGGGCGGGACCGCTCCGAACATCCCGAGATGCTCACGCAAAAAAATCAAGCAGCCGCCGCGCTGCCGCGGCATGCGTTGCGAACCGTTCGCGAAAAAGTTTGAGACTGCTGGGAAATTTCCGCCGAAAGCCCCGAACAACGCCACAGGACAGACGTTGATGATGCGACGCCAGATCCTTGTAAAAACTAACACCTGGTTAGATGCGTCGCAAGTCGGTCGCACGGACAGGTTCCAAGTGGTCACCATGTGCGTGTGGGCCAGTACTCTTTGCACACTTTGTGGGCTGCCGGACCCGATAGCAGGAATTTCGAGAGATGTGTGGCGCACGAAACGAATTTGGATGGCGGCTTGCCCTGTGCTTCACGGACAGGCTATCGTAGAAAACTGTTCGCAAATTATGAAAAACGGTTCATCACCACTGACGCATCTGGCGCTGGTCGGAATGTCCGGCGCGGGTAAGACTTTCTGGTCCCGGCGGCTGGCGGCCGCGGGACACCGCATTATTTCCTGCGACGATTTGATCGCCCGAAGGCTGGCGGAACATTTGCCGGAAGGAAGCCGCGCCGGGATCAATGATTTAGCGGCGTGGATGGGCTGGCCGGACAGCGACACCTATGCAGAACGCGAGACGCAATATTTGGCGGAAGAAATCGGCGCGCTCGATGACATTTTGAACTCTGTAGACGAGAATCCCGAGCAGTCGCTAATCGTGGATACCACCGGGAGCGTGATCTACACCGGAAATAATCTGCTGTTGCGGCTGCGACGAAAGATGACGGTGGTGTATTTCGCGGCGTCGGCCGCCGAACGGCAACTCTTGATCGAGAGATATCTCAGCGATCCGAAGCCGGTCCTGTGGCGCGGAGCTTTCCAACCGCGCGCGGGGGAAAAGCCGAGAGAGACGGTGGCGCGATGCTACCCGGCGCTCCTGGAGGCGCGGCGCAGGAGTTATGAAGTGTTGGCCCACGTCACGATACCGGTTGCGGAATTGCGAGCCGCGGAATATAACGTCGACGCATTTTTGGCGGAAATTCGCCGCCAGTTGCAAGGCACGTCGACTTCGGTATCGACCGCGTAGAAATATTCGCCGACCAAGCTGCAAACCACCCTATGAGATATCGCAGCACTTCCGGGAAAGCTCCACTTACGTCGCTGCGCGGCGCGGTGCTTCGCGGACTGGCGCCGGACGGCGGCTTGTATATGCCCGCGGAGATTGCCAGGCATTCCCCGCAAGAGCTGGAAGAGTTTCGCGGGCTGCCTTTCACCGAGGTTTGTTTCCGCGTGGTGCGGCCGTTCGCCGGAATGGAATTGCCGGAGGATGTGCTGTGGCAGATCGTTAGCGAGTCAATTAATTTCCCCGTGAAATTGGTTTCGCTTTCTCCGGGACTGCATGTTCTGGAGCTTTTTCACGGGCCGACGCTGGCTTTCAAGGATTTTGGCGCGCGCTTTATGGCTCGATTGTTGGGCTATTTCGTGCGCGACGAACAGAAGCAGCTCACCGTGCTGGTGGCTACCTCCGGCGACACCGGAAGCGCGGTGGCGCATGGATTCTTGGGCGTGCCGGGGATTCGCGTGGTGATTCTGTATCCTTCGAAGCGCATCAGCGAAGCGCAGGAAAAGCAGTTCACGACGCTGGGAGAAAATATTACGGCGCTGGAAGTGGCGGGCTCCTTTGACGACTGCCAGCGCCTGGTAAAGCAGGCGTTTTCGGACGAGGAGTTAAACAAGCGCGCGTTTTTGACTTCGGCCAATTCCATCAATATCGGACGCTTGCTTCCACAAATGTTTTATCACGTGGCGGCGTACCGGCAGTTGCCGGTGGCTTCGGTGCCATTGATAGTTTCTGTGCCCAGCGGAAACTTCGGAAATCTTACGGCGGGGATTTTTGCCAAGCGTATCGGCTTGCCCGTGGCGCGATTCATCGCATCCACGAATGCGAATGATGTCGTGCCAAAGTATTTGCTCAGTGGGGAGTTTCAGTCGCGGCCTGGGATCGCCACCATTTCCAACGCTATGGACGTCGGCAGTCCTAATAATTTTCCGCGGTTGCTGGACTTGTGCCGCAATCGCCTGGAATACGTGCAAAAGGAAATTTGGGGGCACAGCGCCACGGACGAAGAAACTCTTGCGGCCATGAGAATGGTTCACGAGCGCTACAACTACATCGCCGACCCACATACCGCGGTGGGGATACTGGGTTGGGAAGCGTACAAACGCGAGCATCCTGAGCCTTCGCAAGGATTGGTGCTTTCCACCGCGCATCCGGCGAAGTTTGCGGAAGTGGTGCAGCGCGCCATCGGGTCCGCGCCGCCGCTGCCGGACCGCTTGGCAGCGTGTTTGCAGCGGGAGAAATTGTCGCGACAATTTTCCAGCCAATATTCGGACCTGAAACAGTTTTTAACGAAACAGTAAGGCTGGAGTTTACACACTGCGAGACGACGAAGTGTCAGGAAGGTTTGCGCAGACGATCCAGCAGGGCGAAGAGCAGCACGCCCACCAGCGCATTGATCAGCGCGGCAATTAACAGATGCATGTTGAGCCAGACTTCAGATTGCGCGAGCAGGATGCGACGCTCCAGCACCAGGATGGCTTGATGCACGCCAAAGAAAATAACCGTGAGAGCGAAGCGTGCGGCGGGATGTTCGGTGTCCAGGCGTGCGCCGATGGACGACGCCAGATAGCCGATGACGGTTTTGGCTATGCCATACAACCCCAAGGGGACGGTTGGTCCACTTAGGCTGTCTTGCAGTAAACCGATGGCCATACCCAGCAGCAATCCGGTGGACGGATTTCTGCGGCTCAATCCGAAGTAGATGGTGATCAGCAGCGGCAAATCCAGAATTGCCAGGCTGTGAATGTAGATGGGTAAGAAAGCCTGCAGGAAAAAAATGATGATCAGCGAACCGACGATTGTTCCGCCGCGGAACTTGTGGACTTCAATGTGCGATTCAGCGCTGTCGCGCAGTTCGTAAGTTTCGTTCATTGATGGGCCACCGCGGTATTTGGCTTGGTCGCGGCGGGGGTATCGATGGCCGGTTTACTTCCTAAAGCTTTCGCGGCCGCGGCCTGGTCGGTGGACGATTTGGCGGGATCGGCGGTGGCAGAGTCTTTCTTCAAGTCCAGCGGCTGCAGGGTGGTAAGCACGATTACTTCTTCGAGGCGCTCCAGATTTGCGGCCGGCTGCACGCGAATTATTTTGAAGGGATTGCCGCTGCGCACGTCGGCGATAGTTCCGACGGGAAGGTCGCGCGGAAAGATGCGGTCCATTCCGCTGGTAACGACCTGTTGGCCGAGGTCCACCTTATCGTCGTTGGCTACGTATTTCATGTCCAGTCGAGGTTCGCCCGTGCCACCGACTGGGCTCTGGATGCGGGATTCGGAAATCATGGCGCCGACGCCGCTGTCCTTATCGGTGAGCAGCAGAACCTGCGAAGTACTTGCAAACGCTTCGATCACTTTGCCGACGATACCGTCCGGCGTGATCACTCCCATATTTTTTTTCACGCCGTCGTGTTCGCCGCGGTCGATGTAAATGGTGCGGCTGGCGCTGTCCGCGCTGGAGCCGATTACGCGCGCGCCCAGCATTGGTACCTGTTGATGCGATTGACGAAAGTTCAGTAAAGCTTCCAAACGAGTGGCTTCTGCTACGCGGCTTTGCAGTTGGATATTCTCCAGCTTCAAGCGGTCGTTCTCATGGCGGAGCTGTTCGTTTTCTCGTGAGGTATTTTGCAGCGCGAAATAGTGCCCCCAGGTGCCGCGCACGCCGCCAATTCCGTAGGAGCCAGCGCGTTCGAAGGGCGAAATCGCGCCGACGGTCCATACGCGGATCAAACGTCCCTGCGAATCGCTCCTGATCTGCACGGCCAGCAGCAGGATTTGCGCCAGCACGGTGACGGCGAGCAAGACCAGCGATTTGTGTCGTGAGGGAACGCCAACCATAGATGACCCGATCTTTATCTAACGCAACGGAAATCTAAACGCGCCGGAATCGGCGAAACTCGTGCCTTCGGAATTCGGTTGCCGCGTGGCTAAACTTCGTTGCCAATCAGTTCAACAAATTAATCGATGCAGACCTGGCGCAACAATTTGAAGTCGCTGAGCATCTTGCCGGTGCCCAGAACCACGGAGGCCAGCGGATCATCCGCGATGGATACCGGCAGGCCGGTTTCTTCGCGAATGCGCTTGTCCAAATTCTTCAGCAACGCTCCGCCTCCGGTTAGCACGATTCCGCGATCACTGATGTCGGCGGAAAGTTCTGGCGGAGTTCGCTCTAAAGCCACACGCACTGCATTCAGAATGGTGGCGACGCATTCGCTTAGGGACTCGCGAATTTCGCTGTCGTCGATGGTTACCGTGCGCGGCACGCCTTCGATCAGGTTGCGGCCTTTTACTTCCATGGTCAGCGGCTTTTCTAACGGATAGGCCGAGCCAATTTCCATTTTGATCTGTTCAGCGGTACGTTCGCCGACCAGCAAGTTATATTTGCGTTTCAAATATTGCATCACCGCTTCGTCCATTTCGTTTCCGGCCACGCGCACGGAACGCGAATAGACGATGCCGCTCATGGAAATGACCGCGATGTCCGTGGTGCCGCCGCCGATATCCACCACCATGTTTCCGGAGGGCTCGTCGATAGGCAGGCCGGCGCCGATGGCAGCAGCCATGGCTTGCTCCACCAGATAGACTTCGCTGGCGCGTGCGCGATACGCGGAGTCTTGCACGGCGCGCTTTTCCACCGGCGTGATTTCGCTGGGAACACCGATGACGATACGCGGATGCACCAGTACGCGGCGGTTGTGTGCTTTCTGAATAAAGTGCGTGAGCATTTTTTCGGTAACTTTGAAATCCGCGATGACGCCGTCTTTCATGGGCTTGATGGCCACCACGTTGCCAGGCGTGCGTCCCAGCATGTCTTTCGCTTCGCGGCCGACGGCCACCACTTCACCAGTTGCCTTGTTGATAGCCACGATCGACGGCTCGTTGACGACGACACCTTTGCCGTGCGCAAACACCAGTGTGTTCGCGGTCCCCAGATCGATGGCGAGATCGGACGAAAACAAACTGAACACCGACCTCATGCTGTAACCGTTCTTGTTCATTCCCCCGTCCCTTTGCGAAAAACAAATCTTCTTCGCGGATCACTTGCTGCGCGAGCATTCAAAAAATAATTCGTGCGTTGCCGGATGCATCTTCATTATCCGCGCACTTTTCGCGGAGCGCAAAGTTTGCCGCCGATACCGCGTGTTTCGCAGCGTTTTCCAGCGGTTCCGGAAACAATTTTTTCGCCGCCGCGTTATTTCGGAACCACAATGGAGACTTGCTGCTTCGCAGTTCCTCCACGGCGATTCTGCCCAATGACCACGATGGTGTGCGGACCCGGTTCCAGCGCCTCGGTGAAATGACGAAACGTGCCGTCCGGCAAAATATTGGGAACGGGCTGGCCGTTGACGATCAGCGCGGCTCCCGGTTCCGTGCGTCCCACGATTTCCGCCACGCGTCCATGCATCTGCGTGCCGTCAATTTGCAACATCATGTCCTGGGCTTTGCCCTGGGTCACGATGGTGAATTTGAAGGTCTCGCTGGTTTCGCTATTGTCTTTTTTAGCGTTGCTGGCAGTGACGTTCCAAAAATAATCGCCGGCGTCGAGCCCTACGATGTCCGTGCTGGTGCCGCTGACGCGCGCTTCTTTCACGGTCTTGGTAAACATGGTGGTGGTGCTGATGCGCACGGTGTATTGCACGGCGTCTTCCACGGCTTTCCATTCAAAGCGCACGGGGAGGAGTTTTGGATTCTCCGCGATGATCGGCGCCAAATTCAAAGGCTCGACCAAGGAGGGCGGCGCAAGCACGTTGGCTTTCTGCAGCGGCCCGCCGGTCGGGAAGCTCACTTTTTCCCACTGCGTCAATTCCACTTTTTCCTGACCGCGCTGCACTTCCGCAGCACCGCTGGCCAGTACAATTTCATGTTCGTTGTTCTTCGGATCGTTCTTTACGGACGCGCGGCTGTTTTGGCTCAGTGATGCCGTGGTGTCCTCCATGCTTACCGCCGCCTTGGAATCAGGCGACGCCCAGTGCGGCGTGGAAAGATCCACCGAACCGGTGCTGATGCGCACGGCCACGCTGGTCGGCTTGTTATTGCTCATCACGTTTTCTTCGACGGTCACCAGAGTTTCGGATTTCACCGTGTACGTCGTGCCGTCGCCAAAGGTGATACGTGCCGCGCCGTCGCTGGAGGTTTGCACCAGGTCGCCCTTATCCAGCAGCGTCTTGTAGTCGGCGTCGACCCACTGCACCGAGTCAACTTTCTTGACCTGCACTTTTCCCGTTAAGTTGACGAACGAAGCCTGTGTTTGAGACACGGAGGTTGCATCCGCATCAGTACTGCTCACGGAGTTAGTTAATTTTTTGACGGTGAAGGCATACCATTCGGGACGCAGGAGCACCACGGCGGCGCCCACAATCGCCAGCGTCACCAGCACGTACACAATCACCGTCTTGTAGGTGACTGCCTCCCAATACAATTCGACGCGCGGCGGCTTTTGCGGCACGGGCGAGCCTTTCGGGTCGATGGGTGTTTGTACGTTCACAAGTATTTGCCGCCACAGAGGCGTCAAACGTGAAATTTAGCATAGCGGCTGGTGGCGCGCCGGTCCGCGCACGGCGGCGTAGTCAAACTGCAAATAGCGTTTGCGAACAGAGGGTCGCGGGCGGTTCTGGGGCTCTTCGCGGCGGTTCGGGGCGCGTCGCACAGCGGCGGGGTTGGCGGGTGCGCGGCTCTAATGTCGCGCGAAAAACGCGCGTTTATCCAGCTTGGCGTCTACCGCCACGTCGAAAAAGCCCACCATCATTTCATCGTAGGTTTGTTCGCCCCAGCGCACTGCGGAGCCTGGGTCTGGATTGTGTGGATTGTTCCGGGAGTTATCGAACCACGCCACGGCTTGCAGTTCGGTTCCGGCCGGCAAGTGCAGCGGCTTCGCAAGCCGATAGCTCATCTGCCAATGAAAGTGATAATTCACGCGCAGCAGCGGCTCGACGCTGCGCGGCGGATGGCTCGGCGGCCGCCATGTTTTGGCCCGCAACGAGCGGTCCGTGGTGGACTAAGTTGTATTCGAAGCGTTTCCCGCGAAGATGCATATGCGGGAAAAAACTCAGCAACGTAGCTTCATTCGGCAGAGTTCCCCGCGCTTCCACCCGATAATCCGGCGCGCCCGGAGGAATCACAAAATGATCGTTAGTAAGCTGCAGCGTCAGTACTCGCTGGGGAGGAGGCTCCTTTGAAAAACGCAATCCCACCTTTGTGCGATCCGAGACGGCTTTGCCGTTCGACGTATAGTGCATCTGAAACACCAGGTCGCTGCCGGCGGGAATGAACTTCGCCATCGTCGCAGGCCAATTGTCCGGAGAGCTTCCGGGCGCGTACACCAGCAGAATGTCGCTGTCGGTCCACATGGCGCCGGCGCGCTCTCGCGGATCAGTGAGCGATGCTGCGGTGAAGGGCGTTCCAACAGGCGCGTGCCGTAGCCATGGCGAATCTGGCGGGCGGACATACACGACGGCATGGTGCACGTTAGCGCGCTGTGACGGCAGGATCTCCGCCATTTGTACCCAACGGCCTTCGGTGAAATGCGTAGGGACAATTTCGTAGGTGTAGTCAATATCTCCGCTGGCTGGCAGCGACACTGCCTGCGGCATTGCCAGAACGGTGTCCGGCTCGGGAATTGTCCAGCTCTCTGCCCATATTCGTGCGGCAGGCGCATCCTGTTGTTCGCCCGCGGGCGCATGAGACTCAGACCAATCCGCGAGCGTGGCAATTTCCTTATCTGAAAGAGACGGATCGTTCGAAAATTTTCCGACGCTCGGATCCGCGAACCATGGCGGCATCGCTTTGGTCTGCGTCGCCAGATGAATCGCCTCTGCGTACGGGCGAGTTTGCTCATAGGTTTCGAATGCCATCGGCGCGATGCCCTGCGCCCGATGACATTCCTGGCAGTGCGCCTGAAGAATCGGCAGGACATCACGATAGAACGTGGCTTCGTGCACTCGTTTGACAGGCGTACCTGGAACTTGCGGCCGCGGCAGCGCGAAGGCCAGCGAGCCACACGCAACGGCCACTGCGCCACTCACTAGCATTGTTTTATATCGCCCCATCATTTCTCTTTGGGCTCTTTGAGCGTCAATCTGCACAACCACGGAACCAGCGTACGTCTACGCTCAACACAGGGCCAGCCGGAACTCGCGAACGAAGGACCGGGTTTCTCGCGCAAAGCACGCCCTCACCATTTCTGCTACGCTCCCAGCGCAACCTGCCACGTTCCCGGCCGCGATTCCATTTGGGCGCAGCCCCTCTATCTCTTATAATATGGAGTTTGTCCGCAGACTTAGGAGACTTCAGTAATGGCCAGCGATTCGAAGACCGGTAAACGCATCCTTCTGGGAGTTGTCGTCGCCATTCTTGGCGGCGGCATGCTGCTCTATTTAATTCCCCAGGGCCCCGGCACTGGAGGCGACACCTCCGCGTCCGATACCGTCGCGAGCGTTGGCGATCAGAACGTCACCATGGCGGAAGTGCGCCAGCAGCTAGCACAAATCGAACAGCGCAGCTCCGTGCCGCCTTCTTTGGAAGGGCTGTACGCACAGCAGATCCTCAAGCAACTGATGTTTCAAAAGGAACTCGAATACGAAGGTCACCGGCTGGGCATTACCGTCTCCGACCAGGAACGCGCCGATCGCATCAAGCAATTTCTCCCCACGGCCTTCAACGGCGATTCCTTCGTAGGCATGGATCGCTACACGCAGGAAGTTTCCCAGCGCTTCAACCTCACCGTTCCGGTTTTTGAGGAATACATCCGGCAAGGTCTGCTCGAAGAGAAATTCCGAAAACTGGTTACCGACGGCATCAGCGCCAGCCCGGCTGAATTGCAGCAAGAATTCCGCGACCGCAACGAGAAGATCAAGCTGGACTACGTTCTGATTCGCCCCGAAGAGCTCGAAGCCAAGATCGTCCCGACGGATGCGGAAATCAAAGCTCAATACGACAAGAATCGCTCGGCATATCAGTTGCCCGAGCGTCGCGTGATCCGTTACGGGCTGGTTGACGTGAACCAGCTTCGCCAGGCGGCGAAAGTCTCAGACGACCAATTGAAAGCGGAATACCAAGCCAACATCGCGCAGTATCAGGTGCCTGATCGCGTCCACGTCGAGCACATCCTGCTAACCACCGTCGGCAAAACGCCTGCCGAAGTGGAAGAGGTGCGGTTGAAGGCGGAAGACATACTCAAACAGGTTAAAAAGGGTGGAAATTTCGCCGATCTCGCCAAGAAGTACTCCGAAGACCCGGGCAGCAAAGACAAGGGCGGGGATCTTGGCTTTATCGTGCGCGGCCAGACCGTTCCGGAGTTTGAGAAGGCTGCATTCAGCCTGCAGAAAGACCAGACATCGGACCTGATCAAGACGCAGTACGGCTTTCATATTCTTAAGGTTCTGGAAAAAGAGACCGCGCACACCAAGCCGTTCGAGGAAGTGAAGGATTCCCTGCGCGCGCCGCTGGTTTTGGGTGAGGCGGACAAGCAGGCGACCGACACTTCAGACAAAATCGCTGCCGAAATTCGCCGCTCAAATAAAGTTACCTTGGACGATTTGGCCGCACGATTTCATCTGACGGTCTCTGAAACGCGACCGGTTTCGGTTAACGATCAGGTGCTGGAGCTCGGTAACTCCAATGAAATCAAGAGCAAGATGTTCAGTTTGCGGCAAGGCGAAATCAGCCTGCCGATCCATACAGACCGCGGTTACGTGATTCTTTCGGTGAAGGAAGTTCAGCCTGCTCACCAAGGCACCCTAGAAGAGGTTCGCGCTCGCGTCGTTACCGACATTCAGAAGGAAAAAGCCGCGCAGATGGCGCAATCAAAGGCAGACGACTTGGCCAAGCGCGTCAAAGCCGGAGAAAAGTTCGACACTGCAGCCAAAGCACTGGGGCTGGAACCGAAAACCAGCGATCCCATCAATCGCGCCGGCTCTATTCCCGGTGTTGGGAGCGGAAAACAGCTTAGCGCCGCCTTCGACATGAAAGCGGGCGACGTTTCTGCCCCGATGGTGCTCGGTACCAGCCGCGTCGTCTATCAATTGGCCGACATAACCAAGGTCGACCTGCCGATTTCGAAAAACAACAGAAAGAATTGAGCGAGGCCGTGGTGCAGAGCAAGCGCGCGGTGGCGTTTGACGCTTTCCGAGTGGGCTTGGAAGCCCGCTTGAAGAAGGAAGGTAAGATCAAAACGTACCCCGACAAAATCAAGACCGGTATTGATTTAGGCTAGTTAAATCGTTTATTTTAAGTAACATAACGCAATTCCGCGGAACCCTTGCGTTTCCAAACCCCGACAAGTAGGCTATTTGCATCCCTAACAGGCCCTAATCCTTGCGGACGACCGGCAGGTTCAGGCGATGAACGCGCGTTGCTGCCCGGCCACCGCGTGACCTTAGAAATTGCAATCGTTATCTTGTTTTCGAGCAAATAGCACTCAGGGGATTGGTGAATCCAATGCGCGCACGCGCGTCAGTTGTTCGGAACGAATATCGCTGCAGTATGGAACGCAACCAGGGCGGCAAGTACTGTGTCCGCATTCAGGCCAATTACCCACGTCATGCCTGGACGCTCAGCGTTTTCTTTCTGGCTTCCTCGTTTGATCGGGGCATGAAGAAGCTGGAAGAGTGCCTGGACTTCCTGCAGCGCCATGAAGAAAAACTGTGGTTCTGGGGAGTGGATCGGGCCGAGGACATGGGTTTCTCCGCAGAATTCCTTCGCGAAGCGGGATTGAAGCTCGATCGCCGCGGCGAATTTCCTCGCAAAGCGGCGAATCTATCCCTGGTGCCCGAGCGGCAAGTTCCAGCCTTTGTATTGGGTCCCGTACGGCGCAACCTGGCAGAGTCCGTGGACACCATGCGCCCCGTAGCTGTCGGCGACTAACCACCAGAAAGTCTCGGGATTACTTCGCCTAGGGACGCTGTTCGGCCCTCTTTTCCTTGACTTACCCAGGTTTCTTCGCCATCATGCGCGCGTTCTAGAAAGAATGCCTCGCGAGTCCATCGCTACGCCGCTAATCCGCATTCCCGCCCAGCGCTAACGATAGGCGTCCCCTCGGACCAGTCGCCGAGATACGCGAGAGCCACGGAGAACACCATGAAGCTCAAACTACGTCTTTATTGTGCGTTATTGATTGCAGTGTTTTTCGGCGTGACCACTTTGGCGGTCCACGCGCAATCGACCACCGACCCCGGCCAGACGGATTCCAGCACCACCACCAAGAAGAAAAAGAAGAAGGCCGCTGCGGACTCTACGACTGCGGATAGCTCGACGGCCGCCGCGGGCAGCGATACTTCCGCAACGCCCGCCAAGAAATCTCGCTCGAAGAAAGCTGCCGCTTGCGTCCGGAGACCAGAGCGTTCCGCCGGCAGACAGCGCTGCGGATACGAAACCAGCGACGAAATCCAAGCGCAAGTCCAAGGCGGATGCCGATGCCGCGGCCAGCGGCACGACCGGGGCAGCGGCGGACACGAACACTGCGGCTACGACCTCAAAGCGCAAGTCTAAGAAGGCGGCTGCGGATTCCACTGCGGCGGCTGGTTCCACGCCGGCGGCAGCGGACAGCACTACCGCGAGCTCGACCTCAAAGCGCAAGTCCAAGAAGGCGGCTGCTGCGGACTCCGCGTCAGCCCCGGCCGCGACCTCCAGCTCTACCGCTGCTCCCGCTTCCGCCGATGCCACGCCGCCAGCCAAGACCAGCCGCTCTCACAAATCGAAAGCTGCGGCGGACGCAACTCCTGCCACCGCCAGCACCCCGGCGGCGGCCAGTAACGCCGGCACCGCACCAGCGGCGGCGGGCAATAGCGGCAACACTTCCAGCGCCCGCACCCCAGCGGCTACGGCTCCAGCGTCGTCCTCTGCTCCCAGCGCCGGCCGCCAAGGCAACGCCGGCTCCCACCGCAAACTCTGGCAACACCACCAGCGCCCGAACCCCAGCCACGCCTGCTGCGCAGCAGACTCCTCCAGCCAACAGCAACGGCATGGTCTGGGTCAACACGGATTCCGGCGTCTATCACAAGCCCGGCACCCGCTATTACGGCAAGACCAAGCAGGGCAAGTACATGAGCGAAGCCGACGCACAAAAAGCTGGCTACCGGGCCGCGGAAAAGAATTAGTTCGCAACAAAAGACCGCAGCAAGAATAAAACTGAGGAGAACTCACAAAATGAAAAAGCATCTTGTTCGCATATTGATGGTTTTTACCGTTCTGGCGCTCAGCGTCTCCGCAGGAATGTCTACACCTCCCGCGCAAACGCCCAAAGCCACCACCGCCGCATCCGCAACGCCGACGGCGGACCTGGTGGACATCAACACGGCTACCAAGGATCAGCTCACCGCGCTTCCTGGTATCGGCGACAAGTATTCCCAGAAAATTATCGACGGCCGCCCGTACGCCAAAAAGACCGATCTGACCCGGAAGAAGATCATCCCTGCGGCCACCTACGCCAAAATCAAAGACATGATCATCGCCAAGCAGCCGGCCAAGTAGCTCAATTTAAAAATCAAAGCCCGGCTGCAAGAACGCAGCCGGGCTTTGATTTTGTAGTGGCGAATCTTCAGATTCGCATTCTTTTGCTCAAAACCAATTCCGCTACTTCTCTCGCAAAATCACCTCGCCCTGCCCAACGATCTGTTCATTCAACCAGAGCCGATACTTAAACGATCCGGCTTTGACTCCAACGCGCGGCGGGCCGCTTAACAAGCGCATTCCCGCGGGAGCCTGAAAAATGTTAGAAGAAAACGGGCAGCGGTTGATATCAAACTCCACGCGCAAATTCCCCGAATCCGAAATCCACGAAACCTGATCTCCCGGCTCCAAAACCACCACTGCAGGAACTAATCCCACCAAAACCGGCCGCTCAGCCATAAATGTTTCTCACCAATGTCTCTCTAACCCCAATCTCTCCGTAACCATAGACCAAGGAACATATCACACAAGCAAACTCGTTGCTTTATTGGGCGGCGCCTTCGCAGATCAAAGGAGCGGTCTAGCCTGAATAACGCGCATCCGAATTTTCGCATCTAACTATATAAGTGCTGTATACGCTTGTGCGTCAGTACGCTTGACCGTCTCACGACGCAACCGTAAACTGAATAGGTCTTTGCGATCCGCGAATTTCCATCGCAAACGCATCGCAACATCGTCTTCTCAAGAAGCGATTTTCCGAATCGTCCATCCGAGGACGCGAAAGGGTTGTTCTGCATGGCCTCACACGTGGGGAAGCTGGCTATTTCTTTACCGAACGGTGCGCGGATTTCCGTGCTGGGCGGTTTGCCCTTCGTGCTGGTGCACCTGATCTCCCTCTTGATATTCGCCGTCCCGTTTCACTGGTACCTGCCGGTGGCCTGCTTCGCGATGTACGAAATGCGCATGTTCTTCGTTACCGCGGGCTATCACCGCTATTTTGCGCATCGCTCGTATAAGACCAGCCGTTTCTTCCAGTTCGTCATCGCGTTCATGGCGATGACTTCCGTGCAAAAAGGGGTTTTGTGGTGGGCCGCCCATCACCGCCACCACCATCGTTTTTCTGACCAAGAAGAGGATCTGCACTCCCCTACGCTATTCGGTTTCTTTTGGTCTCACGTCGGCTGGATTATTTCGGACCGGTACAACGAGACGCGTCTGAACTACATCGGCGACTTCGCGAAGTTTCCCGAGCTCCGCTGGCTGGATAAGTACCATATGGTGCCGCCAATTACGCTCGGCGTAACGATGTGGCTTATTGGCAGCTGGCCGTTGCTCATCTGGGGATTTTTCCTGAGTACCGTGTTCGTCTGGCACGGCACGTTTACCATCAATTCGCTCTCGCATTTGTTCGGTTCGCGTCGTTATGAAACCACGGATACCAGCAAAAACAATCTTTTGCTCGCCTTGGTCACCTTGGGCGAAGGTTGGCACAACAATCACCACCACTTTATGGCCAGCGCCCGCCAAGGCTTCTACTGGTGGGAGATCGATATCACCTATTACACGCTCAAGTTGCTCTCTTATTTCGGGTTAGTGTGGGACCTGCGCAAAGTTCCCGAACACATGCTGGCTCCCGCAGAAGAAAAACTAGCCGCTTAGTCACCACCTCAGCGCCTGGCCCGCCATCCAATTTGTCGGTTGCACGCCCAAACCGATTCCGGCAGAATTGTCACTTCGAGCGCGCTCCGCAAGCTCCTCACAGACGCACCCGCAAAGCCTTGCTGCCGTAATCGCAAGAAAAAGAAGGGTACAACGTCATGGCTCAACCCATCGGTGAACTGAATCCTCCCGTAAGGCTAATGCTTACACCCGGTCCTTCGAGCATGGACCCGCGCGTGTATCGCGCCCTGGCCACGCCTCTGGTTGGCCACGTGGACCCGTGGTTCCGTGGCTGCATGGAAGACACGCAAGTCTTGATGCGCCAGATTTTTCAGACTGAGAATCGCATCACTATGCCGCTTTCGGCTTCCGGCTCCGGGGGCATCGAAGCCTCGGTGGTCAATGTTCTGGAAGAAGGCGACGAAGCCATCGTGTGCGTGAACGGCTGGTTCTCTGACCGCATGGCGGAGATTGCCGGCCGCACTGCGGCCACCGTAACGCGCGTGGAAGCCCCGTACGGCACTGTCGTGGATCCCGAAGAAGTGCGCAAAGCCGCCAAGGGCCGCAAAATCAAAATGATTGGGCTCGCCCAGGGCGAGACGTCTTCCGGCGTGCTTACGCAGTTGGCGGGTTTCCGGCAGGTTGCCGACGAACTTGGAGCGTTGCTGATCGTAGATTCGGTGGCGTCGCTGGCTGCGGTTCCGTTGAACATCGATAAGGACCGCGTAGATATCTGTTTCAGCGGCACCCAGAAGGCCATCAGCGCGCCGCCGGGCATGTCGCCCATCACGGTCAGCCCTAAAGCGGAAGAGGTTTTTCGAAACCGCAAAACGAAAGTGCAGAGCTGGTATTTCGATTTGACCACGGCGATGAACTATTGGGGCAAGGATCGCCTGTATCACCACACTCCGCCCATCTCATTAATTTTTGCGCTGCGCGAAGCTATGCGCATCACGCTTGAAGAAGGGCTCGAGAATCGCTGGGAACGCCACCGCCAGAATCAGTTGGCGCTGATCGCCGGTCTCGAAGCCATGGGTCTCGAGATGCTCGTGAAGAATCCCGCGGAGCGTTTGCCGACGGTTACTGCAGCACTGATCCCCAACGGCATCGACGACCTGAAAGTCCGCAATCAATTGCTGGACGAATTCAATATTGAGATCGCCGGAGGCCTTGGGCCACTCAAGGGCAAAATCTGGCGCATCGGCCTGATGGGCTACTGCAGCCAGCGCGCCAACGTGTTGTTGTTCCTCGGCGCGTTTGAAAAAGTTTTGCTCGATCAAGGATATCGCATGGGATCCGGCGCCGGCGTGGGCGCTGCGGTGCAGAGTTACACCAACGCGGGCGCGGCTTTAACGGCGGCACGCTAAACTTCAGATAAACTGATTGCAGTCATTGGAGAGGAACAACGCTTGTCCACCATTCGTCCCGTCTTAGCCAACAACGGCGCCATGAGCCAGTTCATCGGCGCATTTGAGGTCACTTCAAAGCTGAGCGGCCAGGAATTCAACTGCCGCTTTTCGCACATGTGGAACGGCATCGCCACGCGCCACGCGGATACCATCGACACTAAATTCTTCGTCGATGGCCAAGCGCTGGTGGTGGGATTGGCACACACGGCGTTCGTGAAGTTTCGCGATCGCACTTCCCGCGATCTCACGGATCGCGAAGCCAGCTATATTTCCGCGGAATATCTGCGCGAGCGCCTTGAAGAAGACGACGAGCGGCCGCTGTACGATGTGAACGAAGGCGAAGTGCTGCGCCTGATCGAAAAACTAGGCATCAAGTAGGCAGGGAACCTGTTTGAGTGGCACAGACTTCAGTCTGTGCGCTTTTGCATCTTGCAAGGCTCAATCCGCGGATTCCGCGTGAAATACATCCAACGAAGGGTGCCGCAATCCATCCCGCCGGATGAAATGAATCACCAGCAGCATCAACAACGCCCCGCAAACCATTACGGCCACACAAACCTGCAATCCAAGCTGCAGATCGTGCAAGTCAGAAATTTTTCCCACGAGTTTCCGGTCCGAAGCCGCCAACCAGTTGCGTGACCAGCAGGTACACGCCCACGGACGTGGCATGCGCGCGCCGCGGCATCATGTCGTGCAACACTGCGGTTACCGGACCGTGATACCAGGACATGAAGAACCCGGAAATCACCAGCCCCAACAACACGATGCTTTTCTCTTCCGTCTGAATGGCCAGCAGCAAGAATGGCGAAGCCAACAGGAACGCCGCGGCGATCGCTGCGATACGGCCATACGCAAAATGCCTCTGCAGATAGTCCGCGACTACGCCGCCGGTCAACACGCCAGAGATCGAAGAAAATAGCGCGATAAGCGAAAGCGCCACTGAAGCTTCGCGCTAAACTGAAATCCTTGTAATTGACGGCAAAGTCCACGCCCCAGGTCAGCAGCGAAACGCTGGCGAACGTGACGCAGGCGCCCGCCGCAATCATGGCTATAAACGCGGGAATGCGAAGCAATCGCCAAATGGGAACCACTTCAGAACGGGGCCCGCGCGACGGCTCTTCGATCGAAAATAACGCGAAGCTGGGAATCAATCCGGCGATAGCTACGACAAAGAAGGCGAGTTGCCAGTTGTATCGCGCGCCGATCATTCCACCTAGGACTTGGCCGGAGGCTCCGCCGAGCAGCATGCCCGTGGCGAAAATTGCTTGGGCCATGGCGCGCCGCTCTTTGGGAAAGGCTCCGGAAATCATCGATTGCGCAGCAGGCGCGTATGCAGCTTCGCCCAGCCCTACGAACGCGCGAGCAATCAGGAAGGACATGAACGTGGAAGCCAGGCCGCCGGCGAAGGTCGCCACACTCCAGCACAAAATGCCGATCCAGATGATTGTTTTTCTGCTGAAGCGATCGGCCAGAAAACCGAACGGAACACTGGAAATCGCCAACACCAGCAGCAGCCGCGTCTGCATGCGAACCGAGCTGCGCATCGGTAACGTTCAAATACGCGCGCAGCAGGGGAATCAGCGGGACGAACACCTGACGCGCGGCAAAATTAACAAAATTAATCAGCACCAGAACGACCAGCAGTCGAATCTGGTAGCGCGTGAGTGAGTAAGGTTTTTCCGTCATCAATTACCGCTGTTCTTGGCTACGCGCGACCTGTTTGTGCGAGACTGGGTACAGAAGTTTTTCCGTGTGGCGCTTGGCATGTAGTTTAGCCGGATGCGCCGCACGGTCAACCCACTTTACATTCACGGATTATATACTGCGCATGCAGACTGTTTCCGTCACGAACCAAAGCACCACTGACCGTTTAACCACACTATTGTCCTACGGCGCACTGCTGCTGCTGCTGTACCTGGTTTACCTGATTTTTCGGCCTTTTTTTGCTCCGCTGTTGTGGTCCGCCGTGCTGGCAATTTTTTTCTATCCGCTGTATGAGCGCCTCTTGCGGACGATGAGCCCCAATCGCGCGGCGCTGCTCAGTACGCTGGCCGTCACATTTCTCTTAATCGTTCCTTCGCTCTTTATCCTGTACTACACCGCGCGGCAAGGCGTGGATGCCACGGCCAGAATTCAGGCGGCGTTGCTGGCGCGCAGCAATGGCACGGAGCAGGGCATCATGGCGACCGTAGAGGTCTGGGCGCGCAACCATCTTCCCGAATCCTTGCAGTCCATCAATATCGAAGACCGTCTGCAAGAAGGCGTCGAGCGCTTTGGAACATTTGTGGCTTCCAGCATCGGCGCTCTGCTGAAAAACCTTCTAAATTTCTTCGTGGCACTGTTCCTAATGATTTTCACCTTGTTTTTTATGTTACGCGATGGAGATAGCGTGGTACGCGCGCTGCGCCACCTGCTGCCCTTCGATCCGGAAATTCAGAACGACATGATGAAGGAATCGCGCGAATTGATCTTCGCGAGTGTGGCTGTAGCGCTGGTCATCGCTGTCATTCAGGGAGTTTTGGGTGGCGTTGCATTTCGCATTACGGGACTTCCCACCGCTATTTTTTGGGGCGTGGTGATTGCCTTCTGTTCGCTTGATCCCGGTGGTCGGTTCGGCGCTGGTGTGGCTGCCGGCGTCGCTGTGGCTGCTGTTCAGCGGGCATTGGGGCAAAGCGATCGTGGTGCTGGCGATTTGCGGAGGGGTTTCTACCATCGCGGATAACATAGTTCGTCCACTGCTACTCAGTAACCGCACGCGGCTTAACGATTTGCTGCTTTTCATCGGAGTCATCGGTGGCCTGGAAGCCTTCGGCCTGCTCGGTTTGGTGGCCGGACCGACGATTGTCGCCGCAGCTATGGGCGTCTTCCGCGTTTACATGGATCGCAACGAAGGGCGAACTCCGCGGGCCTACCCCGCGTAACTGTGTGTTCACGCCGTGCGGCAAAATAAAATCACGCCAAGCCCGCTTGTGCTAATGTACCCCGCCGGATGAATATGCCGACTGCCAAACCAGCTGCGCCGCGCTTCGAGCTGCCACCCGAGAAATTGCGATGGCGCTGCGACCTTGCGCGCATCCCCTTTGAAACCACCGCGCAGGCGGAACCGCGCGAAGGATTCATCGGGCAGGAACGCGCTTTGCGCGCACTGAAGATGGGCGTGGAGCTTTCCGCTCCGGGCTACAACGTTTTTGTCTGCGGGCTCGCCGGAACCAGCCGCGGCGGCACCATCGCGCAGATGATCGAAGAGTTGCATCCCGAAAACCGACAAGTCTCTCGATCGTTGCTATGTAAACAATTTTAAATTGACGGACCGCCCGAGACTGCTTTCGCTGCCCCGCGGACAGGCCAACGCATTTCGCAAAGATATGACCGCGGGGATCGACTTTCTGCGCCGCCGCATTCCGCAAGTTTTCGAGGGCGAGCCGTTTCAGCGGCAAAAAGGACGTATCGTCGAGCGTTTTACGGTTCGTGAAAAAGAGTTGATGGATGATTTCACGCGGCGCATCGCTCGCGAACAGTTTGCGCTCGGCCACATGCAAGTTGGAGCGGTCGCTCTGCCGGAGATTTTTCCGGTGCTGGAAGGCCAGATGGTGCCCATCGAGGATATTTCCAAGATGGTGCACGAAGGGAAACTGGACGCGCCGGTGGCGGAAGATATTGAGCGCAAGTACGAACAGTTTCGCCAGGAATTTACCGTTGTCTATCGCAAGACGCTGACGCTTTCGCGTGAGTTGGCCAGTGAATTGAGCTATCTGGAGCAGGAAGCCGCCTCGGTGTTGGTCGACGGCGTTATCGAGGAACTAAAAGAAAAATATCCCGGTACCGGAGTTTCCGAATATCTCGAAGAAGTACGCCACCATTTGCTCGACAATCTCGATCCTTTTAAAGAACGCGAAGGCGAAGGTGCGCAGGACGGTCCGGTGTCGGATATTCCAGATGGCCTTCCCAAACCGCCAGGCACGCAAGAGCGCGATCCATTCCGCGTGTATGGCGTAAACGTGATTCTGGCGCACGACGATGAAGCGGCCTCGCCAGTGATTTTTGAAACCACGCCAACATACGCGAATCTGTTTGGCACCATTCAGCGCGCCTACGATGCCCGCGGCGGATGGACCAGCGACTTTATGGATCTGCGCGCCGGCTCGCTGCTGCGCGCCGACGGTGGCTTCCTGATCATGTATTCGATGGAAGCTATTTCCGAAACGGGCGTGTGGCGCGCACTGAAGCGCACCTTGAACCACGGCCGATTGGAAATTCAGCCCCTCGAGATGTTTTATCCCTTTGGCGGCAGCGCGCTGAAGCCGGAACCGATCGTCATCAACGTGAAAGTGCTGCTCATCGGCGACCGCGAGCTGTACGAGATGCTCTACAACTACGAGGAAGATTTTAGAAAAATTTTCAAGGTACGCGTGGAATTTGACGAAGAGATGACCATGAGCGACGGGGTTATCGCGGAATATGCCGGGCGCCTGCGCAGACTTTCGGAAAAAGAGACTCTTTACCCGTTTGATCGCGGTGCGTTCGCCGCGATGTTGGAATACGGCGTGCGCCAAGCCGGGCGCCGCAATAAAGTCACCGCGCGCTTTGTGGATATCGCTGATTTAGCTCGCGAGGCACACTACGCCGCAGCGGCCGCCAACGAAACGGTGGTGCGCGCCGCTCATGTACGCGCTGCGCTGGCCAGCAAAATGGAACGGCACAACCTGATCGAGACGCGCATCCGGGAAATGATCGAGGAAGGCACGCTGCTTAGTGGATGTGTGCGGCACCTGCGTCGGCCAAGTGAACGGTCTGAGCGTGCTGGAAATTGGCGGCTACTCGTTCGGCAAACCAGTGCGCATTACCGCCACCGCAGCGTTAGGCAAAGGCGGGCTGATCAATATCGAGAGGGAAGCGAATTTGAGCGGTCGCTTTCACGATAAAGGCGTGCACATCATTTCCGGCTTTTTACGCAGCAAATTTGCGCAGAGCAAACCGCTTTCCTTGGCTGCAAGCATCTGCTTTGAGCAATCGTACTCCGGAGTGGATGGGGATAGTGCCAGCTCCACGGAAATCTATGCACTGGCCTCCGCGCTTTCTGGTCTGCCGCTGCGTCAGGATATTGCCGTGACTGGCTCCATGAATCAGCAGGGCGAAGTACAAGCCATCGGTGGCATCAACGAAAAGATCGAAGGCTTTTTCGATGTCTGCAAGATCAAGGGCTTGAGCGGTACGCAGGGTGTGATCATGCCGCACACCAACGTGGAAGACTTAATGCTTCGCGAAGAAATTCTGGACGCAGTCGCCGCCAAAAAATTTCATATCTGGCCGGTGGCCCGCATCGAAGAAGGCATCGAGATTCTTACCGGCGCCGCAGCCGGCAAACGCAACGATGACGGAACTTTTGAAAAGGGAACCGTCTTCGCCCTCATCGATGAACGCCTGAATCAAATGGCGTCCACCATGAAGGACTTTCAGTAGCCGCATACCTGCGGATAGGAAATCGCCAGCCTCACTGCGGCCGTGGCAATGCCTGTGCCGACGCGATGTAGGCTTGGCGGTGATTCAGGTGCAGAGCCGCGGTCTCGTTTTTACTTCCACTCTGAACGGCCTTCGAACTAGCGCTTTCGGCGACCACTCGCACGTTGATGTTGTGCACTTTACCGTCCAGCTCCGCCGGCGAAAACCCCAGCGAATATTGGTGATCGACAACCTGCGCCACTTCCTGATACGCGGCGGCAAACGCCTTGCCGTCCGTGGGAAAATAGACGCGCCCACCACTGGCCTCCGCCAACTGACGGAGTGTTTCGTCCGCTTTCGTGAACTGTTCTGCCGCTAGAAGCGCTGCGCTCGAGGGCGGTTTCTTTTTGTTCGTAGATGGCGGTGTCCGCAGTTCTCCTAGTAGTGAGACGGCTAGCACCCGGACATTTTCCACACGAAGACGGTCCAAGAGACGGGTATTGGCTGCAGGATCGGACGTGTCTACGCCCGTGGAGAGCAGCACGATGGTCTTCTTGCCTGGACTTTGATCCAACCAATCGAGCACAGTCGATATACTGTCCGACAGATTTAGCGCGCCGAAACCTAAGTTGAAATCCAGACTCTCAAACGCCTTTGCGGCTACCTTTTTATCGGCACTAAAGTCGGAGACGCCGATTGGCTTATCAGCATACTTGGCGACTGCGACGCGATCTTTGGCGGAAAGTCCCAGCATTAACCCGTTTGCGGCGCGAAGATGGCCGCTCTCAATCAGGTAAACTGCCGGCCCGGATTCGATCAGCACCAACACGTCGGTCGGTACGTCCAGAACAAACGCCGATAAAGGGCGTTCGACTCCGTTATCCAACAACTGAAAATCGGAAGCGCGCAGACCTTCAATAAATTTTCCCGAAGAGTCCGTTACCGTCACGCCGACGTCGACCATGTTCACGTTCAGAACAAGAGCGTTCGATGTGTCCAGTTTGGGTACTTCCTGCGCATGAAGCGGGATGGAAGGTAACAGTGCGAAGAGGATGACCGCGCTGCAGAGATGAGAGCTCAACCGGTTCTGTTTATTCATGGAAGGCTGACATAAACTGAAACGCAAAAAAAAACGGCACAGCCTTTCGACTGTGCCGTCGCTAAAATAAATTACTGCTTGGCCGGCGTAGCTGCCGGAGCCGCGGCCGCCGAGCCCGCTTCCTTCGGCGTCGATAGATATCCCGTGAGCTGGTCCTTGCCGACCTTGAACACCACGATTTCGTAAGGCGCCATGCGCGAGCCGCCCACATAAAACTGAATGGGCTCCCCGGACGTGCGATCCTTCTTTTCGATTTCGCGGTCGTCAGCGAAGACCGTCATGGTGAACTTCGATTTCTTCTGGTCCGTCTTGTTCACATTAATCTGGATGGGCCCGACGCGTTGCGGCGCCTTGGACTTATTAACGGTGAACTCGTAATAGTTGCGGTCGCCGCGGCGCTTCAAGTCTTCGACATCGTCATGGTTGCGTGCGATCAGTCCGCTCATCACGCCCATGTCGCCCTGCGCGCGGTCCAGTTTTGATTTGGTGGCTTCCAGGTCCGTGCGCGTCGCCGCGATGTCCGTCTTCGCACCGCTGACGTCCGTGGCCACCGCGCCAATCTTGGCTTCGCTGTCTTTTTGAACTTGTGTCAGCTCGCTGGAAAATTTCTTCTCGGAGTTTTGCTGATCTTTGCGGATGGCTTCGGCGCGGCTGCTGGCTTGCGCCAATTCCGCGCGCGTCATGCCGATTTTCTGTTCGGTGACGTCCAGATGCCCCTTCAGATCTGCCAGGCGGGAGTTGGCCTGCTCCAGTTGCGCGGAGATCACCTTGTTCGTGTCTTCCTGCTTGGACAGGTTGGCGTCCAGGCGCGCTTCCGCCTGATGCCCCACATAGCCCACCACCGCAATGGCGGCGAACAGCAATCCGAATAGCACTGCGATCCACCGCGGCGTTCCGGCCGATTCATAGTGATAGGATTCCTGCGGGTTCGGTACGTTTGGAGAAATGCTCATTCCCCCTCCTGTGGCAATGGGATTGTGCGCAAATCTCCCCTCGCAGCACGGCGGGGAGACGTAGCGCTGCAACCCGAAGGAAAATTATGGCCTGCAAGTCGCGGGATGTCTATGCCCGTTTACCGGCTGTGACCCTTTCGAGAAGGGCGGCCGGCCGGCATTTCGGGATCGCCGCTTCGCACGGTAGGCCACCGCGCAAAGATGGACGTAGACAGGCCACCCCGTGGAGTGAACTCCCCCCGTACGATGCACCATTCCGGTTTCACCGCATCCACAATATCCTGCAGCATTTTGTTCACGGCATTTTCGTAAAAAATTCCCAAGCCGCGATAGGCCAGCAAATACATCTTCAGGGCCTTCAGTTCGATGCAGTCCTTCTTGGGCATGTAGCGGATGGTGATCGTACCGAAATCCGGCAAACCGGTTTTGGGGCAAATCGAGGAATATTCCGGAAATGTCGTGGTAATGACGTAGCCCGGGAACTGGTTGGGCCAGGTTTCCAGCTGCGGCAACTTGGTTTTTATGCCCGCTCGGGCGTGTTCGTCAGTGTACTCGGCCATCGAAATCTCCTGGAAGCATTGTACCGCGAGGCGGCTTGTGTCTCGATTAAGTACCCAATGCGCAAAATCGTGGTTCGGGTGTGCAAAACTATTCCACAGCTTGGCAGGATGACAAACACGTCACTTTCTCTTGCTAGAGCTTCGGAGTTCACCTATGCTGTCCAAAGCGATGCAGCTGCTGTCGGAAGCAGCGCTACTCAAGCCCGTGCCGATTACTTGCCCGACCTGTCGTTCCGTCAAGATTCGCCGTTCCAAACGGCGCACGCTGATGGACTATCTTCTCAGCGGCGCGGGAATTTTGCCTTGGCGTTGCGAATCCTGCGAACTACGTTTCCAGTCCCGCCCGGTGCCATTTCGTTTTTCGCTGTACGCCCATTGTAGTTACTGCGGTAACGCCGACCTGCAAAGAATTTCTCCAGAACACGTGCCCGGCTGGACTGCATTTTTCGGACGCTTCACCGGTTTGCCCTCCTTGCGCTGCGATCCCTGCCGACACAAATTTTTCTCCATGCGTCCGCTGATGCCGCAGGAACACTTGGCCGTACCTACCCTCGAGTAATCTTCACTTACAATTTAAAGAAAAACTGCCGCATCTCGCGCCCGTCGCTGCGCATGGGGATATCGGCCTGTTTCCAATGACTTAGAGACTGACGTTTATTCGATGTTTTTATGAGCTTTATTCAATTGACGAAGCTTGGAACATGCGATATCCAACGCGCAACCAGGCCACTCGGCTGTCTAATCCCCGGACCAAAGCTGGAGAAGCCTCTGTAAAGAAATATCAATTCAAGGATGAGAGGGCGGCGACATGCCGTTCGTTTTCTTAACAAATACTTGGTGCTCCCTTGCCATTGGCAGCGGACCGCCCTGACACGATTTCGCCCCTCGCTGCACTAGCAGTGAACCCAGTATCAGCGGGCGCAGCCGTCAGCGTTTCACAAAACTATCTAGGAGGTTCGTATGAAACTGATTCGTTCTGTGTTCTTAGGCCTCGTTTTTGTCCTTGTGTGTGGTTCATCTGCTCATGCTGCCATCGCGCAACTCGTCTGCACCTCGAACTCCACCACCATCTCCGTCAACCTGAGCTACGTCGACCTGGGCGTTTCGGTTGCTACCAGCACAGCCGGCTCCGGCGCGGGGGCGGGCAAAGTCCAGTTCATTCCGCTTGAACTACACACGGCATCCGTGAATTTTCCTGTGTTTTTCCAGAACGCAGCGCTCGGAACGATTTTTACCAGTTGCACAGTATCGACCAACGCGGCTGGCGGGAGTTTCGTTTACAACATCAGACAGGTTCAGATTACCTCCGTAGAGGCGATCGCGCACTCTGCCCGCAGCGCAGACGAAAAACCCGCAAACTACACAGACGTTAAATTGACATACGCTGCCCTGGAAGTCGTCAGCAACAGCGGTGCGGACAACGACGGCGCGAGTTAAAATGCAGGCTTTTTTTGATTTATGTGGTCATGGCTGCGGGAGCGGCGATCGGGTCGACAGGGGCTTTGCGGCGAAGAACGGCTGCTGAGATAAGCGTAATGATGAGGCCGACGGGCAGGGGCTCCATGAAGGTATAGGCCATGTTGACCAAGGGGTTCTGGTAGAGCTGCTGAGAGTGCTGTATGGCGGCGACTTTTGCTGCAGTGGTGGCGGGGTCGAGTCCGGAGGACTGGACCTTGTGAATCTGCGCGGCGAAGTAGTTGTCCATGAAGTGGGGCATGAAGTTGAAATAGAGGACCTCCCACATGGCGACGTAGCAGACGGTGGTGATGAGCGTGATCAGGATGCCGCAGGCGAAGGCGCGGCCGAAGGAGATGCGGCCGACGAGGACGTTGTCTCGGTAGCTGCGGATGCCGAAGTAGACCAGCAGGAACGACGCCACCATGATGGTGTAGCCGAGAGCCATACTGTGGCCGGAGCCGATCTTGTCTGCAAGGAGCAGCGAGAGGCCCATAAGAACGGAGATGATGCCGCCAGAGATGAGGCCAAAAGTGAGAACTGTTTTCTTCATGTGAGGCTCCTAAGGTGATTGAAAACGGAGTCACGATACGGCAAAACGGGGCCGGATGTCGTCATGCTTTTGGATGATTTTGCAGGAATGGAGCAAAAATCGTGCTTTCGGGTGACACGGTCACGGCAGAAGGCCTAGTTCTTTGCCGCGCTGGACGGCCTGGGTGCGGCGGGCGGCTCCGAGCTTGTCGAAGGCGCGGGAACAGTGGGTCTTGACGGTGTTTTCGGAAACGAAAAGCTGCGTAGCGATCTCGCGATTGCTGAGGCCGCGGGCGACCAGGGTGAGGATTTCGAGCTCGCGCGCGGTGATGCCGAGGGTCTGCTGGCTGGCGGTATTGGGAGTAAAGGGTTCCTGGGCCTGGGCCTGCGCGGGGGCGGAGACTTCCCTGACCACGACCGTTTCGCGGATGGTTTCGCGATTGCGCGTGATGCGGAGGCCGAGCCAGATGCCGAAAGCGGAAAAGAGGACGGCGACTAGGGCACTGTAGAGCTCGACGGAGTGCTCGATGATAACGAAACGGTATTCGGTGTATTGCAGGATGGCGATGAGGAGGCCGCCGACGAGACCGAACATGACGACGTGGCGCTTCATGGTGGGTTGTGAAGAAGTATATCGTTTCAAGCGATTGGGCGCTTGCTGGAGTCAAATTGACCCGTTACCTGAAATTGCCCGGTTTGCCATCGATGAATGCGGCTGATAAAATGGCGGGTCTGGCGATATGGTGCAAGGGTTAGCACACGGCCCTCTCAAGGCCGAAATCCGGGTTCGAATCCCGGTATCGCTACCAACCTTCTGAAAAAATTACCTCGGAAAAAATAAGTGCAGAGGGTCCGCGGTCCATCCTCGCACGGACTGCGGCCTGACCAAACTCGGGCTGCGACTTTCCGCCCGGTCACTCATTAAAACTGAATATCCGTTGGCGAGATACGAGGAAATATCTCGGTAGTCAGCCACTGGAATATACGGGCCTTGCTTCCCAAGCTGCACGTGATATTTGTTGTCCTGAAACAGATGCGGCACCAAACGTGTGCCCGCTTTCTTTCCTCGAGACACTGTTGCGAAAAGCATTCGTCACCTCCGACATTTATCGGCGGCTCTCATTTTACGAACGCGCCTCGCTCGGCGTAAGTGGCTGAACTGTGGAAATATGTGAATCCTTTTCCGCTGTCCTCCATTGTGGGAACCGGCAAAATGGATTCAGCGGAGACAGACCGGATCCACAAAAAAACGCCAGAGTGAAAACACGGAAGACGTTCGAGACGAAAGAAATGTTCCAGTGATGGCTTAGTCGCGCCCGACGCCCAAGGCGTCCGCCACGCGGTTGATGTAGTTGAACCACGACGCAATCAAAGTGATCTGCAGAATTCCCCTATCGTCAAATCCCACCGCTCGCAACGCCACATGATCCTGCGGGCTGCACTGCGTGGCGTCCTTGGTCAGTTTCACCACATAGTCCAGCATCACGCGGTCCTGCTCGCTGATCGGCGCGGTGCGATAATCCGCGCGCAGCGCAGCCACCATCTGTTCGTCCAACGTCACCCGACGCAGAAACTCTGCGTGAGATTCAATTCAATAGTGGCAACGGTTGGTGACCGACACCATCGTCGCGATCATTTCATGTTGATCGCGGCGCAACGGCAAATCCGGAGCCATCAACGCTCCAAATGTTCCGAACGCATGAAACAGCGCGTCCGGAATCAGCGTGTGCGAAGCCGTAATGCTCGCTTCCGGCCCGTGATCCACCGCCGGCACCGGCGTGGCATATTCCCCGGGGTACAACGCGCGTTGTCCCATCATTGCTTTTGCGACGCGCTCGTCTTCATCCATGCGCAGAGTCTTGATCCAAGTCATCCAGGGAGCCTCGCCTCGCGCAGTTTACAGGTGCGCCTCCACCCGCCAGCAATAATGCAAATCAACTACTCTGGAGTGCGGCGGCTTGACGCCGCTTTCCCAACAACTCGAAACCACGCAGGATCCATGACATTACCGACTAGGTTCTACCGTTCCCAAAAGCTACACTCAACCACGAACTCTCCGCGCCCCTCTGTGACCTCTGCGTCTCTGCGTTATCTTTATTCTTTGCCTCGCACCATCGCCCAAACTAACAAAGCTATCCCTCCGCCTTAACACCCGCACCCTCCGTACACACATACGCCTTCCCCGCCGCCAAATCCTTAAACTCCTCCACCCTCCCACTCGGCCACTCCACTGTCACCCGCTCCACGCGATCCCGCCGCCCCACTCCAAACGTCACCGGCAACTCCGACTGCGACAAATAACTCCCGCCCCCGCGCACCATTCGCATCTGGCTTTCCCCGCCATAAAAAATACGCACCACCGCCCCAATCCCATCGCGATTCGATTTTGTCCCCACCAATCGAAATCGCAAGCTCCGGTTCCCATTCTCTAAATCATTCCGGTACAAATACGCCTGCCCGTGATTTGTCGTTATCAACAAATCTAGATCCCCATCACGATCGAAATCCGCAACCGCCAACCCGCGCCCCACTTTCGGCGACGCAAATCCTCCGCCAGCGTCCGCCGCCACATCGCGAAACTTTCCCGCGCCATCATTCAAAAAAAGCTGCGGCGCTTGTGCATACCCGGTGTTCCCGCGAATGTTCCTCACCGTGTCGTCGATATGCCCGTTGGCCACCGCCAGATCCAGCGCGCCATCCAGATTCACATCCAGAAATGCGCAGCCAAATCCCAAACTGTTCTTCGATGCCAGGCCTATTCCTGCCGCCATCGAGACGTCGTCATAAACTCCAGCCTTCACGCTGCGATACAGCCCGATCATCTCGTTATCGAAATTCGTGATGGCCACGCCGGATCTCCCGGAGCGGTCAAAATCCCCGGTATCCACGCCCATTCCCGCGCGCGCCTTACCGTCCGAACTGAATGCCAGTCCGGCTTCTACCGCCACGTCTTTGAATTTTCCGTTCTGCAGATTTTTATATAATTTGTTGGGCTGCGTGTCGTTGGCCACCAGCAAATCCGGCCAGCCGTCTCCGTCGTAATCGAACATCGCTACACCAAGGGATTTTGAACTGGTGTCAAAAATTCCGCTCCGCGAAGTTGCGTCCTCAAAAGTCCCATCGCCGCGATTGTGAAACAACCAGCAGGTGTCCCCGCGATACGCTTCCGGCGTGCAATACGATTTGTGCGTGCCATCCAGGCTGCAGAACACGTCGTGCTCCGGCGACCAGCGCACGTAGTTGCAGACGAATAAGTCCAGCAATCCGTCGCGATCGTAATCGATCCACAAGGCCGACGTGCTGAATCCGCTGTGACCTACCAACCCGCAACTTTTCGTCACATCCACAAAAGTTCCACGCCCTGTGTTGCGAAACAGCCGGCTCTGCCCCACGCAGCTGATGAAAATATCCGGAAACCCATCGTTGTTGTAATCGCCGACGGCCACACCCATCCCATACATCTCCACATCAAGACCAGCGGCATGCGTGACATCCGTGAACGTACCGTTGCGGTTGTTGCGGTAAAGCCGGAGCGTGGAGGCTTGCCGTTTGTCCCCCGGCCAATCCGTGCCATTGATCAGCAGAATGTCTTGCCAGCCGTCGCGGTCATAGTCCAGAAACGCGCATCCGGACCCCAGTGTTTCCGGCAACAGTTTTCCGCCAGACGCTCCGCTGTTGTGCTGAAAGCGCACGCCCGATGACGCGGTCACGTCTGTGAAATGGAAACCGCGTGAATCCTTGGCGCCAAAAAGTGGAAGGGAACCGAAGGCGGCGCCGGAACCGAGGCCCAAACTTGCTGCTCCCGCAGTGCGCAGAAATTCGCGCCTCTTCAAGGCAAGGTCACCAGTCCGTGGCGAATCGCGTACACCACCAACTCCGCGGTCTTATGCATTCCCAGCGCGTCCATGATGTTTGCGCGATGCACCGCCACGGTGTTGGCGCTCAGCTTCAGGTCCGTAGCGATTTCTTTGTTCGATTTGCCCGCAACGATGTGTTCTAGAATTTCCAGCTCTCGCGGAGTCAATCCCCCTGCCCGCTCGCCTTTTAGTGAAGATTGCTTCGAAATCTTCGGGTCCAGCACGACCTTGCCTTCCGAAACGCTGCGCACTGCCGTGATCAGGTCCAAATCCATGGCGTTCTTCAAAATATATCCGCGCGCTCCGGCGTCCATGGCTTGCCGAATCAGCGTCTCCTCCGAATGCATGCTCAGCATCAGGATGCGTGCTTCAGGCAAAGCGCCGCGAATCCGCCGCGTAGCTTCGATCCCGCTGAATTCCGGGAGCGCGCAATCCATCACCGTTACGTTCGGCCGCAAATCGATGGCCAGACGCACTGCCTCTTCGCCATCGCTCGCTTCGCCCACCACGGTTATATTTGGATCGTCTTCCAGCATGCGGCGAAATCCGCGCCGCACCAGTGCATGGTCGTCCACCAGCAGAACAGAAATCTTAGCCAACCTGCGCCTCCACTTTTTCCCTCGGAATTTCCACTTGCACGATCGTTCCCGTTCCCGCCGCGGCTTCCACCGTAAGCGTCCCGCCAATAATTTCCGCGCGCTCGCGCATGGCTACCAAACCGATGCCGCGTTGACCGGATTCGCGAACGAAGCCTTTGCCGTGATCTTCCACGGAAACTTTCAGCTTATCCGGCAAAAAATTCAAACGCACCCACGCTTCCTGGACTGCCGCATGCCGCACAACATTGTTCAACGCCTCTTGCACGATGCGGTAGACCTGTACTCCTGCGCCAGTCTCCACCGCAAAGCTCGTTCCCGTCTTTTCGTAGTGTATCGTGACGCCAGTCTGCCGCTCGATCGTTGGAATGTACCAGTCTAAAGTGCTTTCGAGTCCCTGCTCTTCCAGCAACACCGGGTGCAGCGCCTGCGAAAGGCTGCGGATGTTGTTCAAAGTAGACTGCGCCACTTCCTTCACTTCCTGCAAATCTTCGCGGAGCGCGGAACCTTCCGGCGCTTGATTTCCCGCGCGCGAAAGCATGGCCCCGATGGCCGTCAATACCTGTCCGAACTCGTCGTGCAACTCCCGAGAAATATGCCGCAGCGTCGATTCCTGCGTGGCGATTAATTTCTGCGCCAGTTCGCTGCGCTGCGCGGAAAGCTCGCCGAGGCGCGCAAACAGTTGGCGATTTGTCTGAATAAGATACAGGCTCGTCGCCACAATGGCGATCAGCGTCGCCGAAAGAAAATAATAAAGCTGCCGCTGCACGCCGTCATAAATCATGGCGATGCGCGCCGCGGCCTGTTGCTCGCCCTCATTATTTTGCACCAGCAAACGGGACACTGCAGTGCTCAGCGCTTCCTGCCGCGCCTGCAGCGAAAGCCGAATCTGTTCGCGAGCTTCGTCTTCTCGACCCACGCTGGCTAACAGAAACATACGGTTCACGGCGTCCCAGAACTGCGCCACGGATTGCACCAGGTACTGCCGCTGTTCCGGAGTGCGCGTAATGCTGGCGTACTGATCTTCTAGCTCCAGCCCGGCGCCGAGGTCTTGGTGGATGCGGTCAAACTGCGCCACCCACGCGACTAGCGGATACGGTTCGCCGGCGTCCAGCATGTCTCGCATGGCCAAGCCAATTAAATTCAAATCGTTCTGCACGCGCAAGAGTTGCAATGAATCTTTGCGGTTGCGATCCACTAAGTCGCTTTGCAGCCGCCGCAGTCCGGCCAACTGCTGCGTAATGTAAAACGCGTAAGCCAGAACGGCGGCCAGGGTGATGACCAGCCCCAGCAGCAGGATTTTCGTCGGCGAACGTTGTGTGGAAAGGGCGGAAGCCACGGTCTAAAGATTACATCAAGGATGGATTTCGCGGCGCAGCACGGCAACGAGAACCAGCATGACGGCCACGCTGACCAGTGGAACCAGAAGACCGATGCGCAAGCTGTCCGTTTGCTTGGAGACGAAACCCACCAGCCACGGAGAAAACGCGCCGCCCAGCGAGGCCAGCGCAAACATCACGCCGCCGATTTTGCGTGCCCGTTCGCCATACCAGTGCGAAAGCCAGGCGATAAAAATTGGATAGATACTGGCAAGTCCCAACCCGGTCATGGCCGCGCCGATATCGATTATCAGTACGGAATTGGCGCGCTGCACCACGATCAGGCCGGCGGCCGCGAGGCTCAAAGCCATCAGCACCAGATTATTTTCGCGGACGCGCCGCAACGCTAACGGCGCTAGACCACGCCCGATCAACAGCCCACAATAAAAAAACATCGGCACGATGGTGTAACTGGTTCCCACACCGTTGGCTACGCGCTTGGCCAACGCTGCCACCCAGCCGCCGGTACTCTGTTCTGCGCCCACGTAAATGAAAAAGAGCGCGGCCAGAATGAAACCCACGTGCGGGACTTCCTGCTCTTCGGGCGATTCCTCTGCGGAAATCGGTTCCGCGCCGCTTTCTTTGCTCCACGGCGCCAAAAATACGATCAGTGCAATAGCCCATCCCGCCACGGTGACGCCCCACAAAAAAATGGAAAGATGGTGCGCGCGCAACGCGAATAGCACCAGTGCCGGGCAAGCCACCGCGCCGATGCCCCAGGTGAAATTAATTAAGTTCAGCGCCGAGGCGCGTTTCTCGCCGGATGTTTCCGCGATGTACAGGTTCGTCCCCGGAGTCAGCAGCCCATAGCCGAAGCCAAAAATAAAACAAGCCACTAGCGCGCCAAGTTTAGTTGGAGAAGAAAGCCCGGCGACTCCCAGCCCCAGCATGGCGTAGCCGATGCCGATGGGCAGGCGGTAGCCGGTGCGCGCGATGAGCGCGGAAGAAAGCAGTGTGCCCAGCCACGAACCAACGAATTGCGTGGGGAAAAATGCACCGGCTTGATTGTCGTTCAGTCCCCAGCGCGCAATCAAAATTGGCAGAACGGGCCCGAGGATTACGGTGACGACGCCGTTGACGATAAAACCGGTGAACAGCAGAGTGACGATATTGCGCGTCTTTTTATTTTCGGAGGCGAGCGTCGCGGCGTCTGCAGAACTGGTGGGCCGTGGCGCGTGATGTAGCTCTGGGCCTTCGGGAGAAAGTCCGCTCATGTGCGGGTAAGCTTCGCGGCACGTGCGGCGGCCAGCAGCGCTTTGGCGCGGCCAGCGATATCTCCAGGGCCGAAAACGGCGCTGCCGGCCACCAGGATTTCCCCTCCGGCGCGGACTACGTCCGCAACGGTTTCCAGCGCAACTCCGCCGTCTACTTCAATGCGGAAATTCAGGCCGCGCTTTTCGCGAATCTGCGCGAGCTGAGTCATTTTGTTAAGACAATTGTGGATGAATTTCTGGCCGCCGAATCCGGGGTTCACGCTCATGACCAGAACGTGGTGAACAATATCCAGAACTTCGTCCAGCGTGTGCACGGGAGTCGCGGGATTGATGACTACGGCAGGTTTGCAGCCATGGCTTTCGATCAGGTGCAAGGTGCGATCGAGGTGCACGCATGCTTCCTGATGCACGGAAATCCAGTTGGCGCCGGCGTCGGCAAATGCGGGAATCAAATCGTCGGGGTTTTCGATCATCAAGTGGCAATCGAAAATTACATCCGGCATGGCTTTGCGCAGCGATTTCACGAGTGGCGGACCGAGGGTGATGTTCGGAACGAAGTGCCCATCCATTACATCGACGTGCAGAAGCGAGCCGCCGCCTTGCAGCGCTTGCTGGGCGTCTGCGGCCAGTTTGGCAAAATCGGCAGACAGAATAGACGGCGCGAGAAGGACGCCGTCTTTCGCAACCGTGGATGTGTTCTTAGCTTTCGCCATTGTTGCTCCGAGTCACCTAAAGACAACCACCTAAAGACGGTCAAGTAAAGAAGGTTGCCTACAGTAGATCGCCTACAAAATCCCTTTCGCGTGATGGGCCTCGCCTCCCGCCATCGCCGTGTCGGCGCGGCCGGTGGTGGATATGCGCGTGTATGGAACGGTGCAACGCTTTGCGCTGCTTTGCCGCGCTAATTCGAGCACCTGCATCACGTTCAAAGCGGCTTGCGGACTGACTTCGAGTTGCGCCGTACCCAAGAGCACATCACGAAGGTTGGCGTAGAAATTTCGATAGTCCACGGGCAGACCGGCAATGCGGCGGGTCTTGAAAGCGTCGCCTTCGGGAGTGGTGAGCACGCCCCAATTTTCTTCCGGCTCAGCTCCCCATGGTCCATTGGCTGGGATACGGTCAAAACGAAGGCCAACTTCCTGGGGATCAAAGGACTGTTTGATGAATGTGCCGAGCGTGCCCTGCAAAACGAAACGCGGGCGGGTGGCGGCGGCGAGGATGCTGGAGCTCAACGTTGCGCGCAGTTTGTTGGGATAGTGCAGCACTACGTCGAAGCAGTCATCGGCGACGGCGTGGTCACGAACGATGCGGATATCGGCGGTGATGGCTTCAGGCTCACCAAAAAGAACCATGGCGTGATCGATCAGGTGCGGGCCGATGTCGAACCAAATACCATTTCCGGGACCGGTTTGCTCGCGCCAGACGCCCGGTTTCAAGTTTGGGCGATAGCGGTCATAGTGCGTTTCAAAGTTAACGATGCGGCCGAGCGAGCCAGCAGCGACCAGCTCACGAATGGCGGCGAAGTCGCCATCGAAGCGACGATTTTGATAGACAGTGAGCACGCGCCCTTTGGCTCTGGCCAACTGCACCAACTCCACGGCTTCGGCGATAGAGTTCGCGAAGGGTTTGTCGACCAGAACGTCGCGCCCGGCGAGAAGCGCGCGCTTAGCAAAATCAAAGTGGGTGTGGTTCGGCGAAGCGACGACGACCAGTCGAATGTCCGGCATGGTCAGCAACTCGTCGAAGCTACGAACGATACGGGTTTCGGGATAGGTTTGCGCGGCCTGATCGCCCGTCCGTTGCACGATGGCAGCGAGGCGCAAGCCGGGAACGTGGCTGATGACTGCGGAATGAAATGCGCGCCCGGCTAAACCGAAGCCAACCACTCCGACGCCGATGGGGCCTGATTTATTTTCCGTGTCCATGAACTTAGTCGGGAACCTAGTTGGCCTTTTTGGGCGCGCTGGGAATGATAAATTTTTCCATGGCGTTGGCGAAACCTTCGTCTTCGCTGGAAGTGGTGACGTAGGTTGCGGATTTTTTCACTTCGTCGCTGGCTTGGCCCATGGCGATGCTGACGCCGCTCTTTTTGAACATGTTGACGTCGTTGGGCATGTCTCCAATAGTAGCGATTTCCGCAGCGGGAATTTTCAGAATGTCCATGAAGGCCAGAACGACTTCGCCTTTATTGGCTTTGGGCGAAGTAACGTCGAGATAGTAGGGTTGCGAACGGGCGGCGGAGGCTTGATCCCCGCAGGCCTCTTGCACATCTTTTTCGCATTTGGCGACGAGCTCGAGATCGTCGCTGCACCCAACGATTTTGGCGATGCGCTCGGTCAGAGAGTTGATGTCGTTGGTAATTTTTGGGGGAAATTTGACGGTCCATTGTTCGCGCGCGACGTGCGGGGCATTTACGTCTCGCACGAACCAGTCCTTGTCGGTGTAAATCCATGCGTCGAGTTTGTGGTCGAGGATGAGCTTCAAGGCTTTTTTAACGACTTCTACAGGCAGAAAATTTTCGCGGACGACGGTCTTTAGATCCGGCTTAATGAGCACGCCGCCGTTGAATGCCGCGACGGGCTGCGAGATTTTCAGCGGATCGATGAGCATGCCCATGCCGAGGGGCGGGCGGCCACTGGTGATGGCGAAGCGCACGCCGAGGCCCTCCATCTTGTGAATGGAATCGATGGCGCGTTGCGTAAGGATTTTTTCTTTCGAGACGAGGGTGCCGTCGACGTCGGCGATGACCAGCGAGATGGGGCCTTTTGTGTCGGACATGTGCTCTCCAATCGTAATGTCATTCTGTTGCTGGCCCAAAAAAATCGGTCGGCAAGAATTATTGCGAAGGTCGAACGGAGGCAGCGCCTGCCAGAGGTTATTGCTCCGAGTAATTCCACAATAGGCCGCCATCGACGAACAGGGTGGTGCCGGTGGCGTAGTTGGAATCTTCAGAAGCCAAGAAGGACGCGAAACCGGCCACGTCGCCGACGTTACCCAGGCGATTCAGAGGAATGTTTTCGAGTAGGTCGTGCAGCTTTGCTGGATCATTCAACAGATTTTTGTTGATGGGCGTTTCGATGGCGCCGGGCGCGATGGAGTTGATGGTGATACCCAGTGGGGCAAGCTCAATGCTGAGGTCGCGCGTGAGCATTTTTACCGCGCCTTTGCTGGCGCAATAGCTGGCGAAATGCGGGAAGGGGAGTTCTTCGTGGACGCTGCTGATGTTGATAATTTTTCCGCCGGTTTTGGCGGCCCGGTGATGTTTTACGAACGCTTGGGTAATGAAGAAGAGGCCTTTCAGATTGACGTTGAGAACCAAGTCGAAATCTTTCTCGGTGACGTCCCAGAACTCGGCCCGCTTTTCTACCCCGGCGTTGTTGACAAGGACATCGACGCGGCCGAGTTGTCGTTCCGTTTCGGCGATGAAGCGTTCGCCGTCAGGGATTTTGGAGACGTCGCACTGGACGGCGATCGCGTTGCCGCCATTGGCCTTAAGGCCGTCGACGACTTTCTGTGTGCCTGCCGCGTCGGAGAGGTAACAGATCGAGACGCTGGCGCCATCAGCGATGAAGCGCTGGGCGATGCCAAGTCCGATGCCCTGATTTCCTCCGGTAATTGCGGCTACTTTGCCTGCTAGGCGTCCGGCCATGGTTGGCCTCCTGTAAGAACAGAGATAGTACGACACGTTTTGATTCGCGGGGCGGGGAAAGGGCCAGAAATTTGGGGGACACCCGGGTGTTTGCGGATCGTTGTGATTCTGTTGGGGTTGCGCGGGAGGGTGTTTTGTAAGGTTAAGATTTTGCGGGGGTTATTTTTGCGGGAGGTGGGTGGAAATGCGTTTGTGAAAGTTTGTGCGGGGCGATTGGGGCGGGAAAAGAGTAGAGAGGGCGAGCTCATGGTGCAGGGTAGCATCGAATAATGTAAGTGTCAAGTTAATATTGAGTACCGTTCGAACGGATTGAGACGCGTGCAGTGAGACGGGGCGTGTCCATTTCGGGGAGGTGCGAGGCGTTCAGGGGGCTTGTGCCGCCCCTACGGGGCTCGACGCCGTGGTGCGATTGCACCCAGCGCTTACGCGCTGGGCTAAATTGTGGCGCGCCTCTGGCGCTCGGTTAGAGGACGGCGGGAATACGAGCGACAAAAAAAGCGCGCCAATCGGAACTTTCATTTCCCGGAGCCCTCTAGATGGTGGCGGACGAGCGGAAAAACCGCCAATCAGGAGATTGGCGTTCCCGGGGGGTAGAAGGCTTTGACGGGCATGGAGACGGAGCCCAGGGAGCCGGAGGCGGCGTCTCTGACGATTACGCGGATTTGAGTGGCTTGGGGAGCGACTTTGATGTGGCGGAGGAGGACGATACCGACGCCGGAGAGATAGGTGTACTGCTGGTCGTCGAAATTTACTTCGAAGTGCTGCTTTTCGGCGGCGAGGACTTCGCCATTGGGGGCATTCTGCATGAACATCATGTCCAAGGCTCCGGTGTGATGGCCGGCGGCGTCATGCAGCAGAAATTGTTTGGGGTCGAGGCTCATACGTAATTCGAGGTTGCGATCGTCCAGCGCGCCGGCGGGTTTGCCAACGACGACGATGCCGAGGCTGGTGGAATTCAGCGGACTGACGGCGGCCTGTTCCAGGTCAAGTTTTACCTCGTCCGCGGTGTCGGTGCGTTCCGGTACGGCGAAGTAGCCTTTGCGATAACGGAGCTGTGCATTCGGGGCGGTGGAGTTGATTTTGATTTCGCGGAATTTTCCGTCCCAGGTGTCGTGATCGGGATAGAAGCCGATGGTGTAGGCGTAACGGCCATCGTCGAAGGCGCGACGGATGCCGGCAGAAATGTCGTTCTTTCCGTAGAAGGCTACGCCACCGGTGCGGTCGGCAAGATCGCGGTAGGTATCCAAGCGATTCTGACGATCAAAGAAACTCGAGTCGACGCCGGAGCCGGAGCCGGGGCCGCGCTGGGCGGGGTCGATTCCACTGGAAACTTCCACGCCGTGCACGTCGACGGGATAGATGGAAACATTGGCGTGATTCAGCGCACGAATGGCGCGCTGCACGTCGGGAGTGACGGACTGGGAAATGCGATCCGCACGGCCGAGATGGTCCAATCCAATTTGAAGGGGGAATCCGCCAGAAACCCAGACCAAGCTCTTGCGTCCGGGAACAACGGCGACGTGATTGGCGATGGCTTCGATCGCGGAGGCGGTGGAGACGGCACGGTTGAGGAGAGCCTGGTCGGCGATGATGCCGTTGGCGTTGTTGAGGCTGGCTTGAAAATTTCCCGGGCCGCCGCCAGCCCAGTCTGGATCGCCGGTGATGCTGACGAGGTCGATAAAAGCGGTGGTAGAGGCTTCAAAGGCGGCAGTTTGTTCGACGGTGAAGTGGTTTACAGCGTTGACCAGAGCGGCGGAATCGCGAGTGAAATCGTGGAGACGATAGAGACGCGTGGTGAGAGCGTAAAGCGCTACGTGATCTTGAGGAGGCAGCGTTTGCAGAAATTTCAGGACTTGCTTGCGGGCGTAAGACTGATCGGGGGAGGAGGTGTTGAGGGCGTCGAAGAGGATGATGGTGACGGCTCCGGGATCCTGGCCTTTCAGGTCGAAGCGATTGGTGAAGACGTTGCTGGGTAGAGGCTGAACTGGGGCGTTGGGTGTGGGAGTTTCGGCGCTGAAGACGGAGATTTTTTGTGGACGGCCTTCGTCGGTGACGGTGAAGTTGTCTTTGGTGAGTCCGGTGATGGGATTGCCGTGATTGTCCAGGGCGACGACGGAGACCTGGACGAGGCGGGTGGTGGAGCGGATGGTGGCGGATTGATCGGGGGAGGCTGGGGATTGTTGGGCGGAGATTGCGGGTGCGAGTGTGAGGAGCAGCGCTAGGGTTAGTGAAATGAGGCGTAATGGCATAGGGCTCCGGCGATCTGAGGGACACGCTACTTTAGAAGATGGGAACGGTGGTCACAAGTGGGACGGGGGATGGGGTGTGGGCGTTACACGGACGGAGTTCGTCAACGCAGATCGGGTTGCGCTTGGTTACAGAAGGCGCCCGCCTCAGAAGGCGGCCGCTACAACGGACGCTGCAGACGGTCGACAAACTTATTGGCAAGGGCACGGTTCTGGGGACCCGCCGCTCAACGGCGCCTAGCGGAGTGGATGGGGGAGGATGGGGATGATTAGGTGAGAGTTGGGGTAGATGCGTTGGGTGGCTTTTTGGAAGTCGGCGGGGGTGGCGGTCATGATGTTGGGGATGAAGGTTTGGGGATTGCGGTCGTAGAGGGGGAACCAGGTGGATTGGATCTGGACCACGATTTTGTGACCTTTGAGGAAAGTGTGGTCGGCGGCGTGAAGGCTGAATTTGTATTCCTCGGGAGTGTTGGCCGGGATGGCCGAGGGATGGTCGAAACTGGAGCGGTAGCGGCCACGGAAGATTTCGGCATTGATGATGAGTTGATAGGAGGGCGTGTCGTTGGCAGAGGGTGGAGGCGATGGAATTTGTCCGGGGACCGTGGCGGTTGGCGCGGGAGTAGTTGTGGCGGCTTGCGCCGTGGCGGGATATTCGTCGATTAGTTTTACGACCCAGTCGGAGTCGGTGCCGGAGGTGGAGGCGAAGATGTCGGCAATTACGTCTCCGGCGATGGTGACGTCGTGGTCGAGGACGGAAGTGGACCACGACGCGTAATCGTTGCGGTCGGCGAGGAGAGTTTTCTGGTCTTCGACCATCCAGGTGTACCAGTGGGAGCCGTCGGAGTAGGTGGCTTCGATGGGGCGATGGCGATAAGGGATGGGGTTGGCAGGGTCGGAGACGTATTCAGTGAATTTGTTTCCGGCGGCTGCGGCTTTAGCGGCGTCAGCGGAGGAGGCCAGGCGCAATTCAGACTTCGCGGGGTCGCTGATGCTCACGACGCCTCCTGGCAGGAGAAAAAGATTGCGGGCCTGGCTTTCAGGCGGAGGCCAATGGGGGTAGGACTTCCACGTGTTGGTGCCGGACTCGAAGGTGGCGGTGTCGGAGAGAGTGAACGTGTTTTTGTCGTGGAGATAGTGAGCGAAAAAAGGAGCTTCGTAGCGAGCGCGAAATTCGTCGGTGGTGCGTTCGCCGAATTCCACGGCGCCGAGGTGTGAGGTAGTGCTGCCCCACTGGCCGTGATTCCACGGGCCGATGACCATGAAGACTTCTTTGGTGGAATCGTGAGGTTCGAGCGACGCGTAGGCTTCCTGCGGACCGTACATGTCTTCCTGATCCCAGAAGCCGCCGACTAACAGCGTGGGCACGGTGACTTTGTCCAGGTGCCACTCGACGCCGCGGGAGCGCCAGAACTCGTCGTAGGCAGGATGCTGGATGAAGCCGGTGCCGGTGGGGAGTTTGTCTACGCCGGATGTTTTACCGGCGGCGGCGAACGAGCCGGCGTGCAGAAAGAAATCGTAAGCGTCCTGATCTAGCTTTCCAAAGGCGTTTTCCTTGGAGCTTTCCATGCCTTGCGTGTAGTCGTAGCCGTAGGATTGGCGGAAAGCGCCATTGTGGAAGAAGTCGTCGCCCATCCAGACGTCGATCATGGGGGCTTGGGGCGAGATGGCTTTTACGGCGGGGTGTGGATCGATGCCGGCAGCCTGCGCGAGGAAGCCGGGATAGGAGATGCCGAAGACGCCGACGCGGCCGGTGTTGTTGGGGATGTTTTTGATGAGCCAGGCGATGGTGTCGTAGGTATCGGTGCTTTCGTCGACTAGCTTGGGATTTTTGTGATCGACCATGGCGCGGGACATGACGAAGGTGCCTTCGGATTTGTAGCGGCCGCGAATGTCTTGGAAGACGAAGATGTAGCCGTCTTTGACGAGTTCGGAGTAGCGGGCGTTGATGCCGTCGGAGTTGGCTTCGTCGACGCCGTAGGGGGTGCGTTCCATGAGGATGGGAAGCGGAGCGGCGGCGTTTTTGGGCGTGAGGATTACGGCGTGGAGCTTTATGCCGTCGCGGACGGGGATCATGACTTCTTCGCGGGTGAATTGCGGCTTGTTGAAACGCTCCGGCTGATCGCTGATTTTGGTGACGTGGCGCACGGATTTGTCGCCGCCGATGCGGTTGAAGCCGATGACTTTGCCATCTGGAGAAAATAAAAATTGGATGGTGACCGGTTGAGGATTGTCTTTGGGGGAGAAGGAGTCGACGGTTTGCGGAATGAGGAGCTGCTTCGGGGTGCGGGCGGATTCGACGTAGAGGTTGGCGCCTTCGAGAGAGATGGAGGGATTGGGGCGGGAGTCGTCGTCATAGTGGTAGGTGCCGACGTAGGTGGCAAGTTTTTCTGCGGGGACTTGGACCGGAGCGGCGGGTGGCTGTTGAGCTGTGCAATGTTGGGCGAGGGTGAGAGTCAGGAGAGTGAAGATCGGGAGAGTGACGCGGCGAATTGTCAATTTCATGATTTATGTTTTAGCACATTTGGGGCGGAGACGTTGGGACGGGCCGATTTTGCATGGTGGCGTTAGGAAAAAGAAGGGCACGGGCATGCGGTGCCCCCACGGAGATCGGATCTTGGCGGTCGGATTACGGAGGCCGGACTAAAAGTCCGGCGCCTACAACGACGCACACACGAAGATCCGATTAAGCGATGGTGACTTCTTTGCTTAGGTAGACGTCTTGGATGGCGTTCAGGAGCTTTATGCCTTCGGCCATCGGGCGCTGGAAGGCTTTGCGGCCGGAGATTAGGCCGGTGCCGCCGGCGCGTTTGTTGATTACGGCGGTGGATACGGCGTCCTGGAAATCATTGGCGCCGCTGGCGCCGCCGCTGTTGATGAGGCCGGCGCGTCCGGAGAAGCAGTTGATGACCTGATAGCGACAGAGGTCAATGGGGTGGTCGCTGGCGAGGTCGGTGTAAATGCGCTTATCAAATTTGCCGTAGCTGGAATCGCCCATGTTGAGCATTTCGTAGCCGCCGTTCAGCTCGGGAAGTTTTTGTTTGATGATGTCGGCTTCGATGGTGACGCCAAGATGATTGGCCTGGCCGGTGAGGTCGGCGGAGAGGTGATAGTCCTTGTCCTTGGTTTTGAAAGCGTTGTTGCGGAGGTAGCACCAGAGAACGGTGGCCATGCCGTAGTCGTGGGCTTCGGCGAACGCGCGGCTGATTTCGGTGATCTGGCGGTCGCTGTTTTCGCTGCCGTAATAGATGGTGGCTCCGACGGCGGCGGCGCCCATATCCCAGGCCATTTTCACGGTGCCGAAAAGAATTTCGTCGGCCTTATTGGGATAGGTGAGCAGCTCGTTGTGATTGATTTTTACGAGGAAAGGAATTTTGTGGGCGTATTTGCGGCCGACGGAGCCCAGGACGCCGAACGTGGAGGCGACGGCGTTGCACTGGCCCTCGATCGCGAGCTTGACGATATTTTCACCGTCGAAATAAATGGGATTTTTTGCGAAGCTGGCGCCGGCGGAATGCTCGATTCCCTGATCGACGGGAAGAATGGAGAGATAGCCAGTGCCGCCGAGACGGCCGTGATGGAACATGCGCTGGAGGTTGGTGATGACACGCGAATTGCGATCCGAGTGCAGCCAGATGCGGTCGATGAAATCGGGACCGGGGAGATGCAGCATATCCTTGGAAATTTTGGGGCTGCTAAATCCGAGCAGCGAGTCGGCTTTGGCGCCGAGCAAAGACTGGATGGAGCTTGTTTCGGTGGTGGTGGGCATTTTGTTTCTCCTCGTTTAGCTGAGTTTACCTTGTTTCTCTGCGCAGCGAATTATTTCGCAATGTCCTTGGAAAGCATGGCCGATGCGGCGGTGTCCAACAGAAAGAATAGCTGGCCGTTCGTGGGAGCGATGAGCTGAGAAGGCAGCTGTTCCGGCTCGTGCGGACCTTCGAGCACGGCCTTGAGTGCGGGCGCTTTGGCGGCGCCACCAATCATGAAGACGACCATGGCGGAGTTATTGGCGACGGGTGCGGTGCAGGTGATGCGGTCGGTGTAAAGCTTGCCGACCCAGTTGTGCATCACGAGGCGGCCACCATCGTGGAGGGCTTTGGTGCCGGGAAAGAGGGAGAGGGTGTGGCCTTCGTCGCCCATGCCGAGGAACATCAAATCGAAGCGCGGAAGCTGGCCCGCGGATAGATTAAATTGCGTGCGAAGAACCTGTTCGTATTCCAGCGCGGCTTTTTCGGCTTCGGGATATTCGCCCATGATGCGGTGGACTTGCGCGGGCTTGAGCGGAGCTTTGGAGAGTAACGTCTCCGTGGTCATGCGGTAATTGCTATCGGGATCGGTGGGGCCCGCGTGGCGTTCGTCACCAAAGAAAATTTTCAGGTTGGCCCAGGCAATCTGCGAACGGAGCGGTTCGGCGGCGAGCAGATTGTTCAGGGCCTTGGGAGTGGAGCCGCCGGAGAGGGCGACATTGAAAACGCCGTGATCGGCGATGGCCGCTTTGGCGGCCTCGATAAAGAGTTCGGAGGCACGCTTGGCGATGGCGGCGGAGTCCGGAAATATTTCGATTTTGCGATTCTGATTGGCGCACATTTAGGTGATGCCTACCTTGTCCATGGCGGCGATGCGGCTGCGCTTTTCCATTTCGTCGAGGCCAGTGCGATGCCAGGAGCGGCCGTCACGCTCGAGCAAATCTTCGGCTTCGGCGGGACCCCAGGAGCCGGCGGCGTAATTCGGGAAACCGCGGGCAGGCAGCGCGTGCCAGACGTCAATAATGGGCTGAATGACGCTCCAGCCCGCTTCGACCATGTCCGAACGTTGAAAGAGCGTGGGATCGCCGGCCATGCAATCGCGCAGGAGGCGTTCGTAGCCGGTGTTGTGCTCGGCGCCGAAATAGGTTTTGTAGTCGAAGTCCATGTTGACGAGGCCGAGCTTCATGACCGCGCCGGGAACCTTTGCGCCGAGGCTGAGGGAGATGCCTTCGTCGGGTTGAATGTGGATGACGAGGCGATTGGTTTCGAGATTTTTTACGGTGGTGTTGCGGAACAGGACGAAAGGTGTGCGGCGGAATTGGATGACGATTTCGGTGGTGCGCTGGGCGAGGGCTTTGCCGGTGCGGAGGTAAAAGGGAACTCCGGCCCAGCGCCAATTATCGATTTGAAGCTTTAGCGCGACGAAAGTCTCGGTGTTGGAGTTGGGGGAAACGTCTGGTTCGGAGCGATAGCCGGCATCTCGGGCGCCATCGGCGATGCCGGGACCGTATTGGCCGCGGACCATGTTGGTGAGGACTTCTTCGGCTTCGAGAGGCTGAATGGCGTGGAGAACTTCGGCTTGCTTGTTGCGGACTTCGTCGGCGTCGAAAGAGATGGGCGGCTCCATGGCGGTCATGGTGAGCAGCTGAAACAGATGATTGGGAACCATGTCTCGCAGGGCGCCTGCAGTTTCGTAGAAGCCGCCGCGGTGTTCGACTCCTACGGTTTCGGCGGCGGTAATCTGCACGTGATCGACGTAGTTACGATTCCAGAGCGGCTCGATGATGTTGTTGGAGAAGCGGAAGACCATTACGTTCTGGACGGTTTCTTTGCCGAGGTAGTGGTCGATGCGGTAGATCTGCTTTTCGGTGAGGACCTGATTGAGATCCGTGTTGAGTTGGACGGCGGAAGCGAGATCGTGGCCGAAAGGCTTTTCGACGATTACGCGCGCCCAGTGGGTGGCATCTTCTTTGACGAGGTCGGCGTCGCCCAGCATTTTGGTGATGGGCGAGAAGAAGCGCGGAGCGACGGCCAGGTAAAACAATTTGTTGCCCTGGCAATCGTGTTCCTTGTCGGCGTCGGCGATTTGCTGCTTGAGGCGCTTGAAGGCGTCGGGATCGCCGAAGTCGCCTTTTACGTAGTAGATGCGCTCGTTGAACCAGGCCCATAGCTTGGGGTCGACGGGCAGCGGGGCGTACTTGGGAATTTCCTCGGACAATTTCTGGCGAAACGTTTCGGTCGTGAAATCGTTGGTTGCCAAGCCAACGATGGCGAACTGTTTGGGCAGCACGTTGTCGGCGGCCAAGTTGCAGAGTGCGGGAATGAGTTTGCGTTTGGTCAGGTCCCCGCTGGCGCCGAAGATGACCATGACACATGGCGATGCCGCCGCAGTGGTTTCCGGATGGTGCGAGTTCATGGACTAGGTTACCGCCTTTGGCCTGATGACGCCGCGAAGCGCGACGGCGTTATTTTTTTTCTAAGTGGCCGCCAAATTGAAAGCGCATAGCGGACAAAACTTTGGACGCGAAATCGGCTTCACCGCGCGAAGTAAAGCGGGCGTACAACGATTCCGTGAGTACTGGAGCAGGCGCGCCAGATTCGATGGCGGCGAGAATGGTCCAGCGGCCCTCACCAGAGTCGGAGACTTTGCCGGAGAATTTTTCGAGCTTGGGCGAATCGAGAAGAGAAATAGCGGTGAGGTCCAGGAGCCAGGAAGCGACCACGCTGCCGCGGCGCCAGACTTCGGTGATGTCCGCGAGATTGAAATCGTACATGTAATGCTCAGGATTGCGCAGAGGAGTGGTCTCCGCGTCACCTTCGCCGGTGACGTGCTTCCCAGCGTTGGCGTGCTTCAAAATGTTCAAGCCCTCCGCGTAAGCGGCCATCAAGCCGTACTCGATGCCGTTGTGCACCATTTTGACGAAGTGGCCGGCGCCCGATGGGCCGCAATGCAGATAGCCTTCTTCGGCGGTGCCACCGACTTTATCGCGGCCGGGCGTGCGATCCACGTTGCCGCGGCCGGGAGCCAGCGTCTTCAGGATCGGATCGAGGTGCTTCACGATGTCGTTTTCCCCGCCAATCATCTGGCAATAGCCGCGTTCGAGGCCCCATACGCCGCCGCTGGTGCCGACGTCGCAATAGTGAATGCCCTTGGCGCTGAGTTCCTTGGCGCGGCGAATGTCGTCGATGTAATAGGAGTTGCCGCCGTCGATAACGATGTCGCCGACGTCGAGCTTGCCGACGAGTTCGTGCAGCGTGGAGTCCACGGCAAACGCGGGAACCATCAACCAAATCGCGCGCGGTTTGCTGAGTTTCTTCACAAATTCATCGAGGGAATTCGAGCCAGTGGAGCCTTCGCCGACGAGCTGCTTGACGGTGTCCGCGCTGCGATCGTACACGACGGTGTCGTGGCCGTTTTTTTGCAGGCGGCGAACCATGTTCGCGCCCATTCTTCCAAGACCGATCATTCCGAGTTGCATGGCTGTAGCTCCTCTAAATTAGGTAAGCACTATCTCACATGCTTCCCGGCATGTGTCAAAACGAAGGAAATTCCGTCGGTGTTATGCCTACTTCGGCCCGTTTTTTACGTCAATTACCTCGCCAGGGCTAGCGGCGTTGCTCCGCAGCCCCAGCGAGGTCAGAAATCAGGCGTGAACTCCGGCGGACTTACCAGTGGCGGCCAGCAGCTTCACGAACGCTTCGTGGAAGATTTTCACGCCATCGGCGAGCAGCTTGTCGGTCGCTTCTTTCATGGAGATGCCTGTTTTTGCGAGGTTGTCCATGACCTGCTGCGCGCCCGGCACATTTTCGGTCAGGCTCTTGCGCAGCTTGCCGTGATCGCGGAAAGCGTCAAAGGTGGCCGGCGGAATGGTGTCCACGGTATCCGCGCCGATCAGTTCCTCGACGTAGATGACGTCGCGATATTTGGGGTTCTTGGTGCTGGTGCTGGCCCATAGCAGCCGTTGCGTTTGCGCGCCCTTAGCCGCCAACGCGTTCCAGCGCGGACCTGAAAATAGCTCTTCGTACTTCTTATACGTGAGCTTGGCGTTGGCGATGGCTACTTGCCCGTGCACGCTGGCGATCAGATTGCGCTTCGCGGTGTCCGTTTCGTGTTCCAGCATTTCTTCCAACTTGCTGTCGATCAAGGAATCGATGCGGCTGACGAAGAAGCTGGCCACGCTGGCGATGTGGGTGACATCCTGGCCTTTCTTTACGCGGGCTTCGAGGGCCGAGAGAAAAGCTTCCGCAACTTGCTCATAGGCGGACTGAGCGAAGAGCAAGGTGATATTGATGTTGATGCCGTCTTCGAGAAGCTGGCGAATCACCGGGATGCATTCCTTGGTGGCGGGCACTTTGATCATTACGTTGGCGCGGTTCACTTCTTTCCACAGGCGGCGCGCTTCTTCGAGAGTGCCGGAAGCGTCGAACGCCAGTTCGGGAGAGACTTCCAAGCTCACGTAACCGTCGCGGGTCTTGGATTCGTCGTAGACCGGCTTGAAGATGTCGCAAGCGGCTTGCACGTCGCGGATGGCGATTTTCTCGAAGATACCTTTCGCATCCATTTTCTTGGCTTCCGGAGAATTGAGAATGTCGGCGTAGTCCTGGCTGGTGGCAATGGCCTTTTCAAAGATGGCGGGGTTGGAGGTCATACCTCGCAAGCCGTCGTCGTGGATCATGCGCTGCAGTTCGCCGTTGGTGAGCAGATCGCGGCGAATGTAGTCCATCCAGGCGGACTGGCCATAGGCGAGCAGACCCTTGAGTGGATTGGCGCCGTGCGCGGAGCCGAGTGTCGATGATGCGGTGCTAGTTGTGGTCATGATGTGTCTCCTTAATCTGAACCTAGTCTCATTGTACGCCCGGCAGGGAAAGGCGCGAGCGGGCCGAAAGCGGTACTGCCTGCGAAAAAAAATCGTACTGGCGCGCGTCTAACTCTTCGCCAACTAACTCCGAGCAACTTCTGCTACGGTGCGAGCTTCCAGCGCCTTTACTTTATTCAGCCGCCTGACAAAACGCGTCTCGTTGCTGAAGGATGCGGCCAGAAAAGACTTGACCAGTTCGGCTGCCAAGCTCTCACCCACGATGCGGGAGCCGACGACTAGGACGTTCATATCGTCATGCTGTACACCGGAATGGGCGGAACATGTGTCGTGACAGGCGGCGGCGCGAATCCCTGTGATTTTGTTGGCGGCTATCGTCATGCCCACGCCACTGCCGTCGACGAGAATGCCCCGCTCCGATTTGCCGTCGACGATGGCGCGGCCTACCAGTTCGGCGAAGTCCGGATAGTCGCAGGGGTTTTCGTTGAAAACGCCGACGTCCAGAATGTCGTGGCCGAGCGCACGCACGACGTCGCCTAACTTATTTTTAAGGGCGAAGCCGGCATGATCCGAGCCAATGACAATTTTCATCGAGCCGCCTTATTTGGATTTCTTGGCGTTGGCGATAACTTCTTTCGCGGCGGAGACGACGGCCTCCGGCTCGAAGCCAAACTTCTTTTGCAATTCTTTGAGTGGGGCGGAAGCACCGAAGGTGTGCATGCCGATGATGCGTCCACCAGGGCCGACGTATTTATCCCAGCCAAGCGTCCCGGCTTGTTCCACGGAAACGCGCGCAGTGATGGAAGGCGGGAACACACTCTCGCGATATTCCTTCGGTTGATGCTCGAAGATTTCCCACGAAGGCATGCTGACCAGTCTGGCTTTTACACCATCGGCAACCAGCTTCTCGTAGGCTTTCACGCAGAGGTCAACTTCGCTGCCGGTGGCCATCAAGATGACGTCTGGTTTACCGTCCGCGGCGTCGGCCAGAATGTAGGCGCCCTTGGTGACTCCACTGGCTGAAGCGTATTTGGTGCGGTCGATGGTGGGCAGATTTTGGCGAGTCAGTACTAACGCCACGGGTTCGTGACGCAGTTGCATGACGTATTTGTAAGCTTCCAAAGTTTCGTTGGCGTCCGCGGGACGCAGGACGATGAGCCCGGGTACGGCGCGGAGCGCGATCAAATGTTCGATGGGCTGGTGCGTGGGACCGTCTTCGCCGACGCCGATGGAGTCGTGCGTAAAAATGTAAACGACGGGAACTTCCATGATGGCGCTGAGGCGAATGGCCGGCTTGCAATAATCGGTGAAGATGAAGAAGGTGGAGGCGAAGGGACGCAGCTTGGAGAGCGCCAGGCCGTTGGCGATGGCGCACATCGAGTGTTCGCGAATGCCGAAGTGCATGTTGCGGCCACCGCGGGACTCGGCCTGAAAATCGCCAACACCGTCAAAGGTGAGGCGAGTCTTCGTGGAAGGATAAAGGTCTGCGGAACCGCCCATCAGCCAGGGAATGTTTTTCGCCAGCGCATTCAAAATTTTTCCGCCGGAATCACGGCTGGCGACGCCTTTGGCGTCAGCAGGGAACGTGGGCATATCTTTGTCCCAGCCATCCGGCAGTTGGCGCTTCTGCATGCGAGCCATTTCTTCGTACAGCGCGGGAAATTGCGCTTTGTAATCGTTGAGCTTCTTCATCCATGCGGCGCGCGCTTCGCCACCGTGTTTTCCAATGCCGTTTTTGAACTGGTCATAAACGCCGTCGGGAACAAGGAACTTGGCGTCTTCCGGCCAGCCATAATTTTTCTTGGTAAGGCGGATTTCGTCTTCGCCCAGGGCTTCGCCGTGCGCTTCCCTCGTATCCTGCTTATGCGGGGCACCGTAACCGATGTGGCTATCCAGAGTGACAAAGGTGGGCTTGTCGTTGTTGGCGTTGAATTGATTTAGAACTTTTTCGATGGCGTTCAGATCGTTGGCGTCGGTGATGTGCGCGGTGTTCCAGCCGTAACCTTTGAAGCGGGCGGCCACATCTTCGGTAAAGGCGATGCTGGTGTTGCCTTCGATGGTGATGTGATTGTTGTCGTAGATCCAGACCAGGTTGGAGAGTTTGTGGTGCGCGGCGAGCGATGCGGCTTCACCGGAGATGCCTTCCATCATGTCGCCATCGCCGCAGAGGACGTAGACGTTGTAATCGAACATCTCAAATCCGGGCTTGTTGAAGTGCGCAGCTAGCCACCAGCGGGCCATCGCCATCCCCACACTTGTCGCCACACCTTGGCCGAGTGGGCCGGTGGTGGTCTCTACGCCCGAAGTCCAGCGATATTCCGGATGGCCGGGACACTTGCTGTCCAGCTGGCGGAATTTTTTGATGTCGTCGAGGGTGACGGATAGTTGGCCGAGGGCTTCGTACTCCGGATTTACGGCTTTGACCTGGGCCAAATGCAACAGCGAGTACAGCAGCATCGATGCGTGGCCGTTGGACAGCACAAAGCGATCGCGATTGGGCCAAATCGGATCGTTAGGGTCATAACGCAAAAATTTTTGCCAGATGGTGTAGGCCACCGGAGCGAGGGCCATGGGCGTGCCGGGGTGCCCGGAGTTGGCGGCTTGCACGGCGTCCATAGATAGCGTGCGGATGGTATTGATGCTGAGTTGATCCAAATTCGGCTGACTCACGTTCACTCCAGCGTCGGGCGACAAAATACCCGCGGGCAAATTCAGGATTTAGATGCACCACGCTTTGTGGCGGGTTAGGGAATTTTACGCCAATTCGGAATTGCTTGGAAAATTGCCGAGCCGGATCGCTTTTGTGCTTCGCGGCGAGGTCCAGCGGGGTAAGTTCTTGAGAGGTATAGCACAGGTCCAGCGAAAAGAGTATGACAAGGTTGCGAAACAGCGGGGACGAACTTCGTACCTACGATGCGCGGTGGCGCGCGTCGGCTTGGAGCTGTTTGCGCTCGGACATCGCGACAGAGTGTTCGCGGAGTTGACGCGCTATATCCCACAACTTACAATCCGCGCGGCTTCGCCTTCACCCAGGGGGGACGTTCCATGCCACAGTTTCGCCGAATCATTTCGTCCGTTGCGATCGTTGTGGCGATATTCGCCGCGACGAACGTCCGCGCGCAAAATGCTCCGCCGCAAAGCAATATCGAGGTGTTGCGGGCGCTAGCACAGGGTGATGCGGCGTTGACACAGAGGGACTACGACAAAGCCCTCGCCGCTTATCATCAGGCCGACAAACTTTCCCATCACACGTGTTCCGTGTGTCTATTGCGGATCGTCAGCATTTTGCGTAAAGCCGGCGATTTCGACGGAGCGCTGGATACGGCGAAGAAGGCCATCGCCGCTGCCGGAGAAAACAAAAAACTATCTGCGGAGGCCCATGCGGTGCGCGGTTCGCTGCTGTCTACCATGGCCAATAAGCCGACAGACAAGAAACTGAAAGAAGCCGAGCAGGAGTTCCGAGATATGCTCGCACTGCGGCCCGAGCTTTCGGTCGGTCACCGATACTTGGGAGTGGTGCTGATTCGCCAGAACCGCGACGCGGAAGGTATCGCGGAGATGAATGCGTTTATTGATGCGCCAGGGAACGACGCCAAGTCCGTCGCAGAGGCCCGGGCAATTGTGGCGAATCCGATCCGCGCGCGTGAACCGTTCGCGCCGGATTTCTCTTTCACTTCGATGGAAGGCGGTGAGATTACCAGCGCGGCGTTGCAGGGAAAAGTGGTGCTGCTGGATTTCTGGGCCACGTGGTGTCCGCCCTGTCGCGAATCGGTGCCGACCATGGTGGGGCTGCATAAAAAATTCGCAGGCAAACCGTTCGAAATGCTGGGTATCAGCGGCGACGATGAGGAAGGTACGGTGAAAACGTTCACTTCCAAGAACGGCATGAGCTGGACGGAATATCTGGATAACTCCGAAGCGGTCAGCGGGCCATTCGAGGTCGATTCGTTTCCCACGTACATCGTGATTGATAAAGAGGGTGTGATTCGCTACCGCCAGTCTGGATTTGGACCGACGGTTGGTGGGGAACTGGAAGATGCCATTAACAAGGCGTTGAAAAAGCCGTTCGTCGCTGGCCAGTCGGCGAACAAATCTTCTGTGATAAGCACCAGTGCTGGTCGTGCGACAGCGGGCCAGGTCGCCGCGTACTCGCAGACGCCGCCGCCGAGTTCGACGATGGCGCGGACCAATTCACCCGGGACAACCCAGGGAAGCGTTCCGGCGAGCGCTGGACCTGTGGCCTCGCAAAATGCTCCGGCAGCCACGCCCTCGACTGAGATGGCTAGCGGCGTGTACCACAACGGGGCCTTGGGATTTACGTACCCCTATCCGAAGGGTTGGACCCCGGCAACGGCCGCGGAAATTGCCGCCGCCAACGCGAAGATCAAAGCAACGCCTCCGCCGGCGCCCCAACCAGGGCAACCCCGTACCAACACGGCCGCTTATGCAGAGCTGCTTTTTTACGCACATGGGCCTGGGAAAGATGACGGCACGTTTCACGGAGTGCCCAGCGTAAAGATCACTTCACTCGAGTCGGTCGGCGCGATGTTGAACGTGGACGTTATGAAACGCGATTCCGGGGACATCGTAAAGACCGGGCTGACCAGCGTGCGCGATCCTGAAAAATTCTCGGTCAGCGACCAGAACCTTTATCGCATGGATTTCAAAGACACGCGCACTGGCCAGATCTGGGTGGCAGTGGTTGAAACGATTGTTTACGACCACTTGTTGACGATCGAAATTCGGGCGGAGAGTCAGGTGCAGCTGGACCTGCTGGCGTCGACAGTGAAATACAGCGTGTTCGGTGACCCCGACAAGAAGTAACAATCATCGGGAAGTGTACGTTTGGTGGGACTAAAAATGGTGCGGCTGGCCGGACTCGAACCGGCAACGGGGAAAACCCCAGCGGATTTTAAGCCCGCCGCGTATGCCAATTTCGCCACAGCCGCACCGAACGGCCACGCGGCTCAAAAAGCATACCATGGCGAATAAAAAGCGACCCGCAAAATCCTACGTCAAACTGCCCAGCTATCTTGCTCGCTATTGTGCCACTAAGAATTATTGCGGTGTAGCTTTGATGTCCGGGCTGGCTTGTTCGATGCTGCCCTTGGTCAGTTCCGTCTTTACCTCGGATTTCTGGCCGGCGATTAATGTAATTTCCGTTTCGAAGGTGCGATAGCCTGGCAACTCCACTTTGATTTTGTGCTTGCCGGCGCTCAACGACAGGGAATGCGTCGCGCCACCAAGTTCGCTGGCGTGTCCGATATAGGCTCCGTCCATAAATACCGCAGCGCGTCCGGGCTGAATGGTGACCTTTAATTTGGCGGTTGCATCAGGCACGACCGCATTCTTTGCCAGATGCATAGAAACGTGGACCAACTTAGTTTGCCCCGGTTCGACAACGATTTTCTGATCATAATTATCGTAACCGGATTGCCGGACGGAAATTTGGTGTTCCCCGGGAAGCAGCAATACTTTCTTGTGCCCCTTTAGCTCTTTCAGATAGCCAACGTAGCCGCCGTCGACCCATACGCCGGAATCCTTCTCAACTTTGGTGGCACCTTCGAACTGCACTTGACCCATCACCTTGCTGTCCTGCGCGGCACCTTGCGCTGTGGCGCACACAAACAGAAGCACTCCTGTGGCCAGTATGGCCAACTGAATTCGCCATCGTTTCAACATAGACCCTCCCCTATGCAGGCATCGAAACTCGCAAAAAATAGCCCACTCTGTCACGCTACGTGTCACACCATTTTACATTGCACTATCTGGGCACTCTCTCGGGTGAATCCTGCACTTCCCAAAACCTGAAAAACCTAGGGTAAAACACAGGCTTTCAATTGCTTAGCGATTCGGGCCTGTACCTAATTTGTACTTCATTGGTACCTTCGCCCAGTGTCCGGCGATGTTTACGTCAGGCATCATCCATCCAGCTATCTCTGCGGTTACTTCCACAATGGGAGGGAACTTTGCGAAGACTGTCCCTCTGCCTTGGTCTGCTCATAATCTTGAGGTTTGCTTCGGGTTGCGCGGTGAGTTCGTCCTCAGGTGCGTCCTCGCCGCCGGTCGCAGCAATTTCCGTGAGCGTGGTTCCGGGCACCGCCAATATTCGGACAGGCTCTTCGCAGACGTTCACGGCGATGATTTCGGGCAGTACGAACCAAGCGGTGCAGTGGTCCGTGAACGGCACGGTAGGTGGTAGCGCTTCGGTAGGAACGATCGACGCGACGGGAAAATATGTTGCTCCAGTGGCGCTTCCCAATCCTAACTCGATAACAATTCTTGGAACGGCGGCAGCGGACGCGAAAGCGAGCGGCAGCAGCAAAGTTACGTTGCTAAATCCGGTGCCGACGCTCAGCAAAGTAAGCCCAGCAAGTTTCACGGCGGGAACGTATGCGCTAACCATTTCGGGAAGCAATTTTGTGGCGGGCTCGCAAGTGCTCTTTGGCGGCACGGCGGTTACCACGAAATATGTTTCGACTGGTCAACTCACTGCTTCAGGGACGATCTCTACTGCGGGTATGTATTCCGTAAGCGTCAGCAACCCGGATCCTGGCAGCAGCGTTTCGGCGGGCTTGAACGTTACGGTGACGGCAACGTCTGGCGGGAATCCACCGCCTCCTCCTCCACCACCCAATCCATCGGCCTGCAGCGCGATGAGCCTGGGCCAGGGCGGCAGCCTGAACGGTTTTGTACCTTTTCCGGCGGACAATGGCTGGAACGTGAATATCGCTAACGCGCCGGTGGATCCGAACTCGGGAGCCATCATTAATTTTATCGGCGGCACCGCCGCGGTACACGCGGATTTTGGGTCCGGCCAATATCAAGGTTCAACGATCGGGATTCCCTACGTGGTCGTGGGAGCGGCGCAAGCGCCAGTGGCGATCAACTTCACTGCTTACGGGGACGAAAGCGATCCCGGACCAATGCCGGTACCGGCCAATGCACAGATTGAGGGCGATCCAAATCCCGGCACAGGCGATCGGCACGTCCTAGTTCTGGACAATCAGAATTGCTGGCTGTACGAACTTTACAATTCCCATCCACAAGGCGATGGAAGCTGGAACGCAGATTCTGCCGCGGTCTGGGATTTGCTCGCTGACGAACAGCGGCCATTTGGTTGGACATCCGCCGACGCCGCTGGACTGTCCATTTTTGCAGGTTTGGCTCGCTACGATGAAGTTGCTGCCGGAGAGATTAAGCACGCACTGCGTTACACGCTGCAACATAGTCGAGCCGCGATCGTACCGCCAGCTTCGCATTGGGCGGCAAATTCCTCTAACGCCAACGCCGCTCCTATGGGAATGCGTCTGCGCTTGAAAGCCAGCTTCGACATTTCGAAATTTTCCGCGGCAAACCAGGTCATTTTGAAGGGCCTCCAGCAGTACGGCATGATCATGGCGGACAACGGCTCCAACATGTACATCAGTGGCGCGCCGGACAATCGGTGGGACAACGACGACTTGCACAATCTGGGCCAGCTCACGCGCTTCGGATTTTGAAGTGGTAGCCATGAATCCCATTTATACGCAGGCCAATCTGCCCAGCGGCGCGGCTCCCAGCATCGCCAGCTTCAACGCGAACACATCAACAGTTTCCGTGGGCACCTCGGTCACGCTGCAATGGCAGGTTTCCGGAGCTTCCTATCTAACGGTTACGCCGCAAGTTGGCGCCGTACGGGGAACCAGCGTGACGGTTACGTCCGACGACGACCACCACTTATACCTTGAGCGCCACAAATCAGTTCGGGCGCACCACATCCACCGTGACCGTCACCATCAAATAGAGCTACGCTGTGTGCAAAAACAAAAAGCAGGGCCGAAGCCCTGCTCTTGTGTCACGTCATACGTAATGAGGGAAATCAAACGGTGGCGGATCGACCGGCCACGAAGTGATACAGAATCGAGATAACCGCCAACACCAGCAGGATATGCACGAAACCTACGGTGACGTGAAACGCGAAAAAGCCCAGTAGCCACATCAAAAGCAGCACAGCTCCGATAATGCCCCACATAAGAAATCCTCCTCGGGCCGGCGCATGTGCCCCGGCATGCAGATATTTAGAACCGTTGTTATGAAACGGTCGATAGGGACAACCCGTTAACCGGTTGCGGACTTTGCTGTAGGATTACTGCGACGGAATCAAAGAGATTTATCTCGTCTTGCAGGCCATCGACTATAATCCACGACGTTCGAGGCATTCCGACTCAGGCCAGAAGACGGCAATATTGCGGAGGGCAAGGTGAGTTCCAATGACGACTTCGATCTGATTGTGATCGGTTGCGGTCCCGCCGGCGAAAAAGCTGGCGCACAGGCGGCATACTTCGGCAAGCGCGTGGCCATGGTCGAGCGCGCTGAACACATGGGCGGCAGTTGCATCAACACCGGCACGGTGCCGAGCAAAACATTGCGGGAATCCGCTCTCTATTTTTCCGGGCTGAAGCAGCGCGGACTATACGGTATCGACTACTCACTGAAGGAAAATCTCAGCGTCCATGATTTCATGCACCACGAACGGGAAGTGGTGGATATGGAACGCCAGCGCATTTTGAAGAACCTGGAGCTGCATCACATCGAACTGGTGCGCGGCGGGGCAGCCTTTGAGGATGCGCATACTGTTTCCGTCGTCACCTCCTCGGGGGCTCGAAAGCTGCGCGGGGAAATTATCCTAATTTCTACCGGTTCCAAGCCGCATCGTCCCCCCGAAATCAGTTTTGATGATGTGCACACCTTCGATTCCGATACCTTTCTGCAAATGGGCCGCATTCCCAAGAGTCTCGCGGTCATCGGCGGCGGAGTGATTGGCTGCGAATACGCGTCCATCTTCAAAGCGCTGGGCTCCGAAGTCACGCTGGTGGACGGTCGCGACCGCCTGCTGCCATTTCTTGATCCGGAAATTTCCGAGCGGCTGCGAGATCGCCTGAGCGAAATCGGCATGAAATTCTGGTTCAACGAGCGGCCTGTAAAGGTGGAGAACTCCGCGACCGGCGCCCGCTTGACCATGAAGAGCGGCAAAGTTTTGGAAACCGAAGCGGTGCTCTTTGCCGCGGGTCGGCGCGCCGCAGTGGATGGACTGGCTCTCGAAAAAGCAGGCCTGGCCATTAACGATCGCGGCTACATCGCCGTAGACGAGAACTATCGGACCGCGGTGCCAAATATCTATGCTGCGGGTGATGTAATCGGCTTCCCGGCGTTGGCTTCCACTTCCATGGAACAAGGGCGCGTGGCCGTCTGCCATGCTTTCAACTTCAAGTACAAGCAGCGCGTCGCCTCCCTTTTGCCGATGGGCATCTACACCATTCCGGAAATTTCCGCCGCGGGAGAAACGGAAGAAACCTGCAAGGAAAAGAAACTGGATTACGTGGTTGGCCGGGCGCATTACGAAAACAACGCCCGCGGGCACATCGCCGGCGATACGAGTGGACTGCTGAAATTAATTTTTGCTCGCGCGGATAAGAAGCTTCTGGGCATCAGCATTATCGGCGAAAGCGCCACGGAGCTGATTCATATCGGTCTTACGGTGCTAGATCACGATCTGACCATCGACGAATTTATCGAGCAGGTATTCAACTATCCGACGCTGAGCGAACTTTACAAATACGCGGCCTACGACGGCTTGGGGAATTTGGCAGGACACAAGCTGCGCGAAGGCTAGGCAAGCATCCAACAGACGCATACCGTGCTTCATGAAAACGGCATCCAACATTCAGCGGTTAAGATAATCCTGTAGCGCGGACCAGATCCTGCGGTCTGTGCTGCGTGATTTTTTCTCGAGGAACCGATGCCCCTAGTACGCATTTCCCTGATGCAAGGCACCACGCCGGAATATCGCAAGGCTATCAGCGACGGCGTCCACAATGCAATGGTGGAAGCGCTGGCCGTCCCGCACGACGACCGGTTTCAAGTGATCACCGAGCACCTGCCCGGCGGACTGGTGTACAACCAGGAATACTTGGGAATCCGCCACACGGACAAAGTCGTCTTCGTCCAGATCACCTTGAGCGGCGGTCGCAAGCCCATGCAAAAACGCAAGCTGTATAAATTGATCGCGGACAATTTGAAGAAATCACCTGGCCTCGATCCCGCGGAACTCATTATCAATCTAGTGGAAGTCGTCTGGGAAAATTGGTCGTTCGGCAACGGCGAAGCGCAGTACATGGACCAATAGCCCGTGCTGAAAACTTCATCGTACACACGGGCTAAACTTAATCGATTACTTGCGGAGCTGTTGCTTCTGCAGTTCTGCGCGATGACGCCGAGCGTTCAAGCGGCACCAAGCCATGCCTCGCCAGCGCCCCTGGCAACTTCCTACTTAGGGTTCGATCAAAATATTTATCCTGGTGATGAGGCGCTTGCGATGCTGCGCAAGACGTTTTCTTTCGCCGGCTACTGGATCAGCCCTCCTCCGGAAGAAACCACCAACACCTGGCAGGGCAAGCGCGAAATTCTGCGTAAGTTAGACTTTGGTTTTCTGGTGCTTTATCGCGGTCGCGAATCGAAAGATTTAAAATCGGGCGCGGATGCCGCGACGAAAGGAAAATCCGATGCCAGCGACGCAGCTGGTAGTGCGCGACGTGAGGGCTTCCAACCCAACACGATCATTTTTCTAGATATCGAAGAAGGCGGCCGTTTGCCTGAAACTTATCACGCCTATCTGCGCGCCTGGGCCGACGCTCTGAAATCTGTCGGCTACCGACCCGGTGTGTATTGCTCTGCGATCGCTGTGAAAGAAGGAAAGGGCGTGAGCATCACGACCGCTGACGATATTCGCGCGAACGAGGCGCCGCGAGAATTTTCCTATTGGGTTTACAACGATGTCTGCCCGCCGGCCCCTGGCTGTGCGCCAAGGCTCGCCGCTCCGCCGCCGAGCAAGAGCGGCATCCCCTACGCAGCCGTCTGGCAGTTCGCGCAATCGCCGCGGCGCAAGGAATACACCAGCAAGTGCGCCACAACCTACGCGAAGGATGGCAACTGCTACGCGCCGGAAGACGCGGCCCACAAGTGGTTTCTGGATATAAATTCAGCGAATAGCGCCGACCCGTCGGCAGGCGCGAAATAAATATTTATTGCCGCATTTTTTTAGTGAGTCGGATCCCGCGGAAACTTCTGATACGGCAAGCGCACGCCCTGATCGAAAATCTGATCGGCGCGGATCGCCAACGGCGCTTCGAATCCCAGCGTCCCGCCGTTCGTGACGAAATCATCCTGATCCACGCCATCGCCGCTGACGCCCAATCCGCCGATCAAAACGCCATTCCGATACAAGCCCGCACTGCCGGGGAAAAACACGATCCCACTTTTCAACACGTTTGGCGCACCGGTTTGCGCTCCTTGCGTGCAGGGATTCGCGGTGTCTTGCAAAAATAAATTGTAAAATGGCCCGGGATTTCCCGGAGGAGGATTTCCTCCGATTCCCGGCGGATAGAGCGGCATCGCGCCAAAACTGATCGTGCGATTGGTTACCGCCGTCCCGACGGGAACGCCCGGCAAATCCGCCGCAGTGCGCGCCGCACTGTTGAAATACGTCATGTTGCGCGCTTTGGAAGCCGCCACGTCAATGCTGAAAACGGTGGCATCCGTCATGCGGCGGAGCCCGATCAGCGTGCCGTCCAGATCGGCCACGGCGATCACCATCTTCGCTTTCGATCCCAGCGGCAAACGAATTGCCGCGCGCGTAGTGTTCGCGGTAGCTTCCGCGTTCGCCAGAATGGTCATCACATCGGCCGCGCTTAACCCACCCAGGGGTCCATTCGTCGGCGTAATTAAATCGCCTTCAGGCGGCTGGCCCAAACTATTTTTCGTTGCCACAAAGTAGTTCGCGGGGGAAAACGGCGCGATTGGTCCCGGTGCAAGTCCCGCAGGCAGAGCCGTTTGAATCACGAACGGCAACGCGATGCCACCGATAAATACTGCGCCTGGCGGGGGAATCGATTTCAGGCCTAGCGTCTCTCCACTCGCGCCTCCGCGTTTTGCGAGTGAGCCTTGAAACGCTACGTACTCAGCGATGTTCAGATTGCTCGACGTAGTCACCACGCCGACCCCGCCGATCACCACGGAAGTTTGCCCAGCAGGCTGATCAAAAATTGGCACGCCGCCGGGATTCACGGCGTTCGGATCACTGTCGAAGACGTCGGCTTTCCCCGTCAAGACTCCCAGCCCCGGACCGCCTGCCAGCGCCGTGGCGGGGGGCAGCGTGGCGTTGTAGGCGGCGGTGTTCACCAGCGTGCATCCGCGATTGGTATTCTCGATCCCGTAGAGATCCGCGTTCGACTGGTTCTCAACTCCGGGCGGCAGATGGATGCCGCTCAAATAGCGAATCGTTCGCGACGAAAGCGGCGCTTGATCGTTGCTGAAAAAGGCCCCCGTGCGCGCCAACGCCACCGCCACATCGTTGGCGTTCTGCATCTGCCCATAATTTCCCATCGCCATGTTTGGCGCATTTGGCGTGCGATACACGCCCAAGACGATTCCTGCGCGGTCCACCACGGCCACCACCATGTCCAGGTTCACGGAAGCCAACGCGGCTTGTACCACGCTGTCCACGTCGCCGGTATTCAAGGGAGGCACGACCATGGGAGTCGGCGGCGGATCGGGCGGCGCAGGTTGCGAACTAGAGCCGCCACCGCAACCACCCGCCACCACTAAAGCCAGCACGCACAGCGTTGCCGTAAGTCGGTGCGTGCCAACGGCTAGGTCTATCGGGTTAGGCCTTCGCGCGCGCAGTATCCAGCGGCGGAATCGTAGGAATTGGCAAAATATACGGGACACAGTAGCCAGATTGTTACCATAGAGCGGCGCAACCCTCAATCAATTTCGCGTGCAACACGCGCCACCGTTTCGGAACCCGCCGCGACAGAACTACACCGCGCCACCCGAACCGAAAATTGTTGCTACAGCGGCGCTAATGTTGTTATGTAGTAGCGATTCCCGAACCTTCGGAGTGCGTTCGGGCTCCAAATTTGTCACGCATTTCAGGTCTGGTCGAATGATCGTTGCTCGTCCTCAGCGTTCATGGCGTTTGTCTGTCCTGATGTGCTGCGCGCTCGGGGTTTTAGCTGTTTGCTGCGTGCCGGTTTTGCGAGCTCAGGAAGCGCCGGACGGTGCGCCGAGTGCGCCAACTGCAGGTCCTACAGCAACCCAGCGCCACAACCACTCAAGAAACGCCGGCGCAGCAAGCTCCTCCTCCCACTATTCAGCGCACGCAGGTGCCGGGAGCCCAAGTGCGCATTCCGCGCCAACAAGCGCTATCCACATCCGCCCTTGATGGCGTTGTTCGCGACTCCGGCTTCAGCAACGTGACTATTCCCGTGCCAGGCGCGCACTTGATCCTGCGAAATTTGGACAACGATCAGGTCTTCACTCCCAAGTCAGGCGATATCACCACCGCCGAAGGCGTATTCCGAATTTTCCCCTTACCGCCGGGCCGTTATGAGGTTCGTGTGGAAGCCCACGACTATACGCCCTTTGTACTTCCCGAAATCACCGTGCATGCCAACGAAGTTTTGACGCTGGAAATTTCCATGGTCACCTCCGCTAGGGCGGAAGCCCGTTCGCGTCTGCCACGCCAGCCAGATCTGGGCCCGGCGCTCTCCGCTGGAAGCCCCGAACCGCTGGGAAGCTACCGGGAATTTCGCCATCGCCTCGACGCTGATCCCAACTACATCGAAAATTTATCGCCAGACACGTTGCCTCCCGTCGCCGACGTCTACAATTCTCTGCCGGATCGCTGGGCTCTCGACCAACCGGACTATCGCCGGTATTCAAAGACAGGCGAATACCTCTACACCAAACCGCATTGGTACGACCCCTTCAATCGCAATCGCTTCAAAGGCGATGAACCCATCTGGCCCGAGCTTTTAGGGCAACAGGTTTTTCTCAACGTCACCGCCACGGCCGAAACATTTTTCGATGGACGCCGCGTACCTGTGCCGAGCAACGTCAGCGCCGCCCGCCCCGGAAGCGAAAGTTTTTTTGGTCAAGGTGAGCAGGCTTTTACGGATCAGACCATCCGCGTGTCGTTTGACCTCTTTAAAGGTGACGCCTCGTTCAAGCCCATTACCTGGCGCGTGCGCATCACGCCTGAAGTCAGCCTGAATGATTTGGATGTCCGCGAACTGGGCATCGTGGGACCGGACGTGCGGCAAGGCACCAACCGTTTCAAATATCACCTGGGAATCCAGGAAGGCTTCGTGGAAGTAAAACTTCACGACCTGGGGCCCAATTACGATTTCGTTTCGGCGCGCGCGGGCATTCAGCAATTCAATGCGGACTTTCGCGGCTTCGTTTTTGTGGACGAAGAGCCCGGCCTGCGCATCTTCGGCGATCTGCATTCTGATCGCATTGAGTACAACGCGGCCTATTTTAATTTTCTGGAAAAAAACACCAACAGCGGTCTGAACACGCTGCATAAACGCGATCAACAGGTAACCCTCGGCAACATCTATCTGCAGGATTTTTTCTTTCCCGGTTACACCGCGGAATTTGTGGGGATCTGGAACAAAGATGATGGCGGCCTGCACTATGACGACAATGGATTTTTGGTTCGCCCGGAGCCGGTGGGGAACGTCATTGAGCAGGGCACCGGTCCGCAGCTACACAGCTTGAGCATCGGTTATGCGGGCTGGCTTGGTAACGGCCACATCGGCCGGCTGAACGTTACTCACGCGTTCTACGAGGCCTTCGGCAAAGACACCCTGAATCCGCTGGCCAACCGCGCCGTAACCGTGAACGCGCAAATGGCCGCCGCCGAGCTTTCCTATGATCACGATTGGATCCGCTATCGCGTTTCGACCTTTTATACTTCGGGCGACGCTAACCCGCGCGATGGCCGCGCTCGCGGCTTCGACTCCATCGTCGATCTGCCAAATTTTGCGGGCGGGCTTTTCAGTTTCTGGAATCGCGAAGCTATCAGACTTACCGGTTCGGCCATCCAGCTGACGTCTGATGGAAGCCTGATTCCCAGCCTGCGTAGCAGCAAGGAAGAGGGCCAATCCAATTTCGTTAACCCTGGAATTTTTCTCGCCAATGCGGGAATAGACTTTGACATTACTCCCAAGCTCAAGGGTTTCGCGAATTTCAACTATCTTCGCTTCATGCGCACCGAGTCTCTTGAAGAAATCCTATTCCAGTTCCCGATCAGGCATTCGATCGGTGAAGATGTGGGCATCGGTGTGGAGTATCGCCCGCCGCTCAGCGAAAATATCGTACTCATCGGCGGATCTTCGATGCTGCAGCCGGGCCAGGGCTTTCGGGACATCTACACTAGCCGCACTTTATTTTCGCTGTTCGGTATCGTGAAATTTCAGTTTTGAGATTTTCGGCTTTAGAAATGTTTTTCGGGAAAAACCGGAATCGGCAATTTGAGGTCATGATTTTGAAGATTCACCCGACTTCGAGATGGAAGAACCAGGCTGGCCGCGTTCGCGCGCTTACCGTCATGGCGATGTTTCTGTCGCTGGCCCTGTTGGTCTTTGCCAAGCAGTCTCGCAGCGGATTGAAATCAGTCCACGCCGCCTCGCCGGTCGAAAAAATTCAAGACGCGCCAGCCGCGAACGTTCTAAAAGGGCAAACCCAGGAAGAAGCCGCCGCAAAATCCACCGGCTGCGTTTCCTGCCACATCTCTACGGACGAGCCTACGATGCACCCGACCAAAACGGTCGCACTTGGGTTGCACCGACTGCCACGGCGGCGACTCTTCCGTCGTGATTCCATCCGGTCTCACCGAAGCCTCGCCGGAATACAAGTCCGCCAAAGAAAAAGCTCACGTCCAGCCCAAAGAGAAATTCTTCAAAAATACGACGACGCTACCCGCTCGTACTTTTACCAAGTGGCTGGACGAATCCTACGAATATATAAAGTTTGTGAACCCTGGTGATCTCCGGGTCGCACCCGAAACGTGCGGTTCTTCGGGTTGCCACGCCACGGAAACACGCGCGGTATCGACGAGCATGATGACCCACGCGGGCATGCTTTGGGGCGCCGCGCTTTACAACAACGGCGGTTATCCGACTAAAAATACTCACTACGGCGAAAGCTACGATCGCGACGGCAAACCACAAGCCATCAAAACGTATCCGCCGCCGCTCCCCGAAGAAACGCGCACAAAAGGCGTAATCGCGGAGCTCGATCCGCTGTATCGCTGGGAAGTTTCACAGCCGGGAAACGTTCTTCGCGTTTTCGAGCGTGGCGGCCGTAAAAAATCCGAGCTGGGCAATCCTGATCGCGAGGACATTCCCGGAAAGCCAGACGATCAACTCGGCGATCGCGGCTTCGGTACAGAAAATCGCACCGACCCGGTTTTCCTGGGTCTGCAGAAGACGCGCCTTCTCGATCCAATCATGTCTCTGCCTGGGACGAACGATCATCCCGGTGACTATCGTGGCAGCGGCTGCACCGCATGCCACGTGATTTACGCCAACGATAATGATGCCGCCCATTCCGCCGGCTACGCCAAATTCGGCCACTCCGGTCTGAGCGCTTCCTCCGATCCCACCATCTCCAAAATCGAATCCGGCCACCCCATCAAACACACGTTCACTCGCTCCATTCCCTCCAGCCAATGCATGATCTGCCACATCCATCCCGGCACGAACATGGTCACCACTTATTTCGGCCTCACCTGGTGGGATAACGAAATTGACGGCGACAAAATGTATCCGCCGAAGCAGCGCAATCCCAGCGAAGAAGATCGCTATCAGGCGTACCTGCGCAATCCCGAGGCGGCTGCTGCTCGCGGCTTGTGGAGTAACGAAAAATTTCTGGAGACAGTGGGCAGTCCGGAGTTCAACGCCAAGCTAAAAACTACGCAGTTCGCGGACTTTCACGGCCACGGTTGGGTCTTCCGCGCCGTCTTCAATCACGATCGGAAAGGGAATTGGCTGGACAAAGATGGCAAGCCCATCCAGTTCGATGATCCCGACCGATTCGGCAAAGCCGTGCATCTTGCCGACATCCACTTGGAAAAAGGTATGCAGTGCAACGATTGTCATTTCGCGCAAGACAATCACGGCAACGGGAAAATTTACGGCGAACCCCGGGCCGCCGTCGAAATCGATTGCGTCGATTGCCACGGCACCATTCGCAATAAAGCCACGCTGATTACGTCCGGACCCGCTGCTCCCGAGCCGATGCGCCCCGGCGATCCACGCGGTCGTCACCTGGAAACGCTGCGCACCCCATGGGGACTCCGCCGCTTCGAGTGGCGCGGAGACCAACTGTTTCAACGCAGCATGAGCGACGAACACAAAGAATGGGAAGTGGTGCAAACCGCCGACACCATCACTCCCGGCAACATCCACTTCAGCGCCAAATCCCTCCGCGCCAAAATGATCACCACGGATGGCAATGTCGCCAGCCGCATGCCGCAGGACGACACGCACCTTGCGCATCCCAATTCCGGCATGACCTGCTACTCGTGCCACACTTCTTGGACGCCCACCTGCTTTGGCTGCCACCTGCAAATGACCGCCAACGCCAGAAAGCCCATGCTCCACAACGAAGGGCTGATGACCCGCAATTACACCACTTACAATTTTCAGGTTCTCCGTGACGACATTTATATGCTCGGAGTCGATGGCACCGTCACCGGTCACCGCATCGCCCCAGCTCGCTCCAGTTGCGCCGTTCTTGTAAGTTCGCAGAACGCCAACCGCGATTGGCTGTACTACGAACAGCAAACCATCTCTGCCTCCGGCTTCAGCGGCCAGGGTTACAGCACCTTCGTTCCGCACACCGTCCGCGCTAAAGAAACCAAGCAGTGCAGCGATTGCCACGTTTCCGAACAAAATGACAACAACGCGTGGATGGCCCAGCTCACCCTGCAAGGCACCAACTTCATGAATTTCATGGGTCGCTACATTTATGTGGCCACGGGGAACAAAGGCTTTGAAGCCATCACTGTGGCTGAACATGATGAGCCCGAAGCCATTTACGGCAGCGACCTGCAGCGCCTCGCCTATCCCGACAATTTTAAGAAATTTGTAAACGGAAACCGCGAACTTCATCCTCAAGCCGAGCACGCCGGAAATGTTTTGGACATTCAACAGCGCGGCGAATATGCCTACGCTGCGGACGGCCACGGCGGCTTGCGCGTCTATGACATCGCGAATATCGACAACAAGAATTTCTCCGAAAAAATGACCACTGCGCCGGTTTCTCCGATAGGGCAGAAATTTTTCGTCCCCAGCAAAGACGCGGTGGCGTAGCTTCACCGAGCACTTTGGCCGTCGATCCTCTGCGCGTACAGCTGCCCGAAAACGAGGAACAACCGATTCACTTGATGTACGGCTTCCTGTACGTCGCGGATCGGCAGGAGGGTTTGATCGTTGTCGGCAATCCGGATCTAAAAGCAAAAAGCCCGGGCGTCGGAACTCTGCTGGACGGCAATCCTGCCAACAATTTCCTGAAGCGTGGCGCAACCTTCAATCCCAACGGTGCACTTACCGGCGCTCACCGCATCACCATCGCCGGCACCTACGCCTACATCCTTACGGACCAATCGTTGGTGGTCGTCGATCTCGACAATCCCATCGCACCAAAAATTACCGCGACTATCGCTGCTCCCCAAATCAACCAACCCAGCGGTATCGCCATCCAATTCCGCTACGCGTTTCTTACCGACGCTGATGGCCTGAAAGTTTTTGACGTAACCGACTTGGCCAATCCAAAAATAATCCCCGACGCAAAAATCCCGCTGACCGACGCGCGCAATGTCTACGTGGCTCGCACCTACGCCTACGTCTCTGCCGGCAAACAAGGCGTCGCCATCGTCGATGTGGAAAACCCCGAGTCCCCCAAGCTCGATCAAATTTTCGACGCCGACAAAAAGCTAAACGACGTTAACGATGTAAAAATTGGTATGGTTGCCGCCACCGCTTTCGCCTTTGTAGCCGACGGCAAAAATGGTTTGCGTGTTCTGGAAATCCTTTCCCCGTGGGACGATCCCGCGCATTTTTCCGGGTTCAGTCCCAGACCGACGCCCAAACTGATAGCCACGGCGCATACCAAAGGCCCAGCGCTGGCCATCTCGAAAGGCATTGATCGAGACCGCGCCGTCGACGAATCCGGCAATCAGCTAGCCATATTCGGTCGTCGCGGAGCCCGCCCGTTGAACGCCGCTGAAACTCGCGCCCTGTACATTCACCCCGCGACTCACGAACCCTACAAAGTCAGCGACGAGCCCCCTGCCGCGTCAAGTTCGTTAGCTTGGCTAAGGGATTTGTTCCGCTAGCCTTTGGAGTGCGGCGGCTTGACGCCGCTTTGACCGCCGATGCTGCCGAAAGAGCGTCGTGTCGCCACGTTCGCCTCTTCTTCGTCAGCCCCAAACCAATCCCACGTCGCAATCTTCTTGATACAACAGCGTTTAGGCAATGCAACCCTTTTAGTTTGTGTCCGTTACCTATCAGTCGCATCTAATAAACAGCTAACAAAACCTTCACCGAATATACGCATGACAACGATTAAAATTATTCACGTTGGACCAAGACCACCGGAAGTTAACCTAGAAGTGACAGCAAAGGCCTCGCATCCGACATCTGAGAGCGAGAGCAGCACAAGGAGTGCTAGAGCATGGTAAAGGAATATCTCTTAGCCAGCGATTTCGACCAGACTTTAAGCTTCAACGACTCGGGCGTGGTCCTGAGCGAATTAATCGGTTTTAGCGGCTTTCATGACAAGGTTAAAGGTCTTAGCGCCATCAACCTCGTCCAGCAGGGAGCGGAACTCAGCTACCTGATCCTGCACGACCCCGATTTCCGCCACGTTCGCAAAGAGCACTTGATCGAAACCGGCAAGCGCATTCGCCTGAAGCATGACGTGGCTCTGTTTGCCAAGAGCCTCGAACATTTGACGGACACCTACAAATTCCATTTCAACGTTATCTCTGCGTCTCCGCAGGAGATTATCCAGTCCGCGCTCGAAGGCATCGTGCCGGCAGACCGCATATTCGGCACACGATTGCGCTACAAGGAAGGCACCGGAGAAGTGGATGCGGTCATCCGCGCCACGGCCGGCTGGGGCAAAATCACCGTGCTCGAAGAAATCCGCGCGGCCTTGGGAATCACGCACGACAACATCATCTACATGGGTGACGGAAGCTCCGACCTCCCAGTAATGATGCATGTCAACCAGCACGATGGCCGCACCATCGCCGTAAGCGAAGCGAAATTCATCACGCGAGTTGCGCAACGCACCGTCTTAAGCGACAACGCCATGAGCGTGCTCGTGCCCGTCCTTGAGGATGTCCTGCGATGGGACTCCGCCAAAATCCGCCGGTTCTTCGCTTCCAACGGCCTCATGCTTCGCGAATGGGACAAGATGCGCACCGATATGTTGACGATCCAGGACTCCACCGAGCCCTTCATCGCCAACGTGACCGAAATTGCCCGCTGACACTTCGACGTCAATTGACCGAAAACGTCGGATCCTCCTAAGAACTTGGGCCTCGCTATATGCGATCGAGGTAAGAGCCGCCACAAATTGGCGGCTCTTGTCAGCTTTTAGCGCTGAGTCATGAAAGTACTAGGACGACGCCGTCATCGCCATTCAAATTTGCCCAACTCTCAGCTACACTACTTCTCCCACCTAGAACTGGAGTACCGTGGCCGCGCCCGGAGAAGCGAAGAAGTGTCCCTCATGCAGCGAGGCAATTTCTCCAAAGCACTTCGCTGCGCATGTGCAGACGCACATTCTCAATGGCGAAATCGTCGCGATTGACACGTGGCTGCCAAACCGCGGATCCACCCGTCAGTATTTCAAATTGGGAACTCCAGACCTGAAAGCCCAGGCTTTGGACCACCTGGAAACGCAACGTCGCTTGCAAACCCCTCAAGGCGGCGTCGTGAAGTGGATCGATGCACGGACCATCCGCCAAGCTCTTAAGAATTCACAAAGCTAGCGACTTAGCGACGAAAGCTTTCGTTCGCGCCTCAACCCAGTCTTATTTGTCACTCTGCGGAAACAAATTCTTGGCCATCACCGTGACTAGTGCCAAAAAATTAGCAATCGAAGTCGTCACGAGCGCAATCAGCACCGAATTATCCAACCGAAACCCACTCCCCACCGATCCCGACCTCCACAGCATCATTACGATCTGATGCGACCAGTACCCGTTCAAAATCATCCCGAACACGAATAACACCGTCTTCTGCCAAAACCTCAGGCTCCAGTCCCACCGGGCGCGGTGTTTTTCCGCTTTCCCTTCCTCAAAGGAAATCCCTTCCGCCACCGCCAATGGATCCAGCGAGAAGGTCTCCGACGAAGGCGGGGCGGGAATTTGGAATTTCTCAACGGGCGAATTGTGCGGAGTACCGGGCATTACCCTTGTTGCCTCCGCCTTTGAAATTCATCGGCGATCAACGAATCGGAGATATTGGGAGTGAAGAATGGGTCTCCCATCTTTGACGCCACGTCCCACGCGTAGCCTTTTTCGTGCGTCAAGGTTGAGAGTTGTATTCCCGAATAGTGGCCGTAGCGATTCCACACCGCCGCGATCAGCGCTTTGGAATCTTCGTCCAAAGTGCCCGGTACGGGCGCAGCTTCCTCGATCGCTGAGGCGCGGTATTTCTTGAACTCCTGATACAGCTCCGGCACTACGGGACCATATCTCCACGCTTGTATGCTGTTGGAGATCAGCGGTTGCCCGCGCAGCGCCAGGTTCCATCCATGGGCCAGATAAACCAGCTTCTGCATCTTCAGCGGGGATATGGGTGCTCCCTGCGCTCGGCCCAACTCCAGAAAGTAGTTGGCAACAAGTCTTGCGTCGTACGGCACGATTACGAACTCCTCCATCGCTTCAAACGGCGATAAACAAAGGCTTGAAGTAACTCTATCACTATTCGCTTATTGTTCGCCACCCCGCAATGGCCGGTTCGGGCGGTCCTGAAAAGATGATGCAGTCGGAGCTAGGCCCATTCCTGCTTTCGATTATCACGAACGTCCGTCCAGTCGGCATTCACAGGTAGGGCTGCGCGCTTTGTAAATCCGCCGCCTCAGTAGATAATTACGGGCTGCAACTATCCCCCGCGGAACGCACAGAGGCGAACGGCTCATGGCTAACATCAACACCAAAAAAGGCGTAATCGGCATCCTCACCGGCGGGGGCGACGTTCCCGGCCTGAATCCGGCGATCCGCGGAGTCACACGCCGCGCCTTGCAGCAGGGCTACCAGGTGATCGGGTTGCGACGCGGGTGGGCAGGCATCGTCGAAATGGTCCGCGAAAAGGACTACGACAACTCCGACAATTTCCAGATCCTCACCAAGGAAGTCGTCGAGCGCGCCGGGCGTACCGGCGGCACGTTTCTGCATTCATCGCGGACCAACCCGAGCAGAGTCGCCAAAGCGAGCGTCCCCAGCCATCACGTCTCCAACTACGGCGCGGACAAGAATGACCTGACCCAGGAAGTTCTGAAAAATCTCGCGTGGCTGGGTATCGATTATCTCGTGCCCATCGGTGGAGACGATACGCTCAGTTATGGCGTCCGTCTGCACAAAGAAGGCTTCAAAGTGGTCTGCATCCCCAAGACCATGGACAACGACGTCCCTGGCACCGATTACTGCATCGGATTCAGCACCTGCGTAAACCGAACTCTCGAACTGGTCAACAATCTCCGCACTTCGGCCGGGTCCCACGAGCGCTTCATGGTGCTTGAAGTTTTCGGGCGTTACGCCGGATTCACCGCGATGGTCCCCACGATGGCTGGCGCTGCGCAACGTTGCGTAATCCCCGAATACAAATTCAACATCGAGCAACTGACGGAGCTCCTCGTCGAAGACCGACGCAACAATCCCAGCCGTTATTCCACGGTGTTGGTCTCCGAAGGCGCCATGTTCGAGGGCGGCGATATGGTTTTTGAAGGCGAAGCTGCCGATGCGTTCGGACATAAAAAACTGGGTGGCATCGGAGATCTGGTTTCCGAAAAAGTGAAAGAGCTTTCCGCGAAATTCAATAACGGAAAGAAGATTGACGTTGTAAACCAAAAGCTCGGCTATTTCGTGCGCTGCGGCAATCCAGACGCTATGGACGCGATCGCTCCAATGATCTACGGAAACATGGCCCTGGACTTACTGCTGAAGAAAGACACGGGCCGCCTGGTGGTCCTCAAAAATGGCCGTTACGGCAACGTACCCATCGAAACCATCACGGCTACGAAGAAGGTCGTCGACGTCCCGCAGTATTACAACACCGATCGTCTGGCTCCCAAGTTCGACAACTTCGAGGGCAAACCACTCTTCGTCATGACCGGAGATTCCATCTAACTCACGGTTTGGAAGCGGTGACCAGTACTGCCAACTAGCGCGCTCTGTACACGCTTCGCCTGATAGCGGCGAGTGTATGGACACGATACTTTCCTATCCGTTCTCCACTGGTCGCAAAATTCCCAGCACGCAGTCCTGCTGCGACCTCTCGCTAAAAGGAGCCCTAAATGGATTTACTTTGGACGCTTGCCGTAATTCTGCTCATTTTGTGGCTGTTGGGCCTGGTGGCTTTGCCCTCTTTGGGCTATTTCGTACATATTCTTTTGGTTGTGGCGATCATCGTGGTTTTGATCCGCGTCATTCAGGGTCGTCGCCCGATATAACGGTAACGGGCCACGTGTTCGGGGGACATTTGCCTGCGGCCCTAAGGAGCCGCTTAACATGAAATCAGCAACACTGATCGGAATCGTACTGGTGATCCTCGGCATCTTCGCCTTGGCCTATCAGGGGTTCACGTACACCAAGCGGGAGAAAGTGGTGGATGTAGGACCGATTCACGCCACCAAAGAAACCAAGGAAACCGTGCCACTGCCCCCGATTGTGGGCGGGCTGGCGCTAATTGGCGGAATCGTTTTGATCGCCGTCGGATCACGCAATTAGCTTCAAACGCATCACTAGACCTGCAGTCACAGAGCACCTCAACAGCGGAAAGCCGGGATTTTGCTGGCTCTCGCGCCAGCCTTCGGTGCGACTTTATCGTGTTCGCCCTAGGCTTCGCCGTAGTTGCACCAAGACTGCCGGAAGAGTATTTTGGGATGCCACGTCCGTGGGCCGGCGCAACCGCCGTTGGTGGGAATTGGCGTTGGTGGAAATTGGGCCCATCGGTTTTGTGAACGATTTCTATCCGCAAATTGATCGCGAAATAAGGAGCCTGAGAAATGACGTCTGCCGACACAGTTGATAGCCAGGATGAGTTGTTGAAGAGCGTTGCCGAATCCATCGGCAGCACGTTGGGAAATCTCGCGGCGAGAGCCAACGCCGTAAAGGACGCCGTAACACCCAGCCCCGCAACGCAGGCCAAGGTGGTGCGAGAAGCCAAAGCTGCGCGCAGTAAGGCGCGTACGTTTGGCAAAAGGGTAGCGCGAAAAATCTCGGCGGCTACCAAGAACGCGAAGGCCTCTGCTAAAAAGTCCGCGAAAAAAGCTGGCGCGGCTAAAGGCAAAGCGAAGAAGGCCGTCAAAAAAGCGAAGAAAACCGCGCGCAAGGCGGTCAAGAAGGCGCGTCGCTAGCTCCAAAGCATACTTCGAAATGCGAAGCGCCATTCACTTCGCGAAGTGAATGGCGCTTTTTTATTCAAGATCCTCTGCCTACCTGAGGCAACGAAGGCGTTGCTACGGTGTGACGATGTCCTTGAGTTTGGCCTTAACCGCAACGGAGGAAAGGCTCGAAGCGTCCCAGCCTCCTCCAAGAGCTTTCACCAATAGGACGCTGGTCACCAGGCGTTGACCACGGATGGTTGCCAGGGTTTGCTCGTTGCTCAGCAGCGTCTGTTGCGCGGTAACCACATCCAGATAACTGACCAGCCCGCCCTTGTAGCGATCGATTGAGATGTCCAGCGTATGGCGCGCCGAATCTACCGCGCTCTGCTGCGACTGCTGCGCCTGTTGCAGCACCGCCAACCCCGCGACGCTGTCCTGCACTTCGCCGAACGCGTTCAGTACCGTTGCACGATAGTTGGCCACACTTGCATCATAGCCGGCACGCGCGAACTGCATCTCGGCGCGGCGCGCGCCACCGGTGAAAATTTGTTCTGCTACGTTAGCACCGAGTCCCCAGAAAATACTGCTGGAGCCGAGCAAATTCCCGATGTTGGAATTCTGAAAGCCGGTTCCCCCGAACAGATTAAGCGAAGGATAGTAGGCAGCCTTGGCTACCCCAATCTGGGCGTTCGTCGCGGCCATCTGGCGCTCGGCTTCAGCGATATCCGGGCGGCGCTCCAACAAGTCCGATGGCAAGCCGGAATCCAGACCCGGCGGCTCGGCCTCCAGCTCTTTTACCGCCAGATGAAAATCCGGTGCTGGTTTGCCAATTAAAACGGCGATCGCGTCTTCGGTCTGCTTACGCTGTTGCAACAAAAGAATCGCTTGCGTGCGCGCGGTATCTAGAAACGTTTCTTCCTGCGCGACGTCCAGGCCGGAGGCAATCCCGCCATCATGCCGGGACTGTACCAATTCCAAACCTCTTTGGAGCGCTTCAACGGTACGGTTCAGAATGCCGATCTCTGTATCCTGCTGGCGTAGGGTGAAAAAATCTCCGGCAAGTTCGCTGGTGACCAACAGTCGAACATTTTCTAGATCCGCTGCGCTGGCTTGATAGGACGCTTCCGCGGATTCGATGCTGCGGCGCCGGCGGCCAAAAATGTCTACTTCGTAATTGATGGCGAACGGGATGGCGTAGGAATTTTGGGTGAAAGGTTTGCTGCTGATGTTCGGCGAAGTCGTTGGCCGGCCACCAGCCAGGCGGCTACGTTCCGCGGAGGGCTGCGTGGAATTCGGGACCAAGCCTACCGTTGGAAACAACGTGGAAACCTGCACTGCCGTGGTGGCGCGAGATTGCTCCAGCCTCGCGATCGAAATTTTTATCGTTTGGTTTGCGGCGATGGCCTGGTGCTCGAGCGAATTCAGTTCTTCGTCGTGAAACACCGTCCACCACGCACCCTTGGGCAGGCCGTCCATCGGCGTGCTTTGGCGCCACGGAGCAGCGGTATCCCAATGGGCGGGCACTTCCGCGCTAGGGCGATGATAATTTGGTCCGACCGTGCAACCCGCGAGGGCCATCACAGCGCAGGTAGCCGCGACAATACGCCACGGGGAAAACGGCAAAAACTTTTTGGCGACCGATGGTTTCATCGCTATTTGCTGTCGCCCTTTTTCTTATCTTCGTTCTTCTTGTCGCTTTTCTTTTTGCCAGAGTCACCGCTGCCGCCCGTTTGACCGGTGGCCGGTGCTCCGCCAGGCGCGGCCGCGGGTGCGGGCGGCGGCGCTTGACCCGCAGGAACGACTAGAGTCTGCTGCGGCAGGACTTTAACGTTCACGGTGACGCCTTCGTCGAGTGAATCGGCGGGGTTAACCACAATATAGTCGTCCGGTTTGAGCCCCTGCAGCACCTCAAGGGTGGTGCCGTAATCGCGTCCGATGGAAAGCGGCGTGAGATGCGTCTTGTGATTTTGGTCGATGGTTACCGCTCGCAAGCCCTCCGAGCGGAACAACAGCGCGTTCACCGGAACCTGCAAGCGAGCGCCCGCTATTTTCACTTCCAGGTGTACTTCCGCATAGCCGCCGGGCAAGAGTTCGCCGGTTTTGTTCGGCACGTCTACTTCTGTCAGTAGAGTTCGTGACGCAAGGTCGATGGCGTTAGCCGTGCGCACCACTTTGCCTTCAAAGCGGCGGCCGGGAAATTGCGTAAGCACCAAATATGCCCCCAGTCCCGGATGCATGGAAGCCGCGGCTGCTTCCGGCACACTGACATACACGCGAAGGGGATCGACTTGTGCCAAGACGAAAAGTTGCTGAGCCACTCCGCCATTTCCTGCGTTGATCAAATTTCCGATGTCCACGTTACGCCGGGTAATGACGCCGCTGAACGGCGCATAGACCCGTTTGAAAGATTCCAGATCTTCCAGCCGGCGAACATTCGCTTCGGCAGAATTTTGCGTGGCCGCTTTTGCAGCGAGATCTCCGGAGGTATTGTCCACTTCCTGTTTGGAAACACTGTCAGACTTCAGCAAATCTGTGTAGCGGCTTGCCGTGGTCAGCGCCAGCGCGGTGTTCGCTTTCGAGGTGTTTAGGTCCGCTTTGGATTGCGCCAGTTGCTGGTCTACTTCCGGCGTATCAATCTCCGCGAGGAGCTGACCTTTGGCGACTTTGCTGCCGATGTCGAAATACCATTTGCGCAGATATCCGTTGGTACGCGCATAAATCGGGGTCTCGATATACGCCTGCATGGTGCCCGGCAGCACCAGGTCTTCGCTGGATTCCTCGGTCGTGGGGTGCAAGACGGCAACCGTGGGGACCGCCAAAGTTTCCGTTTCTTTGGCCAACGTCTGGTATTGCGCGCGCCGCGAAAACAGCGAGAAAGCGCCAAAGATTACGAGCAGGACCGCAACGATCATCATGGAAATGAACAGGCGGCTTTTTTTTGGTGTCTCGCGGCCTTGCTGGGATTCGCTCTGTGATTCGTTCATCTGACTGCACTCCGTTTCTAATGTGAAGCCGAAATTCCTGGTGATTCCTTGCTTAAGCCGCAGCCGTTTCGGCGCTGGCCCGCTTCCGGCGGCCGTGAATCATGGAAAACACGCACGGAACAAAAAACAGTGTTGCGAACGTGGCAAACAGCAAGCCGCCGATCACCGCGCGGCCCAGCGGAGCGTTTTGTTCGCCGCCTTCACCCAGGCCTAGAGACATCGGAATCATACCGATAATCATGGCCAGCGCCGTCATGATTACTGGACGGATGCGTACGAAGCCCGCCTCGAGCGCCGCGTCGCGGGCGTTCTTACCTTCGTCCAATTGTTCGCGGGCAAAAGACACCATCAAAATACTGTTCGCCGTGGCCACACCTACCGACATGATCGCACCGGTCAACGACGGAACGTTCAACGTGGTGTGTGTCAGCAATAGCATCCAGCAGATTCCCGCCAGAGCGCCGGGCAGCGCCGTGATGATAATGAAGGGATCGAGCCACGACTGGAAATTTACAACGATCAAAAGGTAGACCAACAGAATCGCGCCAATCAGCCCCACAGCCAAGCCCGTGAAGGAATTCTTCATCGTCAGAACTTGACCCCGAATCACAATATGGCTGCCGCGGGGAAGTTGCCCGGTAACGTTGTTCACCATCTTGGTGATTTCGTCCGCCACTGCGCCCAGGTCGCGCCCGTCCACCGAAGCGTAAATGTTGATCATCGGCTGCACGTTGTAATGCGAAACCACCGCGGGGCGCGCGACCGTGCTGGTGTCCACCATGTTGGCGAGAATTTGCGGCTGTGTGCCGGGCACCACTCCGCCGATGGGAGTGTTTTGCAGCGATTGAAAATTGTCGACGCGATATTGCGGGGTCTGCACCGCTACGTTGTAGCTGACGCCGTTTTTCGGATCGAGCCAGAACGCTGGTGTGGTCTGAAAGCTCGAACTCAAAGAAACGAGAACGTTCTGCGCCACGTCGCGCGCTTGCAAGCCCACGGCCTGCGCGCGCGTGCGATCAATGTTCATGCGCAACGTAGGAGTATCAAACGCCTGCTGAATGTGCACATCCGAAGCTCCGGGGATGTGCTTCATCTGGCTGGCCAGTTTCGCCGCGATGACATAATTCGCCGGCTGATTCGCTCCGGTAATTTCTATGTCGATGGGAGCGGGCACGCCGAAATTTAAAATCTGCGTGACTATGTCCGCGGGCTGAAAGAAGAATTGCACTCCAGGGAATCGCGACGGGAGCTTCTCGCGTAACTGTTTGATATACGCATCGCTCGGCTTGCTGCGCTTCTCTTCGTTTAGCTGAACCAGAATTTCGCCGTCGGCTGTGCCAAATGTTCCGGAATTGCTGTAGCTCAGGTTCAATCCGCTGTACGGCACGCCCAAATTGTCCAGCACCGTCTCCAACTCTTCTTTGGGAATCGTCTCGCGGATCACCGCGTCGATCTGGTCGGAGAGCCTCGCGGTCTCTTCAATACGCAGGCCAGTCCGTGCGCGAAAATGCAGCCGAATCTGTCCGGCATCCACCTTGGGGAAAAAGTCGCGCCCCAGAACAAAAACCAGTCCCGCCGAAAGAACGCAAAAAACCAGGAAGCTCGCTGTAAAAGCCATGGAACTGGCCAGCGCGACATTTAGTGCGCGGCGATATCCTTCGCGGAAACGTTCGAAAGCGTGCTCAAAGATCTGTTGCACGCGTCGAAAAAATCCCTGCTTCTCGCCTTTGTGATGCTCCGGGTTGTATTCGTCTTCCGCACTCAAAAGATACATCGCGAGCGTCGGCACGATCGTGCGGGACCACATATACGACGCCAGCATGGCGAAGATCACCGCTTCGGCCAGCGGTACGAAGAGGAACTTCGCCACTCCCGAGAGAAAAAACATGGGGATAAACACGATGCAGATACAAAGCGTAGAAACGAACGCTGGCACCGCAATTTGCTGCGCGCCATCCAGAATGGCCTGCACCGTTTCTTTGCCCATGGCCAAGTTGCGATTGATGTTTTCGATTTCAACGGTCGCGTCGTCAACAAGAATGCCGACCGCCAGCGCCATCCCGCCCAGCGTCATAATGTTGATCGTTTCGCCGAGAGCGCTTAAACAAAGAATGCTCACCAGGATCGACAATGGAATGGACACCGCAATGATGATCGTGCTTTTCCAGTTGCCCAAGAACACCAGGATCATGATGGCCGTCAGCACGCCAGCGATAATCGCTTCGCGAATCACGCCCTTGATTGACGCGCGCACAAATAACGATTGATCAAAAAAGTTCGTTACGTGCAGGCCCTCGGGCAGGGAAGAGGAGTAGTCGTCCAGAGATTTCTTTACACGCGCGACAATGTCCAGAGTGGAAGCGCTGCCGCTCTTGTACACGCTCATCAACACGCCGCGCTGGCCGTTCGCGCGCACGATGTTCGTCTGCGGAGAAAATCCGTCGCGTATATGCGCCACTTCGCGCATGTACGTTGTGGCGCCATTCACGGTTTTCACCGGAAGATCGTTTAGCTCTTTGATCGTTTGCGGCGCGCCGTTTAGCTCTACGTTGTATTCAATCGTGCCGAGTTTTACCGTTCCGGTGGGCAGTAGCAGGTTTTGCGCGTTGATGGCGTTGACAATGTCATTCGGCGAGAGTCCTTTGGACTGCAGCGCCTGCGCATCCAAGTCCACTGAAATCAGTCGCTGTTTCCCGCCATAGGGAAACGGCAGCGAGGCCCCTTGCACCGTTGCCAATTGCGTCCGGATAAAGTTGTTACCGAAGTCGAAAAGTTGTTGCTCGCTCAGGACGTCGCTGGTCAGCCCAATCTGAATCACCGGCACGGTGGACGCCGAATACGTCACCACCAGTGGAGGAGTGGTCCCCGGCGGCAACTGCCGCAGAATGGTCTGCACGATTGCCGTGGTTTGCGCCAACGCCGATTGCAAGTTGGCTTTCGGCTGAAAATAAATTTTAACTACGGCGATTCCGTTGATGGACTGCGATTCAATGTGCTCGACGTCGTTCACCAGCGTCGTAACGGCACGCTCGGAGTTGGAAGTGATGCGCTGCTCCATCTCCGTCGGTTCCAATCCAGTAAAGTTCCACACCAGGCTGATCACTGGGATGTTGATGTCTGGAAAAATATCCGTCGGCGTGCGCAGCAAAACTAGCGGAGTCAACAGGATGATCACCATGGCCATCACGATGAAAGTGTATGGCCTTGATAACGCTAGTCTTACGATCCACATTTAAGTTAGGTCTTCCTTCGCTCCGCCCGCTGGGGAGCCTGCATGTTCACTTACAACGTTCGCTTACACAATTAGCGGTCTTCCGCTTTGACGGGTGTCATTTCTTTAGAGTCGTTCGGCCCGACTTTCGGGTACGGTGCCCCGTGCCAAAACTTGCCATGCAACGCTGTCTTCAAACCGTCCTAATCTCAATCAGCAAATCGCGCGCCAATAAGTCGTCACCAGGCCGCTTTCCTAAGTCCATTAAAATATATCGTATAGGACGGGGGCTGCGCCATTTGGTTACGAGGACTCTGCAAATTGGATGCCCCTATATCGGCAGTAGTTACGCGGGTGCCGTTAGGAGTGAGGCCCGAGGAAGGGCACCGTCGTCAGCGTTTGCTTTTGTGGGTCATTTGTGTTCCATCGTGAATACGCCATCCCAACCCGATGGTGGCTCGTCAAACAGGTATTCCTGGCACCGCTTCCAATAGGCGCGAGACGGCCCGTCGCTGTCCCATTCGGCCAGAATGGTCTCAAAGGCTTTCTGCGCGTCTTCCCACTGGCGTTGTGAGTAGAGGTCTCGAGCGCGCCGAAATTCAGCTACGCGTTTTTCAATCTGCTCCGGCGTGCCGTAATCCGTAGTTTCCCCGTCTCTACCGATCAGCTCATAAATTGTTACCGGAAGTTTTTTCCCTTTGACGCGGATCAAATCCAGTTCGCGAAATACAAAATTCGACTCTTGCGCGGCCGCATACGTCGATTCGTTCACGATAATATGCGTGCCGTAATCTTTGTTGAGCCCTTCAAGCCGCGAGGAAAGATTCACCGTGTCGCCCAACGCGGTGTAAGCCTTTTTCTGAACCGAGCCCATTTCGCCGACGCTGGCGTTGCCCGTGTTGATACCGATTCCGATGTCCAGATGCGGTCGACCACCGGCATCCCATTTTTTCTGCATTTGATGCAGACGCTCCATCATTTTCAACGCGCTTTCACAAGCCTTTATGGCGTGCGCCTCAACTTCCAGCGGCGCGCCCCAGAAGGCCATCACCGCATCACCAATATATTTATCGACGGTGCCGGAATATTCCAGAACGATGCTGCTCATGTCCGATAGATACTCGTTCAGGAAGAGGGCTAATTCCTGCGCGTCGAGCTGCTCAGAGATAGTCGTAAAGCCGCGGATATCGCTGAACATCACGGTAATGTCGGTTTTGCGAGGTTCGACGAGTTGAGGGTTTTTCAATAGCTGGCGGACCACCTCAGGCGTCACATATTGCCCGAAGGCAGTGCGGACTCGGCGCTGTTCTTTTTCTTCGACTAAGGCGCGGTACAAGGAAACCAACAAAACGTTGGACGCGATGGTGATGGCTGGCACAGTGAAGTTTAGCCAGGAGCCTCGGAGGAAAGCTGCGTAGTCAAACGCCACGAGAGGTACAAATAGCGCCAACCCGAAATACATGAAGCGGGGCGAAACCAGCGCCATGTAAATTCCCAGGGGAAGACCGAGGAGCAAAATCAGCGCGACGTCTAGCAGTTGCTCGTGCGCTCCACGTTTCAAGAAATTATTGTGCAGCAGGTTGTCAATAACGTTGGCGTGAATTTCTACTCCAGGGTAGTCCGTGCCGCTGTATGGCGTGGACTTTATGTCGCCGATGCCCGTGGCCGTTGCTCCCACCAGCACGATTTTGCCGTGGAATGCACTGGAGGGTACTTTGCCCTCTACGACATCGGCCATCGAATAGTGCAAATACGTATAGGCCGGACCGTGATAGTTGATCAACGCTTCCCCGATGTCATTGGGAATCACCTTGCGTTGCGTTCCGAACTGAATGTCAACGATTCCGTTCTGACCGTAGGTGAGGACCAAATCGTCGTGAACGCCCAAATACGCGCGAACAGCCATCACGTCCAACGAACCGTAAAGATCCCATTCGTGGAAATCCTTAGACCGGCCAAATGGAAGAACCATTGTCGCGGTACGGACGATGCCGTCCGTATCGCTGGGAGCATTAAAAAACCCCGTGCCTGACGACGAACCGGACAGTGCGTTCGTGAAAAGGTCCAGGTTCGCTTCGGCGCCCTGCGGTAGGGGATGTGTCAGCTGATATTTTGCAATTAAGTTGACAAAATCTTGTTTGCCATAGGCCGCCCGGCTCTTCACCGATTGCACCTGCGGAAAGGAAAAAAAGCTTAGTTGTTTGGCGTAGGCATCAAGCACTGCAGAATCGATATCCCGGAGGTCTGCCTCCGTATATAGAAAATAATTTCCCAAGACCACGTTGCCGAATCTTTGAATCGCCGCTGCAAATCGTTGATCCGCGTTGGATTCTTCTGAGAGATTCTGCAGTTCCTTAGCAAACTGTGGGTCGAAGCGCTCAATGCGTTTTTTGTGGACCTTCAACGCGTCTTCGAAGGCGCGAATCGGCGCAGCGCTAACTTCTGGTTTGCTGAAGGTGATATCAAACGCCGCTACCGCGGCCCCATCCTCTCGCAATTTGTCCAGGAGTGTCGCAAAGTTCGACCGGGAAAATGGCCAGCGGCCCAGAACTTCTTGGGAGTGTTGGTCGATATCAACGATGGCGATGTTTGCGTCTGTTGCGTTTGGGTCGGTTGGGCTAGTCGCCACAGGGCGATAACGGAAGCGCGTGTCCAGCGAATCGTATTCAAAGCGTTGCAGAAACGCAAAAATGGGAGTAGCTCGTTCGCCGAAAAATGTGTAGTAGTACAGCGTCAGAGCGCTAAGCGTTATGATAATGCTAATTAAGAACGAAACGCGGTGTTGCCACCACGATTGAAACAGTTCGTAGACGGGAAGAACGAACCGGGCAAAGCGATTTTTGGCGGCAGGGTCTGGCATCAAGCGATGCGCTACTCGCGGAAAATAAAATTTAAGCGCACTCCGCAAATTTCAATCAGGTCGCCGTCGTTCAACCGCACCTGTCCGTTGATCGGCGCGCCGTTCACGGTGGGAATCTTATCACCGGCGCCCACGTAGTATCCGTCATCGCGCTGGTTAATTTGCGCAGCCATGGCCGGCTTGAACCACCCTTTCAACCGGATGGTCGCCAAGCTCGATTTCCCGATCACCGTCAATTTGTTCGTCAGCGCGTATTCTTTCTGATCCGTTTTCCCGCTCAGCACCACCACGGTAGGTACCTTGATTCTGCCGGAAGCGAATTGCGTCCGTTCGCCCATTGCCGCGGCTTGCTGCAGCATGTCGCGCCGCACCTTGGTATCCAGCACCATTGTTTCATTGATGCGTGGTGCATTCACCTTCCGGCCGGAGTCCCAGGGCACCGGCGCATCGCCGCTGGAGTCCACTTTGATGTGGTGTTTTCCAACCCAGATGGAGTCGCCGTCACGCAGCGTGGCGCGCTCAACGCGCATATCGTTCACAAACGTCCCATTCAGGCTGTCCAAATCCTCCACGACGAGCTTGCCCGCTTCAAAGTACACGCGCGCATGATAGTTGGAGACCGCCAGATTATCCACCGGCAGATCGTTGTCCGGCGAGCGGCCAATACTTACGGCGCGGCTGCCAACTGGCACTTCCTTCACCAGTTTTTCTTCAAACATTAGGCTTAGCTTCGCCATTTATTTCCCCCCTGCGATACTGTGGCCATTGCTGGACTTGTTTTCTCCGAAACGCAGCCAGGAAAACCATCCTTTGGATACTGTGTTGGTGCTGACGACGATCACCGTGATGTTGTCGCCGCCGCCGCGTTCGTTGGCCAGCGCCACTAATTTTTCTGAAGCCGCGCTCGGATCAGGTTCGGATTGCAGCGTCCCGGCGATTTCCGGTTCTGTAACCATCCGCGTCAATCCGTCGGAGCACAGCAGTAACGTGTCCCTCGGAAACAGAATGTGATCCTCTGCGTCCACTTCCACTTCGGGATTCGCTCCCAGCGCCCGCAGCAGCACACTCTGCATTTCGCTTTCGTCTGCTTGTGCCGCCGTCAGAATGCCGCGGCGAACCTGTTCTGCTACCAGGGAATGATCGCTCGTAAGTTGTTGCAGCGCGCCCGTCCGCAGCAGATACGCGCGGCTGTCTCCCACATGCGCGATGCTCAGCCGGCTCTCGCTCAGCCACGCCGCCGTCAACGTAGCGCCCATGCCGCTTTGCTCGGGATGCTCGGCCGCTGAATCAAATATTTTTTTATTGGCTAGATGTATCGCGCTGGAAAGACGCTTGGTTCGCGCACTCCAGCCTGCCTGCGTTTCTCCAAACGTCGGCGATGCCGGATTATTTTCGCCCTCGATGCAATGCTTGACGACCGTTTCCACCGCCAGTGCGCTGGCAATTTCCCCGTGGGCCTCGCCGCCCATCCCATCGGAAAGGACGAACAATCCCAATTCCGGGACGATGCGAAAACAGTCTTCGTTGTTCGAGCGCACGCGACCTACGTCGCTGATGCCGCCGCTTTTGATTCGCACACAAACTCCTGGATTTGGTGGGAGGACACCCCTGCCCACGCTGTCATGCCTCATTTCACGCTAGCAGACCCCTGGGCACTGCGGAAGGCTGTGAATCCAAGTGATTATGGGCGTTTTAAGCAACATCTAATCCCTGGTTTGGCGGGTAAAATGGCACAAAATGGGTACCTTGGAAGGTTAACTCGCCCTTTTTTCAGCGCACTTTTGCCCGTCTAATCTACAATGGCGGATATGCTTCCGTCGCGACTCGCGCGGTATTTTCCCGCCCTGCTTTTCCTGAGTGTGAGCATCTCCATACCTGGCACCGGTTTCGCGCAGTCGTCTAGTCCTGCGAAGTCGACTAGTCCCGCGCAATCGACGGCTCCCGCACCTCAATCATCAAATCCCAAGCCGCCTGCGCAACCGGCGGATGTTCCCGCCGCCCCGGCTTCCTCTGGCGCCAGAATCCTGCTTCTGCCCCGCCAACTGGTTTCCGGAGAGCGCGCCACCCTGGCCGTCCTCGACGTCAACGGCCGCCTCACTCCCAACGTCGCCGTCTCCTTTTCCAACGGGGATCACCTCAAAACGGACGCAACCGGTCGCGCCCTTTTCGTGGCGCCTTTAACCACCGGTGTAATTTTTGGCTCCATTGATGGCCGCGATGGCCGAGTCACCTCCACCGTGCTCAGCGCCACGCAACCAACCGGGGCCGAAATAGAGGTTCTGAGCGCCCCACGCGTCGCCTCCGTCACCGATCGCTTTGATGTGACGGGTCATGGCTTCTGCGGCGACGCCGACGCCAACTCCGTTACGATCAATGAACAGAAGGCTCTGGTGTTGGCCTCCTCGCCCATGTCCTTGGTTATCTTGCCGCCACCAGACGCCAATCCGGGCGAAGCGAACATCAAAATCTCCTGCGCCAAGCATGACGCTCCGCTTTTCCCGCTGACCTTCGTGGAGCTAGCCTTAGAAGCAGACACGTCCCCTTTGGCTCATGGTGCGCACCGCGCCTTGCATGTAAGGGTTACTGGCAGCACCGCGAAGTTGGTCTTGGAAGCGCGAAACTTGGCGCCTGATGTGGCCGATTTGGTCGGAGGAAATCCGGCGAAACAAGCCAGCAGCGGCGGCGCGGACAATGTCGCCAATTTCGAAGTCATCGGCAAAAAAAAGGGGAGCTTCCTGATCTCCATCCGGCTACTCAGCCCAAACATCCACCCACCCAAGTAGGGGCACGGCATGCCGTGCCCGTCCGCTCCGTGGCCACAGCAGACCGGCTACTTAAGACTTCACGCCGATTTCTTAATCCCCACCTGCGTCCCCAGCGGCAAATTCGTCTGCGTAGGCTCCGGCAACGCCTCAATCAGCGCTTCCGGATTTGTAACGTTCAGTAAATTCTCTAGCGTCAGCTGCGTCTTCTCGAACCGCTTATCCGCATCCTGATAGCTCTTCTGCGCATTCCCGATATGCGTGCCGATCTTGTCGAACACATTGTAAAAAGTTTCCATCTGTTTTTTGACGCCCGCCAGGCCAGCCGCCAGGTGCTTGGCATTTTCTTCAATCTGCATCCCGCGTAACCCCATCGCAATTACGCACAAGTGCGCATACAGCGTGTTCGGCGAAACCGCCACGATATTCTGGTCGCGGCAATACGCATCCAGTTGCTGCCCCTTGCTGTCCGTGCTGATCAGCAATTCGTTGTATACAATTTCCGACGGCACAAACATCAGCGCCACGTCCAGTGTTTGCTCGTGCGGCACGATGTACTTCTTGGCGATCGCGTCCGCGTGACCCTTCACCGCCGTTACAAACGCCCGCCGCGCATCTTCGCCTTCCGTCGCGATGCGCCGGAACGCATCCAGCGGAAATTTCGAATCGATCGCCATCAGTTTCTTGTCGCGCAGCATGATGACCGCGTCCACCGCTTCTCCGGTGCTGAAACGATGCTGCATCGCATATTGCGAACGCGGCAGCGAATCCTCCAGCAGCCGTTCCAGCGTCACCTCTCCAAACGACCCCCGCGATTTCGCTCCTCCCAAAATTCCTTCCAGCGTCTGCGCCGTTTGCGACATTTGCTTCCCGGCCTGCTGCACTTCGCCCAGCTGTTTCTGAATCAAGCCAATCTGTTCGCGCGTATTTTTCAACTCCTGCGTCATCACCGATTGCGCCTGTGAAGTAATCTGTCCGGTAACTTGTGCCGCGCCCTTCATCCCTTCCTGCACCGCGGTATTGACGCTCTCGAGCCGCTGCGAAACGCTGTCCGCAATCGCTTTCACTTGCCCGGAGCTTTGCGCCTGGCTGTTCGCCACGGATTGCAGCTCTCGCCGCAGCTCCATCATCTGGGATTCGAACACCGCGCTGCGCTTCTGGCTCTGCGCCGTTTGCCACGCCAGCCAAATCACCGCGGCCGCCACAAACAGCGCCACCACTATCAATGCCACACTCATGCTTTCTCCAATGCTCTCAACGGGAAACGGTCTTCTTACTTTACTCTGCCTTGCCGATTTCTTAAAACGGCGCGGTTTGAACACGCTCTGCGCAATAAAAAGCCAGCGATTCAGGCGAGCACGATCGGCGGGATTTCTTCCAGTGAAGTGATCTCGGCATCCGGCGTCTTCGGAATGCGTTCGGGCGGTTGGTTGCCGCGGTTGCACCACAAAACGCGAAAACCAAATGCCTTTGCGGAGTAGGCGTCCCATCCATTTGACGAAATAAAACAAATGCTGTCCGCCGTCATTTGCAAACGCTCACAAGCCAGTTTGTATACCGAAGGGTGCGGCTTGAACACACCCACTTCTTCCACCGACAAAATAAAGTCCAGTAGTTCCGTAATTTTCGCCCTACGCGCCGCACTAGCCAGCATCGCTGGCGTCCCGTTCGATAAAATCGCCAGCTTGATCCCCGAGCTCTTTAACTGCTGCAACGTGCTCGCTACTTCTGGAAACGCCCGCAGCGAAAGATACATCTCCATCAATCGCGCGCGCAGGGCCTTGTCCTCCAAGCTCAACGCCGCCATTGCAAAATCCAGAGCGTCTCCGGTAACTGTCCAAAAATCCACGTGCCGGCCGCCCAGCCCCCGCAGCCACGTGTATTGCAATTGCTTCGCGCGCCACAGCTCCGCCAACGGTTGCCAGCGTTCGCCTAGTGCATCGCGCGCATTTTGCGCCGGGCTGTTCACATCAAACAGCGTGCCGTACGCGTCGAACACACAAGCAGAAATATTCTGAAGCTTGCTATTCATTGAGAAACGCAATTAGGAACGAATCGCTTACCAGCTCATTTTAAGCGCAAACTGAAATTGCCGCGCATCATAGGCCGCCGTAGGCTGCCCCGCGAAGCACGTCGATCCCGCCGAGGGATCGCACAGTTGATTCACCGCCGAGACGTTCGTGTGGTTGAAAAGGTTGAAGGCATCCGCGATCAAATCCAGCCGCAGACGTTCGCCCACCGGAATCCTTTTCGCCAGCCGCATGTCCCACTGGAAGAATCCTGGCGTCGTAAAGGCATTGCGTCCTAGATTGCCGATGCATCCCGCAGGAGGCGTCAGTCCCGGCACGCTAAATGTCGATCCACTTGCCGTAAGGCAAACATCCGCCTGCACGAAATTCGTTCCGGGAATAAATGGCGACGCCGCTCCGCCACTTCCCACCGATGGTCGGGCTTGCGACGATCCAAGGTCCAACCGCGTATCTTCACCGGTAATCACGTTGAACGGCCGCCCCGAAGAAACCTCTACGATCGGCGCCACGGTAAAGTCACCCAGGAATCTCTTCACAAATCCGTCGCCGGATTTTCCTGGAGTGCTTTGAAACACCGCACTGGTCACCCAACGATGTCGTTGATCGTTATCCGAATTCGCGCGCTCCAATTGCGGAAAGCGGCTGTCTTGCGGCTCCAAAGTCGATTGCAGGTCCGTGGAATCGTCGATCGAGTGAGACCACGTATAGCTCGAAAGCATCTCGAACGTCTTCGTGAATCGCTTCGTCAAATTAATCGTTAATGCGTTGTACCAGGAATTCCCAGTCGATTGCTGCGTGTCCACGCTATTGAACGGCACCGGGACGCCAAAGCCCGTCGGAAATCCTGCAAATCCCGCCAGCGCCACTTGTGCCGCGTATCCGGCTTGCAAATTCCCCGGTACTACGCTTTGCGCAAACGATGGATTAGGCCCGGACGGACGGAAAAAGTTAAAAAACGCCGGCGTTCCAATAAAACCTACCGTCGGCGTCGAGCAGTTCGCCGATCCGGGAAAGCCTTTTGCCAGTGCCCCCGGAGCGATCAGAAACACGCTCGCGGGCGCCATCGCCGTCCCCGTACTGACGCAGGAATTCGCCGCGCCACTCGGCACTACCACCGTCAACGGATTGCTCACCGCCAAACCCGATTCCGCCGCGTTCAGCGCGTTCTGCGAAAGCAGCTGTGGGTCCGTGGAATTAATGTCAATCGGACGATTCAAATGCACTCCCCGGTTCCATTGGTAACCTGCGCTGATCTTCCACGATCCCGCGATCTCACGCTCAATCGTCAAATTCGCCTGATTCGAATACGCAAATTTGAAATTGCGCGCCACTGGCAAAGTGAACGGCAGGATCGGCAACGGAAATCCCGCCGTCAAATAATTCTGATTCGCAAATAGCGAACCCGCCGCAAAGGGATCAAACCGCTGCTCCTGCGGCAAATAACCCAGCGTCAGCGAAGTGGGAAACGCCGGATAAATCGATCCAGCATTCAGCGCACCTTGAAAGATGCTCGACCCATTCAAATTTGCCGGCGAATCCAGCGCGCCGCAAACTCCCGTGCCCGGCAGCAATCCGCACGCCGAAGGCGTCCCGCCCGTGGAAATCAGTTGCACCGAGCGCCCTCCGTCCGCCGTCACCGAATTGAACGCCGTTGCCAGCAGCGGGTGATCGTAGAAAATTCCGTAGCCCGCGCGAATCACCGTCTTGCCATTCCCCGTCGGGTCCCACGCGATTCCAATACGCGGAGAAAAATCTTTGTAGTTTCTTGGTATTCCCTCCGTGACGCCCAGCGCCTTTTCCGCCGCGGTATTTACGTCCGTAGCCGGCGCAAACAGCGGCGTAATCTCTACGTCGTAGCGCAGCCCGTAATTCACCGTCAACTTGCGATTCACGTGCCAGCTATCTTGCGCAAAAAATCCGTAGGGCAAATTGTCGAAAGGATCGTTCGAATTGCCGATGCCCTGAATATACGACGTTGGAATGCCCAACCCATACGCCTGCAACGCTGTCGCTCCCGGCAGCGAATCCGGGAAACCAAATGTCGACGCCGAGAGTCCACCGAAATTCACGTCTCCGCCAAAATCCAGTTCAAAAATCTGCTGTTTCGAAGAGCGCAGCTGAATCACATTAATATCCGCGCCGATCTTGAACGTGTGCCGCCCACGCACCAGCGTCAAATTGTCCGCGAATTCGAATCGCCGTTCGATGCGATCCACCGTCGAGTACGGCTCCCGCCCAAAATACGCATAGCCCGGAATATTCACGCCGATGTCGCTGCCGCCCGGCAATTCCGAAAATCCAAAATGCAATCCACGCCGCGCAACTTGCATGCGAAATTCGTTGAACGCGTTGTCACTGACAATCGTGTCGTGCTGAAACGTAAAATTCAGATCGCGGTATTGATCCAGACCGGTGCGCGATCCGGAATTTTGTCCGGCCACCTGATTCTGCGACGTCGATTCAATCCCTGTCACCAACGAAGGGGAGACGCCCACGCGCAAAAATGAAGAATTACGATCGCTCCAGCGTTGATCTATCCGTCCAGACCACAAACTCGTCTTCTCATGCGCCGGAAAATTTCCGCGAATCGAATTCAGCCCTACGTACGAAGCCGGCAGCGCGGCCACACCGAAGGAAAATCCCGCCCCTGGCGCCGCAGGAGTAGACGAACAAACCACCGTCCCCACCGTCGCACCCACCGGACACGTCAGCGGCAGCGGAAATTGCGCCCCGGGTCCCGGATTCACCAGTCCGCCCGTTTGCCCCGCCGCCACCGCCCCGAAATCCACCTTGTTCACCGCCACGCTGGACGCCGACCCCAGCAGCACCGCATACGATGCCGCCGCCTGTACCTGCCCCGCGCCCAGCAGCTGATTCACCGCGGCATCTTGCGCCGGCGTCAAGAGCAGCGGCGTCTGCCCGCCATTAAAAAACGGAAACGTGAACGGTTGCAGCCCGAAATTATCCTGGCCAATATTCGAAAATCCCGTCTCTTCCCGTTGCGTATATTCGTAAGAGAAAAAATAAAATGTCTTGTCCTTCCTCAACGCGCCGCCCAGCGTTGCCCCCGCCTGCACCCGCGTATACGCCTGTTTCACCGGCTCCAAATCCCCACTGACCGGATCCACTTGCCCAGAAAACGCATTCCTTGCCTGAAAACTCTTGTTCCTGAAAAATCCAAATACATCGCCGTGAAAATCATTCCCGCCGCTCTTGGTGACGATATTGATCACTCCGCCCGAAGCCCGCCCATATTCCGCATTGTAATTGCTCAGAATCAGCTGAAATTCCTGCACCGCCTCCTGCGAAACCGTCGAACGGATCCCGTTCGTCGAATTGTCCACCGCGTCCGCGCCATCCACGCTCACCATGTTCCCGCGCGCGCGCGAACCGTTCACGTTCAATCCGCTGTTCGGCGCCGGACCAATCGTGGGCGAATCGTCGCGCGTAGTCTGCGAATTGGTCAGCGTAAAATTAATGTAGTTGCGCCCATTGATCGGCAAATTGTCGATGCGCCGCTGTTCAATCGTCTGCGACACCTCGGACTTCGTCGTCTCCACATTTGTGGTTGCGCTCGAAACGGTTACGCTCTGCTGCACGCCCACCAGTTGCAGGTGCGCTTCGAAGATCGCCGTTTGGCCCACCGTCAAAATCAGCGAATCATCTTCAAACGGCGCAAACGTCGCCGCCGCTTCCACTCGCAGCCGATATTTTCCGGGCGTCAGTCCCACCAGGCTGTAGCGTCCCTCATCATCCGTAGTAGCGTCGCGTTCCGCATCCGTCAGCGCATTGATCACCACCACTTTCGCCCCGCGCACCGCCAGTCCCTGGGGATCCACCACCGTCCCCGAAAGCGTCGCCGTATTCACCTGCGCTCCAGCTCCACTCACCAAATAAAGCGTCACCCCCATCACCAACGCGATGCGCACAAAAAGCGCGACACGCACACAAATACTCTTTCGGCTGGGCATTGCTAACCCTCCAAAGCACGCGACCGCGCACACGAACGCAGCCTGGCATGCACCTGTACACCCCAACGCAACCCGGGACACAGGGGTTGTACGGCACTCCACGTGACAATTCAACAGGAATCCAAAAAATCTCGTAGCGTGGTGCGAAACCCATACACAAGGCACACCCGTAGAACACGCTCGCCTTTAGCTTGCTGCCAGCAGACCTAGCGGCCGTTTTGAAGAGTCTGAGCCGCGTCTTATTTAGGAGTGACTTCGCGCGCTAACTTACTTGCCACCACTTCCCGCAGGTCATTACGTTTCCTTCCGGCTTCGATCATTGCGTCTCGACTGCCGTAATGTTTGGCGACAGTTGTCGCCGCCTTGGCATCCAGCTGATCGATCGCGGCATAGTTCGCCATCATCAGTCCCACCGCAACATCCCAATCCGCTGGACCGTCGGTCGTGACGTTTGTCCAAACTTTGTAATCGCTGATCAATCCTTCCTTCTTCAGCGATTCGTAAACCGGCTTAAGGTTCTCGCGGAGGTCCTTCCAGAACGCTTCCCCCTGCCCGGGCTTGATGTGGTAATACGTGACGCGCCATACCTGACCGACGTCATAATTTGGATTTTGCGCATAGCTCGGCAAGGCCAACAGCAACAGCAAAACGACCAGAGTGGCCCAGAGGACTTTTCTCATGGTACCTCCTAAATTTTCGATGAATCGATTTGGCGGGGATCGGGTCCGGATATTGGCGCGAGTCTACATCTCACATCGTAACTCGTCAATGAACGCATGGGGTGGCTCACGGAGGACGAATGTGATTCGCCTTACGCATCTCCGCGTGCCAACCTTTGGAGTGCGGTTTACCTGAGCGCTTTGCGCGAAGGGCGGCTTGACGGCGCTTTCACCACCTCGCCATTTCTCTCGCTTAAACCTACTTAACCCGCTCCTCCAATATCACCGTCACCACATCCCCGACATCTTTCCCAATCGCCTTCCGAGTTTCCGCTTTCATCGGCAACATATGCTTCCCGCCGCCCATCGCCATGAACGAAGCGCGAAACGGATGTCCTTCCACCGTACCGCGCACCTTCACCAATCCGCGTGTCCCAAAAAACTTCGCCGAAGCCGGCCACACCACGTACACCCATCCACCCTTGTTCGGACTCTTTTGCAACTTCGCCTTAAATTTTCCCGCTATCATTCCACCCTCCCAATCGAACTGTGTTTGGACTTCCTTACCGGAGAACCCTCCGTGTAGACGTCCCGAACGCATCTTCTCTGCGAACTCTGTGTACTCTGCGTTAAAATCCCCACACGATTCTTCGCTCAACCGTCGATCGCATGAAATCCATGACTGCAACCCCCGATAGAAACGCCGTAGTTCTCGCCGTACTGCGCATCGCCGTAGGTGTCCTGTTCCTAATTTTCGGCGAGTATAAAGTCTTCGGCTCAGAATTCACTCTCGGCGGTGGCTTCCAATCATGGATCAACCGCTTCCTCGCCGACGGCGCCTATCCCTTCATGATTCCAGTCCTCAAGAATTTCGTCCTTCCGCACGCGACGATAATCGCCTTTCTAGTAGCCTACGGCGAACTAGCGATCGGTTTAGCTCTCGTGCTGGGACTGCTCGTCCGCCCGGCCAGCACATTCGGCGTGATCTACATGCTCACTTTGCTGTTCTCATCGAATTACCCAGGTCCACACGCCCCGCTTTGGCAGTATTTTGGCGCTTCCCTCGATCACTCCGTCCTTGCGCTCTGCTTCGCCACCTTCGCTCTAGGTAATGCCGATAGGGTTCTCTCTGTACGGAGCTACCCTCGCCAACGTGTCAGTTAGATATTACTTTGCAAGCATTCGCCCTGTCGGATGCACCAAACATGCGAATCCACTCGCCCGGTCACCGCGTTAATAGCAGGTATGGCTACTCTCATAATCGCATTCGCAGAATTGTTAGCGTAGGTAGGTGAACCGCGCACTTCTTCGCCTTAATGTGTAATCGGACCGCTCACAGCATTTTCTAAGAGTGCTCCAGTAAAGACCGATATATCATTCGACATCTAACCCCGCCTGCGACAGGTTCACCGTACCAGCAATTATCGGGGCCGAGGCGCAGAACTTCCGAGATTGGGTTACCCAAAAAGCACACGAAATCCCATGGCAGATTGGCAAATGCGAGAAAAGCGGCCGCTCCGAGGACCTCGGCCGGAGCCAGCGGGCCCGCCACCCAAGAACTACATCACGCCCGCCGGACTGCAGCGGCTGAAAGACGAGCATGTGTTTCTGCTGAGTCGCGAGCGGCCCGCGGTGGTGGAGGTTGTAGCGTGGGCTGCTAGTAACGGGGACCGCAGTGAAAACGCAGACTACCTCTACGGCAAACGACGCTTAAACCAGATCGATTCGCGGATTCGCTTTCTCACGAAACGCATTGACGCGGCCGTGGTCGTCGACCCCGCCGCTCTGCGGCCAGCGTCGGTCGCTACGCGCGTTTTCTTCGGCGCAACCGTGACCTACAAGGACGCCTCCGGCCTCGAACACGTCGTCTCGATCGTAGGCATTGACGAGGTGGACCTCGACCGCGGCTACATCAGTTGGCGATCGCCTCTCGGCAATGCGCTGATGAAGGCGAGCCCCGGCGATCGCGTGGAACTGCGCGCGCCAGGAAAGACGGAGCACCTTGAGATCACCGATGTCGAATACAAGCCGATTCCGATGGATCCTTTCCGCGAACCGCTAGGAGCTGAGTCGAAGCCCAAGGTCGAACGCTCCTAGACCAAACCGCCCGACTCTATCGGAAAGGTTCGATCCAGTATCCAGTTGTCCGGTAACCGCGTTAATCAGAGCTTGGTTATTCGCAACACCGACGTGTGCGGAATTTCAGAACAATCCGATGTAGAATCTGCGCCGAGGCCACTCTTTCAAATGCAGATGGCTACGCCACTTCCCTTTGATGTTTTTTCGTCCGAACTGTCACCCGGAGAAACCGTCCAGTGGACTGGCCGTCCGAATGTGGCAGTGATTCTTCACAAAGAAGACTGGGGCGCGATTCCGTTCAGCTTGCTATGGGGAGGATTTGCGATTTTTTGGCTTCTCGGCGCTTCCGGGATAGGGAATTTTTGGACCAACCGACCTGATAAAACCTTTCAGTGGTTCGGCGTGATCTGGGGTACTCCGTTCGTTCTGATCGGGCAATATATGATTTGGGGCCGATTTGTTCACAACTACTGGAAGAAACAGCGAACTTTTTACGCGCTCACCACGCGGCGGGCGCTCATAGTTGTAAATGGCTTCAGGGGCCGCACAGCATCAAGCGCCTACTTCGAGAACGCGACGATCATCGACAAGTCGGTTCGCCACGATGGCATTGGTAGCATCAGTTTCGGAGGCCCAGTTTCGGGCGAATGGCGATGGGGCAGAAACAACCCGCCGAGGCCACCAACTTTCGATGACATCGATAATGCTGACTCGGTGTATCAGATTGCCGCTCGGCTGCGCGAGCAGGCTCAAAAGCCGACTTCGTCACGAAGCCTAAGTGCCTGATAAGTCGGGTTACCGGACAAATGCCATTTGCCCGATCCAGATGTCCGGTAACCGCGTGGCTTTCTCCTTGGCCTCGTTTCCTTCCTGCAGTTTCTTACCCGCAATAAACCAAGGCCGAGGCGTGGCGTGTGCATCCAAGCCGGATTACAATACCTCGCCTCTTCCGAGGAAGGATTTCACTGTGACCAATTCACTGCGACAGCGCGTTTCGTTCTTTTCGTTAGTCCTGGCCGTTTTGCTGAGCGCGACAGCACAGGCCGCGCCTCGGCGCGTAATTATTGATACCGATCCTGGCGTCGATGACGCGATGGCCATTCTGCTGGCGCTTAATTCGCCGGAGCTCCAGGTAGACGCCCTAACCGTGGTAGCCGGCAACGTCGAGCAATCGCAGGGGCTGGAAAACGCACTGAAGATTGTTTCGTTAGCGGGGCGTTGCGATGTCGTTGTTGCAGGCGGCGCCATGCATCCACTGAATCAAAAGCTGATCACCGCGCAATTTTGGCACGGCAAGAACGGCTTGGCCGGAGTCGAGCTGCCGCCTTCGCGGTGCAAGGCGGACCATCGCTTCGGACCTGACGTGATCATCGAAATGGTCCATGCCCATCCGCACGAGATCACTTTGATTCCGGTGGGTCCCCTCACGAATATTGCGCTGGCGGTTTCCAAGGATCCGTCTATCGTGCCGTTGATTCACGACATCGTGATCATGGGCGGCTCGGTGAGCGGAGGCAATGTCAACGGTGCCGCTGAAGCCAACATCTACAACGACCCCGAAGCGGCGCAAATCGTGTTCAACGCCGGATGGACCGTCACCATGGTCGGTTCGGACGTAGGCGAGCGCACCCTGATCACGCGCAAACGTCTCTCGGAGTTGCAGGCGAGCCACGGACCGCAGAGCGATTTCGTCGTGCAGCTGGCGGACTTTTATCTAACCCGCTCGGAAAAAAGCGGCTATTCAGGCGCGGCGATGTACGATCCGCTCGCTGTGGGCACCGTCATCGATCCAACGCTGGTTACACTCAAAACCATGCGCGTTGACGTGGAAACCAGAGGTGAATTCACCCGCGGCGAGACGGTGGCCAATCGCATGGGCTCGAACGAGAACAACGTTCTGCACGGCGATCACTACGAAATCGAGGGCGTGGTCGAACTCAAACCGAATGCTCGGGTCTGCCTCGCGTCCGATGCGGATCGCTTTGTTGAGCTCTTTATCACCCGCCTGAAGGGGAAGTAGAGTGCCAGCGTCAGTGCGATTTTCCGATGGCCGGCATGCGACAAATGGTACGTACATCCAGACCCGTCAGTGTCGCCGTTGCTCGGCAACGGACTTGATGCTGAGGAATCTTCTGTAGCGGATTTTCGTTCACCTCACGACTCTACGCGCTAAGGCTTGCGTCAGACGTTTGATTGAAAGGTAGCCAACTCCTGATAACTCGCGTTACCGGACATGTGCCTTTTTTGGTTGGAATCCACCTGTCCGGTAAGCGCTGCCGGCTCAGACGGTCGACGCAACACTGGCCTGTAGTTTACTCGCGGGAGTTTCGAAGCCTAAGGTTTTTCGTGGGGCGTTGAATCTTTCAAGCGCAGCGCGACCTGGTCGAATTGCGACCAATCATCGAAGGTATTTCCAAAAGGGTGGCATTCCAATGACGCGCCAGCAGTCAAAAGGAGACCGACAAATGATGAATGGCCAGTGTGTGCAGCCAACGAAAGCGCGGTTTCATGAAACTTGTTCCATCTATCCAGTTCAGCGCCACTCTCTTGGGAGTGGACAGACAGGTCGGTGCCTGCGCGGGACGTATTCCGCAAGCAGGAGATTCGTGTTTTCGTTGGTGCCGCTTGCCAGGGACTTTGCGGATCGGAGAAGTAGACCTTCTTGATGAGTTTGCTGGCTTCGTCGAAAGTCATGCGTTTTGAGCCATAAATCCTAACAGCGATTGCTTCAGCGCTAACACTAGAAGTATATCCGTCGCTACTGTGAAGTCCTTGTGCTTGGCCATCTCTAGTCCTCGATCCCAGGTCAGCGAGCGTTTCAACGTAGCGGGGAGTTTGCGAACATGTTGACTCAATGCCGCAACGACCACTTCGGTGTTTTTGCTGGGCACCTTGATAAGCATGGCAAAGCGCGAATGGCGCTCCACCAGAGTCGCAATGTAGGTGTTCTTGGCACCGGCCAGCACGATCTCTTTCGCCAGTGGCCAGGGAACCCCGGTCTTCAAGGCGACTCCGCGGTGATTCGCGGATGGAATGCAGGCGGACGTCAATCTGTCGACTCGCGCGCCCGCTCACACTAATCGACGCAACGGCGATGTGCTGCCAAGGCGGAGGAGCTCCAGCAGCTCGTTTTTTCAGCACACCGCGGGCCTGTTCACCTGGAATCGGGCTCGGAAATCAATGAACCAGGGGCTGCGATAGATGGTTCGTGGGATCAAAGGCGAGGCGCCGTATTCTCTCGTCATGGATTTTCTGGGTTTGAGCCATCGGCGACCAAATCGGATTTCATTGCCGGCGGACATTTGCGATCGCGTTTCTGTTCACAAGCAAGACGGCAAGGCCGTGTTCACCTTTGGCTCAGGGCACCCTTCCTTGCACTTTACGTCGCTGGAGGGGCCCGTCGTGGTGGACAATACGAATCGCTTGAACCAGTCCCGGATCAGTTTACGCGCAACGATGTCCCGCAACTTGCGGTGCAGGGCCAGCAGACACCTCTTCGGTCGCAAGGCCGATTCCCAGGCATGGTCATCCGCATCATGGGCGCGATAGGCCGGACGGCCACCGTGGCGAGAAATCTCCCGGCTCACGGTGGAGGCCGCTCGATCCAGTTGTCGCGCAATCTCACGCAGCGACGAATCGGAAGCGATTCCTCGTGAGATGTCTTCTCGCTCCGCTAACGTGAGCGCCAGCCGCGAACGGCCTTGCGACCGAAGAGGTGTCTGCTGGCCCTGCACCGCAGGTTGCGGGACATCGTTGCGAGTAAACTGATCCGGGACTGGTCGCCGGAACAGATTTCCGGATGGCTGAAACTCCAGTATCCCGATGACGAGAGCATGCGCGTGTCCCACGAAACCATCTATCGCAGCCTGTTCATTCAGGCCCGCGGAGTGCTGAAAAAAGAGCTGCTGGAGCAACTCCGCTCGAAGCGGCACATGCGCCGTTCGCGCCATGCCAGTGCTAGCGGACAGTCACGAGGACAGATCGTCGATGCCGTCTCCATCCGCGAAAGACCCGCGGAGGTAGAAGACCGAGCGGTTCCCGGCCACTGGGAAGGAGATCTGCTAGCCGGTGCCAAGAACACCTACATTGCGACTCTGGTGGAGCGCCATTCGCGCTTTGCCATGCTGATCAAGGTGCCCAGCAAAAACACCGAAGTGGTCGTTGCGGCATTGAGTCAACATGTTCGCAAACTCCCCGCTACGCTGAAACGCTCGCTGACCTGGGATCGAGGACTAGAGATGGCCAAGCACAAGGACTTCACAGTAGCGACGGATATACAGGTCTACTTCTGTGATCCGCAAAGTCCCTGGCAACGCGGCACCAACGAAAACACGAATCTCCTGTTGCGGCAATACTTCCCGCGAGGCACCGACCTGTCTGTCCACTCCCAAGCGCAACTCGACCAGGTCGCGCTGCGCTTGAATCAACGCCCCAGAAAAACCTTAGGCTTCGAAACTCCCGCGAGTAAACTACAGGCCAGTGTTGCGTCGACCGTCTGAGCTGGCACGCGTTACCGGACATGTGGCTTGACCAGGGGCTTACACAGAGCGAGTCAGTCGTAGAAGGACTCCGCCCAATCGTTTCGATACGCTAGGGCGTGACAGTAATCCTGATTTTGTTTGATTTTACGACGGCGTCTTTCTCGTTTTCCGACGAGCGCCTCGATGCTTGAATGTTGTATTCACCAGGGCGGCTCATGTCATACAAACGGCCGATGTCCGCCGTCTCTTCAAGAGTTTTTCCGGGTTTAATTACTCGGTTCAACATTGCATGCCCGGTGGCAAGTTCGGGATGTTCGTACCGCCGCTTTGCGACTAACATACCAGCGGCATCGCGGACCTCAAAAATAAAGTTCGGATCAACTCCGGTTAAGTCGCTGATATTTGCGCTCGCATCTATGTCCTGAGCCGAATCATTCGTCAGCGATAACTTTATTTCGACCGCTGAGCCTACCTTGACTGATTTTGCTTCCGAGCTGATCACTAATGTGAATGGCGTGTAAATGGCGTGAAATCGAAGCGGGACGGCAAAAACCGCGACTATTAGAAGTACGGGAATCATTCGGGTAATCCTTCCCAGGCTGACGGGTCAAGAGAGTTTATCCCACAAACTCGGTCAACTCCTGATAAGTCGCGTTACCGGACATCTCTAACCATGTTGGCCCTGGCAAACACTATTTTGAACAGACTTCGCCTTTTTTTCCTGAAAGAATTTTTTCTTTCGTCTTTTTCGTTTTCCGTCTGTTCGGCATTGACGACCACGGCTCGTTCGTAATCTAGCGGGCGGTTTCAGTCTGACCCAGACATCTCTTCGATCAACACATCGACCAAGATTACTTGTTCGAACTCTCTCTCGCGAGAGAGCGGGATGCCCAATCAAGTGGACGGCGTTTTAATTCACGCCATGTCCGGTACCGAGTTGTCCCGCGTGCGAACCGAACTCTACCAGCTGCGCATAGTCCCAACCCTTGCGCCACATCCAGTACAACCGCACGGCCATCTGGCGACCCAGAGCCACCTTGGCGATGCTCTTTTCCCGACGCATCGCTAGATGCCAGTAGCGTTGCCGCCACTGCTGGTTACACCGTGTCGCGGCTTGCGCTGCTTCCACCAACAAAAAACGCAAGAGGGTATTGCCTTGTTTGCTGATGTGCCCCAGCCGCTGCCGTCCGCCACTGGAATCCTCGCTGGGCGTGAGCCCAATGTAGCTACCGAGTTGCTTGCCGCGCCGGAACCGTCCCGGTGTTCCGATGATCAGCACGAACGCCAGTGCCGTCAGGGGACCCACGCCAGGATGGGTCATGAGCCGCACGGCTTCCGGCCATTTCTTGGCTTCCTGCTCGACAGCCGTCGTGAGCTCGTCAATCGTGGGAGTCAGCCGGTCCAGCAGTTCGAGTAAATCTTGCCGGCGCCGGCTGGCCCACGGAGCCAGCGGAAACTTCTCCAGTAGGGTTCGCCCTTCGGCGCTCCACAGGCGATGCTTCCATCGTTTCCCTTCGTTCATAGCCAGGGCCTGCAGCTGATTCATGATCCGCGTACGCATTTGCACCAAGCGATGGCGATGCCAGAGCAGTTGCCGCAGATCACGATTCTCGGGGCTGGGTACCCAGATGCGTGGAAAGCGATTTTCCTCGAGCAACTTCAGCAACAGTCGGGCATCCTCGCGGTCGGTCTTTTGCTTGCGGATCCGCTTGGCCTTGATCTCCGCAGCATTGCCAATCCACACCTCGATCCCCAGCTCTCCGAGTAAACGCTCAAACCAGCGTGAGTACCCCGTGGCCTCCAGTCCCACACGCACGCTGACGCCTTTCGATCGCAGCTCCCGATAGAACTTCTCGGCTTCTCCATCGCTGTGGTTCAATCGCCGGTCGCAGCATTCCCCAGTTTCCTGATCCAAAAATGCAATTTGTTGAAAGCTCGGGTGATAATCTACTCCTACGATGTACATGTCCGGCTCCTTCCTCCCGAGCCTTGGTCGTCAACCAAAGTCTACTCGGGTCGAGGGGGCCGACATGGTTATGCAATCATGTGGATTTAACAGATTTCACTTACCAAGGCGAGCGGTTAATGGGGAGCAGCACCCTCGCACAGCGCTGTCGAGGAAATCCGCGATGAATGTCAGCGTGAACCCATCCGCCAGAGCAACCACTCACCCAAACCGACCTGCTTTTCTCAAACCGCTACTTCAAACTCCCCGGCAGATGCCGTTGCACCAACTTGAAGAGCTTGTCTCGATCTTCGTCCTTCATGTGCACAAATTCCACGCCGTTCCCATCCGGGCCGGTATTCCGCACCACTGCCGTGAAATTTATCTTGCGCAATCCAGCGCGCACTTCCAAACGAATCGAATCTCCAACACTCAATTTCTTAGGAGAAGCCAAATACGCTCCACCTAAGCTGATCGTCTTCACGCGCGCCAACCCAGCTTGCCCACCATCGATATGCGCCCGTAGCGGAGACTCCAGAGGAATGCGCACATACCGCCGCGGAATCACGTAACTCGCGCTAGCCTGTGCCGCCGCTTCAAATGCCGCACGCGTGCGTGGAGAAGACGGCCGATTTTCCAGCAGCGAAAGCGCCTCTTCGGCTGCCGCACGCAACCCAGAGGGCTCCGAATAGGTCAGTCCTTCGCGATGTTCCGCAAGCTGTCGCAGCAGTCCAGCCGCTTCCGCCGCTCGCATGCGTCCTAGTGCTTCAATCGCTTTAATGCGCACGAACTGATCGCGCAACACGTCATGTTCGCCCGCGGCTATTTCCATCAACTGCGGAATCGACGTGGTCTCTTGCGCCAACCCGATCTGGTCGATCATCATCGGTACTACCAGCGGATGCGCTTCCGAAAGAATCGCTGAAAAAATGAACGCCGCACTTTGCGCACATCCCGAATTCGATGGGCGCGATAGTTCGCTGATCGCCAGATCCTGCAAATTCCATTCCCAGCTACCCAGCGCGCGCGTCAATCCCCGGAGCAAACGCTCCGGATCAGCCGCCGAAAGCAATTTGATTGCAGCGCTGACGCGTTGTCGGCGCGCTTCGTATAATCGCGCTTCGAGCAAGCCCAACACCGGCACACCAATCGTGCGCAGCAAACGCGCCATCGCCGGAATCATCTCGGCGCCGCGCGGCTCTGTCAGCAGCAGCGTCAAGCGATCGAGCAAGCGTTCCGGGTCGCGCTGCAACAGCCGCGGCAAAACGGGATCGAGGCTGCGATTCGCCAGGGCCGCGTCCGCCAACAGCAACCAGCGATCTTGCGCCACCAGTCGTTGTGACAGCGCTATCAAAAGCTGATCGTTCTCGTTTCCTTGCGGAGGCCTTTCCAAGCCGACCAAAATCGTTTCAAATCCCGCGTAGTCCCCGCGATTCACTGCCACGCGCGCCAGGTTTTCCAAAAACGCCGCCAGCAGTGCGCCCGTCTCAGGAATCGTTTCGCTTTCCAGCGCCTTCATCGTGCCGGTACTCAAATCGTCGGGCAGCTGATTGGGCCACAGCGATTCGATGATGGACATCAATTCGTTTAATCCCGCAGCCACAATCCGTCGGGCCGCCGGATCGACGTGCGACAGCCGCCGCGCATAGTTCACCACCACGTTGCGCGCTTCCCGCCGTTGCGCGTCCGCGCCGGTATCTGCCAGCCGCGCCAGCGTGTGCTTCAACGCCACGATGGGCACGCACCACACATCGGTTCCGCGCAACACCGCCGACTTTTCCCGCGGCGGCAATTCCATCCAGAATCGTTCCACCAGTTGTTCGCGATGCGTTTCCTGCGCCCAGCTGCTGGCGAATGCCGATAGATGTTGCGAAGCTTGCGGACCGGAATATTTCCCGGATTCCTCAATCGCTTCGCCAAGCCGCTGAAACGCCGGACGAATCAACGCTGGCGTCAGCGTGCCATTCGCGAATTCTGCAGTTAAAAATTCAAAAATCAGACTTTCGGAAAGCCGCAGCAAATAAGGTTGCGGACGTTCGCCGCCGCGCGGCCCATATTGCGAAACGGAAGTAAGCAACATCCGAACCGTGTCGCGGCTGGCGTCTTCCATCGCGCCGTGAATCGCGCGCGCTGCTTCTTCCGGAGAGAGTCCTCGCGCGCTTTCGAGCGGTGGTGTCAGGCGCGCCAGCAAACGCAGCGCCGCAGCCAAATCGTCAAAGTCCGGAGCCTGAATCGCCGTCTCGTTGCTTTCCCGCGGCGAACTTCCGCCATACGCCACCAGCGCCGCGATCAAGCTGCCCAGTACCGTGTCCACGCGACGGTCCGTCTGGGTGTTTACCGAAATACCTTCCACATGATTCTCCACGAGCTGGGTAGGCCACCAATTCTTTCTGCTGTTGCGAAAAGTCTCGCTTGATTTTAGCAATGTCTCCTTCATCAAACGCGAGAGCGTGTCCAGTTCGCCTACATGGAAGCGACGTGAAAAAGTCAGCGTGCGAATCCCCGCATGCTCCAGGTCCGCCGCCAGCGCATTCATTTCTCCGCGCAAGTCTGGCAAATGCGCATCGCCGATCTTCGGCGCGATAATGCCTCCGCGGTCCACGCGCAATTCCAATCCATTTAACTGCGTGGCGACACCGCGCAGTTCTTCGTAGGCGGCGTCCAGGCTGTCCAGCCTTTGTGGATGATTTTGATCGTAGAGTCGTTCAGATCGGAAAAGCAGCTGCAAACTGCGCAGCGCGCGCGGCACGTCGACGCCGGCCGTCGAGTCTTCTCGCCCATTCGCATTACCGAGTGGCCGCGGAGAAATCCGCGTTGCCCCCACAGGAGCAAGATTCCGCTCTTCAGCCTCGGAGGCTTCGTGCTGTACCGGAAGTATCGCTCTTAGAACCAGATAGGTCTCCGCATTCCCCTGCCGCTCGCCCCCGCTGGCCCTTTTCGCCCTAAGCGCGCCGCAGTTCGCCGATACCCCTACCCCGGCGACAAATCGTCGCCACTGGGCCGGGTATCCCGAAGAAAGACCTGCACGGCAGCCTCCCTGAAAAAAGCATGTATAACCGGCTTGTTTGCAGTGGCGGACGACGCTAGTTCTAGGACTGGGACTCAGTGAATGGGTAGATTTGTTACATCTCAGGGAGGGTCAAATGTGAATTTACCGCAGCGGTTTTAAGCTAGCTTCGACGCTTACGGTGCTGCCTTCGCTGACATCGACACTTTGACGAGCGGGTGTAAACCCTTTTAATTTCAATGTGATCTGGTGTATTCCCGGCGAAACCTGCACACGAGCAGGAGCAAGCTGCGAAGTGGTCGTGCCATCCACAACGATCTCCGCGCCCTTCGGATCGCTCGAGATGTTCACCCAGGCGACTTTGCTGATGTCCTTCGCGCTAAGCTTCGTGCTGAACTGCGTTAGCACGTTATCTTTTACCTGCACGGGTCCCACGTAACGACCATATCCCGGCAAGGTTAAAACCAGATTGTAAGTACCCGCAGCCAGAGGTAGCAAGACCGGAGTTTGGCCAGATTGTTTGTCGCCGTTGATAAACACGTCTGCGCCGGGCGGATCGCTAACGATCCTGATGCCCACCTGCAACGATTCCAGACTGATTTTCTGTTCCAGTGTTTGACCTTCATTCAGTTGCAACGCGGTTTGCACCGTTTGATATCCATCTTTTTTTAATTCCAGGCTATAGCTGGCTCCCGGCAAATTACTAAACGCACAAGGCGTCTGGCACTGGTCCACTTTTCCGCCCGGCGCGATCAAACTAGCCATGGCGCGAACATTTGCAACCACACTGATCTTTCCACTGGCCGCACCGCTTACGGCGTTGCGCGCCGCTGTAGTGGCTCCCGAACCCGAAGCAATTTGCCCATCTTCCAAATGATCGATGATCTTTACGCCAGCAGGCGCGTTGTGCAGAAAATTCAACATCCAAGCGTATTCCCGAGGGCGAAGTTTTCCAGAGAGCGTAAGCGTATCGCCCACGCCTTGCACCGTAGCGCGATTGCTGAGTCCGCGAGCCGCCAGCGTGGCATCGATACGCGCCTTGTATTGTTCTGCTTTCGCGCTGAGGCCAGATGCCGGCGTAGTCGGCAATCTCACTTCAGCAGCCTTTGCCGCCGATTGTTCCGTGCCAACGCTTGGCACCGCTGCTTTCTCCGACACAAGTCTTTCTGTCGCTGATTTCTCCGCAGAAGTCCCGGCATTCTGCGAAGACATTTTCTCAGTCGAGCGTGCGACCGTATCGTTTGCCGGAGCTGCTGCTGGCAAGCTCGGCGGATTTGCTGCGATGGGGATTTGTGAATTTGTATTCGCAGACGGAACCAGCGATGGCGTCGTGGAAGTCGGCGCGTTAAACGTTGGCGTTTTCGCATCCGACGTGCTGGCAACTGCATGCGACGGTGACGCTGACTTCGTTTTCACTACTGGATTCGGCCGGCTAGACTCATCGTGGAATTCCTTGGCGGCTTGAAAAACCGGCAGCAGCTGCAACGCTCCCCAGGCGATTCCGCCCGCCAAAATCACCGTGACCAGTGCGGTGACGAAAAGATTGTTTTTCTTTTCTTCCGGCGGCGCGACTGGAGCAATCGCTCCGGTTCGCCGCACGATCGGAGTTTGCCCCGGCCCGCTGGCACGCGAAGAAAGCGCCTGTGCTATGGCGGTGATCTGCGTTTCGTGTGGACCTCCGGTGTGCCGGCCATTGATGCCCAGAGACAAACTGGACGCGGGAGTGGCGTTTGGCAACGCCGCAGTGGTTTGCGGATTTCCAGCCAGTGCGCTGTGCGCACGGTAAGAGCGCAAGTCTTCCAGCATCTCCCGGCACGATTGATAGCGCTCTTCCGGTTCTTTGAGCAGCGCCTTCATGATGACGGTGCTGATTCCCGGATGAATCGAAGGATCCAGTTGCCGCGGCGGAGTCGGATCTTCGTTCACGATCTTATAAATTACCGTGGTGATGTTTTGTCCGGGGAAAGGTTTTTCACCGGTGACCATTTCGTAGAGCATCACACCCAGCGAGAAAATATCGCTGCGCCCATCTACCGGGCGGCCCTTCACTTGTTCGGGAGACATGTAGCTGGGGGTACCCATCACGTGCGTGGTTTGCTGCACGGTGCCCATCTGCAGAATCTTTGCGGTGCCGAAGTCGGTGACTTTTACGGTGTCGTCTGGAGTGAGCATCAAGTTGGCGGGCTTGATATCCCGATGCACGACGTGGCGATCGTGCGCGAATTGCAACGCGCTGCAAGTCTGGTCCATGATGCGCAGAACGCGCGGCAGCGAAAATTTCTGGCCTTCGTCGAGCAGCGCTTGCACGCTTTTTCCTTCGACGAGTTCCATGGTGATGTAGTACAGGCCGTCTTCTTCGCCGGCGTCGTACACCACGACAATGTTGGGATGAGTGAGCAGTCCGGCGGCGCGCGCTTCCGTCTGAAAACGCGAGAGCAACTCAGGACGCGACAAGCCGGTTCCAGCTTCGCTGAGCCGGATGGTTTTTACGGCGACAGTTCTGCCGATAACCGGGTCCACGGCTTTGTACACAACGCCCATGGCTCCGCGGCCAACTTCACCGACGATTTCATAGCGCCCGGCTTTTAAAACTGTGGACATATATCTTTAAAACTCAGACATATATATGGATAGAGCCGGAGGCGGCTGGCCTGCGCCGACACCCGGACCCCCAGTGTGAACAGTACCGAGCGAATTTTCTGGAGGTCAACGCTACGAGAGTACTAGTGTGGCGGAGTGGATATCTTAAAGGGGCCGGGTACCCCCGGGGGTGTTTTGCATAAGACATACATTTTATAGGGACTTACGGAGGAATTTGCATAAGAGATAGACTTTAAAGAGTTTAGGTTCGCTGTTGGTAGTGCTCAAGATGGGGAAGATGTTGAAAATAGGTCGGATAAATACTGCTAGGGTCTGCATCCAAATCGCTGCGTGCGACGAGTTAGGTCGACTGAGGAGAGCTTATGAAGTTTGATGCGATTGTGATCGGGTCGGGGCAGGGCGGAAATCCTTTGGCGCACAATCTGGCGGACAAAGGCTGGTCCGTGGCGCTGATCGAGGAGAAGTGGCTGGGCGGCACGTGTATCAATACGGGATGCACGCCCACGAAGACCATGGTGTATCGCGCGCAGGTGGCGCACTACGCGCGCAATGGGGCGAAGTGGGGAATTACGACGTCCGGCGTGAAGGTGGACCTTAAGAAGATCGTGGCGCAGAAAGACAAAGTGGTCTTGAGCTTTCGCCACGGGCAGGAGAAACAGGTCAAGAAGCGGCCAAACATTAAATTGTTTCGCGGGCATGCGCGGTTTACGGGGCCGCACTCCGTAAGCGTGGGCAAGGAAATTCTGGAGAGCGAGAAAATTTTCATCGATACCGGGGCGAAAGCTTCGCTGCCGCCGATTGCGGGATTGACGGACGGGCCATACCTGACCAACGAATCGGCGATGGAGCTGAAGCAGATTCCGAAGCATTTGATTGTTTTGGGCGCGGGATACATCGGGCTGGAGTTTGGCCAGATGTTCCGGCGGTTTGGCAGCAAGGTAACGGTGGTGCAGACGGGCGGCCAGATCGTGCCGCGCGAGGATGCGGAGATCGCCACGGAGCTGCAGAAAGCGCTGGAGGGGGAAGGGATCACCTTTTCACTCAATACGAAAGCCATGAACATTAAATATTCCGGCGGGGCGAAAAATCCCGCAGTGACGGTCACAGCAGATTTTAACGGGAAGCCGGGAAAGAAAATTACCGGGTCGCATGTGCTGGTGGCGGCGGGGCGGAAACCGAACACGAGCGACTTGGGGCTTGATAAGGCTGGAGTGCAGGTCAACGAGCGGGGATTTATCAAGGTGAATGGCAAGCTGGAAACGAATGTGCCGGGGATCTGGGCGCTGGGGGACGTGAACGGCGGGCCGGAATTTACGCACATCTCTTACAACGATTTTCAAATTATTTTCGGGAATTTAATCGATGGGAAAAATCTTTCCACGGAGACGCGGCTACTGCCGTATTGCATGTTCACCGAACCGCAGCTGGGCGGAGTGGGGATGACGGAGAAAGAGGCGCGCACGAAGGGGTACAAGCTAAAGATTGGACGGAATCCGATGTCTTCCGTGGCGCGGACGATTGAGCGGGATGAGACGGTGGGATTGATGAAGCTGGTGGTGGATGCGTCCAACGACATGATTTTGGGCGCGTCGATCCTGGCTCCGGAGGGCGGGGAACTGGTCCAGATTTTGAGCACGTTGATGCTGGCGAAGCAGCCGTATACGTTGCTGAAGGGGGCGATTTATATTCATCCGACGCTGGCGGAGGGATTTTTTGGATTGATGGAGAGTGTAAAAGCGGAGTGACGGCTAATGGCCTCAATTCGTAGAAAAAAGATAACGCAGAGGCACAGAGAACGCTGAGATCCGCAAAGTCCGAGTAGGAAATCTGCAAGGTAACATCTCGTTTGGCCCGCGGTTTGCCCACGAGATCGCAAGCAACCCTATTTGAACGGATTGCATTAAAGGGAATGGATGTCGTCGGATTCTCACTGATTTTGCGTCTATCAGCGCCCAGCATGTATTACAAAACAGCAATTCTGTTTATGTGTTTGATTCCGCCGCCGGCCGTGCGAGGACAAGATTCTACGGCTGGAGGACTAATAGGGAAGGTGCATTCCGTCGAGACTAAATATGTGAATCTTGAGCAAGGCCCAGCTCCGCTTTTGATTGGAACACAGCTTACCGTTTTTGACATGAACGGTTACGTGATTGAAGGCACGTTTTACGAACCCGACGGTTCTGTTTCGTTCCATCAGGTGTTGATTCGGAAAGGCGACCACGTCCTAGAATCACACACGACGGGCAGCTTAGAAGTACAAAACAGGACGGAACAAAACTTTTTTGACGCTGACGGGCGGTTAAGCGAGACCGATATTTACGACGGGAACGGAAAGCTATTAAGAAGGACAGTCAACGAGGCAGTGGGTGATAACTCAGGAATTGCCTGGCGGACTCGGGAAATTGATGAGACTGGTAAGCAGATTATCCGTGAAGCGAGAGGCTTCGGAGTTTACGGTAAAGGGGTTTACCGCGAAGTTGAAACGATAAACAACAAGGCCGAGGCTGAGCGCCAGTACGAATTTGATCAAGACGGTACGCTTCTGCGGCAGAAATTTCTGTCGAATGACGGGTCCTACAACAGCAGCGAATTCGGGGCAGACGGATGGGCCACCGGAGATTCGTTCTCGGCCGCTACCAATACTCACACTGTGAGCCGATCTAGGAACACAACGACGCCGGATATGGAAATGATCACGGAATCCGAGAATTCCTTCAGGCACCTGACCGTTCATCATGACGACTTCGGCCGGGCGACCGAAGACGTTAGTTATGGCAAGAATGGCGAGATTCTGGAAAAACACACGATCGATTACGTTTCGGACGAGTTTGGAAACTGGGTTGAAAGCACGACGACCTCGTGGAGCGTAGGAGTCGTGCCCACTCAGAAAGTTTCACTCAAGACCTTTCGTAGGATTGTCTATTACTAGTTGTTCTGGCCGCGGCGCTTTTGAGCGCCTAAGGATACGCTAGACGCCGGTTTCCTTCCGCAGTTTTCTGACTCGGAGAGCGGCCCACCCTTTCACTGAAGGGTAGGCCACCCGGGAGTTTTTTTGTGATTTGAGGTTGTGCCACCCGCCCGTCGTCCAGTATCACGTGCACGTCTACATTGTCATTTTGGTGATTGCATTGGTCCAGGTCGGAAAGACAATTGATCGAAGCTATTTTCACTGATGACCTGCGCGCAACGAAGTTGCCCAGCACCGAGTTTTTAACCGGACACATTTCCACGTTATCACCTATTTGGCGGCTCGGTGGTTGATCAACGCGCGGCTGTGCGTGAGGAGCGGTCCACCCTTTCACATTGCGAAAGGGCAGCCACCTGGGACCTCTTGGCGATTTGAGGCTGTGCCACCCGCCATCGGTCTTCAGTATCCAAATGCAATACCACTGCGGCGACTTTTGCGTTACTATTCGTGACCTTACTTTGGGACTACCAAAAACATGAACCTGTTGAGATTGTGGAGCTCTGGTTTACTGGCAGTATGTTTGTGCCCGGGGATACTCCAGGCGCAAGCGGCAGTGCCTGCGCCCGCTCCGAAAACGCAAGAAATCGAACGTCAGAGTGCCGGCCCGGACAAACATTCGGGTTCAACCCAGAGTCCGACCGACGCCAAACAAGTCGCTAACGCGACCGAAGACTACTCCAAAGAAGCCTACGTCGTGGAATTGTTGCAGCTTAGGGCCCGATTTGAGCCGGACGGGCGAGGTTGGCGGGAGCTGACTATCCGAGCGCGCATCCAGTCGGAATCGGCGGTGCGCGATTTCGGACTGCTCGTCTATCCCTACGCCTCGAGTTTTGAGTCGCTGGATGTCGTGTACGCGCGCGCGCGCAAGCCGGATGGAACAGTAGTGGAGACCCCCGCAAGCGACGTGCAGGACCTGGATTCTGCAGTGTCGCGCGAAGCACCGATGTACACGGATGGGCGCGAGAAACATGTGGCCGTCAAATCACTGTCTCCAGGCGATATCTTGGAGGCGCAATTTCGCTGGACGGTCCATGACGCGATGGTGCCTGGCCATTTTTGGATGGACCGACCTTATTTTCGATCGGGAATATGCCTGAAGGAAGTTGTGGAATTGGACGTACCGGCCGCTGTTCCAGTGAAGTTGCACTACACCGATCCGAAGCCGACGACACGGGATGAAGGAGACCGGCGAATTTACAGGTTTGAAACGGCACATCTGAAAAAGGATCCGCCGGACGTGACTCCCGAGTGGGAGAAAAACTTCCACGGACAAGAGCCAGCAGATTTGCGGGTGTCGTCGTTTACGTCGTGGCAACAAGTGGGGCAGTGGTATGGGGGGCTAGCCACGCAGGCGACTGCCGAGACGCCAGATATCAGGGCCAAAGCTGAAGAACTTACCCGGGGCAAGAACACAGACGACGAGAAAATTCGAGCGATCTACGATTTTGTTTCGACACGCATACGCTATATCGGTGTAAGCCTTGGGTTGGGACGCTACACGCCACACAATGCCGCAGACGTGCTTGCGAATCGCTACGGCGACTGCAAAGACAAACACACGCTCTTCGCCGCGTTGCTTCAGGCAGTGAATATTCCGGCCTATCCGGTGCTGATTAGTTCGCAATACCGACTAGACGAGCAAATGCCTTCCGGAAGTTTGTTCAACCACGTAATTACCGCGGTGCCGCGTGCGGAGGGCCTGATATTTTTGGACACCACGCCGGAATTGGCCCCGTACGGGCTATTGCAGGCTTCCCTGCGAGACAAACTGGCACTGGTGATTCCGACAGGAGATGCGACCAAATCGACCGCCAAGCTGGTGCTGACGCCCGCGGATCCCCCTTTTCCGACGTACGAGCGATTTCGCAGTGATGCGACCCTGGATAAAAACGGAACGCTAGACGCCAAGTTCTCTCTCGAAGAGCGCGGGGACGCCGAGATTGCGCTGCGGGCGGCCTATCGAAATACTCCGCAGAATCAGTGGGAAGAGCTTACGCAGAAATTGGTCGCGGGAATGGGATTCGCAGGCACCGTGAGCAACGTTACAGTTACCGCGCCAGAAGACACCGCCAAGCCGCTGCTCATTACCTTGACTTATCACCGAACAGAATATCCAGAATGGAAAAATCACCGAATCCTGCTATTAGCACCGCCGCTCTTTCTGGCCGAACTTAGCGATGACGACAAAAAGTCCAAGGACCAACTGCCAGTCGGACCATTAGTGGACGCGACTTACGAATCCACGATGCGGTTACCGGACGAGTACTCCTTCGTTGCACCCAGTGACGTGCATAGGCGCTCTGACTTTGCGGATTTCTCGGCAAAATATTCTATGCAAAAACCGAGTGTGCTTTCGGGAACACTGGAACTGAAAACCATGAGGCACGAAATTCCAGGAGCCAGCAGAACGGAATTCAGCGAGCTAGGGAAAGCGGTCGGGGAGACCACGCGAAGATATATCTTCGTAAAGGGAAATTTTCCAATTGATTCGACGCAGGTGCCGCTGCCCTCCAGGTTCGCGCTGGAAGGTCCAGGCTCCAGCGGGGCTATCGAGTCGTTGGAAAAAAGGGTGGCCGCGGAACCATCCAACTTGATGCTGGCGCTTATTCTCAGCCACGCGTATATAGCCGGGGACCGGGCAAAGGATGCGGTGAAGTTGCTGGAGAAAGCGTCGCAGGAAAATCCATCGTTCGATCCATCAGCGATCAATTACGGATTGGGTTCGGCATACCTAGCGGCTTCGGAGAGCGACAAGGGCTTTGCGACGTACCAGAAAGCGCTGGGCGAAAGTCCAAGCCCGAGACTGCTGCTAGCTGTATCGCGCGGGTTGACCGAGGCGGGAGTTCATCTGGATGAAGCGGCGGAATACGTAAAACGAGCGATAAAAGGAATTTCGAGAGAGAGCACCGAAATTTCAGTCGAGAGTACGGAAATCTCGGACTTTGCGTTGATGGAACAGGTCGCCGAGATGTGGGACACCCTCGGCTCGATCTCGTTGCAGCGCCATGACGCTCAGGCTGCGCAACCGTATTTGGAAGGTGCGTGGGACTTATGGCAGTCACCAACGATCGGGGAGCACTTGGTGGAGGCTTACGAACTATTGAATCAGCACGAAAAAGCCGCTTGGACCTGCAACATGGCGCTGGCAGCTGCCCCCGACGGCAAGACAAAAGAAAAACTAATCAAAGTGAAGGAACGGCTACAACCTTATCTGAAGCCATCCGCGAATCAGTTGAGCGCAGGAAAACACTTCAATCTTGACGGGTCAATGGCGCTGTCTGATGTGCGAACTATCCAGGTCCCTGTGAAAATGAAGCTGAAAGCAAATTCGAGTATCGCGCACTTCGTGGTGATGATAACGAATGGGCCGTTGGGAAATTCGGCGCAATTTAAATCTGGAGCACCGGAATTGCAGAATCTAGTAGCGGACCTAACGACGGTCAAGTATCCACAACGTTTTCCGGACGACACGGCGGTCCGCATTGTGCGCAAGGGTACGTTGAGCTGCTCGATTTATACGAAGGGCTGCGTATTTGTGCTGTTGCCCATTCAGGACGCTGCGGTGCCGGACGGTAATTAGGTGCCGCAGAATTTTTGAAAGAATTCAAGAGAGCACAGACTGAAGTCCGTGCCACCTAAGACTGGCCCCTACAGACCGTGCGAATCTGCCCTTCGAGGCTCAGGGTAGAAAGATTCGCGACTACGAAGTGTCGCGATTTGCAGAATTCAAAAGAACACAGACTGAAGTCTGTACTACGTAAAGTCAAAAGGTTGCACCCAGAGCCAGTGGGAGCCGCACCCTTATTGGTCGACACGACATGGTGGAGGGCTGTATGAAGAGATGGATGCGGGTGGCGGGGGTGTTGGCGTTGATGATTTGTGGCGCGGGGGTGGCTCGGGCGCAGGTGCATAAGGTATTGGTGTTGGGGGATGACGAGGCGGCGCCGGTGGCGGAGGGGCTTAAGGCCAAGATCAAGGCGAGTGGTCGATATGCGGTGACGGAAAAGCTGGCGGAGGCGGAACTGACGGCGGAGTTGACTTGCTACAAGATCAAGGTGGGAGTGGTTTGCGCGCTGTCCATTATTTATTTTCCGGAGAAGGTGAGTCCGCTGACGAGTCATCTGGGAGCGTATTTGATTAGTGATCCGGACGCGGCGTCGGGGGCGGGGCATGGGTTTGAGATTTTTGTGAGTAACACGAGTGATGAACGGTTGAAGAATGCGGAAGGGGATTTGTTGCGAGAGGTGGAGTTGTTTTGTCGGGAAGCGGGGAACAAGGCGCATTGTGCGGCGGCGCGGTAGGTTGGGGTGCGAAATATCTAGGCCAGCTGTACTTCGTTCGCCTTGACCGCCAGGTTATATCACCACACATTTTCACATGTAGTTCATTAAAGGGAGAGCCAGTTCCCCACGGGAATTGCCGCCACCTGTAGGGGCGTAGGAGTAACCAGTTGCTAAACACTTTTCCCGCGTAAGGCTCTTAGAATGAACACTTGCGAAACGTTATCAAAACACAGGACTTTAAGTCCCATGTTTTGACAATGTTTTGCGATTCCCGCCGCCGGTCCGAAGTCCGCGCTACGAAGGCATGGCAAGAGGCAAAGGCGACCGCCTCAGAAGGCGGCCGCTACAGAGGCAAAGCGGCGTCGAGCCGCCGCACTCCAAAGTGACGATGGATTAGGTGGCGGGAGTTGGTATGGGTGGATGAGGCTTTTTGAAATTGTAGATGTAGGTGCGGAAGGCGTAGGGCCAGGGCACGGCGACGATGGGAAGGATTACCCAGTAGAAAGATTGGGCGATGTCGTCGGCGGGGGAGCCGGCGAGGGCGCCTTTGGTCCAGAGCGGATAGGCGACGATGATGAGCCAGAAAACTTTGTAGAAAATTTCCAGAAAAATGATCGGCAGCATTTTTACTGGGTGGAAAATTCCTAGTCCGGCGAGTGTGGCGAAGGCGGTCCAAACGCACCAGACTACGGCACTGGTGGGATCCCACGGGCCCTTGTGGGTGAGCATGTGCGTCCAGGTGTCTTTGCCCAGTACAAAAAACATTAAGACATAGAGAAGGCGCAGCAGGTAGATGTTGATTCGGGGGACGCCGTCGTGGTGCGGGTCTTTTTGGAAAATGTATTTTGGGCTGAAGGGCATGGAAATCCTTTAGGTTCTTGGTGGCGTGGTGATTTTTGGTGAGAGGTATCGTAACACTTGGCTAATCTTTGGGTTGAGATTTCGAGGTTAAGAGAACACGGACTGACGTTTGTGTTCGAGCGATGAGTGCAGCTGGGGCTTGAGTGAAGGTAGACTTAACCGGATTACGGTTAGGTCGATCACTGTTGGGAAAAGCCAAATCTCTGACAGCGCGAATCGCCTGGGTGTTGGCCGGGTTGATTGGCCTATGGGCGGTGGAGAATATTTGGATCGATCGTTGGGTGCAGAGGCGACCGCATGGGCGAGTGCCGTCGCTGGTGCCGGAATCGCTGGGTGGGATGTGGTTTCTGGTGGTGCTGGCGTTTGCGATGGGATTGAGTTTGGCGGTGGTTTGTGTGGTGCTGCTGATCAAAGACCGCGGGGTTACGGGTTGGAAGAAAGTGTTGACCGGAGCTGTGGTATTGGTGGCGATGATTTTGGCTGGGGAGTGGTTTGCGGTTACTGGTGGGACCGCGCTGCTCGAGCAGATTCGTCCGCATAAGAAACAACACAGCGTGGTGTTGCATTGGGATGCGAGCAAGTCGACGAGTGTGCGTTACAACATTTATCGCGGGACGAATCCGGGAGTGCATCCTACTCGGCTGAATGATGTTCCCGTTGATGGGCTGAGTTTCAAAGATACAACGGTGGAGAACGGGACGAGATATTACTACGTGACGCGGGCGGTCGATGCGAGCGGTCAGGAGAGCACTGATTCGAATGAGGCGTTTGCGGATGTGCCGCCAGAGTGATGTGGGATGGCCGGGAATTTTTGGGCTGAGCTTACTCTAAACCCGCACCCACAACTCCAGCGGGTGCGGCACCCGGGTCGGAGAGTGGCGAGAAATTGTGAGAATGGTGGGGCTGGGCGGGTTCGAACCGCCGGCCTAAGGTTTAGGAAACCTCCGCTCTATCCAGCTGAGCTACAGCCCCCACGGGTTGCTGACCGAATAATCTGTAGATTATCACAGGGAAGGCGGGTGGTTTGGCGCGAGTTGGGAAGCGGGTCATGGGTGCAACCCTCGTTAGTGCAATAGGTGAGTCGCCGAAAGTTTAGGTATTGACTGTAGCGGGAAACCGCTCACACTACTGTGCGGCGCGCAGGGGCGCTGGTTGCAGGGTAAATTCTCTACAAGAGAGTGCGATTCCGAATGCCTACTTCCACGGTTACCGCATCTTCGGCAAGCGCAAGTCCGTACGACGGAAAAGATTACAGCGGCGCGTTGGCGATGGTCACCACGCTGTTTTTTTTCTGGGGATTCGTGACGGTACTGAACGACATTCTGGTGCCGCATCTGAAGAACATCTTCGACCTGAATTATACGAAGGTGATGCTGATTCAGTTTGCGTTCTTCTCCGCGTATTTTATTTTCTCGATTCCGGCGGCAAAGATTATCGACGCGATCGGATATAAGCGCACGATGGTGACCGGGTTGGTGACCATGGGCGTCGGGGCGCTGCTGTTTTATCCGGCGGCGAGTGCGCCGTCTTATCCATTATTTTTGGGCGCGCTGATGGTGCTGGCCGGTGGGATTACGCTGCTGCAAGTCGCGGCGAATCCGTACGTGGCGGTGCTGGGGAAGCCGGAGACGGCGTCCAGTCGGTTGAATCTGACGCAGGCGTTCAATTCGTTCGGGACGTTTATCGGACCTTATATTGGTGGTTACCTGATTTTGAATGCGAATGCACAGACGCAGGCGCAGCTGGATAAGTTGAACAGCGGCGCGTTGCAGGCGTATCGCGTGCAGGAAGCGGCGTCGGTGAAGATGCCGTACCTCGGGATCGCGGCGTTTCTTTTTGTTTTTGCGATCATTATCGGGATGTTCAAGCTGCCGGCGATGCCTGGGGCGCGCGGAGGAGACTCTGGACCGAAAAGCAGCGTGTGGAAATACCGTCACCTGGTGCTGGGAGCGGTGGGGATTTTTGTGTACGTGGGCGCGGAGGTTTCGATCGGCAGCTTTCTGATCAACTATATGAGCCAGCCGGACACAGGAAATTTGACGGAGTTTGTGGCGGCGAAATACGTGGTGTTTTATTGGGGCGGGGCCATGGTGGGGCGTTTCATCGGCTCGGCGATTTTGCAGAAGGTGCGGACCGGAACGGTGCTGGGGATCGCGGCAATTTTTGCGGCCTTGCTGGTTTGCGTGTCGATGCTGACGTTTGGTTCGGTGGCGATGTGGACGATCCTGCTGGTGGGATTCTTCAACTCGATCATGTTCCCGAGCATTTTTACGCTGGGGATTGCGGAGTTGGGACCGTTGACGGGAGACGGTTCGGGAATCTTGATTATGGCGATTGTTGGCGGTGCGATTCTGCCGGTGGCGCAGGGATATTTGGCGGACCGCTTGGGAATTCACCACGCTTTCCTGCTGCCAGTGCTGTGCTACATCTATATCGCCTATTACGCGTTTAGAGGATCGCGACCGGTGGTTGCGACGGCTTGAAACCTTCGCCGTTCGGCGATAGCGATTCCTATTTGAGAGACTTCGCCCAGAAGGAATTTCTCTGTCTGAAAAGATAACTGTCGGCGTGGACGTGGGCGGCACGAAGGTTGCTGCGGGGCTGGTCAACGCGCGGGGAGAGATTTTGTCCAGCCTGCGCAAGCCGATGGTGGCCACGGAAGATGCTGCGGCGGGGTTTCGCTCGGTGACGAGTGCGATCGAAGCTCTTTTCGTTGAAAATTCCGGCGCGCGCGAAAATATTCGCGGCATTGGCGTTTGTGCGCCGGGTCCACTCGATCCGCGCACCGGCGTGGTGATCAATCCGCCCAATTTGAAATGCTGGCGCAATTTCCCGTTGGGTGATGAGCTTTCGAAGCGCTACAGCGTGCCGGTGAAAGTGGACAACGACGGGAATGCGGCGGCGCTGGCGGAGAGCCTTTGGGGTGCCGGACGCGGTTACAAGACGATGTTCTACGCGACGATTGGCACGGGCATCGGGACTGGGATTATTTTTGACGGCAAGATTTATCACGGACGTACTGGTTCGGCGGCGGAGGGTGGGCACGTGAGCATCGATTACCGCGGGCCTGTGTGTGGATGTGGCAAGCGGGGGTGCATCGAGATTCTGGCGGCAGGGCCGGCAATCGCGCGACGAGCGCGGGCGAAAATTTCGAAGAACCAAATCGCGAGTCTGTGCTGCGGAAATTGTCCGGGGGCAACACGGAATCGATCAGCAGCGAGATGGTAGGCGAAGCGAGCGCTGCTGGGGACGCGTTGGCGAGAGAAGTCCTCTTGGAGACGGTAGATTTGCTCGGTCTGTGGCTGAGCAACGTGGTGGATTTTCTGGAGCCGGAGGTGATCGTGATGGGTGGTGGAGCGGCTGACGATACTCACGCCATTTTTCGATGAGCTTCGCACGCGCATCGCGTTTCACGCGGTGAATAGCCGCGCGAATGAGATACCGCTGGTTCATGCGCACTATGGGGCGCACTCTGGAATCGCCGGCGGCGCAGCGCTGTGCAACAGCCTGACTTAAGCAAATTCAAAAATACGTTGCGACGAACGCGTGCCTATTCCGGATACGGCTCGCCTTTGCGAGCAATGCGAATGCGGTGGTCGGTGAAGTCCGCATGCATTTCTGGGACGAGCACTTTGGGCATGTGGCAGGACGCGCAATTTTTGGTGCTGACCGGGCAGGCTGCGCCGGGATGGTCGGCTGTGGGCTTCGCGCCCACGGCGCTGACATGGCAACTGAGGCATACATGGTCGTAGGACGCGGCTTCCGTCTCCAGTTGTTTGTGCGGATCGTGGCAGGCGATACAGGTAAGGCGCGGGTCGTCTCCCTTGCCCCAGCACTTGCTAGTCACCAGACGATACGGTTGTGAACGGGCGGCGCTCACGCCGGTAACTCCCGCGAGTTTAACGTCCCAAAAGGTGCCGTGGCATGCGCCGCAAAAGTCCACGGAATCTGTGGGTGAAAGTTTGGCGGAGTTAAAAATCAGACTCGGGCCAGACTCCGGAATGCCGGAAATTTTTGCTTCGCGCATGGCTGCAACGTGTTTTGCGCCCGGGCCGTGGCACGCTTCGCAACTGACGCCGGGGGTAAGATTTCTCTCGTCCAGCTTGCCATCGAAAATCCCCGCAGTGGTGTGGCAGCCGAAGCATTTGACCACCTCAGCCGGGCCAACTTTCCTGTACATGGCTTCTTCGGCAGTCTTTGGAGAGGCCAAAGCCCGGCCGGGGGTAAAATTCAGAGCTTTCAAAGAATCGAAGAAGGAAACACGGGCTTCGTAAAAGTTGCCGTCATCCTGTTTAAAGAGATACGACTGGCCGTCGCGGCCGATGCCGAAGGCCCACAAGAGCGGATAGGAGAGGGGATGTTCTCCGCCGGTTACGGTGTAGATTGTGTTTTTGCCCTCGGTCTTGAGCTCGTAGTGATACGGACCGACCGAGAAATCCATTTTTCGATTGGCGTGCAGAATTCCCGAGTCGCTGGCGTGCAACGCGGCGTTGCCCATGGGGATGGTTCGGTGCGTGGCGGCGATGCCGCCGTGGCAGGAAGCGCATGCGGCGGCGCCGGCAAAATCCAATCGCGCCGCGGCATTTTGCGTGGGCCAAAAACCGGGTTCTGCGATGTGATCTTCGGTGGCTAACTGTGCTTTGAGAGGATGCGGCGAAAGCAGGAAAAATATTAGCGGCAAACGCAGCGGTCACAGCGAACCGAGAAATTATTTGCAAGCGTATGCGAAGAATTGCGCGAAGCACCCTTGCAGTTTGAAAGAAAGAGGGAACGAAATCAATTTAGGGATATGAGCGACGCTCAGGCTTAGGAACATTGCGCTGACGATATGTCAGTGTTTAGCGCGATCTTTAATGTCTTTCGCCAATTTCTCTATTTCTTTCGCCTTCTTCACTACGTCGACGGATAAGGTGTTACTGCTGTCGGTAATCTTCATTTGCTCGCGAAGTTCGAAGGCCAAGGCGTAAAGTTTTTCAATCTGCGCCTGCATTTCCACCTGGTTCTGCTTGTCGATAGCTTTACCGTCGGGAGTGGTCACGGCGGGTCCATTCAGTCCCGAGGGAACATTGGAATTGGGAACGTTTTTCGAAGGGACTGGCTGCGGGACGATGACGGTAGGTCTTGACTGTCCGTGCGCTGATGGCGAAACGCTAAAAAAGGCGGCGAGAGCGAGGGTTACCAGGAATAGTTTCGAAGTGAAGAATCGCATGATGCTCCTCCAACGGACGGGCAGGGGCCAACTTCCGGCTAGTGTATACCCGAATTCCGTAAAAGGCACTCGCGTCAGGCCTGACGATGGGGCCCTTCGTTACACCCGAGCGATGTAATCCGTGTGCTATCATCTCCGCTCTGCGTCCGCATATCGTGGTTGCCCGGCCCTACCTATAGGAGGTCACCGTGAGCAGTAAGCTTCGTATCATCCTCATCGTGGTTGCGGTACTCGTCGTGCTGGTTTTGGTCCTTCCATTCCTAATCCCCGTAAATCAATTCCGCCCCACCATTGAGCAGAAAGCCTCGGCGGCACTGGGGCGTAAGGTTGATCTGGGAAATTTGAGTTTTTCGCTTCTGGGCGGATCACTATCCGCGGAAAATCTTTCTATCGGCGACGATCCTAAATTCAGCCCATCGCCATTCCTTACCGCGAAATCGCTGAAGGTTGGCGTGGAGATTATGCCGCTGATTTTTTCGAAAACGCTGAACATTACAGGCGTCACCATTGTCGATCCGCAAGTGACGCTATTGCGCAATCCCACGGGTCAATGGAACTACTCTTCGATGGGCGGCGCATCCGCGTCGCAGCCTGCGGCGAAGAATGCATCTGGCTCGGCGGGCGGCGAATTCTCGGTGAAGCAGTTTGACCTGAAGAACGGAAAGATTGTGATCGGCTCGACGACTTCGCAAAAACGAAGTACGTACGACAACGTGAACGTCTCGGCTTCGAACGTTTCGAGCACCACAAAATTTCCGTTGAAGGTTTCCGCGGATCTCCCCGGCGGAGGAAAATTCAAACTGGATGGCGAAGCGGGGCCGGTGGACGCGACGGATTCTTCGCTGACGCCGGTCGATGCCAAACTGGAAATGTCTGGGATGAACCTGGCAACCAGTGGGGTGCTCGACCCTTCGGCAGGCCTGGGCGGTTTACTGGATTTGAACGCCACGGTGAACTCGCAGGGCGGCGCGGCACAGGTTGCCGGAACGGCTAAGCTTTCGAAAGCGTTGCTGGTCGCGGGAGGCTCCCCGGCCACGGAACCGGTAAACGTAAATTTCAATACGAAATATGATCTGCGGAAAAACTCTGGCGTTCTGAGTCCTTCGACGCTGAAGATCGGCAATGCGACGACGAATCTTTCCGGGAACCTACGTAACTTCCGGCGACAACACCGTTCTGAATATCAAGGTAGACGGGCAGAGCATGCCGGCGCAGGATCTGGTGGCTTTTCTTCCAGCGTTGGGAATCAACATGCCGAAGGGCGCGACGTTGCAGGGCGGCACGCTCAGTACCAACCTCAATTTAACTGGTCCAACGAATCACATGATCACCACCGGCAACGTGGGACTGTACAGCGCCAAGCTGGCGGGATTCGACCTGGGCTCGAAAATGTCCGCCATTTCGGCGCTGACCGGGGTGAAGAGCGGCAAGGATTTGGATATCGAGAAGATCACGACCAATCTGCGCATGGCTCCGGACGGGCTGAAGGCGGATAACTTCAATGCGGTTCTGCCCGCATTGGGCAATGTTGTTGGCGGCGGAACGGTGGATTCGAAAAACAATTTGGATTTCAAAATGGCGGCGACGCTAACCGATGCGCTTGGAAAAATCGCCAGTCCAGTTTCCGGAGCCACGAATGGTCTTGGCGGAATCATGGGAAAAATTGGAGGCGGAGGCGCGGTGGCGGCGGATGCAAAAACGGAACGACGATCCCGTTCATGATTGAGGGCACCACGTCCGATCCGAAATTTATTCCGGATGCGGGCGGCTTGGCGGCAGGGATGCTTAAGTCGCAATTGGGTTGCGCTGGCGGTTTGGTCCCCGGCGCGGGCAAGGGGCAGACGCCGAATCCGGCCGACCTCACCAAGGGCTTGGGCGGATTATTTGGGGGCAAGAAGCCGTAAGCTAGTTTACGACACCGGCTTTCAGCAATTCTTATTCGCGAACTTGTACGACCGCAATTTTTTTGGTTGTGGTCGAAGCGTTGTGAAACTTCGTGTATGGTTGGTGCGTCTAGTCCCATAACGCCGGGGAATTTTCTCGCCTAATCGATGAATGATAAGCCATAAGGAGTTGTGCATGAGTATCGTGAACCGCCGGAACACCCTTGTGTTTGCGCTCGTAGCGATAGGCGCGACGATGTTTTTGTCCGCAAGAGCCAACGCGCAAGGGGGCGAGCCGAGAGATTTTGCCATTCGCGGCGCGAAGGTGGTGCCGGTTTCCGGTCCGCCCATTGAAAATGCCACGGTGCTTATTTCGCACGGGCTGATCACCGCAGTTGGCAAAGATCTGAGCATTCCGGATGAGGCGTGGATCATCGACGGCAAAGGGCTGGTGGTGTACCCAGGGCTCTTTGATGCATTCACCGATGTTGGTTTGGTTCCCCCGCCAGCTCCCGCGGGAGGAGACAATGCCGGGCCGCGCGGAAGGCCGCAGGGCGAGCGTTCGATGGGTCCAGCAGATCGTCCCGGCTCAACTGCTTGGCGAAGCTCCGCGGATGAAGTAAGCCTGGCTGACAAACGGATCGAATCGTGGCGCTCCGCGGGATTCACCACGGTGGTTTCGGCGCCAAAGGGCGGCATGGTTCCGGGACAAGCCGCGGTGCTTGATTTGGCAGGTGATCGCGCCGGGGAATTGGTGGTGAAGGCGCCGGTAGCGATTCCGCTCAACCTTGCGCCGCTGGGAGGATTTGGCAGTGGCTTTCCTGATTCGCTGATGGGAGTGCTGGGATACATCCATCAGTTGTGGCTGGATACGGAGTGGGAGACCAAAGCGGAAGCGCTGTACGACAAAAATCCTCGAGGGCTGGAACGGCCGCGCTATGACCGCAATTCCGCGGCGCTGGCGGATGCACTGGAAGACCATGCGTTCGTTTTGATTCCCGCGAATAATTCAGTGCAGCTGCGACGGTCGCTGGTGCTGGTGGATCGGTGGAACGTGCCGGCGGCGATCTATGGCGGACAAATGGCGTATGAAGTGGCGCCGGAAATTGCGGCGAAGAAATTGGCGGTGCTGGTAAATCTGAAGTGGCCTGAGGCGGAGAAGGATGCTGATCCGGAAGACAAGCCGACGCTGCAAACGTTGCGATTTCGGGATAAGGCTCCGTCGTCGCCTGCCGTTCTGGCGAAAGCTGGCGTGAAATTTGCGTTTTACTCTGGCGGGATTACTACTCCGAAGGACATCGTGAAAGCCGCGAAGAAGTCTATCGACGCGGGATTGGCGCCGGATGCCGCGTTGCGGGCCATGACGCTTTCGGGCGCGGAAATTTTTGGTGTGGCGGATCGAACCGGGTCTATTGAAAAGGGCAAGATTGCCAATCTGGTGGTTACGGACGGCGACATTTTCGAAGAAAAAACCAAAGTGAAAATTATTTTTGTGGACGGGCATAAGTTTGAGCCGCGAGAGCCGGAACGTCCCAAGGATCCGCCGAAGGGAGATATTTCTGGAAAGTGGAAATTGGCGTACACCACGCCGCAGGGTGCGGAGGGTTCTACTGCGGATCTGACGATGTCTACGGATGGAACGATCACTGGGACGGTGACTAGTTCGCGCGGGACGGCGACGGTCATCAGCGGGTACCTGAGCGCGGAGAAATTCAGCTTTACCATCAACATTCCTATCGAAGGGAATGCGACGGACGTTACATTCTCTGGGACATTTGAGAATGGGGCTATGAAGGGCACATTGTCGGTAAGCGGATTAGGTTTCTCGACCGACTTCACCGGTACCAAGCCGTCGGTTTCGGCCGCGGAAAATCAAGATGCGCACGGCGCGTCGCTGTCTCTAGGAGATGCCCGATGAACCGGTTGCGCGTTTTTATCGTTGCTAGTTTTGTGGTGGCCTTTTGTACATCCAACGTGCGCGGCGCGAATCCGCCGGATGTGCCGGCGCCCTCGGCGATCGTGATTCAGAACGCCACGATCCTGACGGTTTCACATGGGACGATCGAACACGGGTCGATTCTGATTCAAAACGGCAAAATCGCGGAGGTTGGGCAGACGGTACACGCGCCTAAAGACGCACAGGTGATCGATGGAGCCGGGCAATTTGTTATGCCGGGAATTATCGATTGCCACTCGCACATTGCGGTGGATGGGAGCGTCAATGAGGGTAGCGTTTCCGTTTCTTCCATTGCGAACATTGCCGAGGTTTTAAATTCTGACGACATTAACATTTATCGCGACTTGGCTGGCGGAGTTACGACCGCGAATATTTTGCATGGCTCGGCGAATGCGATCGGCGGCCAAACGGAAGTGATTAAATTGCGCTGGGGGCAGCCGGCAGGGAAGCTGCCGTTCGAAGGCGCTGTGCCGGGGATCAAGTTTGCACTGGGCGAAAATCCGAAGCGATCAAACTTTAGTTTTCCTGGGCAAGCCAAGCGTTATCCGGCCACGCGCATGGGTGTCGAAGAGACGATTCGCGGGGCGTTTACTGAAGCGCGCGATTATCAACGCGTTTGGAATGACTACAACAAAAAGGTGGCGGCTGGAGATAAGAACGTAATTCCGCCGAAACGCGATCTGCGTCTGGAACCCTTGGTTGAGGTGCTGGAAGGGAAGCGTTACGTTCACGCGCATTGCTATCGCGAAGACGAAATCCTGATGCTGTTGCGCGTGGCCAAGGAATTCGGATTTAAGATTCGCACGCTGCAACACGTTCTGGAAGGTTACAAGGTTGCCGACGAAATTGCGGCGGCGGGCACGGGCGCTTCCACGTTCTCCGATTGGTGGTCCTACAAAGTGGAGGCGTACGACGCGATTCCGTATAACGCGGCGATCATGACGCGGCGTGGCGTGCTGGTTTCCATCAATTCTGATGACGCGGAAGAAGCGACGCACCTGAATCAGGAAGCTGCGAAATCCATAAAGTTTGGCGGACTTTCGCGTGATGAAGCGTTAAAAATGGTGACGCTCAATCCGGCGGTGCAGCTGGGGATTGACCAGCGCGTGGGTTCGATCGATACCGGCAAAGATGCCGATCTGGTGATTTACAACCACGATCCGCTTAGTGCGTATGCGGTGGTGCAGAAGACCTTGATCGACGGGCGCGTTTATTTCGACCGGCAGAGGGATATTGCGGAACGTCCTGAACGCGAAAAAGAAAAGAAAGCGCTGATGGAAAAGGAGAAGAAGGCGGCTGAGAAAAAGCCGGATGCAGACGCTGCCAAGAAGCCGGCAGGGAAGCCCGACGCTTCGAAGCCGGATGCGACGAAACCAGATGCGACGAAACCTGACGCGAGCAAGCCGGACGCTGCGAAACCTAATCCGCCGGCCAAGCCGGATGCAGATATGCCTAAGCCGCCGCAAAGTAATGTTGCAGTCGGGGGTGCACTGTGAATCGCTCGATGATGTTGTTGCGTGCCGGCGTGTGTGCGGTACTTTTCGCAGGGTTAGTGCTGCCCGCGAGTGCGCAAGCTCCGCAAGCCGCTGATGTTTATGCGATCACGCACGCGAAGATATTCACTTTGACCGGATCGCCGATCGACGATGGGACGGTGGTGATTCGTGGCGGCAAGATCGTTGCAGTCGGTGCCACCGCGGAAGTTCCCGCGGGCGCGCAGATTATTGATGGCAAGGGGCTGCAAGTTTACCCCGGGCTGTTCGACTCGGTAACGCAAATGGGCCTGCGAGAAATCGGGGCCGTCGGCGCCACCGTTGACGAAACGGAGACCGGCGATTTCAATCCGGATGTGGTTGCCGCAACCGCGGTTTTGCCGTCCAGCGAACACATTACCGTGACGCGGGCTGCGGGGATTACTGAAGTGCTTGCCGTGCCGGCCAGTGGCGGTATGGACTCGTTCGGCTCGTCGGGATTTATCGGCGGGCAGGCCTCGGCGATTCACATGGCTGGCTGGACCATCAACGACATGCTCATCAAAAAGAGCGCGGCGATGGTGATTAACTGGCCCAGTATCGAGACGCGTTCGTTCGACTTCAGCACGTTTTCTGTAAAAGAGAAGCCGTACACCGAAGCGAAGACGGAATACGAAAAGAAAGTAGTCGAGCTCACCGATTGGATCGAACGGGCGCGCCACTACGTGCAGGCCATGGGGCACGCCGGTCCGGCGGACTATAACCGTGACGTGCGGCTTGAATCGCTGGCTCCGGTTGTGCGCGGGCAATTGCCGGTGCTGGTCTTCGCGGATCAGGAACGAGATATTCGCAACGCGGTGGAGTTTTGCGATAAGCAAAAGTTGAAGATGATTCTGGCGGGCGGCCTCGAAGCTTACAAAGTGAAGGATTTACTGCGTTCCAAGAATGTGCCGGTGATTCTGCGGCCCGTGCTTACGGAGGTGGGCGAAGAAGACGATCCCTATGATCAATACCTCTCGCAGCCTGCGGAGCTCGCCAAGGCCGGAGTTAAATTCGGGTTTGCCAGCTTCGACAATTCTTTCGCGCGGCGCCTGGGACAGAATGCCGCCAACGCCGTGGCCCATGGGTTACCGTACGACGAGGCGTTGAAAGCGGTGACTATTTATCCGGCGCAAATTTTTGGCCTGTCCGACGAGTTCGGCACGCTGGAAACCGGGAAAGTCGCCAACTTGATCGTTACCAACGGTGATCCGCTGGAATTGACGACGGATGTTCGCTACCTGTTCATTCGCGGACAGGTCACTTCCATGGAGAACAAGCAATCACGTCTGTACCAGAAATATAACAACCGGCCGAAAGCTCAGTAACCTGGGTCGCTACCCAACACAATCAAACGAAACTTTTTGCGACCCGGTGCGTTATGTAGGTAACGCCTATGCGCATGCGGTCGCTGCTCGTTCACGTATTGCCGCTCGTGCTGCTGTTGAGCACGTTGCCGGGCGCCGTCGCGTCGGCGCAGGATGCCAACAAAATAATTGATCAATACTTGAAGGCTGAAGGCGGCCGCAAGGCGCTCAGTAAGGTTCAGACACTCACGTTGCAAGGTACATTTCCCAACGCGGACGGCGCTCCTGGGACATTCACCTTGTATCTGAAATCGCCGAATCGTTATTACTGCGAAATCGTGACCGGCACGCAACCATTGATCGAAGCCTACAACGGCAAATCCGCATGGCAACAGGACGCTTCCGGTGTGGTCGCCACATTGCTGGGTAAGGACAGCGCGGAACTGGAAGCCGCATCGCAATACTACAATTCGCGGTTGCTGGACCTGAAGAAAGCAAAAATTGCCGCGGCGTATGTTGGGCATGCAGAGGTGCACGGAAAAGACGCCCTGCAAGTGGAATTGACCAGTGTCAACGGTTTGAAGCGGGAGCTATTTTTCGACGCCCAATCGCACTTGCTGGCGAAAGAATCCGGGCAACGCAATGGCCAGAGTCAGGAAATCTTTTATGCTGACTACCGCCCGGAGAATGGCATCACGCTGCCGCATGCTATGGAATTGCATCGCGGCACTGCACAATACCAAATCACTTTGTCCCGCGCGATAACCAATGCGCCTGTGGAAGAACGCGTGTTCGACTTTCCTCGTAAGTCGCAGGTTCAGCTGCCGGACTTGAAAGCGCTGTTCGAGGAAATTGATCAGAATCAGAAAGCCATCGACAAACTGAAGGAAAACTATGCCGGAACGCGTGTGGAAGACGAGACTGAATTCGAAAGCGATGGTCGCGTGAAGAAACACGAACGCAAGGAATTCACTTTCTTCTTTCTGAACGGGGACGAAATTTCCACCCTGGTCAAAAAAGATGGCCAGCCGCTGAGCGCGGAGGAGCAGAAAAAAGAAAACGACGAAACACAGGCGAGAATCCGGGCAGCGCAGAAACGCGAAGCCAAAAAAGAATCCAAGGAAGAAAAAGACAAGGAACAAGGCAAGGATTCCGACGACCCGGGTATCGAACTGTTTTCTGCGCGCTTCACAATTTGTAAATCCGCGACGCGAACGTTTCCGCGGGCAGGACGTGCTGGTCTTCGATTTCGAGCCGAATCCGGATTTCAAGGCGCACAAACTGGAAGAGAAAGTGGTTCAAAAACTGGCCGGGGTGGTGTGGATCGATGAAAAAGCGCACGACGTGGTGCGTCTCGAGGCCTATTTCGTCGGCGACATGAAATTCGCGGGAGGCCTGGTGGCGAATCTGCAGAAGGGCACCAGCTTCGTTTTGGAGCAAGAGTTTGTGAACAATGAGGTGTGGCTGCCCACGTATGAAGAAGCGCACGTAGGCGTGCGCGTGTTGTTGGTGAAGGGTATCAAGGTAAACGAAGTGGTCCGCTACTCTGACTATAAAAGGTTCAATGTTGAAACGCTTTCGACGATTGGTAAACCGAAAGATGCGGCGCCAGCCGCACCCTCCAATTAAAAAGAGTAAATACCTGACAATCTTACAAGTTCGTACCCCTTCGGCAATTCGATGTCATCATAGAAGCGAGTCCCGCGGAGAGAAGTAAGAAATGACCCAGCCACAGCGGCGGATCGCGTTCGCCATTTTGGGCGCACTGGTGGTGTCTCTATTCGCGCTGCCTTATTCGGTGCTCGCGCAAGCTACGGTACAAGATCCAAAAAGCCAAAAATCGCCGAAGCAAAATGGCGCGGTAATTCGTAGCACATCTCGATTAGTGATGCTTGATGTGGTGGTTACGGATCGGTCCGGCAAGCCCGTTCCCGGTCTTAACAAAGAGGACTTCACCGTCTTACGAGGATGGCAAGCCGCAACAGATCTCCAATTTCGAAACGCCGGAAACGCATCTGAGCGGAAATGTCGGCCCCGGACGCATCGCCAGCGAACCGCAACGTCTCCGGGCCGCAGCACGCGGATGCCGCCCTCCCGGAAACCATCATCGTTCTGGACGACCGCAACACCTCGTCGGAAGAGGCTTCTTTTGCGTGGCAAGAATTATTGAAGTACTTGCGCAAACAGCCCAATCCGCTTGCCGAGCCGACCGCGCTCATGGTTTTCACCAAAGCGAGGCTGGAAAGAGTGGCGCCGCCTACGCGAGACACGGCCTTGTTACTCGCCAAGGCGCAAAAAATCCAACTCGAACTACCATCTTTGTCCTTTAATAACGGTGTTCAAGGAGCCGCGAATGGCATGTTGGCTTCCTTGTTGGCGCTCGATGAAATCGCGCTTTCCAGCGCTGACCGGCAAAGTCGCAAAAACATTGTCTGGATTGGCAGCGGCTTTCCGATTTTCTCAAGCACGAACGTGCAAATGGTCGACCGCGAACGCTTTCTGAGCTATGTACGCTACACCGCGAACTGGCTGCAGGAAACGCGCAGCACACTTTACACCATCGACCCGAAAGGCTTGCCAGTCGCCAACGAAGGTTACCTTGACCTGGTTGGTGGTGGCGCGCTCATTGGCTCGACAGTGCAACCGACCACCGGAGAATTGGTATTTGAAAGCCTGGCGCCGGAAACGGGCGGCCAAATTTTTCGCAATCGAAACGACATTAACGTGGCAATCTCCGACGCTGCGGAATCCGGCTCCGCATACTATACGCTGGCGTACTATCCGGAAAATTCCAACTTCGATGGCAACTTCAGAAAAATTCGCGTAGATGTTGACGACAATAAATTTAAGGCCACTACGCAGCAGGGCTACTACGCAGTGGACGAAGGTTTCGGCGCGACGCAAAGCGCATTGGATTTCGCGTTATCCCGCGCGGTAAAGAGCCCGCTGCCGTTTTCCAGCGTGCAATTCGATGCGGTCGGAAAAGTTCTGCTCGGCCAGCCGCCCTCGGCTCGTTTCTCCGTCAGCGTGGACCGCAGTGCAATTTCTTGGGACACCCAGCCGAATGGAGATGCGCGCGGCGAACTTACGTTGGTTACCTCCGAGGTCTCCAAAAAAGATGTGATTCTCGACTACAAAGTGCGAGAAATCGAAATCGTGCTGCCTAAGGCCAAGTTCGATGATCCCACCATCACGCACGCACTATTCAGCGTCACTATCCCGCTGCCACAAAAAACCGATCACTTCCGATTTGTTCTTCGTGATGCCGCTAGCGGGCGCCTGGGCACCTACGACGTCGCGCGGCAATCTTTGGGTCAGCAAATTGCCGCGAACCACTGACGAAATAAGAGCGATATTTTTTGGGAATTTTCAAACCAATAGTGGGGATTGATACGAAGGCTTTCAATTCGCCAGCATCGGCGTATCCAGCACTTCTCGCACTTTGGCGGCCAGTGCCCGCGGGCTAAACGGTTTCTGCAGGAACGACATCCCGGCTTCCAGTACTCCACCTTCCGCAATCACGTTGTCTGTGTATCCGGACATGTATAACACGCGCGTCTGCGGCGATTGCGTGCTGATGCGCCGCGCTAAGTCGCGGCCGCTCATTGCCGGCATGACCACATCGGTCAGGAGCAGATCAATCTTTCCGCCGCGTCTGGCGGCCAGCTCTTGGGCCTCTTCCGCGCTCACCGCTTCGATCACGGAATAACCATGAGATTCCAGAACCGTTCGCGCCAATTCGCGTACAGCATCCTCATCTTCCACAAGCAGAATCGTCTCCGTACCGTGGCCCGCCTTGTCAACTTTCTTGGCGGCGCCATCTGGGAGTACGCCTCCACCGATACAGGGCAAATATAATTTGAAGGTTGTTCCGCGATTCACTTCGCTGTACACCCAGATGTATCCGCCACTCTGTTTCACGATTCCGTATACGGTTGATAGACCGAGCCCGGTTCCGCGGCCCGCGCCCTTCGTCGTGTAAAACGGTTCAAAGATGTGCGTCTGCGCTTCGGCATCGATTCCTACGCCGGTATCGGAGACCGCAAGCATCACGTATTTTCCCGGCTTCACGGTTGCATGTTCGATCGCATATCCCCCGTCCAGTTCGACGTTTGACGTTTCAACCGTCAACCTGCCGCCATTGGGCATAGCGTCCCGCGCGTTCACCACCAGATTCATCACCACTTGTTCGATTTGGGCCGGATCGGCTTTCACGGTGCCCAGGTTTTCTGTGCAAATCGTGCGCATGGCGATATTTTCGTCGATCAGCCGCCGCAGCAATTTATCGAGGCCCAAGACAATGGCGTTCACGTCGATCGCCTTCGGTTGCAACACTTGCCTGCGGCTGAACGCCAGTAGTTGCCGGACCAGAGCCGCCGCACGTTCCGCGGCTCCCGATATTTGCTGTATGTCTGCCACCGCACCCGCCGGCAATCCTGCACGGTTCAACGCTAGTTCCGCATAACCGTTCACAATCGTCAGAAGGTTGTTGAAATCGTGCGCGATGCCGCCGGCCAGCCGTCCCACGGCTTCCATGCGCCGCGATTGTTGCGACTGATTTTCATGCTGCTTCCGTTCGGTAATGTCGACGATGATGCCTTCCATGAAGGGCTGCTCGCCCTCTTCGCCGACCACCACAGCGGTATCGCTGACCCAGATAATCTTTCCGTCTTTGCGGATGATGCGATACTCCACGTGAAATGGTGCGCCGCGTGTGCTCGCTTCTTCGGCGGCGATGATTACGCTGTGATCTTCCACCGGAACGTGCCGAATCCAGTTCTGCGACTCTGAGAGCCATTCCTCCACGGTGTAGCCAAACATGCTGTGCACCTGCGGGCTGACATAGAGCCACTTGCCCTCCAGACCCAGCTCCGCGACGTAACTGATCGCCGCCACCTGTTCGACCAGCGTCTGGTAGCGAAACTCCGCGCTGATCCGCGCATGTTCCGCGTTGCGGCGGTCCGTGATGTCCCGGCTCACGCATACCGAACCGCCGTCCGGGAGCATGGTGATGGCCATTTCGATTGGCAACGCAGTTCCGTCTTTGTGATGGATGGTCAATGGCCCAAACCATTTCCCGTTGGTGCGCAGGCTTTCGCGGATTGTGCTCTCTGCCCCTCCGGCGTCCGATTCGTTGGTCACTTCGCGCCACGGCTTTCCGACCATCATCTCCGGCCCGGGATGGCCCATCATCCGCGCATACGATGCATTCGCATAGATATACACGCCGCTCTTGCTAAGGATTCCCATGCCATCCACGGCGGAGTCCATGGCCAGCGCATGTCGACGTGCAACTTCTCCGCTATGTGATTCCCTTAACTGGCTAATGCACAGGCGTATCGCGTAGCAAACAATCGAAACAGCCAACAGGGAAAAGCGCAGGACGCGCCAGTTTGCCGGCATGCCTGCTACCTGAATCAGCACGATCAGGGGTGCCAGCGCGTACGTGGCGTTGTTCATCATCAACTGCGAAAAAGTCTTGTGTTTCGCTAAAACCGGCGCAGCCTCTTCATCGGGACGCCAGGAAAACGCCCACATCGCGCCACAAAATAGCGGAATCGACCAGCACAAGTCGTAAATATTGCCGGTGGTAGATGCCTGTAGGTCCTCATGCAGCTCGGCGATCGCCGCGCCGATGGTGTAGAGCGAGAGGTACACCGCTAGACCGCCGAACAGCGACCGGGTCTGTTTGTTGCTGCTGCGCGCTCTTTGGAACAGCGCCAGCAGCACCAGCGCACCGTTCTCACCGAGTTCCATCTGGATTTCACGCTGCAATGCGTTGTGCGAATCAAGATGGAGCGATGGGATGTAGTAAAGCCCCAGATAGATCAAAGTGAAAACGATGGTGAGTTGTATGAAATCTGCGGTCAGTTCCAATGCGGAATAGGTGGGATCTTCGTGCTCCTCCAGGAGAAGCGACATGGCGAAGAAGGCGCCTTGAATGTCGAAGAAAAACCGCGTAAAGGAATCCGCGGGCGGTTCCACGTGCAGAACCACTTCGTAATACGCCCAAAAAGTATTGGAGATACCCCAGGTTGCGAATCCGCAACCCACCAGCAACCAGAATTGCCGGCTCATACCTCGGCTTCTCTGCCGCGCCTGATAACACGCCACAGCGCCCAGGAGGCTCGCAAAGATCTGTAACCCGTTGGAAATCGTGGGAGTGTTCGGGGCGGTCTTGAAAATGGTAGCCAGCGCAATGTGCAGCGCCACCACCACTCCAAAGACCGGTAACAGCCAACGGGGCATGGAATTCCTTGACCAAACCGCTTGTCGTCTCAATAGTTTAGCGAATTCCAGACACGTTCAGGACCGCTTGCGGAAGGGGTGTGTAGAGGTGGTGAATGGCTCTCAATCTATAAGTATCGATCTCGTAAGCTCGTAGGGCACGGCACACCGTGCCGTCTCCCGGCATCTGACGGCGGAAACAACGTAGTTCCTATCGGCCTTCGAATGGATAACGATCCTGCGACTGCACGGCCGCCGCCACATTTCGCCGCAGGGCGATGGTATCCACCGCTCCGCGCTTTCCAAACCGCTTCAGCACCGCCATTTGGGTGGTCAACATGTCGCCTTCATTTACCGCAGCGATGGCGCGTTTCGCTTCATGTTCGACGCGTTCCATCGCATCGTGAATGAAGACGCGCGCGGCATCGATCATTACTTGCGTAGCTGCCTCACCCTTGGCGGCCGCTGCCTTCTGAGCGCGGAGCAAGCCGGACTCCATTCCGTAGATTTCCATCACAATGTCGGCTAGCGCACCGATCAATTCCTGTTCGTCTGCCAGTTTCTCGCGAAATTTCTGTAACGCTCCGCCGGCGGCCTGCAGAAAGATCTTCTTGGAGTTCGCGACTACGCGAGCTTCCTCGGCCAGCACGCCCTCCGGCGTGTCTTCAAACGTGGGTCCGGCCAGAATTTCGTCCGCCAGCTTCATTGCGGCCGGCAATAAAGCAAGCTGTCCGCCCATGGCGCGCTTCATGAGCATTTGAATAATCAGCATGCGATTGATTTCGTTGGTGCCCTCGAAGATTCGGTTGATGCGGGAGTCGCGATAGGCGCGGCAAACGGGATAATCCTCATGGAAGCCGTATCCGCCAAAGATCTGCACCGCTTCATCCACCACGAAGTCCAGCATTTCGCTGCCGTACACCTTGGAGATCGAGCTTTCGATGGCGTATTCGTCCAACACCGCCATAGTGTTTTTCACTTTGTCGCCGGAACCGGCCGCCGCAATCATCGCCGTTTCCATGTTTCCCGCGGAGCGATACACCATGGATTCCACGGCGTACAACTGGATGGCCATCTCTGCCAGTTTTTCTTTCAGCAGTCCAAATTCGCCGATCTGTTTGCCGAACGCTTTGCGCTCCTTGGCATACTTCGAAGCGATGGACAAAATCTGCTTCGCCGCGCCCACGCCGGAAGCGCCCAGCGTGAAGCGGCCAGCGTTCAAAATATTGAAGGCCACGATGTGGCCGCGGCCGATCTCATGCAGCACATTTTCTTTGGGAACTTTGCAATTCTCGAGGAATACCGGAGTGGTTGAGCTTCCGTGTATGCCCATCTTGTGTTCTTCGTTGCCAGGTTTGCAGCCTTCGAATGCGCGCTCGACGATAAACGCCGTGAACTTTTCGCCATTTACTTTGGCGAACACGATGTAGAGGTCGGCAAATCCGCCGTTGGTGATCCACATCTTTTGTCCGTTCAAGATGTAGTGCGTGCCTTCTTTGTTCAATTCCGCTCGCGTCAAGGAATTTTGCGCGTCCGAGCCGGCTTGCGGCTCAGACAAACAGTAGGCCCCGATCATTTCTCCGCTGGCCAGTTTCGGCAGGTACTTCTTTTTCTGTTCTTCGGTTCCGAAATAAACGATCGGCAGGGTCCCAATGCCCGCGTGCGCACCGTGGGTTACGGCGAACCCGCCGTAGAGAGAAAGTTTTTCGGTTAGGACCATGCCGGAAATTTTGTCCAGGCCGGCTCCGCCGTACTCTTCCGGAATTCCGCCGCTCATCAATCCCAGTTCTGCCGCTTTCTTCACTAGCGCCGGCATCAAGCCGGGTTTCTTGTTTTCCAAGTCCTTGATGTGCGGGAAAACTTCTTTGACCACGAATTCTTCCGCCGTCTGACCGATCAGACGCTGGTCGTCATTCACGTCCGCGGGCGTGAAAACGTCTTGCGGTAGCGCCGCATCCAGAAGAAAACTTCCGCCTTTGGCGGCGGTTTTGGCAGCAGTAGCAGTGGCCATCGGGAAGGCTCCTTAGCAAAGCGACGTAATGTTAACAGCGTTCACGTTATTACCGCAAGCGCACGAATGGCCATTTTAGCCTCGCGTCCGGCGGAGGGCAATCCATGCAAGCGGGCTTAACGCAACTACGTCACCAGCGTCGCGGCTAACGTCGCAACTAAGCATGGCCGCTGAACAGGCTCCACAACAAGAGCGTCAGCACCAGCAGACTGACGGCAACATACGTCCAATCCCGTTCATACAAGAACGCGAACACGGAAAATGTCACCCGGGCGACGGGCGTGGCAATCAAAATCAACAATCCCAGCTGTATCAGGCCGCGACCGCGGCCATGCAACGCCTCTTCGAAAATCCCTTTCAGGGTGCGCAGCTCCGCCGGCTCGCCTTGAAACACGCGGTAATTCGTGACCGGAAACGGGTGGCGAATCAGAAATACCGCGCCGCCAATCGCGACCGTGGCGGCCGCAATCAAAACGCCGGTCCGCAGCAGATTGCCCATCAACTGGTCGACGCGTTTGTCCATCTGTTGCGTGTGTGGTGCGCCGGGTGTGTACATTTCAGAATTTCCCTGCAATTCCGTTATAAATCATTTCCACCGCCAGAACGCCGATGACTGCACTGAAGACGATCCGCAACGTTTTCACCGCGGCTCCCGCCAACACACGTGCGCCCAGCAACGATCCGCCTAGAACGCCCAGCATAACCGGCATGGCCAAGCCTGGGTCGATATATCCCCGGCTCAGGTAAATTCCGGCGCTCGCTGCCGCCGTCACTCCGATCATGAAATTGCTGGTGGTGGTGGACACCTTGAATGGCAGCTTCATGGCCTGGTCCATGGCCAAGAACTTTCACCGCGCCCGAACCGATACCCAACAGTCCAGACAAGACGCCCGCAACGTACATGATGAGAAACCCCAGCGGCACTCGCCGCACGTGATAAGTTCTGCAAGCCGTTAGGGGTGGGAAACGCACTGTCCATGCGCAGCCAGGTCGCGACGCGGTCTGGCGGCTGGTCCTCGGTCGGGTGTGGTTGCTGGCGATACGAAGCGTACGCCGAATATAAAAGCACTACGCCGAAAATCACGGCGATCACGGAGGCGCGCAGATATAGCGCCACGGCTGCGCCAGTTAGCGCGCCGATGGTGGTGGCGATTTCCAGAAACATGCCCACGCGAATGTTCGAGTATCCGTCTCGCACGTACGCCGCAGCCGCACCGGAGGAGGTGGCGATTACCGACACGAGCGCAGCCCCAATCGCGTACTTGATGTCCACGCCAAAGAGCAGCGTGAGCATCGGCACGATGACTACGCCGCCGCCGAGCCCGGTAAGGGCGCCAAGAAATCCGGCCAGCAGTGACCCGAACCCAACAATTGCCGTGAATTCCAGCGTGTTCAGGGAAACTCCTTCGCAGCGAGGTTACGACCCGCTTGGCAAGTTGCCCGCGCGGTTTAATCTTTGAACGAAATCAAAACCAGGTGTGTTTCCGGTCCATCTTCCACGGTGAGTCTTGGTTGGGCGGCGAGCGGCAACCACATCATTTCGCCCACGTGCAGCGTTTGCGTCTTCACGGCGGGAATTCGAGCGACCTTGATCGGCGCACCGGAAACCGCCATCAGCAATCCCGGCCGGGCGTGTGGCTTGTCCATGACGTCGCCGTTGCGGCGAACGGTTATAGCGTCCACGCGGATTTCGTCCGTCTCCATCAAGGGCCGCGTGCCGATCGGAGCGTTCGGCTGATCGCCGCTTATATCGCATGCACCCAGATCGCTGGGCACAATCTTGTCGCAAAGATTTCGCGGTTCGCCCTGAGCATGCAGCAACTCCACGGTGATGTTATTGAATGGCTCATCCGCATCGGTGCGCACCAGATGCACAAAGCCACCACGCGAATATCCCACCTGTCCGTCGATCATCTTGACGCGTGCCGCCGGTTTCCCCGCAACTTCGTTGGAGAAGTCCGCAGGCCCCAAGCTCACGAATACGTAAGGGGCTTTATGCTCGTGCAACAGCGTGGCATCACTCTTAGGAATGCTGACGCGGAGTGCCCGAATGTAAGGATTTTCGAGCACTATATGGTGATGAGGCTCGGAGGCCGCAGGAACTACAGCCGGCGCTTGCGCGCGGAGGGAAAAGGTCAGCAGTAGCGCAAGCGCAAAAACGGCGGAAAGGATTGACGGCTTCATCGGATTCCCCCTTATCGTTTCGAGAGAAATTAGGTTATGCCGCCGATAGAGTATGTCGAACGGGGCGATTATGCCAGACGCTCGAAAATGCCCGCCGCGCCCATGCCGCCGCCGATGCACATGGTGACCATTCCGTAGCGGCCGTTCTTGCGTTGCAGGTCGCGGATGATCGTGGCGGTCAATTTTGCTCCGGTGCAGCCAAGGGGGTGGCCGAGAGCGATCGCTCCGCCATTGGGATTCACGCGCGCGGCATCCAACGCGGCTTGCTGAATCACGGCAAGGGATTGCGCCGCGAACGCCTCGTTCAATTCGATCACATCGATATCCGAAAGCGACAGTCCGGCCAGCTTCAAGCGCCTTGGGAATTGCGAACACGGGACCGATGCCAAATTCTTCCGGCTTGCATCCCGCGGTGGCATAGGTCACGAAGCGCGCCAGTGGTTTCAGTCCCAGTGCTTTCGCGCGCGCGTCGCTCATGACGATGGTGGCCGCGGCGCCATCACTCATGGGCGAACTGTTTCCTGCTGTGACCGTTCCAGTTACGTGGAAAGCCGGCTTCAATTTTTGCAAGACTTCATAAGAAGTGTCCGCGCGGGGAAGCTCATCGGTATCGAACTGAAACGTCTGCGTCGAGGGTTTTGGAGCGCTTTTTGCGCCGGCTCCCGCGGCGGCGGCAGCCAAGGTCGTGATTTTTACCTCGACCGGAACAATCTCATCTTTGAATTTCCCTTCGCCAATCGCAGCCACGGCCTTGCGGTGTGATTCTGCGGCAAACTGATCCGCCTGGTCGCGGGTAATACCAAACTTCTTGGCGATATTTTCCGTGCCCAAGCCCATATTGATGTACGCGTCCGGGTAGTTGTCAATCAGCCAGGGATTCGGCGAGATTTTATTTCCGCCCATGGGCACCAGGGACATGGATTCCGTGCCGCCGGCAATTATTATTTCTGCCCCGCCGGAGCGGATACGTTCCGCAGCAGTGGCGATAGCCTGCAGTCCGGAGGAACAAAAACGGTTAATCGTCATCGCCGATGTCTCTACCGGCAGACCCGCACGCAAGGCTGCAATGCGGGCCACGTTCATGCCCTGTTCGCCTTCCGGCATGGCGCATCCCAGAATCACATCGTCAACATCCTTTGCGTCCACGCCAGGCACACGCGCCAGTGCTTCCTTGATCACCGCAGCCGCGAGATCGTCCGGCCGCACGGTTCGCAGCGAGCCTTTGTAGGCGCGTCCCACGGCCGTGCGCACTGCGGAAACGATTACAGCTTCTGGCATAGAAACCTCGCAGGAATGTCTGATGAAAAATGCTGACGACACATGCCAAACATGGCACGCAACCTATCCACTTGTAACCTCTCTATTGGATGCTGTCGCCTGACAAAAAGCAAGATTGCACGGGAAGAAGCGCAAGCGGCACACCGCTTACCTCTTGATCGCGGCGCCTTTCCGCGGAATGAAGATTTCTGCTGGCGGCGTAATATTAAATTTCCTGGAGTAGTTGCCCTGATTCACTGCCACGCCCAAGTGGCCCCGCGAATTGATGTATAACAGGGAATCGCCGACGGCCACGTCCATAAATGTGCGGTCAAAAGGCAGCGTCAACGTTTTCTTGTTCAGTTGAAAGGTAATTTTGTCTCCGAAGGCATACCCGAGCGTCTTCATTTGGTCGCCGGTGATGTCGGTAATCAGCGAACCAAACGGATCGTCGAGTCCAATCACATCGCCCGTCACACCTTTGTCCGAAAGGTTTGGGGACTTGACCGTCAAGCGCACCAGTTGCGCCACTTCCGGTCCGGCCAGCGTGTAATCCCAACCCATCGCCAAATGCGCGCCCGCGGGGGAAAAAATATCGCGACCATGAAACGTGGAAGAAACGGCGCCCTGAATCATCCAGTTGGTGTTGGTAATTTCCCTGGCATGATCCAATCCGTCGCGGTCGATCACCGGAGTGACCAAGCCGTTGTCCGGCACCACAAAGTATTGTCCCTTTTTCGATTTCACGATGACCGCTTTGCGGGAGGTGCCGACTCCGGGATCAATCACGCCAACAAAAACGGTTCCCGCCGGATAATATTCCGTCACCGCTTCGAGAAATCGCGCGCCCTCTTCGATGGAAAAGGGCGTCACCTGGTGGGTGATATCCATAATCCGCGCGTCGGGCGCGATTCCCAGCATCACGGCTTTGCATAGAGCTACGGCATCGTTTGCTGTACCGAAATCGGTCATAAAAACGATGGTTGGTCGCGCGGATGTCGGCGTCCCAGAAGTTGATGCTGTTCCATTCGCGCCGCTGTTGCCCACGGGCGAACGGCCGCAACCGACGGCTTCCAGCGTCACGGCCAAGGCCAGCAGCACTATTAACGATCGCGTCTTCTGCCAGCCAGTAATCGCGCCGCCGCGAATTCCGTAAGTCATCAGCTCTCCTTTGAATCTCGCCGCATTATACACAACGACCTTCCGGGGTTTTGGATGCAGAGTTTATTTCAATGGCGGTTGCAGGGAATCGCTGTAAGATTCCGTGCACAAGACTGTGGCTGTCGTGGGGAGAATTTACATGTGTGAAGAACGCAACGTAGTTGTTCCGCGCGCAAAATTCGAAGCACTGGTGTCAACGTGCTCCTTGGTTGCCTGCATGGTCGCCGGAGTGTGTTTTGCGCCGGCGTCGGCCCGTGCACAGACCGCTGCACCTGCAGAACAGAGTGCTGCGCCGGCGTTGCCGGCGGATATTCCCGCTGATGCCCACCGTTCTTCGATTGTGACTATGGGAAATCTCGCGGGCCACCAGGCGGTGTGGACCACCCCGGACGGCAAGCTGCACGCATTCTTTCAATTTAACGATCGCGGCCGCGGCCCAAAAACCACGACGGTGTACGCACTGGATAAAGATGGCCTACCGATCTCGATTTCTACCGTTGGCAACGACTACCTGAAAACAGAAGTCAGTGAAGATTTTTCCGCAGCGAACGGAACAGCGCACTGGAAAAACACTTCAGAAAATGGAGAGAAAGCACTCTCCGGAAAAGCGTATTACGTGGGCATGTACAGTCCACCGGAAGATGCCGCGCTGATGGTGCGCGCCGCTCTTGCAAACGGTGGAAAGCTCGCGGTGCTGCCTGCTGGAGAAGTTCGCGTGCGAAAAGTATCGCAGCTGGACGTGGCATCCGGCGCAAAGAAGAAGCGCGTCACGCTTTATGAGGTCGCCGGCCTGAATTTTTCTCCGGATTATTTGTGGCTGGATGACCAGCAGCAATTCTTCGCCGCAGGTGGAGGCTGGTCCATCGTCATCAGCGAAGGATGGGAGGGCGCCAGTGACACGCTAAAGACTGCGCTGGAAAAGGTGCACGCGGATCGTTCTCTGGAACTGGCCAAGCAGCTCATCCATCATCCATCCGGCGAAATTGTGTTCGCGCATGCGAACGTGTTCGATGCCGCCTCCGCGACTATCGTTAAGGATCAGGACGTGGTGATCAGTGGCAACAAAATCATCAGCGTAGCCGCGGCGGGGAAATCAGCCTATTCCAAAGACGCGCAAGTCATCGACGCCGCAGGAAAAACACTGTTGCCCGGATTGTGGGACATGCACGCGCACGTCGGCGACGACGACGGCCTATTGAATCTGGCCGCCGGCGTCACTACGGTGCGCGACATGGCTAACGATACCGACGCTCTCTTGGCACGCATCAAGCGCATCAACCAGGATCAAGAGGTCGGCACGCGCATCATTCTGGCCGGCATCATCGACGGCAAGGGACCCTTTCAAGGTCCCACGAACGTGCTGGTGGACACCGAAGCCGAAGCGCGCGCCGCCGTGGACAATTACAAACGCCTCGGTTACGTACAGATAAAAGTTTACAGCTCGGTGAAACCTGAATTAGTGCCCGCCATCATCGACGAAGCACACAAGAACGGTTTGCGCGTCAGCGGACACATTCCCTCGCAGATGACCGCGTCCGAATGCATCAAGCTGGGCTTTGATGAAGTGCAGCACGCCAACTTCCTGATGCTGAATTTCATGCCGGACGTAAAAGAAACGCGAACTCCTGCGCGTTTCAGCGAACCAGCAAAGCGCGGCGCAGATCTGGACCTCAACTCCGCAGAAGTGAAAAGCTTCGTGCGGCTGCTGCAGGAACATCACACCACACTCGATCCTACGCTTAGCGTGTTTGAAGAAATGTTCGAAGGGCGTCCCGGTCAAATAGATCCGCCGTTCGTGGCGGTGGCAGACCGCCTGCCGGTACAACTGCGCCGCGGATTGTTGGGCAACGGCTTGCCAGTGCCGGACGGGATGGATACGCGTTACCGGCAGTCGTTCGCGAAAATGGAAAGCTTAGTGGGGCTACTCTACAAATCCGGAATTCCCATCGAGGCTGGCACCGATGCACTGGCCGGTTTTTCTTATCACCGCGAACTTGAGCTGGATGTGCAGTCCGGTATTCCCGCACCGTCCGTGCTGCAGTTAGCCACTATTGGCGCTGCTCGCATCATGAAACGGGACGCAGAACTCGGCTCGATAACTGCGGGAAAGATTGCGGATGTCGTGTTGGTGGATGGCCATCCGGAAGAAAATATCAGCGACGTCCGCAAGACGATGCTGGTGGTGAAAGACGGCGCCATTTATAAACCCGCAGAGCTGTACAAACAGCTGGGAGTGCAGCCCTAAGCCCGCCCAATAAATCTCCTCGGCGAGCCACAATCTTCGTTGGCAACCCGAAATAGTTCCGGTAAGCTTGAGCCGCTTTATAGGAAGTCCGAGAGCCGTCGTTCATCCGAAAATTCATACCCCTGGACTGCGCCCAGCCCGAAGAAAGAATTAGCTAGACCACAGACTCAGCTCGACAACCAAAAGGAGAAAGATCGTGCTTAGAAGTTTGATCTTTGCGGTAGCTATATGTGTCTTTACAGTGTGCGCCCACGCCGACCAGATAACCCTGAAAAATGGAGACCGGCTTACCGGTAATATTGTCAAGTCCGACGACAAAACACTTTTGATCAAAACGGAATTGTCTGGCGACGTCAACGTGCAATGGGACGCCGTCACCTCCATTGTTTCGTCGCAAAACCTGCACCTGGGCCTCAAAGATGGCCAGGTGGTGGTCGGCAAAGTGACGACCACGGACGGCACGTTCAACGTAACGACAGCTACGACGGGAACCGTGGAAGCGGCCAAGCCCGCCGTGGTCGTGGTGCGCAACGATGACGAGCAAAAAGCCTACGATGCGGAAATGGACCGGCTGCGCAATCCGCATCTGCTCGATTTCTGGAGCGGGTTGCTGGATGCCGGCTTGAGCACCACTAGTGGCAACTCTTCTACATTAAATTTCACCTTGGCCGCCAAAGCCGCACGCGTGACGGATCGCGACAAAATTTCTGTCTACGCGACCTCCGTATACGCCACGGAAAACAACACTTCGCCTTCGCAAACCACTGCGCACGCTATCAATGGCGGAATTCGTGGCGACTTCAACTTGAATCCCAAGGTGTTTGCGTTTGGTTTCACCGATTTTCAATACGACGCGTTTCAACACTTGGATCTGCGCAACGTTCTGGGTGGCGGACTTGGCTATCACGTCATCAAGACCAAGGACACGCAGCTTGATGTATTCGGTGGCGGAGACTTCAACCAGGAATACTACGGATCATACATCGACAACACGGGCGCTTTCGTTCCGTCGCTCACGCGCAAGAGCGCCGAAATCAATCTGGGCCAGTCGCTCAATACCAAGATCCTCAACGGCCGCACGGTGCTGACGGAAGCGTTTGCCCTGTTCCCCAATGTCTCTACCGGTGGGGACTTCCGCTTCACGCTGGACATTTCCGCTGCTACCAAGCTGAAAAACTGGCTCAGTTGGCAAGTCACCTTCAGCGATCGCTTTACGAACTATCCGCAGCCGGGCCTGGTGGACAACGACACCATTCTCTCCACCGGCCTGCGCCTGACGTTTGGCAAAGGAAAATTTTGAAGCCCCATCGGCTCCATTCTGGTGGCTTTCGTCGGCGCGGCGATCTTGATTTGGATCACGCGATTGGTGAAGCGCGCTTAGCTTATCCACAAATCTAGTCCATCCACAGAACTGGTTCGTCCGTAAAAAGAAATACGCCGCGGCTGAGAATCATCCGCGGCGCATCTTTTATTAGGCTGTCTCGTTTAGTGTGTTGCGACGTTGGCTGCCAGAAACCACTGCGGCGTGTCTGCTCGCAGATATTTCCAGCGATTGCGATTTACTTCGGCGGCCGCTTTGTCTCCCAATTTTTCATAGGTCAACACCAGCTGCTTTGCGACCAGCGGATTCTGCAGATCGGTCGCCAGTTCGTCCACCGCGTTGGCATAGTCGTGCTGCGCGAACAGCACATATCCCCGGGCCGATTCATAGCAGTCTTCGATGATGCGGTCTCGCGTGGTGTTCGAAAGTGCTTCCAGTTCCCGGATCTCGCCTTCCGCTCCCTCCACTTTGCCGAGAGCACTCAACACGCGAACTTCTTCCCGCAAAATCGACGCCAGCGCAGTATGGCGATCGCCTTCCGCCATGCTGCTTATGGGATTGGAGAAAATACTCTCCAGCCGGGACAACTGCGTCAATTCTTCATCGGTGTTCGCCGCCAGAAACGCGCGGCCCAGGCCGATATCGTATTGCGCGTAGCCCTCGTTCTGCTCGCGCGCTTTGTCTTCCAGGGCCTTCAGTTCCTCGCGGCCGACCTCGGGCTTGCCTTCCCAAAACCGGATAAACACTTTTTGAAACTCAATGTGCAGTTTGTCGCGCGTGCTAGGCGCCATGGCTACCGCTTTGTCCATCTCGTCTCGCGCTTCATCATATTTGCCCATCAGCGTCATCGTTTCGCCTACACCGAGTTGCGAGGTGTAAAACGCCGGAGAGATTTTCAAGGCCTTGCGATATTCCTTGATGGACTCTTCATCCTCACTGGCATAGCGCAAGACTTCGCCTAGCGAGTCGTGCGGGTTGGGCTGGTCCGGCAGAAGTTCCGCATAGCGCTGCAGCGCGGCCTTAGCTTTGGCGGGGTCAGGCTCGCCCGTCTCAATGTATGCGTAGCCCAGCATGTTCAAGGAAGGAGCAAATTTGGGATCAGCTTGCAGCGCCTTCTCGAACAATTTCTTTGAACGGTCGTAATCCTGTTGGAAGTACAGCCACTCCGCGGAGAGATAGAGAATATGCTTGTCGTTCGGAAAGCGTTTCAACAGATCGTTCATCAAAGAAATTGCCGGCAACAAATCCGGCGACTGGGTGGACACCATCCAGCGAACCAGAAGCTGTTCTTCAGCAGGCGCATTGCCGACCAGTGCGTTGGCCTTGGCCAGTGCGTCGTTGGCAGGCTCATCGCGTCGCGCCGCGAAAGACCACAGCGCGTAGGCCAGCGCAAATTGTGAGTCTTTTGCCACCGCTTTCTTTGAGCTAGCGATGGACTCGTCGAGCATCACGTTTTCGTAATCGTCCAGCGCTTTCTCCACCAATTGGCGCGCTTCCAAAGACCGGGTGGAAACGGGCAAAGACCCAAACAGCAGCTGCGTCGGCGCCACCGCTGCGGGAACTGGGGTCACCGCGCGGGCATCCGCCAGGTGCGCCGATTTTTTGGATTTAGTCTGTGCAACGGCGCTGCCGGACCACGCCGCCGTAACCACCACCAGCAGCGCTGCCGTGGCTAATCTGTTCATGACGCTAGCTCCCAAGCTGCCTGAAAGGCAGTACGTTCCGCTTAAAATCCTTGGCCCAGTCCGTCAAATCTATCTGGCCCCCAAGAGCCCGGATACTGTACGAACGGCCATTTGTGCATAAAGATAATCAGCTTCGGTCAGGCTCAAAATGTGCCGCGTTGGTTAATCCACGTACCCGGGGAACACACTCCACCAAATTTATCCTTGCTGGATCTTCCGCCGCTGACGATACTTCCTGATAACCTGCCTGAAAGTGAGTGTGGGGTATGAAGCACGTAAGGAATTTCACTTTTGCACTTCGTTTGGCCGCGGTGGCGTTTTTGCTGCTTTCTGTTGCGTTTCCGGCCGCACCGGCTATCAAAAACACAGCGGTTGTTACCGCCCTCGGAAATAAACTGAATGACGTCGCTCTCGCCGACCTTGTGAAACTGTGCAAAGGCACGCAAAAAGTGTGGCCAGACGGCAAAAACTTCGTTCTGGTGATGAAAGATCCGGACGCTCCAGAAACCCGCGTCGCCTTCGAAAAGCTATTCGGCACTTCTCCCGCCGACCTTAAGGCGTTTATCGCCAAATTGAATGAGTCCCGCGTGGTGGTGAAAGTCGTGGATTCCGACGACAGCGTGATGTCTGCAGTCGCCAATACACCCGGCGCCGTTGGTTTGGTGGACGTCTATTCCATCAATAGCTCGGTAAAGGTCCTGCGTTTGGATGGGAAGCTGCCTTTTGACGTGGGTTACGCCCTCAAAGGAAACGCCTGATCTAGGCTCTCGCCTGCACTGCCAGCCCGAATTCCTGCCTCCGCCCAAGTAGGGTGACGATACCGACCAGTCCCCCCTACAAAGCCTCAGAAGGTTCACAAACCATACATAAGTGCGCCACTACGCGAAACGCTCGCCTCCTTCCGTTCACTAACTGGCAGCGGGTTTTTGCCTGTTCTTCGGTACAGGTCTTCGAAGCAGGTACAGCAAATATCGGGCGAAAACCGGGGCGAAAGTCCGTAGCGCAGTAAGTCAATTACAATGAATAAGTTAAGAGTTCTATTGGGCCGAAAAGCTGGTACTAGGATACTCGTTTAGGCCCCAAAATGTGACTTTTGTACCATCGCTTGCTGGCCCGACTTAGTGTCAAATAGGGCAGGTCGAAACACTTATCCAAGGGACAGGTCGAGGCATCCAATGTCCTAAGGGACAGCACCTAGTTCTGAGCGAGAAGGTCCTTAGAAAAAATGTTCGGTAGCGCAGGCTCCTAAAACCCAGTTTAAGGCCAACTAGACCATGGAAAACAAAGACAAAAGCCGCAAGTGGATGTGGTGGTTCCTCGGCGTTGTAGCCGCCTTCCAGCTCTATTTCGTACGGGAGCTGTTGGCTGCCTTCGCCCTCTTCGCTGTGGTTTTTGCCGCAATCGCAATTTTGGTAATGGGCGTGTACATGTTGCAGAAAACGTGGGAAGTTGGCGTCGCGCGTCTTGCTGCCAGCGCTCATCCCGTGGTGCTATCCGGCCGGCGCGCCGTATCCGCCCTGGAAGATCTGGCTCGGCGCCCGCTGCGCCGCCCTGGCTCCGCTGCGGTTCGTTCCGTCTAGCTTGACCCGAATTTCCTGACGTTTCCGCATTTTTGGGAAACGTTGCACCGGTGAATCTTTAACTCCTTGAGGATTCCGCCGGTCGCCAGGAACTGTGCAGAAAGAAACCGACCGCCCAGAGAACGGTCGGTTTTTTTCTGCCATATCGCAAGTCTCTCGCGGTAGAAGTGACACCCCCGCAGTTCACATCGCTTCTGATATCCTCCCGTGCTATGCCTGCAGTCCCCGATACCCCGTCAAGGTCTGGCCTCTTCCAAAACGCGTCCTTGGTGATTCCGCTGCCTCCGTTGTTCATTCCAATGATTGTTGCCGCGATCTATTTCCTGGCGCTGATGTTTACCGCCACGCAGTACGGCTACTTCCGCGATGCGCTGTACTATCTCGCCTGTTCCGAGCATCTCGCTTGGGGCTATGTGGATCAGCCGCCCCTCATTGTTTTTATTTGCTGGATTTCGCGGCACACCATCGGCACATCACTTCCGGCTCTGATGTTCTGGCCCGCTTTGGCCGGCGCAGGGCGCGTCATATTGACTGCCGCGTTCGCGCGCGAGCTGGGAGCCAAGAAGTTCGGCACCGCTTTTGCCGCCGTTCTAGCGGTCACTCCCGGCGTCTGGTACGTCATCGACCATCAATTCGCGATGAACGCATTGGAATCGCTGTTTTGGACCGGCTGCGCGTTCGCCATATTGCGCATGATTCGTTCGGACAATCCGCGCGTGTGGCTGGCCTTCGGGGCCATTTCCGGTCTGGGCCTCGAAAATAAATACTCCGTCGCCGTTTTTGCTTTCGCCTTACTGCTCGGGCTGCTGCTGACCCAGCAGCGCAAATATCTTTTTACGCCGTGGCTATTTGCCGGCGGCGCAGTGGCGCTGCTGATTTTTCTGCCAAATCTGGTCTGGAACGTGCGCCATCACTGGCCCTTTCTCGAACTAATGCACAACATCCGCGCCTCCGGCCGCGACGTGGTGCTTTCCCCTGCGGCCTTTGTCTGGCAGCAGATCTTGCTGATGAACCCCGCCAGCTCGGTGTACTGGATTATCGGAATGGTGTGCTATCTGCTTTCCAAATCCCTCAAGGCTTATCGCGTGTTCGGCTGGGCTTTTGTGATTACGTTTTTGTTTTTTCTGCTCGCGCACGGAAAAAACTATTATTCCGCGCCCATGTACCCCGTGGTGTTCGCAGGCGGAGCTTTCGCCGTGGAGCAATTCCTTAGCAGGCAGAGGTTTGTCGCACGCCCCGGCCTACGTACCGCCCTGCAAACCGCCATCATCGTTTTGGCGATCCTGGGAATCTTTCCGCTGCTTCCGGTCGTCTTGCCGATTCTGCCGATCAATCAATACCTCGAGTATCAGGAACATCTGCCCATCGCTGTGCCCCGCAGCGAACACGGTCACATGGGCGCGGCTTTGCCGCAACATTACGCCGACGAATTTGGCTGGCAGGAAATGGTCGCCTCCACCGCGCAGGTCTATCACTCCTTGACGCCGGAAGAGCAAAGCAAGACCGCCATCTTCGCCAACAACTACGGAGAGGCGGGGGCGATCGATTTCTTCGGCCCAAACTATGGGTTGCCTAAGGCCATCAGCGGCCATCAGAACTATTTTTACTGGGGCCCGCGCAACTACACCGGCGAAATTATGATCGTCCTCGGCAGCTCCGATCCAGACAACGATCGACAATTCTTCAAAGACGTACAGGTCGCCGCCGAACTGCACAACGCCTACGCCATTCCCTCAGAACGCCGCCCCATCTTGCTTTGTCGCGGCCTGAAACAAAATCTGCAAACCCTCTGGCCCGACCTCAAACACTGGGATTAGCTTTGGTAGCACAGGCATTCCTGCCTGTGCGCGATTTCAGCGGCTGCTCAAAATTTAGCTGGATAGAACTCGCTGCGAAAGCTTGTTGAAGACTTAGCTGTACCATCGGCATGATATTCTCGCTGCCGATGAAGCGCTTCCGCTCATGATTGGCCAGACCGTAGCTCACTACCGCATCACCGCCAAACTAGGCGCGGGCGGCATGGGTGTGGTTTACAAAGCCACAGACCTGAAGCTTGAGCGCACCGTCGCGCTGAAATTTCTGCCCCACGACAACAGCATCAACGAGGAAGAAAAAGAGCGTGTGCGACGCGAAGCCCGCGCTGCTTCCGCGCTGGACCATCCCAACATCGGCGTGATCTATGGATTGGAGGAAAGCGCCGAAGGCGAAATTTTCATCGCCATGGGTTACTACGAAGGCGAAACCCTGGCGCAAAAAATCGCGCGCGGACTTTTATCGGTAAGCGAGTCTGTCGATATCGCCATGCAGATCGCGGCTGGCCTCGCCGCCGCGCATGCGCGCAACATCGTCCACCGCGACATCAAGCCTTCCAACATCATCATCACCAACGAAAAAGTAGTGAAGATTGTGGACTTTGGTTTGGCCCGCCTTGCTTCGTCCGCCAGCGCCACGCAAAGCATCACCACCACTGGCACGCTGCCATACATGGCTCCCGAGCAAATCCTCGGAGAGGGCATCGATCAGCGCACCGATGTCTGGGCTCTCGGCGTAATCCTGGTGCAGATGCTCACTGGCAGCCATCCCTTCCTGCGCCCCAACACCGGCGCGATAACCTTCGCCATCCTGAACCAGCCGCCGTCCGCCATCGACGCTGTAATCCCGCTGCTGCAGCCCATCGTGCTGCGCGCGCTATCCAAGCAACCCGCCAACCGCTACGCTGGCGGCCGCGAAATGCTCGGGGATCTCGAAGCCGCGCGTGCACAGCTTTCCGGCTCGCTCCCTTCATCGGACCCCGCCACGTCCACGCGCGCCGTCGACCAGCGCGACTTGCAGCAATATCTAGCCAACGCCACCACGCCCCGCTGGACCGGCCCAAGTGCGGCGCCGAAGAGCCGCACCTGGCTTTACGCCGGAGCCCCGTTGCTTTTGTTTCTCGCCGCGCTCGGCCTGTTTTTTCTTCCCGCCGTTCGCCAGCGCATCGCCCCGCTTTTGGCATCCGCCGGAGCAAAGCACATCGCCGTTCTGCCCTTTGACGTCGTTGGCAACGATCCCGCCAACGCCGCCGTCGCCGATGGCCTGATGGATTCGCTCACCGGAAAGCTTTCCAATCTGGACGAGACGCAGAAATCTTTGTGGGTCGTTCCCGCCAGTGTAGTCCGCAGCCGCAAAGTCAACGACCCTGCCGCCGCCTTTCGCGATTTGGGCGCCACCATGGTCGTAAAAGGTAAAATGCAGCGCGTCGGTCCAGGTGTGCAGCTCACCGTGGATCTCATCGACGCCAAAGATTTGCGTCAGATCGGCTCCGCTACTTTAGAAGACACTGCCGGTGATCTTTCGGCGTTGCAGAACGACGCGGTTGCGCGCCTGGGCCGCATGATGAACATCAAGGTTTCGCCCACCGAAATGAAGGCCAACGGCAGCACCAGCGCCCCCACCGCCTACGAAGCCTACTTAAAAGCCCTTGGCTACATGCAGCGCTACGACAAACCTGGAAACCTGGATATGTCCATCTCCGCGTTGCAAAGCGCCCTCGAAGTGGACCCGCGCTTCGCCCTCGGTTACGCCACTCTTGGCGAAGCTTACCGCCTGAAAAATCAGGTCGACCCCAATCCCAAATGGATCGCTGCAGCCTCCTCGAATCTTCAGCGCGCCAGCCAGATGGACAGCCAGTTGCCTAGCACCTTCGTTTCGCTGGGACGTTTGCACAGCGGGCTGCAGCAAAACGAACTGGCTCTGCAGGAGTTTCAAAAAGCTCTAGCGCTCGATACGCGAAATGCCGACGCCATCATCGGTACAGCAAACGTCTACGAGCGGCTCGGCCGCCTCAAGGAAGCAGAGGACAACCTAAAACGCGCCGCCGCCCTGCGCCCAGACTACTGGGATGGCTACAACAGCCTGGGGTCGTTTTACGATCGCCAGAAAAGGTATGCGGACGCCATAACGCAATTTCGTCGAGTAATTGAGCTCACCCCCGATAACGCCGCTGGATACAGCAATCTGGGCGGGGAGTTGATGAATCTCGAGGATCCGAATTCACTGAAAGAGGCTGAGGCGGCATTCCGAAGATCGATCGCGTTGGCGCCGTCCTATCCCGCGTATGCCAACTTGGGCTCGCTTTATTTTCAGGAAAAGCGGTATTCAGAGTCGGCTGAAATGACGAGGAAGGCACTGGAGATTAATGACAAAGACTGGCGAGTGTGGGATAACCTTCTCCAGTCGTACCTGTGGTCGGGGCAACCTGACCAGGCATCCAAAGCTCGCGAGATGACTACCAAGCTTTTGGAGCAATACGTCAAGCTGCATCCTCAGGATGCCGGAGCTATCGCGGACCTGGCGGCATTCTATGCCGAAGACAAACAGCGCGAGAAGGCGCTGGCCGAAATTAACGGTGCGTTGGCTTTGGAGCCGCACGACAGTGAGGTGTTGTCGTACGCCGCCACCGTTTACGAGATTTTAGGAGACCGGAGACGGGCCATCGACTACGCCCGCGACAGTTTGAAATACGGCGCAACGTTATCCGACTTGCAGGGCAATTTTTTTCTGCGCGAGTTGATAAAGGATGTAAGTTTCCAGGGCCCAGCAAAGTAAATTTTTCACAAGGAGAGATCTGTGGCTAAAAAAACAAAGAAGAAAAAGGCCAATGGCGCACGTAAGGCGGCGGCCGGTAAGAAGCACAAAATGGAACCAGACTATGCCAACGTAACGGTCACAAACGGCGTGGGAACGCCGAATCCGGTGACGGTCGAGCCGGGAGAACTGATCCATTTCTCCAACGAAGACAATCAAGACTATTTGATTGAACTGTTCATCAACGGCATGCACCCGATAGTGTCGGTGCTGCTCCCCGCGCTGGGAGACACGCGCTTGATGGCCGAGGCTCGGGCCAAGAATGGTGAGCGCTGCACCTACGATCTCTTGCCAACCGCGCTGAAGATGAAGGCAATCGGTGGGGCTGGCGGAGGAACACACACAATCATCATCAGTTCGGGAATCGCTGAGTCCGCGAAGAGCGCCGTGGCTGGCGACTGACCGCGAGGATCCAGATGAAGAAACGAAACAATAAGACGGTGCAGATACACATCTCGAACGGGGACGTATCAGCGTCAGAAGATCCCCGCTATGTAAATAAGGTCGGAACAGTGGAATTCGTCACTATTGATTGGGCTGTTTACCGAATCCTGATTGCCGATGCCAACGGGAAACAAGATCCCCCAGTGTTTGTCGCTCGACATCTGCCTGGCCATTGGCCTGCGCACGGGAAAGAAAAGGACCGTCTTAAGTACACCGTGAAAATCTTGTTGTCGAAAAAACGTCGACACAGGCAAACACGAAAAACCCACACTATCATTATCGGCAGCGGTACGGTTTCCGAAGAGCGCCGCCGGAAGCCGCCAAGAAAAAAAGCAGCTAGACGCGCGCACACAATCATCGTTCATTCCTGAAAACGTTCGGGTCGGAACGCAATGAAGAGAACACTAATCGGGAGAACCGGACGGTGAATTGCGCGCCGCAGAATAGGCGCGTCAGTGCACCTCGTTCTTAAACACCACGCCGCCCTTCATCACAAAATTCACCCGCTGCAATTCCGTAATGTCTTTCAGCGGATCGCCGCTCACCGCCACAATATCTGCCCATTTGCCCGGCTCGATGGTTCCCGCGCTGTCGGACCATCCCAGTAGCTCTGCCGCTGTCACGGTCCCCGTTCGAATCGCCTGCATCGGCGTCATTCCATACTGCACGTAATATTCGAATTCCTTGGCTTGATTCAAATCCTTCCAGTCGAAACCGCCGGCGTCCGTACCCAGCGCGATTTTCACGCCGTGCTTCAGCGCCTTTCCAAAATTATCACGCTGCAACTTGGTCATTTGCGGCCACTCTCCGCCGCGCCCGCCCGCCACGTACAGCCCCACCGCAATCGTCGGCACCCAATAAATTCCGCGCTTCGCCATCTCCGCCATTTCCGGATCCGTCAGCCCATCGCCATGTTCAACCGTGTCCACGCCCGCTCGCAAAGCCGCCGCAATTCCATCGCTGCCAATCGCGTGCGCCGCCACTTTCTTGCCCAGGCGATGCGCTTCGTCGACGATCGCTTTCGCTTCCTCGTCCGTGAAATTCACCATGCTGTGCAACACGCCATCCGCTTGAAAATGATATTTGCGGTCGGAGTAATATTTGATCCAGTCCGCCCCGTACATAACCTGCTCCCGCACCGCCTTGCGCGCGCCTTCCACGCCGTCCACATACTGCACACCCGTCGGCACTTTCAATTCCCACGAATAGCCCAGCAACGGATACATACCGGTCGGCGTCATCGCCCGAGTCGCCACCTGCATCCGCGGCCCCGGAACTTCTCCATTGTTGATTGCCGTCTTTACATCCACGTCGGCATACATCGCGCCTTCCGTTTCCAGGTCGCGCATCGCGGTAAAGCCGTGGTCCAGCGCAATCCGCGCATTTCGCGCACCCAGAATCGCGCGATAGGGAATCGACTCCTTCAAGAGCTGCGTGTCGTAGTCCGCGGCGGTGATATCTCCCTGCAGCAGCACGTGCGTGTGCGTGTCAATCAATCCCGGCAAAACTGTGGAGTGCGAAAGATCGATCACCTCCACGCCCGCCGGTGGCGTGCCGCCCGCCGTAACCGAAACGATCTTGTCGCCTTCAATCACGATCAACGCGTTGGCAATGGCCGTATCGCTCTTGCCGTCAATCAAGTGCCCGGCGCGGATGGCCACCCGGTGTGGCGGAGGAATCGATTTTTCCTGCGCGAAAACGCCGCCGCAAAATAGAGTCATGCACGAAATTGCCATAAGAACGCGTTGCACTACCGAATTAGAGATCACGATGAGTTTTTCCTTCCCTGAAGATCGGAAGGTTAACACAGCATTCCGCTAAACGGGGAGTTCCTGTGAGCGGTAACCACACCAGGCAAACAAAAAAGCCTCCCGGCATTTCTCCAGAAGGCTTTTTTTCAACGCCGTTACAGTTCTACGAACTTACTTGCCTTTCAAGCTCTTCAGCAGGTTGTGAATCATTTCCTGCACATTATCCTGAGAGAAATTTCCCTTATGCGCCGGTTCTTGACCCGTTGCGCGATACGCCAGTTTCAGCGAATTGGCCTTCAGGAAATCGAACACAAACGTGCCTTCGCGGAATCGCACATTTTCGTAGTGCAGGTCCGGTGGCCCATATCCCCAGCTATTCCAGCAGCCATAAGGTCCGCATACCGGTCCGCCGTATCCATATCCGCCGTAGCCGCGCACCGTCGTCACGTCTCGCGAATGCACCGCCAAGTGGTAATCCACCAGGAAATCCGCCGCCGCCGGGTCGTCCACTTTCGTGAATCCCTTGTGCGCTAATTCTTGTTCGATCGCCGCGCGCGCCTGTTGCCGCGTCACCTCGTTGGCAGAGTCCGGTTCGCGAACCACCGGGCCGACGCGTGGCCCTTCTGGCCCTCCCTGCTGACCTTGTGGACCACCTTGTGGTCCTTCCTGCTGGGCATCCATAACGTCGCGCGAGGTCACCGGCCGATTATCTGCCGGGTAATTCCCACGATTCTCTCGCCGGATCTCCTTGCGAACTTCCGCGGACTTCACCGGCATCGGTCGCCAAGCCCACGTAGCATGTTTAGGAATCGGAATGGTGGTATCGCGAAATGTGACGATTCGCTCGTCGCATCCCACCAGCAGTACAGCACACAGCTAAAAATCGTCAATGCCATGAATGGCAAACTTCGGGTTCTGGGTTGTTCTGCTTGCATACTCGCTTCCTCCCGCACAGTTACCTCACCACTCATTTAACCCAATATCCGTTGGATAGTTGCACCGCAGAAGGGTTTGCGTGGCGTTCATGTCGTGATTGTGTTGCTGAAACCGCACGATCTTCTCGCACGTCCTACGGTTGCAGCACCAGCGCGATAGCTACGCTTTTTTAGGGGTCCAGTCGGCTGGTGGAAACGAGATCGGCCAGAACATGGGCGACGGCTCGTCGAACTGAAACGCCACCGCGAAGTAGTCAGGGCTCGGCTGATCGATGCGCACCACGTGGCACTGTTCCTGCACGCCCTTATTGTTGACCAGCACCAGCGGCTGCCCGGCCAGCACTTCCAATTTCAGTTTCAGCAGCCCGCCGTGCGCGTTGACCACCAACGTCTGCGTCTCTTCCCGCACCTGTTCGCGGTCCGCCGTTTCGGTAAGCACCGTTACGGGAACCTGCAACATCACGCGTTCGCTGCGACGACGATTCGCGGGGTTCTCATCTCCGGAATGCACGTTAGGTCTCCAATGTCAGCTGTGGCGGTGCGAAACTCCAGACGGTTCCGGGAAGGAGCACCCTGAATCATCCGGGCACGACAGCCATTCGCTCGCGAGCCGGGAGAAGTCGCGCGAGACATGCTATATCTTTAGGTACCAAGTTTATCGCACCCTCAACCTCCCTCCGCAGCTTTCCGTCTACTTGTTTCCAGCGGCGAATGGTGGTCGTCATCTCTCGAGTTGTCGGCAGCGTGGCCGGGTAGGGTATGATAGAGTTGTTTGAATTCAGTAATATAGGATTGCGATGGCAACTGCGATTAGCGAAAAGGTATTGCTCAGAGTGCGGCCCCGCGGCTTTTGTGCCGGCGTAGTACGCGCCGTGGATATCGTGGAATTAGCGCTGGAAGCCTACGGCGCCCCGGTCTACGTGCATCACGAAATCGTTCATAACACATATGTTGTGGAGCAATTGCGCCGTCGCGGCGCCATTTTTGTCGAATCCATTGAAGACGTGCCCCACGGCGCCGTTCTGGTCTTCAGCGCCCATGGCGTGCCGCCCACCGTGCGCGACGAAGCCAAGCAGCGCTCCCTTAAAGTCATCGACGCCACCTGCCCTTTGGTAACCAAAGTTCACTTGGAAGCCCTCAAGTTTGCCCGCGAACAGCGCACCATTATCTTGATCGGCCACAAAGACCATCAGGAAATTGTGGGCACTTCCGGTGAAGCCCCCGACCGCACCATCGTCGTGGACTCCGTCGCCGCCGTGGACGCCCTGGAAGTTGACGATCCCAGCCGCCTTGCGTTTTTGACGCAGACCACTTTGAGCCTTTACGACACGCAGGAAATCGTAGCCCGCCTCCGCCAGAAATTTCCCCTCATCGTCGGACCCAAGAGCGACGACATTTGCTACGCCACGCAGAATCGCCAGGAAGCCGTCGAGCAAGTAGCGCAAGACGTCGATTTGATTTTGGTCGTAGGTTCGCAGAACAGCTCCAACTCGAACCGCCTGGTGGAAGTCGCCAAGCGCCGCGGCGTGAAATCGAAATTAATCGACGCGGCTACCGATATCGATCCTATCTGGCTCGAAGGTGTGGCCCGCGTCGGATTGACTGCCGGTGCGTCCGCCCCGGAGGTTCTCGTGGAGCAAGTCAGCGAACGCCTCGCCGCATTGGGTTATACCGACCAGCGAGATTTGGATCTGATTCGCGAAGACGTGCGCTTTACGCTGCCGGCGGAGCTGGCCACCATCGCTCCCGCGCCGCGCCGCTGAGTTTTCGCGAAGGATTTCGTCGCGAAGAGTTTTGTAGCAACGCAGCAAATTTTACCGCAGCGGGTTTTGTCGCTGCGCCGGGCCAGATAGTTGCCAAGTGTCGCACGGGGAACCGCCAGCTGCGCTTCGATTTGTTGGCCACCAGCCGAGCCGGCGGAGTTTTAGAAACACTAAAAACGCATTGAGCAGTGGTAAAAAGAAGGAGCGCTATTTTGGCGGTCAAAATCGCCCGTCAGCCGAAGAAAATTGCCCTGATTGGGGCACCCTCCAGCGCCGCCGCTTTCTTGGCCGGCAGTGAAAAGGCGCCCGCCGCGTTACGCGCCGCTGGACTCGTTGAAAAATTGCAAAACGCCGGATACGAGGTCGTAGACCATGGCGATTGCGCTCCCCGACTTTTCGCTGATGATGACGAACATCGCCGCGCCCGAAACCTGCCTGCCATCGTCGCCGGCCTGAACGATTTGAAAGCCCGCGCGGAAGTGGCTATCAAGAGTGGCGCCCTGGTCTTGGTCCTTGGCGGCGATTGCTCGCAAGTGATTGGTTTGCTGACCGGCGCGCGTCGTTACTACAAAAATATCAGTCTGCTGTGGTTCGATCGCGACGCCGATTTGAATACCCCAGCTTCCACTCCGTCCGGCCGCATCGATGGCATGGTGGTCGCCAACATCATCGGCAAGGGTGCTCCGGAATTAACGCGTTTTTGGGGCGACGGTGCGCTGGTGCGCGAACCGGATGTTTTGCTGTTTGGCCTTGAGCGTGTCGATCCTCCCGAGCAGGAATTTTTGACCCGTTCGCCGATGCGCCACACCTATCTCGCCGATATTCAGCGCAAAGGTGCCACCAAATCGGCGCAGGACGCCCTGACGCAGCTACACGCGGACACGCGCGAATTCATCGTGCATCTCGATACCGATGTGCTGGACGTTTCCGAATTGCCCAGCGTAAATGTTCCGGGCACCGCCGGTCTGCCCATCGCCGATGCGCGAACCATCTTGCAGGAAATCGCCAAGAAGAAAAATCTGCTGGCCCTGGATATCGCTCAATACAATCCGGACAGAGATTCTGACGGTAGTGGCGCAAAGAAATTAGTCGACCTGCTGGTGGATGTACTTATCGCGCGCCTGGAAGCCCAGGCCGCGCCAGAAGCGTCCGCAGTACCGGCGCCTACAACTACCCACGCCACTAGCGCCGCCCCAGTCGCACCGAGCGAAGAATCGTCCACTCCCGAAGCGTCACATGAAGAAGTACCTGCTCCGGAAGTCCGCACAGAAGAAGTGTCCTCAGAATTCTTGGAAGAAGCACATGAGGCTGGAGGTGGCGGACAGTCCGCCGAGAGCGTGACCGCTGTAGAGACGCCCGACTCCGTTGAAGAGACGCCGGCTAATTCTGCGGACGACGAGCCGGAAATCTCTTCGTCTCATTCCTCTTCGTAAGCCTAACGCGGTTTTTGTAGACGCTGGGCTTTAGCCCGGCCCCCTGCGTGTGCGTAGCTCCAAACATTCAATTTCAACGGTTTAGGTTTTCTGCGCTTCAGGGTTTTCACGCTTGCGAATGTAACGCGCCAATCCAAGGAACGAAAGATCGAGCCCCGCAGTGAACGCGTAATGATCGGCATCGGTTGGCGACATGGCGGAGACCAGTTCCGCGCGCGCCGCTTCCGTGAACTCATGGCTGGCAGCAGCCGCGTCGGCATTATTTCTTAAGGCTAGCGCGGCGGCCTCCGTCCAACGGTGCAATCGTTCACGAAATTGGTCTAGATGTTCCGCCGGATTTTCCGCGTAGCCGAAGTGCGTCAGAAAAAGCCTTGCTGGTTTGCGCGCCAGAATCGTTGCAAATGATTCGTCCCACAACTCCAAGTTGATATCCGGTGGAGGAGTTGCCGGAAGAATGTACGGTCCGTTCTGGATGCGAATGCCGCCCGTGTCGCCCACGAAGGCTGTCCCATCGGCTTCGTCAAAATAGCTGACGTGGTGCGCCGCGTGGCCCGGAGTATACGCCACGCCCAATTCCCGCGTACCCAGCCGTAATGTCTCGCCGCCCGCAAGGACGCGCAGGTTCTCCGCAGGTACAGGCAGTGTGTTCCCAAAAAGCCTCGGTAGTTCGTCTCCCCACAATCGCCGCGCGCTGTCCAGCAATTTTGCGGGATCCACCAGATGCGTAGCACCTCGGGTATGGACGTATACCGCCAGTCCGCGGATTTTCTTTCACCAGCGCGCCGGTGGCTCCAGCATGGTCCAGATGAATGTGCGTCAACAGGATCGCGTCAAGGTCGGCAACCTCGAGGCCCTCTGCGCGAAGCCCTTCGCGCAACGCCTCCAACGTGGACGCCGGTCCAGGATCAATTAACGCCCGGTGCCCATCGGACTGCAGCAGCGCTGAAGCCACTGCCTTCGGCCGCCCAATCCACTGCGTGTCGATGATCGTGATTGTGGTCATTAGGGAGAAAGCAGCGTTGATTTTAGACGGAAATATAAGAATGCACCAACACAGAGCAGTCAGAACTTACCGCTCATCACTGAGAGCCTAAATCCAGCGGAATGAACACTTACGTGTTCATTGAGATGTAAGTCTTTTAGAATGCGCACTTACGAAAAATCGGTTTTTAACCCCTTTAGAACGCGCACTTACAAAAATACCCGGGGTGGGGCCGCGTTTGGTAGCACAGCCACTCCTGCGAGGTACCGAAAATCGAGCCGGAATCGGTCCCTTGCCACCCACCGCAAACCGGCCTCACCCTAAATCGTACTAGGCAACGGCGTCTCGCTAACAGCCTTCGGCTCACCGACCTCCGCCGTAAACGTTCGCCCAGCTCGCGATTCGAGTCTCTGCAGCACCTCGCTGAGGGTAGTCAACAAGCCATCATTAGGAGCCAGCCTGAAGCGCGCCGCAGTTTTTGCGGGGTCACCGTCCGAATGCCACAGGCAGACGATCTGGTCCTGCCCTGGAAACTTCGCCCGCACCGCGGAGTACAACGCGCGCGCATGGTCGATGGCGAACGGCGGCAGCGCAGAGATACACACAACGTCAGGCTTGCTCTCCGTGATCGTATCCAGCGTGTGGGCAATGGCCGCCACCGGAGTGCTCTGCGCAGCAAAACCACGCCGTTCAAGCAGTTGGCACAGCAGCAAGGCCACAATTTCGTCGGCGGTGTCGTTGGCTGGAATGCACAACACGCTGAACAAACGACTCTTGGCGGCGAGCGCGTCGTCGGAGCTAGGCTCTATAGGGAACAGGGAGCCCGTGTCTGGCGTAAAGTGACGATAGGACGGTGCCTCGATGGTCTCCGCCAACTCTTCGACGATCTCTCTGGTGCTTTGAAAAATGTAGTTCTCGGTGTGTTTATCGAGTTGGTCGCGATGGCGGTCCTGTTCGGCGAGCGACAGTGCGGGAATCACCACCGAACCGTACAGCTCTTCAAGCGGCTTGTCTTTGCAGTATTGCACCGCAATCTGGCGCGCTTCGGTCTGATCCAGAGAGAGCAGGCGCTGGTAATACTGTGCGTGCGGCTCAAGCACCGGCTCGTCGCCCAGCAGGATGTTGAGGAAGCTAAAGGCGGGCGAATATCGTCCCAAGACGACAAGGCAAACCGTTAGAGGCGTGCTCAGCACGAGGCCTGGGAAACCCCACAGCAGCGTCCAGAAAACGGCCGCTACCAGAATGGCCAGGGCGGACAAGCCGACATGTGCTCCGTATAGCAGGGGCTCGACAAAGTTGGAGACCAGCAGTTCCAGAACGGCAAAAGCAGCCACGGTCATCAAGGCGTGTTGCCATCCGGCGAATACCGCGAGAGAAAGCAGCACAGGCATGGCCGCCGCGAGCGGTGGTCCGATGTAGGGGAGGAACCTAAATACGGCGGCACAGAGGCCCCACAGCGCAGCGTTGGGGAGGCCAATGAAGTACAGCGCCGTGCCGATGATCGCTCCGTAACAAACGTTTACGAGCAACTGGAGGAAGAGGTAGCGGTTGATGCGCCGCGACGCTTCGTCGAGGGCTTGGGTGGCCTGGTTCATGGTGCTGGAGCGTTTGCCGCCCGCGAGACGGATGAAACGGTCGCGCAGGTCTTCGCGACCCAAAAGCATGAAGATGGTGAAGATAGTGACTAGGATGACGTTGGCCAGCGGTCCAAAAACGTTCTGTATGGAGGAGATTGGGTTCGTGGGCGCGACGACCTGAACTGGAAGAGGTTTAGCCGGTGCGGTAATCGATTTTCTACTTCCGGGAGTGGAGTTCGCGGAATTGGCCAACTCGTCTTCCAGCTCTTTGACGGAGTTAGAAGCCTTATCCAGCTGCGGCGTGCTCGACTTCCGGATGAAATGAACCTTGTCTTCGATTGTCTTTTTGTACGTGGGCAACTGATTGGTGACGTCGATAAATTCCTGCGATGTTCTGTACGCCAGGCCGCCTAGAGCGCCGAAAACGGCAAGCAGAACCAGCGGAACGGCAAGCAGGCGGGGAAGACGAATCCACTCCAGCGCAGAGACGGCCGGGGCCAAAAGCAGCGAAAAAAGGAACGCAAGCGACAGCGGCACGAAGACCACGCGGCCGAAATAGAGCGTGGCTACCACGACGATGGCAGTGAGGAGGCCAACCAGGCGGCCGAGTTCGCGAGAGGTGGCCGTTCGCTTCATTTGTGTGCGTGGCGCGGCAGTTTCATTCTTGGTCGTAAGACTACGCGCAATTTACTGAAACTCCCCGGCAGAAGCGAGCCGGAAGGCAGGAACTATTGTAGTGAGATAGCAAAATAGGGCAAAAAGGTTCGCCGGGCGCTGGAAAGTCCGTTGGAAGGGTTGGTGAGCGCGCCGACCGCCGACAACTCGGAGATACCGGGACGCGAAAACGATATTTTTATACGGCTAAACGTGCGGCTAGTTCATCTAAGCTGTGCATCTTCTGCGGTCTGCCCGAGATGGTAAGCAAAATGAGGGGCGGGACTTACGGGGAATAATGCATAAGGGCAGGGGAGGCGCCATGCTAAACTGCCAGCCACAGTTTTGGCGCAAGCGGCAGCGGTGCATGGCCGCCCGAAACTAGGTTACGAACGGAGACGGAATGACATCAGTGGAACGAGGTAAGCGGAAGATGATGAGCGATCGATGGATGAATTTAGGGCTTGCGGCTATGGCGTTGCTGCTCTGCGGCGCGGTAGCGAACGCCCAACAGGCGGTGCCGGCGGCCACGCAGCCGGTGACGATTCAGATGGATGATATTTTGAAAGCCGGTTCGGCCGACGCGACTGCAGTCAACCCCGCGACGTTCAGTTCGGTGACCGTCGACTCGGCGACTGCCGACTCTTCCGTCTCGGCGAACGCAAGCATTGGTGAAACGAGCTTGCCGAATGCGCCAGAGGCTCCGCTACCGAATGCTGGACTGCCGAATGCCCCACAGGCAAAGAGCTATGCCTACGAGAAGCCGACTCAGAAGACAAAATTCTTGAATTACCTGTTTGACGCGTGGGGGCCGTTGCCGTTGGTGGGCGCGGCGCTGGTTGCGGGCATCCAGCAAGCGGGCGGGCATCCGCACGAGTGGGGCGGCGGAGCGGCCGGGTACGGGCGGAGGTTCGGCTCCGATTTCGGAATCGGCGCGGTCACTACGACGACTCGCTACGGGCTGGCGCAACTGACCGGTGAAGACACTCTCTATTATCGTTGCGAGTGCACGGGAGTTTTTCCGCGATTCCGGCACGCCATGTTTTCAACGTTGACGGGACGACGCGGCGAGGATGGCCACCGCGTGTTTTCGGTGCCGTCGCTGGTGGCGCCGTATGCAGGGTCATTTACGGCGGTGTATGCCTGGTATCCGGGGCGCTACAACGCTTCGGACGCGTTCCGCATTGGCAATTACAACTTGCTGGTTTACGCGGCGGGAACGTGGCTTTGGAGTTTTTGCCGAGCGGAGCACATTCGCCTACTCGCAAATTCCACTTGCAGAATCACCACGCAGCGCCGTCTAACTCGACGCCCTAAGGTGAAGAGATTTGTACGTCTGGCCCAGCCGAGGAAATCGGCTGGGCTTTTTTATTTGTGCGGTACACTCGAACTCGCGAAATTCGCGGCTGCGAGCTGACTTGATTCTGGTTACAAATCAAAAAATACGGGTGACCGAGTGATCTGGGCGCGAGAGCTAACGGCCAGCGTGAACGCGTTTTTCCGAAAAATCGCGCGACGCTATATCGAAAAAGGCCTGGAAATTGTGCTGCAAGGAAGCGATCTGGTGCCCGCGGTGCGTGCAGCGATCACTTCTTCTGATTTCGAGTCGGAGCATTTGCGGAATGCGCGGATTTTCAAGTCGCGGCGGGATTTGTTTGCGGCTTGCCTGGAAGAATCGGCGCGCGTGGCCGGCGGCATGAATATGGAATTTGGCGTTTATAAAGGCGATTCGCTGAATACCTTGGCGAAGCTGGCGCCGGACAAAATATTTTGGGGTTTTGATTCTTTCGAAGGCTTGCCGGAGCAGTGGACCATTGAATCAAAAAAGGGTGCGTTCAACGTTGGCGGGAAGTTGCCCCAGGTGCGCAAGAATGTTCGGCTAGTAAAAGGGTTTTATTCAGAGACGCTGACGAAATTCAGCGCGGAGCACGCGAACGATGCCGTGGCGTTCATGCATGTGGACTGCGATTTGTACAGTTCTACGAAAGAAATATTGGAAGCACTAGGGGACCGGTTTCGACCCGGTACCATGATTGTTTTTGACGAATATTACAATTATCCGGACTGGCTGTGGCACGAGCATAAAGCGTGGCTGGAATATGTGGAGGCGCGGCGCATCAAATTTACATATTTTGGCTTTATTCGGATTGGTTCGCAGGTAGCGGTACGCATCGACGAAATCGGCACAGCGAAGTAGGGATTATGTACGCGCAGAAATTTCATGTGGTGGTGACGATTCGCGGGGAGAAACGGGACTGTCCGCAGGAGTGGTTGGACTTTTTTTGCATGCGGAATTTTACGAACAGCGCGGATTTTGACGATACCTTGCCGGTGGGAGAGGGGCGAGTGGAAGCTAGCTTTCGGTTGACGCCGGAGAGATTTGCGGAGGGGTTGGGGGCGTGGTTGACGCAGCGGGGGAAGGGCGAGGGTGAGGCCGTGGTGGTGGAGGTTACGAGGGAGTAGCGCAAGCACAGATGTTCCGACGGAAAACGCGAGTTTCGATTGGGAAAAATCTATCGTTGTGAGAAGTCAAAAACCGCACCCACAGAACCAGTGGGTGCGGCACCCTAATATCTGACGGCCTGAAATTACATTTCAAAAAATGATTATTTTTTTTCGGCAGAGTCGTGCGAGTGTTTGGCTTCGAATTGGGCTTTTAGCGCCGCGGCTTGAGTGTTGGGGTTGGTGCGTTCGGGGTGACGGGCGATGGCGGCGCGGATTTGCGGGATGGCGGCCAGAGTTGCGACTTCGCCAGCGGCGACCATTTGGGGAGTCTTGCTGAAATCATCCCAGACGAAGGGCTGCACGTCCGGCTCGATGATTACGTCGGCTTGCTGGCGCCAGGCGACGTCGGCGTAGCGCTGAATGATATTGAAGCTGCGGCTCAGCACGTCGGTGAACGTGCGCGGCTGTTCGAGATTGCCGGGATCGAGATGCACGGCGACAACGATGTCGGCGCCCTGCAGGAAACAACCTTCCACCGGAACGGGCGCGGTTAGAAAACCGTCGACGAGCGTGCGTCCCTCAAATTGAATGGGCACGAAAAGGCCAGGATAGCTGCAGGAAGCGCGCAGCACCGGAGCGATCGGCCCACTGTCGTAATACACCGTGATGCCGGCGTTGAGATCGGTAGTGGCGATGGAGAGCGGAGTTTTTAGCTGCTCAAACGTAGCGCAGGCGGTAAAGCGCTTCAGATATTTCTCGAGGCGCTGGTTGGTGGCCAAGCCAATCCAAGATGGCGTCCAGCGGCCGAAGTCGGCAAAGGTGGTGGTCAGGCCGATACGTTCCATTTCTTCGAGCGGCGTACCAGAGGCGTAGACGACGCCGATGAGAGCTCCCACGCTGGTGCCAGAAATCACATCGATGGAGATTCCTGCAGCGAGCAGCGTGCGGATGACGCCGATGTGGGCAATGCCGCGGGCGAATCCCCCGGAAAGCGCGAGACCAATCCTTGGCCTGCGTGCGAGCGGGATCTTCGCCGCCATAGGCGAAATCGCGCAATTTGTTTGCAGCGACGCTTAACCAGCCTGGCTGAGATGTAGGGTCGGCCATTACGCTGAGTTTATGGGATTTGGCGGACGAAGTCAGTTGGTTTGACCGGTGGTTTGACCGGGGCTTGCCGGTTTTGTAACCTGTCCTGCGGTACAAATCCACGAACAATAAGGCGGGTCATGAAGCGTCGCATCGAGAAAGCGGTGGTGTTAGGTGCTGGGACGATGGGCGCGCGAATCGCGGCTCATTTTGCGAATGCCGGCTTGCCGTGTATTTTGCTGGATATTGCCCCGGCCGGTTCGGCTCCGGGGTCCAAGGATCGCAACAAAATCGTGGAGGCGGGTTTTGAAGGCGCCAAGAAGTCCAAGCCCGCAGCATTTTTCAGCGCGGCATTCGCCGAAAAAGTTTCCATCGGAAATTTTGAGGATGACCTGGCTCGTGTGGCGGAAGCCGACTGGATCATCGAAGTGGTGTCGGAAAACCTGGAGATTAAGAGGAATTTGCTGCAGCGCGTGGCGCAATTTCGCAAGCCAGGGGCGATTGTAACCACGAATACGTCGGGATTGCCGGTACATCTGATTGCGGAAGGAATGAGCGAAGAGTTTCAGGAACACTGGTGCGGGACGCACTTTTTTAATCCGCCGCGATACTTGAAATTGGTGGAAGTAATTCCCGGGCCGAAAACGTCCGGAGACGTTTTGGAGACGCTGCGGGATTTCTGCGACAAGCGGCTGGGCAAAGGCGTGGTGGAAGCGAAAGATACGCCCAACTTTATTGCCAACCGCATCGGAACATTTTCCATGCTGAACGCGCTGCGGTTGATGAGCGAGCTGGATATGACGGTTGAGGAAGTGGACGCGTGCACGGGACCGGCGGTGGGCTGGCCCAAATCCGCCACATTTCGAACGGCGGACCTTGTAGGTCTGGATGTGCTGACGCACGTCATCAAAAATATCTACGAGACGGCGCCGAACGACGAATCTCACGAGCGATATAAGGTGCCGGCGCTTTTGGCGGACATGACGGCGCGCGGCTGGCTGGGAGATAAAACCGGGCAGGGGTTCTACAAGAAGACGAAAGAAGGCAAGCGTGAGATTCTCACTTTGGATGTGAAGAAGATGGAGTACCGGCCCAAAGAGAAGGCCAAGTTTGCGTCGCTGGAAGCCGGGAAGGGCATTGAGGATACCAGGGAGCGATTGCGATTTTTGGTCGGCCCGATTTTGGCGGGGCAGAAAGGAGACAAGGCGCAGCAATTTTTGTGGCTGGCGCTTTCGGAAACGTGTCTGTACGCGGCGCGGCGCGTGCCAGAAATTGCGGACAGCGTGGCTGAGGTGGATCGCGCGATGCGCTGGGGGTTTGGCTGGGAGATGGGTCCCTTCGAAATGATGGATGCGATCGGCGTGAAAGAGTTTGCGGCGCAGGTGGAAAAAGAAGGACGCGGCGTGCCATTGCTGATTGAGCGCGTAGCCGACTCTCGCAAAGGGTTTTACGAAACGGAAAAGGGCGTCACCAATGTTTTCGATATCAGCGGAAAGCCCCGGACGGTTTCAGAACCGGACGGCGTAGTTATTTTGAAGTCGCTGAAGGATGCCGGACGCGAAGTGGAGCGAAATTCCGGTGCGAGTTTGATTGACCTGGGCGACGGCGTAGTGTGCTGCGAATTTCACGCCAAAATGAATGCAATCGGCGCGGATTTAATCAGCATGATTCATAAAGGATTGAAACGGCTGGATACGGATTTTGAAGCGATGGTGATCGCCAATCAGGCGGTGAATTTTTCCGTTGGCGCGAATTTGATGCTGGTGCTGGTGGGCGCACAGGAACAAGAGTGGGACGAGTTGCACATGGCAGTGAAGCAATTCCAGAACGTGAATTTGGCGATCAAGTATGCGCGAAAGCCGGTGGTAGTGGCACCGCAGGGGTTGGCGCTCGGTGGCGGCTGCGAAATTTCACTGCATGGCGCGCGCATTCAGGCGGCGGCGGAGTCGTACATGGGGTTGGTGGAGGCCGGTGTGGGATTGATTCCCGGCGGAGGCGGGACCAAGGAGATGTTGATTCGCGCGAATGAACGAGCTGGAAGCGGAGAGGACCTGGATTTGGTTCATGCGCTGCGGCCGATTTTTGAAACGATTGCTATGGCTAAGGTGGGAACGTCCGCGGAGGAGAATCGCGAACTGGGATTTTTGCGACGGGAAGATGGCGTGTCCATGAATTCCGCGCGACTGATTGGCGATGCTAAAGAGGCGGCTTTGGGTTTGGTGCGCGGCGGATGGAAGCCGCTGGCGGCGTCGTGGCAAGAGGGGGCGCGGACTACGCAGATCAAAGTGTTGGGCGAATCGTTTCTGTCGATGGGCAAGTTAGCGATTCACATGTTACAGCGCGGCGGCTACGCTTCGGACTATGACGCGGTGGTGGGACGGAAGCTGGCAAATATATTGGCGGGAGGAGCGCTCAGTGCGCCGCAGATGGTCAGCGAGCAGTACGTTTTGGATTTGGAGCGCGAGGCGTTTGTATCGCTGTTGGGAGAGAAGAAAACGCAAGAACGGATCGCGTTTACGTTGAAGACTGGGAAGCCGCTGCGAAATTGAAGTATGAATTAGTGCGCAGCAGTGGTGCTGGGACGCTCGAAAAGTTCGATCAAGAGTTTTTCGGGGCCTTCCTTGCCGGTGATGTTGACCAGGTAAAAATTAATGCGGGTGTTGTTGGCGCCGGGCCGGGCGCTGGGATAAACAGGAGTTTGCTCCGCCAAATCTTTCAGGAGTGCGGTAGCTAAATCCACATCGGCGCATTCGAATTCCACTTGCTGGATGCCTTCGCCGAACTTGTTGAGGTAACGCGCGATCGCGCCGGAACCGGCCGGATCTTTGGTGGTTAAAATGTCCAGCAACACGCCATTGTCGAAAGTGAGTTCGAACTCTTTGGCGTCCTGATCTGGAGGAACATCGGAAAGCTCCGGCGCGCCGATGGCTGCGTGAATTTTTGCAAAGGTGTCTGGCTGAACGGCGACGCCTACTGTTACGGTCGTTTCCGGCTGGGGCAACAGGATGGCCAGTTCGCGGTGTTGACGCCAGCCGTTGATTACGCGAAGCGCCGGGGTGCTGCCTTCGCGATGGATCTGTTCGGCCGCGATGACGCGGGCGAGTTCGTCTTCAGAGGAGAGCTCGTCAATCAAGTCCGGGTCGAGGGCAGGCATAGCGCGGGGGAATTGTAACCTACCGCTTGGCGTTGTAAAAATTTGAATGGGATCAATGACAATAAAGCCGCGATAAAGCTGCAACTTCATGGCGGCGCCGACGTCTAATATCGACACGAAAGAACATTCAGCACGCCATGCCTTTATGGGGTAACTTAAGCCGCTCCAGGAACATCTGAGGAACATGCCGAAGCCTGTTTTGTTAACGGTGGATGACGATCCGGAGGTGCTGCGCGCGATTGAGCGAGATTTGCGCAGCCATTATTCCGAACATTATCGCGTGATGCGTGCCAATTCGCCTATGGCCGCGCTGGACACATTGAAAGAGCTGAAAGCGCGAAATAATCCGGTGGCTTTGCTGCTGGTGGACCAACGCATGCCGCAGATGGATGGAGTGGGGTTGCTATCCGAAGCCATGATTTTGCATCCCTTGGCCAAGCGCGCGTTGCTGACCGCGTATGCCGATACTAGTGCGGCGATTGAGGCAATTAACGAGGCGAAAGTTCACTACTACCTGATGAAGCCTTGGGATCCTCCTGAGGAAAAACTTTTCCCACAGCTGGATGATTTGCTGAATGACTGGACGTCTTCGTACCGGCCTCCGTACGAAGGGATTCGAGTGTTGGGTACGCGCTATTCGAATCCGTCGTATGAGTTGCGAAATTTCCTGGCGCGCAATCAGGTGCCGTATCAGTGGATCGATATTGAGCTGGCGCAGAGCGATCCGGAAGTGAAGGGGCTGGTGGAATCGCTGGGGGATGAGACGCACCAGTTGCCGGTAATTTTGTTTCCGGATGGCGCGCGATTGGCGGAGCCGGCGCTGCCCGCGGTGGCGGATAAGATTGGTTTGAAGACGCACGCGCAGGCGAATTTCTACGATTTGGCGATTGTTGGCGGAGGACCGGCAGGTTTGGCGGCTGCAGTGTATGGCGCCAGCGAGGGTTTGCGCACGGTGATGATCGAACGCGAAGCGCCGGGCGGCCAAGCTGGGCTTAGTTCGCGGATCGAAAATTATTTGGGATTTCCGCTGGGGCTGACGGGTAGCGATTTGGCGCGGCGTGCGGTGCAGCAAGCGACGCGTTTTGGCGTGGAAATATTGTCTCCGCAAGAAGCGACGGAAGTGCGGATTGACGGTCCCTATCGCTATTTGAAATTGGCGGATGGCTCGGAAATTTCCTGCAACGCGCTGCTGCTGGCGATGGGCGTGCAGTGGCGCACGCTGGATGTTCCGGGAATGGACCGGCTGCAAGGCGCAGGGGTGTACTACGGCGGCGGAACGTCTGAAGCGCTTTCCTGCAAAGGCGAAACGGTATATATCGTAGGCGGCGCGAATTCGGCGGGACAGGCGGCGATGCACTTTTCGAAATTCGCCGCGAAAGTGGTGATGCTGAATCGCGCGGCGTCGTTGACCACCACGATGTCTTACTATTTAATCGAGCAGATTGAGAAGACGCCGAATATCGAAGTGTGGAATCAGACGAGTGTTACTGGTGTTTTCGGCGAAAAGCGGCTGGAATGCATTTCGGTGCTGCACTCCGATACGTTTGTCACGGACCAGTTGCCGGCTTCGAGTTTGTTTATTTTTATCGGCGCGCAGCCACGCACGCAATGGCTGGATGGACTGGTGATGCGAGACAAGCTCGGTTTCGTTTTGTCCGGGCCGGATGTTTTGGTGGAAGGCAAGAAACCGAAGTCCTGGACGCTGGATCGTGAGCCGGGGCTGCTGGAAACCAGCGTGCCAGGAATTTTTGCGGTGGGCGATGTGCGGCATGGTTCGGTAAAGCGCGTGGCGTCGGGAGTAGGCGAAGGCGCGGTGGTGGTCCAGTTCATTCACCAATATCTAGCGAAGGTGTAACGCAGATCGGGAGTGTTTGTGGGCGAACTGCCTCTCAGCGGAAGTTCGGTTGCGCCGGACAACGAATCGTTTATCGAAAAATTGCGCAGGGTGAAGCCGTTCGCGGAGTTGTCGACGGCGGACCTGGAATGGTTTGTGTCCAAAGCCGAGATTATTCGGTTGGCGCCGGGCGAAATCGTGGTGCGCGAACGCGATCAGGCGACGCACATGTTCGTGCTTCTGGAAGGGGAGATGCGGGCGCGGCGGGAAGCTGGCGGGGGAGACAGTCCGGTGTTTAGCGCTCGGGCCGGGGACATTACGGGGATTCTGCCTTTTTCACGGATGACGCACTACACCGTGACTGGCCGGGCCACTACGCCGCTCTTAGGGCTGGCGTTTCACACGCAGCATTTTCCAGAGCTTATTCAACGGTTGCCGCTACTGGCGCAGCGGCTGATCGGCGTGCTTACCGATCGCGTGCGGGATTTTACGCGGACAGAGCAACAACAGGAAAAGTTGGCGGCGCTGGGGAAACTGTCCGCCGGCTTGGCGCACGAGCTGAACAATCCTTCGGCGGCAGCGCGGCGGTCGGCCGGAGCGTTGCGCGATTGCCTGCAGCGTTTGCGTGATGCAAATCGGCAGTCCAGCATGCGGACGGAAGATTGCGAACTGCTAGCACAGCGGGAAGAAGAGATTAGAACGGCATTGCGGCCCGTGGAGCATCAGGATGAGTTCGCGCGTGTGGAACGCGAAGAGGCGATTCAGGATTGGCTCGCAAAACACAACGTTGCCGATCCCTGGAAATTGGCGCCGCTGCTGGCGGAAGGCAATGTGCTCAATGAGCATCTGGAGAGTTTCGCGGAAGTCACGGGGAGTTCGCTGGGGCCGGAGCTGATGCGGTTTGGAACGCTGCTCGAAATGGATCGCATCGCCGCTGAACTGGAACACAGCACGTCGCGCATTTCGGATTTGATCAAGGCGATTAAAGAATATTCGTACATGGATCAGGCGCCTTCGCAGGAAATAGATGTGAAGCACAGCCTGGAAACTACGCTGACGATCATGAATCACAAGCTGAAGCACGGTATCACCGTGACGCGGGAATATTCGCCAGATTTGCCAAAACTGATGGCCTACGGCAGTGAGCTCAATCAGGTGTGGACGAACTTGATCGACAATGCCGCGGACGCCATGCAGGGCAAAGGGAAGCTGCTGGTGCGCGCGCGTCCGGAAAATGACTATGTACTCGTGGAAATTATTGATAATGGACCGGGTATACCGACCGAAGTGCAATCGCGGATTTTCGAGCCTTTTTTCACTACCAAGGGCGTGGGCGATGGCACGGGGTTGGGACTGGATGTGGTGTTCCGCATCGTGAAGAAAATGCACGGACAGATCAACGTGAAGTCCGTGCCGGGCGAAACGAAATTTCAGGTACGGATTCCAATCAAGGGCGCGGTTTGAGAACTGGAGGCACACCATGGCACAACTCTGCGAACACTTGCGGAAGGCGCCGCACAATGTGAAGCACAACACCAACGGGTGCGAAGAGTGCCTGAAGATGGGGGACAGCTGGGTTCATTTGCGGCTGTGCCTGGAGTGCGGACACGTAGGTTGCTGCGACGACTCGAAGAATAGGCACGCGACAAAACATTTTCATGCGACCAAGCATCCGGTGATTCGCTCCATCGAGCCGGGCGAAAGCTGGGAGTGGTGCTTCGTCGACGAAATGGTGAAAGAGTAGGGAAGGATTGTCGACTAGAGATCTGGCGTCATGCTGCGGCAACGGGTTTTGACTTGTCGGGGATCAACAGAGAAGCCCCAACCGAGATGAGCAGCATCAGCGCCACGACGCTGAGCGAGATATATACGGGAACGTGCACCCACTGTTCAGCCAGCATTTTCCCGCCGATAAACATTAGGATGAACGATAGGCCCACCGTTAAGAAGCGCATGCGGCTTAGCGCTCCGGCTAGTAGGAAATACAGTGCGCGCAGCCCCAGAATCGCGAAAACGTTCGACGTATAGACGATAAACGGATCGCGTGTGATGCCAAATATCGCGGGAATGGAGTCAACGGCCAAAGTAATATCCGTGACCTCTACGACCAGCAAGACCACAAACAAAGGCGTAGCGAAGAGCTTGCCGCTGTTGCGAACAAAGAAGTGCTGCCCCTGATAGTCCCGCGTGATCCGTAAATGTTTATTGGCAAAACGAAAAATGGCGTTTTGTTCCGGATGAATTTTCTCTTTCTTGGCAAAGAGCATGTGAATCCCGGCATACACCAGGAACGCACCTAAGACATACAAGATCCAGGAAAAGTGTTCGATCAGCTCCGCGCCGGCGGCAATCATCACTCCGCGCATGACCAGCGCACCAATTACGCCCCACTCCAGCAAGCGATGCTGCACGCGCTCATCCACGGCAAACGCGCGAAAGATCAGCAGAAATAAAAACAAGTTGTCGACGCTGAGAGCCTTCTCAATTAAATAGCCCGTGAAGTATTCGAGCGCGGCGGCCCCACCCATGTAGAAATTAACGCCGATGCCAAACACAATGGAGATAGCGATCCAGATGCAGCTCCACAACGCCGCTTCCCGCATGCTGGTCTTGTGGGGTTTGCGATTGATTACGCGCAGGTCTAGAAACAACGCCAGAAGAATAAATGCGTTGAAAATAATCCAGCGAAGTAAATAACCCATAGTTAAGCAGTGAACGGGTTACGGGATGGCCGTTGCGTGTGCGTCAGTGGCGTTTAAGTTCGTCAGTTCGATGCGCGTTGTGCGCCCTGGGGTTATGGTAACAGGAACGTCCCAGCGCAGGCGCGCATCACCGGCGTCGGCGTCCAGGTTCAGCGAGCTCAGCCAGTATTGCCCGGCGGGAAGTCCGTTAATCGTTGCGTGGCCGTCCAAGTCCGTGTCTGCCTTGGCGACCATATACTTGCTTTGCGCCACGTCAGGAGCCATGCGCTGCACCACGCGGCGCTGTTCGCTGCCGAGCCGCGCCCACTTGTCCTGCGGATTCACCGCGGTGAGTTCCAGTTCCATTCCGTTGACCGTCTCCGGATGCCCCTGAATAAATTTTTTCAGCGCCGTTAAATAATCCTGCCGATCTTTCTCGTATTTTTCCGGATGATCGGCCTTGTCCGCTTCCTTATAACGCGGTTTGGGAATGCCGTTGGTCACTCCACCGCTGTTGGAGTGCTGATAGGCCAGCAAAAACTCCGGCACCTTGATAATGTCATCGGCCACGATCGCTTTATCCAGTTCCGGCATGGTCAAATCCAGAATATCGTGGGCCTTCAGCCAGACTTTTAATTCCGGCGATACTTTCAGTGTGTCGATGAACGCGTCGCGAGAAGGCAGCACATTTTGCGCGCCCACATCGTGCGCCACGTCCGTGTAGCTGCGGGTCAGCACGTAAAAGGTAAACTGTCGCACCGGCTCGGGACGCGCTGCCGTTGGAGTGATACGCGCCGTTAGATCTATTCCGCCTTTTTCTGCTTGAGCGGACGCGATACCGGCGAAAAATCCTGCGCACACCAGTGCCGCCAGGAATGATTTAGCTAGATTTCTCATGCGGGAATCGTAGCAGATTGCCTTTACGGCGAGCACTATTCGCGAATATGAAGTTTTGTAAAGTGCGCAATGCGCCACGCGCCGGGAGGGTTCAACTTCAGCTGGCGACGAGGAATTGTTATCAGTGATTTTAGTACAGGCGGAAGTCCACTTCGATTTGCACGCGGCAAGCTACCGGTTTGCCGCCAGGGCCGTTCGCGGGACGCATCTTCCACTTCACCACGGCTTCCATGGCTTTTTCTTCCAAGCCCAATCCCGGGCCCTTGATTACGAGCGGCGAACTCACGCGGCCATCCGCGGAAACCAGCACGTCCAGCAATACGAAGCCTCCGTACTTGGCTTTGCGTGCTTCTTCGGAATAATCCGGGTTCGGGCAGTAGATACATTCCGGCTTGCCCACGCCGTTCACACCGGCACGAAATCCGCCGCCACCGGTGCCGCCGCCCCATCCAGGACCAAGCCCTGCACCGTTGCCGCTGCCGATACCGCCGCCTTCACCGGTGCCAATACCGCCGCCACCGCCCGAGCCGCCAGAGAGATTCGGCGCTCCAGCCAGCGGATCACCCATGTTGGTCATGTTGTTGTTGGCGATCTTAAGATCCGGTGGGCCGAGGAGCGAAGGATCAACCGCCAACTTCGGATTTGGATTGTGAATCACCGCCACAGGAGGCGTGAGCTGAGTCATCTTAAATTTTGGCGCTTTGCCCTTGCTCGGAGGCTCAACATTGTGCTCTCCGCCGCCGCCACCGCCACCAGCTGTCTTGGAACCAGCAGGGAGTTTTGAAACGTAGTCCGAGAGCTCAAGTGGAGTTACGTCCGCCTTTATGATGTTTGCGTTAGTGGTCGGCGAAAGCTTCCAGATAAACGGAATAATCAGCAACGCCATGATCGCCACATGCAATCCCACAGAAATAATCTGGGTCCAGCCGAAATTCTCGTCCTTGGACCAGATATCCTTCACTTTGATGGGTTTGCTGGTCACTTGCAGCGGCGGAAGCTTGGTGGGAGAGAAAAACTCTTTCAGCCGATAACCAAAGCCGCCAAAATTGGTACCCCAGGAAACTGCCAGACGGCTGTTCACCGGCGCCCTTAGGCACCGGCCGGGAGCTGAAAAACTCTTTCAGGTTCTCTGTGAACCCGCCGCCGTATACAGGCGGCATCAGCGTGGAATTCACCGTTCCCGAAACCTTCACGGGACGCTCGGTAAAGAACTGTTTCAAATTGGAGATAAACCCATCAGAAACCACATGCTTGGGGGTTCCAAACTCAGGCAGGGCAGACGCGGGAACGGGCACGTTCGGCGTATCGCCCGGACGACTTGGCCGATTGATATCCAGAGGCAGCAGAGTGATTGGAGCCGGCACTGTATCCCCTCGAACTTAGACGCAGCAGGTCCGCTTTAGGTGTCCCAAGCCGGGTATGATTCGCGGTGCCCGGTAAAGGTTGCTGGGCTCGCGGCTGACACCAGACCGTATTCATTGTAACATACGCAATTCACCTGCTTTCCGATGTTTCCCGCCGGCTACCTGTACGCTGGGGCGGTACGCTAGAAAGTGCGATTCGCTGAGACGCTGCATCCTCAATCGCTTTACAGCATTTCCATTAGGGGAGTTCTTTTAACGCTGATTTTATGCCTGAACCTCTTGAACTGAAGAAGACGCTGAATTTGCCCAAGACGGACTTCCCCATGAAGGCCGGATTGCCCCAGAACGAACCAAAGCAATTGGCTGCTTGGGACGCGGAGAAACTGTACGACCGGATTTTGGCGGCGCGGCAAGGTAAACCGCTTTTTGTTTTGCACGATGGCCCGCCCTACCCCACCGGGACGATTCACTTGGGTACCGGGCTGAACAAAATTTTGAAGGATTTGGTCGTTAAGTCCAAGAGTATGGCCGGGCATTACGCACCGTACGTTCCGGGATGGGATTGCCACGGATTGCCTATCGAAACCCAAGTGGAAAAAGAGCTGGGCGGGAAAGGCAAAGTTTCGCCTCCGGAGTTTCGCAAGATGTGCCGGGCGTTTGCTACTCGCTTCGTGGATCAGCACCGCAAGGATTTCAAACGGCTGGGCGTGTTTGGTCGGTGGGACGATCCGTACCTGACCATGAACTTTGGCTATGAAGCGACGATTGCCGGAGCCTTTCTGGAATTTATGGAGAAGGGCTACGTCTATCGCGGGCGTAAGCCGGTGTATTGGTGCTTGCACGACAGCACGGCGTTGGCCGAAGCGGAAGTTGAGTATGAGGATCACGTCAGCCCGTCGGTGTGGGTGACTTTCAAGGTTGCCAGCGATGGGCCGCAGTCGCTTGCAGCGAAGTTGGGAGCCGGAACCAGGGCTGTAATCTGGACCACGACTCCGTGGACGTTGCCAAGCAATCGTGCTCTGGCCTTTCATCCCGATTTTGAATATGCCGTAGTTGAAACGGAAAAAGGGCGCTCTGCTTCTAGCGGCGGAGCGTGTTGCTGCGCTGCAGGCCGAGTGCGGTATCAAGGAAGCGCGCGTGGTGGCCACGTTCAAAGGGCGCGAATTTGAAGGGCTGAAATTTCAGCACCCATTTTTGCCCTTTGAAGTGCCAGGCGTGCTCGCGGATTACGTCACGCTCGATCAAGGTAGCGGAATTGTGCACACTGCTCCGGGACACGGCGCGGACGATTTTCGTACGGGGCAAAAATATGGATTGGAGATCGCCGCGCCGATCGATGATCGCGGCGTCTACACCGAAGGACTGCCGGAGTACAAGGGGCTGGACGTCTTTTCGGCGAATCCAGTCATCGTGAAATTGTTGGAAGCGCGCGGCGCTCTGCTGGGCCATCACGCGTACAAACACACTTACCCGCATTGCTGGCGTTGCCACAATCCGGTGATTTTCCGCGCTACGGAACAGTGGTTCATCGATTTGGATCGCGCGGCGCATGGAGAAAGCACCAGCTTGCGCAAACTGGCTGTCGACGAAGTGCACAAGGTGAAATGGATTCCCGCGTGGGGCGAAGAGCGTATTCGCGAAATGGTGGAAGGCCGGCCGGATTGGTGCGTGTCGCGGCAGCGTTTCTGGGGCGTGCCCATTATTGTGTTTTATTGCGATGCTTGCGGCAAGCGGCTGGAAGATTTTTCGGCGCTCAAGAATGTGCTGAAGTGGTTTGAAAAAGAAGGCGCTGACGCCTGGTACGAGCATTCGCCAGAGCAGTTGTTGCCTGCCGGAACCAAATGCTCTTGCGGAGCGAGCAAGTGGCGTAAGGAGAACGACATTCTGGATGTGTGGTTCGATTCCGGCTCGTCCAATCTCGCAGTGTTGCAGGGCGCGGAATGGCCGGCGGATGTTTATTTGGAGGGCCCCGACCAGTATCGCGGATGGTTTCAGAGTTCGCTGCTGGTGGCTACCGGCGTGCGCGGACATGCGCCTTTTAAGGGCGTGGTGACGCACGGCTGGACGCTCGATGAACAAGGGCGGCCGATGTCCAAGTCGCTCGGAAACATCGTCTTGCCCACGGACATTTGCGAAAAGTGGGGTGCGGATCTGCTGCGCTTGTGGGTTGCGTCGCAGGAGTACCAGGCCGACGTGAAGATGAGCGAGCGGGTGATGACGCAGCTCAGTGAAGCCTATCGCAAGATTCGCAACACGTTCCGCTTTGCGCTTGGAAATTTGGCGGGCTTCGATCCGGCGCGCGATGCGGTCGCGCCTGAGGAGATGGAAGAAATCGATCGCTGGATGCTGGAACGTACCGCGGACTTGGTGAAAAAATGCCGCGAGTGGTATGCCGCGTATGAATTTCACCGCGTCTATCATGCGATTCACGATTACTGCGTGGTGGATCTCAGCTCGTTCTACTACGACGTGCTGAAGGATCGTCTGTATACCAAGGCTCCGGCCAGTAGGTCGCGACGCTCTGCGCAGATGACCGTGCTGAAAATCACCAGCGCGCTCGTTCGCGTAGCCGCGCCGATACTGAGTTTTACGGCGGAAGAAATTTGGAAGTATGTTCCGAGGGCCACCGGCGATCCCGATAGTGTGCACATTGCGCTGTTTTCGGAAGATGCGGAACTGCGCACGAATTTTCCCGCGGACAAGATGGCCAACTGGGAATTGCTCGCCAAGGTTCGCGCCGAGGTGCTGAAAGCTTTGGAAGTTGCGCGCGCGGAGAAAACGATCAACTCCGGGTTGGAAGCCAAAGTTTTGCTTAGCGGCGACCTTCAGCTGAAGGCTAAACTCAAGCACTATCTCGCCACTCTGCCCGGGCTATTCATCGTCTCGCAGGTGGATTTTCTCAACGCTGGCTCGGGGAGCTATCGTTCGGACGTGGTGCCCACGCTAGAAGTAACTGTACAAAGAGCGGAAGGGCAAAAGTGCGAACGCTGCTGGAACTATTCCGTGCACGTTGGCGAGAATACTCGCTACCCAAGTGTGTGTGAGCGCTGCACCGAAGCGTTGAACGAGATCGAAGCCGTTAAGGTATGAACGTACCAGCTCGCGTGCGCTGGTTGTGGCTGACCTTGCTGGTCGTCGTTCTGGATCGCGGCACCAAGGCTTGGTTTGAAACGCAGACGGTGGAAGGCTGGCGACATGAGGTCGCGGCCAATTTCATCTATCTGGTGCACAGTCAGAATCCGGGAGTGGCATTCGGTGTTCTGGCCGATTCTGCTTCGATTTGGACGCGCGTTGGCTTGATTGCCGGTTCTGTGGTGGTGATCGCCGTTCTGGCGTGGATGCTGGTTGCCAATCGTAGCGGTGGAGCGTTGAGCTGCTGCGGGTTTGGCGTTGCTGCTCGGCGGAGCCACGGGCAATGTCACGGACCGCATCATGCACGGCGGCGTGACGGATTTTTTCGAAGTGTGGCTTGGCAGCTACCGTTGGCCTGCTTTCAACGTGGCGGATTCGGCGATCGCTATCGGCGCGGCGTTATTGATCATCGATGTCCTGTTTGGTTCGCGCCAGCAAACACCTGGTAAGTAGGGCCGTGAGCTAGGCTTGAGGGGTTCAGGGCCTTAGCTCCCGAAGAATTGCCCGCAATATTCCGCCAATGGACATGCGCACAACCTTTTTCGTAGCGTCAAGCGACGATGCCGGCGAACGGCTCGACAAAGTTGTCGCTGCTCACTGCCCAGAACTTAGTCGCACCCGCGCGCAGGAACTGATCGAAGCTGGTCTCGTGCTCGTCGAAGGAAAAACTGCCAAAGGCTCTTCCAAGGTGCATGACGGTCAGCGGATCAGCGTGGAAGAACAGCCGCGCCCTCCGATGACCGCGGAAGCGGAAAATATTCCTCTCGACGTGCTTTACGAAGACGACGATGTGATCGTCATCAACAAGGCCGCGGGCATGACCGTGCACGCTGGGGCCGGCAATCCGACCGGCACCCTGGTAAACGCGCTGCTCGGCCGCGGCCAGGCGCTCTCAAACTCGTCCGACCTCCTGCGTCCCGGCATTGTTCATCGCTTAGACAAAGATACTTCCGGCGCAATCCTGGTCGCCAAGAACGACTTCGCCCACGCCAAGGTGGCGGAAGATTTCCGCCAACGCATTGTAAAAAAAACCTATCTCGCGCTGGTGCAAGGGTTGCTCGATGAGCCTAAAGGCCGTATCGAACTGGCGATCAGCCGCGATCCGATGCGCCGCACGCGCATGACCACGCGCCGAAGCGCCATTCTGCAAAATGCTCGAGAAGCTCGCACCGATTGGCGTGTACTGCAGCGCGTCGCCGGCACTACGCTGCTGGAAGTTCAGCTGCACACCGGACGCACCCATCAGATTCGCGTGCACTTCGCGGCGCTCAAACATCCCGTCGTTGGCGACACCTTGTACGGAGCCGCCGAGCGATTGCATGTCGGCGATGCTGTGCTCGATCCGCTGGAGAGAAACTTTCTGCATGCTGCGAAGCTTGGCTTCCGCCAACCACGCACGGAGGCCTGGATTGAAGTACGCGCGCCGTTGCCGGAAACGCTCCACGAATTTCTTTACACGCTCTGCGACGTCTCGGGTGAATCGTCTCCCGCGATTGACGCTGCTCTAGCGCCCTACCTATAATCGATTCCCATGCACAGCAAGCGAATTCTCGCGTTAGTGTGGTTGTTCGTACTGACGGTTGTGGCCGGATCGCGCGCGCAGCAGGGCGCCAAACCCGAGCAGGGCTCACAGACTCAGCAGCCTTCGCCACAGCAAGCGCCCCCTCCGGCACAGAATCCTCCACCCGGGCCAACTCCGCCTGCGCCGCCTGGAGCGCAATCGACGGTAACCGTCAACGTAAACTTGGTCGACGTGTTGTTCACCGTCTTGAACCGCCGCAACAAGCTCGTGCCCGAACTGGACAAATCAGACTTCAAAATTTTCGACGACAACGTGCAGCAGGAAATTCGCTACTTCAGCAAGCAGACTGACCTGCCATTGCGCATCGGCATGCTCCTGGACACTTCCAACAGCATCCGCGACCGCCTGAAATTCGAACAAGACGCTTCCATTAATTTTCTTTACAGCGTGCTTCGCCACAATAAAGACGAGGCCTTCGTGATGACTTTCGACGACGAGCCGCAAGTTTTGCAGGGTTTCACGGGCGACAACGGCCTGTTGCGCGATCACATCATGAAGACGCGCGCGGGCGGCGGCACCGCCATCTATGACGCCATCTATATGGCCTGCTCAAGAATCCTGAGCCATCCGCCGCGCCCGCCTGGAGATCAGCCGGATGTGGTTCGCCGCGTGATGATCCTGATCAGCGACGGCGAAGATAACCTCTCTACGCACACGCGCTCGGAAGCCATCGAGATGGCGCAAATCACCGACGTGGTCATCTATACCATCAGCACCAATACGGAATGGGTGTCCGTGGTGCAGAACGACGCCAACACCGGTGGACGCCTGAAATATCACCTGACCGACAACGACAAGATTCTCGATGCCCTCGCCAGCGAGACCGGCGGCCGCGCCTTCTTCCCCTATCGCGTCGACGACCTCGACCAATCCTTTCAAGACATCGGCGATGAACTGCGCAACCAGTATTCCGTCGCCTACGCGCCCACGAACTCCACCCTCGACGGCCGCTATCACAAAATTCGCATCGATACTCCGAACCACAAGGGGTATCAAGTTCGCGCCCGCCAGGGATATTTCGCCCGCGCCAATCCGGCATTCAGTCCGGAAAATGCCCCCGCCAAGCCCGGCGGCAACAGTAAATGACGGCTTAGTTTCTGAGATTTTTATTCGTGAAGAAATAAGCGAGAAGCACCAGCGCGCATCGGTTCACTCTTCAGTGTGCCGCATCGCGCAGCAAAATCGCATCAGACTCCGAATGACCGCGGTCGAACGCCACCTTCGACCCATCCGGCGAGAACGCCACCGACGAAATCATCTCCGCGGTAAAATGTGTCAATTGCCGGTTCGCCGAGCCATCCAGCGGTTGCATCCACAAATTGTCGACGCCCTTTTCGCGAACAACGTAAGCGACGCCCTTGCCATCCGGCATAAATAAAAATAGCGGCAGAGCGCGCGAATCCGCCAGGATTGTGCGCTTCTCTTTGGTGCCGATGGTATGCAGTGCCAGCAATGCTTTATGATCGCTGTCGCGAACTTCAAAACTCATCAGCGTCTTGCCGTCCGGCGACAAATCAAACAGCGTGCTGCCGTCATTCAGCACCGTCTCCGCAGTGCCACCGTCGATCGATACGCGTTTAAGGTCTGCACCCTTGTCGCTCACGTCCAGGTAATACACCCATTTCCCATCTCGCGAACACACCGGAGTATTTTGATTGCTTCCAAACGTCAGCTGCTTCTGATTCGTGCCGTTCGCATCCGCCCGCCACAAATTCACCGCTGTCGCCGCGGCGCGCCCGATCGGCCGAAAAATGATGTATTGGCCGTTACCGCATGAAGTTACCCGGTCCGCCGGATGCTTCGCGTCAGACAGCAACACCGTCTCTCCGCCATTCGGATCCACCAGCCGCACATCCGGCCCTTGCGCCAGCAGCAGCTGGTTCTTGTTCGTCCAGTTCCATCCCCCATACGGCAAATTGGAAGAAAGTTTTATGGTCTGTAATTTGTCCGGCGCGCTCATCGCTGCAATCTGCATGTCAAATTGTGGCGTCGATTGAATCGCCACGATGGACTTGCCATCCGCCGCCAGTCCCACGTGAGTGTAGTCCGTCGTATCATTGGTCACCGCGCGAAATGTTCCATCTGGATACGAAATCATCCCGATCTGCCGCCGTTGAAATCCCATCTCGCTAGAGGCAAATCCCGTCAGCAACGCGCTACCGTCCGGAAACCACGATGGCTCCTGCAGCAACCGCTCTGCCGAGGCTCCTACTAATCCTGTCTTGCCGCTCGCCACATCCACAGTCAAATAGCCGGACAAATCCGAATCCGTGGGCTGCACCACCGGCACCACAATCGTCTTCCCATCCGGCGACCACGCCAGCGAATAACTATCCAGCCGTAGCGGCCGGTGTTCAAAAATCGCGTGATCCGGTGAGCCGTCGCTGTGCGCCATGAACAAATCGACCGCCAGCGAAGCTCCATGCTCGTGCAAGTACGCAAATTTTTGCCCGTCTGGCGAAAATGCCACCGGACTATCAATGTCATTCAGCACCAGCCGTGGCGTTCCGCCCAGCACCGGCGAACTGTATAGCGCTTCAACGCCTTCCTCCGCTTCATCCTGCCGCACAAAATAAATGTAATTTCCGTCCGGAGAAAAAGTCAGCCCGGTATACCGCGTCGCGGCTGGCGCCACCACCTGCGTATTACTTCCCGTAGGAATATGCCGCAGCCACAGCGATTCCGATCCGCTGTCATGCATCACGTGCAGCAAATATTTTCCGTCCGGCGAAAGCGCCGCCCGCGAAACTTTTCCGTTGTTGGTCAAATTCTCAATGGAAACTTTTTCGAATGGCACGTGCCGCGTTCGTTGCAATAGCGTGTAACCGCCAAACGCCGCCGCCAGTACCAGCAGCACCAAAACCGAAATCACCAGTCCACTCTTAACCTTGTGTTTGCTGGCAGTTTCGATCAGCACCGAGCTGCTCGATCCGGGCCCTGCCGGAGCCTGCCCGCCCGAAGGGCTAGCCGCCGCCGTCGCCCCGCTTCCCACCGCTGCGCGCCGCGCCGATGACACCGGCGCCGCTTCCACCACTTGCGACGATCCCGAGGGCGGCCGCCCCGGTTCCAGCTCGCGTTGCAAACGTTTCAAATCCGCGCGCAACTCCGCCGCAATTTGGTAACGCAGGTCCGGGTCTTTTTCGAGCGCCTTGTTCAGGATTCGTTCGAATTCCGCCGGCACCGCCGGACGGAACACCACCGGGGCTACCGGAGCGTTATGCAAAATATTGTCGAACACTACCGCGCTGGTGTGCCCGGGGAAAGGATGTTTGCCCGTCAACATTTGATACAGCACCGCGCCCAGCGAAAAAAGATCCGTGCGGCCATCCAGTTCCTGGCCGCGCGCCTGTTCAGGAGACATATACGCAACCGTGCCTACCGCCGTGCCCGGACTCGTAAGTAGCGGTGCGGCCAGACCGGTCATCGTCTCGCCCACCATTGGGTCGCCGCGCTCCGCAATCAGCTTCGCCAATCCGAAATCCAGAATCTTGATCGTGCCGCGACCCGTAACGAAAATATTTCCCGGCTTAATATCCCGGTGCACGATCCCTTTTTTGTGCGCCGCATCCAGCGCGTCCGCCAACTGCACGCCCACTTCTACCGTGCGCGGAATCGCCACTTCGCCGGACTCCAACACTTTATCCAGCGATTGCCCCTCTAAAAGCTCCATCGCGATAAACATCACGCCTTCGTGCTCTTCGATCGAATAAATCGTGCAAATCCCCGGGTGATTCAGCGCGGAGGCCGACCGCGCCTCGCGCAAAAATCGCTCCAGCGCTTGCGCATCTTGATTGGTTTCTTCGGGAAGGAACTTCAGCGCTACGAGCCGGCCGAGTTTCGTGTCTTCGGCCTCATACACCACACCCATGCCACCGCCGCCAAGCTTGCGCAGAATTTTATAATGGGCAACGGTTTGGTTGATCACGGTTGACTGTGCGTAACGCGAATGTTGATGTTAATCGTTCCGCGCAGCACGGTCAATCGAGCCGGCCAAGAGCGTGTCGCATGCATATCCGCGATGATCGCGGCAGTTGTAGCGGCGGGTCCTTAGACCCGTGCCTTGGCTTTTTTTGCTTCCGAAACGTCCGCGCACTACTCCTTCGGTGCGTAATACCCCTTCCGCGCCAACACTTTCAAATCGTGATTCGCCGTTTCCACTTTAATTTTTCGAAATTTCCCGTCGTGCGCTGTGTTCGTCGGATAGTACCCCAGCGTGTACTGGCTCCGCAGCTCCTCTGAAATTTCGTCGAACGCTTGCGCCAACTTTTTATCCGAAGACACCGAAATCACGCGCCCTCCGGTTTCCTCCGCCAGTTTGTGCGCCGCTCCGGTGTTCGCTCCATACCGCGGATCGGCCACCAGCAAAATATGAATCACCGCATCGGTGCGCTGTGCCGCCTCAATCGCTTCCTCAATGCGCACTTTGCTGCCTTCATCCTGCGCGTCGGTAACAATCACTATGGCCTTACGTCCCGCTTCGGTATTCAGCTTCTCGCTGCACGCCAGATAGATCGCGTCATACAAAGCCGTTCCGGTAACGTGTTGGCTTCCGATCGGCCCAGGATTCCCCGCGATCGTGCCCCCTCCCGGAATATTGATGCGCGCGCGATGTACCGCACGGTCCAGAATCGCGCGGTCATCCGTGAAGTCAGACAATAAATCCACATCCGAGTCGAACGACATCACCATCGCTTCGTCGCCCTTACGCAAAATGCGCGACAAAAAACTGCTCCCGGCCTCTTGGATGCTGCCGATCATGAACTGCTCGCTGCCCGAAGTGTCCAGCAGCATCGCCAGGGTGATCGGCAGCGTCGATTCTTTGGAAAAAAAGGAGATCTTCTGGTCCTGGTTGTCTTCTGCCAGCTTGAAGTCGTCCTGTTTCAGGTCGTTCACGATTTTTTTGTTTTTGTCTCGCACCGTCGCAAAAATATTTACCAGCGTTACCGTCGACTTAATCGTGCCGCCCTGCTCCGGCTGCTGTCCCAGCGTCGGAAACGCCATACTGGCTGCAACCGCCACTGTCAGACACCGCATCAAAAGTTTGTTCGCAGAACGCATGTATACTTTCCTTGACGATAGATGCCCGGCAGAATTGTTTGCTGGGTTGCTTCGGAACTAGGATGCCACCTTCGACGCGCAGGATGTGTGGCGCCTTCCGGCACAAGTTAGCCGGCCCAGTGACGTAGACCCAGTCGCGCGCAACTGCAGGCAGCGAAAAATCAGTGTTACCTGAGGATTATGAAAAGTCTACGTAAAATCGCAGTGAGACGGGGAATTTGCCTGGTTGCGGCAGCGCTCGTGAGCACCATCGTTGCGGCTGCGCAGGCGCCCTCGCAAACTCCGACCAATCCGGACGGCGCTGAGCAAGGCACCTCGAGTGGCGGATCGGCCAAGCCGTCGGCCGCGCCGGCAACTCCTCAAACTCCCGCGCAGCCGGGGCGTCAGGGCACCATCGTTACCAGGACCACTCTCGTCACCGTCCCCGTCACTGTCAAATATCACGACGGCCGCCTCGTTCCAGACTTGCATCGTGATGAGTTTCGCCTTTTTGAAGACAACGTTGAGCAGAAAATCTCCAGCTTCACCGCCGAAGCCTTTCCGCTTTCCATGGTCGTCTTGATCGACAACGACTTGAAAAAGAAAGATGCCGAGCAGGTGGAAGCCAGCATCAAGGCCGTCGTTGCCGGCATGAGCGCCGCTGACGAAGCCTCCATCTGCCGCTTCGACCAATTTTTTCACGAGGGCAAAGGTTTCAGCGCCAACCAGGAACGGTTGCTCACCGAACTGCAGCGCACGCCCATCGATGAGAGTCGTCCGCAGGGCTCTCCGCCGGGTGGTCCCTTCAACGGCCCCACCATCAACGGACAGGCCGCGCCGGGCGTAAATGCACCAGATCAGTACGGCTACGGCTCCACGCGCGTCATCGGTGACCAGCACACCAAAACCATCGACGATGCCGTTTTCGCTTCCGCACAACTGCTCGAAGCCCGTCCGCGTGAGCGTCGCAAAATTATTTTGCTGATTTCCGACGGCCAGAACGGCGCCAAGTTCAATACCAATTCCTATTCCAACGTCGTAAAGGAATTGCAGCGCAACAACATCGCCGTCTTCAGCGTCGCCGTTGGAGGCGCTTTCTTTGAACGCAAATTCACGCGCCTCACCGAATACACCAAAGCCACCGGGGGCGACACCTACTACGCCCTGAAACGCGGCACCATGGAAGAGCTCTACTCTCGCATCACCGAAGAGGCACGCCACGAGTACACGCTAGCCTATTCACCCGCAGGCACTGATCGCGGCGCCGACTACCACACCATCGAAGTCCGCGTGGAACGCGAAGGCCTCAACGTAACCGCCCGCGAAGGCTACTACACGAGCGGTCTCCAAAAATAACTTGGAGTGCGGCGGCTTGACGCCGCTTTCCCACTGACGCCGCATCAGCGCCTACCCGACGCGGGTGCCGCACCCTCTGGTTCTGAGGGTGCGTCTTTGACTTCCTCAAATCCCGCGCAATTTTCTCCTCACTTCACCCGCATCTCATGTTCCGGACAAATCATCCGATACGCGCACCCTTTACAAATAAACCCCCGCTCCGCCTCAAACGATCCCGCCCGAATATCCGCCGCCGTCTCCTGCACCACGCGCTCCGCATCCTCGAGCTGCTTCTTCTCCCGCGTTGTAATCTGCAACGAATTATTCTGCAAATAATAAAATCCCAACCGCACCGGATTCCATTCAAAGATTTCCGTCGCCGCCAGCGCATAAATACTCAACTGTAAATCTTTCGCCGCTGCTTTATCATCTCGCGGCCGCCCGGTCTTGTAATCGATAATCTCCACGTCGTTGCGGTTCGGCTCGCCAATCGCGTTGATTTGGTCGAACCGTCCGTTGATCACCACATTGTTCGCCATCGGCAATTCGAATGACTTTTCTTGTTCCAGAATTTCCGGCGGCGCTGCCAGCATCGCCGCGTGAAAGGCGCGCAGTTGTTCGATTCCATCCTTGCGGTATTCCTCTTCCTGATAATCGTCTTCGTATCCTCGTTCCGACCATTCCGTATCGAACAACCGTTGCACTTCGTCAAACCCGATGCGGTTCCCTTTGCGCAATTCGTTCATGAACCGCTTGATGGTGTTGTGCATCACCCGCCCAAACGTCAGCGTAGCTCTTGGCACGCCATCCAGTGACCACAATTTCTCAAACAAATATTGCGCCGGGCACTTTCGATAGCATTCCACCGACGATGGACTGAGCCGCAGCGGCTCGGGAATCATCGGCTGGTAGGTTTCCGCCCACTCCCCGATACGCGAGAAGATCTTTGCCGGAGTGTTTGGCGTCGGGAAGAGTTCCGAGTTCGCATCACCTGCCGACAATGCGCCTGCGGCTTCCGCGACCACCCGCACCTTCGGCGCCAGTTGCAACACATCCCGTTTGGCGGTCGTGGGGTTGTTCAGCATGTCTTCAATAAATACCGGAATTTTGCCTTTTTTCTCCGTCAGGGTCGTGATCGTCAGCCGGTCTTCAGCGCGTGTCAGCGCCACGTAAAAAAGCCGCCGCTCTTCCTGGATGTGAAAATTCCCTTCGGGCAGATCCTCTTTCATCAACGCCAGCGGGAATTCGAAGAGCGGTCTGCGTTCGCTCGGAGGGAAGTGTCGGAAGTTCACTCGCATCACGAAGACGTGCGAAAACTCCAGCCCTTTTGCGCCATGTACCGTCATCAACTGCACGGCATCTCCCGCCGCTTCTTCCTCGATGCAGATTTTTTCTCCAGCTTGTTCGTAATATTCCAGATATTCCAGAAACTCTGACAAATCTCCCCGTTCGCTCTTGGCTTCCCACTCCTTCGCAAATTCTGTTAGCCGTGTGACAGCCTTTCTGTCTTGCCCGGTGGCTCGCTGCGGAATTTCCAGCCATTCCGTCAATTCCGCCAAAATCTCGCGAGCGCTGCGACGTTTCATCAGCTTGCGTTGGGCAACGAGAAACTTGAGCAATTCGTCGGTTCGCCCATGCGACGCATCAAAAGCCAATTCCCCTTGCGGAGACTGCAGAATATCGTAGATCGGTCGCCGTTCCCGCTTCGCGCGCTCCGCCAGCCGAATCAGATCTTCCGGCTGCAATTGCCACGCCGGCATGGCCAGCAGTCGTGCGCATGCCACGTCGTCAAATGGGCGCGCGATCATCCGCAAATACGCCAAGACGTCGCGCACCAGCGGGTATTCCAGAATCGATAGCTTGCTGATGACAAAAGGGATCTTCCGCAGCGCCAGTTCTTCGATCAATTCGTCCCGGTGCGCGTGGCTGCGATACAACACAGCCATGTCGCTCCAGTGCCGGCCCAGCGCGTGCAATCTGGCTATCTCTGCTGCGATCCAGCGCGCTTCGCTTTCTTTGTCCGGCAACTCCACGATGCGAATGCGCTCGCCATCCTTTTTGTTCGGGGCAAGTATTTTGTTGGGAAAATCTGCGCTCACTTCGTTTTGCGCGATCACCTGCTGCGCTACCCGAAGGATGTTTGGAGTCGATCGGTAGTTTTCCGTCAGTGAAACGCGAAACGGACTGGAATCCTGTCCCGCTTTCCAGCCCGCGAACCGCTCCAGAAACATCTTGAAACTGCCGAAAGACGCTCCGCGAAAACGATAGATGGCCTGATCGTTGTCGCCCACCACCACGATGTTGCGCTCTTCCGAGCAAAGCAATTCCAGCAAGCGCAATTGCGCGATGTTTGTATCCTGAAACTCATCCACTAGAATGTGTTTGTATCGTTGCTGTAGCGCCGTTCGTTTCTCCGCATCTTTTTCCAGGAGCGCGGCGGCGCCCGTGATGAGCTCGTTCAGCGCCACGGCATTTTTCTCGCGCAGCAATTCGTCGCTGGCCGCATACGCGCGCGCAATTTCGCGCTGTTTGGCCACTTCTTCCAGCCGTTCCAGATACGTGTCTTCATCCAGCTGGCTGCGCTCGCTTTCCAGCCTTTCCGATTCGCTCTCCGCGAATCGCGCATAATCCTCGCTGCTGATCAACTCATCCTGACACCGCGAAAAAAACTGTATAAAATCTCCCAGGAATTGCCCCGGCTCCGCCAGCTTGCGATATTTTTCCAGCTTCAGCCGCCGCATGTTTCGGCGCAACAGGATCCAGTGATCCACCTTCTCCAGTGCCAGCCGGTCCGGCGCAATCTCTTTCAATAACCCCTGACAAAAGGAATGAAACGTCTCGATGGTTACATCTTGCGAGCGCTCGCCCACACTTTTCGCCACCCGCGAGCGCATCTCTCCCGCGGCTTTGTTGGTAAACGTTAGCGCAAGAATGTTTTCGCCGAGCAGGGAAGCGTCGGAAGTCAGTAGGTGCTTGATCCGCTCGGTGATCACCCGCGTCTTCCCAGTCCCCGCTCCGGCAATCACCAGCAGCGGCCCCGATCCGTGGGTAATTGCCCGTCGTTGCGCTTCATTCAGCTGCAGCCCCACCTCCGGCAACAGCGGCGTCAAATCGAACAGCGTCGGCGTCATGTTGCGCAGTTTAGCCAAGTACTAGGCGAAGATAAAGCGAAATAAAAATGCCGTCGCTCCAAGTCCGCGCATCTCCTCATTTACTCCATAACTCGTTTTTTGCCAGGCGGTTAGACGACCCCTCCAGCAGCGAAGCGCCACTGAAATAAGTAAGTCCTTTAGAATGCGCACTTACGAGTTTTTCGATTTTAAACCCTTTAGAATGCGCACTTGCAAAAAAACCGGGGGTGGTCTACACCACTCACAACCACACTTTTGTCAGCGCATTATCGCACTTCGGATACCTGAAGGATTTCTGGGACAGAGCTCCCGTGCACGAAGACCTCAACGCTGCGACTTGTTGCCCGCCTTCACTTCAGCGGTGAATTGCCCCGAACCCTTCTTCGGCACCGAAAGCGATTTCCACCCGTCACCCGCAAAATGCTTCGCCAACAAAATGATCTGCCCGATATGCGAAGAGTAGTGCGCTGTTTGCCGGTTGATGGCCTGCATCACGGAGTGCGCCTCGCCGCGGATAGTCACCGTCTTGGTCAGATCCGCTTCGCTCAGCCCGTCCAGAGCATCGAGAAATATCTTCCAACCCGCGTCCCACGCGGTGAAAAGATCCGCACGCGTTTTCGGCGGCTCCTCAAACTCGCTGTCGCGATCGCGATCCGGTTTCTCTCCGTCGGTGGTCAAAAAGTTCGTCCACCGCGACCGCATATTTCCCGCCATATGCTTTCACGATGATGGCGATCGAATTTGCGTCCTTATCCAGCAATGTAAACAGCCCGGCATCCGGACATTGCGCCAGAGCGCTCTCGCCCATTTTTTTGTAGTAGCGAAACAACCCAATCGAATCCTGCAAATACGAAGTGGTCAGTTCGTGAGCCATGCGCGAATTGTACTCCGTACCGCCACTCACCGAAAGTCGCCGCGTCCACTGACCACACAAAAAGAAGACGGCCGCCTGACTGGCGGCCGTCTTCGCTCTCCAAGGAGCAGTTGTCGCTGCGGATTAGCGGGATGGAAGCTGACGCGGCTTGGCCGCGTTAGCTGCGGAAGAACCGCCGGCTGCTCCCGCGGCGGCGGCGGTGGCTTTGTCGCTCTGGCCATTGGCCGGAGTGGCGGATGCAGCGGGCGCCGAGGAGGTGCCATCCGAATTATTCGGCGTGGCCAGTTCCAGTTTCTTGCGCAGCGCCAGTTCCAGTTTCTTGCGGATGTCTTTATTTTCTTTCAGGAACACGCGAGCGTTTTCGCGGCCCTGGCCCAGGCGGTCTGCACCGTAGCTGATCCACGTGCCGCTCTTTTCGAGCACACCTTTGTCTACGCCGAGATCGATCAAATCGCCTTCGCGCGAAATGCCTTCGCCATAAATAATGTCGAATTCCGCTTCGCGAAAAGGCGCGGCCACTTTGTTCTTCACGATCTTGGCGCGGGTGCGCGATCCCACCACCTTGTCGCCTTCTTTGATGGCTTGAATGCGGCGAATGTCCACGCGCATGGATGCGTAGAACTTCAGCGCGCGGCCGCCAGTCGTAGTTTCCGGATTGCCGAACATCACACCAATCTTTTCGCGGATCTGGTTGATGAAAATCAGGCAAGTGTTGGACTTGGATACGATGGCAGTGAGTTTGCGCAACGCCTGGGACATCAATCGCGCTTGCAGACCCATCTGCGGATCACCCATGTCGCCTTCGAGCTCCGCCTTGGGCACCAGGGCTGCAACGGAGTCCACGACGACAACGTCTACGCCACCGGAGCGAATCAGTGTTTCAGCAATTTCCAGCGCCTGCTCTCCGTTGTCCGGCTGCGAGACCAGCAAATTGTCCACATCCACGCCGAGCTTGCGGGCATAAATCGGATCGAGCGCGTGCTCCGCGTCGATGAACGCCGCCTGGCCGCCAAGCTTTTGCGCTTCGGCGATCACGTGCAGAGTCATCGTAGTTTTACCGCCAGATTCAGGGCCGTAAATTTCAATCACGCGGCCGCGCGGAAAGCCGCCGACGCCGAGCGCCGCGTCAATCGACAGGCAGCCGCTGGGGATTACGCTTACCGGAACCAGCACATCGCGACTGCCCAGCCGCATGATGGAACCTTTGCCATAAGACTTTTCAATCTGGGATATCGCTGCTTCCAGCAGTTTGGATTTATCGTCAGCCATTTCACACCTCGGTAGAGAAGTAGGGCCGGCCCGGGAGGCGCGGCAACCTTTAATGCGAATCTTTTACGACGACCTCAGCGCCGGGAAAACGCTGAACCTGCTGCGGGAGCGTTACTGGTCGGGGAGTTTACCACTCCGTCCATTGCAACGCACCTACTTTCGGCTGGCCGCCGTCTTGCTGCAAAGGTTCTGCACTTCACGATTGGCAGCGGTGCTGCAGGTCATGCGCTTTCACCTGGGCTTCGGCGGCCTGTTCCCGGCGATCGAGAAAGGCTTGTTCCGAGGCGGTCAAGCGGCGCAAGCGAGACAGATTGCGACCGCGCGATTGGGTTTCGCCGAGCGTATCAGCGAGCCGTTCGCGTTCCTGACAGCTTACCGCAGTGGGTGAAAAAGCATGCATTCAGCACCTGTTGAAAACCGCGAGGCTGAAGATAGCAAGAAGGCGAACAAAAGGCAAATACTATTTTCGCTTAAGATTCGCCTTAGCTCGAATCTTAGGCATAGGGGCAAACACGGCCGGCTTGCAGCCTCAGGACAACAGGGAGCGGTGCTGGTGCGTACAAAAAAATCTGTCCGTATTGTCCGTTCCAACAGGTATAGATGTGCGCCGAGACCTTGAGCTGCTTTGATGACCACTTCGTCGCCAGATTATCGCGGAGACGATGCCCTCGAAAGACCACGAAGCCATTCGAGTCAGAGGTCTGACTGTCTCCGGAATTACCATCGCCCTCCGAATCCGGGTCAATCCACTCTTGTTCCATTACGGCGCCAGCGGCTGGCCGACCGTTGGCATCTAGGATTTGGAGCTTCCATTCCGGAACTCCTGCCACTGGATACGGAGTGAAAGGCACGATTCCGGCTAACAGGACGAGGCCTGCGATGGTCGACAGGATTTTTGTTGTTTTGCTCATGACTTAGAAAAGGCCGAGAGTAAAGTCGCCGGTCTCCTCAGTTGGCAGCCGCAATAAATGCTGGCAAGTATCGCACATTCGGGCACGGGGAGCGGGAGGCCGAACTAAAGTTCGGCACCTACATAACGACGGCCACTCCTACTTTTCGTAGGTGTAGAAGCCGCGGCTGGATTTGCGGCCTAGCCAGCCGGCGGCTACGTACTTTTTGAGGAGGGGGCAGGCGCGGTATTTGGGGTCGCCGAGGCCTTCCTGGAGGACATGCATGATATCGACGCAGACGTCCAGGCCGATAAAGTCGGCTAGTTCGAGAGGGCCCATGGGGTGGTTCATGCCGAGCTTCATTACGGCGTCGACGGATTCGGCGGTGGCTACGCCTTCGAGGACGCAGTAGGCGGCTTCGTTGATCAGGGGCATTAAGACGCGGTTGGAGACGAATCCGGGGGCGTCATTTACGGCGACGGGCTTTTTGCCTAGTTTTTCCGCGAGTTCCATCGTGGTGCCGAAGGTGGCTTCGCTGGTTTGCAGGGCGCGGATTACTTCCACCAATGTCATCACCGGAACGGGGTTCATAAAGTGCATGCCTACGAAGCGGTCGGGGCGCTTTGTTAACGCTGCGAGGGTGGTCATGGCGATGGAGGAAGTATTGCTGGCGATGATGGCGTCTGGAGCGAGAACGGAGTCGGCTTCGGTGAGCACGGCACGCTTGATTTCGATCTTTTCGGGTACGGCTTCGACGAGGAATTGTGCGGGAGAGACGGCGGACATATCTGTTACCAGGGAAATTCTGGAGAGGACGGCGGCGCGATCGGATTCCTGAAGTTTACCTTTCTTGATTTCGCGGTCGAGATTTTTGGCTACGGTTTCTAGGCCGCGCTCGAGGAAGCGTTGTTCGACGTCTCGGAGGATGACGTCGTAGCCGGCGCGGGCGAAGACGTGGGCGATGCCGTTGCCCATGGTGCCGGCGCCCAAGACGGCGACGGTTTTGATTTGGTCGAGAGTCATTCAGTAAAGATAGAAGAGATGGGCTGAAACAGCAAAGCGGAAGCAGAGTCAAAGGCAAAAGCAAAGTCAAAGGCAAAAGCAAAGCAAAAGATAACGCAGAGACACAGGATCCGCAGAGGACCGCAGAGAAAAACCGATACCAATTACGCGGGCGGAGTGGCGTCGGTTACTTCGTGGACGATTTCGCGGGCGCGGGCTTCGTTGGCGGGGTCTACGAGGATTACGAATAGCAAAGTGGTGGTGTCGTAGTGAGCGGGGATTTGATTCTCTTGCAGGGCGCTCATCAGAAATTGCGCCATTTTTTCGTCAGTGCCGGACCAGACCTGCAGCGTGGCGGTACCATCGGCGACCGGTGGCATGCCGGCGAGAGGGCCAGCACTCTGAGGCTGTGCAGGAATTTCCGTGGTGACTGGTTCGCGGTCCAATACTCTTTCGAGGATTTCCTTGGCGGGGACGAGGTCGCTGGTGGACACGGCGACTTCGAAACCGAAGCGCGGCTTCCAGTCGATGGGCAGAGGATCGGCGGTGGGAGCAACCTCGTCGTCGCCGAGCGATTTATCACTGAACGGGATGCCGGCACTTTCCAGACTTTCGAGCAGGTCGATGTGCGTTGATGCGCTTTCGCCGGACCACAGAGTTACGAAGGAACCTTCGGAAGGGATGTCGGACATGCTTGCCTCGATTCAAATTTGATGAAGGGTTCGCGGCTTAGGAGTGCTACGACGAAATCGCGAACGCGACAATGTGGGCAAGGCACAATCGCGGGTTCAGTTTACATCAGCCATGCCTCAATCATCCAAGTCCGGTGGCAGGACGGATTGGATCGCAGATCGAGCTGTCTCCAAGTCTTTGCGAAACACCCAGACTTCATATTTAAACGCCGAGCGACTCGGCCGTATGGGAATGCCGGCAATGCGAAGCCGGCTGATCGCATTGACGATCTGTTTGTAGTGCGCAGGAATTTGGTTCGCGACGAGCTCGCGTAGGATTAGGTCCATCTCCCTGCGGTGATCGCCCCTCCATAAGCGAGCACGACTGGATCGTGCTTCCGAACGCGTGGCCACGAGCGCAACGCGGCATTCACTGCAGGTCGTAAAACCTTCGCGATATTCGGCAGCGCAAAGGGGACAGTACATATTCCCGCTGGCGTCATCGGGCAACAGGCGCTCAAAGGCATCCGACGCGCTTTGCGTGATTTCGTCGGTTGGTGCGTCGCCAAGGTCCAACGCGGGCGATGGATTTAGGGCGAGAGTGCGTTCCTCTTGCAACTTGTCCTCGAGCGGTAAGCCCACCAGAGCAACATATTCCGGGCGGTTCTGCTCGGCGGGCCAAAGCAACCGCTTGGTTTCCGCTGTTCCACCAAAGGCATCGACAACCGCAAGTTCAGCCTTCTCGAATTGCGAGAACGGCACGCCGATTTTCATTTTGCTATACGGACTGATACGGAAGATCTGGGAGTCATATCGTAAGGAACGATAAGGGATGCTCGCTTCGTCGAGGACGGTACAAACTTCCGCGAAGATGCGGGTATCCTCGCCCTCCCAGAACGCACAATAGGGATCGTCACCCTCCGGGATGGACGCGGGGGCATCGCCGTTTTCGGGACGATCTTCTTCATCGTCCGTTACGGCTGTGGGAGGCGAGGTCACCAAGGGCACATCGCAATCGGCGCAGACGGTGAAGCCCTCGCGGTATTCGGCTTGGCATTGGGGACAAAACATGTTTGAGTGGGCAGGTTACTATACCTCTGCGGCAGTGGAAAACGTCGAGCGCGAAGAGTCTACGTGGGTGGGATGCCCTCTACGATCTGGCGGATAATTTCCAGTGCGATGGCCTCATCCTCTGGCATCACGAAATATTTCCTGGAGCCGTCATCCTGCTTTTCCTCGCGTACGCGAATGTAGTTGGCCTTCAGAGACAATTCCACTGTGCTGTACTCGTAGTCCGCGGATTGCTTCCAAATTTCGACGCAGGCGTCTTCCGGATGCCACGGATCCAGGTAGGAGTTACTGGAATTGCGGATTCGCGCGGCATTGGCCGCCGCGTTCCCGTCCTCCGGAAATACCGGCAAGGCTTCCTCTTCGTCTGGCTCCGTCCGTTCCGAAGAGCTCTCGTCTATGACAACTTCTGGCAGCCCCAAGCGTTCTTTGGCGGTGTGCGCGTCGTCTTTCCGCACCCTTATTTCGTACCTCCAGTCTGCGGTCATTCCCATGCGAGACCTCAAGTCCTGCGCCACCTCGTAGCGAATGCCAGCGTCCTGGAGTTGCAAGCATAAGGCGGCACAGTAGGATTCGCTGTCGCCCTTCCAGATGACAGCAAAGCCCTCATCGAACCCTTCGGTCTGCGGCCTATCAGCGCGCAAGGCGGCGACTAGCGGGACTTCGCAGTCGGCGCAGACGGTGAAGCCTTGACGGTATTCGGCTTGGCATTGAGGGCAGAACATTGTTCGACGAATTTTACGCTATTGCCGGAGTCAGACGAAAGGCGACCGCCTTCCCTCGTGCCTCGAGACAAGCAGAAGGCGGCCGCTACAAAGGCGAAGGCGGGTCTCACCCTTATGACTTGCGGCAAGTAAAAGGCCGCTACGACGGCCAAATGCACCGGCGGCTCCTCGGAACCGGGAATTCGCAGAAGGCGGGTCGCTACAGAAGCGTGTAAGTCGCGCTTGATTATGGATTTACGGTGAAACGATGTGTTGAGTCTTTTTGGCGGGGTGGCTCGTATAGTTGAGTAGAATGAGCACAACATGCACACTCTCCGTTGCTTCGCCTGGACTGGATGCGAGCGCTGCTTCGCTGGGCGTCCGGTGCGCGGGACTTATCGGTCACGGCGCTGCGCTTTTCTCTCCGCTGATGGTTGCTAACTCGGCCTCAGATATTTCCGAGCGACGAGCGCTGGCGGAAGGTTTGAAGCGGCGCGATCCGGGTGTGTTGGATCAGCTGATCGAACTGTATCAATTCCGATTGTTTCGCTATCTGCTGCACCTGACTTCCCATCGCGAGCGTGCGGAAGATTTTTTTCAGGAAACGTGGATTCGCGTTCTGGAACGCGGACACCAGTACGACGGGAAATCAAAGTTTGAGTCCTGGCTGTTTACGATAGCGCGGAACCTGGTGATCGACTGGCAGCGGCAGAAAAAAATGCAAAGCCTGGATACGCTGACCGATCCGGGGCAAGAACAGCCACTGCAGGTGGCGGATACGCGCAACCCTTCGCCGCTGGGCGCGGTGATGAGCGAAGAACAGGATTCGTTTGTGCGTGCGTCACTGGAACAGATTTCTTTGATTTATCGGGAAGTCGTGGTGCTGCGGTTTCATGAAGAGTTGCAGATCGAAGAGATTGCACAGGTGATGCAGTTGCCGGTGTCTACGGTGAAGACGCGGTTGTATCGCGGCTTGGAAGCGATGCGCGTGGCGATGCAGGGAGGCGCGGCGTGAACAATTTCGATGCAAGCGCAAGTTTGCAAGCGGGGCATGAACGGGCGCGCAAGCTGATCGACCAGCACCATGTGGAGGGATTGGTTGAGGACGAGCGCGCGTGGCTGGATACGCATTTGGCCGGCTGCGAGAGCTGTGCGGAGATCGCGCAATCCACGGAAAACGCTCTGCGGGCGATGCGCAGCGCGGTGATTCCGTTTCCCGCAGGGCTGACGAGCCGCACGCAGTTTCGCGTGCACCTGCGCGCGCAGCAACTGCAAGAGCGTGAACCGCGCAGTTTGGCGGTTTGGGCGGTGGCGGGGTTGTCGTGGTTGTTGGGAATCGCTACTGCGCCTTACGTGTGGCAATTGTTTGCCTGGGCGGGCGAACGGTTGCGGATTCCGAAGCTGGTTTGGGAGTTGGGATTTGGATTGTGGTGGTTGGTGCCGGCGCTGGTGGCTGGCGGGATTTTATGGTTTTCGAATTCCGGGGAAAAGTTGGGCGGGGAGTTGACGCAGCGGTAGTTTATCGCGGCAATCGCTTTGGTTTCTGAATCGAGGAATGTATGGCTGACTATCAAAATCGCGTGAGCAGTTCGTTCCAAGAGCGGATGCGGCTGATTCGTTTTCGCCGTCAGCGGGAACGCACTCATTTTCGCGACGAACTGCGTGTGGTGCCGTACTGGTTGAGGGTTACCTGCGGCGTGCTGTACGGGATGGCATTAACAATCGCGATCACGCTCAACTTGAGCCGCGGCTATCTGCACAACCATGGTGCGCGGATGGGCTCGGACATGTGGCCGTGGGTGTTTCACGACAATCCGGTGATGGCGTCGTTGTCGATGGCGGGGCTCATCACCTTGTTCGCCATTTTCATCACCAGCTATCTTTTCTTGCTGGGTTATGTGTATCGCGATGCGAAGCGCCGCGGCATGCATGCGGGACTGTGGTTGCTGCTGATCCTGGTGCTGTCTCCGGCGTATTTGGGCATTGGCTTTCTGCTGTATTTCTTCATGCGCGAGCCGCTGCCGTATGCCTGCCCGAATTGCGCGGCGACGGTGGGTGCGCGTTACAACTTTTGCCCGAACTGCAAAACGAATCTGCATCCGGCGTGTCCGCAATGCAAGCAGCCGGTGGCGGAGACAGACAAGTTTTGTCCGAACTGCGCGTGTGAGTTGAAGCCCTCGAACGAAATTGCAGCGGCTGGCTAGTTTTTATTTCGCAGGCCGTTCCACCGTATTTGCAGAAGTTTGGCTGACCAATTTCTTGATGTCGCTGACGAGATTCTCTAGCGCTTGTTCCGTGCTTTCCTGATTCGATTTATGTTTGATGGGGTTCACCGTCTCGCTCACCGCCCATAACACCACGTGAGTCTTTGTATCGCAGATGGTTAACTCGAATTCGGCATATTGGCCGGAGTTGCCGCCATTGGTGGGCCCCAGCGCGATAGCGTAGCGAATTTCGAACACCAGCTCTGCATCCGCGGGCGCGGTTACGATCTGGTATCGCCCCCAATTTTTCAAAGCCGCATAAAACTCGTTGTAGGTGAACTCGGAAATTCCTGGATACGCCGCGGCTCGCCCGGTGGTATTGGAGATGAATACCGTCTTGGCAGAAAAAAGCTGACTGGGCAGGGGAGCTGGCGGCGCAGTGGACGGGGATTGTGCTGCGTTCGTGGCAGCCACAGCGCATGTGAGCATTGAGAACAAGAGAATATTCCTGGCTGTTGTGGGCATGAGGCCTCCGCAATGCTGCTTACGACGTTGCCGAGTACCTAATAGGGTACGGCCGTTGTTTGTTTGATATGGCGCCGTGGCTTTTTCTCGAGGCGCTGTAATGCCCAACACTAAGATGCGCGGCGCATTTCTTCGCGAATTACTCGGCGCAGCGTTTTTTCCAAGGGTTCTTCTTTGGCACGCTGAATGTACTGGCGCAATGCTTCGTTGATTAGATTTTGATAGCTGCCGCCGCCCGCTGCTTCGACTTGTTGTCGGAACCACGCGAGAATTTCGTTGTCTAGCCGGATGGTGATGCGAGTTTTCCCCTTGGGAAGGGAAAGCACCGCGCCTCGTTTGGCTTTACTGAAATCGTATTCGCGCTTCATCTGATTGCCCCATATTGTTTCTTTTCGGATTTTGTGGCGCGGCGTGCCGATATCAAGCGAATGTTTTCACCGTGCCAGACATAAACGACCACCAGCAATCTGCGAAATCCGTCAATACCCATGGTGATCCAGCGTTCTTCTTCGTCGATCAACGGATCGCGTATGGTCAATGCCAAGTCATCTTCGAGAACCGTTGCAGCGTCCACGAAGTAAACGCCGTGCTTGGCGAAGTTTGATCGCGCCTTTACCGGATCCCATTCGCACGGCATAGCTATAAGTATATGCACAAATGTGCATATACGTCGAGCAGCAGAGTGTTTAGTAGCGTTCGACGGCCAGGGCAACGGCGTTGCCGCCGCCTAGGCAGAGGGCAGCGATGCCGCGGTGGAGATTGCGGCGTTCCATTTCGTAGAGGAGCGTGACGAGGATGCGGGCGCCGGAGGCTCCGATGGGGTGGCCGATGGCGACGGCGCCGCCATTTACGTTCACTTTTTCGGGATTGAGTTTGAGCTGGTGCGTGACGGCGATGGCGGCTACGGCGAAAGCTTCATTGAGTTCGATGAGATCGACGTCTTTATCGCGGTCCCAGCCGGTTTTGGCGAGGAGTTTTTCGACGGCGTCGACGGGAGCCATCATTACCCATTTCGGCTCGACGCCGCTGGTGGCTTGGGCGACGATGCGGGCCATGGGCTTCTTGCCGAGAAATTGCGCGTGGCGTTCGCTGGTGACGATCAGCGCGGCAGCGCCATCATTGGTGCCGGGAGCGTTGCCGGCGGTGACGGTGCCGTCTTTCTTGAACGCGGGCTTTAGTTTGGCGAGTACTTCGATGGACGTGTCTTCGCGCGGCGATTCATCGTAGCGGATGACGAGGGGGTCGCCCTTTTTCTGCGGCACTTCGATGGGCAAGATCTGAGCTTCGAAAAAACAGGACTTGCGGGCTTTGACGGCTTTCTGGTGGCTTTCGAAAGAAAATTTGTCCTGCTCTTCGCGGGTGATTTTGTATTTTTCCGCGACGAGTTCGCCGGTCATGCCCATGTGAAAGTCTTCGTATTTGTCCCACAGGCCGTCGTGAATCATGGAGTCGACGAGCTTGCCGTCGCCGAGACGGTAGCCGGTGCGGGCTTGTGGCAGAAGATAGGGGCAGTTGGACATGGACTCCATACCGCCGGCAACGACCATCTCGGATTCGCCGAGTTGAACGGCTTGCGCCGCGAGGGCCACGGCTTTCAGTCCGGAGCCGCAGACTTTATTGATAGTGAGCGCGGCGACGCGGGGATCGCAGCCGCCTTTTAGCGCGGCTTGACGCGCGGGATTTTGGCCGAGGCCGGCCTGCACGACGTTGCCGAGGATGGCTTCGTCGACCTGTTTGCCGTCGAGACCGGCACGTCGGATGGCTTCGGCGACGGCTTTAGCGCCGAGTTCGACGGCGGAAAATCCGGCGAGGCCGCCCTGGAATTTGCCTACGGGGGTGCGCACCGCGCTCAGAATTACTGGTGTGTCCACTATCTGCCTCCACGCGCCTCACCGGGCGCGGCGATATATGAGATTAGATGAGCGATCTGTTCATCCGTTGCTAACGCTGCGCGACGGGCCGGGGATGCTGCGCCATGTAAACGTTCGCCACATAAAGTATCCGGCACGCGGGTTGCGGCGTCCACTTGGCCCGCGCGCCGGATGTATTTTTCGCTATGCAAATTATTGTTCGAACTTTTCGTCTGCGCTGGGGCCATAGAGGCCAGGGACGGGAGCTCCAAGCGCGCGCAAGTAGGTGGTCAGCTGGCCGCGATGGTGGATCAGGTGATTGAAGCACATTCCGCGCAACGCCGAGTAGCGCGGCAGCTCGACGATCGACTTGCCTTTCCACGTCAGTAACCATTTTTCGTACATTTGAGCGTCGGAGACCTTGGAGACGGCGGCGCGCGCTTCTTGGCCGACTTGTTCGAAGACCTTTAGTAAATCCGACGGCTTATCGACGTTGGTGCGAGCGCCGCCTTCGATCTCATAGTGGCTACCGCCGCAAATGGCGATGGCGAAGCCGGGGAGGGTGGCGACGTGGCTGGCCATCCAGCCGAGGGAGCCGGATTTTTCGTCAGGCTTCCAGTCCCATTTATTGACAGGCACGCGTTCGAGGACCCGTTTGGTGTTGGCTAGTTCTCCGTCAAATTCGTTCACTAGTAGTTCGCTTAGTGCCATGGTGGTCTCCGATTTGGATGTGCAGAGGTGAAGGGAGAATATTGTAACCTTGCTGCAAATTCTTTTGCCAGTGGCGACGAAAGTCAAAGACCGCACCATAAAAGCAATGGGTGCGGGACCCTCTCAGTCTTACGGCGATGTAGATTGAGGAAGGAATCTTTTTCGTTTTTGGCGCGGCGTTATTGCAGAATATCAAGATGGCTCTTACTGACGCTTCTATAACGCAAGCTGCGACTCGTATGCTGTCTGCCAAGGCTGAGCAATTCACCGAATCGGTGATTCGGGAAATGACGCGGCTGGCGCAGAAGCACAATGCCGTGAATCTTTCGCAGGGGTTTCCGGATTTTGCGGCGCCCGCGGAAATTAAGGAAGCGGCGCGGCAGGCTATTTCTGACGACATCAATCAGTATGCGATTACCTGGGGCGCGAAGCCGCTGCGCGACGCGATTGTAGAGAAATTTGCGCGGACGCAGAATGTGCGCGTCGATCCGGAAAGAGAGATCACTATTTGCTGCGGCTCTACGGAAGCAATGATGTCCGCGATGATGGCGATTATCAATCCGGGCGATGAGATTGTGGTGTTCGAACCGTTTTATGAGAATTACGGACCGGATGCAATTTTGAGCGGGGCCACGCCGCGTTTTGTGCGCATGCAACCGCCGAAAGATGCGAACGTGCAATGGAGTTACGATCCTGCGGAGCTTTCCGCGGCGTTCAATAAAAATACCAAGGCGATCATTCTGAATACGCCGAATAACCCCACCGGAAAAGTTTTTACGCGAGCGGAACTCGAATTCATTCGCGATTTGTGCGTGGAGCACAACACTTTTTGCATCACCGACGAAATTTACGAGCACATTTTGTATGACGGCACGGAACACCTCTCCATGGCGCAGATTGAGGGCATGCGCGAGCGCACGATTGTGATCAACGGGCTGAGCAAGACGTACAGCGTTACAGGATGGCGCGTCGGCTGGGCCATCGCGCCGCCCGCCGCCACGCAGAGTATTCGCAAAGTGCACGATTTTCTTACGGTAGGGGCGGCCGCGCCGCTACAACAAGCTGGGGCTGCGGCGCTGAAATTTCCGCAAAGTTATTACGATGGGCTCGCCAAAACGTATGCGACCAAACGCGAGCGGCTGCTAAAGATCCTGACCGCCGCGCACTTCACGGTGTACAAGCCGCGCGGTGCGTATTACATCATGACGGACATTTCCGGCTTCACTTTTCCGCACGACGATCCGCGCTTTGCGGCTCCCACGCGGGACGTGGCTTTCGCCAAATATCTGGTGCAGGAAATCGGCGTCGCGTGTGTGCCCGGTTCCAGCTTCTATAACAACGCGCAGGACGGAGCTACGCAGGTACGCTTTACTTTCTGCAAGAAGGAAGAAACGCTGGCGGCGGCGGAAGAACGTTTTGCCAAACTAAGGCATTAGCGCCTCAATGAGCTGTTTCCGGACAGAGACCTAACGCGGATTAGTGGGCCGAAGGCTGACACGTTTATGTTTCGATGGCGATCAGCCTTCGGCCCGTCGAGTGGTTATTGTTGTAGACGAGACCAACCATCGAAAAGTTCAGCCTGAGCGGCAATATTTTTTCGGCGAATGGGGCCGCCGGACCGTGGCCAATTCGATTAACTGATCTCCACGGTCTGTAGGTATTGCGCGACATCCACCCTCCAGTGGAATTGGTCTGACACGGCGGCACCCAGCGCGCGAGCGGCTTGCGGTTCGCCATGGGTCATATAGGTTTGTTTGGGGCCGGAGGGGAGGGTTGCGAGCCAACGCAACAGCTCGCTCTTGCCGGCGTGAGCAGAGAGCTGGCCCATAGAGACGATTTCCGCGTTTACCGCAACGGCGTGACCGTACAGGCGGATGGAATTCGCGCCGTCTTGCAAGGCACGTCCGCGCGAACCTTCGGCCTGAAAGCCGGCGAGCAGTACTGCGTTGCGTTTATCGGGTAGACGCTGTTCGAGGTGATGCAGTACCCGGCCGCCACTGGCCATGCCGCTGGCGGAAATGATGATGCACGGTTTTTTTACCTGATCGATGGCCTTGGAGTCTTGTACGGAGCGGGTCAAATGGAATTCCCGCACGCTGAGTGGATCGCCTTTGCCGCCGTCGGCGCTTTCCAGTTTCTTAAAATCAGAATCGTGATCTGCGGAATATTTCAGGTATAAGTCCGTGGCGCTCAACGCCATGGGGCTGTCGATGTATACGGGAAGACGCGGGATCTTGTTGGCATCTTCCAACTGGCGCAGGTAGTACATAAAGGTCTGCGTGCGGCCGATAGCGAAGGCGGGAATCACGATGGAGCCGCCGCGTTGCGAGACGCGATTGACGACTTCCGCGATTTCGCCGGCGGGGTCGCCCGGTTGATGCTCGCGGTCGCCGTAAGTCGATTCGCATAGTAGAACGTCTGCGGCCGCCGGGGGCGTGGTGGGATCCTGCAAAATTACCTGGTCGTAGCGTCCAATGTCTCCAGAGAAAATTACCACGGTTTTTTTGTCGGCCTCGGTGACGGTCATGACCAAGCTGGTCGAGCCCAGAATGTGTCCGGCATCGTAGGCTACGAAACTAAACTCCGGGCTGACGGTGAATGGTCCACTGCGCGGTACCGGCTTCAGCGAGCGCAAAACCGGGTCGACATCCGCAGTGACGTACAGTGGGCGGGGCTCGGTGTGTCGGCTGTAACCATGTGTCTGCGCGTGCAGAGCATCTTCTTCCTGAATGTGCGCCGAATCCTTCAGAAGGATAGTGGTGAGGTCGATAGTGGCTTGATTGGCGAAAATGGGGCCGCGGTAGCCGGCGTTGGTGAGGCAGGGCAGCCATCCGGTGTGGTCGAGGTGCGCGTGGGTGAGCACCACATAGTCGATCGTTTTCGGATCGATTTTGAGCGGCTCGTAATTTCGGTCGCTCAGTTCCGGAGAGCCTTGAAAAATTCCGCAGTCCAGCAGCAGCTTCTTGCCGGCTGCCTCCACCAAATATTTCGATCCGGTAACACAACCGGCCGCACCCAAAAAAGTTAATTTGGCCATAGGTCCGTATTCTAGACGAATAGGGAAGTGTACACTGTCAACGGTCGCGAAATTCTCCGGAGACCATGGATGAAACTTGGACGTTGTCTGGGTGCTGCCGCATATTTCGCGGCGGTTTGCGCGTTTCCGCTCGCGACGCTTGCGGGAGCGCCGCCGCGCGTGGTGCATGTGTTCGTGGCCCTCGCCGACAATCAGCATCAGGGTATTGTGCCGGTCCCTGCATTTCTCGGTAACGGTGAAGATCCCGCACACAACCTCTATTGGGGAGCGGCATTTGGCGTCAAAACGTACTTCAAGAACAACGCGGAGTGGGAACTTCTGGGGTGCAACCGCGGTATTAAGATAGAAATTCTGGAACGCTGCATGTTCAAGAGCAAGGGCGGCGACGTCTATTTGGTTGCGGATGCCCTCGACGATAGCCAGATCAAGAAATGCGTAACCGACTTTTTATCGGCGGCTGCGGGTGCCGCGCCGGAGAATATATCCGTCTTCACCAAATCACCCGAGATATCCATCGCCGCGGGCGGCGCGGCAGATTTGCTGGTCTATGTGGGGCACGACGCCTTTATGGATTTTCAAATCCCATCGATTACTGAAAAAAAGAAGGGTAAGCCAAGGAGGACGATCATCCTGGCGTGCGCCAGTAAACCGTATTTTGCTTCGTATCTTCGGGCAACGGGTGCGCAACCGCTTCTGTGGGCCACCGGACTTATGGCGCCGGAAGCTTACACGCTGCACGCCGCGTTGGCTGCATGGATTGCAGGCGAAGGTGACGAGGCAATTCGCGACCGCGCAGCCACAGCCTACGACAAATATCAAAAATGCGGAGCCCGAGCAGCTTTGCGCTTATTTGCGACCGGCTGGTAATTTTGTGGCTCGCGCTATTGAAGGAAGCGGCGGAAGAAACTGTCGGGCTTCCATTGCGGCCGGGCCGGGGCGTCGGCGACACGCAGCGCCAATTTTTCGAGGATGGCGTTGAACTGTGCAGCGGCTGCGGCATCAACGGGCTGCGAAAGGTCGTCGGCGGGGCCGTGATAGCGTTCGGAGTACCAAGCTTTGAAAGTTTTTTCTTCAGGCGTGCCGGGGATGTAGCCGAATTTGAAGGCTAATGATGGGACCCCTTTTTTGATGAAGCTGTATTGATCGCTGCGGATGAAACGATTGTGTTCGGGTTCTTTGTCGGCTTGAATTTGCACGCCGGATTTTTCGACGACCGCGCGAATGTCATCCCCCAGCGTGGACTCGCCAAGGCCCTGCACTTCCAGATATTTCAGCGGAAACAGCGGAAGGTACATATCCATATTAATGTCGGCGACGATGGGCCCGCTAACGGTGGGATGCGCGGCGAAATATTGCGAGCCGAGTTCTCCTTTTTCTTCTCCGGTGACGGATAAAAATACGATCGAACGTTTCGGATGCGCACTGGATTCTTGGAGCGCGCGGGCGATTTCGATTAGAGAGGCGTCGCCGGAAGCATCGTCCATCGCGCCGTTGTAAATACGGTCGCCCTTAACCGGCTCGCCGATGCCTAGATGGTCGAGATGCGCGCTGAGAATTACAAACTCTTTTCGCAATTCCGGATCGCCGCCCGGGAGCATGCCGACGACATTTTCCGATTTTACTTCGGAGCGGGTCATGGCCAGATGAGAACGCAATTTTTCAGCGAGAGGAAAATGCGGCAACGGCTGATCGGCGTTTAACGCCGATAGAACGTCCTGGAATGTGTGGCCACTGCCCGCGAAGAGCGTCTCTGCGCGCGCTGGATTGAAGAGAACGCTCACCTGTAGCGGCGGCGCGGGATTCGCGCCAGAGTCGCGCAACTCCATGCGAGGTTGGAAGCGTGAGCCCGCGACGCGGTCCCAGCCAAACTCGAGACTCTTGGGATTGGGAATGGCGATGGTGCCGATGACGCCGGCTTTTGCCAGCGCGCGGCGGCGTTCTTCGCTGGATTGATAGTGCGCTTTTACGGCGCCCGGCAAGTTGCTCGGACCGCCGGTAAGGTAGACGACGATTTTGCCTTTTAGGTCCAGGCCAGCGAGATCGTCATAGTGAAATTCCGGAATCGTAAGGCCGTAGCCGACGAAGACCATCGTGGCTTCGACGTTTTCCGTCGCGTGCGAGCCTACGTTCAAGAATCCGTCCTCTGTGGGCTTTACCGGTGTGGAATGATCGTCCCGCAAAAGTTCCAGCGTAGTGTGGGCTTCGTCGAGTCGTACGACGTCGAACTCCATGGGTTGCCGGAATCCGTTGGCGCCCGCGGGTTGCAGACCGGCGGCGCGAAATTGCTGGGCCATGTAGTCGGCCGCTTTTTCGAAGCCGGGGCTTCCCGTGTCGCGACCTTCAAGACTGTCGTCGGCCAAAAACTGCACGTGAGACCACCAGCGTTTGCCGAGCGTGTTCCAGTCGGTCGATTGGGCGGACACGGTTGTGGCCACAAAAAGCGCGGACGCGAGAAGCAGGTGAGAAGTTTTTTTCAAGGCGATAGCTCGGGATCAGGGTTTTATCAGCGAGAAAGTATTGGAATGGAAATCGAAGGTGAGCACCATGCCGTAAAAGAGGCCGAGGCCAACGGTGGCGTCAAACAAGCCGTCTGGTTCGTGAACGTCGGGAGTGGGGAAGTAGACGATGGGAGCGCTGACGCCTAGCGTGACTCCACGAAAGCCTTCCTTTTCCGCTGCGGCCGATTTCATTTCCACGCCGCCATCCGTGAACGGAAAATTCTCGGATTTCTGGGAATTGACATCAGCATCGGTGAGTTTCAATTTGTCGATCGACGCGGTGTAGATGAGCATGGTTCCCGTATACATGGTGTCGATCTGTGCGGTGACGGGTTTCCCGTTGATTTCGAATCCCTCCGCAACAACGATGGGCGGACCTTTTTTCCCGAAGGTGATCAGCGAGAATTTGTCGCACGTGTCGCCGCATGGCGAGGGCGCCGTGAGCGGTTCAGAGATGCGTACTTTGTGGTTCACGAAATCGATCTGCAACAGGCGCTCTTTGAAGGCGGTGTAGGCCAGCGTTCCCGAGACGTCGGGCATCTGCTTCTGGGCGACCATCTGCGCCAGCGACAAGGCTAGGGTGGGGACGTTGCGCAACGTCACGGCCCCTACGTGGATTGCGGGAATTTCGGTCATGAACATTCCGGCGGGGGCGCCTGCGGGCATGGGCTTCGTTTCTTTCAGGCCGGCCGCTTCCGCCACATCCTTGTCCAGCACGGAATCCACGTCGCCGCTGTCGATGCCCATACGGAGAGGCTTGCCTTCGCCGATGCGCGCTTCGATACACGGGATTCCATTGCAATCCAGAAGCGGAACCTCGGCGGCGAATTTTACGGGGGACTGTGCGCCAAGGGATTCAGCCAAACAGATGATTATAGTTGCGGTGATCACCAGGCGAACGAGCGAGCGCAGCGTCTTCATAGGAAACCCCGTAAATCCTCGGCAAGAAACTCTAGCGCCAAAAAGCGTCGCCGGCCAATAGACGAATTGAGTGCCTCGATGTTAGCATTAGAAACCGTCGCTGGAGCAGACGCACAAGACGCGACGTTGTGCAACGGTGGGGCTGTGGCGCAGTTGGGAGCGCGCCTCGATGGCATCGAGGAGGTCGTGGGTTCGAATCCCATCAGCTCCACCAAAAATTTCAAATTTATTGCAACCTTCCGATTAATTCTGCTGCAAACCCCCGGATTAAGAACTTTCGCGCATTGTAGTTATTTCCTGCAACGATCATGGCTACTTCCCCTGCGCATCTACAGGCGGAAAATCAAAAAAAATCGTAATCTTTTGGCTGTTTGGCGCTCTGATTGGGGAACCTTGACGAACTGATCTTGCGAATACCCAGGAGCCCAATCGGTGAAACAAAGAAGACTTTTTGCATTTATGGCGATCGCCGCCATTGCGGGGATGTGTTCGCTTCCGGCAAAAAGCCAGGAGAAAAATGACGTTGGCTTGGTAATCGGCGCAACCGTGACGCCTGCGAGAAGTTTTTCTTCGCTTGCCGGCAGCGTTTCGCTCGACTCCAGTGTGGCGCTTGGCGCTGAATACGATCGCCGAATTTTTGCCGGCGAGCATATTGGAGTTTACGGCGGGGTCGATTTTCTGGCGTCCCCCCGGGATGTCAAGTTGAGCGACCCGCCGCCCAACCTCATCGGCCAGTACGCGTACATATTTCTCACGCCCCACGTGCGCGTGAAATTCAATCCGCGGGGGAGGTTTTCACCGTGGCTGCTGGCGGGCGGAGGGTACGCAAGATTTCTGGAAGGACGTCCGCCAGCCGACCCTGCCTTTGTGCAAGGTACCAACACCGGAACGGCCGAGTTCGGTGGTGGAATCGACACGCACACGCTATTGCGCGTCTGGAAGTTCCCCATCGGATTTCGCGTGGAGGTTCGCGATTTTTACTCGGGCTCGCCGAGATACGATCAACCGCTGAATGGCAATCAACAGAACAACGTGGTTTTCACGGGTGGATTGCTCCTGAAGTTTTAGCGTTTAGTCTTGGCGCGCGAACGTGAAGCGCCAGTCATTTTCCAACCGGCACACGCAGTCGGTCGGTGGCAAATGCCATCGGTCCACGATACGAACGGCGAATCGACGCGCGAACGGCAGATTGCTGGCTGAGAACGTCCGGAGCCAGGTGGCTCAGCAGCAAGTCTTTCACCGCGGCTTGCCGGGTGGCTTCGCCGATTCTCTTCGGCGGAGTGTGCAATGCGTAAAGTTGCGGCGGCGAACCTGGCGGATCAAGCACCGCGCAATGGAAGATGAGCAGGTCGGCGTTTTTGGCGAGCTTCACCAGATTGGGCAGCGCGGAGGCGTCCATGTCTCCGGAAAACACCACAACTTTGTTCTTGTAAGTGATGCGGTAAGCGACGGATGGACAATCGTCGTGATGCGTGGCGATTTCTTCTATCAACAAACCGTGGTCGTCGACGATTTTGGTTTGAGCTGAATCGAGTGCTATCGCCAGATCGTGGACGTCGAACGTCTCGTCCGCACCGAACGACCTCTGATACGCGAACGCGCCGTGATCGCCGATCAGAAGATTTACGAATTCAGAAGTTTTGGGGAATTGGCCGCTCGCGCCCGGTCCGAAGATCTTGTAGGTGATGGCGGAGTCGCTGGTCAGCGCGCGTGCGTTGAAAAACGCCGGCAGGTCGCTGCTGTGATCGATATGCAGATGCGTAAGCAAAACGGTATCTACTTGAGATAGATCCAGTTGCAATTCTCCGATACGCACGAACGCGCCGGGACCGGCGTCCACTAGGATGCGCGGAGTGCCATCCAGCAAAACGACGTAGCTTGATCCAGCACGGCCGAATGCGCGCGGACCGCCGGAGCCGAGAACGATTACTTCAAGTGCCGGCGGGCCGCTTTTGGCGGCCTTCCCGTGAACGGCAGTCTGTGGGCTGGCGGAGATTGCGCTGGATAGAAAAGCACAACAAAAGTATCGCAACCGTGACGATTGCAAACAGTTCTCATGGTGGCAACTTCCTTTGCATGACGAACCGCAAGACGTCAGCGTACAGTCGATAGTTTCGTCTCGCTGAGGTCCAGTTCGAATTGGATCTGGCGCATCACTTCGTCGCTGATTTTTCCTTGGTTACGCAGGCGCACGGCGGTTTCGCGTTCCACGCGCAGGACATCGAGCATGGCGGCAATGCGATTTTGCCGCGAGGCGACGTGTTCGCGGTGGATTTCTTCCGATTCGTCTGCTCCTTGCACATGCAGGTGGTCCAGTCGCGTCGTGTAGTTGCGTTTTAATTCCTTGTAGATGGCCACGTCCAATTTTCGTTCCCCGGTCTGTGAGTCTTCGATCCAGGCGAGTGCGGTTTCCAGAATTTCGCGACGAGCGTCCTGTTCTTCCTGAGGGTCGCCGCCGACGCCGCTGAGGCCCAGCGCGCGGACCAGCGGCGGCAGAGTCAAGCCTTGCAACACTAGGGTGACCAGAATTACGCAGAAGGTCATGAAGATAATTAAGTTGCGATGCGGGAAGGCCGTGCCATCCTGCAAAACTTCCGGCAGGGAAATAGCTGCCGCAAGTGCCAGCACCCCGCGCATACCAGCCCAGCCAAGAACGAAGAGGCTGCGCGCCGACGGATTCGATTCTTTCTGTCCGAAGATTCCTCTGCGGATGGCATAGGCCAGGTAGGCGCCGGGATAGACCCACAGCAGGCGCAGCACGATAACAATCACACTGAAGAAAAGTCCATAGAAAATCAGTTGCCGCAAGCTGTAGTCGCGGATCCCCGCGAGTACGTACGGCAGCTGCAATCCGATCAATACGAACACCAGACCATTAAGGACGAACGTGAGCGATTCCCAAACGGCCGTTCCCTGCAGGCGCACTGTCGGCGAGAAAAACTGAGAACTGCGGCGGCTGAGATATAAGCCGCATGCGATGACGGCCAAGACCCCTGAGGATCGCGCGGCGTTGGCGCCGAGATACGTAGCGTAAGGAACCAGAATGCTTATGACGATCTCAATCGGCCCATCGTCGATGCGGTGTTCGAACCACTCGACGACGATTCCGACGACCAGACCGATCAGCAAGCCTACGAAAATCAGATACACGAGGCGGAAAAAGCCATCCGACACGGTGGGGGTACTGCCGTTCCATACCATAGCGATACCGAACTCAAGCGCCAGCAGGCCGGTGGCATCGTTAACCAGACTTTCGCCTTCGAGAACGTCGACAACGCGCTGCGGCAGACCAACGCGCTTGGCGATGGCCGTGGCGGCGATAGCGTCCGTCGTCGCCACGACGGCACCGAGAACAAATCCTAGACGCCAATCAAAGCCGGCAAAAATCCAGCGTGCCGTTTCCGCAACACTGAAAACCGTAAAACCAACTAACCCAAACGCCAAAAACAGGATACTGACCAGGTTATATTTGAAGTCGCGCCAGCTGGTTTGCCACGCTCCGTAATAAAGCAGCGGCGGCAAAACCACCAGGAATACCAGGTCAGGATTGAGCGCAACTTTGGGAATAGCGGGAACGAAGCCCAGCAGCAGGCCGCCGATCACCAACACGATCGGATAAGGCGTTTTTAGCTTTTGCGCCAACGCCGCGAATACCACGATGAACAGCAGCAACAGCAGAAAAACCAACTCGACGCCCTGAATACCATGGGCCTGAAACATTTTATCGTGATGCCTTTCAGTGGTTTCTATACTGCCGAGTTCAGGACTACACTCTATCGTACCCGCGGCGAACCGCGGATAACACGAGCCACTTGGATGAGGCGGCAAGTCGCAGAGCTACTTCATTCCGCTTGCGCGCCGCTCCCAATGCCGCTCATCAGCGCGGCAGTTTCCAAACTCTTGATCCCATCCGATGGGAAGTTGTGTTTACATAGCCCGACATGACCCGATCTACACAGACCATCCTGCTGCGCCTCGCCGTCTTGTCGGTAGTTGCGCTGGCACTGCTATACGCCGGAGACTTTATTTCGCTGCGTCTGCGCATGCGCCACACGACGGCAACGGACCCCTTTGAGACACTCACCGCTCCACGTGTGCTGGCGATTTCAGAAAAAGGCAATAAAACGGAATACCAGATTGACGCAGAAAATCCCACGCAAACCGTCACCTGCGTCCACGCGCTGTTTCCCCACAACGGATATTCCACCTGTTGGCAGGTCCAGCGTACGCTGCATCAACCCGTCCCGATGTGAGGCCCAACCACCTCCCCATTTTGGCGCCACAGCGAGCCGCGCCGTAGTTGAGTCTTAATTCCATCGCCATTGGCGTGATAACATTGACGAAGGCGAAGCGCTCGAGTCCCTGTTCGGTGAAGAATGCACTCTCGGAAAAAGGCGAAATTAGCGTTCGCTTCGGCCATTGTTTTTTTGCTCATCGCCACTACCGCTGCCGGCTTCGTAATTGCGCGGCTAAGCGTTAGCCTTCATTGGATCGCCCATACCTATGACGTGCAAGTCGCGCTAGGGGACATCAGCTCGACCTTTACCGTAGCCGGCCGCGCCCGCACCAGCTTTGAGCTGGATGCGGACGAACCGGCGCTGCGATCCTTTAACGCGGCCCTCGCCAGCATTCCCGGAAAATTTGCGCGGCTGGAACAACTCATGGCGGACAATTCCGACCAGGTGGACGCCTTGAACCGCCTGCGGGACCTTGAGAATCAACGACGTGCTGTGCTGCAAGCAGCAGTGGACCAGCGCAAGCTTGGGCCCCGTAACGACGAAGATCAAAAAGAAACCACGCGCCAAATTGTCACTCTAGGTGCTTCCGCCGAGTCGGTAGTGCACGAAATGCTGGCCAATGAGCAACGCCTGATGGTTTCGCGCCGTGCCGCATCGAACGCTCTGTATCTCACCCTTTTGTGGATCCTGGTGATGGCTTTTGTTATTTCGCTGGTGCTGTTCTATGTCTACTATCGCTGGCTGGAATCGGAATTGGGCGATCGCGAGCGCGCTGAGAAAGTTGCCTTGGAAAGCCGTGCGGCGGCGCGTCAATTGAGTACCAGGCTTCTGCACCTGCAAGATCAAGAGCGGCGAAAATTTTCCCGCGAACTGCACGACAGCCTCGGGCAGTATCTCGCCGCCTGCAAGATGAGTCTCGACGCGTTGGTCAGCACGCGGGGTTCTGACGAGCTGCTCGATGGCGCGCGTTCGAATCTGGAGCAAGCCATAACTGAGACGCGCACCATCTCTTACCTGCTGCATCCGCCGTTGTTGGACGAAACCGGCTTGGGCGTCGCGGCGCGCTGGTACATCGAAGGATTTGCCCAGCGCAGCGGCATTCAGATTACCTGTGATATCGCCGAAGATTTTCCACGCCTGCCCCATCCCGTGGAACTGGCCATCTTTCGCGTTTTACAAGAGTGCCTGACGAATATCCATCGTCATTCCAAAAGCGCGCGTGCCGAAGTCAGCATTCGCGCCATCGCTACCGAGGCGTCTCTACAGGTGCGCGACTTCGGCAGCGGAATCGCTCCCGAAGTGCTGCAGCAATTTCGTAACAACGGGACGAACGTGGGCGTAGGGTTGGCGGGCATGAGCGAACGCGTTCGTGATCAGGGCGGGGAGTTGGACATCCAGTCGGACGCTTCCGGTGTGTTGGTGTCGGTCACTATCCCGTGCGCTCCAGAACCCTATTTGCCACCGGCGCCAGACGCGCTACCCTCTTCGGCGCGTCCGTGAATGCCGGACCTCTGAAAAAATTGTTCTTCCTCGCCATCACTATACTTCTCGGTCTCGCCACACTTTGGGCGGCCGCCGCGCTTTATTTTGACTTTCCCGTTCCGGCATTGCGCATTCCCGCCGCGATCGTTTATTTGCTGGCTGTGGCTGCGGTTTATTTCTTGTTACCGCCCGAGTGGCCGCGCGTGCTGGCAAGCCTGGCCGTGTTTGCGGTGGTATTTCTTTGGTGGCGCGGCATCAAACCCTCCAACGATCGCATCTGGCAGGCGGATGTGGCGCAGACCGCTTGGGCTGAACTCGACGGAGACTCCGTCACCATTCACAACTATCGCCAATGCGATTACCGCTCTGAGTTTGACTACACCTGTTCCTGGACGGACAAGCACATCAAGCTCTCCGAAATTCGCGGTATCGATATCTTCATTGTCTACTGGGGCTCGAATTGGATCGCTCATCCCATTGCCAGCTTTCAAATCGGCGATCACGACCACGTAGCTTTTTCCATCGAAACGCGTAAGGAAGAGCACGAGCGTTACACCGCAATGCGCGGTTTCTTTCGCAGCTACGAATTGATTTACACCGTGGCGCCGGAATCTGACTTGGTGCGGCTGCGCACCAATTTTCGCAAAGGCGCGCACCGGCAGGGCGAAGACGTCTACCTCTACCGAACTACGGCGGGACCAGACTGGTCTCGCCTGCTTTTCCTCGCGTACATTTACCGCATCAATGAATTGCACGAACATGCCGAGTGGTACAACGCCGTCACCAGCAATTGCACCACGAACATCTTTACCGAACGCGCCGCGGCGGATAATTTCGTGCGTGTGCCCACGACTCCCCTCAAAAAACTGTTGACCAAGTTTGACTGGCGGATTCTGCTGAACGGCAAAGGCGACAAAATGGAGTACCAGCGCGGCGACCTGTTCACCGGCGGGCTATCCTTCGAAGATCTGCGCCGGCAGGCGTACATCAATCCCGTGGCGAGAGAGACGCAAGACCCACAGGGTTATTCGGAACGTATCAGAGTTGGAAGAGTCGGGTTCTAGTACTGCGCCTGCAATCCAGGAGCATTTCCGTCGAAAAGCGACTGCTGTCAGTCTAATCCTTATCAACGCTCTTGGTTATCTACCTCCGAATCAGTCGTTTACAGGACGCATGCAACTCACCTGACCTCACCGTGTTTCTTATTAGGGCAAGCCATCTGCTGTCTCTAATGGCCTAGCCGTATCCTAGTTTACCGGCTGTTAAGGCAACATTTGTCTATGAGGTCGATACGCCAATTCGTCGCAGTAAGGATAGCTGTGCTTGCCGCGCTCGCATGGCTGGCTGCACCTTTGCCGTCTCGAGCTCAAGTCACCGTATTCCTTGAGGAGCCTTACGCCTTGGACGGCGAACTCGCCGGAACAGGCCACACGGCCGTATACCTCAGTTCTGTTTGCGCGGAATCGCCGACCGTTCTGCGCCGCTGCCGGTCCGGCGAATCCGGTGCCGTTCTAAGCCGCTATCACCATGTGGGTGGCTACGACTGGCTGGCGACACCGCTGCTTCCCTACCTCTACGCCGTGGAGCGGCCGCAGGATATTCCCCTGATCGCCGACGTCAAGATTGAGGCGGCCATGCGGGACGCCTATCGAAGAAAATATCTCGAAGAGGTGATTCCCGATGGTCCCGGAGGTCAGACGCCGCCCGGAGACTGGTATGAGCTGATTGGGTCCGCGTTTGATCGCACGCTCTACGGCTTTCAACTCGCCACCACGCCGGAACAGGATGACGCCTTCATCGCGGCTTACAACGACCGCACCAACCATCAAGCCTACAAGCTGGTCACCAGCAATTGCGCGGACTTCGTGCGCAACGTCGTAAATTTTTATTACCCCAAAGCTACCACGCGCAGTTTCTTCGCGGACTTGGACGTCGCCACGCCCAAGCATGTCGCTAAATCCTTCGTCAGTTACGCGCACCATCACCCGGATATTCCGTTTACTGCGTTCGTGATTCCGCAAATTCCCGGCAGCATAAAGCGCAGCACGCCGATTCACGGCGTCGTGGATTCTGTTTTCAAATCGAAGAAGTATGAGATTCCGTTGCTGGTCTTTCACCCGTTCGTCGGCGGCGGTGTCGCGTTGGCCTACGTGGTCAGTGGCCGGTTCAATCCAGCGCGCGATGCCATGATGTTTTCAGCGGACGGCGTGCTTAATCAGCCGCTCAGTAACGACCAGCGGCGCACCTACGCAAAAAACCTGGAAGACATGCTCCATGGTCAGCCGGATATACCGCAGGATCCCAGCGGCTCGGCCCTGTGGCGGGAGGTGCAAGCTAACGCGAAATTCATTCCGGACGCTGCTGGCCAGCCGGCGCTGCGTGTAACTTTAAACAGCGAGAAATCTTTGCCGGCAGACCTGAATGGTGACACGGTTTCCGTGGTCGATAAATCATCGTTCATCGGACTCACGCGCGACAATATTTTGAATTCCACCGCTCCGAGTGCCCTGACCCGCGAACTGCTCGTCATTCGCTTGCGCCAGGAACTGCGCAAAGGGACGTCCCCGCACACTTCGGAAAACGTTTTCCGCGCAGACCTGGCGCTATTGGAAAAAATCCTCTCCTCGGAACAGCAGGCGGAGATCAGCAACTCGGAACCTGCGCAGCGCGAACGATGACCGTAAGAAGCTGCCTTCAACGTTGGAATTTGCCAAGCTAAGCGGTGCTGGTGGGGGGAAATGAGCGAAAACGGTAGCTTATCGCGCGGCGGTGACCCTGCGGTCCACGTAGTCCGTTACGTACGCACTGAAAATTTCATTTAATTTCGCAGCGACCGGACCAGCGGGATTGGCAATTTTATGTCCAGCAATTTCGCTCACGCTGATTACGTTGCGGTTCGTCGAGGAAATAAACACTTCATCCGCGCCATACAAATCTTCCGGCCGCAAGGTCTGCTGCGCCATCGAAATCCCCGCGTCGGAAGCAATCTCAAACAAAATCCCGCGCGTTACGCCTTCCAGGCATCCTGAATTCAACGGCGGCGAGAAAACTTTTCCATCCTTCACCGCAAAAATATTAGCGGAAGTGCATTCCGCAACTTCGCCGCGCTCGTTCAGTAGCACCACTTCATCAAAGCCCGCGCGACTCGCTTCGCCTACGTGCCACACGTTGTCTAGCCAGGAGATAGTCTTGACGCTGCACAAGGGAGACGCGGCGTGCCGGCCATGCTCGCGCAGTGTGAGCCGCGCAGTTTTCCGGTACGTGGGCATGTCCGCGGTGGTGATGATCAAGTCCACGGGCGCGCCTTCTTCGTCGCTGCGCCAATAACCCACGCGATTGTCGACCAGGTAGATCCGCGCGCAACCCTCCGTCACGCCATTGCCGCGAATCACCTCATGCAAATGCAAGCGCACCTTTGCGCTGGTATACGGCATGGACAAGTGCGTAATGGCCGCATCTTTCTCGAGTCGCCGCCAGTGCCGCTCGTAGGCGAACGCTTCGCCGCCCGCGATGCGCACCGTGGTAAACAATCCAAAGCCGCAAATCAGCCCGGCTTGCCCTGGTGAAAGCCGGGACTTCTCGATGGGCAGCAGCGTTTCGTTGTGGAAGATTTGGCGATGAATCACAAGCGCCTCGACAGCATTCCGGTAACGAGACTAGTGTAACCGAAAGCTGCGCCCTGATTCAGCGCAGAGCAAGGAGCATTTGTCTAAATAAGATCTCTGGGACAAGCAGTGTGGCTGCGATTTACTCGACGTCCGTAACCTTACCCTTAAGCAGCGTGACCTTCAGATCCTTGTAAACCAGGATCTGTTTCGAGCCCAGATTCACGGTTTTAAGTGGTTCGCCGAGCGCAGCTTTCACTTGGTCCAGCGTCTGCCCCACCGAAATATTCACCGTTGCCGCCGGTTGCTGCTGTTGCTGCCCCTGATCCTGTTGCTGTTGTCCGCCTTGCTGATCCTGTCCGCCCTGATCGCCACCACCGCCTTGGTTCGGATCGCTGTCGACAGCCAGTACCTGCGCGATGGTGTTCTCCACATCGGCCGGATTCGCGGATTCCAGCGAGCCCTTCGCAAACTGGAACGTCAGCACCGCCTTATAGTTCGAGGGGTTCTGCACGCCGTTGCAGGTGTCGCACTCTACCAGCGAGAACGTAATTTTCGCCGCCTTCATATTGATGTCGAGCTTAGTCACATACACGCGCTCGCCGGCAGTCAAGAATCGCGTGCTCACGTTCTGTTTGAACATCCCAGTGAGCACCGGGCTCGGCGAGTGGATGGATCCGTTCTCAAATTTCGTCGGCAATACACCCATGTCGGTCGGCGGAAATCCCAGCACGCCGCCTTTTTGCACCATCAGCACCGTTCCAGCGTCGGTAACCGTGATGCCGGTCGAGTCCACGCCAAGCTTCGTCAATTTGTATTGGGCGATGAGTTCGTCGCTTAGCGATGCGGTCGGCGCCAATTGTGCTCGCGCGGCGATTCCGGCTGCAGCGCAGAGCAACGCAGCCTGCAGCCGTTACTACAAAAATGCGGTGATTCTTAAGCATGACGGGGAAACCTCCGAGGGTTGGTAACAAAGATTCTTGCGCTGGGGCGCGAACTGCAGATTTGTCATCGAACTTGAAACTACATTCAGGACTTACTCCGGAACGATGAAGCCGGTGCAGACAACATCGTTCCGGTCCTCTAGCAATAGAGTGATCTAGTTGTTGGGAGCCGCGGCGGCATCCTGCTTTGCTTCTGCTTCGGCCTGATCCGCGTCCTTCTGCTGTTGCTGCAGTTGAGTCGCTGCTGTCGGGTCGGGAGCCGGTGGCTGCCCGCCTACCGTGGTCGTGTCCGGCGCCTTCGGAAGTCCGTTCTTTCCGGAGTTCTTCGCCAGATTTTCGAGACCCGCATCCACTTGCTCGCGGAAATGATTGTGCATTTCCTGTAAATCGTTCAGGTCCACCTGCGGTTGCGAATCCACCTTGCAATCCGCGGCCTTGCCCGCGCGCACGCGTACGTGTACGCCGTTGTCAGAGCCTGCGTCAGCGTCGATGCGTTCAATCACGTCGCCAATGCTCAGGCGTGCAGTCTTGTCCGTCATCCGTGCTCACGTCCAGATCCGTGGAAACCACAAAGATCTTGAACGAAGGATCCAGTGCCGCCGGCTTTTCGTCCGCCGTGCTGTCGCCGCCGGTTGAGGTGCTTGCAGTTTTTCCGGCTGCTTCTTTCTCCGCCGCGATCTCTGCTTTCACTTCGTCCGCAATAAGCTGTTTCAGCTCCGGAGTCAGCTTCGCCGAAGGCGTAACTGTATCGCTGGCCGGCTCGTAACCGCCGCCGTAAGCAGCTTGACCCAAAGATTCGGGCGTCACGTTGGCTCCGCTCTCCGCTGAGGCTTCATACGCCGCCTGCAAGTTCGCGGCGATCAGATAGTCCGCAAGCCACAGCGACGCGTACGGGTAAACCGGATAGGGCTGGAAGTAGGCTCCATAGTACCCATACCACGGCGAACCGCCCCAACCCCATCCGTACGCCACCGGCGCCGGCCACGGGTTATACGCCCATCCGTAGTAAACCGGGTGGTAGTAAGCCGTTGGATAGTAGCGGTAGTAGTAGCCGCCGCGATACGGGTACCGCCCGTAGACGCGAGCGTAGCTTCGTCCGCCATACACGTACGTCCGCTGATAGTAAGCGCGCCCGCCTACGGTCCGATACGGCCTCTCCGCGTATCCGCCACGTCGCCCATTGCTAACGTAGCGCTGACCGCCACGTTCCGTAACCACGGTGCGGTGCCCGTTATAACCGCGGTTCACGGTCATTCCGTGTCCTTGGATCGTGCGCACGTTTCCGCGCCGGTCAACGCCCACGTTATTTCCAGAGCGCGTCTGCACCGAGCGCGACAGCGCCGGGCTGCGTCCCGCGCCAGGGCTCAGCTTCGTAGCTCCCGGCCGCGCCGCTGCATTCGTTCCGCGTCCATTGTTTGCGGCCCCGCCTCGACCATTGTTTACGTTCGAAGCGCCGCCCCGACCATTATTCGCCGCTGCGCCCCGCCGCGCCCGTTGTTGGCCGTCGCCCCGCCGCGTCCACCGGACGCGTTGTTCGTGCCCGGCCGTCCGCCAGCACTATTGTTGGTCGCTCCGCCGCGCCCACCATTCGCCGCCGAATTCGTTCCCGGCCGTCCACCGCCTGCGGAGTTGGTGTTGCTTCCAGGCCTACCACCAGTACTTCCGCCGCCAGTCGTGCCCGGCCGCGCTCCCGCGCCGCCGGCAGTGTTTGCAGCGGGTCTGCCTCCCGTCGCGCCCGTTGCCGGACGCCCGCCCGATGGCGCCGTCGCTGGTCGCGCTGGCGCCGCCTTGGGCGCCGCTGCCGGTCTTGCCGGCGCAGCCTTAGGCGCTGGAGCTGACTTCTTATCATTCGCAAAAGCGGGAATAGCAAATGCAATCGAAAGCAACACTAAATTCCTAAGCAGATGGGTGCCGGGTTTCATGTGCGGTCTCCTCAGTCATGCGCGTACATTGTCTGTCTTGCGACAGGGGACGAGTGTTAAGAAGACAATATCTTGCGGAGCCTTGTGGTGGAGTGTTACGGAGGCCGTAACAGACCACAAGTTGCGGCTACGATATTGGCCTTTGTTGCTGTAGTCAACGATTTTTTTCGTCCCCGTACCCCGTCGATTCCCATTACGAAATTTGTTCAGCGCCGGATGACAAATATTGCGTGACAGCCGCGGATCACGGGCCTTCGCCCAGCAGTGCAAACCAGCACAACCTAAACTCCGTTGACAACCTCTGCCCGCTACTCTAAACTTGCGGTTTGTCTCTACAGGGAAAGGTGTGACCGTTGCAATGAGGACGTACGTAGCCAAGGGAACCGAAGCGCAAGCCCTAAAAGAGGGCGCAGATTGGTTCGTGATCGATGCCACGAACGTGGTTTTGGGCCGTCTGGCGACCAAAGTCGCCCGTATGTTGATGGGCAAAGACAAAGCCAGTTTTACGCCGTACCTGGATTCCGGTGACCACGTCGTGGTCATCAATGCCGACAAAATGCGCATGACCGGCAACAAAGTCGAGCAGAAAATGTATTATTCACATAGCGGCTATCCCGGTGGACTGAAAGAAGTCCCCGCCAAGCGCCTCCGTCCGATTAAAGCGGACTGGATGATTCGCGAAGCCGTTCTGGGCATGTTGCCCAAGAACAAGCTGCGCGCGCGCCGCGCCAAGAAATTGCGCATCTATCGCGACGCGGCGGGCCTTGCCCGTCACGCGGGACAGAAGCCGCAACCGGTATCGATGTAGCTTGGTCGGTTTTGTAGCGCCGCCCTTTAGGGCGGCATCCTGTTTCGGCATCACCCGGGACGCTACCCCAAAGGGCGGCACTACAGCAGCAAAGTAGAAACGGTAGTAGCAGTGGGGATTGTTGTTCTGGTAGGTCTTACAACCTGCGGTACCAGTCTCCCAGCCACTCTAGCCAATTTTCTGCTTGCGCGTCTGCAAGGGCGCATAGGCCTCGCTGCCTCAGACGGTTTTTCTGACGCAGCCCGCAGTCAGCGGTTTCGCGTAACGATTTTCGAGGAGGAACGTTGAGCACCACTGTTTCGCCACTTCATGGCACCAAAGTTTGGATCATGGGCACCGGACGCCGCAAAGAGTCGGTAGCTCGCGTGTTTCTTCGCGCCGGCAGCGGCAAGTTCACCGTGAACGGCCGCACCGCCGAACAATATTTTCCGAATCACGCTTGGAAGCATGACGCCACTGAGGCGCTCAAGTTCACCAGCCTTTCGGACCAGGTCGACGTCATGTGCACCGTGCACGGCGGCGGCGTTGGCGGCCAGGCCGGAGCGGTTCGCATGGGTCTCTCTCGCGCGATCTCCAAGTACAACCCGGAGCTTCGCCCCGCTCTGCGCACCAACGGTTTTCTCACGCGCGATTCGCGCATGAAAGAGCGCAAGAAGTACGGACAAAAAGGCGCCCGCAAGCGCTTCCAGTTCACCAAGCGCTAATTTTTGGTAGCACAGGCTTCAGCCTGTGTTCCTTTGTGCCACAGGTCGCGGCACACAAGTTTTTGGCGCAATTCGCGCCGCAAAAGTTTTGGAGCAGTTTCGCAAGGAATTGCTCCATCAAAGCTCCAGCGGAATTTCGCAAGGGAACCCGCTGAGATCACGGCCGGCAAGCTGCCGGCAATAGGTTGTTCTTCAGGTTTTGCCTTTGCAGCGGCCGCCTTCTGTTTGCCCCCGTAGGGGGAGGCGGACTTCTTCAGGCGTCCTGTCGAAAGCAGCTATCCTTAGAGGAGGAAACTTGGCAGTAGAAATCACCATGAAAGAGTTGCTGGAGGCCGGAGTTCACTTTGGCCACCAGACCCGTCGCTGGAATCCCAAGATGAAGGAATACATCTTTGGTGAACGCAACGGCATTCACATCATCGATCTGCAAAAAACTTTGAAAATGTTCCGCGAAGCCAGCCGCTTCGTGAACGACCTATCGGCTCAGGGCCGCACGGTTCTCTTCGTCGGTACCAAACGGCAAGCGCAAGAAGCGGTGGCGGAAGAAGCCAAGCGCTGCGGTGCGTTCTTTGTCAATCACCGCTGGCTGGGTGGCACGCTGACCAACTGGGCCACGCTGCAGAAATCCATCAAGCGCCTGAAATTACTCAAGGCCATGCACGAAGATGGACGCATCAACGATCTTTCGAAAAAAGAAAAAGCGCGCCTCGGCCGCGAAATGAAGCACCTCAATCAGAATCTCGAGGGCATCGAGAATATGGCTTCGCTGCCGGACGCCATGTTCGTCATCGATTCCAACGCTGAAGAAATCGCCGTGAAAGAAGCGCGCCGCATGGGCGTGCCGGTCGTCTCCGTCGTGGACACTAACTGCGATCCCGACGTCGTGGACTGGATCATTCCCGGCAACGATGACGCTTTGCGCGCCATCCGCCTCTTCACTTCGAAAATTTCCGAATCGGTGCTCGAAGGCCACAACACCTATCAGCAATCCCAGGTCGCCGATCAAAAAGCGGCGCAGGATCAAGCTTTGGTGGACGGCGTCGATTATGTCGACACCAGCGCCTACGAACAATACGAGAAGCAGGAAGGCGACTTCGTCGAGGGCGTAGTAGAAACGCCCGTAGATATTCCAGTCGAGCCTCCCGCGGCGGAAGCCGCCGAAGCCGCACCACAACACGAAACCGTTCCGCCAACGGAACCCACGAAGTAGGTGGCGCAGCTGTTGTAGCACAGACTTCAGCTTGCCCCCGGACGGGGGATCGGTGCGCGGTGCAATCCGGAAGTCGCTGGTGGTAGGTCTGCGCACAGTGTTTTCCGGGTCTGTGCACGGTGTAGTCCGCGATTCCCAGCAACCGGTTTGCGCGGTGCGAGTCTGAAACTCTTACGCGCCGTTCAGCACCAAACCAGCGCCAGAGGCGCGGCACAATTTAGCCCAGCCCGCAAGGGCTGGGTATCGTAGCCCGATTTTTAAATCATCGAGAAGAGCACACAACATGAGCACACAACCAGCAGCCGTAAACATTCCCGCCCAGCTCGTCAAAGAGCTGCGCGAGCGCACCAACGCCGGTTTCGCGGACTGCCGCGCCGCCCTCGTCGAAGCCAATGGCGACATCGAAAAAGCCATCAGCGTCCTGCGAAAAAAAGGCCAAGCCGCGGCCGCCAAGAAAGCCACTCGCGAAGCGACCGAAGGCCTCGTCGGCAGCTACATCCACGCCGGCGGAAAAATTGGTGTGCTCGTCGAACTGAATTGCGAATCCGATTTCGTCGCCCGCACCGACGCGTTCATCCAGCTTTCGCACGATATCGCCATGCATATCGCCGCGCTGGACCCGCGCTACGTCCGTCGCGAAGAAGTCACGCCGGAAATGCTCGCCAAGGAAAAGGAAATCTACAAGGCGCAAGCGCTGGCCACCGGCAAGCCCGAAGCCGTGGTGGAAAAAATCACCACCGGCAAAATGGAAAAGTTCTACGAAGAAAACTGCCTCTACGAGCAGCACTACATCAAGGACGAAAGCGTCACCATCGGCGAAATGATCGCCCAAGCCATCGCCAAACTTGGCGAAAACATCGCCATCCGCCGCTTCGTCCGCTTCAAAGTAGGCGAAGTAGCCGCCGGCTCGAGCCCCGAGCCAGTCCAAGTACCCGCCTAACTTTGGAGTGCGGTTTACCCTGAGCAGCTTTGCGCGAAGGGCGGCTTGACGCCGGTTTGCGGTATTCACAGAATCGGAGCGTCTACAAAAACGAGCCCAGGAATACAGTGACGAACCAAGCGCAGGCTTTAAAAGCGTTTTTGGCTGGGGCTCCCTATCTGCGAACATGGGTCAACGAGTGCGCCACCTGCCATCATCTCGGATATAAACCTGAAATGCCCGAGCCCGAAACAAAGTACACAACCTCTGCTGCGCTTCAACGACTTTGCGATCCTCTACCGCTCGATGAATTTGGAAGGTGCGCCATGTGTAGCGAGCGCGGTCTCTGACTTCTTCAGAAGCGCCCAAACTCCTATAGCGCAGGGCGCCCGCCTCTGAGCCCAGCGGCTTTTCCTGCGGTACCGCAAAATCATTCGCAACCAGATCTTGTAGCGCGGCCCTTCAGGGCCGCATCTCTCCGCCGCCCGAAGCTGGCAATACCCGACTCATCCGTTTCTTTGTTACAATCTCGAAGCTTACGCACACATATCGGAGCCACATGGCAGCAACGATCACCCTCAAAAAAAACAAAGTCAAAATCTCCAAAGCCAGCAAATCCGACGCCGCAAAAAAAGGTAAACCCGTCTACCAACGCATCCTGTTAAAACTCTCCGGCGAATCTTTCCAGGGCCCGCAAGGTTTCGGTATCCACGGAGACACCATCCGCGAAATCGCCGACGAAGTGAAAGAAGTCCACGAACTGGGCGTGGAAATCGCCATCATGGTCGGCGGCGGAAATATTTTTCGTGGCGCACGCCAAAAAGGCTTCGAAATCGATCGCGCCACTGGCGACTACATGGGCATGCTCGCCACGGTAATCAACGCCCTCGCTCTGCAGGATTCCCTCGAAAAGGCCGGAGTCTTCACTCGCGTCCTGAGCGCCATCAGCATGCAACAAATTTCCGAACCATTCATTCGCCGCCGCGCCGTCCGTCATCTCGAAAAGGAACGCGTCATCATCTTCGCCGCCGGCACTGGCAACCCGTATTTCTCCACGGACACCGCCGCCGCCCTTCGGGGAATTGAAATCAAAGCCGACGTAATCCTCAAAGCCACCCGCGTCGACGGTATCTACGACGCCGATCCCGAACAGGTCGCCAGCGCCAAAATGTTCGAAGGCATCACCTATCGCGACGTCCTCCATCAAAACTTAAAAGTAATGGACAGCACCGCCATCAGCCTTTGCATGGACAACGGCATGCCCATCGTAGTGTTCAACATGCTCCCCAAAGGCAATCTATTACGCGTGGTAATGGGCGAACGCGTTGGCTCCAAAGTCACTCCGGCCTAGTTTTGCGTAGCACAGGCATTCCTGCCTATGCAGCTCTTAGGTGTCACAGACTTGATCACTCTCAATAGCTTTCACTTCACCGTTATAGCGGTCGCGCTTAAGCGCCGGAGGCGCGCCACAATTTAGCCCAGCGCGGAAGCGCTGGGTGGGCCCGGTCCCGCAAGACGCGAGCGCCGTAGGCGCGACACAATTGTCCGCAACCTCCATCGCCGCGCGATTTTTGCTTACCGCCCC